>CAYNTP010000012.1:0-106546 GCA_964400415.1 uncultured Parafilimonas sp.
AATTATTCGCATCACCAAAACCATCACCATCATTATCTGCATAATAAGTCTGCGGAGAATGAACACTTGCATCATTATCATTGCAATCAGTATTATTATCAACACCACAAGCCACAGGTGAACCGGCACCATAACCATCGCCATCATTATCTGCGTACAAGAGTTTTGTATCATCACAATCTAAATTGTTTGTTACATAACCAATAGGTGCTGAAGATAAACACTCGCTGATGCTATTGTTGGGATCTCCAAAACCATCGCCATCATTATCTGCATAATAAGTTTGTGGTGAATGAACGTTTGCATCATTATCATTACAATCAGAATTATCTGCCACGCCACATGCCACCGGTGAACCGGCGCCATAACCATCACCATCATTATCTGCATACAAGAGTTTTGTATCATCACAATCTGTGTTGTCAACTACATAACCTGTTGGTGGATTAGATGAACAAACCGAAGTTGAATTATTCGCATCACCAAATCCATCACCGTCATTATCTGCATAATAGGTTTGTGGTGAATGAACACTTGCATCATTATCATTGCAATCAGAATTATTATCAACACCACAAGCCACCGGTGAACCTGCGCCAAAACCATCTCCATCATTATCCGCATACAACAGTTTGGTATCATCGCAATCTGTATTATCAACTACATAGCCAGTTGGTGGAGTAGATGAACAAACCGATGTTGAATTATTCGCATCACCAAATCCATCACCGTCATTATCTGCATAATAGGTTTGTGGTGAATGAACACTTGCATCATTATCATTGCAATCAGAATTATTATCAACACCACAAGCCACCGGTGAACCTGCGCCAAAACCATCTCCATCATTATCCGCATACAACAGTTTGGTATCATCGCAATCTGTATTATCAACTACATAGCCAGTTGGTGGAGTAGATGAACAAACCGATGTTGAATTATTCGCATCACCAAAGCCATCACCATCATTATCTGCATAATAAGTCTGAGGTGAATGAACAGATGCATCATTATCATTACAATCAGAATTATCTGCCACGCCACATGCCACCGGTGAACCGGCGCCATAACCATCACCATCATTATCTGCATACAACAGTTTTGTATCATCACAATCACTACTGTTGCTTACATAACCGGATGGAGGAGTAGATGAACAAACGCTGATAGAATTATTCGCATCACCAAAACCATCACCATCATTATCTGCATAATAAGTCTGCGGAGAATGAACACTTGCATCATTATCATTGCAATCAGTATTATTATCAACACCACAAGCCACAGGTGAACCGGCACCATAACCATCGCCATCATTATCTGCGTACAAGAGTTTTGTATCATCACAATCTAAATTGTTTGTTACATAACCAATAGGTGCTGAAGATAAACACTCGCTGATGCTATTGTTGGGATCTCCAAAACCATCGCCATCATTATCTGCATAATAAGTTTGTGGTGAATGAACGTTTGCATCATTATCATTACAATCAGAATTATCTGCCACGCCACATGCCACCGGTGAACCGGCGCCATAACCATCACCATCATTATCTGCATACAACAGTTTTGTATCATCACAATCACTACTGTTGCTTACATAACCGGATGGAGGAGTAGATGAACAAACGCTGATAGAATTATTCGCATCACCGAAACCATCGCCATCATTATCTGCATAATAAGTTTGAGGTGAATGAACAGATGCATCATTATCATTACAATCAGAATTATCTGCAACACCGCAAGCCACCGGTGAACCTGCGCCGTAACCATCGCCATCGTTATCTGCATACAAGAGTTTTGTATCATCACAATCTGTATTATCAACTACATAACCTGTTGGTGGAGTAGAAGAACAAACCGATGTTGAATTATTCGGATCACCGAAGCCATCACCGTCCGCATCACGATAGTATGTGATACCGGTGTGAAGACTTGCATCCGCATCGTTGCAATCTGTATTATTAGCTACACCACAGGCAACAGGCAAACCGGCGCCAAAACCATCTCCATCATTATCCGCATACAACAGTTTTGTATCATCACAATCTGTGTTATCAACTACATAGCCAGTTGGTGGAACTGATGAACAAACTGATGTTGAATTATTGGCATCACCAAAACCATCACCATCATTATCTGCATAGTAGGTTTGTGCTGTATGTACCAAAGCGTCTGCATCGCTGCAATCCGTATTATTATCCACGCCACATGCCACCGGTGAGCCGGTACCGTATCCATCACCATCATCGTCAGTGTATAGGAGTTTTGTATCATCACAATCTGTATTATCAGTTACATAACCTGTTGGTGGAGTAGAAGAACAAACCGATGTTGAATTATTCGCATCACCGAAACCATCGCCATCATTATCTGCATAATAGGTTTGTGGTGAATGAACAGTTCCATCTGCATCGTTGCAGTCTGTGCCATTTGTGTTAAGTGAATAGCCTTCAGGTAAAGATGCTCCGTAGCATATTGTTTCGGAACCTGCATCATAACCGTCACCATCTATATCAATGTATGCAGTAGCAGATTGCCATTTGGTATTATCAAGTGGAGCACAATCGAGCTCATCATTTACACCATCGTTATCATCATCTGCATCACAAGCATCGCCTACACCATCGCCGTCTGTATCTTTTTGATCGGGGTTTGATACTGTACTGCAATTATCTGTTGTATTGCAAACTCCGTCGAGATCAGGATCTACACAGGCGTCGCAAGCATCGCCTATTCCATCTGCATCTATATCTGCCTGGTCGGGATTATAAACATTCGGACATATATCACTTTTATTGGTACTGTAACCTGCTGGTGGCGTATTGGCATCCACTGCGCAAACCATTACAGCAGTTCCTGAACCATATCCATCACCATCAGTATCAGGATAGAACAGAAATGATTGGTGTATATTAGTGTTGTTATCATCGCAATCTGTGTTATCAACTACATAGCCTTGAACTTGAAGACAGTTTTCAATAGATTGATTAGGATTCCCAAACCCATCACCATCTGCATCACGATAATAGGTATGGTTTTGTTTTATTTCTAAGTCAGTTCCATTATCACTACCGATAGTTGAAGGGTCAGAGGCAACTATTCGAATGCGATAATGTATTCCAGGAGGAGGATAATTAAAATTGCATTGTATTACTCCAGATGTTGTGGATGCATTTGTTCCGATATTGATTGGATTTGTGAAATTACCATTTGCATCACTAAGTTCTGCTGTAAAAATATTATTTGAATTATATTGGCCTGTTGCTGTGTATGCTAATCCGAAACCATCTGTTTGACAAAACGTAGTCTGGATTGCATTGCTTAATGTAATTGTATTGTCTGAAGCAGGAGTGTATTCCCAAAAATCTTTGGAACTACCAGTGCCAATATATCCTTTCCCGTTTGTGCTAAAACCAACAGCTCCAACTCTTGCAGTGCCACCGAAATCCGCTTTTTGAGCCCATAAATTTGTAATTGGATCGTATTCCCAAAAATCTTTCCTTGAGCCTAAGCCCACTACATAACCAGTCCCAATATATCCTTTACTAATTGTGCTAAATCCAATTGCGGCTGCACGAGAATAGGGGGAGCAGTTTGCTTTCTGAATCCACAAATTGGCATCGGGATCATATTGCCAAAAATCTGAGTAATTGAAAGAATTATCTCCACCAGTTCCGAGGTAGCCTTTCCCGTTAATACTAAAACCAACAGCTTGATTTCGTGCGGTACCAGGGAAATTTGCTTTTTGAACCCAAAGATTTGTTGTTGGATCATATTCCCAAAAATCTTTAAAATAACTGCCATTATATCCTGTTCCTATATAACCTTTTCCATTAATGCTAAGTCCAACTGCACCTGATCGTGCTGCACCTCCAAAGTTTGCCTTTTGAGTCCAGATATTAGCTACTGGATCATACTCCCAAAAATCATTTAGGAAAGAAAAACTGCCATTATATCCAAAGCCTGTTCCAATGTATCCCTTTCCGTTAATGCTAAAGCCAACAGCATCTCGACGTCCCATACCACCAACATTTGCTTTTTGAGTCCAAACATTAGTAATAGGATCGAATTCCCAAAAATCATTTAAATATCCGGAGCCTGTTCCAATGTACCCTTTTCCGTTTATGCTAAAGCCTACTGCATAAGCTCGTTCCCAGCCTACCGCATCGGCATTGAAATCTGCTTTTTGTGTCCAGCTATTGGGAGTCTGTGTAAATCCTTTAAAAATAAAAAGGATTGAAATAATTAATTGTAAAATCTTGTTCATAACATTTTTTTTATGCTTTAAAATTTTATAGAAATATTCATTTTTTGATAACACCCATTTTTTTCATTTCATCAATCGTTATAGTTGGGGGGCTTTCACTTTTGTGTAACTTCTCAATAATTCTTTTCGCTACTTTTTCTGCAGCTTGCTTAGTAAGGAATCCTTTATTACCGGGTATTGCAGGTATAGTGGGTTGGTGTATAAAAAGCCTGGTGCCATTATATATGTCATAACCCCAGGTATTATAATCAGAATGAATAATTCTGTAGCTAAGTTTCGCTTCTTTCGCTGTAGAAGTAATTTGCTGCGATTGCACACAATTACAAAAGAGGAGCAATAAAAAAGCAATAAATAAAAATCTCATAATCTTCATTTTGGTTCGTGAATAATCAACCCTGTAGTTGTGTTATCTTAATAATGCTCTTTAGGTGAAACCTGCTGCCTGCACAAAGCAGGATTTGCTTTTTTTAAATTTGATGTTAGTAATGGATATCTGAAATTGAAATACAGGTAAAGTGGTATTGAAATTTTATTTTTCTCCAAAAAATATTTTTCCAATAAGTAAGTCAAACCTGTTTTTGTTTTTCGTTCCCACAGTTTTGAAATAATGGTTTCAATGCTGAATAAGCGAGTTAGTTTTGTTTTCATAATGGTCGTTTTTATATTGAAAAAGAGTTGTTGATTTTATTAACCTATAAGCTGATTAATGGTAAACACTAAACAAGTATATAACATAGCCCGGCGCATTTCAATGCAGCCGGGCCATAAAAATTATTCTTTTACAAACCTGCCTGATACAGTTTCATTCTTTAAAAATGCCTTTATAAAATAGGAACCTTTTGGTATGCTGTTAATGTTGATATCAATCTTATTTCCTGAAAGAAAATCCTGCTGCAGGATTTGCCTGCCTGTTGCATTATAAATAATTATCCTGCCGGCATCATTATAGTCTTTGAATGAAAGATGTAAAATATCTTTTGATGGTATAGGCCATATACTCAGCGGTGTTTGTGTTGCTGAAAGGTTGATAGATACTACCTGTGAATTTACCTGCATGCCATCAGCATCTACTTCCTGCAGGCGGTAAAAAACTTTATTGCCACGCATGACATCAGAAACATTTATATCTGTATAACTGTAACTGTGCAATGTGGCAATGTTGCTGAGTTTGGTTTTACTTCCGATTGTTGTAAACACCCTGCCATCGGCACTACGCTGAACGTTATAATATGATACATTGTTTTCATTGGAAACTTTCCATGTTATCACTGCATCTTTATTTGCAAGCGCCGCCTGCACACTTACAAAATGTACCGGTAAAACTGTTGCAGAAGATACAACGGCAAATGGTGAAAAAGAAGTTATACCCGACCTTGTTACAGAGTATGGATTATTGCCGGAAGCAACAGAAACATTACCATAATCCCATGCTCCATTTGTATAATGCGCAGGATAAACAGTATTCCTGTTGAAACCGGTTAGCTCATCTGCTGCATTCCATTGAAAAGTGATGGTTGCATCAGAACCACCCAGGGTTTGTTCCTCTATATCCCATGTTTTATTGACAACTTCCTGCGTTGCTGAATCGCCTGATGTACCCTGTGAATAAACCCCGTTTTTCACACGTACAGTAAAATAATCCTGTGTGCCGGTGTTAGTGATGGTAACCGGAGTAAACAATGAATCATTATTGCCAATATCAAACAGTACGGGAGAAGCGCCAACCCAACGGGTAACCCCGCCAATACCATCTGCTACAATTTTTACAGGATACAAATTGAAAGTATCCACTTTAAGGGAATAATCGCCGGTATAAATTTTATTAGCACCCTCCGACCGTATAGCCCAGAAATAAGAGTCTGCCGTTAACTTTACATTTGAGGATGACGATAATGTAAGCTGGCCATTAAAAGTGCCGGGGCTCCCGACCAAATGTGTCTTAAGTTCAGATGAAACTATTGCAAATACGCCATTATAATAATCGCCAATGGGTGGGTTGTTGATAGTTCCTTCATTATAGAAATCACCATTCAAAAAGCTTAATCCTCCGTTAACATCAACTGTTCCGCCATTATTGAAAAAATCGTTTATAAATAAATTTGGATGTGTAAGATTGTTGGTAGTATAAGGTGGTATGATAATATTGTCAGAATTAGAAGGCACACCAGTAGGGAACCAGTTGCCATCAACAGATGGGTCGCTGCTAACATTGCCCGTCCATATTTTAGTGGGTGGCGTATAAGCAAAAACACATTGCTCTTTTGTTAAGCCATCTTTGTCTATATCAAACATAGCAACAAAGAAATTTTTGTTACCGCTTGTTATCAATTGAGGTGATGAAGAAACTGTTGCAGGCTTTGTGATGTTGTCAATTTCCAAAGTATTACCAGCATCGCCACCACTCACCCAGAGTTCTGCACCGTCATTGGTATTTGATGTAGCACTAAATACAACAGAGTTATTATTAATTGCCAATGATGAAGGGTTGCTGCCAGTGCTGCCCGGGAAAATATCTTTAACCAGTTCAATGTTGTTTCCGCTCCCTGCATCATATTTATATAATTCCTGTCCTGTAATTCCATTGTTGGCGGATAAATACAGTACATTATTCAACACTACTAATGATGAGGGACTTGAACCACCACTGCCTGCAAATAAATCCTGCAGCATTTTTGTGCCGGATGCAGAACCATCCGTAACCCATGTTTCTTTACCATTTACGCCATCGTTTGCAGTAAAAAATAATGCGGTGGAAGTGGCTGCATAAGCAGTTGAATAATTATCAAAATTGAAAACTGTTGAAATTTGTTTTAATTTATTAGTGCCCGATGCAGTGCCATCACTTTTCCAGATATAATCGCCATAAGTGGAAGAGATAGTGATGAAATAAATATTGTTATTAAAGGCTATAAAATCGCTGGCAAATCCATAATCAAGACCCAGGTCTTTTAACAGGTATGTGCCGGCAGTAGTGCCATCTGTTCTCCAGATTTCATTATGCAATGTTGATGTATTGTTTGCTTCAAAATACAATATGTTGTTTATTGTTTTGAAATAGGCAACGCTGCTGATGTTTGAAGGAAAATTATAAATAACCGGTGTGTCTGCATAAGCAGTTGCATGAGTGGCATGCAACCTTAAAACACCATCATTTGAAACAGCCGCATACACTGCAAGGTTGCCAACCGCGCCAATTGCCTGAACGGGTGCGATGTCACTGCCGGTAATTACATTCTGCAAACCAATGGTTCCTTCCTGTGTGCCATCGGTTACCCACACTTCACCATAACCATAATAATTATCACCTGCAAAAAGTATCTTATCATTTCCAAATGGTGTAAGCATGGTAGCTTCTGTTGTGGTAAAGTGCACATTGGTAAGCGAAATTTTTTGAGTGCCTGCAACAGTCCCGTCTGTTTTCCATAAACCCCAATCGCTTGAAAAACGGTTTGAATAGTCCACGGAGTTATAAAATGTGGGCCCTGTGGCAGTACTGATTACCTGGCTTACTTTAACGGTACCTCCATTGGTTGCCTGCTTCAACAACAATGGATTTTGTGCATTAGACAAAAGGCTGCACAATGCAAATGCGAAGAGTAAAATTTTTGTTTTCATAATGGTTATTTTTAAAATGAAACACGATAGATAGGGAAAAATTAATCAGTTAAAATAGTGTTGTGTTTTGATGCACCATTACCACCAATCACAACAGAAAATAAACCATTATCATCTGTAGTTGTATTCCTGGTTTCTTTATAAAATATTGTACCGGATGCAGCAGCGTCATGCAGGGTAAAACGGGGTTTTAAATTTTGGTTAGCAACGGCCGTTTCATCATCATTTTTGGCAGCCCCCTGGATATTAAACCGGGCAGGTGTTTGTGCATGGGTAACCTTGCAAATAATAACAAGAGCAAGCAGTAATAGTGTAGTTTTCATAATCAAAAAATATTAAAAGAAGTTAGTTAAAGATGAATCTATCATTAAGTTTGTTCAATGGGAAAAACACCAAGCAGTTATGTGTTTTTTCCCATAATAAATTTTTCTTTTAATCAAAAGCCTTAATGGTATAATCATTTATAAAATACCCAGTTCGCCTTGCAAAACACAATTTATTCTTATCGCATTTTATGGCGCTACTCTCACAATGCAGGCAATTTTTCCCGGTTTTTTATTTTGTACATATTCCTGAAAAATATCAACAGCATTGCCTGGTAACTGACATCTAAAATGTTCTGTTATGTATAGAGTATCGAATCTTTGTTTATCAAAAATATACCTTGACAGAAGCATAAAAAATACCAAGTAGTTTGTATTTTTTATGCTTTGGTTTTATATCAATGATAATAAATGGCAAGTAAGATTTTATGTATCCAAATTTTTCAATAAGGCATTTTGATGCACTTATTGTTTTACGAGTTTTATAATTTTTGTTTCATCACCATTTGTAATTTTCACCATATACACCCCTGCAGAAAAATGCGCTGCAGGCAGCGTAATAATATTGCTGTTTATATTGATTGCTTTCCAAACAGTCTTACCCACAAAATCTGTGATAACAATGCTGGCATCTTTAACAGCGCCATTAATTTTTAATAATGCATCTGATGAAGTGGGATTAGGCTGTACAGTAATAATTGAATTTCCTTCAACATGAACTTCATCAAAACCAGATGCTGCAAAAGCAGAAGCAGTTGTAAATTGTTTGACTGAAGCAAAAGTTGAGAAACTTATTACACCGTTGTTCTTACACCTGGTTGCAACCCGCCATTGATATGTAGTATTGGGTGTTAAACCTGTAATATTTAATGAAGTTGTATTGTTGTTGGTTAAGGTGCCAGCAGTTATCCATGCAGTAGTGCCTTTCACCCGGTATTTCACACGATAACCAGATGCGCAGGAAACTTTTGTCCAGCTTACTGTTGCGGAGTTTGCAGTAATATTTGTTGATGCAAAACCGGATGATGGCGGAGGACAGGTTAATGTTAAAGCATAACCTGTATCTGCATAAGCAAAATAATTATAACCTGTTTTTAAAGTGTCGGATGAGCGGATACGGATGCGGTAACCGCTGCCATAGGAAAGCGTTGCAGGGATGGTTGCATTGATTATTCCGCTGCCTGATGAAGTGGTATCTCCAATCACAGTTACTGAACTAAAGTCTCCGTTGACATTACTTAACTCTGCATAGAATTTATTTTTTGCAGAAAAGTTTAAACCATAAGAAGTAAATGGAATAGAAATGGTGCAACCGGGAATTAATTGTGTTGGGTTTATTGCACCTACATGTATGTATTGGTCTTTTAGTTTGCCGAAAAAGATGTTGTCCGTTAGATAATAATCTGTTGAATAAGTACCATTCAGATTGCCAAGCGATGAAATATAACTACGGTATATACCGGCAGTATAAACATTATCATTAAATGTTTTTACTGCAAAGCCACTCATATAATTGTATGGGCTTGCAAAACTGGTAAACCATTTAAAACTGCCGCTTGTATCAGCTTTGGAAACAAAATATTCATCAGAGCTTGCAGAGGAAGGATATGTAGGAATCACGGTTAAATCTGAAAAATACCAGGGACCCATATAGTTAGCATGTCTTATGCTGCCTGATATATAAAGTGAATTGTTGGCGTAATGAATACTTTCGGAAGCGCCTTCATCAGGAGTAGTTCCAAAACCTTTGTGCCAGATAAGATTGCCTGTATTATTTAATTTGACAAGGAAATAAGATGTTTGATTAGTTAATAATGTATCACCCATAATTACCGTATAACCTGCATGGGTATAAGTGTTTTGATGATTAACCAATGCATATACATTGTTGTTATTATCAGTTGCCATAAAATCCGGGTTACCGGCTGCTAAAGTATTCTGGCTGTCAATGCACAATTCTTTTGCAAATTGCCATACTCCTGCAGAAGAAATTTTGGCAATAAATGTGGAATATCCCTGGTAATGCGCTTCATAGTAAATATTTCCAAATTGAACATTATTGTTTGCAAGACCATACATGAAAATATTCCCGTTGTTATCTGTAATAATGCTGTTGCAATCCTGGATAGGTCCAACATTATTCTCAGAATATCCAGCATAATTTGACCATAAGACAGAGCCACTGGGATTCATCTTAAAGACAATAAATGCCAAATTATTTGTTGGTTTAGGTACCGGAACTGTATAACCTGAAATACTTATAGAATTTGCATAATTGCCACCATTCAAAAATTCGCATACTATATTATTATTTTTGTCGCTTGTTAATAAAGGATAATAACTAACTGATGAATAATTGTTATAATAAGTGTTGCCCTCAAAACTATAACAATATGGACGAGTAGCAGTTTTGTTCCATACAACCCCACCATTAAAGTTTAATTTAGCAACAAAAAAACCTATATCATTTTTTGCGGAGACAAAGGAATAGCTTCCTATTTTGTAAGTATAATCTTTGCCACCGGAACCACCTTCGTCGCAATCATAGCCGTCCCAATAACTTTCAAGGTATTTACCAATTATATAAATACCATTTGCAGTTATAGTAAGGTCTGTAGCCAGGATAGGCTTATCGCCATAATTGCCATCCGGCACAATCAATTTATTCCATAGCAGTTTTCCTGTACTATCATATTTCGCCAGGTAGCTGCCGCTTTTACCTGCTGTACCCGTAATATATTTATTACTTAAAAAAAGTGAATCATAAAATTCACCTAACACATACGCATTACCGGATGCATCTGTTTCTATGTCATGTGCATATTGATTATTAGGTGGATTTGAATTTTTTTCAGGGTGTGTCCATTGCCATGTCTGACTATTAACATTCAAGGAAAAAAATACAACAGCGAGGAGTAAAATTGTTGTTTTCATAATGGTGATGTTTAAATTAATTATGGTTTTTGAAATATTTCAGTTCATGTTTATAGCTTATGTAGAAAGTGCCTAAATAATAATATGTCTTTATATGTGATCATTCAAAGCATTATTGTATTTTTCATTAAGGCTTAAACAAAATCAATAAATCAAATAACAAATTAACCAATGCCAACAGGCATAGAAAATACCAAGTAGTTTGTATTTTTTCTCAAAAAGGATTTAAGCGTTATTTATTCAGTTTAATTCAAGCGCCAGATAAAAATCACCATTTAGACGGGGCAGGTTAATAGATGCAACATAGATTTGCTGGTTATAGCCATATCCATACATCAGGGTTGTAATAATTGAATAATTGGAAGCATTGGCATTGGTATTTTTCAATTGCAGGTTGTCACCATTTTTGTTTTGCAAAATCCTGAGCATGGATACATTAAATGTTTTACCTGTTTCTTTTTCAAATGAAGCTGCAAAATTTTTTATTTCATCTTTTGTATAAAATAAACGCAGGCCAACAGAGTCTTTTGCATCTTTCTCTGATGACAGATAAAATCTTCTTGGTAGTATGATAAATTTTTTTTCTATGCCTTTACTATCATTCAGTGTCAGGCGCTCTATATTTTTAGTGAGATAGCTTTTGTAACAAATGTTGCCGATGTTACCTGCAGATTTTGTTGCTGCACCTGCATAGCATTCATCACTGCATTCCTCGAATAACTGCCAGGTATTATTATATGTCAGTGGATAACAAACTCCTTCATCATACAACCCTGTGTCTGTTCGAACCGGATAAAAATATTCATAAACATTCCAATCGTTTCTGTAAGCCCCGTCAAACCCTGTACCTGAAAATATTTTTCCATTTACATTGCCGCCACAGGGCCGTGAATTCCCTGCTTTAGATGCAGGGTAATCATTTATCCTACTCCAGTTATCATCTGAAACGTTATACATGAAAAAATCCCTGAACCTAAATGCTCCTCCTTCGGCGCCACCCACACCTGCAATTAATAAATTACTATCTATTCCCCAACCTGCTAAGAAATACCGTGCATGACCGGGGAAATCTTTTCTTTTTTCCCATCGGTTGAATTTGGGAAGGTATTCATAAATAAATTTTTTATTATAGGGAATTCTATCACCTGCAACTATGAAGCCTTTTGTTCCTGTTGATATTCCTATAGAAGATGAAACCGGCCCTTCGGCAAAATCCGCAACCCTTTTCCATGAATCTTGTAAAGGGTTGTATTGATAAAAGTCGCTGCAATAACCTTCTGCATCATAACCTGTGCCCACATAACCCAAATCATCAATAACAAAAGATGAAGCATCTACTCTTGCTGTACCTAAAAATTCTGCCCTTGCAGTCCAAATATTTTTTTCAGGATTATATTCGTAGAAATCTTTCTTAAAAGTTTTTGATATTCCACCACCATTATAGCCAAGACCCATATAACCTTTATTCCCAATTGCAAATGCAATGCATGAAATCCTATTGCCACCGGGCAGAAAAGCCATGCATGTCCATGCCTGGGTAAGCGTATTGTAGCACCAAAAATCGTTTAAAGTTTCATCTTTTAATTGACCACCACCAATAAAAACCTGGTGTTGGATACTAAAGCATAGTCCGCCACCTCTGCTCCCGAAAGGAACAACTCCTAAACGCCTCCACATATTTTTAACCGGCGCATCAGGTAATGGTAAAAGAATACCTGGTTCATTATTCAACTCATTAATTATAGTATATGAATGAGTAAGTGTATCATTTTTGCGAATGATTTTTGTTCCGGGTTGTAATTGCTTGTGATTATTATCTTTTAATTGTAAGAGGCTGTCAATTTCGTATTCTTTAATAAGAAATCTGTAATTGCCGTCTTTTAGTCTTGTTGTTAAGAATCCGGCAACCGATTGAGCAACGCTTGCTGTTACGAATCCATTCAAACCTTCTTTGCATGGAATAATTGGCTGGTGGATATAAACTTTGCCATTTAGTAATATATCAAAACCATAATATTGGTTTTGCTCCTGGTAAACCTGGTAAGTGAATGTATCAGTCTTATTAATGAGATCTTTTTCAGAAAGGGGTGGTTGATTGGCATGAGTAGAATTACATGCCTGGTTGATGCATACAATAAATACAATGAAGGGAAACCAATAAGGAAATTTAAAACCCATATTATAAATTTATGGATAAATATTTTCTCACGAACGCAAGATAAAAACAGTAATATGAATTAATATTACCAACTACTTGGTATTTTCATTTACATGCCGGTGTTATAATTTTATTTCCGGAAAGTTTATTTTTTATGAAATCTACATTGCTGCTCCCATTACTATTCTGTCTTGTATCTTTTTCAGTAAGGGGAGGAAGCAGTAATGATACTTTGAAAATAAGGAACGATGGCGATTATAAAATTTCCGGCCATTTGAAATATTTTGTTGTTGGTAATAAACCAGTCAATGCCTCCCAGGCATATCTCTATTATACAGCAAATAAATTTCTGCCTGTAAAAAATACAAATAATGAATATATAAATAATGGTTTAGTGACTTCTGATATCTGGTATGCATTGTCGTTGCAAAATGTTAGCCCCGATAAGATTAATATGGTTGCTGAATTTATTATTTCAAGAGCAAATGATGTTAGCTGTTATATTGTTGATGACTTGCAGCAAATAAATTTTCTGGCATCCTCGATAAACCATACCCGTCAATTGAAAGAAGGGCTGTTAAGTACTTCCATTGTTTACAATATTGATATTCCGGCTGATGATGCCAGGTTGCTTCTTTTTCATTGTGTAAATAATGGCTACATGTATTATATTCCTGCTAATATTTATAATACTGAATATTTCAGGGAGAGAGATGTTTATAAAAACAATTTTTTGGGAGTGATAAAAGGTATATTCCTGTTTATTATTTTATTCAACCTCGTTATATACTTAAGCACCTTCGACAAGATGTATCTTTATTACCTGTTGTATGCTTTTTGCATCGGGATTTTTGCATTGAATGATGCAGGCGCAATTTCTTCCAACTCTGCCATCCCGGGGTTTATGCTGAATATCTCAGAACAAAGCTTTCTTTTCTTTGGGTTTGCATTCTGGCTTTTGTTAATGGAACAGTTTATCCGTCTTGATAAGAACAATACTTTTATATACAGGATAATAAGGATACTTGTTGCTGCGGATTTAGTTTTTGCATTGTTCCCTTACTTGCCATCACTTATTCATGGACAAGAAAGAAAAATCTTCCAATTAATTTTTCAGAATATCATCCGCATCCTTTATGCTATAAACCTGTTACTGATTATTATCATCAATACTTCAAGGATGTTGCAAAAAAATAAATTAGCAGCATTCTACGCTGCTGCCAATGTGCCGGTAATAATAGGTACCTTTTTATATTATTCCAATTACTATAAAATTACCGATATACAGTTTGGTTGGTTAAACCCTTTGGCTTTAGGTTTGAGCATTGAAACATTTATTCTTTCATTTGGCTTTGCCTTTCGTTTCAACCTGATCAACAAAGAAAAAACTGATTTATTGTTGCAGGTAAACAGGCACCAGGGTGAAGTGACAAAACAAATTATTATTGCACAGGAAAATGAAAGAAAACGGATAGCAGAAGATTTACATGATGAACTGGGCAGCAACCTGGCAGCCATCAAACTAAGTGTGCAAAAATTACCTGTTGAGAAAAACATCTATACCCCAATCGTAAAAATGCTTGATGAAGCTTCATCAGATGTAAGGAATATTTCTCATAACCTGATGCCGCCTGAGTTTTCAAAAACAAAACTCAATGAGTTGCTGACTTATTATTATAATCAACTGAGCAATGAAGGTGATATTAAATTCAATTTTCATTGTTTGAATTACCGGGAGCAGTTTAATAAAAATGATGAACTAATGATATACCGCATCATTATGGAAATTACCAATAATATTATTAAACATTCCGGAGCTACAGAAAGCACCATTCAGTTACTGTATAACAAAACTTACCTTGAAATAATTGCAGAAGACAATGGCAAAGGATTTTCGGCTAAGGAAAATGATGGTATCGGGTTGATAAGTATCCGTTCAAGAATTGAATATCTTGGAGGGAATATTATTATAGACTCAGGTAATTCTGGTACAACAACAATCATATACATACCATTTAAAAAATAACTTATGGACACACCCACCACAATCATTATTGCGGATGATCACCCGCTATTTGCTGACGGCCTTTCTAAATTACTCGATGATGAACCGGATATGAATGTTTTTGCAATTGTAAAAAATGGCAGGGCGCTTATTGATTCAGTAAGAAATAAACAACCTGATATGATCCTGCTTGATATAAATATGCCTTTGCTTAACGGGCTTGATGCAGTAAAAAGGATAAAACAAGAGTATCCAAAGATTAAAGTTCTCATGCTTTCTACTTATGGTGAAGATCACCTGGTAGAAAAAGCAAAATCTTATGGCGCCAATGGTTACCTTTTAAAAAATGCAGATAAAGAAGAACTGATACAGGTCATAAGATTAATTGCCTCAGGTCAGTCATCTTTTCCTTACAGGATAAACCCGTCATTAAACGATTTTGAAAATGGTGATAATTTTTTGAAGAAATTCAACTTATCCAAAAGAGAATTAGAATTACTTGGCTATATCAAACAAGGGTTAACCAATGCGCAAATTGCTGATGCCATTCAGTTGAGTATTTATACTGTAGAAACACACAGGAAAAATATTATGCATAAGCTAAACCTGAATACACCATCTGCATTAATGAAATTTATTATAGAAAACGGAATTTAATCTTCCTGTTTTTTATTTTGATGAGTATATCATTTACACGGTTCCTGGTTTGAAAAAATAATGATGGGTTTATTAAATCATCAAATTCCTTATTTTCACCCGACAAAAATTAATTGCATGGCCAGTGAACTTTTCCGCACCAAGAAAATAGAAAAGATTTTAAGAGATGCCGAAACAATGGCTGAAGACCCGCATGCTGGCGCAGGTTTGAAGCGTGTGCTCACTATGCGTGACCTTACTTTTTTTGGTATTGCTGCTATAATTGGCGCAGGTAGTTTCAGTAGTTTGGGCCTTGCAGTTTTTTCAGGTGGGCCCGGGGTAGTTGTGTTGTTTGTTATCTGCGGTGTAGCTTGTGGTTTTACTGCTTTATGTTATTCTGAATTTGCAAGCCGCATCCCTGTAGCGGGCAGCGCTTATACTTATGCTTATGCGTCCTTCGGTGAAATTTTTGCCTGGATCATTGGCTGGGCTTTGATAATGGAATATTCCATAGGAAATATTTATGTTGCATTTTCCTGGAGTGATTATTTCACAGGCTTCCTGCAAAGGGTGAATATCCATATACCAGATTATTTAACCTGCAGTTATATGGAAGCACATGGCGCTGTAATGAGCCAGGCTGCCAATGCATCAGCACAAATTACTGAGTCTACAAAAGAGTTGTTGAATGCCTGGGCATCAGCGCCGGTAATTGGTGGGTTAAGGATTATTTTTGACCTGCCTGCCTTAGTGATAAATTTTTGTATCACTGCGCTTGTTTACCGGGGCGTGAAAGAGAGCCGCAATTTCAGCAATGCAATGGTTGTGTTGAAGCTTTGTATAGTTATGCTTGTGATCCTGGTGGGTGGTTACTATATTTTTCATAGCGGTTTAACAGCTAACTGGCACCCTGTGAATGAAGCAGGTGAAAGATCATTTATGCCAAACGGATTTAGTGGTGTGATGGGAGCGGTGAGTGGAGTTTTCTTTGCATATATTGGTTTTGATGCGGTAAGTGTTCTGGCAGAAGAAAGTAAGAACCCACAACGTGATCTGCCAAGAGGGATGATTGCTTCTCTTGTCATCTGTACAATAATTTATATTATACTGGCACTTGTGCTTACCGGAACTGTTGTTTATACAAAATTTGAAAATGTAGGAGACCCGCTGGCATTCATTTTTGAACCACAAAACCTTGATGTGGCATGGATGCAGGTGTTGGTTTCTATCTGTGCAGTTGTTGCGATGACGAGTGTTTTACTTGTTTTCCAGATGGGGCAACCAAGGATATGGATGAGCATGAGCCGTGACGGTTTATTGCCACCAGTTTTTGAAAAAATCCATCACAAATACCAGACACCATCTTTTTCAACTATTATAACAGGTTTAATTGTTGGTATCCCGATATTATTTACTGATAAGGAATTTGTTCTTGATTTTACAAGCATCGCAACTTTGTTTGCATTTGTATTGGTATGTGGTGGTGTCTTATTGATTCCAAGAAAAGAAAAAACACCGGGTAAATTCAATATACCATATATCAATTCAAAAATTCTTTTCCCCATTATTATCGTTGTGGCATTTGCGATAGTGTTTATAATGGATAAACAGTATTTTTCTAATCTTTTTACTATTACTGAGGATAATGCATCTTATAATATTTCCAATATTATTTTCTGGTGTATAATGGTAATCCTTTCTGTCTTCGCTTATATTAAAAACTGGTCATTGATTCCATTACTTGGCCTTTCCACCTGTTTGTATTTGTTAACTGGAATGACAGGTACCAATTGGGCATGGTTTGGCAGTTGGCTTGTTCTGGGTCTGCTTGTTTATTTTTCTTATGGGTATAAGAAAAGCAAATTGATACCTGCTTAAAGCATGGCAGGGTATCCGATTAATTTTTAAAGTATGATGTTTCTGAATTGAATAATGCGTACATTTATTCAGCAGTTTATGGTTATCTCCGCTCAATAATCAATTCGTACCATTTAATAACCGGATTAATAAAAAATTTTAGCTGGCCTTAGTTTCGTAACATCATTTACTGCGACTAATTCTCTAATTAAAACATTACAAAATGAAACCAGGATTACTTTCTTGCTTAGCAATGCTAACGCTTTGTGCTTGTTTGCACGCTCAGACACTTGAGAAGAACATGAGTTCGACAGATGGTACTGTATATTCAGTGTTTAAAAATGCCGGGAAATATTATATTGGTGGGGCATTTAACTATGTGGGGTTGATGACCGGATCAACTGCATTGGTTACACAGTCCAAAGATTATCCAAACATGGATTTCCCTGCATTCAATAATAGCTCAAGGTGTGCTGTTTCTGATGGCAGTGGAGGATGGTATATTGGAGGCAACTTTAGCAATGCAGATGGTGCTACTATAAATTCAATAGTGCATGTGTTATCAAATAAAACAATTGATCCGGCATTTAGTGTAGTAGTAAATGGCTATGTATATTCAGTGTATAAAAAAGGATCAACATTATATATAGGTGGTGGATTTTCAACAGTCAATGGTAGTTCCAGGAATAATTTAGCAGCAGTTAATTCCACTACAGGTAATCTATTATCATTTAATCCTTCTGCAAACAGTATAGTATATAGTGTTTGTGCTGATAATACAAATGTGTATGCTGGAGGAAGTTTTACAACCATTGGTGGTAAGAACAAGCCTTATTTTGCTGTGCTTGATAAAACAAACGGTAATGCAAAAAATGGTTTTGCTACTGTGAATAATACCGTGTATAAAATCGTGCCGAAAGGAGATACAATTTTATTAGGAGGTTCATTTTCACAAACCGGTTTTCAAACTAATTACCTTTCATTAACCACACAAACCAATGATATACCTAATACTGATTTTCCTGTTACTAATGGTGTGGTGCGAACAGTGGTCCCTGATGGAAATGGGGGGTGGTATGTTGGTGGAAGTTTTTCAGTAATTGGTGGAGTTAATAAATCAAACCTGGCACATATCAACTCTTCAAAAGCAGTTGTTACATCATTTACTGCTGATTGCAATGGAGAAGTAAAAACAATTGTAAAGTCTGGGACTAAATTATTTGTTGGTGGAAGTTTTACAAGTATAAATGGAACTACCCGTAATTATGCTGCATCATTAAATTCAAGTACCGGAGCATTGTTTTCCTGGAATCCTGGTCCTAATTCTACAGTTTATTCTATAGCAATAGTTGGAGATACTGCTGTTTATCTTGCTGGCACATTTACTACTGTAAAGGGTAAGCTGCGTTCATATCTTGCCCGGGTAAACAATACTAATGGCAACCTTTTAGATGGTACAGTAAATGCCAATAGTACAGTGTATAAACTGTTGGCAAACGGTGACTCTGTATTTGCAGGAGGTTCTTTTTCAAAGCTTGGTTTCAGGACTGATTATCTTGGTAGTATAAAAAACAATTCAGCAATACCAAACCAGGACCTGCCCAATGCAAAAGGTGATATCCGTTGCATCATTTCAGATGGCAGCAATGGCTGGTATGTTGGCGGAAGTTTTACTGTAATCGGAGGAGTCAATAAAACATATATTGCACATATTCTTTCCAATAAAACAGTTGATGCATCATTTAATGTAACCAGTAATAATATCGTTAGTGCAATTGTAAAAGATGGAGCCAAGTTATATATTGGTGGCAGTTTTACATCAATAAATGGTACAACAAGAAATTACCTTGCTGCAGTCAATGCAACAACCGGTGCTTTAAATTCCTGGGATCCTAATGCCAATTATTCGGTTAACACACTTGCATTAAAAGATTCGGTTGTTTTGGCTGGGGGAAGTTTTACAACTATTGGTGGCAAATCAGCATTCAGGTTTGCTGCAATTACAAAATCTGATGCGAATCCAGTGACAGGTTTTGTTGGCTTTGATAATGTAGTGTATAAATTGAATGTAAGAGGCGATTCAGTGATAGCAGGTGGAGCTTATGGACATACAGGATATTACAGTATCTATTCTGCGAAAATATCAACTGGTTCAGTAATTCCTGACATTAATTTCCCTGCAACAAATGGGCAGATCAAATGTGCAGTCCCTGATGGTAGCGGTGGATATTTTGTTGGCGGAAGTTTTACTGTAATCGGGGGTGTTAGCCAACCATACCTGGCACATATCAATGCATCTTATAATGTTGTTACAGCCTGGGCGCCTACAGTAAATAGTGAAGTTTATACAATGGCTCTATCTGGTACAACTCTTTATATTGGCGGCGCTTTTACAACTTGTAATGGCGCATCCAGGCCATATATCTCTGCAATTGGTACAAATAATCCAGGTAGCAATAAAACCTGGAATAGTTCATTAAATAGTTACGCATATTCTTTGGCTTTTGATGGTACAAATATTTATGCAGGAGGAACTTTCACCCAGGTCAATGGTTCAACAACCAGGAACAGGCTGGCAAAATTTGATGCCAGCGGAAATTTAGATGCATCCTGGGATCCTAATGCAAATAGTACTGTGAATACATTAGCTATTTCTGGAAGTAATATCCTTGCCGGTGGGAGTTTTACTACAATAGGCGGCATCAGCCGTAGTTACCTGGCAAAAATGAATATGACCAATGGTAGTGCTTCAAACTGGGCTACAGCTAATACAACTGTTTATTCATTATATGTGGATGGTGCAACATGTTATGCAGGTGGAAGTTTTACAGCAATCAACGGAACAAGCCGTAACTATCTTGCAGGGATTACTATTTCAAATGGTGCACTTGCCTCATTCAATCCAAATCCAAATAGTACAGTATTTTCATTAGCAAAATCAGGAAGCAACTTATACTATTGTGGAAATTTTACTACTGTTGGTGGCACAGCACGAAACTATCTTGCTGCAAGCAATACTTCAACAAGCGCTTTAGCAAGCTGGAACCCAATGGCAAATTATAATGTTTCTTATCTTTTTATAGATAATTCTAACATTTTACTTGGTGGTAGTTTTAGCGCTTTCCAGGAAACATCCCGAACCTATGCTTCAATATTGAGATATAGTACAGGTAAATATGTTGCCTGGGCGCCAAATATGAATTCTTATGTGTATGAGGTTTCTTCTAATACAAGCAGGATATTTTTAGGAGGAATATTTACCACTGCAGACGGACAGTCAAGGTCTGGATTTGCTTCTTATAACTTAAAAACAGGTGTTTTGGATAACATAAATTTTAAATTAACGAAAAATGGATCGTCATCAGGCATTACTGTCAGAAGTATAGCTGCCAATAGTTCGGTTGTTTATATCGGAGGCGACTTTGATAAAGCTGATACAAAAGCCCGTTTTGATTTTGCTGCTTTAAAACTATCAAATAATACAATAACCAACACCAACCCCTCACCAGATGGTATGGTATATTCTATTTATATCAGTGGTAGTAATATTTTATATGGCGGCTATTTCAGCTATAGCAATTTTGCATACCGGAATTACCTGGGTATGTTTAAAAATTCAAAAGGGACAGCTACGGACTTTAATCCTAATCCTGATTCTTATGTGAATGACCTTGCCAAAAATGCAAACCATTTATATGCTGCGGGATTATTTGATCATATTAATGGAACTGCAAAAGCCGGGCTTGCATCATTTAACCTGGCAACAGGCAGTTTAAATTCATGGTCTGCCGAATTAAATTATAATGGCACTGCATCTTATGCTGATTGTTACTCTGTAGCTGCTAATGATTCAATGGTATATGTTGGTGGATATTTTAATAAATCTGGAAACACTACCCGCAATTTTGCAGCTAAATTTAAAGTAAGTAATGCTGCTTTACAATCCTGGAATCCCAGCCTTGATAACTACCCTGTCGTGATTGCATTGTATAATAACAATGTAGCTATGGGTGGAAATTTTATTTATGAAAAGTATAGTGCAAGAAGTTTTGTTGCTGCATTTAAACTTTCAACAGGTTATGCTAATTCCTGGAATCCCGGACCAGATTCTTATGTGTATGATATTGCAGTTACAGATAACAGAATTTATATTGCCGGATTGTTTGATAATGTGGGCGGCCTGCAACATAATGGCGCTGCAGCTTTCAATATGTCAAATGGTTCTTTGTTAAGCTGGAACCCTCAACTCTCAAAAAGTGGTACACCTGCTTATGGTGATGGGTATTCAATAGCTGCTGATACAGACAATGTATATATTGGTGGAAGTTTTGATATGGTAAAGGGGAGTGCTAGGAATAATATAGCAAAAGTAAGCGCATCAAATGCAGCATTACAAAACTGGCACCCTGATGCAAATACTTATGTAAGATTTATTACAAAAGCAAGCTCTAATATTTTATTTGGCGGTGATTTCAATTTCTGTAAAGGAGCAGCAAGAACAAATATTGCACAGATAGATTCAGCATCTGGTTTAGTTACATCATGGAATCCCGGTTGTAATGGATATGTTTATGCTCTGGCGATAAATGGAAATAATCTTTATGTAGGCGGAAGTTATAATCAGCTTGCAGGTGTAGCCAGGACAAGTCTTGGTGCAGTAAATATTAATTCAGGCACTGCAACAAATTTTGATCCAGTGGTTTTAATCAATGGTTCCCAGGGTACTGTTAATGCTTTGGCATTTGATGCTTCAAATATCTTGTATGTAGGAGGTTATTTTAATTCAGTAAAATCTAATACAAGAAATTATGTTGCTGCATTAAATACCAGTGCAGCTCTTCAATCATGGGACCCCAACGCAAATAGCCAGGTTTATGCAATTGCAATTAATGGCTCAACTATCTATCTTGGTGGACAATTTACTACATTGAACGGTAGTACTACCAGGAATTATCTGGCTTCAGTAAATAACACCAATGGGAACGTTACTTCCTTTAATCCGAATTTGAATAGCTATGTGAATACACTCTGGAGAAATGGAAGCACATTATATGCTGGTGGGAGCTTTACATCATCAGGAGGCACCTCACGCAATTACCTGGCATCTTATAATACTTCTTCAGGCGTGTTAAATTCATGGAACCCCAATGCCAACAGTACAGTTTATGCAATTGCGGCTTCAACTGATACGGTGTATTTGGGAGGAAACTTTTCCCAGATTAATTCTATTAACCGCACCCGTATGGCGGCTGTAAGAACAAGCTCAGGTACAACCTTACTGCCTTTCGACCAGGCTCCTAATAACCAGGTAAGGAGTATGATAATAACTGACAAAGTATTGCTGACCGGTGGTTATTTTAATGTTATTGGCGGTAAATCAAGAGGAGGCTTTGCAATATATAAATTGCCAGGTAATAATAACTTCAGTCTTGAATCTGGAAACAATGCAATTGCAGAAAACAGCAGCATCAATAAGCTCTCTGAAACAGCAATAAATTCATTTATTGTTTATCCTAACCCGGCAAGAGCAACAGCTAATTTAAAATTTACCCAAACATTAAAGGGGGATGTTGTAATCATTATTACTGGAATGGCAGGTAACAAAGTGATCCAGCAAAAACTGCAGGGTAATTTGTCAAACAACATTCAAATAAATATTGCCGGATTAAAGAGCGGAAATTATATCGTTACTGTATTTACTGATGGTAAAGTTTTAAAAGGCTCTTTCTTAAAAGTTGATTAAGCAAACCATCCACATTTTTAAGATGCTGTATTTTAAATGCAGCATCTTTTTTTTGCTGTAAAGTGTAACCAAATAATAACAATATTACCCGGTATCAACAAATGACTTAATACTACTTTCGTGGTATAAGGATGGATTAGAAAAAATAAAAAAGCTGTTTCCTTTGTTCAAAAATTTACGTTTAATAGTGCGGAATAACCATTCAATAATTTCTTTTTATTTATGACATGTTATGAAATAAATTCGTTTTCATTATTTGGAAAGGGAAAGAAATTAAGTTCTGAAACAATACCCCAATTATACTTGATTAACAGCCTTAAAGTCTTGAGAAATTTTCGTCTATTGGTCGTTGCTAACAATGCTTCAATGATAAAGATGCCGGTTCATAACCGGCATCTTTGAGCTGGAGTGAAAAACTATCCGGTGATTTTTTATCAATGTATCCTGATATTTTCATTTTGATGTTTTCCTCCAGGAATTTTATTGATTGCTTATATGAAAGAATTATTGTAGGAATCCCTCTATAATTCAGTAAATGTTTTTTCATATTAAAATTGACAAGCTTGCTTTTTATATCAGACTATATCCTATTTTAGGTATCTCAAATTTTTTGCATCGGTATTTTTAAAAATGCTTTTCCAAAATGAAAAAAGTATCCATATTGATTTTAATAATCACTTCATCTTTTCTGTGTGGTTTTGCTTTTAAAACCATGCTGACATCTCAAAATATAAAATCAACAAACATGAAAAAAGTTACAGGCATTGGCGGCATTTTTTTTAAATGCAATGACCCTGACAAAATGAGGGAATGGTACAAGGAAAACCTGGGTATTAAAACCAATCAATATGGGGCAGTTTTTGAATGGTATCAGGGAGCTGACAGTACAAAAAAAGGTTTTACCACCTGGAGCCCTTTTAATGATAATACTAAATACTTTGAGCCTTCCACAAAAGATTTCATGATTAACTACAGGGTAGAAAATCTTGAGTCATTGGTGGAAGAATTAAAGAAAAATGGTGTTACGGTTGTTGACTCAATTGAAAGTTATGACTATGGAAAATTCGTCCACATTTTGGATGCAGAGGGTAATAAAATAGAATTGTGGGAGCCGAATGATATTGAATATGAAAAATTAGGTGAACAAATGGGAAGTGAAACAACCAAATAAAAGGAAGGATTTATTTGCCCATGTTTATTTTCAAATCACTGATTAAGCATTTAAAAAAATCAGTTGTTTCCATAATATTGTTCAATAGGCATTTTGAACAATACATTTCTTTGCATTTGGGTAAAGCTTTGCATCTCTTCATCATGCGTATAAACCCAACTGTCAAATTTATTTTTGTTGATGACTGTTCCAAACAACCATTGGTTATAAGCATCAAACATACCATCGCGTAACAATTGTAAACTGTAATCAAATAGTTTGTATGGATATAAATTGGCGTTGGTATTTTCCCAATTCAATAAAAACCTTGTGCGGAATGCTGTAATCATTTCAGGTGAAATATCACTTGTTTCCGCTTCCATTGCTGCAAGCATTGACGATGCAACTGCCTTTTCAAAATCATTTCCGCCTTCCTTCAGTGCTTCAAGGTTTGCATGTGTGCTTAATAATGTTTTATAATCATTTACCAGCAGGTTTTTTATTTCAGTTGTCCGGTTGCTCAGGCTTTCAACATTTACAAATATTTCACCGTAAATAATACTCCAGAAAATGTTATTGTTGTCAGCATAATATTTTGTTGCATAATAGTAATTTCCACTGTAGTTAGGGTCTGCTGCTATTCCTTTTTCCCATTGCAGGATGGCGCCTTTTTTATTTCCGTATTGTGTGAGCATATCACCATAGTCACTGTATAAAACGCCGCTTTTCGGAAATTTTTTTATTCCATCCTTATAAAGTTTGTCAGCATCTTTATATTCAGCAATTGCTTTATAAACCAGACCAAGAATCTGGTAGCTTTGAAAATCTGCATCATCGCGTTGCACAATTTTTTTACCTATATCCTGTGCTTTGGAATAATCTCTTCCTAAATAAGCTATATAAGCTTCATCTTTTAAAATTTCAAGATTATCCGGGTATTGATGCAAGCCTTGTTCCAGTATTTGAACTGCTCCTGTAAAATCTTGTTGCTGTGCGGAAGCCATTGCATCCTTACGGATTGCATCAACAGATTGTTGTGCAAAAATTATTTGAACAGTAATGAGTGAAATGAGTAAGAAAAAAATTTTTTTCATACGATACATTTTTATTCATTTATCAATGCTGCTGTATTTAAAAATATCATGCCTGTAATTTTAAAGCAGGCGTTAAATTCTCATTCATAAATAAGATGTGTTACCAGGCCATCCCTCAATTTTGGTTCAAACCATGTGCTTTTGGGTGGCATAATACTACCATTGTCAGCAATATCAAATAATTGTTCAATGCTTACAGGATAAAGGCTGAATGCCATAACGCATTCTCCACTGTCAACCCTTTTTTCCAACTCTTCCAAACCACGGATGCCACCAACAAAATCTATGTTCTTATCTGTACGCTGGTCATGAATGCCGAGGAATTTTGACAGCACATTATTTTGTAAAATAGTTACATCCAAAACACCAATCGGGTCTTCACTGTAAGTGTTTTCTTTTGAAACAAGTTTATACCAATGATTATCCATGTATAATCCGAAACTATGAGGATGTTCCGGTTTGTAAGCTGCTGATTGTTTTTCAACAAAAAAATCTTTTTCCAATGCTTTTAAAAATTCAGTATTGCTCAAGCCATTCAATGTTTTTATCACACGGTTATAATCGAGGATTTCCAACTGGTTTGAAGGAAATAAAGTTGTAAGAAAATAATCTGCTGCATCCTTCTTATCTGTCAGTTCTCCACGCACTTTTGCAGCTGAAGCTGCACGGTGATGGCCATCCGCGATATAGGTGCAACTGATTTCTGTATTGAAAATATCTTCAATTTGACTGATAAGAATATCATCATTTACAATCCATAAACTATGTGTTATGCCATCCTCGGCCACGAAATCATACACAGGGCTTTTTTTAGTAGTGAGGGTTTCAATGATGCTATCAATTTTTTCATTGTTCCTGTATGCAAGGAATACATTTCCCGTTTGAGCACCTGTAGTTTTAATATGATTGATGCGGTCATTCTCTTTATCAGGCCTTGTTAATTCATGTTTTTTGATGATATTATTTTCATAGTCATCAATGCTGCTTACTGCTACAAGCCCGGTCTGGCTTCTGCCATTCATAATAAGGCGGTATATATAGAAACATTTCTTGTTTTCTGAAAATAATACTTCTCGTTTGATAAAAGCATCAAGGTTTTCTTTTGCTTTAAGGTAAACTTCTTCGCTATGGATGTCAGTTTTTGCAGGCAGGTCTATTTCGCTTTTGGTCACATGTAAAAATGAAATAGGATTGCCTCTTGCCTCTACTTTTGCTTCACTACTCGAAAGTACATCATAAGGTTTGCTTGCAACTTGTTTTGCAAATTGTGCTTGTGGCCTTAATGCTTTAAAAGGTTTTATCGTAGCCATTAATAAATTTCAGTTTAAAAGGTTCAGGAATGTTTCTTGTCAAATGTTTTTAATAAATCACAAAACACTTCTACAGTGCTTAACGGCATGGCATTATACATAGATACACGTAGCCCTCCAACTGTGCGATGTCCTTTTACACCTACCATCCCGTTTGCTGTACATTCTTCTAGAAATAATTTTTCAAGTTCTGGTGTTTTTGCAGTAAAAGTAGCGTTCATCAGGCTCCTGTCCTGCTTGTCCACTTTACCTTCAAAAACATTCAATGTATCTAAAGTTTCATATAAAAGATAGGAACGTTGTTGTGCCCTTTTTTCCATTTCACTTAATCCACCTTCCTGTTTTATCCAACGCATCGTAAGCAGGCTTACATAAATTGAAAAGACCGGTGGTGTATTCAATAATGATTTTGCTTCGATATGATTCCTGTAATCCAGGATAGACGGGATGCTTCGGTTTATTTTTCCAAAAATATCTTTTTTAATTACCACAAGGGTTACACCTGCAGCACCTGCATTTTTTTGTGCTCCTGCATAAATAAGAGAAAATTTTTCAAAAGGTAATTCACGACTGAAAATATCACTGCTCATATCTGCAACCAACGGCACATTGGCTTCAGGAATGAAATGCCATTGTGAACCTTCTACAGTATTGTTAGATGTGAAATGCAGATATTTTGAATGTTGTGGAACTGTCAGTTCACGTGGGATATAGGTATGCCCTCTGTCTTTGGATGAACATGCAATATGTACATTTCCGAACAACTTTGCTTCTTTAATTGCTTTGCTTCCCCAGATACCATTATCACAATAGGATGCGGTTTCTCCTTCACCCAATAAATTCATCGGCACCTGCATAAATTGAGCGGTAGCTCCACCTTGTAAAAAAAGAACTTCAAAAGAATCATCTAATTGTAAAAGTTCTTTCACAAGTGCTCTTGCTTCTTCCAATACATTGATAAACCAATCTGTCCTGTGGCCAATTTCAAGAATGGATAATCCGAGTTCATTAAAATCAATCACCGCCTGTGCTGCCTGCTGTAAAACTGATTCAGGTAATATAGCCGGACCTGAATTGTAATTATACTTCTTCATTGTCATTAATTGTGAAGGCTGCAAAGTAAACACTTTAGCTGCTAATTGCAGCTATGGAATTAACTGACTGAAAACTTTAGAATATTATTTTATAAATTAATACCAGCTGTATAATACACTTATTGTTTGGTATTTTCATCAAAATGGGTAACACTGCCACTAATCACAAATTTCATTGCTTCTGCACTGTTGATATTGGTCAATGGCTTTATTTTTTCTTTCGATACAAAATAAACAACACCTGTCAGAGCGTAAGAGAGTGGCACATAAACCGCAACATGATCACTTAACCCAAATTGTTCCAGGTCATCTTGAGTAAGGAAACCGATACGCCAGGTGCCAGGTGCATCAACACTGACAAGAACAGGTTTGTCAAATTTTTTCCTGTTGCCACCAAACGCTTCAAGGAAATCTTTAACTGATGAATAAATATATTTTATGCCTGGTGTTTGTTCCAATACTTTATCCAATACTGAAACAATTCTTGTAACAATAAACGATGATGAAAGCCAGCCTAAAAAAGTTACTGTTACTACAACTACTAAAAAACCAAGGCCAGGTATAGATCTTACTGATCCATCTTTAGCTGTCATCATTTTTGGAAAAATATTATAGAGCATATTGGGTAGGAAATTATCAACAATATTAAACAACCATATCACAACATAAAGTGTAATGCCTATGGGAGCAATAATGATGATGCCCTGGAAAAAATATTGCAGGATATTTTTAAAAGAAAATTTTTCTGATGTAAAAGAGAACTTTTTCATATCAAAATTTTTTAATGCTTTTTTGCCAGCCATCTGTCCTGGTACCTGGAAATTTTTTACTGGTAATTTTTTTAACCTGATTTATTTTATTTGAAAAAATATAGGCTTTAATAATAATGCAAAATTCAACACTTAAGCATTAATTCTTACCACTTATAAAAAAATAGTGAAAAAAAATTCAGGAAACTATTGTTACGTTAATAGTTTCCATAGTTTTGCTGCCTTCAAATTGAAAATGAAGGAAAGGATACAACATAAAGCCGCCGAATTGTTTAAACGTTATGGCATCCGTAGTGTAACAATGGATGAGATTGCTTCGCAATTAGGCATTTCTAAAAAAACCATTTACCAGTATTATTCTGATAAAGGTGCATTGGTAAAAGATATCTTCAATGATATTATTGGACAGAATAAACAAAAATGTACCCAATTCAGGTGTGGTGCAGAAAATGCGATCCATGAGCAATATCTTGCAGCGGAAATGTCCCATGAAATATTCAACAACATGAACAGCGCCATGCTGTTTGACTTGAGTAAGTTTCACCCTGACATATTTGCTGAGTTAGAAAAATTCAAAAAACATTTTCTCTTTAATGTCATAAAAGATAACCTGCAAAGAGGTGTAAAGGAAGGCTTTTTCAGGAAAGACATGAATGTAGATATCATTACCTGGCTCAGGCTGGATATGATATCCGGATTGTTTTTTAATGAAGAAGTACTGAGTGGTAAAACAAAACCTGAGCAATTTGAAATTGAAATGAGGGATTTTTTCTTTCATGGGATATGCACGGAGAAAGGAATAAATATGTTGAATAAATATAAACATCAACGTCAAAAAAAATCAGTATGAGTCTTATGAGAAGCACATTGCTAATGGGTTTTATCGTGGCTTCGTTACAGGCATTATCACAACAAACTGAACCGCCTGCAAGGCATGAATTTTCGATGCAGCAGTGTATTGATTATGCACAAAAAAACAGCGCTATTGTAAAAAATGTGTTACTTGATGTGCAGATACAGGAACAACAAAACAGGAACATTACATCGGCAGCATTTCCACAAATTAATGGAAGTTTTGGCATGCAGTATAATCCTGCACTCGGTGTGCAGGCAATACCTGATTTTATCAGCCCTGCAGTATATGGTGTGTTGGTAAATGAAGGTGTAAAAGATGGGAATGGAAATCCCATAGTAGCGCCAACTAGTTACCAGAGTTTCCAGATTGCTTTTGGTACAAAATGGTCATCAAATGCCGGTATAACTTTATCACAACTCTTATTTGACGGCCAGGTATTTGTTGGCTTGCAGGCCCGGAAATCTTCAATTGATTACAGGATGCAATCTGCTGAAGTAACCAAGCAACAGGTACGGACAAACATTTCAAAAATTTATTATCAGCTGTCTGTGTCAAAAGTGCAGGTACAATTAATAGATGATAATATTAAAAGAGCAGAAAAGCTGAAGAATGATGCTTCAGAGCTTTATAAAAATGGGTTTGCAGAACAATTGGATGTTGATAAAGCTTCTGTACAATTAACCAATTTAAAATCGCAGAGGCAAACAACCATCAATACTATTTCAAATGGATATCTCGGTTTGAAAATGCTGATGGGTATGCCGATTGCTGATACGTTAATTCTGACCGATTCAATTTCTACTGACTTCATCCAGGCTGGCTCCTTAACTGATGGTTCTTATCAATATAATGACCGTCCGGATTATAATGCTTTGGCAACTTATAAAAAGCTACAGGAATATAATGTGCGCAGGTATAAACTTTCAAGGATGCCTACTGCTTCATTAAACGCTGCATATACAAAGATGGCACAGACAAATGGATTTGATATGTTTTCCAGTAAAGCAAAGTGGGTAACGAGCTCATACATCGGGCTTTCAATCAATGTCCCGATTTTTGGAGGCTTTGCTAAGGATGCAAATATCAAAATGGCGAAGCTACAATTAGACCAGGCTAATAATAATATGGATTTATTAAAACTGCAAATAGACCAGGAAGTAGATTCTTCAATCACCAGTTTTAATAATGCAATCATTACAATGAATGAGCAACAGAAAAACCTTGACCTGGCAACAAAAGTTTATGATCAAACCAAAAAAAGATATGAATCAGGCCTCGCATCCACAACAGATATTTCAAATGCACAGGCTGATCTCAGTAGTGCACAAAACAACTATGTGATTGCACTTTATTCAGCAGCGCTGGCAAAAGTTGATTACTTAAAAGCTATTGGAAAACTATAGAAAAAATTTTTTTATGAAAAAGCAACTGACAGGTTTTATACTTTTTATCGCAATGACAGCATTGCTTTCATGCGGTAGTAAAACCGACACCTCAAGTGATACCCTTGCAGGAAAAAAAGCTAAACTGGAACGTTTAAAAAAAGAACAACAGGACCTGGGCAGCCAGATAGCAACACTGCAGGCGGATATTATTAAACTGGATCCATCTGCCAATCCTGAAAAAGCTAAACTTGTTTCTATTCAGCAATTATCAACTGAAGATTTCAGCCACTACATTAACCTGCAGGGCAGAGTGGATGCTGTTGATATTTCTTATGCTATGCCCCGCGGCCAGGGTGGACAAGTGAAAGCAGTGTATGTAAAGCAAGGTGATTATGTAAAAAAAGGGCAACTCCTGCTGAAACTTGATGATGCATTAATTAAAACACAGATAGAACAGGCAAAAACTCAATTGAATTTTGCAAAAGATATTTATAACCGCAGGAATAATTTGTGGAAAGAAAATATCGGCACACAGGTGGATTTAATATCAGCAAAAAATAATGTGGACCAGGCACAACACCAACTTGATTTATTAAATGAACAATTAGGTTATACTAATGTATATGCTGAGATGAGTGGTGTAGCAGATGAAGTAACTGTAAAAGTGGGTGAAACATTTCCAACATTGGGTAATATAAAACTGGTAAATACTGATAACCTGAAAGTAACTGCACAGGTACCTGAAAATTACCTGAGCAGAGTAAAAGTTGGAAGTACTGTAAAATTGATTTTCCCTGATATTAATGATTCTATTACATCAAAAATTTCAGTAACAGGCAAAGTGGTTGATCCTAACAGCAGCACTTTCCAGATTGAGGCAAAGCTCCCTTCCAAATCTTCATTCAAGCCTAACCAGTTGGCAATGGTAAGAATTATGGATTACAGCGCTAAGCATACAATTTCAGTGCCTGTAAATACTTTGCAGACTGATGAGCAAGGCAAATATGTTTTAGTGGCAGAAAAAGAAAACGGGAAAATGTATGCACGAAAAAAACATGTTGTAATAGGCGAGATGTATAATGATCAGCTTGAAATTAAAAGTGGCCTTTCAACAGGTGATATGCTGATCACTGATGGTTTTCAGAATTTATATGATGGGCAATTAATAACAACCAGCGCCAACTGATAATAAAGCACAAATTATTATTTGTTGTCCGACCAAAACATTAAACCGAGTGTATGATTTTAGAAAATACCGGTAAAAAATTTAAGGAGTTTTTTCTCACATCCTGGGCAGTAACCAACAAAACAGCAGTATATCTTATTATCCTGATAGTTACTATCTGGGGCGCTTCCAAATTTGTTACGACACCTAAAGAGCGTTTCCCGGATATAGTAATTCCTACAATATATATCCAGACAATTTATGTAGGCAATTCACCAAAGGATATTGAGAACCTTGTAACGAAGCCTTTAGAAAAACAGATTAAAGGAATTACAGGCGCCAAGATCAATAAAATAACGAGTACATCTCAACAGGATTATTCAGCAATTGTAATTGAATTTGATACCGAAGTGCAAACGGATGTGGCACTACAAAAAGTGAAGGATGCAATGGACAAAGCAAAACAGGATTTGCCCACCGATCTGACACAACAGCCCACTGCCATTGAAGTTAGTTTTTCTGATCAGCCAATCATGTATGTAAACATCAGTGGTAATTATGACCTGCAACGGTTAAAGAAATATGCTGAAGACATGCAAGATGATCTTGAAAACCTTTCTCAATTAAACCGTGTGGATATTGTCGGTGCACCAGAAAGAGAATTTCAGATCAATGTTGACCGTGGCAGGATGGAAGCAGCTAATGTAACCTTTGATCAGATAGCCAATGCTGTTTCTTACGAAAACCATGATATAACCGGTGGCTTATTACAGGTGGGTGACATGAAACGAACACTACAGATTCGTGGCCAGTTTAAAACTGCTTTCGATATCCAACAAGTTGTTGTTACCAATACTTATGGTGACCCAGTTTACCTGAAAGATATTGCTGAAATCAAAGACACATTAAAAACAAGTGAAAGCTATGCAAGGCTTGATGGCAAAAATGTAATTACACTTAATATCATTAAACGTTCTGGCGAAAACCTGATTGAGACATCTGATGCTGTACGGAAAGAAGTTACCAAGATGCAGCAAACAGAGTTTCCAAAAGATTTGAATGTTGTTATTACAGGTGATCAGAGTAAGCAAACAAAAACATCTTTCAATGATCTGGTAAATTCAATTGTAATTGGCTTTATGCTGGTGCTCATCATCCTGATGTTTTTCATGGGAGTTGTAAATGCATTTTTCGTTGCATTGTCTGTACCGTTGAGTATGTTTGTTGCATTTGTGTTTTTGCCGATGGCTGACTTCATAATCGGGACAGATGTAACGCTCAATTTTATTGTTTTGTTTGCCTTGTTGTTTGGTTTGGGGATTATTGTTGATGATGCAATTGTAGTAATAGAAAATACACACCGGATATTTACACAGGCACAAGGAAAGTTATCTTCCACGCTTGCAGCAAAGATGGCTGCAGGTGAAATATTCTGGCCGGTGTTGTCTGGGACACTTACTACATTGGCGCCATTTTTCCCGCTATTATTCTGGCCTGGTATTATTGGTAAGTTTATGATCTATTTACCGGCGATGTTGATTTTCACTTTAACAGCATCATTGATTGTTGCATTCCTGATGAACCCGGTGTTTGCAGTAGATTTCATGAATCATGAAGACCCGGATAAGAAACAATCTAAATCAGCTATTTTCAGGAAACCATCATTCTGGATATTCCTGGTGCTGGCAATTTTACTGGATATATTTGGCGCTACTTTCGCTGGTAACCTCCTCATCCTTATTCTTATTCTGGTTGTCTTAAATAAATATTTATTTGAAGGTTGGATTCACAGTTTCCAAAACCGTGCATTGCCCTGGATCATGAGTCATTATGAAAACCTTTTGCGCTGGGCATTGAAAGGCAGGAGACCTGCAGGTTTATTATTGGGTACATTCGGATTGCTACTCGTAACCTTTTTTATTTTCTATATTTCTGCAAAGAGTGGCCGTATTCAAGTTGAATTTTTTCCCAGTGGTGAACCCAATCAAATTTATGTTTACTTAAAATTGCCAGTGGGTACTGATGTTAAATACACAGACTCAGTTACAAAGACTTTAGAAAATAAAGTATATCATGTATTAGGAATGGAAAATGGGAAAAAGAACCCTGTTGTAGAAAGTGTGATCAGTAATGTTGCTATTGGTGCTAATGATCCTATGGGTGGGGACCAAAGCACACACCCTGAAAGAGGAAGGATACAGGTTTCATTTGTGGAATATGGTGAAAGAAATGGAGTTTCCACAGCTCCATATCTTGATTCAATCCGTGCCACTTTAAAAGGCATCCCGGGTGCACAAATCAGTGTTGATAAAGAACAAAACGGACCACCAACTGATCCTCCTGTTAACATTGAAATTGCAAGTGACGATTTTAATGACCTGGTTAAAACTGCAACATCATTAAAGAATTATCTTGATTCAATACAGGTGCCAGGTGTGGAAGAATTGAAGATGGATGTTGATCTTACTAATCCTGAAATTACATTTAATATTGACAGGGAAAGAGCAAATTCAGAAGGCGTATCTACAGCACAGATAGGTAATGAAATAAGAACTGCAGTATTCGGCCGGGAAGTTTCAAAAATCAAAGAAGGTAAAGATGAATATAAAATCCAGTTGCGTGATAAAGACATGGAGAATATGAAACTTCCGGATATCCTGAATATGAAAATCAGCTTTCGCAGTAGTACAGGTAAAGTAAAATCAGTTCCTATCAGTTCACTGGTAAACGTTGATTATACTTCAACATTGGGTAGCGTTAAACGAAAAAAATATAAACGTGTTATTACACTTTCATCCAACTTATTATCAGGTTTTACATCCACAACAGTTAACCAGCAATTGGCAGGTTATATCCAACAATTCAGCAGCCAAAAGCCAGGCAGTGTCACCATCACACAAACAGGCGAAAGCGAACAGCAAAAAGAAACCGTTTCATTTCTGGGACAAGCATTATTGATTGCATTGGGTTTCATCTTACTGATCCTTGTATTACAGTTTAATTCAGTGAGTAAATCTGTGATAATCCTCACTGAAATATTGTTCAGTATAATTGGTGTACTGCTTGGCTTTAGCATAACTGGTATGAAAGTAAGTTCAGTAATGACTGGTATGGGCATTGTGGGACTTGCTGGTATTGTGGTGAAGAATGGAATCCTTGTCATTGAATTTGCAGATGAATTAAGAAGCCGTGGCCTGAAGACAAGAGAAGCTGTGGTACAGGCTGGTAAAATCCGTATCATCCCTGTGATGTTAACTGCATTGGCAGCTATCCTGGCTTTGATACCATTGGCAGTTGGTTTCAATATCAACTTTGTTACTATGTTTTCAGAATTAAATCCACACATATATTTTGGTGGTGATAATGCTGTATTCTGGAAACCACTTTCATGGACAATCATTTTTGGTCTCGCCTTTGCATTCTTTATGACCTTAATTATTGTACCAAGTATGTACCTGATTGCAGAACGTTTGAAGCGGCCTATGCGACGAATGTTTGGTGGCAAATGGATAAGCATGTTGGGTATTCCACCATTGACAATCCTGTTCATTCCTTTAATGATTTATACTACCTACAGGCAACGGGTAAAAGTAACCAGGAGAAAGCGGAAAGCAGATCCAAAAACGACCAATGAATCGTTTACAGGTAGCTGGTTTTAAAACTGTATCTTTGTAAAAGTTTTTATTTTATTACCACTATAAAGAACTAAACCGTTTCAGTAATTGAAGCGGTTTTTTTGTTGGCAATATCTATATTAAAAATACCATTTCACTGTTCTTTAATCAGGGTTATCCACGACTGTTTATAATTCAACAGGGTATTTTTTCATGATTTTTTATTTTCTATTTGTATATTGGAAAAAACTATTAGTATGCGATGGAGAAAATTCAATGGTGAGACCATACAATTGCCCATTAAGTCTGCAGTGGAAGAGGCTATTAAAAGAGAGCATGAAAAAGGTGTGCATTTAAAAGTTTGCATTGGTACAGACAGCCAGGTAAAAGGTATTGAAACTGAATTTGCTACTGTAATTGTTTTCTTGCGTGAACATAATGGTGGTTTCATGTTTATACATAATGAAAAAACCAAGCAACGGTATAATATCAAGGAGCGTATGTTGGTGGAAGTTGCAAAGAGCATTGAAGTAGCATATGAGCTTTGCAATCTTTTTATCGAATACAATGTAGATATGGAAGTACATGCTGATATAAATACCAATCCACATTTTAAAAGCAATGATGCTTTACGTGAAGCAATGGGTTATATCATGGGTATGGGCTTTGCATTCAAAGCCAAGCCTGAAGCTTTTGCCAGCAGCTGTTGTGCTGATAAGGTTTGCAATTAATACGGATACTTTTTCGGTTAGTAGTTGAACATTCTACTCAAAAGAATTGTTTCTTAGTTGCTTCATTTATCTAGGATAAATAAGATTATTTCATGGAAATTTTTAATTGATTAAATTTTTTATTGAACTGTTATTATTGTTTCATTTTCAAAAATCAAATTTGATCAATAATTCAAAATGGAAAAGGGTAGCAATAACTTCTACCTTATTTCCTGATAAATTGTTCAATCACAAATTTTATTATTCAGTTACCTGGAAAGTAATATTTTGTTTTTGCCTGTAAATAACATTCCTTCCGTTTTGAATAGCTGAAATCCAGTTAGGGCCTTTTTTAATAACACGGACTGCTTCATCTGAACAACCATATCCTGGATCATTCAATGCTTTTACCTGTGAGATATTTCCATCTTTATCCACCAGGAAAGAAACTGTAACAGTATAATTGCCCGCGGGTGCACCATTGTCCGCAGGTACCTGGCTGTTTAGATTTCTTTCAAGGAATCTTTTCCATGCATCCTGCCCACCGGGAAATTGAGCTTCTACCTGCACACTTGTAAATATTGAATCATAGTTTTTTGCATTGGTACTAATAATTGCTGCTTTGCCTGTTCCGATATCAACTGGTGCATTAATCACATCTGTATTTATACCTTTTTGATTAAATTCACCAATCCTTGTATTAATAAGAATATTCTGATCAGGAAGTTCTTCTTCGTGCTTTACATCTTTATCATCAACAATTTTTGGAGGACCAACTTTGATGACTTCAACTTTCTGCAGTTCCTTTAATGAAGTTGGTGGCTGCGGTGGTTCAACCTTTTTTTCTGGCGGATTAAGGTCTGTCAGGCTCATATCTTTTACAATAAGTTTTTTTGGTTTTGCATCATGGATTTTTTTTGCAGTAAATGCCCCTGCAAAGACTGCCAGGCAAATTGTAATCATCAGTGCAATTGCTTTTGCTAACCGGGAATTATAAGTTTTGCGTAGTGTATAAGCTCCATAGCTCATATTTCTTCCATCGAAAAGTATATCGAGGTAATCAGCACTCATAATTTTGTTTGCTTCCATAAATATTTTTCTTATTAGATGCAGCTAACATCTTATTCCATAAGATTTTTATTTATGATATATAGCACATCTGAAGCATAAACTTGGTATAAGTTGTACTGTATGTTTATTATTGGAGTGGAATCAATGTACTTCGCAAATGCTATATAGATAGTATCCTTTATCAAAATATATTTAAGCAATTCATTTATTATCTATAGAAAATTTTCATTTCAGAATTGCGATGGGTGTATTTACATTTTCATTTTGTTGCCTGATGTAAAAACCTTTTCATTTATTTTATTGAACAAAAAAAGAGCAGTTGAAAAACTGCTCTTTAAAGATTAAAGATTATTTTTTATTACTGATCTGTAACCTGGAAGGTAATATTCTGCTTCTGGCGATAAATTACATTTCTTCCGTTTTGGATTGCCGGAGTCCATTTTGGCCCTTTTTTGATTACACGAATTGCCTCTGCAGCGCAACCATAACCCGGATCATTTAAAGCCTGTACTTGTGAGATATTGCCATCTTTATCAACTAGGAATGAAACTGTTACTGTATAATTACCTGGAGGAGCACCATTATCTGCAGGTGTCTGGCTATCAAGGTTCCTTTCCAGAAACTTACGCCATGCATCTTGTCCACCCGGGAATTTAGCTTCTACCTGTACACTCGTAAATTCCTTGTCATAATCCTGAGTTTCAACTTTTGGTGCTGCTACAGTACCTGTACCTTTTTCAACCGGTGCTTCTACAACATCAGATTTAATACCTTCCTGGTTAAATGAACCAATCTTAGTATCCTCCAATTTTTCCTGTTCAGGTGGTTTCTCTTCAGGTTTTACATCTTCATCCTTTACAATTTTTGGAGGAGTAAATTTAGTCACCTCAACCTTAGGTGGTTCTTTTGGAGGTGGGGGTGGTGGAGGTGGTTCATTCTTTTTCTCCGGTTGTTTTATTTCTTCGAGGGTCATATCTTTTACAACAAGCTGCGGAGGCTTTGAAGCTTCAATTTTCTTCGCAATAATAGAACCAATAAAAATGAGCAGGCATATACCCAACATTAATATTAGTGCCCTAATCATGCGTTTGTTGTAAGTCTTACGCAAATCATACGCACCATATTCCTTATTCCTTCCCTCAAAAAGGATATCAAGGAAATCAGCGCTTAGAATTTTGTTTGCTTCCATTAATTAGTTTTTATTCTTTAGATGCTTAAAATTAATAATTCCACAAACTATGGTTTAGTAGCCGCAGTTGTAGTAGGTTCTTCTGGAGACTCTCCTTCAGATTTCCTGACAAGCTGATTTTCTACATCAGAAATATCCACCACTGCATAGCGTTTGACCACATTGATGCTCATTTCATCAAGTATATCAATGAAATTTTTATATGTACTTTCATTTGTTGGTTTAATTACAACTACAAGATTGGTATCAGCCTGTTGTTTTTTATCCATAATAACCTGGCGGATAGCTTTAAAATTGCTTGCTTTAAAGTTTGAAGCGTCTGGAGCTAATTCCCCTTCATAATAAAAGATATTATTATCTTTTCCCAACAAAATTGTAAGCGCCCCGGATTGCTTGATTTTATTCTGGTCTTCTGGTTTCACCCTGTCATCAGGCAATGCCAGGCGCATAGCGGTAGGCATACTGATAGTTGTTGTGAAAATAAAGAATGTAATCAATAAAAAACCAAGGTCACACATAGGTGTCAAATCAATTCTGGTAGAAAGCTTTTTACCCTTTTTTACACCAGGCCCTTTTTTTTGTTTGCCACCACCCGAGGTATCTATTTCAGCCATATACTTAGCTTTTAAGTTTTAAAAAAATTACATCTTGTCTTCAGATGCGGATTTACTCATATTTTCCTTGTACAGATCAGTCCCAGCTGGTACATTCGAAGGCGTTGTAACCATCTGGAATTTGAATTGTTCATTCTTTTTGAACGCTGTAAGGATATTTTTTAATGCCGGGTATTTAGCAACATTGTCACCTTTCAACACAAGATCCATGTGCTCACCCTGATAAGCAGTAACTGCTGCCTGTATCCATTCAACCAACTGGTTATTGGTTGAATCCATTGTGGGTATGCCAGGAAGATTTGTTGAATTAACCTGCGCATCTGTCATCTGTGCCTGTTGTTTAAGTTGAGAAAATGCAGCACCAATGAATGGTTGTTTTACCAACCTTGCAATTTCGGCATCAGTAAGTCCAAGTTTATTCCTCTGGTTGATATCTTCAATCATTGCTTTCTTTTTTACTCTGTCAATTGAATTATCGCTCACAGAAAGATAAACATGGTCATTTTTATCCAGAGATATCATTACTGCCTCTTTATCGGGAACAAACTTATTTGCCACTGAATTAGGAGTCTGAATCGGCACTGCTTCAGATGGCTTGGGTTTTGTTGTTAAGATGAAGAAAGTGAGCAACAAAAATGCAACATCACACATAGCAGTCATATCTACATTTGTACTCTTTCTTGCTATTTTCGGTCTTGACATTCTGTAAGTTTTATTTTATTATAAGATGTGTTTGCTCTCAAATTCCATAAACAATCTTCAACCTTATTTATAGTTTGAAGCAAAACTTTGTGTCAATGTAAAACCAGATTCGTCAATGCCAAAAGTAATAGCATCTATTTTTGTAGTAAATACGTTGTACATTACAATTGCTATAGCAGATGTACCGATACCTAATGCAGTATTATACAATGCTTCAGCAATACCTTGAGAAAGGTGAGATGAAGCATCTGCACCACCTTGTTCTGCTAGTGAGGCAAATGAACGAATCATACCAATTACAGTTCCCAGCAATCCAAGCAATGTTGCAATTGATGCTATAGTTGAGAGAAAAACAAGATTTTTTTCCAGCATTGGTAATTCCAAAGCAGTCGCTTCTTCTACTTCTTTTTGAATGTTTAATACTTTCTGTTCAGTTGTCAATTCAGTATTGGTAATCATTTCTCTATATTTACGCAAACCAGCTTTCATAACATTACCAACTGATCCTTTTTGCTTATCACAAGCAGCAAGGGCTTTGTCAATATCTTTATTGGCAAGATTATATTGCACATTACGTATAAATTCTGCGATGTTGCCGGTACCTGTAGCTTTTGTTACTGTAAGCAAACGTTCAATCACAAATGTCACAACCGTTAAGAAGCAACCAATAATGATTGGAACTATTATGCCACCCATATACATACGTGACAATGCAGTTTTCGGGCCTTCATGATTAGGCCAGAATCCCCCTGCCGGATCCGGTTGTGTAAAATTTGCAGCGTTTCCGATAACAAATCTCCATATAATATAACCAAGAATGATACAGGTTAATGGAGCGAGCCACGAAATCGAATTACGAGATCTTTTAGGTTGCACTGATGAAATGCTCTTTGCTGCTGTAGCAGCAGTCGGTCTTGTTTCAGCCATAACAAAATAGATTTTTAGGTTTTTAAACTGTTTTTTGTTTTCAATTTACAATTTGATTGTGCCCTGCATTTTTCAAGCAATCATTGAAAGCATTGCTTTCTAAATGGGGTTGTAAATTAGTTAAATTCTTTAAAGCAACAATTTTTCGCAATTTTATTTTTATTTTTTTTCCATTTTCTTCCTGTTCCCCCCGCATAAAAGTATTCTTTTACTTCAAAAAGTTTTCCTTAGCCGGCGATAAAATAATAGTACTATTATTAGTATTAAGACAAAGATTTATTATAAGAATACCATGCAATATATTATATGGTATTGATTATCTAGAAAACTAAAGTAAAATGAAAACCAGGAATTGAAGGTAGCAGTTAAAATAAAATTCTGAAAATTTCAAACTCAGAAAAATGAAAATTAAATGCAGTTAGTATAATTAATATGTATAAAAATTAGTGTCTGAAAAAAGCATTACAAGGTGCTAACTAATAGTTTTCCCCCTATCGCATAACACCTTGCAAATGCCTGAGTAATTCATAAGTTAGCTGAAAATTCCTTATTAATCGGTAAATTAAAAATAAACATCATGATATTACCGGGCAATACTCAATTTGTGTATTTTTATATACAAACTTGCAACCGTGTTTTCAGAAGCATTTGAACAAAGTTCAATATATAATGATGCAGAAAAAATAGAACACTACTGGAAAAACCTTCAGCCACATCTGCATGCTGATTTTATTCCAAAGGAAAAATGGAAAGAATCAGCTGGCTTTCTTGAACAGGTTTCCCTTCAAAATTCAGTAGTGGTATTGATATGGAATGTTTTGCTCAACCGCTTTGTATTTGCCATAGACAAAAGAAATATTTGCGGCCATCCAATGGAACCATATTTAGGTGAGAATGGGGTCAATTTTTCAATGTCGAATATGCACCCTCTCACACTGGATGCCACTCTTATAATGCAACAAAAATCATTTGAAATATTCAGACAGCTACCAACCGGGGAAAGACAGAAACTGGTTATCAATTTTGATGGTCTTTATAAAAAAAGGGAAGGTGATAATTTTCATTTTTTGCAACAAGTGATTTGCCTGGAATTGGATGATGATGGCAATGGTGTACTCTTCCTGAGTTATATTCATGATATTTCTCACCTGAAAAAAAATACCTCTGCAAATCTTGTAATAACACATCAAGGGCAGGTAAGTATGTGGAATTATAATTTTGAAATGAAAGACCTTGAAGCAACAGCTCCATTATCAAAACAAGAAAAAAATATCCTGGACTTCTTATCTAAAGGGAGAAGTAGCAAAGAAATAGCAGATGAATTATTCATCAGTTCCCTTACTGTTGACACTCACAGGAGAAACCTGTTGAAAAAAACAAATTGCATTGATACCACTGCAATGATAACCTATTCAAAATTGGTAGGACTTATCTGAAATATTAAACTAATACGTATATAGCCTAATTGTTACTACCCAGGCTGCCATCCTGTGCATCTTTTTTCATCTGGTCATTTGCAACAATAGCCAGTTCCACCCTACGGTTTAATATGCGGTTGGCTTCTGAAGTGTTTGGATATTTTGGTTGGGTTTCACCATACCATTTCACAGTAAAACGACTTTTATCAACTCCCTTTGTTTCAAGATAACCTGCAACTGATTCAGCTCTTTTTTCTGATAATGCCATATTATATGCATCAGTTCCTGTATCATCTGTATGCCCTTCCACTAAAATATTAGTTTCAGGATAGTCAATAAATACTTTTGCAATTTTATCAAGGCTTGCCTTTGCTGAATCGCTCAGAGCTGATGAATTGATTTTAAAAAGCAGGGCAGAATTGAACGTTACATTAATGCCTTCACCTACTCTTTCCACTTGTGCATCAGGGATTGCCTGTTTAATGGCTTTTGCCTGCTTATCCATGCTATGGCCAATAACATAACCACCAGCTCCACCAACGGCAGCACCAATGATTGCACCTAGTGCAGTATTATTTTTACCTGCTATGATTGCACCAATTGCTGCACCGGCACCGGCGCCAATAGCTGTTCCTTTTTGTGTATTATTAAAACTTTTGCAACTACCTGTTATTAATGCTATGAGTGTTATATATAATATTGACTTTTTCATATTAATATCTTTATTTGTTTTGCTTGATTGGAATTTATTTACAGATGGCTAATTGCAACAAATCAATGCTTTGAATTTTTACACCATTGTTTTTTGCTGTAGCAATATCAGCACAGAAAGTAGATTTATCACTGGCAGACATTTTTTTTGCTAACTCGTTGGCATTGCTTCCTGTTCCATATTTCTGTTGATATGCTTTGGCTTCAGCTTCTATTTTGGCTCCCCAGGCTTTGGTGGAATTACCACCTGCTGTGATAGATGCATCATAAGCTGACATTGCATTGGTATAATCATTTTGAGCGAGGTAAATATCTCCCTTCAGGATATAAAAATCTGCATTTGTATTATCAAGCGTGATGGCAGTCTGTACATTGTTCATAGCATCACTATACATCTTTTGCCTCAAATCAAGTTCAGCAATTTTTCCATATATAGTAGCACGGTCTTTTACATTCCTGTTTTTAGTAGTCATGTCAATGACTTTTGAAAAATCAGCCTTGGCTTCAGTACTCATGCCAAGCCCTAACTCAGCGCTTGCTTTCTGAAACATGTTTTCTACACTGGTGCTGCTGATTTTCAAACCTGCATTCGCAGCTGCTAGAGCATCACTATATTGTTGTAATCCATTAAGCGCTTCTGCTTTGCCGGCATAAGCCTGTTCTTTGGCATCATAAGCTTTACACTGGCTCAATACCTGGTTGTATTGGTTTAATGCGTTGCTGTAATCACCTGCATCATTTGCTGCAGATGCTGCTTTCAATGCATTGTAACACCCGTTGGTCATCGTTACCAACCCACTTTTGCAGGAAGCAAAAAATATAAAGCCGGTGCATAGTGTTAGTAAAAGAGTTGATTTTTTCATCTGGTAAATTTTATTCTGATAATAAGCAAAGAGATTGCCAGATTTTTTTTTACTATAAAGAAACGGGCAATTCAGTTGCGCCAAAAATAAATGATTATCGTTTTGCAATCATAACAGTTAACACAGTTTTGCAAGTAAAATTCTTTTATAAAACAAATTGGCATTTCATCCTATCATAAAACTTAGTTGTAACCATTTTTTTTTGTAAACATTTAAAGTTCGATGTTATTCCACTTTTATCACCTGCGTCCTGGCACTCACTCCGTTTTCATTGATGGCTTCAATCTGGAAATAATATGGCAAATCCCTTTCCATAGCAGAGAAATAATATTCATTGGTGTTATATACCATTATGCATGTATAAAGTTTATCAGGCGCAATACCTGCATAAATATTATATGCATAAGCATCGTTACTTAGTTGCCATTTTAACCAGCAGTTTCTTCTTTCACTATCACCGCGCAAAGCAACAAAATGTTTTACCGTATCCGGCTTTGCACCATTGCCGTTACCAAAGACACGTAAACCACTGATGGCGAATTTTCCATCAGCCATGTGAATATTTTCCAGCTTGATATAATGTGCCAAAACAGGTTTTGCAAGTTCTACATAATCATGCGGCACATCAGTTGTATTATGGCTTTTATCTACAATTACATCCCATTTTTTTCCATCTATTGATGCATACAATTTATATTGATGATAAATGGTTGTGCTTTTCCCAAGGATGTCTGCATCCTGGTCTGCATAGTTTACCTGGATGGCTTTTACAGTATCAACAGCGCCAAGGTCTGTCTGTATCCATTCACCTCTGTTGGCTGTCTTTGCACACCAATATGTTTTGATACTTTCATCCACTGCATTGTTGGGTTCATAATTTCCAAAAGTGGATGAAACTAAAACGGGCTTGTTATAATTTAATAACATCCACCCGGTAAATGCACCGCTTTTTGTTGATTGGTTTTGTTTACTATAATTATTTACCTCCTGGGAATTGGAAGGAGCAGGTAAGTAATGCGGGTAATCACCAAATGCAGTGTTGCAAAATAATACATCGTCTTTATCAAAACCTGCAGGCCAGATGCCTATGCGCCGTTCAAAATTATTTTTAACGTTTACCGTAATGGTGCTCACGTGCCACCAGTTGCCATACACATCCTGGTAAGTAGCGCCATGCCCTGCGCCGGTAGTAAAACCGCCGGGCTTATATGAAAAAGGGTTATGTTTCTGATAAGTAAATGGGCCTAAAGGTTTATCACCCACATACACACCATCACCGTAACCGCTGAACTCTGTGCCAGGAGCGCCATATTGCAAATAATATTTATTATGATATTTCGTCATCCAGCTACCTTCTATAAATGGCCTCAGAAATGTGTTATCATGATATTCACCGAACCTTTCCCAACCATGGATAGTATCATTCAGATGCAATAACGGTACTCGTTCCCCGATAGGCTGAAATGTTTTTCTGTTTATCTCCTGGCCATAAGTTGGATAAACATTGCTCGAACCAAAATAGATATACAACTTTCCATCATCATCTGCTAAAAATGCCGGGTCCCATGCACCAACTTTAAAAGAATCTGTTGCATATTTCCAGTCATCAACTGTCGGGTTAGTACTCATCCATAATGGAAAAGCCTGTGTGTAAGTAGAGCCAATTACAATCATCGTATCATGCAATACTGCTACTGCCGGTGCACATAATTCATCATAAACATTTGCATCAGGTTTTAAAAATTTGCGTGGAATAAATTTCCAATGCAACATATCGTTGCTCCACCAGTAACCCCATTGATTGGTGGAGAATAAAAAGTACTTATCCTTATACAAAACAATCACGGGGTCTGCAGTAGCACGATGTTTTCCCTGCTCAGTAAAATTTGGAATGGGTGTAAAACCGTAATCTATATTGATGGGGTTGCAATATGTTTTTTGCTGTGCTTCTATTCTTGTTGCTGATGAGATGAAAAAAAATAAAGCAGAAACACAAAAGATTTTTTTAATCATGATAATTTTTTATACGGTATTTTAGACCACATTGAGAGCAAAAATATATACAAGTCAATTGTTGTGGTTCTATTTCTGTAGTTGAATATCTTTTTTCTAAAAATAATTTTATGCAAGTAAAATATCTTTTTATCCTGTTGATGTCTATTGCAGGAATTTCAATTTCAAATGCTCAGAATATTGAAGAATTGAATTCGGGATGGAAATGTATGAAGGCATCATTAGTTAAAGCCGATGGGAATATCCTTTCAACAACAAAGTATGATATTGACAAATGGGAAAGCGCAACTGTTCCCGGAACAGTATTAACTACGATGCTCAATAATAAAGAAATCCCGGACCCATTTTATGGGATGAACAATGAAAAAATCCCGGACATTTTTAATACTGGCGCTGCATATTACACTTACTGGTTTGTAAAAGATTTCAATGAAAACATTTCTTCAACAGAACAGGTCTATTTAAAATTCAGGGGTATCAATTATAGCTGCAATGTTTTTTTGAACGGTTACCTTTTAAATAAAACATTACACAAAGGGATGTTCTTGAGCCAGGAATATAACATCACCAGTTATTTGCAAAAAGATGGCAGGAACAGGTTGGCAGTTATTGTATTTCCTCCTGATGAACCAGGCAATCCAAATGGTGGCCAGGGTGGTGATGGCACGATTGCGAAAAATGTAGCACATCAATACGTTGCAGGTTGGGATTGGATTCAACCCATTCGGGACCGCAATACCGGAATCTGGGATAAAGTTTTTATAGAAAAAACGCAACAGGTAAAAATTCAAAACACACACATCATAACTGAAGTGCCAGGCATCAGGCATGTGAATGGAACACAGGCTCCGGCTATAATCCATGTTGCTACAGAACTCAGTAACCCAACGGCAGCAATCGTTTCAGGAGTCTTAAGTTATAATTTGGATGGCAATATAGTTTCAGAAAATTTTGTTGTACCTGCGCATACAACAAAATCAGTTCAGTTAAAAAATCTTGTTTTACAAAATCCAAAACTATGGTGGCCAAATACGTTTGGCCCACAAAATCTTTATGGATTGAATTTGAAATTTACGATTGGTAATGTTGTGAGCGATATAGATTCAAACACTATTGGCATCCGTGAAATCAGGGCTTACTGGAACAGTGTTACACGCAGCAAAGAAATTTCTGTGAATGGACAAAAGATTTTTATCAAAGGTGGCAACTGGATTATCTCTGATGCCATGCTGCGTTTCTCTGATGAAAGATATGATGCAGAAGTGCGTTTTCATCATGACATGAATTTAAACCTCATCAGGGTGTGGGGTGGCGCTATTACTGAACGGCCTGAATTTTATGCAGCATGTGATAAATATGGAATGCTGGTGATGCAGGATTTCTGGGGCAGTGGTGATTGTAATGGAAGATGGATTGACCCGAAGAAAAAAGATGACCAATGGACAAGAAGGAATTATCCTGATGACCATAATTTATTTATTGCATCCGCTGCAGACCAGGTCAGATTAATACGCAATCACCCATCGCTTGCTATTTGGTGTGGTGGCAATGAAATCACTTTGCCTCAGGATATTTTTCATGCACTCAAAGATTCATTGATGCCTTTGCTGGATGGAACAAGATGGTTCATTGATTACTCAAACTCTGACAGTATGAGTTTTAATTTTCTTGGTGGCAATGGTGATGGGCCATACAGTATCCAGGATATTAAAACATTTTGGGGCTACCGGACATTCCCATTTAATTCTGAAGTGGGTTCTGTTGGCTTAAGTGATTTCACATCATTGCAGCGTTTCATACCAAAAGAAAATTTACACCAGCCTGGATTTGTAAATGGCCATTACTTTATTGATTCTGTCTGGCAGTATCATAAATATTCTGGTTATAAAAATACAATAGATGCTTACGGAAGTATAAAGGATGCAGAAGATTTTGCAACAAAAGCCCAGTTGGTAAATTACAACCAATATCGTGGATTGATAGAAGGTTTCTCATCACATGAATGGGAATGGTACACCGGTGTTATCATCTGGAAAACACAAAACCCATGGACGGCAATGCGAGGTCAGATGTATGATTATTATCTTGACCCGAATGCAGGTTTATATGGATTACGTTCAGCAGGAGAACCATTGCATATTATGTTCAACCCGGTGGATAGTTTTATAACAGTAGTCAACAATAGTTTTGAAACCCATCGCGATTTAATGTTACAGGCATTACTGGTTGATATGAATGGTAATGAAAAAATGGTAACACAAATGTTTATTGAAATTGGTCCGACTATAGTTAAAAAAATTGTTTCAATCGCAACGCAATTAAAAATGTCTGCAGCTAAGGAAGGAATATTTCTTGTATTGCGAATTTTGAATTTACAGAAAGAACCTGTCAGCAATAATTTTTACTGGCTACCTGATTCTTCAGATAATTATTCGGGTTTACAAAAAATAGCAGCTACAACACCGGTTGTGCAGGCAAAGAAAATAAATGAACATGTTGTTCAACTCACAGTAACCAATCCCGCAGGCAGCCCGGTTGCTTTTTTCAACCGCATTTCTCTTATTAATACTAAGACCAATGAAAGGTTGTTGCCTGCTTTTTATAGTGATAATTATTTTTCTGTTTTACCTGGTGAAACAAAAACAATCGAAATAGATTACAATCATTCTTTGCTTGATGCTTCTGTTGAAATAGAAGGCTGGAATACAGGTAAGCACCAGTATAAAATTGAATAGTGATTTATTTTTCCTTTAAACAGTTCTCATAATTTTTTCTATTTATGATAGTTGATTTTTAGTTTCCACACAACAAGCGCAAACGTTTGTTTGTTGTTTTTGAAAAATGGTAGCCTATTTTTGAATTCATATCCAAAACATCTTTTATTTTTAAAAACGATTTGCTCACAATAACAAAAAAATTATGCCACAGGGAAATGCAGCATCCATACATGCTAAGCCGGTTACAAATACATCAAAATCTATTTTCATCATTGGTATTTTATTTTTCATCTTCGGGTTTGTAACCTGGGTCAACAGCACATTGATACCTTACCTGCAAATTGCCTGCGAATTAGATACTTCACAGGCTGTATGGGTAACATTTGCATTTTATATTTCTTATGCTGTGATGGCATTCCCATCATCATGGGTTATTGAAAAAGTAGGATTTAAAAATGGTATGATGTATGGCTTGATTGTAATGGCTATCGGTGCATTGATTTTTATCCCGGCAGCCAATTCCCGTACATTCGGAATGTTCCTGACAGGATTATTTGTAATTGGTATCGGCCTGGCATTGTTGCAAACTGCCTCCAATCCTTACATTACTATTCTTGGGCCAATTGAAAGCGCTGCCAAACGCATCAGCATTATGGGTGTTTGTAATAAAGGTGCAGGAGCTATTGCACCATTAATCATGGGCGCTATTTTATTAAAAGATACAAATGGGTTCGAAGCAAGTCTTGTTTCATTAAGCGAGGCTGAAAAAGCTGCAAAATTAGATGCACTGGCACACCAGGTTATAATGCCATATATTGTTTTAGCAATCGTATTAGCAGCATTGGCAATAATGATTCGCTTTTCTTCATTGCCCGATATAAACTCTGAAGAAGAAACCAATGATATGCCGGCAGATGACAGGCGTTCAATTTTTGCGCATACCTATTTATTCCTTGGGTTTATTGCACTGTTTTTATATGTGGGTGTCGAAGTAATGGCAGGCGATATTATCCAGGTGTATGGAAAAGAAATAGGTATCCCGCTTGATATTGCAAAACATTTCACCACATATACAATGATTGCAATGCTGGTATCTTACCTGTTAGGTATTGCATTAATCCCGAAATATATCAAACAGGAAAAAGCTTTGCGTATCGCAGCAATACTCGGAGTAATATTTTCATTAGGCGCCATCTTCACATCAGGTTATACTTCTATTTTATTTATTGCATTGCTTGGTTTTGCCAACGCACCGGTATGGCCTGCATTATGGCCTCTTGCAATTGATGGATTGGGCAAACATCTGAAAACAGGCGCAGCCTTGTTAATCGTTGGAATTGCAGGTGGCGCTATACTTCCAAAAGTATGGGCCATCTTAGGTGAACATGTTGGCCTTCAAAAAGCTTTCTGGATTCTTATACCCTGTTATCTGTATATTTTCTATTTTGCCGTTGCAGGAAATAGGGTAGGGAAAAAGGTTAGCTGAGTTTATAAGCAATTAGTTCAGGGAAATAGAACTAATAAAATTGTGCGGGTCAAGGGAATATCTTTTTTCAATTGAGATAGGCACTTCTCCTAATTCGAATTGTAAAAATGATGAAGCTGAATACATTTGCCATAGATACATTTTATGTTCTTCCTGTGGTTTAAAAACTACCGGTAACATTTCCTGCAATAAACCATTCACACAAGTCTCAGCAATATGTTCTGTCCGTGAAACTTTTTTACTTTCTTTTCTCTGGATTTCATTTAAATGTTTTTGAGCAAAGACACTGTAGAGCATTATCAAAATTTCCTGTTGCATAAGTATTGGTTTAATCGTTCTGAAATATGAATTAATTAACTGATTCCAATGTAAAAGAACATCAAACTTCCTCACCATTTTTTGCAAATGCACAAACGTTGCTTTTTATTCTTTTAACGTTAATAAAAACGCTGTCAATAATTTTTTTACACCCTTTTAATGATGGTAGTTAACTTGCGCGGATGCAGGATTATTTAAAAGGATTGAATGAACCTCAAAGGGAGGCGGCTACACATATCAACGGGCCATTGATGATTGTTGCCGGTGCAGGAAGCGGAAAAACAAAAGTGCTCACTACACGTATTGCCCACCTGATGGCCAATGGTATTGATGCATTCAATATCCTTGCATTGACGTTTACCAATAAAGCGGCTGCCGAGATGAAAGAAAGGGTGGAAAAAATTCTTGGCAACAATGAAGCACGTAACCTGTATATCGGCACTTTTCATAGTGTGTTTGCAAGGATATTAAGGGCTGAAGCGCCTCGCATTGGTTATCCGAATAACTTCACTATTTATGATACTGACGATAGCCGTTCTGTTATAAAAACTGTAGTGAATGAATTGCACCTGGATGATAAATTATATAAACCCAATGTAGTACACAACAGGATTTCTGCTGCAAAAAATGCTTTGGTTAGCCCCGAAGAATATGCTATTGATTATTACCTTCAACAGGAAGATTTGCGTTCCAACCGCCCTGCCATAGCACAGGTTTACAGCGCATACAATGCAAGATGTTTTAAGAACGGTGCGATGGATTTTGATGACCTGCTTTTCAAGATGTATGAGTTGCTGCGCGATTTTCCTGAAGTGTTATATAAATACCAGCATAAGTTTAAATATATCCTGATTGATGAATACCAGGATACCAACCCTGTTCAGTACCAGATAACAAAACTGCTGGCTGCTGTGCATGAAAATATTTGCGTGGTGGGTGATGATGCACAAAGTATTTACAGTTTTCGCGGCGCTACAATTGAAAATATTTTACAGTTCCAGAAAGATTATGATGATGTAAAAGTGATTAAGCTGGAACAAAACTATCGCAGCACACAAAGCATTTTGAATGTAGCTAATGAAGTAATAAAAAATAATAAAGGGCAGCTACCAAAAAAATTATGGACAGAAAATGTGCAGGGTGAAAAAATAAAACTGGTGCGCACCATGACGGATAATGATGAAGGGAAATATGTGGCCGATACCATACAGGAACAAAAACTGCGCAACCATTTACACAATAAAGATTTTGCAATCCTCTATCGCACCAATGCACAAAGCCGTGCTTATGAAGAAAGCCTCAGGCGAATGGGTATTACTTACAGGATTTATGGCGGCATCAGTTTTTACCAACGTAAAGAAATAAAAGATTTCATTGCTTACCTGCGTGTGATTGTAAACACAAGAGATGAAGAAGCGCTGAAGCGTATCATCAATTATCCAGTTAGAGGTATTGGCAAAACATCAGTTGAAAAAATTCTGGTTTTTGCCAATGAACAAAGAATTACTTTCTGGGATGTGTTGACAAGGGCAGGCGAATTTGGTTTTAAAGCAGGCACATTGGAAGCAATGCAGAATTTTGTAACGATGATTCGTTATTTCCAGAGTTTGCTTACTGATAAAAATGCTTATGATGTAGCAGTGCAGGTAGGCAAGCATACCAATTTTGTAAAAGAACTTTTCAATGATAAAAGCACTGAAGGATTGGCACGGTATGAGAATGTGCAGGAGTTGCTCAACTCAGTAAAAGAATTTACAGAAAGTCCCGGAAATGAAGATGGCGAAGTAGGCGATAAATCTTTGGGAGCTTATCTGCAACAGATAACATTGCTCACTGACGCTGATGAAAAAGATGAGAACGCCGATGTTGTAAAACTGATGACGATACATGCTGCCAAAGGTTTGGAATTTCCTGTAGTGTTTGTCGGTGGTTTGGAAGAAACACTTTTCCCCAATGCAATGAGCATAAATACACGTGAAGAATTAGAAGAAGAGAGGCGTCTATTTTATGTTGCAGTTACAAGGGCTGAGAAACATTTATTCCTGACTTATGCCAATGCGCGGTATCGTTTTGGTAGTTTAACTCAAAATGAACCCAGCCGTTTCTTAGATGAGTTGCCTGAAGATTTTTTAGACAGGTCTTATGCAGGCGGAGGCGCAAAAAACCAAACAGGTTTCAACAATATGGGTTCTGCTTATGCAAGGATGCACCGTGGATTTGAAAACCAAACAACAGGCAGTAAAAATTACCAGGCGACAACAGGAAAAAAAAATTCAGAACGGCCATCATACATGCCCCCGAATAAACCACAACAAACGGTACAACATATACCAGCAAAAGATTTTGTTCCAAGTGATACAACTAATCTGCAGGAAGGACAAAAAGTGGAACATCAGAAATTTGGATTTGGGTTAGTTACCCGCATTGAAGGCAGCACACATAATCCGATTGCAACTATTAAGTTTGAGCTGAATGGTGAAAAAAAGATTATGCTCAATTATGCTAAGCTGAGAATTGTGGAGTAAAAAAATTACTGATAGTTGATTAGAAAAAATTATTCAATGAATTTATAATTCTATCTGGTATTCCGTATTCCTGTTAGAAGGCAAATACCGTTCGGGCACTTCAATATTTCTTGCATTACCATCCCAGAAAATACTCACGATGTAATAACGGTCGCCATTAAAATAAAGCTGGATATTGTTGATGCCTTTGGTGATTTCTTCTTCACCATTCCTGTTGGTAAAATGTGTTTCATAAGTTGAAAACACCTGTGTGCCTGCACCGTAAGTATTCACGATGCGATACAATTCATTTTCGTTAAAACCAATATCTGAAAGCCTTGTTTTATTTCTTTCAACATAATCATCAGGGGTAATAGAGGTTAGGGTTGAACTGTTGTTTTTACCTGGCACCGCAATGTACATGCGGGCATCTGTTGCAAATAAATTTTTAAATGCTGACCAATCTCTTTCTTTACCTGAAGGCCCTGAAATAACACCATATAAAGTATGGATAATCCCATCAACAGTGCTGAGGTTGGCTGTTGTGTCTTCATCATTATTCTGGCTGAACGCAGTTACAGATAATAATAAGGCAATAAAAAAAATTGAAAACCTCAACTTCATAACAGGCAATTTTTTTTATAGTGATAAAATATTTGCCTGAAAGTTTAAAATGCTAATGATAAAATGCGGGGAAAAAATTTATAGCCTTGCATCAGCAATATCGCGGCCAAGACAAGCTTTGGTATCAAAAATTACTGTTTTGCTTTTTTTATATTTTTTAAAATCAAAACTTAAAAACGCTTTATGGCAAACGGCTACAATGATAGCAGCATATTTTTTCTTAGCATTTACAGATGCAATCAAGTCAATACCAAATTCTTTTTTTACTTCTGAAGCATTTGCCATCGGGTCATAGACATCTACCTGTAAACCAAACTGTGTAAGCTCACTGTAAATATCAATCACCCTGCTGTTGCGGATGTCCGGGCAGTTTTCTTTGAATGCAATACCCATGATTAAGACATTTGAATTTTTTACTTTATGGCCTTTGTCAATCATCATCTTCACCACTTTATTAGCCACAAACTGTCCCATAAAATCATTCACATGCCTGCCAGATAAAATCACCTGTGGATGATAACCCAACGACACTGCTTTGTGTGCCAGGTAATAAGGGTCAACACTGATGCAATGGCCGCCAACTAGTCCCGGTTTGAATTTTAAAAAATTCCACTTGGTGCCAGCTGCATCCAAAACATCATTGGTGTCAATACCAATCTTGTCAAAAATCAATGCGAGCTCATTCACAAAAGAAATGTTTACATCACGCTGTGCGTTCTCAATAGCTTTTGATGCTTCAGCAACCTTTATGCCTGGCGCTTTGTGTGTGCCTGCATTGATGATTGTTTTATACAGTTCATCAATTTCATCAGCAATCGCAGGTGTTGAACCCGATGTTACTTTTTTTATTTTGGTGAGTGTATTGATTTTATCACCCGGGTTGATGCGCTCAGGGGAATAACCTGCAAAAAAATCTTTATTGAATTTCAATCCTGAAATTTTTTCCAGCACCGGCACACAATCTTCTTCAGTACATCCGGGGTAAACAGTGGATTCATAAATCACAACATCGTTTTTCTTCAAAACTTTTCCAATCATTTCAGATGCTGATAGTAAAGGATTCAAATCAGGTGCATGATACTGGTCAACAGGTGTAGGCACTGTAACAATAAAAATATTCTGCTTTGAAATGTCTTTTAAATTGCTTGAAAAGAAAAGACCTTTCTTATTTTTTTTGTTTGAAGTAATCACTTGTTTTAAAGCAGGAATATCTGCTTCGTGGGTTTTATCAATTCCTTTTTTTAATTCATCAACACGATGTTGATTGATATCAAAACCTATAACACGAAAATGTTTTGCAAATTCAATTGCTAAGGGTAGGCCAACATATCCCAATCCAATAACTGCAATATTTTTTTGTTGAAGTATTGACAAAATCTAAGGTTTATCGTTTTGGTAAATCACCAAAATTAATTGATGGAAATGATTTTGGTTTATCCAAAACCTGGAATAAGGCTCCTGCCAATTCCTTCCATTCCAGGCCATGGTGTCATTGCAAGTATAATCAGTAATGCCACTACATATAACAAAATACAACGACGGTGTTTTTTGGAGTCTGTCATATTCTTTCTGAAAATCCCTCTTGCAAATGTGATGAGTAATATAGCAATAATCATGCTTACAGAATGTTCAACAGCGTAAAACCTGCCGGTAGTGTTTTGCATAACTGATGCCATCCCGTTTGTATTAATATCATGCAAACCATAAGCGCCGGCAAACCATTGATACAACCCAATTAATAATTGAATATGCGCAAATATCATCAGCCATAAACCCAGCTTTTTATCAATGCTTCCAAAAGGTTTGCTGATAGCAGAAAAATGCCTGATGAGATTTAAAACAAGCAATAATAATATTACCCAGCGTAATAAATTATGCAGCCCTAACAAAAATGTGTACATGGTTATTCAAACATTTGATGATGCTCAAAAATATGGAATAGTGAATGGAATGATGAAATTTTTGTAGGTAATGCCTTAAACTCATTCAACCCAATCTGCCATAAACAGGTTGATTTCATATCCGCCACCACTGTTGCGGTTGGATGAAAACATTATTTTCTTTCCATCATAACTAAACATCGGGAACGCATCAAAACCATTATTGTGTGATACTTTTTCAAGCCCGGTTCCATCAAGATTGATTAAATACATATTGAAGGGGAAACCATGTTTGTATTCATAATTGCTACAGAAAATAATATGCTTCCCATCAGGAGTAAAGTTGGGCGCCCAATTGGCTTGTGCAAGATGAGTTACCTGTTTTTGGTCACTGCCATCTGCATTGGCAATAAATACTTCCATCTGTGTTGGTGCCACAAGTCCTTTGCTCAGCAAATCTTTGTAGTCAGCAATTTCTTCTGGTGTTTTTGGCCTGCTGGCACGCCACACAATTTTTTTCCCATCAGGGCTAAACCATGCGCCGCCATCATAACCCAACTCATGTGTTATTTGAGTAACCTTTTCTGTTTTTAAATCCATGACATATAAATCAAGGTCTCCATTGCGGATAGAAGTAAAAATCATTTTCTTTCCATCAGGTGAAAGCGTTCCTTCTGCATCATAGCCTTTTGTTTTGGTAAGCTGTTTGATGATTTTACCTGAAGTGTCTGCTAAAAAAATATCATAGCTGTCATAGATAGGCCATAAATAACGGTTGCCGTATTTGCTACGGTCTGGTACAGGTGGGCAACTATCGCCGCCTAAAAAAGTAGATGCATAAATCACGTGCTTTCCATCAGGTAAAAAATATCCGCAGGTAGCCCTTCCTTTGCCATCACCCAACTGTTTAAACTGAAACTTTTCTCCTGGCTTTGGAATAAATCCTGTAAACATACGGTCGCACATGATACCTTCTTTTTCATCCTTGCGTTGAAAAATTATCTGCTTGTCATCATAGCTCCAGTAAGCTTCTGCATTGTCGCCGTTAAATGTTAACTGCTGTATGTTTTTAAAATGTTTTTCATCGGGGAAAATTAATGTTCCTGTTGTTTGTGCATGAACATTTTTCAGGCAAAATAAAATTATAAACAGCAGGGAAATACGTTTTATAGTTGGGTAGGCAATCATAGTAATTAATAATTTGGGCGCAAAACTAATTACCCGTGATTGGAAGAATTGTAAAAAAACAGTCATAAAGTTGTAACAGGCTGGATGTTTAATCCTGTTTCAACTTATTTATAGCCATTTTTTTATAAAATGAATTTTTGCAGGATAGGAAATGTATCAATCTCATTTTATAAAAGCCAACTGGTATTAATTATCAATGAATGAAAAAATATTTTGTGGCAATTCATTAAATTAATATAAAACCTGCGTTTTGATAAAAGGGGTTTCAATACTTCATCATGTTCTTCATTGTTATGAAGTAACTCCTATCAATATCCTACAGATTAAATAATAAGCTTGTTTATTATAACAATAAAACTCTCTTTATTAAAAAATCCCGGGTTTGATTTTATCGCTTGTTGAAATATGAAAAGTATAAGGATATTTAAAAAAATATCTGAAAGGCAGAAATAATGGGTGCTTAAAAGGCCTTATTCTTGTATTTTTGCCCCGCTAAATTTTTTCTATGCGACAAATTGCATTTCGTGAAGCCTTGAGGGAAGCTATGAGTGAGGAGATGAGAAGGGACAACCGTATTTTTTTAATGGGTGAAGAAGTTGCCCAGTATAATGGCGCTTATAAAGTAAGCCAGGGTATGTTGGCCGAGTTTGGCCCGAAACGTATCATTGATACTCCAATTACTGAATTAGGTTTTGCCGGCATTGGTGTGGGTGCAGCCCAGAATGGTTTGCGTCCCATCGTTGAATTTATGACCTGGAACTTTGCAGTGCTGGCACTTGACCAGATATTAAATACTGCATCAAAAATGCTGGCTATGAGTGGCGGTCAAATCGGTTGCCCTATTGTATTCCGTGGCCCTAATGGAAGTGCAGGACAGTTGGGTGCACAACACTCCACTGCTTTTGAAAATATTTATGCCAACATACCGGGTATAAAAGTGGTTTCAGTTTCTAACGGTTATGATGCAAAAGGTTTGCTGAAACAAGCTATCCGTTATGAAGAAGACCCTGTGATGTTTATGGAAAGTGAAGTGATGTATGGTGATAAATGTGAAGTGCCAGAAGATGAATATTATATCGAATTAGGTAAAGCTGATGTAAAAAAAGAAGGCGGTGATGTTACTATCGTTTCTTTTAATAAAATGATGAAAGTTGCGCTTGCTGCTGCTACTGAACTTGAAAAAGAAAATATCAGCGCTGAAGTAATTGACCTTCGCACAATCCGTCCTTTAGACTGGCATACAGTTTTGGAAAGCGTGAAGAAAACCAACCGCCTTGTTATCGTTGCTGAAGAATGGCCAATGTGTGGTGTAGCAAGTGAATTAAGTTACCGCATACAAAAAGAAGGTTTTGATTATCTTGATGCACCGGTGCGCCGCCTCACCAGCGCAGATGCGCCCATGCACTATGCACCGAACCTGGTGGCTGCTTATCTTCCTGATGTGGCGAGAACAGTTAAACTTGTAAAAGAAGTAATGTACCTGGAAAAATAATTTTTCATTATTGATATTGAAGCCGGCATTTTTTCAGTGCCGGTTTTTTTTTGATGTTTGAAAATGTTGATGAATACTGAAATAAAAACCTGCCAAAAATTTTTACAATACATTTGCCCGCAATTGAATTGCCATGAATATTCTTGAACTACATCACCTGAAAAAATATTTCGCGACACAGAAAGCGGTAGATGATATTAGTTTCACGATTGAACAAGGAAGCATATTTGGATTGCTTGGCCCGAATGGTGCAGGTAAAACCACTTTGCTGCGCATGATAACAGGGATATTTTATCCCGATGAAGGTGAAGTTATTTTAGATGGAAAAAAGTTTGACCCCATTAATGATATTATCAAAATAGGTTACATGCCTGAAGAACGCGGGTTGTACAAAAAAATGAAGATTGGCGACCAGGTTTTATATCTCGCACAACTGAAAGGCATGCGCAAATCAGATGCGATTGAAAAATTAAAATACTGGTTTAAGCGGCTCGAAATGGAAAGCTGGTGGAGCAAAAAAGTGGAAGACCTTAGTAAAGGCATGAGCCAGAAATTACAGTTTGTAACAACAGTTTTACATGAACCAAAACTGATAATCCTTGATGAACCATTCAGCGGCCTTGACCCATTAAATGCCAACCTGATTAAAGATGAAATTTATGGACTTGCACAACGTGGCAGCACTATTATTTTCAGCACACACAGGATGGAGCAGGTAGAAGAAATATGCGACCATATCGTGTTGGTTAACCTTGGAAAGAAAATCCTGGATGGCACTGTGCAACAGGTGAAAAATGATTTTAAAGAAAATAAATTCAGCATACAACTGGCTGGTATAACATCAGCAATTGAATCAAATGTGTTTGATGTGATTGACCAGAAAGCAAATAAACTGACAGTAAAAATTAAAGAAGGCGCTTCCAGCAACGATGTATTAAAATATTTTATTGACAGGCAGATAAACATTGAAGGTTTTAATGAAGTGCTTCCATCATTAAACGACATCTTTATCAGGCTGGTGGAAGGCACTCAAGCCACTACCCGTTCATTTCAAAAAGTTGAAGCATAAAACTTTTAATAAAGCTTTGCTACTATGAGTAAAATAAGATTAATTGCACGCAGGGAATTTTTAACACGTGTTCAGAAAAGGACATTTCTGTTGACAACAATATTGTTGCCACTATTGTTTTTTGGGTTTTATGCTTTGATAATTTATTTCTCTGTAAGCAGTGGTGAGAAATTCAATATAGCTGTTGCAGACCAGGCTAATATTTTCAACAACAAAATTGCCGGTGATGATAATATCAATTTTATCTTCACGCCCAATGAAACACCTCAGCAATTAAAACAGGATGTTGCCAGTAAAAAATATGATGGATATGCTTACATCCCTGCTGATTCAAAAAATGCAGGTGAGCCAAGTATAACAATCGTAACAGAAAAATCTGTTGGCCTTATATCAAGGGAAAAAATTGAAGACAAGCTTAATGCAGCGCTTGAACAACAACGGTTATTGAAATTTAATATTTCAAAATCACAGTTAGACAGTGCACAGGAAGAAGGCAATATTCAATTCTCAACAATTGAAGGCAAAAATGATTCAGGTGATTCAGCAGGCCTTAGTTATGCTATCGGTTATATTGCAGGATTTCTTATTTATATTGTCTTATTTATTTATGGTGCAATGGTGATGCGTGGTGTGATGGAAGAAAAAGTTAGCCGCATTGCAGAAGTTATTGTAAGCAGTGTAAAACCTTTTCAGTTAATGATGGGAAAAATTCTTGGTATTGGCGCAGTAGGCCTTGTCCAGTTTTTAATCTGGATAATTTTAATGGTGGGCCTTAATTTCTTACTACCTGTTATTTTTCCTCATCTTGCTTCGCAAATGCAAAGCATGAATGCACAAAACCAAACTATGCAGGCTGCTGAAACATTGAAAAGTTCAGGCTTGATACAAAGCAGTGGTGTCAATTTCCCGTTGCTTATTTTTTGTTTTATCTTTTATTTCCTCGGTGGTTATCTTTTATATTCATCTTTATTTGCCTGTGTTGGCAGCGCTGTTAATGAAGACCCGCAGGATGCTCAAAGCCTGATGCTGCCTATCACTATGCCTATCATTTTTGCAATTGTCATTATGACAAAAGCAGTGAACGAACCTTCAAGCGGCCTTGCAGTTTTCGGTAGTTTGTTCCCATTGTTTTCACCCATTGTGATGATGGCAAGAATTGCTCATGGTGTCGGAGATGTTTTACCATTATGGCAACTCATTGCCAGTATGGTTTTCCTCGTAATAGGGTTTCTTATTACCACATGGTTCGCTGCAAAAGTTTACAGGACAGGTATTTTAATGTATGGTAAAAAACCTTCCTGGAAAGAAATGTGGAAATGGGCTTTCAGAAAATCTTAGCGTGAGGTTAAGTGCCTAATTTCATCAGCACACCTAATCCTATCAAAGATTTTAACTGTAACCTCGGTGCATTATGATTAGGCCCGAAGATGCGTACGTCATCATCATAAATCAGGTCAACATTCCAGGTAACGGAAAATAGTTTTGTGAATTTTGCTGCAAACAAATTAGTCATATACACATCAATGTTGTAAGGGTTGTGTTCATAATTTGAAAACAAATCCATCCTCGAATTGAATGTGATATTCTTTGTGAAATTCGTATTGAAAAGAATAGTACCAAAAGCCCCTAACTGTGTTATTGATTTACTTCCCGAATCAACTCCATAAGCGCCAATCTTTGATAATGTCGGGTTCATTACAACCACCCATCTTGATGATATAGGTGAGAGAAAAACAGAAAGATTTTTGATGGGCTTAAAATCAAAACCAGGGCTTATTAAAATATATGCGGGTGAAAAAGATGTAGAAGCAAAAACAGGATAGGCCGGGTTAGAATAATTATATCCATCAAAAAACTGTGTCCTTAAATTAAACAACATCGAAGCGGAAACCTTTGGGCTCAAATCATAACCAAGCTTTGATAAAAAATCGAGCCTGTCATCATTTTTCCTGCCACCTACACTTGTTGTATTAATATAACCGAGGTTGATGTCAAGGTTGTTATACCATGTTATTTTTTTCTTTCTTAAATAAGCATGGCCGTTAATATATAAATTCAACGCAAACGTAAAATCATCACCACCCGCAGCCCAGTTTTTCAGTGAACCCTGTGCAATGTTGAGATTAATCAAACCGCCTTTTATCAGGCTGTCTTTATTTTTCAACGAATCAGGAATTGTGATATTAATTGTCCTGTTGGCTTCATTTCTCAAAATGCTAACCGTAGAATCCTGTGCATACACAAAGCCCGTCAAGAAAATAAAAATGCCAATTAGCCAAATTTTCATGCTTGCTGTTTTGATGCTTACAAAACTCTTGAAATATTTTTTGTATCATTTTGTAATCATGTTAAAATTATTCTTTTGATGCAAACGATTGCGTTTCCAATAAAACCCACTCATGGTTAATTGCAGTTTACTTTATATTTTTGCACCCGCAGGCGGATTTGTTTATTGTTCGGCCTAAATTCAGAACTAATAAACGCACAAACTTCTCAAGTTTCCCTACGTTTCAAGAAAAGAATTTTTAGGTTACCGGCAACAGAACGATAGCATCGTCCCTTGCGTCGCAACACTTGTACTGTAGATACAATGTGCAGCGATAGTATCCATTTCAAATCATCTCGTATGAACATTAAAGAGCTTTTAGGTCAACGTATTTTAATTATTGATGGCGCAATGGGTACCATGATACAGCGCCATAAATTATCAGAAGCGGATTATCGCGGTGAGCGTTTTAAAGACTGGGCTTCTGATATAAAAGGCAACAATGATATTTTATGCCTGACACAACCGCAAATCATTAAAGACATCCACAAACAATATCTTGATGCAGGTGCAGACATCATTGAAACAAACACTTTCAATGCACAACGCATTTCATTAGCAGATTACAATATGCAATCATTCGCACATGAAATAAATGTGGAAGCAGCAAAAATTGCAAAGGCAAGCATAGATGAATGGCGTGCAGAAAATCCATCACAACGTGAAGGGCTTGGCTGGGTGGCAGGCGCTATCGGCCCGATGAATAAAACACTTTCATTATCGCCTGATGTTAATAATCCCGGTTACCGTGCACTCAATTTTGATGGTGCAATGGAAGCATATTATGAACAGGTCAGTGGATTGGTTGAAGGCGGTGTTGACCTCTTGCTGATTGAAACAATCTTTGATACACTGAATGCGAAGGCTGCCATCTTTGCAATAAAAAAATATTTCAGGGATGTAAATGCAGAAGCGCTTCCCATCATGATTAGCGGAACTATTACAGATGCCAGCGGCAGGACGTTGAGTGGACAAACGCTTGAAGCATTTTATAATTCAGTAGTGCATGCAAGGCCTTTAAGTATCGGATTAAATTGTGCATTAGGTGCAAAAGAAATGCGGCCACATATTGAAGAGCTATCCCGTATTGCTTCCTGTTATGTATCTGCATATCCCAATGCAGGTTTGCCTAATGCAATGGGTGAATATGATGAACAACCACATGAGACCGCTTCATTTATTGAAGAATGGGCAAGAGCAGGATTTGTAAATATTGTTGGTGGTTGTTGCGGCACCACACCAGACCACATCAGGCACATTGCTTCACATGTAAATAATTTACAAACCAGGGCATTACCTGAAGTAGAACATTTGTATATTTAATATTATGGCTGCTACTACTCAATCCCTTTATAAGAATATTAAAGTTCTTGTTGAATCTTCAAGAAATGAAGTTGTTCAATCTATCAACCACACTTTAGTTAACACATATTTCAATATTGGCAAACTGATAGTTGAATATGAACAAGGTGGTAAGTCAAGGGCAAGGTATGCTGATAAAACACTTGCTGCGCTTTCTCATAAATTAACAATTGACCTTGGGCGTGGTTTTTCTGTTGATAATTTAGAAAACATGCGCAAGTTTTTTTTATTATATTCAAAATCCGAGACAGTGTCTCGGAAATTGGTAAATCCTTTGCCCTTGTCTTCAAAATCCGAGACACTGTCTCGGAAATCTAAAAAAAACAATTTTAAACTTAGCTGGTCTCATTATGTTTTCCTGATGCGGATAGAGAATGAGCAGGAAAGAAAATTTTATGAAATAGAATCAACAAATGAGAAGTGGAGTTTAAGGGAATTGAAGAGACAGTTTGATAGTGCATTGTATGAAAGACTTTCATTGAGCAGGAATAAAAAAAAGGTAAAAGAGTTAAGCAAAAATGGTCATGTTATTAAGTCGGCTAAAGATGTAATTAAAGACCCATATATCCTTGAATTCCTCACTTTGAATGAGCACAACTCTTACAATGAAACTGAATTTGAATCTGCATTAATTGATAAGCTGGAAGATTTTTTGAAAGAACTAGGTAAAGGTTTCTTGTTTGTTGGAAGACAATACAGGTTGACATTTGAAGAAGACCACTATCACATTGACCTTGTTTTTTATCAGCGCATTTTAAGATGTTTTGTTCTGATTGACTTGAAAAGAGGGGAATTAGTGCATAAAGATATTGGCCAAATGCAGATGTATGTAAACTATTTTGATGAAGAAGTTAAAGAACCGAGTGAAAACAAAACTATCGGAATCATAATGTGCAAGAATAAGAAAGAAAGCATAGTCAAGTTTACGTTGCCTAAAGACAATAACCAAATATTTACGAGTAAATACAAAATTTACTTACCAGATAAAAGAGAGCTTCAGCAATTAATGGATGTTGAAGTTGAATATAAAAAAATGAAACAACATGAGTGACAATATTATTAAACCCTACATGCGGCTTTCAGGGCTTGAACCTTTAACCATAAGGCCTGAATCTAATTTTGTAAATATCGGTGAACGTACCAATGTTACCGGTTCAAAAAAATTTGCAAGGCTTGTCCGTGAAAATAAATATGAAGAAGCATTAAGTGTAGCACGCCAACAGGTAGAAAATGGTGCACAGGTTTTAGATGTCAATATGGATGATGCTTTATTAGATGGCGTGCAGGCAATGACAACATTTCTGAACCTCCTGCAAAGTGAACCCGATATTGCACGCATCCCCATCATGATTGATTCATCAAAATTTGAAATCATTGAAGCGGGTTTAAAATGTGTGCAAGGCAAGTGTATTGTAAATTCAATTTCACTAAAAGAAGGTGAAGAAAAATTTATTCACCAGGCTGAAATATGCAAGATGTATGGCGCTGCTGTTGTAGTAATGGCATTTGATGAAAATGGGCAGGCAGATACTTTGGAAAAAAGGGTCAGCTTTAGTGAAAGGGCTTATAAGATTCTAACTGAAAAATTAGGCTATGACCCGCAGGATATCATTTTTGACCCCAACATTTTTGCAATTGCTACAGGGCTTGAAGAACATAATAATTACGGCGTTGATTTTATTGAAGCCACACGTCAGATTAAACAAAAAATGCCGCTGACAAAAGTGAGTGGTGGTGTGAGTAATCTTTCATTTTCATTCAGGGGTAATGACCATGTGCGTGAAGCAATGCATAGTGTGTTCTTATATTATGCAATCAAAGCTGGTATGGATATGGGCATCGTGAATGCCGGTCAACTTGTTGTGTATGATGAAATAGAACCTGAATTAAAAAAACTCTGTGAAGATGTTATCCTTAACCGTAACAATGATAACAATGAAGCAACTGAAAAATTAATTGTTTTTGCTGACAGCGTAAAGAAAAAAGGAAAAACAGAAAAGAAAGATGATGCCTGGCGCAATGGAACAGTTGAAGATAGATTAAAACATTCTTTGGTGAATGGTATTACCGATTTTATAGAAATTGATACAGAAGAAGCAAGACAAAAATATCCGAAACCATTGGCTGTGATTGAAGGCCCGTTGATGGACGGCATGAATGTGGTGGGCGATTTATTCGGTAGTGGTAAAATGTTTTTGCCACAGGTGGTGAAGAGTGCAAGGGTAATGAAAAAAAGTGTGGCATACCTTACTCCTTTTATCGAAGAAGAAAAAAAGAATGCCCCTCAGAAATCAGAAGGTGAAGGTGCAGCAAAAATTTTGCTCGCAACAGTGAAAGGTGATGTGCATGATATTGGAAAAAATATTGTTGGTGTTGTATTGGGTTGTAATGGATATGATGTAATGGACCTTGGTGTAATGGTACCTGCTGATAAACTCCTGGATACTGCTGTAAAAGAAAATGTGGACATCATCGGTGTGAGCGGCCTCATTACTCCATCACTTGATGAGATGGTGCATGTGGCGCAGGAAATGAAACGACGTAATATGCAGCAACCTTTATTAATCGGGGGTGCCACAACATCAAGGACGCATACTGCAGTAAAAATTGCACCACAATATGATAATGGTGTAATTCATGTGTTGGATGCATCACGCAGTGTAACTGTAGTAACAAATCTTTTAAATAAAGAACAAAAACCTGAAATGCTTATACAGGTTCATAAAGAATATGATGACCTGCGCACTCAGTTTTTAAATAAGCAATCAAAAAAGGAAATGATTAGTTATGAAGATGCGATTCAACACAAAGAGCAATTTCCTGATGATGATTATACACCTTTCAAACCAAACACTGATGGCATAAAAACTTTTAATGATTATGACCTTGCAACAATTGCAAATTATATTGATTGGGGGCCATTCTTCATCGGGTGGGAAATGCCAGGAAAATTTCCTGCTATCTTAACCGACAAAAATTATGGTGAAGAAGCTACCAGGCTTTATAATGATGCACTGTCTTTGCTGAAAAAAATAATAGATGAACATTGGTTTACCGCAAGGGCTGTTATTGGTTTCTGGCCTGCACAAAGTAATGGCAGGGATACTATCACTTTACAAACAGCAAATGGAGAAGTAAAACTGGAAAGTCTGCGCCAGCAATCAAAAAAAGCTGCAGGCCACAGTAGTTTTTCATTGGCTGATTTTGTTAGCAGCAACAGAAAAGATTATATGGGAGCTTTTGCTGTTTCTATTGCAGGTGCTGATAAGTATATTAAAAAATTTGCTGAAGAAAATGATGACTACAATAAAATCCTGGTGCAGATTTTAGGTGACAGGATGGTAGAAGCTTTTGCTGAATGCATGCACCAGCAGGTGAGAAAAGTTCATTGGGGTTATGATAAAGATGAAACGTTGAGCAATGAAGAATTAATTCGTGAAAAATATAGGGGCATCCGCCCTGCACCAGGCTATCCTGCCTGTCCCGACCATACTGAAAAAAGAAAATTGTTCAGCCTGCTGAATGCCACTGAAAATGCAGGTATCATCCTTACTGAAAGCCTTGCCATGAGTCCTCCTGCTTCTGTTTGCGGCTGGTATTTCGCACATCCGAAAAGCCATTATTTTGGTTTGGGAAAAATTGGTAAAGACCAGTTGGCTGATTATGCAAAAAGAAAAAACTGGAGCATGGAAGAGGCAGAAAAATGGTTGCGGCCTAATTTAGAGTCTTGATGGAAGATTCTTTAATTGCAGCATTACAAAAAGCAAAACATTATTGCGCCTACCAGGAAAGGTGCCATAGTGAAGTGCGGGATAAACTCTATTCTTTTGGCCTGCACCGCAATGAAGTGGAACAACTGCTGACACAACTCATCGAAGAAAATTTTCTCAACGAAGAACGATTTGCCATTGCTTATGCAGGTGGCAAATTCAGGATAAAACATTGGGGAAAAGAAAAAATCAAATATGCATTGAAGCAAAAACATGTAAGTGATTATTGTATCCGGAAAGCATTGTCACAGATTCCTGAAACAGACTATAAAAATGTTTTTACAAAACTGGCTAATCAAAAACATGCTACTGTAAAAAGCGAGAAAAATATTTTTATCAAAAAGAGAAAGGTAAAAGATTTCCTGCAGCAAAGAGGGTTTGAAATAAAACTCATCAATGAATACCTGAAACAGGTTTGATGTAGTTGTTTTTAATCAATGATGCATTACAATTTTTAAATCATTAATGCCGTCAATAAATAATCCTGGTGTAGTTATTATAGTTTATAGTTTCAAAAAAAACGGCAGGTCATTATATAAAAACCTGCCGTTCTGTTTCTGATTTTTAATTCAACGGCCTTACCCAGATATTCCTGAAACTGATAGGTTTGCTGGTATCACCATGTGCCTGCAACTTGATGGGTGAAGCACCATGTGCCTGATAATAAGGCAAACCAATATATCTCGTTACACCCCTCAATTTAAAATTATTCTGCACCAATACACCATTGTGAATTACAGTAACTCTTGCTGAGTCAGCCAGGTTTCCTGATGCATCAAAACGTGGTGCAGTCCAGATGATATCATAAGTCTGCCACTCACCAGGTTTTTTACATGCATTCGCCAATGGGATTCCTTGTTTATACACTGCAGCTGTCTGGCCATTTGTGTAAGTGGTGTTGTGATAACAATCGAGTATCTGCACTTCATAACCATCATCACCAGGCCCTGTTGATGCAAGGAACACACCACTGTTACCACGCAACTGTCCTGAACCATCAATGTCAACTGGTTCTTTCCATTCAATGTGCAACTGGTAGTCCATAAATTTTTCTTTAGTCTGAATATTACCTGCACCATTTTTATTTACTGTCAGCACACCATTGGCAACAATCCAATCTGCCGGTTTTGATGGGTCTTTTACAGATTCCCATTTATCCAGGTTTTTACCATCAAACAAAATGATTGCATCTGATGGCGCATCGCCACAATTTTTTCCCGGCGTAACAATTGGAGGCACAGGCCTGTAAAACTCTGTGGCTTCATGTTTCGTGGTATCACCATGATATTGCACACCGGGATACATGGTTGCAGTGTCCGCATCCGTTTGTGCATTAGCCATTACAAAACTGAAAATACATGCAGCAGTCAAATAAAATTTTCTATTCATCTTTTTGTTTTTTGTTCCTGAATTGATGGATGATTAAATCGCTATTTTGCAAAAAGCAATCCGCATTTGTTTGGCAACATACAACATAGTGATGAAAAAATAAAAGCAGAGATAAATAAAATTGATTGGGGGCTGTCAGCTGTAAATCTATTTTCAACATCAGTCCGGGCTATCGCTGCAAGTCCGGCACAAAGCCCTGCACATAGCATCACCGGGCTTTCCGCTCTATCCCGCAGCCCTTCAGCAATATATCTTTATTGAGCAGTGAAATCCGCATCCGGTAAGGGTTTCAGCTAAGTAGCGAAATTATTTTCAGTAAAAAAATTGAGCAGTATTTATTATAAAAATAAGTCGGGATATAATTGCCCGCCTGGTGTTACATCATACTTGCTTAAGTCATGTATATTTTCTTTTTTGAAAACTTCTTCATCAATAAAATTATTTCCTGTGCAAACAGAAGCCGCTTTTCTTAAAATAAAAAATGCAGCATCAGCTAAAATCTCAGGCTTGCGGCTCATCTTAACCAATGCTTCACCACCCAATAAATTTTGAACGGCAGCAGTTGCTATTGTTGTTGCGGGCCACAAAGTGTTGGATGCGATATTGTAATGTTTCAATTCACCACTCCAGCCCAAAGCCATCATAGTCATGTTGTATTTACTCATGGTATAAGCCACATGATTATTGAGCCATTTTGCATCCAGGTTTATAGGCGGTGATAAAGTAAGGATGTGCGGGTTGTTTGAATTTTTCAGGTGTGGGATACAATGTTGTGTCATTAAGAATGTACCCCGCACATTGATGCTGAACATCAGGTCAAATTTCTTTGATGGTGTTTGTTCAGTGTTGGTGAGCTGAATAGCAGAAGCATTGTTGATTAATATATCAATACCACCAAATGTTTCAACTGCTTTCTCAACAGCATGTATGATTTGTTCTTCATTACGTATGTCCACCTGCACTGCCAAAGCTTTACCACCCGCAGCTTCAATTTCTTTTGCTGCAGAAAAAATAGTTCCACCCAGCCTCGGGTCTTCTTCAACTGATTTTGCAGCCACTATAATATTGGCGCCTTCTTTTGCTAATCTTAATGCAATTGCTTTGCCGATACCGCGGCTGGCCCCGGTGATAAATACTGTTTTATTCTGAAATGTCATAGTTCAAATTTATAAACCTAAAAATTCCCTAACGGCGTTTTCTGCTTCTGTGCAGGCATCATCCAGTTTATCGTTGATGATGATTTTATTGAAATGTTCTTTGAAACTTAATTCATACACTGCCTTGTTCAACCTTGTCTGCAAACTTTCCAGGCTTTCAGTGCCCCGGCTTTGCAATCTCTTTTTTAATTCTTCCACTGATGGTGGTTCTATAAAAAGCGTAAGGCAATTGCTGTTAAATTGTTCATGCACATGGATGGCACCTTTAACATCAATATCGAGCATCGGCGTTTTATTTTCATCCCATATCCTCTGCAACTCACTTTTAAATGTACCGTAATATTTTCCTTCATACACCATTTCCCATTCTATAAAATCATCTTCCTGTATCTTCTGATGAAATGCATCTTCAGTAATAAAATAATAATCCACACCATTTACTTCATTGCTTCGAGGTTTCCTTGTTGTAGCTGAAACTGAAAAACTCAGTTGCGGGATTCTATCCAGTAAATATTTTGTGACCGAAGTTTTACCAGCCCCGGAAGGTGCTGTAATAATGATAAGTTTTTGCGAATTTTCAGCCATTAAAAATATTTGGGCTGCAAAATACGGCAAACAGTTATTTTTGCAACCCGCAAATGCGATAGTTCTTAATATAATTGACTCTGTAGCTCAGTTGGTAGAGCAGCTGACTCTTAATCAGCGGGTCTAGGGTTCGAGTCCCTACAGGGTCACCAATAAAGCATGGAAGGAAAGCAAACCTTAACTTTCATGCTTTATTTATTAATAATTCCTGGTGGCATTTCCCTTTTCCCTGAAAACAGGTATTCAAATACCTGTATTTTTAAAAATATCCGGAATTAATTTCTATTAATTTTCCAACAGTTTATTTCCCTGGTTTTTTGATAACATAAGAAGGTTTTATCTCAAACTATTTCAGGTTAACCAAAAAATTTTGACAGTTCGCCGCATAAAAAAAATATTTTGGGAATATATTTTTTTCTTTACAATAAAGTTTCTGAAATTTACTGTAGCATGAAAACTTGGTTGCTAACTCGTGTTTATGTTACTGAATAAAAATCCGGAGGCGATGCAAAAGTTTCGCCAGGAACTTCTAAAAATTGCTCCTTTGCTGGATGCAGGTTTTGATAAGTTGGCTGGCATGATGCATATCAGGCATTTCAAAAGAGGAGATATTTTATTAAAGGAAGGAGAAATTTGCAAAAGGGTTTATTTTATATTCAAAGGTGGTGTAAGAGATTTTTTTCTGAAAGATGGTAAAGAGTTGAATGTGAATTTTCATTTTGAACGAGAAGTGGTAAGCGATTTTGAGAGCTTTCGCAATGAAACACCGGCAGCTTTTAGCATTGTAGCCATGGAAGAAGGCACGGCTTATTACATGGATAGAAAAGATGCAGGAAACTTTTTTATTAAAGATCCGTCAATGCATTTACTGTTGTTCAGGTTTTTTCAACAATTATATTTCAGGGAAGAAAAACATTTAAACAGTTTTAAAGTGTTGTCAGCAGAAGAAAGATACCAGTATTTAATAAATAAAAAACCAGAATATTTACAACGTATCCCGTTAATGCATTTGGCATCTTATTTGGGCGTAAGTAGGGAAACGCTTAATCGTATAAGGAAAAAGTTAAATTAGAATTTTTGTGTCATTTGAGGCATTGTGTAGTTATTACATATACTTAACTTTGCGTTCTTCAATTTTAGACAAAAATCACTTAAAGATATTAAACTTGGTGTTTTTCATAGGTTAGCAACGGCCGGCTCTCTCTAGGGCTGGCCTATTTTTTTATTGTATGTATGACATTTAAAAAAAATTCTAAGGCACAGGGTCATATCCGCTCCCACCCCATGGGTGGCAACGTGAAATTCGTTTTACAGAAAGCCAGAATCCTTTAAATAACCCATGTTTTTTGAATGCTTCAATTGCATAATGTGAACAGGTTGGAGTAAACCTGCATTTCGGGCCAATAATGGGAGATATTACTTTCTGGTAAATCCAGATAAGAAATATAAAAGGGTAACTAAGTATTTTTAATATCTGCTTCATTCATCTCTTTTATCAAACGGTTGATACATATTTTCATTTTTGTTTTTACAGCGGGATATTCCGGCAGCGATTTATCAATAAACAGTAAAAATACGTTGAGTTGTTTTTGTTTGTTGTTAAGAAAATCGTGCAATGGTTGTTGCTCTGTTCTGTATGCTTCCCTTAACAGGCGTTTAATACGGTTTCTATCCACAGCTTTTTTAAAAAAACGGCTGCTTACTCCCACGCCTGTTTGCAAAATGCTTTCACCATCCTGGCAATAAAAAAAAACCTTTATCGGGAATATGGTAAAACTTTTGCCTTTATGAAATACAGCATCTATCTGTATCCTGCTTTTCAGTTTTGCAGACCTGTTGTATGAAAATGTTTTATCCAACTCAAATATCAATTCCTGCAAAGATGCATCAGTATTTTGTTTTGCATACAACTTACTGTATAGTTACGGTAACTGAATAAAATATATGTCTCATAGTATATTGTATCATGTACTAATCAATTACCCTTATTTTTGATTTGTACTATAATTAATCCGTTATGAAAAAATTCTGCTGTATTATTTTTTGTTTTTATGCGCTTGCATCCTGTAAAAAAGAAACTTTTAGCACAACATCAGCAACATCAGATGTTACCAATGCTGTTGCAAAAGTCAAGTCAACAGAAGCTACTTACTGGGATAGCGTTTTCACTCGTTATGGAAATGGATGGACAGGAGGTGATGGCGCCATATCATATAAACTTCCTGATGGCCGTATCATGTGGCTATGGGGCGATTCTTTTTTAGATACCGTGTATGAAGACCGCACCCGTCCATTAGTTGGATTTATACATAACCAAATAACAACAATGGATGAAAATGGGGGCAACTTCACTACCTATTACGGCGGTACCAAGAAAAATCCCAAACCATATTTCACAACAAACAACGATGATTTTTACTGGCCTGGATTTGCATTTATGAATAAAAATAATACTGCTGTATATGTATTCTTAGACAGGATACATGCTTTTGGCACCGGCTCTTTTGATTTCAAAGTAATTGGAGTTGATGTGGCCATATTAAATTATCCTTCATTAACAATCAGGAAAATTTCACCTTTTTCAAGAGACACTGTTGTAAACTGGGCAAGTGAAGCTTATGAAAGCAGCGATGGTTATGTTTATCTATATGGAGCAGAAAGTACCAAATACAATAAATTTATTCATGTAGCAAGATTACGCAAATCAAACCCGACTCATATTACTTACTGGAATGGTAGTGACTGGGTTTCCAATGAGGATTCAAGTGTAAGGATCTTAGGTGGCGTATCAGAAAGCTTTTCATTTTTTGAATACCAGGGTAAACAATATCTCTTATCCCAGGAAAATTTATTGGGACCAAAAATTTATTTATGGGATGCTGCCAGCCCCGTTGGCCCTTTTACAAGAAAAAGGTTGGTTTATACAACACCAGTAAAAGTTGGTGATTTTGATGTGTGGACATACAATGCAAAAGCACACACCGCATTTATTACAGATAATCAATTACTGGTTGGTTATTGTACCAATTCAATAACTTCCGGTGGTTTGTATAAAAATGTTGATACTTACCGGCCGTATTTTGTTTGGGCAAGTAACTGGCAATAATGTTTTGTACTTGCTTAAAAAAAATTTTCAATTACAATTCATCATCAGGCGATAGAAATTGTGGTGGTGTTGCTTTTAATTTACTTTTCAGGTAAGCGATCTCATCCTGCATATTTTGAACACGGTCAAGTAAAAAATTGATAGCTTCGATGCCTTCAAGGTTAATGTTCAGATCATTATGCAAGCGTATGAGTTTTTCGAGTGTCTGTAATTCATCACTTTCTATAAATTGTTTTTCTTCCACAGACACCAGGTGGATAAAACCATATTGGTTGAGTGATTGCAGAAATGAAATTTCAACATTATATCGGGTATGACAAATTTCTACCGGTATCAGGTTATCGTTATGCATATCTATAATTTGGATAATTCTCTGAATAATTCTTTTTGTTTTTCAGTAAGGTGTGTTGGTATTTTAACCTGCCATGTTACAAACAGGTCGCCAAACTTTCCTTCTTCTTTATACAATGGGAAACCTTTTCCTTTCAGCCTGACAGTGCTTCCATTCTGTGTTTCAGGATTTACTTTTAATTTAATTTTTCCGTTCAGTGTTTCAAGGGTAAAATCACCTCCCAGTACTGCAGTGTATAAATCTATTGTTGCAGTTGTATAAAGATCGTTGCCCACACGTTTTAAATGCGCATCATCTTCAATAATAAAAGTGATAAACAAATCACCTGCTGGCCCGCCATTAATTCCTGGTCCGCCATATCCTTTTAGTTTTATTTTTTGTCCATTAGCAACACCTGCGGGTATGGTAATCCTTACTTGTTTATCATTGATGGTAAATGTTTGCTGGTGCGTGGTAAATGCATCACGTAAACTTAAAGTGAGTGATGCATTAAAATCATTTCCGCGGAATTGTGTATGTGAACGTCTGCCACCACCTCTTGCACCACCAAATAATGATTCAAAAAAATCAGAATAATCACCTTCACCAGATGTACCTGAATAAGTATATTCCTGCCAGTTATTAGTATCCCTGTGGGCTTGTTGTTGTTTGGCTTGTTCATACTGTTCAGCATGTTGCCAATGCTCTCCATAAGCATTATATTTTTTCCTTTTCTCAGGATCGCTCAACACTTCATTTGCTTCATTGATCTGCTGAAATTTTCTATTGGCTTCCTTATCATTTGGGTTCAGATCAGGATGATATTTCCTTGCCAGTTTACGGTATGCTTTTTTTATTTCTTCTTCAGTTGCATTTTTGTCAATACCCAATGTTTGGTAATAATCTACAAATGCCATGTTATTTATTTATCCATTAAAAATAGCGAGTTGAAGGTAATAAGTTTATTAAAATTCAGTTGATATCTTCCAGTATAAAAATATATATTATCAATTCAGATAAACAGTAAGGTTTGGTAGTATCAGATATTTTACTCATCTCATTCAAAAAAAAATGCCCCTTAGATTTTTTAAAGGAGCATTTTTAAATTTGAACCAATATTGTTATTGTTGCGAATCATCTGCAGCCTGTTCCGGCGCTTTATCAATTAAATCCATGAACTGATCAAGCTTTGGTGTGATGATAATTTCTGTACGCCTGTTTCTTGATCTACCATCTTCTGTATCATTGCTGGCAATCGGATTGTATTCACCACGTCCGCCTGCTGTCAAACGTTTGGGGTCAACACCAAACTGGTTTTGCAAAGCCTGCACAACAGAAGAAGCCCTCAGCCCGCTCAAATCCCAGTTGTTGCGTATGTTAGGTTTTGATATTGGAACATTATCAGTATTTCCTTCAATCAACACATCATAATCTTTATAGTCCATGATGATCTTTGCAATTTTGGCAAGCGTTGCATTTGCCTTGTCTGAAATTTCATAACTACCCGATTTGTAAAGCATGTTATCAGACAAAGAAATATATACTACACCTTTCAAAACTTTTACATCAACATCCTGCATTTCGTCCCTGCTCAGCGATCTTGTGAGGTTGTTGGTCAAAACCATATTTAATGAATCGCTTTTGTTCTTTGAATTCACTAACTGTTGAATATACTTGTTGGAAGCATTGATCTCGTCCACCAGTTTAGAAATATTTGCATTGCCCTGGCTGGTTGATGTGAGGCATTTGTCCAATGCATTTTGCAAAGATTGATTGTGTTTTCTTTCAGCTCTAAGCTGGTCTTGCAAACCGGCTATTTTTACATTGGCAGCTTCCAGGCTTGATTTGTTCTGTTCATTTTCCTGAGTTATTGCTTTTACCTTACCCTGCATATTGCTGTAATCGGCCTGCAATGATTGATACTTTTTTGTACTTACACATCCGGCACCAAACAATATAAATGCAGTGCCTATCACTAAACATGATTTGAATTTCATGATAAATTGATTTTTGTTGAATAATATAGCCTGCTAATTACAAATTCCCGACCAACTTTTTAGATATTATTTTAATATGTGTTGCTCAGGCTATATTTTTTGGTTGACGTTAACAGGAATAGATAAATAAACAAAAAATGTGACTCCTGTTTATATGATTAAATGTAAAATTTCAAATAAATGAAGGTATAGAATGTTTTGCTGCAAAAAATTATTAGAATTTCCTGATCAATTCTAAATCTTTCATTTATTTCAAATGCCTGCCGTGCTTACATTTGCGCCATGCAAAAAATAGCAGTTGCAAAAGGAGATGGCATAGGCCCTGAAATAATGGACGCTGTGCTCACAATATTCCGGGAAGCAAAAGTGCCTTTGGAATATGTAACCGTTGAAATGGGAAAATGGGTGTTTGACAAAGGTTTCAATAATGGAATGACACCTGAAGCCAAACAGGTAATAGAAGACCTTGGTATCCTTTTTAAAGGGCCGATGGAAACACCAAAAGGCAAAGGTGTAAAAAGTATCAATGTTACTGCACGTAAGACATGGAACACTTATGCCAACACAAGGACATTTCAAACACTGCATGGTGTGGATACCGTATTCAGCAAAGCAGGGATACCTGTTGATATAACTGTAGTGCGTGAAAATATCGAAGACACTTATGGTGGCATAGAACACATGATCACCAATGATGTAGCTATCAGCCGTAGGATAATAACACGGCCAGGCAGCATGCAGGTTATCAAGTACGCTTTTGAAATGGCACGCAAGAAAAAAGCACGCCGTATCACCTGCGCCCACAAAGCCAACATCATGAAAATTACGGATGGCCTTTTCCTCGAAGTGTTCCAGGAAGTGGCTAAAGATTATCCTGATCTCAAAGCAGATGATGTGATTGTGGATGACCTCTGTATGAAACTGGTTACAAAGCCAGATACTTTTGATGTGATTGTATTAACCAATTTACAAGGTGATATTGTCAGCGATTTGTGCGCAGGTTTAGTTGGCGGGTTAGGGTTTGCGCCTTCAGCAAATATCGGTGACCACATCTGCATTTTCGAAGCAGTACATGGCACGGCTCCTGATATTGCAGGAAAAAATATTGCTAACCCCACGGCATTACTGCTGAGCGGTATCGGCATGCTGCGCCATCTTGGCTTAATGGAAAGCGCTGTGCTGATTGAAAATGCTTTATTATATACTTTGGAACAAGGCGTGCATACCGGCGACTTTGGCAACAAATCCATTCCACCTGTTAACACTACCGCATTTGCGAATGCCATCATCAATAATTTTGGTAAGAAGCCACAGCAGGGCGCCAAGCCTGAATTGAAAGATACACCGGCAACAAAGACGATGTTTAAGCTGGATAAAAATGTGATGCTTGAAACCGGTGGGGCTGCAACTGAAAATATTATCGGTGTTGATTTCTTTATTGAAAGTGATGAACAACCGGTTACTATTGCCAACAAATGTTTGCGTCATGGTGGCGTGAAATTTAAACTCATCAATATCAGCAACCGCGGAACTCAGGTGTGGCCAACAGGTTCTGTTTATACCAACCTGGTGAATCAATACAATGTACGTTTTGAAAGTATTGACGATACACCTTTGAAACAACAGGATGTGCTGGGGTTATATGTTAGCCTCAGTGGTGATTTTAAAATATGCTCTTCAGAACTGTTATTGTTGTTAGGCGATAAACGTGCTTTCAGCCTGGCGCAGGGGCAATAATTTTTTTTACATTAAACATTATCTGTTAGAATTTGTGAAGGGTTATCATTGCTGCTATTCATTCAATATTGAAAGAAATAATTTTATACAACAGGCCGCACTTTCTTCCACGGGAATTGTGTAACAGAACAGAAAATCATGAATAATTTATTACTGAAAGCGCTGCATCAGGAAAGAGTAGAAAGGCCGCCGGTTTGGATGATGCGACAGGCAGGAAGGTATTTACCTGATTATATAAAACTACGGGAAAAATATGATTTTTTCACCCGTGTGCAGACACCTGAACTCGCTACAGAAATTACACTGCAACCTGTTCGCCAGGTGGGTGTGGATGCAGCTATCATTTTTTCTGACATATTGGTGATACCACAGGCAATGGGTGCAGAAGTGTTGATGGAAGAAGGCAAAGGGCCTACATTGCCAAAGACATTCAAATCACAAAAAGATATTGATGCACTCAATACTTCAAATGTTGATGAACATCTGAAATATGTTTTTGAAGCATTGACGCTTACAAAAAAAGAGTTGAATGGTGCAGTGCCATTAATTGGTTTTGCAGGTGCACCATGGACAATATTTTGTTACATGATTGAAGGCAAAGGAAGCAAAACATGGGATAAAGCAAAACAGTTTGCTTACACTGAACCAACACTTGCCCACAACTTATTACAAAAAATAACAAACATCACGATTGAATACCTCGCACTACAATTACAATCAGGCGCTGACTGTTTGCAGGTGTTTGATAGTTGGGCAGGCGCTTTATCGCCTGGGGATTTTACAACATTTGCACAACCCTATCTCATCCAGATTGCAGATGCTTTAAAAGATAAAGGGCCTGTGATTTTATTTCCAAAAGGCACATGGTATGCACTCGAAAACTTAAGCAGGTCTTCTGCTGCAGCCATTGGTTTGGATTGGACAGTTGCTCCCCGACAGGCAAGAAAATTAACCAACAACAACATTACACTACAAGGAAATTTTGACCCTGCAAAACTGTTGGCGCCAATCCCTCAAATAAAAAAATGGGTGAAAGAAATGATTGATGGTTTCGGTGCACAAAAATATATTGCCAATCTCGGGCATGGCATAACACCTGATGTGCCCGTTGACCATGCGAGAGCTTTTGTTGATGCTGTTAAGGAATATGTTGCATAAAAAAAATAGAGACAAGTTGATTTTATTTCTTCATGTATAATTGCTTTCAGGTATATTGATTTTTCTTGTTCCTTTTCTCCTTGAAAAATTGTTTTGTTATCATGTTTCCAAAAATCAGGATGATGATAATTGTGCAGTTTGTATCAATAATAAAAAATCTATCCTTCCGGTTTTAAATATTGATATTTATTTTTGATGTAAGATGAAATACCTTTTCTTGCTCGCCCTTATTAATTTTCCTTTTATTACCCGGGCACAGCATTATGAGAGATATTACGATTTCAGGTGGAACCCTTGTGAACCTGAACAAGCACGCTTTTATACTGAATTAGATAAGAAAGATGATTTGTGGGAACGCAAAGATTATTTCATTTATGAAAGAAGCCTTCAGATGAAAGGCAGTTATACAGATACTTCCTGCAAAACAGCAGTTGGTTATTTTGAATATTATTTTCCGAATAAAAGTTTAGAATCAATCGGGAAATATAATAACGGAAAAAAAGATAGTGTGTGGCTGGATTTCTATCCAAATAAAATGATGAAAGATTCTATCACTTATAAAGATGGAAATAAAACAGGGATAAATCTTTCATGGCATTCCAATGGTTATATGGCTGATTCTACTGCATGGAATGCTGATGGTAGCGGTGTAGAAATTTCATGGTTTGATAATGGCAGCCCTGCATCTGCAGGCCGTTACAGCGCAGGATATAAACAAAATGGAAGGTGGCAATATTTTCATAAGAATGGAAAATTAAGTGCATTGGAATTGTATGATAAAGGAAGGCTTATTGACAAACAATATTTTGATGAAGAAGGTAAACCTGTTTTAGATACAACAAATAAAGACAGACCAGCAGAATTTCCCGACGGTTCTAAAGCCTGGATGAAATATTTAAAGGACAATTTATACTTCCCTTCTCAATACAGGATTGAAAATGCTGACAAAGCAGTTGTAGTTGTAGATTGGACGATAGATGAAAATGGAAACATTACAGATGTTCACGTTTCTACACCTTTATTTCCTGCATTTGATGAGATAGCTCTAAATGTAATAAAAGAATCTCCGAATTGGCAACCTGCAATTCAACATAACAGGCGGGTAAAATATACTGTATCGCAGGCAATTTATTTTGAACAGGAATACTAATCAATCTTCGGAATAACTTGTCTTAACAACAGCCCATGAAAATTTTTTCACAGTATCCGTCAACAACCAAAGCACTACAGATGAAACAATTAATGCTAAAATGATTAATGGTATGCTTGAATAAATAAAATAATGCACGATACCTAAAAAAAATGGTATAACCATCTTGAACAAGTTGCGCATAAAATTTCCGGTCTTTGCATCAATACCTTGCTTTTTTGCAAATGGCAGGTCCTTAAGACCGAAATATACCATTACATAACAAATGACCATTTGATTAATAGCAGCCAGTAAAAGATTAGGAATAAAACTAATTCCCGACAATGCAACACCTGCAATGCCTAAACCAATAATAAAGGGCAAACAGAATTTTACAATGGCAGCTTTCACAGAGCCGTTAATTACATTACCCGGGGTTTTTAATGGTGTAATAAAATAAATCCACGCTGCTTTATATTTATCAGAATAAGCAAGCTGCGCTACTGCCATCATTGTGAGGAAACTGGTGAAGTATAAGGCCATGATGATAATCAACCTGCCGGCTACTGTTTGCTGTTCGATATCTGCAATGTTCAATTTCTTTTCATTAAAAAAAATAATAAAGATATACACCACTATATAACCAATGGCAGGATAGACTTTCATCTTGAAATCACGGCTTCGTGCCATCATGTACCATGTAAATTCAAATCCCATCCGCTCAGCGCCTGATTTTGTTGTAAACCTTGAAATCTTCTCAATAAATTTTGTTCTGTGTTTTTTATTGTCTAACGTTCCTGGCATTGGCGATGCTGTTGTTGATTCACCTGAATTGGAAATGAGCGATAATTTCCTGTTGAATGAAGGAGCCAGGAATTTAATCACCGCCCACAAACTGATGAATGGAAGGATGACACCGCAAATAGCAGCGCTGTATTCAAGAGGTGAACCCTGAAAAGTATGCAATACATTCCATGTAGCAGCAAACCAGTATGATGGTAATACAATCAGCCAACTGCTGTTGGTAAAATGCAAATTAAAATTCTCAATCTGCCCGACTAATCTTGGCAACAACTGGAAACTCGCATATAAAACAATGGCAAAAAGAATCTGTATATAACTGATAATGGCTTTAAATTTTTCAGGCTTTGTAAAACGGAGGATTAAAATATAAAATGCATTCACCAGGAAAATACAAAAAATAACAGTGAGCAAACCTGTCAGTAGTAATAACAATGCCCCTCCAACACCAAATTGATAACCAACATAAATAACACCGGGCAACAACATGGGCAACACCAGTTTGCAGATATGTACAAAAATATGCAGCAGCCTTGCCATTAATACTGTGCGGTCATTCACTGGTTTGGGAGAAATAATATAGTTGTCCCGCACATCTATTAAAACAGATGTGAAGTCTGATATCAAAGTAGAGGCTAGCATGAAAATAAAATAGGAAAAATAAAATGTGAACTGTGCAATCGGCGCTGCATCCAACGAAAAACAAAACAGGAATACACAACCGGTTACTGCACTAATCAACATTGTAGTCAATGTAGCTTTGCTTACTTCTTTTTTTGCTTTCTGCCTGCGGGTTGACATCATGGCTGCAGGCCTGCGGTCATCCATTATCAGTTTGGCAGTTAAAATACTTTGCAGGTGGGCGGTATTGATGCCGTTACTCCTGTATAATTTTTCAGGCAGTAAAACAAACTTTAATAAAATGCGGTTAATAAAATTCATAATCAGAAAAGTTATTCTTCAAAAGCACGCAACAATTCATCTGCTACCTGCACACCTGAAGTATTGCCGGTGAGTTGTGCAAAAATTTGTTCCAGACTTGTATTGCCACCCTGTTGTTTCAGTTCTTCAAAACTTCCATCAGCAACAATTACACCCTGGTTGATGAGTATAATGCGGTCGCTGACTTTTTCTACCACATCCATCATGTGGCTGCAGTAAAAAATTGTTTTTCCTTCTTTCGCCAGTTTGCTGATAAGGTCTTTAATGATGATGACACTGTTGGCATCAAGGCCACTTAAAGGTTCATCGAGTATGATGATATCCGGGTTATGAAGCAGGCCGCTTGCAATCAAAACTTTTTGTTTCATGCCTTTGCTGAATGTATCCATACGTTGATGGATATTTTGTTGCATACCAAAAGCAGTCATCATTTTTTCAATCCTGTTCTCACAAATTTTTTCATCGAGGTTATACAAACTGCCCATCAGTTTTAAAAACTCCATTGGTGTAAGCACATCATACAACTCTGCTGATTCAGGTACATATCCTATCAATGCTTTCACTGACAGCACATCTTTTTTTAGGTCGAAACCTTTCACTGTTACTTCACCTTCATAATCACTTAAAAGGCCGCACAATATTTTTACCGTAGTACTTTTTCCTGCACCATTCGGGCCGATATAGCCTAATATCTGTCCAGGGAAAACTTCCAGGTTGATACCTTTTAATACCTGTTTTGTATCGTAACTCTTTTGAAGGTTCTTAATACTTATTACGGGTTGCATAATTTTTTTGAAACAATTAGTTAGTAAATTTTCTCATTTTATTTCGCGATAAAAGTAGTGGTATTCATCTTAATGAAAACAATATTCATTTAAATGGTCAAAAGAAAAAAATGAATGTTCTTTGTTTAAACCATAAAATGTTTTCATCATTAACTGATAACCCTATAATTATTTTTTACAGAAATTTGTTTCCTTTACTGATTTTAAAAAAAAGAAAATGATTAAAAAAATTTTTACCATCATCCTTGCTGTTGGTTTCATTCAATTGGTTAATGCGCAGGATTTGTTTATCCCACGCAACATTAAGAATGCATATACCAAAGGCACCCGCTCTTTATCAGGCGCACCCGGGCCGAATTACTGGCAAAACTCAGGCGTGTATGATATTCATGTTACGTTGCAGGCAGCAACAAGTTCAATTACAGGGAAAGAATCAATCGTATATTCCAACAACAGCCCTGATACTTTAAAAATGCTGGCTATCCGTTTTGTCAATAATGTGCGCAAACAACAGGAGCCGGGTTTTGGTTTACATATTGCTTCATTAAAAATAAACGGTGAAACTTATGATGTGAACAGTAATAATTGGGGCACTGTCAACGCTGTTCGTTTAAAATCTGCAATGATGCCTCATTCAACTGCTAGATTGGAAATTGAATGGGATTATCCATTGTCAAAACAAATGGGCAGGGAAGGACAGATTGATTCAACTACTTTTTATTGCGCATATTCTTATCCGCGTGTATCTGTGTATGATGATTATTATGGATGGGATATGGTGCCGCATACAGGCCGGCAGGAATTTTACAATGATTTCAATGATTATACTTTATCGATTACTGCACCAAAAAATTATGTGGTATGGGCAACAGGTGATTTTTTAAATCCTGATGAAGTATTGCAACCTGATATTGCTGCCCGGTTGAAAGAATCTTATACATCTGATAAAACAATCCAGATAGCAAGTTTTAATGAAATGCAACAGGGAAAAGTAACTCAACAAAATGACTGGAATACCTGGAAGTTTTCAACAAAACATATAACTGATGTTTGCTTTGCAGCCAGTAAAAATTATGTGTGGGATGCAGCCAGTGTTGTTGTGGATGCAAAAACAAACAGGAGAGCCAGTGTCCAGTCTGCATATAATGATACATCAAAAGATTTTCATTCTTACACCAACTGGGCACATCATGCATTGAAATTTTTCTCAACGCAATGGCCCGGCGTACCTTATCCATTTTCAAAAATGACAACTTTCCAGGGATATGCTGATATGGAATACCCGATGATGATTAATGATGCAACAACAGATAATTTAACTTTCGCTCAGTTAGTAGAGGACCATGAAATTGCCCACACTTATTTTCCTTTTTATATGGGCATCAATGAAACCCGCTACGCATTTATGGATGAAGGTTGGGCCACAACATTTGAATACCTGATAGGTATTGAAGAAAACGGGAAAGAAACAGCCGACAAGATGTATAAAAATTTCAGGATACGCAGGTATATCAATGACCCTTCTGCTGAAGAAGACCAGCCTATTATTACTATGTCAACACAGGTTAACGGAATGGGTTATGGCAGCAATTCTTATGGCAAAGCATCATTGTCTTATCTCGCTGTAAAAGATTTATTGGGTGATGATGTTTTCAAGAAAGCATTGCATCATTATATGGACAACTGGAATGGTAAGCACCCAATTCCCTGGGATTATTTCTTTTCTATGAATGCAGGCTCAGGGCAAAACCTCGAATGGTTCTGGAAGAACTGGTTTTTCAGCAACAATTATATTGATTTAAAAGTTACTAAAGCAGAAACAAAAAATAATAAAACAACTGTTACCATTCAGAATGTAGGAGGCTTTGCCATTCCATTTGATGTTGTGCTGCACACCAAAGACGGAAAACAAATCTCACAACATTTTACACCAGCAGTATGGAGTAAAAATGATAAAACAATTACAGTATCCATAAATAATAAAAGCGCTTTAGCTTCAGTGGATGCTGATGGCGGTATTTTTATGGACTACACACCTGGGGATAATTCAATCAAATTGTAATTTGATTCAACTATTAAAAAGCAACTGCCCCCGCATCTCTGTGGGGGCAGTTACACTTGCTAACACATCGCCTTTCTATCGGTCATTAATCGTCTTACATTATTCCGGTATATGGGAAACACGGAACAGTTTTTGCTTTATACAATAAAGAAATGATTTATCTTTACTTGCATATTGCAAGACAAATATACATAATTACTTTCAAAATGCAAGTATTATTTTTTTATGAAAAAAACTTGTGAAGAAATTAACCACCGTTCTGCCTGCGCTATCAGTATGGCTTTGGATGCCATTGGCGATAAATGGTCATTGCTCATCCTGCGCGACCTGATGTTTACCAATAAACGTTCCTACAGTGAGTTGCAGTCATCTGAAGAAAAAATTGCTACCAACATTTTAGCCGCCCGGTTACAATCCCTTGAGGCAAACGGGTTGATACGAAAATCGCAAGACCCTGATAACGGCCGCCGTACATTATATTTTCTTACCGAAAAAGGGATTGACCTGCTCCCTGTAATTATTGAGTTAAGAAAATGGGCAGAGAAGCATAACTCAAACACCGGTGGTTGTGCTGACAAATTAAAACTCAATGATAAAAACCGTAAAGAAGTTTTATCTGATTTTAAAAAGAAATTAAAGACATTGCATTGCACGAAATAAACACCAGCATAGCAAAATACAAAACCAAAACCACTGATGTTTTGTATTTTAGCAATACATGATCCATCACAGTTTATTGCTTATTATTTCTTTGTTTTTTATTATGGCTCTATTGTTCCTGTTGAGCCAGCGTTTTAAAATTTCTTATCCCATATTCCTTGTTATAGGCGGCCTTGGCATTTCATTTATACCACAGGTGCCTAATATCAGTATCAGTCCAGACCTGGTGTTCCTGATTTTTTTACCGCCATTGCTATTTGATGCAGCATGGAAAACATCCTGGAATAATTTCTGGAAATGGAGGCGCTCCATATTCCTCCTTGGTTTTGGTTTTGTATTTTTTACTTCACTTGCCATCGCACATTTTTCAGAAAATTTTATTCCCGGTTTTACACTGGCGATGGGTTTTTTATTGGGAGGGATTATTTCACCACCCGATGCAGTTGCTGCTACTGCTATATTAAAAGATGTGAACATGCCCCGGAGAGGAATAACAATACTTGAAGGTGAAAGCCTGGTAAATGATGCAGCATCACTCACCGTATTTTCTTTTGCATTAACCGCTATTAAAACAGGAAATTTTATTGCTAAAGATGCCATCATCAATTTCCTTGTGCTTTCTGTCATGGGTGTTATAGTTGGTCTTGCCATTGCCCATATACTTTATTGGGTTTTGAAGTATTGGGCAAAATCTTCCAGCATCACTACACCAATCACACTTATCGCACCATATCTTATGTACATCATTGCAGAAGAAATGCATTGGTCAGGTGTGCTTGCAGTTGTGAGTGGCGGCTTGTTTTTATCATTCCGTTCAAAAGATTTTTTAAATTTTCATGCACGCATACAAATAAAAGAAGTGTGGGGAACCATTGATTTTTTATTGAATGGTTTTGTGTTTATCCTGATTGGCCTTGAGTTACCAGTTATCATGCAGGGAATGGAAGGTGAATACAAACTGGATATTGCCATCAAGGATGCACTTAGTATTGTAGCTATCATTGTAGGTCTGAGAATAGTGTTGGTTTACCTGATGGAATTTCTTCCAAGACTGATAAATACTTCCATACGAAAAAAAGAAAAAAGCCCGGGTTGGAAATTTCCTTTCATCATTGGTTGGACCGGAATGAGAGGTGTTGTCTCATTAGCTGCTGCACTATCTATTCCTTTATACCTTGATGATGGCAGTTTGTTCCCACACAGGAATCTAATCATATTTATAACATTCGTTGTAATACTTGCCACACTTGTATTCCAGGGTTTGACTTTACCGCTTTTTATTAAATTCCTGAAGATTGAAGAGATAGATGATTATGTGCCCGAAGAAGTACAGGTAGAAGAAATTCGGTACCTCGTCAACCAACATATTGTAACTTATATGAATGAACATTATAAAGATGCAATGGAGAAATATGAATCTGTTGCCAGGATAAAAGAACAGTATGAAAGAAGCATTTTGGCAACTGAAAAATCAAGACAGGAATTATCTGCAAAAGAGTTTGTTGGTTCATCAAGGAGATTGTACAAAAAAGTAATGTGGGATATTATTGAGCAACGCCGCCGTTATCTGCATAAACTGGAAGGAGGAAAAAAATATGAAGACTACGTTATCAGGGATATGGAATATAGCCTTGACCTGGAAGAAGCCAGGTTGATGAGGCAGTAAGTATTGAATAATTTTTCAAACGATATCGCTTTGCAAAAAAATCATAATTCATTTACAGATAAATCAGCCTGTTGTAAATAATACAAGTCTAAACCGAATCATTAACCTTCTGTATAATTAACATCCGCGTATATTTGCCGCCCGGTTTTGAGCAATAGCAATACAAACCGTAAAATAATTATTCATTAAAAAGAATTCCCCCTTAATTGGGGATTGGTTTATGTTTCGTTCACATACCTGCGGAGAATTAAGAATTACCAATGCCGGCGAAGCAGTAAAACTTGCCGGTTGGGTGCAGACAGTGCGTAAGTTTGGCGCCATCACTTTTGTTGACCTGCGTGACCGTTATGGCATTACGCAATTATTATTTGGTGAAGAACTCAATAGCCTTTTGGAGACACAACCTCTTGGGAGGGAATTTGTGTTGCAGGTAAATGGAAAAGTATCTGAACGCAGCAATAAAAATAAAAATATACCAACAGGTGAAATAGAAATTGTTGTTGAAACTTTTTCTATTCTCAATAAATCTGCAGTACCACCTTTCACCATCCAGGATGATACGGATGGCGGTGATGACCTTCGCATGAAATACCGCTATCTCGACCTCAGGCGAAATGCAGTGAAGAAAAACCTGGAGTTGCGTTATGCAGTCAACCGCTCAGCAAGGAATTACCTGCATGAAAATGGTTTTTACGATATCGAAACACCTTTCCTGATAAAATCAACCCCTGAAGGAGCCAGGGATTTTGTGGTGCCAAGCAGGATGAATGCAGGTGAATTTTATGCATTGCCGCAAAGCCCCCAAACATTTAAACAACTATTAATGGTAAGCGGTTATGACCGTTACTACCAGGTGGTAAAATGTTTTCGTGATGAAGACCTGCGTGCAGACAGGCAGCCTGAATTTACACAGATAGATTGCGAGATGTCTTTCGTGGAGCAGGAAGATATCATCAACATGTTTGAAGGTTTGATAAAAAGAATTTTTAAAGATGTTAAGGGAATTGATTATGCTGAAAAAGTAGAACAAATAACATGGGAAGATGCCATGTGGAATTATGGGAATGACAAACCTGATACAAGGTTTGATATGAAAATTGCCAACCTGAAATTTCCATTGCATGTTTTCAGGAAAGAAGAAGCTTTAAAAAATTCACCTGTAAACGGAAGCGGGTTCCCCGTATTCGACAATGCGGAGACCGTTGTTGCTATTGCAGTACCGGGATGCAGTGAATATAGCCGTAAACAAACAGATGAATTAACAGAATGGGTAAAGCGGCCACAGATTGGCATGAAAGGATTGGCATTCATCAAATGCAATAATGATGGCAGTTTCAAGAGCAGCATGGATAAATTTTTTGATGCTGCAAAACTGGAAGCAATAGCAAAAACATGTAATGCACAAGCCGGTGACCTGGTATTAATACTTGCAGGTAATGAAGAGCGTACCCGCAAAGCAATGAGTGAACTACGTCTTGAAATGGCAAAGCGTTTGGGGTTGCGTAAAAATGATGAATTCAAACTGCTTTGGGTGTTGGATTTTCCTTTGTTTGAATATGATGAAGAAAGCAACCGTTGGGTAGCACGCCATCATCCTTTCACATCACCAAAACCTTCAGATATTGAAGTGATGATTGCAAATGACCCCATTATTCATGATGCTTCAAAATACCTCGAACATCCTTATGCCAATATTAAAGCCAATGCTTATGATATTGTTTTAAATGGTAATGAAATAGGTGGTGGCTCTATCAGGATTTATCAAAGAGAATTACAGGAAAAAATGTTTGCAGCATTAGGTATGTCTAAAGAAGAGTCTCAACATAAATTCGGTTTTTTATTAGGTGCATTTGAATATGGCGCACCACCACATGGTGGCATCGCTTTTGGATTTGACAGGCTTTGTGCCATCTTAGGAGGCAGTGAAAGCATCCGCGATTTTATCGCATTTCCAAAAAATAATTCAGGCAGGGATGTGATGCTCGACGCACCTTCATCTATTGATGATAAACAGCTCGAAGAATTAAGTATCAAACTTGATGTGAAAAAATAAGATTCTATGAAACTTGTTATATATCGTGTTTTTAGTTTTTTGTTATTGCCAGTAGCGCTTATTTTTTCTATCAGTGTGCTGTTGTTTTTAAGGGCTGCCATTGCCAACCCTGCCATGCTGTTCCCATTATTTATACTGGCATGTATTTCCATTTACACATTTGCTTCGCTGAATTTCCTTATACGTGGTATTGATGGGAAAAAGTTTTTGGGTAAATCGTCAAAAGACTGGTTGAAAGTAAACGCTATTGCCAGCGCTGTTTTTGCAGCATTGATGATCAGCCAGTGTATTGTTTTATTATTTCACCCTGAAGTTTTACAAAGCATTGCTGCCCAGGCAAAAGAAAATGCAGGTGATGAACTTAAATTAAGCCCTGCAGCTTTACTGCAATACCTGCGTGCTACATCTTATTTCTTCCTGGTTTATGCAATAGTCCTGATGTCGCATATCATCCTCGGGTTTCATTATATGAGGAAGTATGGCTACCTCTTTCAGAATGAAAAACAATAAAGCAGGAATTGAAATTTCATAGAGCAGGTTTTACTGATTCCCCATGTTAAGAAATTATTACCTTATTAAATTAAGCATTTAGTATATAGGTAATTCGTCATTTTTGCAAAAAAATGATATGCCTTTAAATTCATTCATGAAAATATTCCAACCTAAAGACAGGGTTTTTTATACGCTGTTTGAAGAAGTGGTTGATACACTTACTGAAATGGCCAACCTGTTAAAAAAACTGGTGGTGGAAACAGAAAGGGATAAACGATTCGCCATTCTGAATGAGATAGAAAATGCAGAACATAAAAATGATGATACCACTCACCGTATTTATACAGAATTAGGCAGGTCCTTTATCACACCTTTTGACAGGGAGGATATACATTTCCTGGCCACTGCACTGGATGATGTGGCTGATTATATTTTCTCTTCTGCAAAAAGGATGGCATTTTATAATATCAGCAACGATGATGAAGGAATTATCAAACTCACCAACCTTATAGGGTTCGCAGTAGCTGAATTAAAAACTGCTGTAACAGGTCTCAGGAATATGCGTGACCTGCAGAGTATGACAAATGCCCTGGTAAAAATCAACAGCATAGAAAATCAGGCTGACGATATTTATGACCTGAGCACTGAACGTCTTTTCGACCTGGAACAGGATATAAAAATGCTGATCAAGAAAAGAGAAGTATATCATGCGATGGAAACAGCAACAGATAAATGTGAAGATGCCGGTAATGCAATAGAAACCATCATCATCAAATACTCTTAAGCAAACAACCACAGAGCTTTCTCATGACAACAATACTGATAGTTATTATTGTACTGGCTGTAATCTTTGATTTTATCAATGGCTTTCATGATGCAGCCAATTCAATTGCAACAATAGTTTCAACTAAAGTGCTCACACCTTTCCAGGCTGTTATCTGGGCAGCATTTTTCAACTTTGTCGCTTATTTTATTTTTAAAGATCATGAGGTTGCTAATACAGTTGCTAAAACAGTAAATTCCGGATCTTACGACCTTACTGTTGTGCTGGCTGGTATTATTGCTGCAATTATCTGGAACCTGCTCACCTGGTGGTATGGTATCCCTTCATCTTCATCACACACATTGATCGGTGGTTTTGCTGGTGCAGCTATTGCCCACTCAGGGTTTAATAGTATCAACTGGTCATTAAATGATGGCATCAGCCTCACTATAATTTTTATTTTATTGGCACCAATTATCGGTATGGTCATTTCAGTATTTATCACATTGGTGACGATACAAAAAAAATTCTGGTTGAAGATGTCAATTATAGTGGTCACACTTACATGTTGCCTTGTATTCATTAAATTTAAAAAAGCTTTTGAGTTCTGGGGCTTACTGGCTCTCGGTGTAATATTCATCGTTTCATATATAGTTAATTATTGGAAAGGAGAATCTGCTACCCGTACAACGAATATGTATAAACGGTTGCAACTTGTTTCTTCTGCTGTTTTTAGTTTAGGCCATGGTGGTAGTGATGCTCAAAAAGTAATTGGCATCATTGGCGCTGCGATGGTAGCGCAAAATATGATTCCTGATGTTACTCAAATACCGACATGGGTGCCATTGTTATGTTATACATCTATTGGTTTAGGTACAATGAGTGGTGGTTGGCGTATTGTAAAAACAATGGGATCACGTATTACCAAAGTAACACCATTAGAAGGAGTGATGGCAGAAACCGCAGGCGCAATCACTTTATTTACAGCTACCAATCTTGGCGCACCTGTGAGTACAACACATACCATTGCCGGTTCAATAGTTGGCGTTGGCGCTACCAAAAGATTGAGTGCTGTGCGTTGGGGTATTACTGTAAATCTAATCTGGGCATGGATCTTAACTATCCCTGTCAGCGCCTTGCTGGCAGCCGGAATATATTGGTTCATCCACCTTTTTTCTGCATAGATTTTAGTTAATTTGCAACCTTATTTAATTTCTTATGAAAAAAATCCTGGTAACGGGTGGTTGCGGTTTTATTGGTGCCCATACAGTAGTAGACCTGATAGAAAACGGGTATGAAGTAATATCAATAGATGATAATTCACGCTCTTCTGATTACCTCCTGGAAGGCATAGAAAAAATTACCGGTAAAAGAATCAAGAACTATAAAGTTGACCTTAAAAATTTCGATGAAACACTTGCTGTTTTCCAGGAAAATGAAGGCATTGACGGTATCATCCATTTTGCGGCCTACAAGGCTGTAGGTGAAAGTGTAGGTGCGCCTTTGTTGTATTATGAAAACAATCTTTTTTCATTGATTAACGTCCTGAAATGTGTGAAAGAATTCAATATTCCCAATTTTGTTTTCTCTTCATCATGTACAGTTTACGGCAACCCCGATGCAATACCTGTAACAGAAACATCGCCAGAAAAACCTGCAGAATCCCCTTATGGAGCCACTAAACAAATGGGTGAAAAAATTGTAAAAGATTTTACTAAAGCAGAAAAATGCAATGCTATTCTTTTAAGGTATTTCAACCCGGTTGGCGCACATCCATCTATACAAATCGGTGAACTTCCAATTGGGAGGCCGCAGAATTTAGTGCCTGCTATCACTCAGTTTGCCATTGGTAAAATCAATGATATGACAGTGTATGGCAATGATTATCCAACACGCGATGGCAGTTGTGTACGTGATTATATACACGTAAGTGATATTGCCCATGCACATACTCTTGCACTGGAATTCCTCATCAGTAAAAAAAATAATTCAGCCTGTGAAATATTTAATCTGGGCAGTGGTAATGGGGTAACGGTATTGGAAGCTATCCATGCTTTTGAAAAAGTTTCAGGTAAAAAGCTGGATTATAAAATTGGCCAACGCAGGCCCGGCGATGTGATTGCAATTTATGCAAATAATAATCTTGCCACTACTGCGTTAGGCTGGGAAGTGAAGTACAATCTTGACGATATGATGCGCACTGCCTGGCAATGGGAATTAAAGATTAAAGAAGATGAAGAATTGCTGAAAGCACAAAACCATATCCTGAACTAAAACGATTTTATGTTTTCAACATTAAACTTTCCTGATATGATTACATCCATATCCACCGGTTATAATAAATTGATTAAAATTTCCCTGCATGCAAATTGATGATAAGGAATTATTGGAGCAATTCAGGCAGCCAGGCACAAAAGAAAGCGCATTTACAGCCATCATTAAAAAATACCAGGAAAAATTATACTGGCATGTACGCAGGATGGTTATTGACCATGATGATGCAAATGATGTTTTACAAAATGTGTTTATCAAAGTCTGGAATGGCCTTGAAAATTTCAGGGAAGACAGCCAGTTATATACCTGGCTATACAGGATAGCCACCAATGAATGTTTGACTTTCCTGGAACAACAGAAAAAAAGAAATGCAATCAGCCTGAACGATGTAGAATCCGGCCTTGCTAATAAAATAACAGCTGATAAAAATTTTGATGCCAACAGGCTTGAATGGAAGTTACAGTTGGCAATACAGCAACTCCCTGAGAAGCAAAAGATTGTATTTAACTTAAGATACTATGATGAGATGCCTTACGATGAAATGAGCAGGGTGCTCGAAACAAGTGAAGGCGCTTTGAAAGCTAGTTATCATCATGCAGTAAAAAAAATAGAGGAATTCATTAAGAGTAATTAAACGGTTAAGCACGAAACAGGTCAAATGAGACGGTCATGTTGAAAAATACAAACATATTAAATGAATTAAAAGAACTTGATGCTACCGTTTTAATCAACACGGACAATAAAAGCTATTACTCTGTGCCGGAAAATTATTTTGAAGAATTAGCTGATAATATCAATGCTAATTTATTCATCCGGGCCTTACCGGTTACAAATCCTTACTTTATCCCAAAAAATTATTTTGTTAACCTTTCTGGTTTGATTGTTGAAAAAGTTCAATTGAATGAAGGATTGAACCTGGCAGGCATAAATAAGATAACCGGGCTTTCTGTACCGGATGGTTATTTTGAAAGCTTAGCTGGAAATATTTTAAATAAGATAAAAAATAATCCGGTTAACGAAGTTCAACAGGAATTACAGGAGCTTTCACCTTTATTAAGTGGGATTCTAAAAACAAATGTCTATTCTGTTCCGGTTAATTATTTCAATGAATTAAAACCATCTGTAGAAAAAGCAGAAGAACAGGAAGAATCAACAAAAGTAATCCAGTTAGGTAACCATACCCGCAAATGGATAAACTATGCATCTGCTGCCTGTATCGGCGCTGTATTATTTGGTGGCGGATATTTATTTTTTAATAAAAAAACAAATCAGCCACAAGATTTGCCGAACAACTATGCCGCCGCCTTTTCCAATATGGATATTCAAAAAGAAATTTCATCACTGAGTGATGATGCTATAACCAATTATTTAAATAAGAACAGCAATATGGCGGTTTATACGAACTTTAATGAATCTGATCAACTGCCAAGCATGGATGTTCAAACCTTGCTCCAAAATGTATCCGATGAAGAGATACAACAATACCTGAACCAGAATACGGATGAAGGTGAAACAGGAGGAGGTAGTTAAAATGAAAATGATGAAAAAAATATTTACATTATTGTTATTTTTATCCTTTCAGAGTTACATTTGCCATGCGCAGCAAACTGATGATGATGAGAGTAAGATTGAAATGGTGAAAATGGCATATATGACTAAAGAGTTGAATCTTACTCCAAAGGAAGCGCAGAATTTCTGGCCGGTTTATAACAATTACCAGAATGAATTGAAACAGGCAAGAAGTAAGTATGCAAATGATGAAGTGGCTTTTGAAAAGAAAGCTGTTGAAATAAAGGAACGCTACCAGGGAAATTTCAAAAAAGTATTAGGTTCGCAAAGGGCTAATAAAGTTTATACTTCTGATAAGCAATTTAATAATACCTTGCGGAATGAACTGAATAATCGCAGGAAGCGTACCCAGAATTTTCAACAACAGAAAATGAACCAACCACAAAAAAATAACGGGAACAACAATCCCAATAAAAATATTAAAAGAGGCAACGGGAACAAGAAAATCCGGCCTGCCTTTTAAACTAACTAAACTCGGTGTTTTTCATAGGTTAGCAACGGCCAGCTCTTTTCAGAGCAGGCCTATTTTTTTTAATAGCTATTACCTGTTTTAAAAAAATTAATACTGGTTTGTACTTAATAATACAAGTGTGCAGGCATTCATGGCTTGAATATTATTATTTGCTGCCAATGAAGCCAGTTCTTCATTTTCAGCGCCGGGATTAAAAATGATTCGTTTCGGGTGGAGCGATAAAATATAATCATAATATTCTTTCTGATTGTTTGCATTCAGGTATAAACTAACTGTATCAACATCAGAAATATCTACAGGTTTTTCAGTTAAAATTTCAAGCTGGTTTATGGTTCCTTTTCTTTTACCAATAGGAATTACTGTATGATTATGTGCCAGCAACCTGTTGACTGCAAGATTGCTGTATCTTCCCGGGTTTGGTGATGCACCGAGGACAACTGTTTTTTTATTCATCGCAGAATAAAATTATTAATTTCTCTGTATGCACTTAAATTATATTTTTGCCGGAAATTATTGGCCCTGTAGTTCAATGGATAGAATAGAAGTTTCCTAAACTTTAGATACAGGTTCGATTCCTGTCGGGGCTACAAAATGTTTTATAACATATTACCTGCATACTGGTTTCTGAAAAAAATATAACTGTTTACTTTACTTTATACCACTGTTACTAACTAAATATTCTCCCCAAGCCTGTTCTTTATTTCAAATACAGCAGTATAATTAATCAGTTCTGCTACAACACCTGACCAACCGGTTTGGTGAGAAGCGCCTGCGCCCCGTGATGTATCACCATGAAAATATTCATAAAACAAAACAAGGTCTTTAAAATGCGGGTCGCCTTGATAATGTGTGTCGTGATTATGGACAGGCCTTTCACCATTTTCATCTTTTTTAAAAATGGATATAAGCCGTTTTGCAATTGAATAAGATGCTTCGCTTAAATTTATTTCTTTACCTGAACCCGTAGGAAATTCCGCCTGCAATTTTTCACCGTAATATTTCCCATAAACCCGTAGTGAAAGCACAAGCAGGTAATTCATCGGCATCCACACAGGCCCACGCCAGTTACTGTTGCCACCAAACAAAGATGTTGTTGCTTCACCAGGTTCATACTTCAATCCGAATTCTTTTCCTTCAATATTTATTATGTATGGCGTTTCATGCAACTTTGAAATAGAGCGGATACCACCGGGTGATAAAAACTCTTTCTCATCCATCAATGCCCTTAATAATTTTTCCAATCTCTCCCTCGGCACAAGTGATAATAAAATATCTTCGTCAGGCCCAAGTTCTTCTATGACAAGATATTGTTTGTTATGCTTCCTGTATTTCTGAAACCACTGCAACCTTGAATAAAAATCAGGAAGTTTTTTCAGGAAATCTTTTTTTATTACCAACACAGCAAACAAAGAACTCAACCCCACCAGGCTCCGCACTTTTACAGGAATATATTCCTGGTTGCGCAATGAAAGTATATCATAAAAAAACCCGCTTTCATCATCCCATGCACTTGTCCAGTCTTCGCCTATCCGGTTTAATGATTCTGTTATATAAACAAAATGCTCAAGGAATTTTGTGGTAACATCTTCGTATGTTTCATCATATTGTGCAATTTCCAAAGCCATCTCCAGCATATTCAGACAATACATTGCCATCCAGCTTGTACCATCCACCTGTTCCAGCATGCCGCCATCTGGTATTGCATTCCTGTCAAACACACCGATATTATCCAATCCCAGGAAACCACCTTCAAACACGTTATTGCCTTTATGGTCTTCACGGTTTACCCACCAGGTAAAATTGAGTAATAGTTTCTGAAAAACACGTTTTAAAAAGTCAATGTCGCCAATGCCGGTACGTTGTTTATCTATTTTATACACCTGCAGGCAACTCCATGCATGCACAGGAGGGTTCACATCACTGAATGACCATTCATAAGCAGGCAACCTACCATTAGGGTGCATATACCATTCCCGCAGCAATAAAATAAGTTGCTCCTTTGCAAACTCAACGTCTATCATGGCAATCGGCACACAATGAAAAGCAAGGTCCCATGCCGCATACCAGGGAAATTCCCATTTGTCGGGCATAGAAATAATATCTTCATTATTCAGCGTATGCCACCTGTGGTTGCGCCCATGTTTTCTTTGTGGCGGTGGCGGGGGTTGGTTTTTATCACCATTCAGCCATGTAGGAATATCTAAATGATAAAATTGTTTACTCCACAATAAACCAGCGAAAGCCTGTCGTTGTATATTTTTTTCATCTTCATTTATTGCGAGGGAAATACTGTTATAAAATTCATCTGCTTCTTTTATTCTTTGTTCAAACAATTTATCAAAACCCTCATCAAAAGGTGATGTCGCAAGATGTTGTTTACTCAAACGAAGCTTTACTACCACCTGGTCTTCTGCTGCAATATTGAATTCATACAAAGGCGCAAACTTTGTGCCTTCAGTTTTATCTTTTAAAAAATCATAATCATTGTTGATGACAGCATTGTGAAAAGCATCTTTCACAAACGGTGATGCATTCTGCGATTGATACAACCGTTCATTGTTGGTATCATTTTCTGTAAACAAAACCCGGCCAGGTTTTTCAAAATAAAAATTATAATCACCTGCATGTTTGTATTGAATGCCCGAACTGTTTTCACCAGTTAGTCTTATAACAGGTTTTTGTTGCATCAAACCAAAACTCCACAGGTTGCGGAACCAGAGCGTCGGCAACAAAGCAAAATAAGCCGCATCAATACCACGGTTACAAACAGTAATGCGGATGCAAATATCTTCAGTTTCATTTTTTGCATACTCTGTAAATACATCAAAATATTTATTGTCATTAAAAATACCTGTATCAATGATTTCATATTCCGGTTCAAAGCGGTTCCTGTTGCGATTGGTATTTATCAAATCATTGTATGGAAATTCATTTTGCGGATACTTATACAAATGCTTCATGTAAGAATGCGTCGGCGTGTTATCCAGGTAATAATACAACTCCTTTACATCTTCACCATGATTGCCTTCATAACCTGTTAAACCAAATAAACGTTCTTTCAATATCGGGTCTTTCCCATTCCACATTGCAATCGCAAAACATATTTTTTGCCTGCAATCGCTGATGCCTGCAATACCATCTTCGCCCCAGCGGTAAGCCCTGCTGCGTGCATGGTCGTGCGGAAAATAATTCCACGCATCCCCATTTGCGCTGTAGTCCTCACGCACAGTGCTCCATTGCCTTTCACTCAAATATGGCCCCCATATTTTCCACGATGATACTGCCGGCCCGCCACCAATCGGCGATGATTTTTGTGTTGAAGCTAATCGTTGTTGTTCTGCATTCATGGGATGAAAATTTTTATGTACTTAGCTGAAGTATTGCTATTAAACATCCGTTGCGTCGCACACTGCAACTATATATCATTAATCAACTGCAGCCTGCTGTTCAAAGTTCAAAGCCCTGCAGGGTAACATGCTGCAGGGCTTTGGTTCTTATTTATCAAAATCCTTTTGATGGATTTTTTTTACAACTGACAATTAAAGCTATTATCGCTTTTATTATCCGATTGCCTGGTCAAGGTCTGCCATCAAATCATCTGCATCTTCTATGCCGATGCTTAAGCGTATCAATGAATCTTTCAATCCATTCTTCAACCTTTCTTCTCTTGGTATGGATGCATGCGTCATCGTAGCCGGGTGATTTACCAGGCTTTCAACACCACCGAGGCTTTCAGCAAGAGCAATGATTTTTGTAGATGACACCACCCGTTTTAATGTTTCAGGTGATTCATCTTTCAACTCAAAACTTATCATACCACCAAAACCATGCATTTGTTTTTTAGCAACATCATGATTAGGATGGTCTTCAAAACCGGGCCAGTAAACTTTTGCAACTTTTGGATGGTTACGTAAAAAATGAGCAATCTTTTCACCATTCTCACAATGTCTTTGCATGCGCACATGCAATGTCTTGATGCCGCGCAATACCAGGAAACAATCTTGCGGGCCAGGCACAGCGCCACAACTTTTTTGTATAAAAAATAAATCTTCCCTCAATTGTTTATCATTCATTACAAGGCAACCCTGTATCACATCACTATGACCACCGAGATATTTTGTAGATGAATGCATTGCTATATCAGCGCCAAGGTCCAATGGGTTCTGCAGGTAAGGTGATGCAAAAGTATTATCAACACATACCAATATATTTTTCTTTTTTGCCAGTGCAGTAACTGCAGCAATGTCAACAATATTCATCAATGGATTGGTTGGTGTTTCCACCCAAATCAATTTTGTTTTGTCATTGATAACAGCGCTGACATTACTCACATCACTCATGTTTACATAATGAAATTTTATTCCGAATTTTTCAAACACTTTTGAAAACAAACGGTAAGTGCCACCATACATATCATTGGAGGCAATGACTTCATCACCCGGCTTTAATAATTTTATCACTGCATCTGCAGCAGCAACACCACTACTAAAAACCAAACCATATTTCCCATTTTCAATTTCAGCGCAGGCTTTTTCCAATGCAGCACGGGTAGGGTTCCCAGCCCTTGAATAATCATATCCTTTATGCATATCAGGCGCTGACTGCACATAAGTGGATGTTTGAAATATCGGCGTCATTATCGCACCTGTTGAAGGGTCCGGTTCTGTACCGGCATGTATAAATTTTGTAGCTTGTTTCATCTTTTTTTATTGAGGAGCAAAGATGATAAAAATTCTGCTGAATAGATAAACTAACCATCCCGCTCATCATGCAATTAACACAACTTAACATTACAGGATATGATTTTGTTGAATGAATAATTTTTTGTTTCAGTGGTACAATATCCGCTTTTAAACATAACGATTCCCGTTTCAGCGAAAGCCGGTTATGTAATATCAAATTCATGCTTTTAGTTTAACAAACCAGTCGTGTAGATATGCTTGACTTCAGTATAAACATCATCATAATTTCATCTTTTAAACACCATAAAAATCATTGTTATGAAAAAGATCGTTGTTTGTGCCGCAGTATTATGTATGGCATTCTCAGCCATGGCTGCCCCCGGGTCAAAACTGATCCAGAAATTTAAAGAAACATTTCCCAATGCTGAAAATGTAAAATGGAGTGATGATGCCAAAGGGTATTATGTAAGTTTTCACCAGAGCGGAAATTTTGAAAAAGTATTTTACAATAAAGAAGGTGATTTCATTTGCTCCTGGAGATATACTGACGGGAGTGATTTGCCTACAAATATCCTTCTGCAATTGAAACATAAATTTGGCGAAAGCACCATTAATGGTGTCACAGAACTCACAAGGGAAGAAGGTACCGTTTATGAAATAAAATTGTCAACAAAAGACAAATGGTATTCTGTACAGGTAACATCTGATGGGAACTTTGCAGATATTAAAAAATATAAAAAGGTAAAAGACAGTGAGTGATATGGAATTTTTTATTGCTCACAACTATTCTGTTTCCCCTGGAAATTTTTGCCACGAAGTTTTTTGATTCCACCTTAGTTTCAACCCGGAAAAATGCAAGATTAAAGGTGAGTCAATTTTCAGCTCATGCATCTTCGTGGCAAAATTTTCATTTTGATTTTTACAAACAGCAGCAGCATTTTTTATGATATTAGCTGAAGTTGATTTATTACAAATAATTTTAGTGAAGGATAAAAGGATTCATAACAAAGTTTCAGTGCATCATAATTTTCTTCGAAACATTTAAATACACCATCGTTCTGATCAAGATATTTTGTACGTTGCAATAACCCGCCAAAACTTCTTTCTATTCCCCATCGCTCCCGGTAATTATACAGCCAGTTATTTTTTTTCATGTATGGAAACATGAGCAAAAACTTTTCAGGTAATACTTCATTATATTCTTCCAATGTGTTGTAAACAAAAAATGAAAACTGCATGAGTTCATTTTCATTTTCAAATTCATTTACATCATTTGCCAGGAAATGATCATACACTATATCAATGAATGCGCCGGCATACAATCCTGTAACAGGTTTGAAAAACTGCTTTGCATTTCCCGTTGCATGATGTGCATCGGTAAAATTATCAATGCTGCGGTGCAACATGATACCTTTCTGTATGCCAGGTGAAAATTCAAAACGCTTTTTGCCTTTTACAAAATCACTGATCATATTGCCCACTAATATTTCAGGCTGTTTAAATGATAGCCATGCATGGGCGAGATAATTCATCTATTTCACATTTTTATTGAGCCAGACAATGATTGTTTGTAAAGCAATAGGTGCAAATGTCTCTTCCAGTTCACCATATTCCTGCACTGTGCATTTGTTACAGGTCTGAAATAAATGGTTTAATCCTGGTAATTCTTTCACTTCAAAAGTTTTTGTTTTTCCTTCAATAAGATCATTCCTGATTGCAGGTAAGTTTTGTGATGCAACAACCTGGATATCTTTACTGCCATTCAATGCCAACACTTTTACTTTTTTCAGTTTGGTCAGGTATGGTTCCGGATCAAATTGCAAGAAATATTTATACCAGGGGCTCAAGAAGCTTTTGACTAATTCATGCGCATATAATTCCCTTTCTTTTTCGGTATAAATGTTTAGTGTTTTCAATGCATTGCTGTCAGTCTTTGCAGCAAAATCATTTAAAGACTGCATTATCTTTTGTAAAAGTTGAGTGGTATCATTAGTGTAATTACTATTTTCAAGTATAGTTTTAAAATATGGTTTAAAGCTGTCTGCAAGCGATGCATTGATGCCAACAGATTTTTCAACTGCAGCATTTTGTTCAGCCATCAGGTCAACAATTTTTACACCAGGCCCAGCGAGTAAAATAATAAAGTTGATATCTGTTCTCTGCGAAGCAACCATTGGTGCAATCATGCCGCCTTCACTATGACCGAGCAAACCAACTTTTTTATCATTGACTTCAGTCCTTGATTTCAGGTAATCCAAAGATGCATTTACATCTTTTGCAAAATCTGCTGTTGTTGAATTGGCGAAATCACCTGTGCTGTTGCCTTTGCCCCTGTCATCAACACGCAACACCACAAAACCATCACGAGTAAGTGCATCGGCTAATACAGCAAAAGGTTTATGATGAAAAATTGTTTCATCCCTGTCCTGCTGACCAGATCCTGTTATCAATAGAACAGCAGGGAACCTCCCCTTGCCTTGTGGAATGGTGAGAGTACCGCCATATTGTAAACCATTGCCATTGTAAATTACTTCTTCGCTTTTATATGGGAATGGTGGCTTAGGTGTTTGCGGACGAACAATAGGTTTTGCAACAACTGGTGTGCCTGTTCTATGAAATTCCAATGGCAGGCTTGCACCTTGAGTAAATGTTCCTGAAAGCGTAGTATCGTTAATTAAATTACCAGTATAACTCACCCTTAATTTATCAATAGTAAAAGTGAAAGTATTTCCTGTTGCAGTTGCCTTATCACATTTTATCCCTGTTGCATTCTGATCAGGGCTGTCCAGCGTTGCAACATAAGTGCCGTCCTGTTGTTGCTGAATGTGCAATACAAGATGTAATGAACCTGCAACATTCAATGTAGCATTCCATATACCGGAAAAATTTGTTTGTGCAAATAAGCCGCTTGTGAAAAGTAAACACAGCAATAAGTTTGTAACTCTCATTTTCATTTTAAACTTTTTTATCAGATTTTTTATATAACCTGTATGAATAAATTACGGGAACAATAACGAGGGCCGCTAACAATACAGCGGCTGTAATACCAGCAATTGTTTCGTTTAGAAAAAAAACAATTACAGCAAATGCCAGGCCACCAAAAAACCAAAGCCTGCCTGCAAGATGATGTGTCTTTCTCCAGTTGTCTTCACTTTCAAGTGTCCATGGCAAACGGATGCCTGCAAAATAATTTGGCTGAATATTATACATGTTATTACCGAGCAGGGCAAATAATATGCCCATTGCAATGAAAACAAATTTCATTGTCAATTCCATCTTGTTATAAGCAGTAACATAAATGATCATTATCCAGATGGCAGATAAATACAACGATACATAAAATGCCATACGTTGCAGCCTTTCTTTATTTTGTGCGGCATATTTTTTTGGATCTATTTTGTAAATGTTGCAAACGATAAGATATAAAACTGCATTCACGGCAGTAAGCACAATCATCAGGATTAATAATTCATTTTTACTCCCATACCTGTCCACATGACCATGCAGGTCAGAATGCATAGGAACAGTTGCCGGAATTTGTTTCCAGATGATGGCAAGATAGATTAAAGGCGCCAGCATGATAATCCATACAATCCTGCGCAAAACAGTATTCATATTATTTACTTTTTTTTGTTTTGAATTGCATCATCCATTTTAATATTTCATCCATGACTGTTGTATTTAAGGAATAGAAAACATATTGCCCCTCTTTTTTTGTAGTAACAAGTTGTGCCTGTTTCAAAAGGTCAAGATGGTGAGAAATACTGGGAAAAGAGATATTGAAATTTTCAGCAATCTCGCCTGCCGTTAAATCTTTTTTCTGTAGCATCTCCAGTATTTCACGCCGCGTTGCATCATTCAAAGCCTTAAATACAATATTCATTTCGATGATTGTATATTTAGACAAATATCTAAATATATATCAGATAAAAAAAATATTTTTAAACCAAAATTTAAAACAACGGTTTTTTTATTCTTTGTGGGAAAATTAACCCGTGATCCTTCTTTTAAACACACCGGTCTTTTTTGTTTTTCCATACCCTTCAACAAAATCATCATTTTGAAAAATGATATTTCCATTAACGATGACATTTTCCACCAGGTGCGGATGGCGGGTAACTAATCTTGAGTAATTATCAAATTCTTCAATTGGCGCTTCTAATACATCATCGTTAACATTCTTAAACTGTTCCGGGTTAATAATAACAATATCTGCGGGCATGCCTGCTTTGATTTCTCCTGCTTCAATATTAAACCAGTCTGCCAACTCTTTGGTTAAACGCCAGACGCATTTTTCCATACTCATAATTGGGTTGCCTTGTTCTGATGCATCTATCACACGTTTCATCATTTGAACAGGAAAATCATAGAAAGCCATATTATTCAAATGTGCGCCTGCATCAGAAAATGAAATAAGGTTTGATTTATGGTTGTATAAAGTATGATATTTAGCAGGCCTGTCATTGGCTATTGTTGTGGTCCATGAAATTTGTTTATCATAGATCACGATTAAATCAAGAAATGCATCAACAGGATGTACATTTTTTTCTTCCGCTACCTGGAAAAAATTTTTTCCAATTAATGATGCATCCGGGCATTTCAGGATGATAGATTTACTTAAATCTTTGTGCCAGACTTTTGGTGCGAACTTTCGCCTTATCTCTCTTTTAAAATTCTCCCTGAATTTCGGGTCCCTGATTTTTTCATTTCTCCGGTCAATATTTTTTGCTAAGTGGCGTAATGCTTCACCGGATGGAAATTCTTCAAACATAACTGAGTCCACACCATCATAATAAACAGTAAATGGCGCAGGTGGTGACTGCATCCTGAAATCTGCTTTCAGGAATTTATTGCTGTAATTTGCGAGCCCGCCAACTACAGGTAAAATATACCTGTCGCCGATGAGGTCCATCAATGCAATCATCGTTGACTTCAATCTTTTTTTCCTGAATAAACCTGCACTGGCAAGAATATAATTTAATGCGCTTACACGGGTAACAAGGTTAGGTGCACCCTGCAAAATGGCATCTCTTTCACGCAATATACGTATCAGGCCTTTGCGCTCTTTCCAGCTTGCATAAAATGATGGCGTTTTATGCGACCAGTATTTTTCTCCATCCATTTTATCCCATGGGTTATCCATTGTGGAGAGGCCCAAAAATCCATTATCCAAAGCATCATTCAACATCTCTTCCATCTCTGCTTTTTCTGCTTCAGTTGCTTTTTCATTATCTGTTACTGAACGGCCAAGGCCCATAGCTTTTATGCGAATATCAGAATGGCCGATAAAGCTCGCAATGTTGATACCTATAGGTTTTTTATCAATATAGTCAACCCATTCTTTTGGCGTATTCCATGTTTTTTCTTTTTCCAGTAATGGCAACATGACTTTTCTTGGAATCGCTTCCACCCTTGTGAATGAATCTGAAGTGTCTTCTGCATTATTATAAATTGCAGAAACGGAACAGCTGCCCATAATAACAGTGGTTACACCATGCCTTGCTGATTCTTTTAAACCCGGTGATGCAATGACTTCCGCATCATAATGTGTATGTGTATCTATAAACCCGGGTGTGACCCATTTGCCTTCAGCATCAATAATTGTTGTAGTATCTGTTGTATCAATTGGCGAAGAACTGACCAGTTTGATTTTCCCATTTTCAACGAGGATATTTTTTATCGCTGCATTTTCGTCGGGGTTACCCGTAAACACTTTACCGTTTTTTATCAGCAATTGTACCATATCAGATAATTTGTTTTATGTGCACTTTTGATATTTCAAAAATTGTATTGTATAGCATTTACTATTGTTTATTATTAAAAAATATTTTCTGCTGTATTATTTTAACCGAACTCCCCAAACTTTTAATAGAATTGTAAATGCCAGGAATAAATTTAAAATGAAAGTTAATGCAATTGATTGGAGTAGTCAATAAAAAATTATAGTTGATATTGAATCAATTTTATAATATTGTCATTCAAAGGAAATATATCTTGCATGGCCATTCTTTGATTAACTACTGCTGCACTTATAAAAGCATAATAAAACGAAACATGTTATTTTTTCTAACCTGATTTTTCCTGCAAAATAGTTTGAAAATTAAATGTGTTGTTTCCATGCTAAAACAGGATCAATTTTATTAACAGAATCAAAAAAATTTTTGAATGAAAAAAATTGAAACACCCGGTAATCTACCACATAATACTGTCCTGCAACGAAGGCAGTTCCTTGGTTATTTTGTTGCTTCTGCAGCATTGATTTCATCATGTTCAAAAGACAGTGGCAATACAGGAAATAGTAGAGGTATTGACTTGGGAAGCGGAGACATCGGTGTGTTGAATTATTTATATGCCCTGGAACAATTGCAGGCTTCTTTTTATATTGATGTAATAAGTAAGCCATATAAAACTCCTTTATCCGATGATGAAATGTCATTATTGACAGATATACGCGACCATGAAATTATACATCGTGGTTTTTACAAAGATTTTCTTGGTACCAATGCAATACCTATGCTGAAATTTGATTTTGATTCTGTTGATTTTTCAAACAGGGATAGTGTTTTGGGAACCGCAAAAACTTTGAAAGATATCAGCGTGAGCGCATATAATGGGGTGGGGCAATTGTTAACTAATGCTCCCTATTTGCTATTAACAGGAAAAATTGTGTCAGTAGAAGCAAGGCATTCAGCATATATCCGTGATATCCTTAGTGATACATCTTATGGTTCATTTGCTGATAATACTGTTGTTAATACTGATGGTTTAGACCTTGAATTTTCACCTGCATCAGTACTGGCTTCAGTATCTGCATATATCACATCACCACTGGATGCTTCTCATTTACCTACTAATTAAAAAACTTGTATGGATTTACAGAAAATTTTTGCAGAAATTGAAAAAACAGATCCTGAGATTTACGAAAGATTAAATTCGAGAAGAGATGTCATGCAACGTTTTTCTCAGATAGGAGGTAGGCTTGCATTAACAGCATTACCATTTGCTTTGGGTAGTATGATCAATAAAGCATACTGCCAGACTCCTTCTGAAATCATTTCTGTTTTAAACTTTGCATTGACAGTCGAATATCTTGAATCAGATTTTTACACTACTGCATTGAGCGCCCCAAGTCTAATAATTCCTGATAACGAAATAGCTTCATTCAATCTGATTCAGCAACAGGAAACAGCTCATGTAAATTTTCTGATTAATACTATCACAGGATTGGGCGGTACGCCTGCTACAAAACCAGCATTTGATTTTACGGCTGGTGGTATATACCCAACTGTATTCAATAATTTCGGTGAGTTCCTGGCATTAGCGCAAACTTTTGAAGATACTGGTGTAAGGGCTTATAAAGGGCAGTTTACGGAACTGATTACAAACAATACAATTTTACTGGCATCTATGCAGATTCATTCTGTGGAAGCAAGGCATGCAGCACATGTGCGAAGGATACGCAACCTCAATGGTACCGCACCGAATGAATGCCCATGGATTACTGGGAATGATACCAGCGAAATAGGGCCATCTGTACAGGCTTCATATAACGGTGAAGAAAATGTCATTCAGTTGGGTATTGATACAAGTAAGTTGCCTGGTGCAACCACGAAAAGTGCAACTGAAAGTTTTGATGAACCATTAACGATGGATGAAGTGATGGCAATTATTCAGCCTTTTCTTTTATAGAAACAATGATTGATTGATCAGTGTTTCTATGTGTAGATATTATTGGTTCCCGGCATTAATTTGTAACCTTCCTGTCATATTTTTTGTAACAAAAGTTAAAAGGGATTTTAT
>CAYNTP010000013.1:0-101943 GCA_964400415.1 uncultured Parafilimonas sp.
TTCTTATTATTTAACCTAACGGAATTTTGTGTCCGTCATTTTCGAACCACCTCAACAAAGCCTTTCTGATATGTTTATTTTGATGAGAGATTACTATTGCAAGATTTATTTACTACAAATCATTTTGCCATTTAACTGCAAATCCGGTTCATTCATTATGCATCTCCCCTTTTCCTAAATCATCTTCAATCTAATTACCATTATTGTTACAAATGAAAAACCAACATAAACATGATTTTGAAAATTATCCTACTTACATTAGCAGCATGATGAAATATACATTGCTCGCCATGATTGTATTTGCTGTTGCCTGTCATTCCAAAACACCTACGCAGGGACAACAGGCTGCAACAGATAATATCTCAGATACTGCTTTATACGATACGATAGAGCACAGGACTTTTGAATATTTCTGGACAGGCGCAGAACCCAACAGTGGCATGGCTCCTGAACGCATCCATACAGATAATGATTATCCTGAGCATGACCAAACCACCATTGCAGTTGGTGGCAGTGGTTTTGGTGTGATGGCTTTACTTGCAGGTATTGAAAGAGGATATATCACCAGGCAACAAGGTTATGAACGTTTAAATAAAATTGTTTCATTCCTTGAAAAAGCAGACCGTTTTCATGGCGCATATCCACATTGGCTCTTAGATGAAAATGGCCATGTAAAACCTTTTGGCAGTGATGATGATGGTGGTGATTTGGTAGAAACAAGTTTCCTGATGCAGGGATTGTTATGCGTACGCCAGTATTTTAAAGATGGTAATGATGATGAAAAAAAATTAGCAGCACGTGTTGACAGTTTATGGCGCAGTGTTGAATTCGACTGGTATCGTCGTGGTGGCCAGGATGTTTTATACTGGCATTGGAGCCCTGATTTTGGATGGAAGAAAAATTTCGCAGTGCATGGATATAATGAATGTCTTATCATGTATGTATTGGCAGCATCATCGCCAACGCATGGTGTGCCCGCATCAGTGTATCATAAAGGTTGGGCACAGAATGGAAAAATCAATGCACTCAGCAATTACAAAAACGATACACTTCATTTATTGATGCAGGGCAACCCACCGCATGGAGGACCATTATTTTGGGCACATTATTCCTGGCTGGGGCTTGACCCGCATGGATTAAAAGACCAGTATGCAGATTACTGGAAAGAGATGAGCACGATGGCAAAAATCAATTATCAATGGTGTGTTGATAACCCGAAAAAATATAAAGGTTATGGCGCTGATAGCTGGGGGCTTACTGCAAGTTATTCAGTCAATGGTTATGCAGCACATGCGCCGGATTCTGCTAATGACCTCGGTGTAATTTCCCCTACTGCTGCATTGTCTTCCTTTCCTTATACACCGATGCAATCAATGGCAGCGATGAAACATTGGTATAGTGATACTTCATTGCGAAATAAAATTTTAGGGCCTTATGGTTTTTATGATGCATTTAGTGAAACAGCAGGTTGGTATCCCAAACGCTACCTGGCTATTGACCAGGGGCCAATAGTGGTGATGATGGAAAATTACAGGAGTGGTTTGTTGTGGAAATTATTTATGAGTTGCGATGAAGTGAAAGCAGGATTGGCAAAACTGGGGTTTGAATAAATATTTAAATCGTGCAGCCCTGATAACTGCGCCAATGCCGGTCAGTTAGATTGAAAGACCTATATTAAATTTTTTCATCCTGCATCATTATAAAAATTGTTTCAAAGAAAATTGCTTTTATTATAACATTGAACTGTACAAAAGCAGATGCAGGCAGGAGAATATTTTTTACATAATGGTGAAATAGTTACCAGCGGTACAAAGGTTATCGGCGCTGATAACCGTTCTTTCCGCTTTGGCGACGGTTTGTTTGAAACCATGCGGATGATTGATGGGGAAGTGGCATTATTCAACTATCACCTTGAAAGGTTGTTTGCTTCATTGTCTTTGTTGAAGTTTGAGTTGCCACCATATTTTACACCGGATTATTTATCAAAACAGGTGTATCAGATTGCCGCACAGAATAAACAAGAGAAAGCTGCAAGGATAAGGCTCACAGTGTATAGAAGTGATGGAGGCCTGTATGATTATGAAAATAATTTTCCCAATTACATTATTCAGACATGGAAGATGGAAACAGTGCAGCCTGTTTTTCCGGCAAAAGGATTATGTATAGATATTTTTACAAAAGCAAGAAAGGCTTGTGATGATTTTTCACATATCAAAAGCAATAATTTTATGCCATGCGTTATGGCAGCAATGTGGGCTAAGGAAAATAAATTAGATGATGCTATCATCATAAATAATATTAACCGGGTTGCTGAAGCAACGATTGCAAATATTTTTATTGTCAAAGACGGAACAATTAAGACTCCGGCATTAAATGAAGGTTGTGTTGCCGGTGTGATGAGAAAGTTTTTGATTGGTAAAATCAAAGAAGAAAATATCCCGTTTGAAGAAACAAGAATTGAAGTGGGCGAATTACATGGCGCTAATGAAATTTTTCTTACCAATGCCATCAGTGGGATAAAGCCGGTTCAGCAATGTGGTAATAACAATTATAGCAATGAACTTTCAAAGTATTTGTTTGAAAAATTCATATTGCCGTTGTTTAGTAACCGGAAAAAATTTTAATTTAAATATTAAACAATAAAATTTCCCTGGTTTAACAGGATGGATTTTATATCAATTAAAGCAAAAAATAGATATGAAAAAACTGTTGATAGCTTCCGGTATTTTTTTAGGTTTGTTTTTTATACAACCTTCTTATGCAAATAATATGAACGATACAACTATTGACAACCAACTTTCACAACAGGAAAAATCAGGCGGATGGCAGTTATTGTTTGATGGCCAAACAATGAATGGCTGGCGCACATTTAAAAATAAACCGGGCTCATGGCAGGTTGATAGCGGAATGTTGTGTAGTAAAACTGCTGATGCCGGTCATGCAGATTTGATAACTGATAGCGAGTATGAAAATTTTGAGCTGAGTGTTGACTGGAAAATTTCTCCTGAAGGCAACAGCGGTATCATGTATCTCGTGAATGAAGATTATGATGAGACTTATTTGAGTGGCCCCGAATATCAATTAATAGATGATGATGGTTATCCTGAAAAAATAGAACCCGACCAGCATACCGGTTCAAACTATGCGATGCAGGCGCCACGGGTGAATGCAACAAAAAAACCTGGTGAGTGGAATAACACAAAAATTTTTGTGAATAACGGACATGTTGAACATTGGCTCAATGGGAAAAAAATAGTTGAATATACTTTATGGAGCGAAGCATGGAAAAAAGAAAAAGCTGCCGGCAAATGGAAAGATGTTGCCGGTTATGGCGCTTCAAAAAAAGGTCATATTGCTTTTCAGTCATCACATAGCCGCATTCAGACGAGTGGCATCTGTTTTAAAAATATCAAGATAAAATTGTTGTAAGGCCTGCTGTTTATCCAGCACGAAAAGAATCCCGGTTGTGTTGATTGGATTTTATGTTTAATAAAATTCATTTATAAAAAAAAGTGCAATCCTGCATTATAGTTTTATCAAAGACCCGCTGCCGCTGATGTTAGTGGTAATATTTGGTGGGTCACCTTTATAAGAAACTTTACCACTTCCTGAAATATGAACATCAAGACTATTTTGTACCGACAAGGTAACAAATCCACTTCCATTGAGGTGTACTTTAGCTTCATTTGCATTGACGCCTAATGAAGATATTTCGCCGTTGCCATCTGATTCAATTGTATAATTCTTCACATTCATTTTTTCGATATTGATTTCAGCATTACCTGCAATACTGATACTTAAATTATCTGCATCATCGTAAACACCAGTAGCATTGATTGTTGATGAACCGTTTGAATTCAAACCAACAAAACCCGGCATTGTTATATAGACTTCTATATTATCATTTTGGATATTCACGTTATCCCTGTATTGGAGTGATAGCGTATTACCTGTAACTTTTGTTTCGTATTCTGAAACAAGATTCTGATAACCTTTCACCTGGACAGAAATCTGAGGTGCATAAGAAATGAATATTTTGGCGCTGCCAAATGTGCTGATAGCATTAAAGCTGCTAACATTACGGTCCTGGGTAATGATGCTTCCGCTGCCACGCAGGGTATCTTTTTTACAGGAAGTAGTAAATAAAATTGCTAAAAGCGCAACAGATAAAATCTTTTTCATAGTGCTTTTATGCAAACATATTTTTTTATGTTTTCACAGAAAATATGATTGTAATAAAAAGTGATTTTTATTACATGAATTGTTGAAATCCGTTATGAATGGATTGAGCTTATTTTATAATTGTATAAAAGCATCTAAAAAGCTATACAAATATTCTGGTTGCTGCAGGACATATTGCTTCATTAATGTTTTTATTTCTGTTTCAGTTTGCACATAATCAGTTTTGATCAATGATGCCCTTTCATGGTCTGTCATTCCATTTAATAAATCTTCTTTCACTTCAAAATGAAATTGTAATCCTGCAACATGGTTCTGAAAAACGAAACCTTGTTGGGAGCAACCTTTAGTTTTGAAAAGTTGAATTGCATTTACTGGCAAAGTAAAAGTGTCGCCATGCCAGTGAAAGGTGGTAAACTTTTGTGGCAGATTTTCTGTTAATGGATGTGGAGTTACTTTTTCTACTTCCCACCAGCCGATTTCTCTGACAGTATGCGGATATACTTTTGCCCCTAATGCTTCAGCAATAAATTGTGCACCCAAACAAATACCCAATACTTTCTTTTTTGCATCAATTGCCTGCTTTATGAAAATTTTTTCAGCAGGCATCCAAACATATTGGTCTTCTTCATACACTCCCATTGACCCACCCATGATTACCAGCATATCAAAAGTATCTATTGGCGGATAAACTGCTTTCTCAAACAATTTTGTATAAGTGTTTACATGATTTTTTTCAGCCGCCCAGTCAGCAATTGATGCCGGGTATTCAAAAGGTAAATGTTGTATGAAATGTATGCGCATATTAAAACTTGTATTGAAAAAAAATTTTTATTAATGAATGCTTTTGATTTGCCGGGCAAAAATAAACGCTCTGTTGTATCCGGTAAAAACAGGTTTTGAAATTTTAAAATATTGTTATTGCAGAAAAATAATTTATCACCATAATTTTAATAACAATAAATTTTTCCTGTCGTTAATTAAAAAAGTAAATGTTGTGTTGATGAAACGGCGCATTGGTTTTTCCCTGGAAATAATAATCATTCAATTCATATTCCTGTTTGTTTTAGTGAGCAGGTTAAGCGCACAGTTTTGCAACTTTGACTGGAATGTTTTAAGGGATATTTCAGGCAACAGGAAAGTAAACACAACTGATTTTTATCTTGCCATTTCAGATGCAAATAAATATGTCTGCATCAGTGCCCCGGTGGGTTTAATGGCTACCGGATTATTGACACATAATAAAGAAATGAAACAACAGGCTTTATACATTGGTGAAAGTATGTTGGTTTCTACTTTACTTACAAAGTCATTAAAAAATATTGTACAAAGGCCAAGGCCGTTTGAAAGCGATACTACATTTATCCCTGCTGAAATTGTAACAGGATATTCATTTCCTTCAGGCCATACGTCAGAGGCTTTTTCCACTGCCACTGCATTAACTATTGCTTATCCGAAATGGTATGTAATTGTTCCCGCATATTTATGGGCTGCAGGTGTTGGTTATTCGAGATTATACCTGGGTGTGCACTTTCCCACTGATGTAATTGCCGGAGCATTGTTAGGCGCTGGAAGTGCATGGATTACATACAAAGTCAATAAATGGATACGTGGTAAGCCGCAGACCAAACTTGCCAACAGGTTTTAAAAAAATATTTTTATAAAGAGAAAAGTTAGGGTGGATGTTTATGTTACTATTTTCAGGTTTTCAAGTCAACATTTGTCTTCATACTTAAAATTTTTCATTTATTTCAAACAGCATTTATGTTTGGTTTTTTGATTTTATTGTATTGATGATAAAATCAGGTAAATTAAATGTTTGAAGAAAGGTTGTTTACATAGTATTTTAGATTTTTATATAAGAATAAGTTTGAGAGAGCTATACATTGATGTTAAAAAGAAAAATTAAAACAAAAGGGTAAATACAATGAAATATATTTTAATGGCGGCAACATTTTTAGTTGGTGCAATCATTCCAATACAGGCTGTGTTGAATGCAAGGCTTGGTCAGCAAACCGGTGGCGCAATGATGGGTGCATTGATGAGTTTTATTACCGGCACATTTTGTTTGATTTTATTTAATGTCATGGTCAATGCTTCTGCTTTAGTGAATGTGAGGCCGATTGCAACTTCTCCCTGGTATATCTGGCTTGGTGGATTAATCGGTGCTATCTTCGTTGCCTTTATCACATGGGTAAACGTAAAACAAAGTTTTGCATTAACCTTTGCACTGGTGGTGGCAGGACAGATTTTTGTTTCATTGCTGATAGATCATTATGGATTATTGGGCGCATCTGTAAGCACAATAAATTTGCAGAAAATCATTGGCGCTGCACTGATCATCTGTGGCGTGATACTTATAAAAAAATAATACCGGTGCATTAAAAATAAGTGTGCAGGTTGTGTAATAAATTTTATGACGAATCCAAATTTACAATCAGAGAAATCGCAGTTGAGCGTTGAAGAAAAAGAGTTTGAAAATAATATCCGCCCAAAGCATATTGTTGAATTTGCCGGTCAGCAGCAACTGATTGATAACCTCATCATTTTTATAAAAGCTGCAAAGATCCGTGGTGAAGCTTTGGATCATATTTTATTTCACGGCCCTCCCGGTCTTGGTAAAACAACCTTATCAAGGATTGTGGCCAATGAATTAGGAGTGAACATTAAAGAAACAAGTGGTCCTGTTATTGAGAAGCCCGGCGACCTGGCTGGTTTACTGACTAACCTGGAACAAAACGATGTTTTATTTATTGATGAGATACACAGGTTGAGCACTGTGGTGGAAGAATATCTGTATGCAGCGATGGAAGATTTCAGGATTGATATCATGATTGATACCGGCCCTAATGCGAGAAGCATACAACTGAACTTAAATCATTTTACATTGATTGGCGCCACAACGCGCAGCGGGTTGCTGACGGCGCCATTATTATCAAGGTTTGGGATAAAATCAAGGCTGGAATATTACACTGCAGCAACCTTGAAGAAAATCATTCAACGCAGCGCATCAATACTCAACGTAAATATTTCAGAAGATGCTGCAGGTGAAATTGCAGGCAGGAGCAGGGGCACACCGAGGATTGCAAATGGTTTGCTTCGCAGGGTAAGGGATTTTGCTCAGGTGTTGAATGATGGAATAATTGATACTGGCATTACACAACATGCTTTGAAAGCATTGAATGTAGATGAATATGGATTAGATGAAATGGATAATCGTATCCTCACTGCCATCATAGAAAAATTCAAAGGCGGTCCTGTGGGTATAACTACAATTGCAACTGCAGTGGGTGAAGAACCCGGAACCATTGAAGAAGTGTATGAACCATTTTTGATACAGGAAGGTTTTTTACAACGCACTCCACGTGGCAGGGAAGTAACACATAAAGCATATACACACCTGGGAAAGAAACCCGGTAATACTGGAGTTGCAGGTACTTTATTTAGCTGATTAGTTTTCGACAATAAACCATTTACCTCTTCCTTTTGTCGAGTAACGAAGCCCGTTACTCATCTCATATACTTTACTGTTGATTTTAGTATCAACAATAATTTTTTTAACATACACCATCACGTTGTCATTCAGTTTGGTGAGATAAAAAACAAGTTCATGTATGTTAAGTAAAGTTGCAGGCAGCCATTTTACTTCTTGTTGGGGAAATGTTAGCATTAACATGACTAAAAACTTATCCTTTACATGCAGAAAAAATTATGCCCGTTATTTTCCCGGCGGATAGTTTCACTTTAAAATAACATGGAGAAATTATTGTTTCATTTTTGCTACAATTGATGCCAGATTTAGGGGTGGTTGAAGCGCTTCAAACTCGGGTTGTTCTATCATTCTCTTTTCATCGTTAAACCCGTTAACAACAGCTTTTGATAAATCATTATAAGTGGCTGTGGAGTTGTTGTTTCTTGCATTTAATATAGCAGAAAAATACCAGGCTTCGCTATTCCCCGGGTCAACTGTTTTATACAATGTAACAAAATGTGCTGCTTCATTATTCTGACCTGCATTGATTAACTGGTTGCTGATTGAATAAAATGCAAGTGATAAATATGCGAGCAACCTTTGATTCATCTGTGCTTGTTGAGTAGTTCCATTTGCCTTTGCCTCAAGACCGGAAATAACCTTGTTCCAATAGTTCATATCACCTTGTTGAAACTGCCGGTTATATTCAGTTTTCATGTCTTGTTCCTGAGCAAATATTTGTTGTTGTTGTTGCCATTGCTTTTTATAAGCAGTTGTAGAAATAATGGAATTGTATTGCTGGCTGATGGATGAAAGGTCTGCCAGGTTTTGAAGCATATTCATTGTTAAGATACATTCATTGGAAGCTTGCAGGTAATCACTCTTTTGTTTTGCAGCTTCTATTCTTTTTTTACTGCCGGTGATAAATGCATTGATTAATGAATCATTTTTTGCAATAGTATTATTGCGCATTGCATCGAAATCCAAACCTGCAAAAGCAATGTTCATTGTTGAAGCAGGGCACCATTCATGTTTACCATCAAACAAAATAATTCTATGGCTGGTTTGTGTTTTTCCCAGTTCATTGTTGAATGCAACCAGGTCTGTCATATTCATATCACCTTTGCCTGCAATGCCTGTAAAGCTGAAACCAAAAGTGGAAGCAGGTGTACCATCAGGAAGTCCGGCGCCCCCTGCAATCACTGATTTTATTTCTGGATGATGTAAAGCAAGATACCCTGCAACTTTTGCACCACCTGAAAACCCGCAGGCATACACCCTGTTCTTATCAAAATGCAATCTGTTTTGTGTATCATTGAATATAGCTTCCCAGATATTTTCTGCTGTTTGAAAATCGTTACCGTTTTTTGAATTATTACTTCCGATTAAAATGAAATGATAGGCATCTGCAAGTGATTGATATTTTTTTAAAGGCAATAAGCCATTGGCATGCGGGTCAAAAAAATAGATAATGCCATTGGCTGTTTTATCAGTTGGAATGTATAAAGCATAAGACAGGCTGCTATTGTTTTTACAGGCAACATTTTCAATAATCTTTTTTACAGGAAAGCTATCAGTAACAACTGCAGTGACAGCAGTAGTTGTAGTTGAATCAATAGTTGAAGTTTGTGTATCTGAAGCAGCGTTGTGACAACTCATCAAACACAACACCACGAAAGATAAGATGGACATTAATGTTGATTTCATGAAATATCTAAAAAATTCATGGCAATTTACATCAACCCTTTATGAAAAATTTTAGGATAATTATTTACTGTAAACCCGGACAGGAAAATTGTTTTAAAAAAGTAATCTGTCAGGATAAATGTTGTTGATACAGGTTGTGGCATAAACGTTTTTTCACATCTATGTTCATAAATAGTTGCACAACATATATGAATAATTATTATACTTTTGTTTGAGTGAAGTAATTCTAAAAGCTTACACAATAACCCCTATGGAATTAATTATTGATTTTGACAGCATCCATGATGCTGCCCAAAGGGAATTTTTATTAAACACGCTGAAGTTTTTAAACGTCCGGTTCAGGGCAATTGACCAACTCCCGACTTTTGAGGGCTTCGATTACAAATTTGATGATAAAGAAAATGATGAAGAAAAATCATCGTCATCAAATAAAGAGACAGAGTTGCCATCGTTCCCTGTTGCGTAGTCAGATAAAGTAACGGGTGCCGTGAGCATTATATACTTCACGGAATTCTTTTGGCGTGCAACCTTTTTTCTTCCTGAAAATGCGGTTGAAGTTGGAGATATTATTGAAACCACATTTATAGCCAACTTCGGTGATATTGTGTGTGGTGTCTATCAGCATGCGTGATGCATGTCCAAGCCTGATTTCATTCACAGTATCAATAAAAGTCCTGCCTGTTCTCAGTTTAAAAAAACGACTGAAAGAAATATTCGTCATTGATGCAATTCGGGCTGCTTCAGTTAGGCTGATATTTCTTGAAAAATTATGCGTGATATAATCCATCACATTTTCGATTCGTCTGCTGCCATAAGAGAAATTTTCAGTGTTTGCAGAAGCGCTGTTAGATAGCACCCGCATATTACGTGATAGTGAAAGGTCATGAAGTAAACTCAGTAATTCAAGTACTGAATCAAACCCCTGTTTTTTGGTTAGTGCGAATAATCTTGGTTCAATTGCTTTTATTGTTTCATTTGAAAATAATACACCCCTCATGGATTTCTCCAGGAGGTTTTTGATAAAATGCATTTGGTTGCGGTTAAGAAATTTTTCATCGAAGAGGTCGCGGTGAAACTGAACAGTTATTTCCTTAATCTTTTTGCTTTTACATTGGTGGTTAAACCATCCATGTTGCAGGTTGGTGCCCACTAACACAAGCTCCAAATCACCAATTGCTTCAATATGGTCGCCGATTATCCGTTGTGCGTTTTTTGCATTCTGAATAAAATTCAGTTCAAATTCCTCGTGATAGTGCAGTGGAAAATCAAAATTATCTTTTGTCCTGGAGAAGATAGTAAAGCAATCATTTTTTGTGAGCGGGATAATTTCCCTCAATATTTCTGTAGCCATAATAATAATTGTCGTTAGAAATAGTGATAAAAAAGTATTGTTCAAATGTAATAATAAATAATTTTTTTTCTCCCTAAATGCAATCGGTTTATTTTTTATAAAAATCTGACATAAAATGATGAAAACAGGATAAAAAAGTATTAAAATCGGATGAAGACGATAAATACATTTGTAAAAACAACTTGTTATATGATGAATTTGAAAAAACCTGGACTAACCTGTTTTTTTCTGCTTGCATTATTTCAGATTTCTTTAGCGCAAAACAGAACGATTACAGGAAATGTTACAGACAGCAGCGGCAGCCCTCTTGCCGGAGCAACTGTATCCGTTAAAAACGCAAAAGCAGTTGTATTAACAGATTTGCAGGGCAGGTTTTCGATGTTATTGCCAGACTATGCGAAAACCCTTGTAGTAAATTATGTGGGTATGACACTCAGGGAAATCCCTATCGGCAACAGTTCTACATTTACTGTTGCATTGCAACCCGCCAACTCGCAGTTAGGAGATGTGGTGGTTGTTGGGTATGGCTCTGCAAAAAAAGCCAACCTGACTACAGCCCAGGTAGGGATATCGGAAAAGGCCATTGAGAAAACAATCAACACCACTATTGAGCAGGCAATTCAAGGCCGTGCTGCAGGTGTGTATGTTACTCAGAATTCCGGTCAACCCGGGGGTGGCATTTCTGTTAGTATCCGTGGTGTGGGTTCTCTCACTGGTAATACACAACCGCTTTATGTGATAGATGGGGTGCAAATACAACCTGCTGATGTAACTTATGGAAATTCCAGTTCTTCAAATGCATTGTCGGGTATTAACCCTTCTGATATTGCTGACATCCAGATTTTACAAGGGCCTTCAGCAACAGCCATCTATGGTTCACGTGGTACAAATGGTGTAATCATCATTACTACTAAAAGAGGAAAGGCAGGTTCATTTAAAGTAAATTATTCTTATTTATATGACCTGCAAACTCCACCTGACCATCTTGATGTGATGAACCTGCAACAATATGCTTCAATGGTAAAACAATATCATGCGCTGGCAGGCGGAACTACACCACAGGAGTTTTTGGATTCTTCATTATTGGGTGAGGGTACAGACTGGCAGAAAGAATTGTTTAATAATGCAGCAATGAATAAACACCAGTTAAGCCTGAGTGGTGGTAATAGCAATACCACTTATTATTTGTCCGGTGAATATTTAGACCAGGATGGTGTAGCTGCTGGTTCGGGTTTCAAAAGATACGGTTTCAGGTTGAATGTTGACAATAAACCAAGGCCCTGGTTGACAATAGGCGCCAACCTGAATTATAATCAAACCAATGAAGACCTTACTGCTACCAATTATGCAGATGCAGCCAGCCCGTTAATTGCCAATGCACTTGAGTTGACACCTCAGATACCTGTAACAAATTTCGATGGTTCATGGGGAGGTAGCGACCCTGTAAACGGCGCTAATCAGTTTGCTCCGATAAACCCGATTGCACTTGCTGACCTCATCACCAATACAAATATGAAACGCCAGTTTATGGGTGGGTTAAATATTGGTATTACCATTTTGCCCGGCCTTACATTCAGGAGTTCATTTAATGGTAGTGTAGGCAATGGGCTTTCCACTTATTATACTCCAACTTATAATATTGACCAATGGCATTATAATACAATTGCTTCTTTGACCACCGGAACTTATTCAAGCTGGTATTGGAACTGGAATGAATTACTGGAATATGATAAACAAATCGGTAAACACAATTTTACCATAATGGCCAGCCATGAAGCACAGGAGTCAAAATATAAAGCACTGACTGCCGGCAGGACAGGTTTCCTCACCAATGATATTTTTGATGTGAATGCAGGTGACCCTTTGACTGCTACCAACAGTGGTGGCACTTATCCCTGGTCTATGGAGTCTTATCTTGGCAGGATTACTTATAATTATGATAACCGTTATATCCTCGCAGCAACTTACAGGAGGGATGGCTCCAACAACTTTGGTATTGATAAAAGATGGGGAGGTTTTCCTTCTGCATCATTAGCATGGAGAGTTAGCCAGGAAAAATTCTTTAAAGTTCATTTCATCAACGAATTAAAACTTAGGCTTGAAACAGGTTTAACCGGTAACCAGGGTGGTGTATCAGGTGTGTATGCAAGTATGGCAACAGGTGCTACTCCATGGGGCACTGGTTTTCTTCTTGCCAATTTAAAAAACCCGAATTTACAATGGGAGCCCACCAATACTTTTAATGTTGGCTTGAATATAGGTTTACTGAAAAACAGGATAACCTTTGAAGGCGATTATTATAAAAAGAAAACAGATGATTTGTTGTTACTGGCAAGCCTGCCCTGGTATATGGGAACCAGCAACAGCCCAGGTTCAGTTTCAGCGCCACCGGTTAATATCGGTACTTTAAAAACAAATGGATGGGCCTTTAGTATCAATGCTGTTATTATAGATAAAAAAGAATTCAAATGGGAATCAAACCTGAACCTCTCACATTTTAAAACTGTAGTTACAGGCCTCAATTCAAATAGTGCCATCCTCGAAAGGACGTCCTGGTGGATGAACAACTGGACACAACGTTCTGCTGTTGGTTACCAGCCCTGGTTGTTCAGGGGATATATCGCTGATGGTTTATTCCAGTCTGTTGAAGATATTGAAAACAGTCCTGTGCCGGTTGACAACAGTGGTAACAGGATTCAGGCTGACCCATCTACCGGCCTTTGGGTTGGTGATGTAAAATATAAAGACATCAATGGTGATGGGATTATTACTGTAGATGATATGACCAATATCGGTAACCCCTGGCCAAAGCTTACAGGTGGATTTACCAATACTTTTTCTTATAAAGGTTTTCAACTAAGCATATTGGTTATCGGGACTTATGGCAATGATGTTTATAACTATATGGCGGCTGCCAACAGCAATCCGAATAATATAAACCTGAGCAGGAATTTATTGACAGGCGTAATGGATTATGCAAAATTGGTAGATGATGGAAATGGAAAAATAATAATGTCCAATCCCACAACCACCATCCCAAGGATAACTTCAAATCAGATAGCTTCTGATAATAATTTCGGAAAAAACTCAACAAGGTTTGTAGAGGATGGTTCTTATCTCAGGTTAAAAAATGTTTCACTTTCATATAGCTTCCCTGAAAAATGGCTTGGATATACAAAAGTGATAAAAGGTATTACAGCATCTATCGCTGCTCAAAACCTTTTAACGCTGACAAGCTATAGCGGTTATGACCCTGAAGTAGGAGCATATGTAGGCACCGGTTCATCCGGTGGTTACAATGGCAACCAGGCCATCGGTGTTGATTACGGGCGTTACCCGCTCACCAGGACATATTCTGTATCTGTAAGTGTAAACTTTTAAACTTATTGTCAATATGAAAAAGAGTATCAATAAAATTTCTTTAGCTGCGATGTTGCTTAGTGTTGCTGTATTTACCGGCTGTTCGAAAGATTTTCTGAACAAGCCACCAGAAAGCTCAGTAACAGATGAAAGTTTTTATCAGACCGATGAACAGGTGATGGCAGCCACCAGTTTATTATATAGCGAAGTGTGGTTTGATTATAATGACAAAGCCATGTATAACCTTGGCGACTTCAGGGGTGGTACTGCTTTCTCCGCATGGAACGACAGGGGTAATGTATTATTCAATACCACCGGTGATAACGGAGAAAATGGAGCTGCATGGCGTGCATTTTATGTGGTGGTAGCACAGTCAAACCTTGTCATTTATAACATAAACAAATTTGCCGGCCCACAGGTTTCTGAGTCAGCAAAGAAAACCGCAATAGCTGAAGCAAGGTTTATGCGGGCCTTGGCTTACAGGTACCTCGTGATGAATTGGGGAGCAGTACCAATTATTGAAAATAATGTTGACCAGATGTTTGACAGCAACATTGTCCGCAATACAGTGCCAAGTGTTTGGCGTTTCATCACCCGTGAAATGCGAGCAGCAGCAGCAGATTTGCCAGCAGACCCATCACAACCCGGCAGGTTGAGTAAATGGTCTGCTGAAGGTATGCTTGCCCGTTTTTATTTAACAAGGGCAGGTGTTGAAGGTGGTGGTGGCCAAAGAAACCAGCAGTTTCTTGACAGCGCTAAATATTTTGCAGCAGATGTTATCAATAACAGTGGTAAAAAACTGCTGGATAATTATGAAGACCTATTTAAATATCCTTATGACAATAACAGCGAATCCCTCTTTGAACTGGAATGGGTCTTCTCGGGCACAAGTGCCTGGGGCACCGCCAACAGTATGCCTGAATATCTTGCCTACAGCCCGGATATTTCTTTTGGCGGATGGGGCGGTGATAAAGGTTGCACCTGGTGGCTGCTGAGCCAATATGATGGTATTACATTACAAAATGATGGAACATTAAAAGGACGGACACTCGACCAGCGGTTGCATGCAACCTTCATGTTGCCAGGTTTTACTTATCCTGAAATCACCAGCATGAGCACAAAGACTGCACTTGTTTTTCCGTTCACTGGTACTGATGAAAATTTCTTGTCTATCAAAAAATATGTGATTGGTTCACCAATAGATCTCGCAGGTGTGGCATCTCAACAGCATTATCCGAATGATACTTACATGATGCGTTTAGCTGAGATGTACCTGATATATGCAGAAGCAGCAATTGGCAATAATGCATCTACTACCGATCCTTTGGCTGTGCAATATTTTAATGCAGTACATACCAGGGCCGGTTTGCCAGCTTATGAAGTGTCAGGACCTAACGGTAGTGGCCCGCTTACATTGGATATGGTGTATTCAGAAAGGTTCAAAGAGTTTGCAATGGAAGGCATGGCATGGTACGATTTTGTAAGCCTGCATTACTGGAATCCTGAAAAAGCTTTTGCTATGCTGAATGCACAGGACAGGGGTTTGTTTTTCGCGCAACCAGACCAGATGCCCAACCCAACGTTATGGACATTTACAAAAACGTCCTGGTTCACTGAAAGGCAAATCAATGCTAATGAGGGCAATTTTCTGTTGCCGATTCCAAATGCGGAATTAAGCCAGGCACCAAATCTTTCCAAACCACCGGTAGATTATCCATAAATTTTTCAAACAATTTTAAAATCATTGAAGATGAAAAGTTTTTATGGTAAATACTATGAGGTTTTTGAAAAAGATAAAAATCAAACAGGTGAAATGATGCATAGTAATTCTTCCACGCAAAGTGAAATGAATATGCAGGATTCACACGCTGATGCAGTTCAGTCTGTTCAGCTAAAATCAAAAAAATATTTTCAAATGAAATCTATTAATAAAACTATTTTACTCCTGGTAGCTTTTGCAGCAATGATAGGCTTTATTGCTTCCTGCAAAAAAGATAGTTCATCAGGTGCAAAGCCAACGGTAAATTATGTGAGGATTACCAACCCGGCATCCTCTGATTCATTACTCGTAGGTGCAGGCCAGGGCCAGCTTATTGCTATTGTTGGTACCAACCTCCAGGATGCTGTCCAGGTTTGGTTTAATGATCAACAGGCAAGGTTAACGCCTACTTATGTAAGCAGTACTTCTATTCTTGTTTCATTACCCAGCCAGATACCTGATTCAATTACCAACACACTGACGATAATTTTTAAAAATGGCTATAAGCTGGAATATCCTTTTACAGTACAGATAAGCAAGCCATATATCAGCAGCATGGTTTGCGAATTTGTAAATGAAGGTGATGTGGCTACTGTTCTTGGTAATTATTTTTATCAGCCTATAACAGTTACGTTTACAGGTGGTGCAACAGCAGAGCTTACATCAGTTGAAGATGAACAGATACAATTTAAAATACCTGCAGGTGCACAACCGGGGCCAATAACTATTAAAACAAATTTTGGAGAAACAAAATCTGATTTCTGGTTCCGTGATCCAAGAAATACTTTTATTGCCAGTGACCCTTTTGAAGGCTGGCATGATCCTTCTCTGGTTGTTTCAAATCCCGGGCCTACTGACCCTCCAAAAATCAATGGCAATTATATCAGGGTAAATAAATTTTTAGCAAGCTGGAGTTGGAATGAAATTGCTGATGGCCCTGCAGATGCTATGCCTTCTTACAGTAAAAATATTCCTGATGATGCAATACTTCACCCGGAAAAATATTACCTGAAATTTGAAGTGAACACATTAAAGCCATACAACAACAGCATGATAACAATTAATGCAGGCACATCTGCACAAGACCTATCCGGTTACAAATGGGCGCCGCCTATTGACACAAAAGGTCAATGGCAAACCATTTCTATTCCTTATGAGGAAGTAGTTGCCAGCTATGCCAATAAACCTGAAGTGAATCCGAATGGTTATTGGGCAATGCTGTTGATACAAGGCCCGGGCGACCTGGATGCGGATATATGTTTTGATAGTTTCAGGATTGTACCAAAAGTTGACCAGTAAAATTTCAAATCAATTCTGACAAAAAATAGTATGAATCAGGTTGAATAAATTTTACTGGCAATATGTACTGAAGATTTGTTCAATGAAATGATTCATTATATAAAAAATAAAAAGCCGCAGATGAAACAAAGCATCAGAAATTTTTCTCACTCAATAAAAACAGGTGCTGAGTTCCATCCGGCTAAAACCAATAAAAAATATGCGAATGAAAATAATGTTTAACGTGCGCTTGCTGTTTATCATTGCCATTACAGCATCGCTGTCTTTTTTCGCCTGTAAAAAAGATACAATAGATAAAACATCATCTGAAACTGTTTTGCTGAGTTTCGGACCTACTGGTGCGCAACCTGGTGATACCATCCGTTTTTTTGGAAACAATCTTGACAAGGTTACTGAAATTGATTTTACAGGAGCTACTGTTTCAAACAGTGATTTTGTTTCTCAATCCAAAACAGAAATTTTTGTGGTGGTGCCTGAATCAACTGAGAAAGGTTATGTCACGCTGAAAACACCTTCAGGTGATATCGTATCAAAGACTCAATTTAATATTGGTATTGCTACTGTTGTTTCATCCATAACAAGTGTGGCACGCCCGGGTGAAGATGTTACCATCAATGGTAAATATCTTAACTGGGTAACAAGCGTAACTTTCAATGATGGTAAGGTTGTTACCACATTTGTAAGCCAGAGTTTAGACCAACTGGTGGTAACCGTTCCGGCAGATGCTCAAACCGGTACATTGGTACTTGCTTATGGTGGTACTGATTCAAGCTTTGTTGAAACAGCAGATACATTGCATGTAACATTACCGATGGCTACAGGCCTTTCACCAAACCCCATCAAACATGCAGACGAACTTACTATTACAGGCACCGACCTTGACCTCACAACAAAAGTTTATTTCAGTGGTGTTGCAGATGCGGTAACAGATTTTGTGAGCCAGTCGGCAACAGAGTTGGTTGTTAAAGTGCCGGCAGCAACAGTCAATGGGCCAATAACTCTTGAAGCTGCATCTGGTGTGAAAACTATTTCACCAATGGATTTACAGGTTTTATTACCTGCAGTGGCTACAATGTCACCCAATCCTGTTGACCCGGGAGCAGACCTCACTATCACAGGTACCAACCTCGACTTAGTTAGCTCAATATTATTTCAAAATGCAGACCCTGTTACAACATTTGTAAGCCAGTCAGCAACACAAATAGTAGTAACAGTCCCGGATGGTGTTACTGAAGGTAAAATAACATTGAACGTTTTGAACTCAACACTTACAGTTCAGTCACCTGATATTTTAAAAATAAATGGCGCAGTGCCACCGCCTGTAATTGCATTACCATTTTATGACGATGCTGTTACCAGCAACTGGAATGGTTGGAAAGGCGGAGGCTGGGGTGGTTCTGCAGATTATGCAAATACAGCGCCTGTAAGGGAAGGTGTCAATTCAATAAAAATTGATTACGTTGGTGGATGGGGTTCACCTTTACAACTTGGTGGAGCCTCAGTGAATACTGCAGGTTACAGCACATTTAAAATTTCACTTTACGGTGCACCTGGCAGTGATGGCAAAACAGTTCAGCTTGTATTGAACAGTTCAGGTGGTCAGGGTATCACGATTGTTGAAGGCAAATGGACTGATTATTCATTTCCTATTTCATCACTGACCAGTGCATCTGCAATAACAGATATCTGGTTGCAGGAAACAACCGGTGGTGGCGGGTTCACTGTTTATGTTGATGATATCGGGATAAATTAGAATAGAAATTCTCATGCATAAAACGATTGCACTTGTTTTTGTAATAATGGTCTTGTTTGATTGCAGTTTGGTTGCACAAACAAATCTGCCTTGCGATAAAAATGCAACACAGGAAACAGTTCACCTGTACAACAATTTAAAAAAATTACTGGCTGCAGGAGTGATGCTTGGCCACCAGGATGATTTGGCTTATGGTGTGCATTGGAAATATGAAAAGGGAAGGAGCGATATCAAAGATGTAGCCGGCGACTATCCTGCAGTCATGGGTTTTGAATTGGGTGGACTTGAATCGGACCATGCAGTGAATTTAGACAGTGTGCCTTTTGATAAAATGCGCAGCTTCATTCAAAGCGCTTATCAAAATGGAAGTGTGATAACAATCAGTTGGCACCTGAATAATCCATTAACAGGTAAATCAGCATGGGACCCATCACCAAAAGAAACCATTGCATCTATTTTACCCGGCGGTGAAAAAAATGGTTTGTATAATTCATGGCTGGATAAAGTGGCAGAATTTTTTCAAAGCTTAAAAGGAAGTAAAGGTGAATTCATACCTGTTATCTTCCGCCCGTTTCATGAACTGAATGGAAGCTGGTTTTGGTGGGGTGGAAAAAATTGCACACCAGGTGAAATTCAACAACTGTATCAATACACTGAAAAATATTTAAGGGATGTAAAAAATGTGCATCATCTTTTATATGCATTCAATACAGATAAATTTTATTCTGCATCAGAATTTTTAGAAAGATACCCGGGTGATGATTATGCAGACATCATTGGTTTTGATATATACCAGAGAGGAACCAATGAAGCGTTTATGAAGGATGCCGGCAATATGCTTTCATTGTTGGACAGTATTGCAAAAGCACATAAAAAAATTCCTGCACTTACTGAATTTGGTTATGTGGGTTTACCTGACAGCAACTGGTGGACAAATGTTTTATTACCTGTTTTGAAATCACATAACGTTTCTTATGCGCTTGCTTGGCGCAATGCTGGAATGAAGCATGATGGCAGCAGTGAATTTTATGTTCCTTACCTGGGACAGGCTTCTGCCGGTGATTTCAAAAAGTTTTGTGATGATGAAAAAATTTTGATGCAATCATATGTTGCAAAAAAACAATTGTATAAGAGATAGTCTCATTTTTGCTTCTTCTGCTTGTGGAGGAGTGGAGGAAGTTTTTTTAAGAAAAAAACAAACAGTGCCTGTTGTTTCTACATCAGGCTTTTTAAAAGCTCAAAAATGAAATAAACAGACTGAATGAAACTGCAGATTATTGATGTTGCTATAATTGCTATGTACCTCGTTACAATGCTTTTCATTGGATGGTTTTTGCGCAAAAAAGCAAGGGCCAACAAGGAAAATTATTTATTGGGTGGCAAACGGTTGCCCTGGTACATGCTGGGTTTAAGTGATGCATCAGATATGTTTGATATCAGTGGCACCATGTGGATGGTTTCTCTCTGTTTTGTTTATGGTATGAAGAGCATCTGGATACCCTGGTTATGGCCTGTGTTTAACCAGGTTTTCAATATGATGTTTTTAGCAAAATGGCTGAGGCGTTCCAATGCAAACACAGGAGCTGAATGGTTGGGTACACGTTTTGGTCTATCAGGCAAAGGCGTTAAAGGTTCACATACTATCATCGTTGCTTTTGCATTAATAGGTTGCCTTGGTTTTATGGCTTATGGTTTTATCGGCCTTGGAAAATTCATTGAAATTTTTATACCCTGGAATATAGTGCAACCCTATATTCCATTTCATGTTGCACCGGAATATGTAGCGCATTTTTATGGAATAGTCTTTACCTTATTTGCTGTTTTTTATTCAGTGCTTGGCGGCATGCACAGTATTGTTTTGGGCGACCTGATAAAATACATCATCATGACGATAGGTTGTATTGCAATTGGCGTTATTGCATTTCAACATTTGCATGGCGATGCTTCAAAACTTAATGTTCCTGAAAACTGGAGCAACCCATTCTTTGGCTGGCATTTGAATATGGACTGGACAAATTATATAGCTGCTGCCAATCAAAAAATTGCTGATGATGGTTATGACCTTTTTGGTTTCTTTTTTATGATGATGTTGTTTAAAGGTGCGTTTGCAGCGCTTGCCGGGCCTGCACCAAATTATGACATGCAAAAAATTCTTTCATCCCGCTCACCGAAAGAAGCATCAAAGATGACAGGCTTTGTATCCATCATCTTATTACCTATCCGTTACTCAATGGTAATCGGGTTGACTGTTCTTGGCTTATTATATTTTAACCAGCTCCATGTATTGAATGATGCAGGTGGCGTTGATTTTGAAAAAGTGTTGCCTGCAACAATAAATAGTTTTTTACCGGTAGGCATTTTGGGTATTGTATTGACAGGATTACTTGGTGCATTCATGGGTACTTTTTCCGGCACACTCAATGCTGCACAGGCTTACATTGTCAATGATATTTATTTAAAATACATCAACCCCAATGCATCAAACAGGAAAACAATTTTTGTCAGTTATGCATCAGGAATAATTGTAGTAACGATAGGTGTGATGATTGGTTTTTTCACAAAAGATGTAAACAGTATTTTACAATGGCTTGTTTCAGGATTATATGGTGGATACATTGCAGCCAATGTTTTAAAATGGTATTGGTGGCGCTTTAATGCTAATGGATTTTATTGGGGAATGTTAGCCGGCACTGCAGGTGCATTGGTGTTCTCAGAATTATTTTCAGGTGTGGAGTTTTTATATTTCTTCCCTGTGTTATTTTTAATATCATTGGCAGGTTGTTTTATCGGCACTTATACTGCGCCGGCCACTGATATTTCTGTTCTGAAAAAATTTTACAGTACTGTAAAACCCTGGGGCTTCTGGAAACCTGTACATGTTTTAGTTACCAATGAAGACCCTTCTTTTATTCCCAACAAAAGATTTGGTTTGGATATGTTCAATGTTGTTATCGGCATCATTGCACAATGTTGTTTAACCATCCTGCCAATGTATATAGTGTTGTGGATGAAACTTCCTTTATTAATAACAATTATCATTCTCATCATCATCGTCTTTATTTTAAAAAGAACATGGTGGAATAAACTTGAAGATTAAAAGCAGGCAACAATGGAAAAAAATTTTTATCAGCGATTAGAGCAATTAGAAAGAGATTATTCAAAATTAGTCTCGTTGAAGAATGAAGCGTTAAGAGAAAACAATGGTGTTTACGAGCGGTACCGGTACCCTGTTTTAACCGCTGCACATACTCCATTGTCATGGAGATATGATTTTAATCCTGAAACAAATCCTTTTTTAATGGAGCGGTTTGGCATCAATGCAGTATTAAATGCAGGCGCTATTAAATGGAAAGGAAAATATGTGTTGATGCCACGTGTGGAAAGCAATGACCGTAAATCATTTTTTGCAATTGCTGAAAGTGAAAATGGTATTGATGGCTTTAAGTTTTGGGATGAACCGGTTATTATTCCTGAAACCAACGAACCTGATACCAATATCTATGATATTAGATTGGTGTCTCATGAAGATGGATGGGTGTATGGTTTGTTTTGTACAGAGAGGCAAGACAATTCAGCGCCGGATGGCGACCAGTCTGCTGCCATTGCTCAATGCGGGATTGTGCGTACAAAAGATTTAAAGAATTGGGAGCGTTTGCCTGATTTGAAAACAAGGTCTGCGCAACAAAGAAACGTTGTTTTGCATCCTGAATTTGTAAAAGGTAAATATGGTTTTTATACCAGGCCGCAGGATAGTTTTATTGAACCTGGAAAAGGTGGTGGTATTGGTTTTGGATTGAGTGATACAATGATTGGAGCCGAAGTAAAAGAAGAAACAATTGTTGACCCGAAAGTGTATCATACTATCAATGAAATGAAAAATGGCTGGGGGCCAGCACCCATAAAAACAAAGTATGGATGGCTGCACCTCGCTCATGGTGTTCGCAATACAGCAGCAGGACTTCGTTATACGTTGTATATGTTTATGACAGACCTCAATGACCTTACGCATATTATTTATAAACCTGCAGGATATTTTATTGCGCCTGAAGGTGATGAACGTGTAGGTGATGTATCTAATGTTGTGTTTAGTAACGGATGGATTGCTGATAACGATGGAACGGTGTTTATTTATTATGCATCATCAGATACAAGGATGCATGTTGCAGTTTCTTCAATTGATAAGTTGGTTGATTATGTAATGCATACTGGTGATGATGGGCTGCGTTCTGCAACAACAGTAACAAGGTTGATGAAACTTGTTGAAAAAAATAAATTGTTTATGCAATCATCTGTTGAGAAAAGATAACAATCCATTTCATAATGAGTAAGTTAATATTGGTTTGATATTTTTTGAATGGCGAATTTTTATAACTGCAGAACCTTCCATCGTTAATGATTTCATTACAGCAATATCATGATGAAGTAACAAATGAATTACATTCCATACTCTGGTATTGGATGAATTATGTTCCTGATAAAATGAATGGTGGCTTTGTTGGAAAGATTGATAATGGGAATAATATTGATTCAACTTCACCAAAAGGCGCTGTATTGAATGGAAGGATTTTGTGGACTTTTTCAGCAGCGTATATTCAATATCAAGATGAGAAATATTTACAAATAGCTAACCTTGCTTTTGAATATATCAGCCAAAAATTTTTTGATAAACAATATGGCGGAGTGTTCTGGACTGTTGATACAAACGGCAATATGCTTGATTCAAAAAAACAAATCTATGCCCAGGCATTTTGCCTGTATGGTTTGAGCGAATATTATTCTGTTACAAAAAATGAAGAAGCATTACAACTTGCTATAGCTTTATTTGAAGTAATTGAACACAGGAGCTATGACCCGGTAAACAAAGGATATTTTGAAGCGTTCAACCGTGATTGGAGCCCGGCAGAAGACCTCAGGTTAAGTGCAAAAGATGCAAATGAAAAAAAAACAATGAACACGCATTTGCATATCATTGAAGCGTATGCAAACCTTTATAAAGTTTTTCCTGCGGCAACACTAAAAAATAAAATCATTGGGTTGCTTGGTTTGTTTGATAAATATTTCATCAACAAAAAAACATTTCACCTGAAATTATTTTTTGATGAGAACTGGAATGAAAAACCTGGCCCTGTATCTTTTGGCCATGATATAGAAGCAGCATGGCTGTTGTTGCAATGTGCTGAAATCATCAGCGATGAAACATGGATAAAAGTTTATCGTAACCATTCAATAAATATTACTGATGCAGCTATGGAAGGGCTTGATGCAGATGGCGGTTTGTGGTATGAATCTTTTCCTGGCCAACAACACACTGAGAATATTTTAATTAAAGAAAAACATTGGTGGCCGCAGGCTGAAGCAATGGTAGGTTTGTATAATGCTTTCCTGCTTTCTAAAGATGAAAAATATTTAAAAGCTTCAATGCAGTGCTGGCGATTTATACAACAGCACATCATTGATAAAAATAAAGGTGAATGGTTTTGGGGTGTCAATGAGGATTATTCAGTGATGAATGATGAAGATAAAGCGGGATTGTGGAAATGCCCTTATCATAATTCAAGGGCATGCCTTGAAATAATACAGCGTATCAAATAGTAAGTTTGTTAAATTAATAAATCAATTTCCCGATATGATGAAGTCTCTTTTGTTAGCGGTATTAGTGATGGTTGCAATTTCTCTCTCTGCCCAAGGGATAAAACAATTTGAAGTATTATCTCCTGGTGGGAATATTGCATTGCATATTGAGGCCGGTGAAAAACTGATATGGTCTGTAAAAGATAAGGGCCAGGATATTATTGCGCCTTCATCTGCATCAGTGCAATTGCAGGATGTTGTGTTGGGTGAAAATATCCGTATCGTTTCTGCCAAATCAGAAAAAATCAACACATCATTTAATGCTATCAATTATATCAAATCAACAGTAGTTGACAATTGCAACCAGCTTACATTAAATTGTAAAGGCGGTTATGGAATTGTTTTCAGGGTGTATGATGATGCAGTAGCTTATCGCTTCTTCACTAAAATAAAAGACAGCATCATCATAAAAAATGAAACAGCAAATTTCAATTTCACAAATGATGATTCAGCCTTCATTCCTATCCAATGGGATTACCGTGAAGGGCAGAATTTTAATTCAGCTTTTGAAGCATTGTATCATCACATTCCTTTATCTCAGTTTCCAAAAGATTCACTCGCATTTCTTCCTTTGTTGGTTGATGCAGGCAATGGCCGTAAAGCAGAAATCATGGAAGCAGACCTCGAAGATTACCCGGGTATGTACTTGCAACTGAACAATACACAAAAAGGTTTGCAGAGTGTGTTTGCACCTTATCCGACAAAAGCAAATATTATTTCCAGAAATTATATTCCAACAGAAAGGGCGGACTTTATTGCAAAAACAAATGGTACAAGAAATTTTCCCTGGCGCATTGTTGTAATCAGTGAACAGGATAAAGATTTATTGAATAATGATATTGTTCAGAAACTCGCATCTGCCCCGCGTATATCAGATTATTCATGGATAAAACCAGGATTGGTATCATGGGATTGGTGGAATAACTGGAATATCACCGGTGTGGATTTTGCCGCAGGCATCAACACAAATACTTACAAATATTATATTGATTTTGCTGCTGCCAATCACCTTGAATATATCGTTGTTGATGAAGGATGGAGTGACCCTTACGACCTGTTGAAAATAAAACCTGCTGATTTTAACCTGCAGGAAATCCTTGATTATGGAAAGCAGAAAAATGTAGGTGTTGTTTTGTGGGCTATCTGGTATAATATAAAAAGACAAATGGATACTGTATTTCCTTTATATGCAAAGATGGGAGTAAAAGGTTTTAAGATTGATTTCTTTGACAGGGATGACCAGGAGGCTGTGCGTTCCACTTATGATATTGCTCAAAAAGCAGCACAGAATAAACTGATAGTAGATTTTCATGGCATTTTTAAGCCTACAGGTTTGCAAAGAACTTATCCGAATGTTGTCGGTTATGAAGGTGTGAAAGGTTTGGAAAATTTTAAGTGGGCTGATGAAGACCAGCCTGCATATACTACAACTATTCCTTTCATCCGCATGATGGCAGGCCCGATGGATTATACACCGGGTGCATTCCGCAATGCAACACAAAATGATTTTTATGCGAATAATGACAACCCGATGGCAAAAGGTACACGTTGCAACCAACTGGCTGAATACATAATTTTTTATGCACCATTTCAAATGCTTGCAGATAACCCTACTACTTATATGAAAGAACAGGAGTGTACAGATTTCATTGCTAAAACACCTACTACATTCGATGAAACAGTCCCGTTGTTGGGTAAAGTGGGAGAGTATGTTGCATTGGCCCGTCGCAAAGGCAATGATTGGTTTGTTGGCGCAATGACAAACTGGACTGAGCGCAACCTCACTCTTGATTTTTCTTTTTTGCCTGCAGGAAATTATACAGCAGAAATTTTCCACGATGGCGTAAACGCTGACAGGAATGCAACTGATTATAAAAAGCAAATCATTCAAATCAATGCAGGAGATAAAATCAATATTCATCTTGCCAAAGGTGGTGGATGGGTAGCAAGGATTTATAAAAATTAAAATGATGCAACATCATTTATTATTTTCTCAGCAATCATTTTTTAAAATTACAATCATGCGTTTATTTTCTTTCATCATATTTTTTTCATTCATCACAAATTTGAATGCACAGTTTGTACAGAAACATGGCGCACTTCATGTGCAAGGCACACAATTGATGGATGAACATAACCAACCTATTGTTTTGAGAGGAATGAGTTTTGGATGGAGCTGTTTTCATCCGCGTTTTTATACAGCTGGCGCTGTCAATACTTTGGTGGACGACTGGCATTGCACAGTGATTAGGGCATCATTGGGTGTAGAACCTGAACATGGTTACCTGCAGGATTCAGCAACCCAGGTAAAGCTGATAAGAAATGTGGTGGAAGCATGCATCAGCAAAGGTGTGTATGTAATCATTGACTGGCATAGCCATAATATAAATCTTGAAGCAGCGAATGCATTTTTTAAAACGATGGCTACAGATTATGGCAGTTACCCAAATGTAATTTATGAACTGTTCAATGAGCCCGATTATGAAAGCTGGGACAGCGTTAAAATTTATGAGAACGCAATCATTTCGACCATCAGGTCAATTGATAAAGACAATATCATATTAGCCGGTTGCCCGCATTGGGACCAGGATATCAATCTTGTAGCTGATTCACCATTAACGAGTGTTTCCAACCTGATGTACACTGTACATTATTATGCAGGCACCCATAAGCAATTTTTGCGCGACCGTTGTGACAGCGCTCTGAAAAAAGACATCCCCATCTTTATTTCTGAATCTGCAGGTATGGAAGCAACAGGTGATGGGCCTATCAATGACGAAGAGTGGCACCGCTGGATTGATTGGTGTGAACAACATAAAATCAGCTGGGTTACCTGGTCTGTTTCAGATAAAAAAGAAACCTGTTCAGTATTGTTGCCTTCTGCTTCATCTGATGGCGGTTGGCAGATGAAAGACTTAAATGAATCGGGTAAAAAAGTGAGAGAGATATTGAGAAAGCTTCAATAAAAAATTACAGGGAAGATTTCTTAAAAATGAATAGAGCATCATTCTATGATTCATAAATTGTCCTGTGTTAGAAAAAAGGTTATCGGATACAATACTTCTTTATAAATTAATATCAATGAAAAAAATTATTATTTCAATTCTTGTTTTGACAAGCATTCAATCTTACAGTCAGAAATTTGAAAACCTTGCTTCCACACCACCGATGGGATGGAATAGCTGGAATACTTTTCAAACCAATATTTCAGAAGACCTTGTGAAAGGTATTGCAGACAGTATGGTATCATCAGGTATGAAAGATGCCGGTTATACATATCTTGTTTTAGATGATGGCTGGATGGCAATGCAAAGGGATAGTATTACAGGGAATTTAATACCCGACCCAATAAAATTTCCGCATGGTATGAAAGCATTGGTTGACTATGTTCATTCAAAAGGCCTGAAGTTTGGTTTGTATAATTGTGCAGGCACCAAAACATGTGCAGGTTATCCCGGCACACGTGGTTATGAATACCAGGATGCCCGGTTTTATGCATCATTGGGAATTGATTATTTAAAATTTGACTGGTGTTATACTGATAGCATCAATGCACAGGAAGCGTATGGAACAATGGGCAAAGCGTTAGTAACTGCAAAACAACCTATCATATTTAGTTTATGTGAATGGGGCAGTCACAAACCCTGGTTATGGGCTGCAAAAGATGGCCAGTTGTGGCGTACGACCGGTGATATTGGCATTTGCTTCCAGGGTGAATTTAATACATCATCAGGATGGAAACCAAATTGTGTAATGACCTGTGTTGACCAGAATGAACCATTGCGAAAATATGCAGGGCCCAATCATTGGAACGACCCTGATATGCTTGAGGTTGGTAATGGCATGAGCGTTGCTGAAGACCGCACCCATTTTTCTTTATGGTGCATGATGGCTTCACCACTTATTGCCGGTAATGATATCAGGAAAATGACTGAAGCCACTAAACAGATATTAACCAATAAAGATGCTATCAGCATTAACCAGGATGTATTGGGCATACAGGGTTGGCGCTATGCTTCAAAAGACAGCGTTGAAACATGGTTCAAACCTTTGAGTAATGGTGATTGGGCTGTAAGTTTTGTAAACAGGAGCAGGCAACCGCAAAAAATCAGTTTTGACTGGAAAAATGAAAATGTACAGGATACTATTTTTTCAAGACAATTAAATGCGGGCGCTGTTCAATATAAAATTGTTGATGTATGGACAAAGAAAAATAATGAAACAACAGCTAAGACATTTCATGCAACTATCCCCTCACATGATGTTGTTATGTTGAAGCTGATTAAACAATAGATTGAAATTTCATTAGCAGTATTCTGTGAAAAATGAAATGTAGCTGCGTTTTTACAAAAGTAAAAACGCAGTTTATATTTTATACCTGTTTTGATAAAATAAAATCAATGTTCAATCAATAATTAAACAAGCATGATTGTTGCGTCTTAATTTGAGTAGGATATTATAATATTGGGCAAAGCGAAAGAACGGGATTGGTTTCAACCAGGCCACATAGTATAAACTTTCACAATTAAAAAGTGAATATTTTTTCTCATTACAACGATTAAGTTATTAATGTTGTCAACATTTTCATCCGGATGGATTATCATGAACTTGTAAAGAATTGCCTTAAAGGAAATATGAGGGCGCAAAAAGAATTTTACGATCATTTTGCACCCCTGATGTTTGGCATTTGTTACAGGTACACAAAATCATCAGCCGATGCGGAAGAAGTGTTGCAGGAAGGTTTTGTAAAAGTATTTCATAACCTGCACCGCTTCAGGAATGAAGGCGAATTGCCGGCCTGGATGCACCGTATAATGGTTAACACTGCATTAAACTACCTGAAACAAAACAAACGTTACAGCGGTGATCTTTCTTATGACGAAATAAATCTCCATCCCGTGTCTGTAGAAAATCCTGAAATACACTTACAGGCAAAAGAACTTGCAGACCTGATACGCCAGTTGCCAACGGGTTGCCAGGCAATTTTCAACCTGCATGCGGTGGAAGGTTATTCGCATGTGGAAATAGGTGAAATGCTCGGCATTCATGAAGGCACTTCGAGGTCGCAATATGCGAGGGCGAGGAGCATCATGATAAACTGGATTGAAAAAAGAAATGAAAATGTAAAACAAAAGCGGTATGCCGGAAAATGAATTTGAAAAACAGGTAAAGGATATGATGGAATCATTCAGCAGGGTTCCGTCTGATGCAGCCTGGGAAAAACTGAGCCGCAGGATAAATACCGAAAAGCGGAGAAAAAGGTATTTTATTTTTTTCCTGTTGTCAGGATTAGTGGTCGCAGGTTTGGTTGTTTATAATTTCACTGGTAAAAAAGCAGAGAGAGTATCACAGGCTGTTGTTGAAAAAATTAATGTTACTGTACAACCGGAAAATCAATACTTAAAAACAGATTCAAATAAAAATAAACTTTCTGCAATACAACCAGGGCAACAAATAACAATCATAAAGCCGAAAGAAAAAATTACTATTCCAGGTGGTCAGAAAAAAGCATTGCAACTTTCAATTAATAAAAAAGAAAACAAACCAATTGTACAGCAATCTATTCCACATGTTAAAATGAATGATGCTGAAAATACTGATAAAAACAATGTCAATGAAAATGCTCTACAGCAACCAATAAATCATGATCACTTTGATAATTCAGGTATTGCAAGTATTGAAATGAAAGAAGCAAAGGATTCTTTAACATCTGATGATGTTGCAGAAAATAATTTACATCTTGCAACAGAAAATCAACTACAGGATAGTATCCAATCAAAAAATACAACTGAAGAAAATTCTACATCAACTGTTGCAGTTAAAAAAAATAAAGAAGTAAAAAAGAAAACATCATCCGATTATAAAATCCCTTTATGGCAATGGGGTGTGCAGGCAGGTTATGGAAGGAGTACATTGCTGAATGGTTCATCCGGTAGTGAAAAAAGTTACCCTGCCAGTTTAAACGGCCCTTCTGCTGTTCCGAATAATAATGCAGTCTCACCATCGAAAATTTATACTACATCTGATGCATTTGCAGTTGGGTTTTCATTGCAACGGAGGGTTACAAAAAACAGTGTGATTGGAACTGGTTTGAATTACCTGCATTATTCAGTAAAAAATGGCGTCAATAGTTTGGTAGATTCCGGTGCGGTGTATATGCAGAACAATGTAACCGGACTGAGCATTTATACAGTGTCAAGGTATTACAGGCCTGGTGGTGATTCAAGATATTTGAATGAATACAACTATATTGAACTACCTGTATATTTTCAACAAAATATTTTTCATACTAAATCAACGGCGCTTGCTTACCAGGCAGGTTTATCCGTAAGGCAATTGTTATCGCAGAAAGCTGTTATTTATGATGCGTTTAATAATGTATATTATGCAGATAATAGTTTGATGCGTAAAACACAATTCCAGGTGACGGGCGGATTGAATTTTTCATTCAACACCGGTAAAAAAACTTCTGTTTTTGTAGGCCCGAATTTTTCATATAGCCTATCCAACTTATATAATGATAAGAGTAAAGGCAATTTTCATTTTATTCAATATGGCATACAGGCAGGGATTTTATTTCATAAAAAATAATGCAGAATCTCATCTGTCCTAATTATTATTGAAAAAGGACTTTTAGAAATATATTGATTTTGCCATTGTTTTTCCGTTCATCTAAAATTTGCACCACTGCAACATCTTGTGCTTTACTTTTGAACAATGCGCCGTTTACTGAACATACTCTGGAATAGTTTTAAAATGAGCCTGGATGAATTGAAAAACAATAAACTCAGGAGCGGTCTTTCATTGACCGGAGTTGCATTTGGTATCTTTTGTATCATCAGTGTATTGGCTTTGGTGGGTAGCCTTAAACAAAAAATCCAGGATGGTATTAATGGATTGGGAACAAATACCATTTATGTTGACAAGTGGGAATATGTAAATACAACTGAATACCCCTGGTGGAAATTTGTGAACAGGCCCACTCCAAAATTTGAAGATGTTAAATTAATTGAGCAACGCAGTTCCCTGGCTAAGAATGTTGCATTTTTCATTCAAAACAATACATCCCTTAGTTATAAAAATATAGAACTCCAGTTTGTAAATCTCTATGGAGTAAGTGAAGAATATGACCAGATACAGAAAATAGATTTAGCCGCAGGAAGATATTTCAGCGGTTCAGAATTTATTCATGGTAACCCGGTAGCTGTAATCGGCTATCAGAATGCAACTGATTTATATGGTGGCCCAGAATATGCAATTGGAAAAACAGTTCAGTTTGGCTCACACAGGGCAACAATAATTGGTGTGATTGCAAAACAAGGCCAGAATTTCGGACCGGGATTTGATTATGACAATTCACTGATGCTTACATACTTTTATTATGCAAGTATTTTCAATGTGAATGATGAAAGTTCCAGCCCTTTCATTATGGTACAGGGCAAACCTAATGTGCCATCACAAGCATTAGTTGATGACCTGGAAGGAGTGATGCGACAGGTTAGAAAATTGAGCCCTAAACAGGAAGATAATTTTGCTTTGAACGATGTGAATTATATCGGCACTTCATCCATTAATAGCTTTTTTGGAACTGTAAATATTGGTGGATGGGCTATTGCTGGTTTAAGTTTAATTGTAGGTGCTTTTGGTGTAGCTAATATCATGTTTGTAACTGTGCGGGAAAGAACAAGCCAGATAGGTTTAAAGAAAGCAATCGGCGCCAAAAGCAGGACTATATTACTTGAGTTTTTATTAGAGAGCGCTTTCCTTTGTATCATCGGTGGCATTATTGGTTTACTGATGGTGGCGGGTCTTGCAGCCATATTAAATACATTGCTGCCATTTAAAATTGTAATTTCTGCCAGCATCATCATACTCGCTTTTTCCATCTGTGTTGTGCTCGGTATTTTATCAGGTATTATACCTGCATCCATTGCAGCACGAATGAATCCTGTGGTTGCTATCAGGAGCAAATAATCATCATTTTATTTAATAAAAAATGCAGGATGTATGTCCTGCATTTTCATATACTACATTTCAATTAAACAATAGTACTTAATGTAATTTGTTTAAATATTCAGACAATTTATTGATGGCATCTGCAGTTTGCTCAATTTCAGTTTGTGCTTCTTCCCAGTTGCGTTGTTCAATGGCTTCACGTATCCCTGGCAAAGTTTTCACACCATAACCAGTATAAAATCCAGGTGCATACAAACTATGTTTATACCAACTCCTGCGGGGTAAACCATTAGCAAACAATAATTGTTGCTCTGCATGTGCAAGGCCAAGATTTATATTTTCATTTACTGTATAATTTGATTTTTTCAACACTGATTGTAAACTGTCAGCACTTTTTCTCAAAGCTTCCAATGCATTTTGAAGTGGTGCAAAATTCAGGTAAGGCACTTCTGATTTTGGCTGTGGTTGAATAAATGTTTTTGTAGGGTCTGCAGCTATTTTATAAAAATTCTGTTTCAGTAATTCATTATTGATTGCTGTAGCATCCCGCATATTATCAGTAGTGCTCATCAGTTCTGTTGCATAACCATTGGCTGTTGTATAAAGATCAGAATAATCAAATGGCAATACATCAGCATCAGCCATTCGTAAAACTGCACGGCCCGCCACTTTAGCCAGCGCAACACCATAAACAAAAGTCGGGTCTTTGAAGCGCCTGTAATCATCATAAGAATCATAAACGGAATGATATTCACCACCGCCACCTTCACCACCAAAGGCAAGATCTAAAACCGGTAAACCGAGATGCTGTAAAAATGGAGAATAATCCGAGCCACTACCTAATGCAAACAGTTCAAATCCCTTCTTATTAAAAGCATCTTTTTTACCTTTTGCAGTTGTAGCATTAGATGCAGACAAAGCTTTCCGTCTTTCAAAAACAGAAACATTTGTTTCAGGGTCTATCACTGTTTTTGAAATTTCATCCATCAACGGTGTTAATGCATGAGATCCGCCAGCAAATAAAAATCCTCTTTCATTTCCATCGCTATTGATATAAATAATTGCTTTCTGTTGTAATTCATTGGCATGTTCCTCTGCAAATTCTGTTGATCCGAGTAATGCAGGTTCTTCGCCATCCCATGAACAATATACGATAGTGCGTTTAGGCCTCCATCCTGTTTTCATTAATTCGCCAATTGATTTCGCTTCTTCCAGCATTGCAGATTGCCCGCTGATAGGATCGCCTGCACCATTCACCCATGCATCATGATGATTGCCTCTCAATACCCATTCATCGGGGAACTGCGAACCCTTAACCATCGCTATTACATCATAACAATTCACCATATCCCAGTTAAATGCCAGCTTCAGGTGTACCGTAGTTTTTCCATCACCAATGTGATAAGTAAAAGGCAATGCGCCCTGCCACCCATCAGGAACAACAACACCTCCCAAAGATTCGAGCAATGGGCGGGCATCATGATAACTGATAGGTAACACAGGAATTTTTAAAAGATTTATTGCAGCACTGCGATCTAACCTTACGGCATTGGCGTCGGCGCCTACGCCAGGAGTTAATGGATCACCAGGATAGATAGGCATATCCATTACGCTGCCACGTTGTACACCATATTCATTTTTATATGCGCCTTTTGGATAAACATCACCAGCAAAATAACCATCATCCATAGGGTCACTGTAAATAATACAACCTATTGCTCCATGTTCCTGCGCCACTTTTGGTTTAATGCCTCTCCAGCTACGGCCATATTTTGCAATTACAATTTTTCCTTTCACATCAATACCCAATTCTGCCAGTTTATCATAGTCGTCAGGTAAACCATAATTTACAAATACCAAAGGTGCTGTTACATCACCATCAGCGCTCCATGCATTGTATGTTGGCAATTGTCCATCCTGTCCGCTTGTTGCATCTTCGGGTAATGCTGGCTCTTTTAATAGTGCTGTATATTTTGTTGGTGCAGTCATTTCCAAAACTCTTGTTTTGGGTGTGGGAAACAATACTTTGTATGTTTCAATATGCGCATCAAAACCATAAGACTGATAGCGCTTTAATATCTCATCAGCCACTTCTTTGCTGCCCGGTGACCCGAGGTTGTGCGGTTTTGATGAAAGTAATTTGATGGTTTCACCAATATGCTGAGCATTTAACTGTGCATCAAATGCTTTTTCAGTTTCTAATTGTGTGGATGCAGCTTTTGATGAAAAGCCTGTGATAGACTGCGCTGACAACTTTACTGCAATAAATAAAATCAACAGTAATAAATATTTTCTCATGCATAAAATTTTGAAGTGGTGAAAAATGAAAGCACACAAATTAAAATAAAAAAAATAATCCTGTTTAAAGTTTTACATGCACAAACCTATAACCATTAATGAAAGAAAAACCGGATAGCAAATAAATTGTGATGTTGAATGAAGATATCAATGAGTTTTATTCAACACTTGTTTTATTTCAGGTGCCAGCAATAATGCCCATGCTGCATATTGTTTTCCTGAAGGATGTAACCCATCACCTGCAATAAGAGATGAATCATTTTCTGCCAGCCTGGAAAGCGGAGTAATATCGGTATAAGAAATATTATGGGATAGGGCGATTGATTTATTGATAGTATTGAATTCATCCAGTTCTTTTTTTATTCGATCAGTATCACTGTCTTTCGCAAAAGGTGTAACGCTGTAATCAGGAATGGATAAAACGAACACATGTTCTTTTTTATCGCCAGCTAAATGAATTGCTTTTTCAAGACATGCTGCAAAGTGTTTTTTGTAACCTTCAGTATCCAAATGCTGGTATTGATCATTTACACCTATCAATAGTGTTACAATATCAAAAGGGCCTTGTGGTTTTTTTGCTGCGATTGCATTCAAAAGATTGGTTGTTGTCCATCCTGTTGTAGCAATATAATCCATCCTGTCAGCTATCATATTTTCTTTTAGTAACAAAGCTGCAGTTTGTGCAGGGAAGCGCTCATTTTCAGGCACAGCCTCACCGATGGTATAAGAATCACCAAGTGCCAGCCATGAATAATTTATGGTATCAGATGTAAAAGTATCGGCAGAAACCGGATTCATTGTAGTGTTGTTATTTTGGATAAATTTCCCCTGGTAATCAGGGAACTTTCCACTTTGGCAAAATAAGAAACAATGCGTTACAAATAGCAGGATGAATTTTATAAGACCCATGTCATATTTACGAAATAAAAAAGAAGATGGTTGTAACCGTTTTTTAAAATAATCAAAAAGCTATTTTTGCGCAAACAAAATAATTGAAGATGGCTGAAAAAATTAAAGTAGCTAATCCTGTCGTTGAATTAGACGGCGATGAAATGACACGTATTATCTGGAAATTCATCAAAGACAAACTTATATTGCCATACATTGATGTGGACATTAAATATTATGACCTCAGTGTGCAGCACCGTGATGCCACTGATGACCAGGTAACAATTGATGCTGCTAATGCAATTAAACAATATGGTGTTGGTATCAAATGCGCCACCATCACACCTGATGAAGCCCGTGTAAAAGAATTTAACCTGAAACACATGTGGAAAAGCCCGAATGGCACCATCCGTAATATCCTTGATGGCACTGTGTTTCGCGAACCGATTGTTTGTAAAAATGTGCCTCGTTTAGTGCCAAACTGGACAGCGCCTATTTGCATTGGCCGTCATGCTTTTGGCGACCAATACCGTGCTACTGATTTTGTAACAAAAGGTAAAGGAAAACTCACCATAACATTTGAAGGTGAAGACGGCAATGTGATGAAGCATGAAGTTTACCAGTTTAAAGGAGATGGTGTTGCATTGGCAATGTATAATACGGATGAAAGTATCCGTGGATTTGCGCATGCATGTTTTAACCAGGCTATTATGAAGAAGTGGCCATTGTACCTTTCAACAAAAAATACCATCCTTAAAAAATATGATGGCAGGTTTAAAGATATCTTCCAGGAAATTTATGAGAATGAATTTAAAGCGAAGATGGATGCAATCGGTATTACTTATGAACACCGCCTGATTGATGATATGGTAGCGAGCGCTTTAAAATGGAATGGCAATTTTGTGTGGGCATGTAAAAATTATGATGGTGATGTGCAGAGTGATACAGTGGCGCAGGGTTTTGGTAGCTTAGGCCTGATGACTTCTACACTTGTTACACCTGATGGTAAAACAATGGAAGCAGAAGCAGCACATGGAACAGTTACACGCCATTACCGTCAACATCAGAAAGGTAACCCAACATCAACAAATCCTATTGCTTCAATTTTTGCATGGACACGTGGCCTTGAATTCAGGGGCAGGCTTGATAACAACCAACCACTGATTGATTTCTGTCATGCATTGGAACAGGTTTGTGTTGAAACAGTGGAAAGCGGTAAGATGACAAAAGACCTGGCCATCACTATCAAACCAAAAGTAGAACATGGTGCTGATTATTTATATACTGAAGAGTTCCTTGATGAACTGGATAAGGCTTTAGAAAAAAAATTACAGAAATAAAAAAAGAGAGACCGCAGTGAAAGCTGCGGTTTTCTTTTTAAATGATGTTTGATTGCAAAGTGAAGAATGAAAAAATTGTAGCACTTATTTCGTCAATACAATTCAGCAAAAGATTATTTGAATTGATATGAGCAATCGAAATTTCACTTACACAAAACAGGGTTAATTTTCTCACAGGCTTGTTTTTGAAAGTAGTGTAAAAAATGATAGCAGTAAATGTTGTGTTCACAATTATCATCAATACTGTTTTAACTTGCAGCCATGAGTAAGTATGATGTATTGATTATCGGCGCGGGGCCAATTGGCCTGGCTGCAGGTATTGCTGCACAAAAAGCAAATCTTAATTATGTCATTATAGAGAAAGGGTGCCTCGTCAACAGTTTGTATAATTACCCGGTCAACATGACTTTTTTTTCAACAGCAGAAAGATTGGAAATCGGTGGCGTACCCTTTATGAGCATCAACCCAAAACCAAGACGTGCAGAAGCTTTGGAATATTACCGCCGAGTGGCCAAAGATTTTAAACTCAATATCCGGTTGTTTGAAAAAGTTGAAAACATCCAGCGTTTAGGTGATGATACATTTACCATCACGACTTCAAAAGCCAATTATACAAGCGCTTATATAATTGTGGCAACAGGTTTTTACGATATCCCTCAACTGTTGCATGTGCCAGGCGAAGATTTACCTAAAGTGCGCCATTATTATGATGACCCGCATTATTATGCATTTCAGAAAGTAGTCGTGGTCGGCGCCAGTAATTCATCCGTAGATGCAGCTTTGGAAACATGGCGCAAAGGCGCAGACGTTACCATGGTGATAAGAAAAGACACTATTGGTAAAAATGTAAAATACTGGGTGAGGCCTGACATTGAAAACAGGATTAAAGAAGGAAGTATCAAAGCATATTTTGATTCAAATGTGACTGCTATCCATACCCACTCTGTTGATATTCAAACGCCGGATGGTAAGCTCACAATTGATAACGATTACGTATTGGCGCTCACGGGATACCAACCTGATTTCAAATTTTTGGAAAGCCTTGGTATTACATTATCCGATGATGAAAAGCATATCCCGATATATAATCCTGATACAATGGAAACCAATCAACACGGTATTTATCTTGCCGGTGTTGTATGCGGTGGTTTTGATACGCATAAACTGTTTATTGAAAATTCCAGGGTGCATGCGGATAATATTATTGAGGATATTGTTGCAAAAATGAAAATATCAAAATAAAAACAAACCCCTTCGTGAAGAAGGGGTTTGTTGCAAACTGTTTGATAAAATGATTAATTGCCTTTTACTATTTTCTTCATCACTTTGGCATTGCCAAAATTCACTTCTAACATATATACACCATTTGAAAGTGAAGAAAGATTGAAAGGAATTTTATTGATACCTTTCAAAAGATTAATACCACTTTTCTGGTTAACTACACTTCCTGATGCATTATAAATATTTACCTGTGCACGCACTGCATCTTTAGAAGATACAGTAAGCATAAACGAACTGGTAAAAGGATTGGGTGTTACAGAAACATCATTTCTTATTGCAACCATAGCTTCATCTTGTGATTGACCTGTTGTTTTTTGCAATGATATAGGATGTTGAATTCCTTTTTCTGCATCGCTCATTGGTGGATCTTTTTTGGTCAGCCATCTTGTAGATGAACATGGTTCCAGGTATGCAACAAAATTGGAACCGGCCTGTGCTGAAAAGCCCGGTAGCAGTATCACTTTATCACGTGCAGTAAAATAAACAGTAGATGAACTGGGTGTGATGGTAGTAGTACAACCATTGCCGCCATAGGTGGTAGATATAGCCTGTACCCATGTGCCGTTTGCAGGATAATTACCACAGGCATATTGATAATAAACCGGAGATTGTGATTCCACACCAACAGCATGCCATGCATCGCCGACAGAAATAATTTCCTGTGAACATGTACCATATAAATCATAGGCTGCTTCAAGAGATGCTGCTCTTGCATCAATATATTGAGAAGAAGAACCCATATATACAGTTAAAGCACGGTAAACGATTTGCCTTGCTTCAAAACGGCCAATAGCAGTTACATTATAACTTTCGCCGTTATCATTGGTGCCGCTTCCGCCTTCAGATAAAAGATAAAACCAATGATTTTGTACACCACTGTTGTTATGTACACCACAGTTGTCATTGGAACTTGAAGGTGTACAACCCGTAGTATTATACCAATATGTACCCATGTATGTATCCGGGTTACCATAAGCTTTGGGATTACTTAGACTCCTGATAGCGCCACGGTCAGCACCAAAAAGATAATCACAATTTCCTTCAGACCAGCTTTCTACCATTTCACCAAAAATGTCACTGTAAGATTCATTTAATGCGCCGGATTCTTTATTATATACAAGGCCTGCTTCATCCTGTGTTACACCATGTGTAAATTCATGACCCATGATATCATCTGTATTCCAGTCGTCAGTTGCAGAAGAAGTGTTACCTGCATAAAAAATTGTAGAATTGCCAGTGCAACCCCAGCATGCATTATTCTGGCCGGCATAAGCATTGTTATAGGCTATCATATCACCTGCAGAACCATCCCAGCTTTGGCGGCTATGGACACTATAATAATAACTATAAGTTTGTGCAGCCCCCCACATAGCCTGTACACCAGATTGGTCAGACCAGCTATTATCACCATCAGTATAATAGGTATTTGAAGCTCCGCCACCATTGCAGTTATACACATAAATATCAGTAGCCTGGCAGTCATTGTGAGAATAATACAAACTTCCGGATAAAAGTGTAGAGATATTTACGTTGCCATTAAAAGCCGATGTACCGGTTCCACCTGAACAGTTCATAGAAATATCATTAGAGTAAATTACCCGGCCTGTTGCTGCATCAACATAAACGTCTTTGGCAGCTACATCAGGATCATCAGTATATATTTTAAAAAACCAGGCCAACCTGTAATCTGAAGGTTCAAATTTTGCATCATAATTATCCGGTGCAAATACCAATTCGCCTTTTGGAAAATAAGTCGATTTATCGTTTTTCTGTTGCTGCTGTAAAGCTTTTTCCATGGCTGCATTTTGCCACAGGTATTTTTTGGCATGCATATACTGCAGTGCATCAGCTAAGGCCTGCTTTTCAGATACTGTATAATTTGTTCCTGTATTCAGGCCTGAAATCAAACGGCCATTTGCCTTAGTGATTAGTCCATCAGGTTGCTGGTGAACGATATATTCACCAAACACTACCCGGTGATTTTTATAATATTGCTGGTACTTGTAATGCGTAAAACCTATGTCATCTTTTTTTGTTTTAACAAGGTGCATTACATCGTCATTTGTCAGGCTAAGTAAGTCTTTAAACCTGGAAAAAAAGGTATTGGCTTTTATGGTACTATCATCCCAGAATTTTACCCATTCCCTCGTGCTGCCCGGTTTGACTATTTTACTGTATAAATCACCTATAGGATGCTCTTTCTGCCCCATCACCTGGCTGCCGATCAGGATCAGCAAAACCATCAATGGCGGGCGGATACTCCCGGTGAAATAATTTAATATCTTTTGCATATCAATTCATTTTTAAGATTGGGAAACTTATTTCTTTTTCAACTCATCAATTTCTTTTTGCAGTTTCTGGTTGTCTTTATTTAACTGCAAAACATAAAGGGTCAGTTCCTCAATTTTCTCCATCATAGCTTTGTTCATTTCAGCAAGTTTCAATCCATCCTTTTCCACTTCTTTAGCTGGAGCTATGCCGGGTAAATGTTTATTTTCATTGATAAACTTTTCCAGTTCGTCAAAAGACCTGAGCTTATAATCTTTTTCAAAAACATAATCGCACCAACCTGTTTCTACACGCACTTCTTTAGCTCTGATGGTGCCACATACTTCCAGTCTGTAATAAGGGTTATTAGTGCCGATACCAACATTCCCTGAACTTAAGTTAATATATAGCCTGCTGTTGCCACCGCTAATAAAATCGAAAGCATCATTTGAGTCGTGATACTGTAATCCCCAGGTTGGGTAACCAGGTGAATGTGCAATCACCATTCTATCTTTATTTACTGTTCCTGATGCAAACATGGTTATCATTGGATTTGAAGTTGTACTGGGATTAGCAAACTGTATCCCATCTGAAGAATCTTTGAACCTTAATGTTCCATTAATCATTTCATCACCTACAATATCTAATTTATATGAAGGTGATGGATTATTAATTCCAATATATCCGTTGGAAAGATTAATTGCAAGCCTGTTTGATGATCCTCCTCCCAGGAAGTTAAATTGGTTTAAATTATCAGCGAATTGAAGGCCCCAGTCAGGATAAGTTGGAGAAAGGGAAATGACCATCCGGTCGGGGTTAACAGTACCTGATTTAAACATATAAATCATTGGGTGGGGATTGTTGCCCGGATTTGCAAATTGTATAGATTGGGTTCCTTTTAAAAATGTCAGGTCGCCACCCATAGTCTGGGTTCCGGCAACATGAAAAATAGTGTTTGGATTGGATGTGCCTATTCCTATTTTCCCATCTTTTGTTATCCTGAGCCGCTCTAAATTATTTGAAATTAGAATAAGGTCTTTACTGTTTTTGGTACCTAATGTGGTGTCTGTACCGGGGGTGTTACCACCCATTTTCCAGTATTGTTGTGCAGTTACAGTTTGCATAGTACATAATAGCAACAAAGTTGCCATTGCAGTGGTTAAATTGTTTTTCATTTTGAAGTTTTTGTTTTTTGAAAAAATGCTTACTCTTTTATAAGGTTTTCAGCTTACCCTTAAATTGTGTTGCAGATAAAAAGTGCTTTTTCTCGGCGAATAGCTTTGTTAATATTTAACGTAAGTTAAAGATATTGGGAAACAATTTATAAAATTTTTTAAATAGTAATTGAAAAAATTATAGGTGTTTTTCACAATCGTTATCACAAATTTTTTTTGCTTCATTTGTATTATTGTAACAGAGTAAATTAGCCTGCTAATTCACTCAGCTCAAGCCAACGCATTTCTTTTTCATCAAGTAAAAAATTTATTTCAAGCAATCTTTCACTGATAGCAGATATCTCATCATAATTAATATTGCTGCTTAATTTATCTGTCAGGTTTTTTCTTTCGGTTTCCAATTCGGGAATTTCTTTTTCCAGTTGTTCAAATTCTCTCTTCTCTTTATAACTTAATTTTCTTGTAGCTGTTGTATTCCTGTTATCAATTGTTTTTTGTTTGCGCTCTGTTGTCGTTTGTTGATTATTGTTTAATGACTCCATCCTGTACTGAGTATAATTTCCAGGAAAATCTTTGATTACACCATTGCCTTCAAAAACAAATAAATGATCAACCAGTTTGTCCATAAAATACCTGTCATGCGAAACGATGATTACACAGCCGGGGAACTCAAGTAAAAAATTTTCCAGCACACTTAAAGTTGGCAAATCAAGATCATTGGTGGGTTCATCAAGGATTAAAAAATTGGGATTGCGGAATAAGACAGTTAATAATTGTAAACGTTTTTTTTCACCACCACTCAATGATGAAAGATAGGTGTATTGTTTTTCCGGAGAAAATAAAAATAGTTCGAGAAATTGAGCTGCACTCAGGCTGCCACCTTTTGCCAATGGAAAATTTTCAGCAAATGTTTTTACATATTCAATCACCCGCATATCTTCTTTAAACATCAGGCCTTGCTGAGAAAAATTTCCAAACACTATTGTATCACCTATATTTATTTTACCGCTATCCGGTTGTTCAAGCCCTTGCAGCATATTGATGAAAGTAGATTTGCCGACACCGTTTTTACCAATGATACCAACTCTTTCGCCTTTATTAAAAGTATAATCAAAACCTTTCAGGATGATGGTACCACCAAAAGATTTATATACTTTTTTCATCTCTGCCACTTTCCCACCCATCCTGCTCATTTTTATCTGCAGTTGCAACTGTTCATCCACAATTTTTTTCCTGGCATTTTGTTCGGTCTCTGCAAATGCATCAATCCTGCTCCTTGATTTTGTTGAGCGTGCCCTTGGTTGTTTACGCATCCATTCCAACTCACGCCTGTACAGGTTTTTTGCTTTATCAATATTGGCTTGTTCGTTTTCAATACGGGCTGATTTCTTTTCAAGATAATTCTGATAATCGCCTTTGTAAGTATATAATTTACCTCCATCTATTTCCCATATTTCTTCGCAGATGGCTTCAAGAAAATACCGGTCATGTGTAACGAGTAACAATGTAACATGTTGCTGACCCAGGTAATGTTCCAGCCATTCCACCATTTCAATATCAAGATGGTTGGTAGGTTCATCCATCATCAGCAAAGTATGTTTGTGCTCAAACCCAATGTCAATAAGGGTTTGGGCCAAAGCAATCCTTTTGCGTTGGCCACCGCTTAAATCATGTATTGCAGATTGCAGTTGATGTATATTAAGCTTGCCTAAAATTTGTTTTACATTACTTTCAAATCCCCAGGCATTGAGTTCATCCATTTTAATCAATGCCTGTGATAATATTTTTTCATCACCCTTCTCTACTGCATTTTCATATTCTTTAATGGCATTAATGACAGGATGGTTATAATGAAAAATATTTTCCAGTACGGTTTTATCTTCATCAAACTTTGGGTCCTGTTCAAATAATGCTACTGTAACATCTTTGTGTATCCATAATGTCCCTTCATCCACAGTTTCTTTACCTGCCAGGATTTTGAGCAAAGTGGATTTGCCAAATCCATTACGGGCAACAAGTGCAATTTTATCTCCTTCGGAAATATGAAATGAAATATTCTGAAACAATACATCGGCGCGGAAACCCTTGGTAATACCCTCAGCAGAAACATAATGCATGTGGCAAAAATACTCTGCAGATTTTGTTTCAACTAATAACCTGTTTTCAACCATTGATTTCACTGCTTATATTGCAGTCGAATCAGTATTCATGAAAGAAGCATTTATCATTGGCCATAACATTGTTTCACCATTGGGTAATACAACAGCGGAAAATTTTTCCTGCCTGTTGAAAAATATCTCATCGGTAAAACAACATGTTAATCCCCGCATCAATGATGAACCTTTTTTTGCTTCTTTGTTTGATGAAGAAATTTTTATCACCAATAAGGAATACACAAAGTTTGAACAGTTGTTGATGGCTTCTATCAGCCAGGTGGTTGAGCAAACAGGAATTAATTTGAATGATGAAAAAACCCTGCTCATCATTTCAACAACAAAAGGTAATATCAGTTTGCTGGAAACTGAACCTTTCAATGATGCGTTGAAACAAAGAATTTCATTGTCTGCTTCTGCAAAAAAAATAGCCGGGCATTTTCATTTTCATCATCCGCCACTTGTTGTTTCCAACGCATGTATTTCCGGTGTGCTGGCCATTTTAACTGCCATGCGTTTTATCCATTCAGGTGTATATGAAACAGTGGTTGTGGCTGGGGCTGATGTCATCACAAAATTTGTGTATTCAGGTTTTCAATCTTTCCAGGCATTGAGCAATGGTATTTGTAAACCTTTTGATAAAAACAGGGATGGGATTAATTTGGGTGAAGCAGCAGCTACAATTATTCTTTCATCTCATCCAAAGAATAGTCTAGAAAAAAACCAGGTTGAATTAAAAGTGTTGAGTGGCGCTGTAAGCAATGATGCCAATCATATCTCCGGCCCTTCAAGGACAGGTGATGAATTATGCAATTGCATCAAACAGTCATTGTCTGATGCAAATTTATCGCCAGATGATATTGATTTTATTTCGGCACATGGCACAGCCACTTTGTATAATGATGAAATGGAATCAAAAGCAATAGCAGCTGCTCAACTTACTGCGCCACCTGTAAATAGTTTGAAAGCTTTTTATGGCCATACTTTAGGCGCAGCAGGGTTGATTGAATCAATTATTTCTTTGGAATCGTTAATGCAAAACACTGTGATACCTACCAAAGGATTTGAAGAGATGGGTGTTTCAAAGCACATTAATATTTGTGATAAAATAATCAATGCGCCATTGCAGCATTGCCTGAAAACAGCATCAGGTTTTGGCGGTTGCAATGCAGCAGTCATTTTTGGTAAATAAAAAATATTGGAAGAAAATTATATCATATCCACTTGTGTTATCCGCAACAATGTTGTTTTAAAAAACAATACAAAAGTTTTTGCTGCGTCAACAGGTAAATTATCTTCTTTTCTTTCTGAAGTATATCATTCACTAAAAATTGATTACCCGAAATTTTATAAAATGGATAACCTCAGCAAACTGGGTTTTCTCGCTGCTGAAGTTTTACTGAAAGATGAAGAAATAAATATTTATAAACCGGAAGAAACAGGGATTGTTCTTACCAATTCTTATTCAAGTCTTGATGCTGATGTGAAGTATTTTGAAACAACAAAAACTTTTGCAAGCCCGGGTTTGTTTGTTTATACTTTGCCCAATATAGTGATGGGGGAAATTTGTATCCGGCATCATTTTAAAGGAGAAAATGCTTTTTTTGTTTTTGAAAAATTTGATGCAGGTTTTCTTGAAAAATATATTGCAGGTTTAATGAAAGAAAATAAAATTCAGCTTTGTATTTGCGGATGGGTGGATGTGTTTGGTGAAGATTATAATGCAGTATTATTTTTGACGGGAAGAAATAAAAAAGATGATTCACCCATGTTTTCAAAAGTTGAAATGGAAAAAGTTTTTTTTAGCAAATGAGTGAAAGGATTTTCATAGCAGGTTTAGGAATTATTTCATCCATTGGCAACAATGTACATGAATGCCTTGATGCATTGGTGCATGAAAGGCCTGGTATGGATGAAATAAAATTTCTCAAAACTCTGCATGCAAAAGAAATCCCTGTTGCAGAAGTAAAATTGGACAATGCAGCATTGGCATTGAAAGCAGGTTTGCCCGGTAATTCGACCCGCACAATGTTGTTGAGTATGATTGCTGCTCAGGAAGCATTGAATGATGCTGCAATCAATAATATAGACAGTTTAAAAACAGGATTTATTTCTGCCAGCACTGTTGGTGGGATGGATAAAACGGAAATTTTTTTTAATGACTCATTTAAAAAAAATATCGCCGGCGATTTACACGATGTGGTCAATCATGAATGTGGTATGACAACTGAAATAGTTGCAGGCAGGCTTCAACTGAATTCATTCAATGCAACAATAAGCACTGCCTGTTCTTCATCTGCAAGCTCCATCATGTTTGCTGCAAGGTTGATAAAAGCAGGGATGCTTGATGTGGCAGTTGCAGGTGGCGTTGATGCACTGGCAAAATTTACACTCAATGGTTTTAATACTTTATTGATTTTGGATTCCAGGTTTTGCAAGCCTTTTGATGAAAACAGGAATGGTTTGAATTTAGGTGAAGGCGCAGGTTATGTTACATTGGTTTCAGAAAAAGTGGCTGCTTCTTTGAATAAAGATATGTATTGCGAACTGAAGGGTTACGCCAATGCCAATGATGCATTTCATCAGACGGCATCATCACCTGAAGGTATTGGTTCTTTGCTGGCGATGCAGGGTGCATTAAAAGATGCTGGGCTTGAAGCAAATGATATTGATTATATCAACCTGCATGGCACTGGCACTTTCAACAATGATTTGTCAGAAGGCAAGGCGATAGAAAAATTATTTCATCCACGTTATCCTAAAATGAGTTCGACAAAATCTTTCACAGGCCATACCCTTGGTGCAAGTGGCAGCATTGAAGCAGTATTTTCCTGTCTTGCTGTAAAACATAACCTGGTGTTTCCAAATCTAAGACTTGAAACACCAATGACGGAACTTCCTTTTGTTGTTGAAAAAAAATTGCAGAAAGATGTACCGATACAAAATGCGCTTTCCAATTCTTTTGGCTTCGGCGGTAATTGTACTTCATTAATCTTTTCAAAAATCTAAACTATGAAGACATTTATCCGTTCTACATCCTGCATATCTCCGCAAAAAAGTTTTGACCATGAAATTTTTTCACAGGCACCTGTTGAATACACGAATAATTTTTTATCAGTAATTGAACCCGATTATTCATCAGTTATTGATAAGAAACAATTGCGCAGGATGAGCCGTATCATGCGGATGGGGTTGGCACCAGCTATCCGTTCTGTCCAGGAAGCGGGTTTGGAAAATGTAGATGCCATCATCACAGGCACTGCTTATGGATGCATGGAAGAATCTGAAAAATTTTTAAAGAAAATTATTGAGTTGGATGAAGCTATGCTATCACCCACGCCATTCATACAGTCAACACATAATACAGTGGGCGCTCAAATTGCTTTGTCTTTAAAATGTCATGCTTACAATAATACATTTGCCCATCGCAGTTTTTCTTTTGAACACACATGGATTGATGCCATGTTGTTGCTGCATGAAAATAAAGCAAAGCATATTTTAACCGGAAGCGCAGATGAAATAACTGAATTTACTTTTGGTGTGTTGCAACGTTTCGGTTTATACAAACAGGAACCTGTTTCAAATTTTGATTTGTATAAATCGGGAACAAGAGGAAGCCTGGTTGGTGAAGGCACAGCATTTTTTGTATTGAGTAATGAAGCTTCTGAAATGAATTATGCGCAGATAGATGATTTGGAGTTATTACAAAATCAAAAAGATTTTTCTCAAGCAAAAACATGGATTGAAAAATTCCTTCAGAAAAATAATCTCGCTGCAAATGATATTGACATTGTCATCACGGGAAGGAACGGTGATATAAGATATAAATCATTTTATGATGCAATAGAGCAATCAGTTTTTCCAGATAACTCAATCATTAACTACAAACATTTGTGTGGTGAATATCCTACATCATCATCATTTGCCACATGGCTTGCCTCCAACATTTTGAAAAAGCAACAGCTTCCTGTTTGTCTTGATAAGAAACCAGCATTGAAAAAGACATTTAAGAATGTTCTTATTTATAATTTTTTCCAGGGCAGGTATCATTCTTTGATACTGTTGTCTGCCATAAACTGAAACCTATATGTTGAAAGACAGCCTGTATAGCATTAAAAATATTGCTGAAGAAAACAACACGATAATTGCACAGGTGGCATTAGATGCTGACCATGAAATTTTTAAAGGCCATTTTCCCGGTCAACCGGTTTTACCAGGCGCGTGTATGTTGCAGATGACAAAAGAACTGGTGGAAGTTTTTTTTGAGAAAAAATTGCAATTAAAAAAAGCAGATGACATCCGTTTTTCTGCAATGGTTGTTCCTGCTGAAAGTCCTGTTCTTGAATTCCGGGTGCAGTATAAAAAAGAAAATAATTCAATTCAAACCAATACAAAAATTGTAAAGCAGGATGCTACTGTTTGCTGTAAAATAAAAGCTTTGTTTGAAGCAATTGATTGAGAAAAGAAAATTCACTCTTTGAATTTATTTCATTCCACCCATCTCCATCACTATTTCCCATTCTTCATCAGTAACCGGCTGAACGGACAACCTGCCCAAACGAACAAGCGCCATATTTTTTAATCTTGGTTCTGCTTTCACCTGCGAAAGCGAAACCGGTTTTTTTATTTTTTTCACCGGCTTTAAATCAACAGCTACCCAGTTGGTGTCATCAGTTGTCGGGTCCTGGTATGCTTCTTTAACCACCTTCGCAATGCCAACTATTTCTGTGCCTTCATTGCTGTGATAAAATAATACTTCATCGCCTTTTTTCATATTCCTCAGATGGATACGTGCAGCGTAATTGCGAACGCCATCCCAGAATGTCTGTTTATCTTTTTCCAACTGGTCCCAGCTATATGTGGAAGGTTCTGATTTTACAAGCCAATGTGCCATAGAAAAAATTTAATATCATCAAAAATAAAATTCATTCACAATAATTGCAGGCAGTTGGTTAAACTTTCTTTCCAGGGTTTTATTTGCAGATGATAATCTTCTGAAATTTTTGATGTATCCATACCTGAATAAGCAGGCCGCTTTGCAGGTGTGGGATATGATGTGGTGGGAATAGGATGGATGAGGCAATCCAGTTGTTTTATTTCTTTGATTGCAAATGCAAAATCATACCATGAAATAATGCCTGCATTGCAGTAATGATAAATGAAAGGCGCATGTGATAGATGCTGATGAATGTGTTGCTGGTTTTGCTGAATTGAATTTTTGTTATCTACAATCCTCAAGATAGTTTCGGCAAGGTCTTTCGCATAAGTGGGAGAGCCATGCTGGTCATTTACCACACTGATTTCTTTTCTTTCATTCATTAAACGCAACATGGTTTTTACAAAATTATTTCCATACTTACTGTACACCCATGAAGTGCGGATAATGATAGTGCCGGGGTTATTGTTGATAGCCAACTGTTCGCCGAGCCATTTTGTATAACCATAATAATTCACCGGGTCTGTTGTATCACCGGGTTGATATGGTTTTGTGGCTTTTCCATTAAAAACATAATCTGTTGAAATATGAATGAGTGTTGTGTGGTGTTGATTGCACAGCTTCGCAATATTACCCACTGCTTCCGCATTTATGCAGTATGCTGTTTCCTGTTCCTTTTCTGCTTTATCAACTGCAGTGTATGCTGCACAGTTGATAAAGAATTGCGGTTTGAATTTTTGAAAGACCTTTTTTAGTTCAGCATCATCAGTAATATTCAATTCATTGCGGTCAAGAAATTTAAACTGAAAATCCGGATAAGAAGAAGCAAGGTTATTTAACTCGCAACCCAACTGTCCGTCTTTCCCTGAAACTATAATTAAAGGCTCGTTCATTTTTGTTTAAAATATTTTTTTATCAATCAACTGAGTTGATAAGAATCATAAATCACCCAACTGTGGCCGCAGGATGATTTCTTCCACGCAGGCCTGTGGTGATAACAGTGATGCGGCATACACCATGTTGGCAACATCACTGCTTTGCATAATGCGGTCTTCCGGCACACCCGCACCACTCCAACTATCAGTATAAACAGCACCCGGGATGACTGCTGTAACTTTTATATTGTATGTTTTTAATTCATGCCTTAAGTTTTTTGTAAAACCCAACAAAGCAAATTTGCTGATGCTATAACTACCACCATTGTTGTATGCTGCCAATGATGCAATAGAACACATATTAAAAATATGACCGCTTTTTGCTTCCATCATTTTCGGTAACAAAGTTTTTGTCAGGTAGTAAGCACTGTTGAGATTGGATGCCATCATTTGTTCAAATACACCATCTGCTTCATCGCAAATATTACCGGGTAAAAATGTACCCGCATTATTCACTACAATTGATGGGGCGCCATATTGCAAACAATAATTACCAAAGCTGATGGCATTTTGTTTCTCGCTGATATCAATGTCAATGGCGTGTATTTCACAACCTGGATGTTGTTGCAACAGTTCCGTTCTTGTTGCCTGCAGCGTTGCTTCATTTCTTGCACATATAAAAAGCCGGTTACCCTTTGCAGCAAATTTTTCTGCAATGGCTTTGCCCAATCCTTTTGAAGCGCCTGTTATGATTACATTCATATTTGTGCCAGATGATGAAGAACTGTGTTGCCGCATAGTTCAGAATTTTTATCACGTTATTTGAAAGTATTGCAACTTTGCCGTTCAATGTTGCAGTTGTACTAAAGAACGATTTTCCTTTATTGCCTGCACAACTTTGTTACATGGCCTTTCAATAATTTGTTACAAAATACAAATCTAAATTTGCGCAGCAATTAATATGGCATATAAACATTTATTTTTTGATCTTGATCATACGTTATGGGATTTTGAGGCCAATGCCAAAGAAACTTTCAGTGAATTGTATGATAAATATGAATTACACCAGAAAGGTGTAGGCGATTTTGATTCATTTTTTGAACGGTATAGTTTTCACAATGACAGGTTGTGGGACAGATATACAAAAGGGTTTATCAAACAGGAAGAATTAAGATGGAAACGTGTGTGGCTGTCTTTGCTTGATTTTAAAATCGCAGATGAAAAATTAGCAAGAGAAATGGCTGCGGATTTTTTAGCAGGGCTACCAAACCGTAAAAACCTTTTCCCTTACACAATAGAAATTCTTGACTATCTCATTAATAAAAATTATGTGCTGCACCTGATCACGAATGGTTTTGAAAGCGTGCAGCATGATAAATTAAAACATAGCAACCTTCATAATTATTTTAAAGAAATCATTACTTCAGAACTGGCAGGAAGCTTAAAACCCAACAAAGAAATTTTTGAATTTGCTTTAAAAGCTGCCGATGCAAAAACAGAAGAAAGCATCATGATAGGTGATAATATTGAAGCAGATATTAAGGGAGCTATGAATGCAGGACTGGATACGATTTTTGTAAACCATATCAAGGCTTTTACGACGGTGCAACCCACTTACACCATCCATCACCTGCAGGAACTGGAAGATATTTTTTGATTGTGTTGATGTTAAAAAGTATTTTTTCAAAAACAAAATATTTATGGCTGAAGATTTGAATGTAATTGAAGGAACAAAAGAAGAACAGTATCAATCATTGATTCCACAGATACAAGGATTGATGGAAGGTGAAACAGACTTGATAGCCAACCTTGCCAATGTGGTGGCTGCATTGAAAGAACAGTTCAATTGGTTTTGGGTAGGTTTTTATCTTGTAAAAAATGATGTATTGGTTGTGGGGCCTTTCCAGGGGCCGGTTGCATGCACCCGCATCAGGAAAGGGAAAGGTGTTTGTGGTACAAGCTGGGCTGAAGAAAAAACAATTATCGTGGATGATGTTTCAAAATTTTCTGGCCATATTGCCTGCAGCAGTTTATCAAGTTCTGAAATAGTAGTGCCGGTGATAAGAAATAACCAGGTGGTAGCTGTATTGGATGTTGACAGTGACCAACTGAATTTTTTTGATACAACTGATCAAAAATATTTAGAGCAGGTTGTTGCTATGATCAGTTTTGTTTAAAAGATGCGATGACAGTAACGCCGCTTTTTACTACCTGTCCAAGTTGTACTTCCACTTTTGCATCAAGTGGTAATAACATGTCCACACGGCTGCCGAATTTTATAAACCCAAATTCTTCTCCCTGTTTAAAAATTTTTCCGGGGTGTGCATAGTTGCAGATACGTTTTGCCAGAGCGCCTGCAATTTGTTTTACGAGAATTGCACCATTGGCATTTTCTAAAACGATACTGTGTCTTTCATTTAATACGGATGATTTTGGATGCCATGCAACGAGGTATTCACCTTTGTGATAATGGTTATAGATAACAGTGCCATCAACAGGTACACGGTTTACATGCACATTTAAAGGGCTCATGAATATGCTTACCTGGAGACGTTTGTCATGAAAATATTCTGCGTCTTCAATTTCTTCGATCACTACTACCTTACCATCGGCCGGGGCAACTATTTTAGTTTCAGAAAAAGTATGAACGCGGTTGGGTATACGGAAGAAAAATAATATCAACAGGAAGAGGACAAGAGTTATCAAAAATAAAGTATATGCCAGCCATGGAATACTATTGCCAAAAAAATAGAAGCTGAGTATATTTACCAGCACAAAAATAAATGCGCTCACTGCAATGATCCTGTATCCTTCCCTGTGAATTGTCATAATGAAAATTGGCTACAAATATAGAGAAGCAAAATGCTTTTTATGCAATCAATTACATAAAGAGTTTTATATACAGCCATACAAAAACTGTTGCAAACAACAACGAATCAAACCTGTCGAGGAAGCCACCATGCCCGGGCATGATCTGGCCGCTGTCTTTGATATTAGCTTTGCGTTTCAGTTTGCTTTCAAATAAGTCGCCAAAAATCCCGGTGATGCATGCAATTGTTGAAAGGATGAGAAGCTGTATTACGTCTGCTTTAAAAATAAGGTTGCCTGAAATTGTAATGGCAGCCACTGCCAAAACTACACCACCGATTGTTCCTTCCCAGGTCTTTTTGGGTGATATGGTAGTCAACTGTGTTTTGCCAATCAGTGAACCGACAATATAAGCCATCGTGTCATTGATCCACATGGTAACGATTAATAATACCGGGAGAATTAATCCTAAATCCATCTGGAAAAAACCATCAGGCATAATGCCTTCAGAACGGAGATCCATCATACAGCCGCAACAGAATGAGATATATAAAAAACCTCCAATGGAAATCAACAAATTTTTAAGAATTAATTTTTTATTGGTCATCAATGCTGCTGCCAATGATATTACAAACATGCCTATCATTAGTTTCCATCCAATCTCGTTAAGGATAATCCCGTTAATTTTATAAGCATCACCCATCATCCACATCATAAATCCCCAGCCTGCAATCGCCATTGCAAAAGCATGAATAGGAGAAACAGTTTTATAACCAGGATTAATGATGCCTGCAATTTTTTTATACTCGTGCCAGCAACCGAAATGAATAACTGTAAACAAAATAAAAAACGACCATTGATTAAGTAATAGGCCAAGAGCCATGACTGCTACGAATACAAGTGCGGTCAATGCCCTTGTCCTGAAAGTTTGCATATTGATTGCCATATATGTAATAAAAAAATGAAGATAACTGAAACCAGTTTATTTTTAGCAGATGAATTCAATTGGCAATTTGCTCTGGCTTATTTTCGGTGGTTTTTTTGCTGCGCTTGGATATTTTTTCGGTGGCCTTATACTTTGTTTTACCATTATTGGAATTCCATTCGGCATGCAGTGTTTTAAGATCGGTTCATTTGTGCTGATGCCTTTTGGAAAAAAAGCAATTTCTAAACCTTCATCAGGAGGTTGCCTGTCACTTTTATTTAATTTAATCTGGATAATCACCGGTGGGCTTTATACTGCTATTGCCCATCTCATTTCTGCAGCATTTTTATGCATTACAATTATTGGAATCCCGTTTGCGTTACAACACCTGAAATTGATTGAAATAACATTGGCGCCATTTGGAAAGGAAGTAGTGAATATTTGAAATGTTGGAAAATGAATAATAATTAAATTGTGAAAATTTTTATTATAGGATTTTACCTGTTTGTAATATCTTTATAGCTGTTTATCTTTTTTTCTGGTTCCTATACTCATAATTAACCTGTAAGCTATGAAAACAAATTCACCATTTATCCGTACTTTCTTTGAGCAAGTATTCAACGAAATACATATTTATAAAATTGTTACCCCAGCTATTATTGCTATCAATAATAATAATCGGGATTTATTACCTGCCCACTTAAAAATTTTTTCACTATAACTTTTCTTTGAATACCTGTTATATGAATGTTTAGGAAATAGGCATTATTCATTAATTATAATTAAAAACACCATTTATGAAATTCAGACTCACCCTTGTTGCATTTACACTTTTGATCAGTTGCTCAAAACAAGACGATGTAGAAAATTTTAATCACATCAATGCCAGCCAGAATGAAGCAGTAATCGTTGATCCTTACAATGTCCCGATTGATGAGATAGGGACTTCCACCTATAATGATTCGATTGGTGGATTATATCCTGATGGATCCAATGTTGCATCGGGCACTTATGCAGATGATTTATTTTCTGTATCACAAAGCATTACACCTTTGGATACTTTTGGTAACCCTTCATCATTATCATCTGCAAAAATTCTTTTTATTTCAATGGGTGGGAGCACAGGCGGCCACAACATGAAATCTTTGATTAGTAAAACAAAGGGCAACCCTTTGACCAATCCAAAACTAAAAATGTTAAGTTGTAATAATGGTAAAACTGAAGCTTCATTAAACAGTATCAGAAATCCTGAAGACAAGTATTGGGATCATGTAACATTGGTATTAAAAAACACTAAATCAAGTTACCGACAGGTACAGATTTTGTACCTGGAAACTGATGATACATCACGAATTGTGACTTGGCCGGAAAGACCAAACCTGGTAAAAGAATCCTTAGAAGCATGCCTTCGTGTTTTTAAACAAAAATTTCCAAACCTTAAAGTGGTTTATTCCTTAGCAAGGACAAGGACTTTTCATGTGAGCGCTTTATGGAACAGGGAACCATCACCTTATTATTTTGGGTGGGCTACAAAATGGGCTATCCAGGACCAGATAAATGAGGTACCGGGCATGGAGTATAAAGGTGATAGCGCTGTTGTACCTATGTTGGCATGGGGTTTTTATCAATGGGCTGATTCAACACCAAGAACAACTGATGGTTTTTCCTGGATTGAAAGTGAAACTGCTGATGGCTTACATGCTAATGCAGAAGGGCAGGACACATTATCAAACCGATTCCAGAACTTCCTGCTGACCGATAAATATGCCAGCCTTTGGTATGCCAATCATCAATAAATAGCAGACTCAATTTTTTTTCAATAAAATTATTAGCGCTTGTTTCTACAAAAAAACAGGCGCTTTTTATTTTTCTATACAAGGAAAATTTTTATTCCTACAATCATCATTATTTTTAGTGCATGAAATACTTCTCATTATTTTTCTGTTGCTGCATTGTTTTTGTTCTTGATTCCTGTTCGCAACCATTTACTTCGCCTGATTCAGTATATATCAGGGATAATTATTTCAAGAAAGAAGTGAACATCACCATGCGGGATGGTATAAAATTGTTTACCAGTATTTATATTCCAAAAGATACATCGAAGGACTATCCCATACTCATGCAACGTACACCTTATTCAGTGGGGCCTTATGGTGAAGACAAGTATAAACAAAGGCTTGGCCCCAATCATTTATTTGTAAGGGAAAAATACATTTTTGTTTACCAGGATGTTCGTGGCAGGTATATGAGTGAAGGACAGTTCCAGGAAATGACACCTGCTATTGATAATAAAAAAGACAATACACAGGTGGATGAAAGCAGTGATACTTATGATACTATTGACTGGTTATTAAAAAACATCCGTCACAATAATGGTAAGGTTGGTTTATATGGAATTTCATATCCCGGTTTTTATGCTACAGCTTCTTTGCCCGGTGCACATCCTGCTATAAAAGCAGTATCACCGCAAGCGCCGGTAACTGATGAATTTGAAGGCGATGATGCCAACCACCGTGGTGCATTTTTCTTAATGGATAATTTCAGTTTTGAAAATTTTTTTGATGCACCCCGAACAGGGCCAAGAATGAGAAACCCACCTGTTAACCCAACGCTTGATATCAAAGATGTATTTGATTTTTATCAGCAGATGGGAGCTTTGCATCATTACAATGATAGTTTCTATCACAACAAAGCAAAGATCTGGAATGAATACCTGGCACATCCTACAAAAGATACATACTGGCAGGCAAGAAATATCAGGCCGCATCTAGTAAATATCCGGCCTGCAACTTTAGTTGTTGGCGGATGGTTTGATGCTGAAGATATGTTTGGTGCATTGAATACTTATCAGGCAATTGAACAACAAAACCCGGAAAATGATAACCGGCTCATCATGGGTCCGTGGACACATGGCGGTTGGGAAAGAAAAACCTGGGATCATTTTGCAGGTTATAATTTTGGTGGCGACCTGAATGCAAAATTTCAACAGACGGAATTTGATTTTTTTAATTATTACCTCAAAGGGAAAGGCAGTTTTAATGCAGGAGAAGCTACTATGTTTGTAACAGGTAGCAACCTTTGGAAGACCTTTGATAAATGGCCACCAAAAAATTTGCAGACAGAAAAATGGTACTTCAATCAAGGTCATGAATTGTTGTTGAAAAAAGGAAATGTCGCGGGTAAAGATTCATACATTTCAGACCCTGCTAATCCAGTACCTTATATTGATAAAAGAAGTGATGACAGGTTGAATGAATACATGGCTGCTGACCAGGCATTCGCTTCTAAGAGACCGGATGTTTTGTATTATGAAAGCGCTGCATTGGATAAGGACATTACGATACTCGGGCCTGTTATGGCTAATCTTTATGCAAGCATGAGTGGCACTGATGCAGATTTTATTGTGAAGGTGATTGATGTATTACCTGATGGAAACAACACCCAACAACTGGTTAGGGCAGAAGTATTGCGTGGAAAATTCAGAAACAGTTTTGAAAAACCTGAGCCATTTATTCCCAATCAACCTACGCTGGTGAAATTGCAGTTGAATGATGTGGCGCATACATTTTTGAAAGGCCATAAAATCATGATACAGGTACAAAGTTCCTGGTTTCCGTTAGTGGATAAAAACCCGCAACAGTTTATGAATATCCCCACAGCAAAAGATGAAGATTTTAAAAAGGAAACCATCACCATATTGCACGATGCAACACATCCTTCTTACATCGAAGTGGGGAGTATGGATTTGAAATGAATCATTTTATCTAAACGCTAATTCAGTTTGCAAATTGTTGGGCACATTATTTATATCCTGGTTATACTTTGTGTAATCAGTCTTATCAATATTGATGTATCATCAAAAATTTGTTTTTGTCGAAATGAAAACTTTTATAAGATCAAAATCAATGTTGTTGTTGCCTTCATCGTGATTATTTTTTCAGTAAAATTTATTAATCTTAAAATCATATTACCCAATATTTTTTAAGAGGAATATTTAAAACAAACATTTGCCACTTTCTTTAATTTGCTGTCTTTTGTTTGTTTTCCTATTTTTACAGGAAGAATTAATGGCAAAAGACATATTAATAAAACAACTCAGGCAACGATTCGGGAATAAGAAATCCATTTCCCGCAAAGAGCTTCACACTTTCTTCAGACAGAGAAAACCTGGTTTGAAAGAAACTACTTTCAGGTGGCATATTTATAAGTTGAAAGAAATGAAAATTATAAGCCCTGTTTCAAAAGAGTTCTTTGTGCTTTCTAATAAACCCGTTTTTAACCCTGCTATAGACAAATCAACAAAAAAGATATTCGCAGGTGTTGAAAAACAATTCTCAACGTTGAGATTTTGCATTTGGACAACGTCTATCATAAACGAATTTATGCTTCACATCCCTGTAAAACACATCACCATTCTGCAAATTGAAAAAGAAGCGTTAGAGCCTGTTTATGATTATTTAAAAAAGCAAAAGCTGGGTGACATTTTCATTAAACCAGGGGAAAAAGAAATTGAACGATACATATTTGAGAGCGAAAAATCAATTGTTTTACTTCCATTAGTTTCAAAGTCACCAATCCAAAAAATTAACGGTACAAAAACCACCACACTTGAAAAGTTGATTGTTGATTTATTTTCTGATAAAAAAATATTTGCTGCATTCCAGGGGAGCGAACTAACTCACATAATCAACAATGCATATAACCGCTATGCAATTGATTTTACAAAATTGTTTCATTATGCAAAACGAAGGAGAAAAGATAAAGGGTTGCGAGATTTTTTTGCAGGCAAAACAGGAATTCCAAAATATTTATTGAATGATTGAATTAAAATCACTTTCTGCAGAATGGGTCAGGGATAAAAGAAAAAAATATAGTAAAGACCCCACAATAATAGAAAGCATGATTTATGCTTTGTATTTGCTTGAGCAATTACAATTATCCGGGTTGAAATTTATTTTTAAAGGCGGGACAAGTTTGATTTTACTGTTGAAAGAGCCCAGGCGTTTTTCAGTGGATATTGACATAATTGTAAGCCCGGATACAGGGAAAGAGGAATTGGAAAAATATCTTTTAAAAATTGAAGAGTCAAGCGCATTTTCCAGGATGCTGTTAGACACCAGGCGAAGCTATCAAGGTGATATACCAAAAGCGCATTACAGGTTTTACTATAACTCAAATTTTGCCAACAAAAATTATGAAGGGGAAAAAATATCAAACCCAGAAAGAGAAATTTTATTGGATATTCTTTTTGCAGAAAACCATTATCCTGCATTGGTAGAAATTCCATTGGAAACGGAATGGCTCTTGCAAAATAATGAAAGGATAATCATTACAACACCAGATATCAATTCAATTCTTGGCGAAAAACTCACAGCATTTGCGCCCAATACTACAGGTGTTCCTTACAAAACAGAAAAAGAAAAAGAAATTTTGAAACAACTGTTTGATATCGGTCATTTGTTTGATTTACTAACGAATATTACTGTTTTCAGGAAATCATTCCTGGAAACTGTAAAAGATGAAATAGCATTCCGGCCTCAAAGAAAAATTAATTCAGTTGAACAAGTGTTAATGGACATTATAGAAACAGCTTTGCTGATAGCAAAAAAGGATATTTTGAAAACCGAAGATGAGAAAGCAAAATTTAATGAAATCAATACCGGCATTAACCAATTCCGCCACTTTGTTTTTATTGGGAAATTTGAGATATTAGAAGCACAGGTTGCAGCATCAAAAGCCGCATACCTTGCAGCTATTATTTTAAAAGGCAGCAATACATTAGAGAAATTCAGCAACACAATCCCTTTGTCAGAATATTTGATAACCAACATAGATTATAATTTCATGAATAAGCGATTGAAGTTTGTTGCAAAAGGAGAAGCGCTTTTTTATTGGTTTCACACAATCAAACTATTAGCAAACGAATAACATCAATACATGTAAGACTTAACAATTATAACAGATGCAACACCTTTGAAAAATCAAATTTCTTTCTCATTAATCTTCATAAAATCAGTTCCTGGAAAAAATATTCTGCAAATTTGAGGTATCATTTTTGAAGATTGATTTTTATTAAAAGTTATAGCTTTAAAAACTGGCTGAATTTTTTTTAAGCCATTTTATAAAACCTTTTTTAAAACAAAACTCTTATGTCATCACTTACAAAATTAATGTGCGGGATTATCCTGGTTGTCGTACCGACTATTCAATATGGCGGTTATTTTTTGCTTCAGATACTTTCCGGTAAACATAAGGAGATGGGGTTGAATGATTTTCAAAAATCCATGTTCAGGGCAGGGCATGCACATGCAGGTGTTTTAGTAATCCTTTCTTTAATTGCCCAGGTTTTAGTTGACTATGCAGGCTTGTCTAAAGGAGCAGAATGGATGGTGAGAATTGGTTTCCCACTCTCTGCAATCCTGATATCCGGTGGATTTTTCGGTGGCGCAATTGGTAATAATATAACCGAACCAACTAAATTGATCTGGCTGCTTTATATTGGCATCTTTGTTTTGTTTATCTCATTATTGACTTTGGGTATCGGGCTGATAAGAAACAGGTAAAAAATTATAAGAGGTTTTGATTGTAATGGGCATAAACGGAAATATGATTTGTTGAGATATTACTCATGATAGTACAGTAAAAAAGATATTGTTTAAACATCCTGTTTTTTTCTTATAACACCACAAATGTAAACATCCACTTTTCCGGGTTTTGCCAGTCCTTACCTTTAAAACTGCCAATAGGCGCTTTGATCAAAACATCATTCCATCCTTTATGCATAAAAATTTTTGTGGGCTGCCTGTATTCATAGCCTTCATCTGTCAAAGGCATTTCAGGGTCGCCTTTTAAACTTGCATGTTTCCATTGTGGCGATGCAATTAATTTTCCATTCACCCATATTTCACTGTGGTGATTATCCCACGTTCCGGGCATTGGCGAATTTGTGGCAGGCGACCTTGAAATATTATTAAAACCAATCCAGCAATCTTTTATCCCATCCTCATCGCTCCAAACTTTTGTGGTGGCATACCATGTGGTATTCTCTTTTGGATTATCCAATGCGCCCTTTATTAATGGCGCCCACCAATGCCTTAAAATAATTGTACCACCTGCAACTGATAAAGCAGGTTGCAAAACAGGATCATTGATGTTTGCTGTCTCAGGGAGGAATTTTTCTGATAGGTCGCCAGCATTGTTATAAGGGCCATATAGTTTCCATACCAGGTCAGACTGTTTTGCATATGGAAATGGAAGTGTTGCAAAATATTGCTGTTGCTGATCCAGCAAACGGTTTTCAAATTCACGGAACAGTATTGCCGAAGGTGATGATGGTGCGCCTATAGTAGCAACCCAACCTTTGCTACCCCCACCCCGCCATGTTCTTTCAGCGAAAGTTAACATTGCAGGATACACAGGGTTCATCTTCAAAACATCGGCTTCATTTTCTACTCTCCTGTCGGGCCACAAACACAGTGTAGCTCCCATTATATTGGCTGTTTGTTTTGTAGTGTCACCAATCTGCCTGAAAAAAATGGTGACCACACTCTCAAGCGGATCCATGTGGTTGATGTAGAGGTGCCGCGAGTCAATGAACTGCATGGATGAAACATTTCTTTCACCATTATCACTCATCCATAACTGCCTGATTGTAGAACTATCCACCTGAGCGCCGGGGCTCCATGCAATTGTTTTTTTACCGAGGTTGTGCAACAGGTCAATTATTGCAGGCATGAAATTTTGATTGGTTACATGCACTTCATCACCGCCTATATGGAAATATGGAAGATTGTATGTTGAACAAAATTCCCTGAGTATATTTTTGATAATGATAAGCCCTGAATCTGATTGCATATCAAAACCTGTTGCTCTTGTAAATGCTGCGCTATGACCGGGCATATCAATTTCAGGTACCAGCGTGATATATCTTTCCTTACAATATTCAATCAAATCTTTCATGTCACTCTCTGAATAAAACATGCCTTTGTTGCGCAACATATTTGCGGGAGCTGTGAGTTGCGGATACATTTTGCTTTGCAAGCGCCATGCAATATCTTCAGTAAAATGAAAATGAAAAATGTTGAGCTTATACCTGCTCATCACATCAATTTGCTGTTTCAGCAAATCCACTGATTCAAAATTTCTGCCCACATCTACCATATAACCTCTCCATGGAAACGCAGGCCAGTCGTGTATTTCACAGCCATCCACCATCACATTATCACGTGCCAGTTGCATGAATGTTTGTATGGCATTAAACACTCCATGACGGGTGTTGGCAGTGATGACAACTTTTGCCGGTGATACCTGTAATTGATACGCTTCATCACTGCATTGAGGTGCTGTAACATTGCCAGCCCTGATTTCAATATAAGGTTCATCATTGTCAGCAGATGCAACAATTTTTGACGAAACATTTTTTTGAAACAATCGTTGCTGCAACTCCAAAGCTTCAACCCGGAGGCTGTCGTTGCTTACGACAATTTCATTGCATTTATATAAAGGGAAATAGCTTTTATTAAATTTGATTTGTTGTGGCAATGGAAGAAGCGAAGGTTGCTGCTGCAATCCATACATATAAGGATAAACAATGTGTTTCCATAACAGGTAGCCTTCGCCTTTTAAATGCAGGCCATCATTGGTAAGATTTGATTTCAGCTTGCCATCCTCACCTGCAAAGTCATTGTATAAATCAATAAATGTATAATGAAATGTTGCTGCATTTTTTTTAATCAATGCATTGGCATCAATAATTTTTTTCGGGATAACAGTGTTGCCGGTGAACTTACCATATACATCAGAAACAGGCAGGATAGTTTGTACAAATAATTTTGTTGCCGGAGAAACCTGCTGCACATAACCTGCAATGATTAAAATATTTTTTACAACACTATCTACTGGTATATTCCTGGCAATATCATTGATACCGATGAGCAGGAAAATTTTTGCAGGTTTTCCTTTCATAGTTGCAGCAAGTCTGTGAATAACGCCGGCTGAAATATCACCGCTGATACCACGGTTTTTTATCTTGCTGTCCTGGAACAATTCACTCCATTCTGCGCCATCAGTAATGCTGTTGCCTAGAAAAATAATATCACTTTTTGATTGTGGTAATGTAATAAAATGTGAAGCGCGTTGCCGGTAATAAGCGGAGAAAATTGTGTCTGGATATGATGGCAACTCCTGGCCCATGCATTGCTGTTGCATAAAAAATAATGCAGCCAACAGCAGGGAGGGCAATATGGTTTTTTGTTTCATTGTTGATTTATATGAATTAAAAAAACACTTTCTGACTTAATCAGAAAAAATGTTGCATTCGCAATCTATTGAAAATAATGTTTTAAAATAGGCATAGCGTATTTTAGTAGAATCAAACATCTGATTATTATATTTTTTAATTGATAATATTCAATCATCCAGATATGATAAGCAATTTATGACATGAAATTGAAACCAAATTTTGGGGTTAAAATTTCAGTTCTTGTTTAGATTAGTTATTACAAAATTGAAAATATGTTTAAATGAAAAAGAACGAAAATCAATATCATCGGTTTATTGATGAAGCAGGTGATACGACATTTTTTATGAAAGGTAAAATTAGTGGGATTGGGCAACAAGGTGTTTCTTTAGTTTTTATTATGGGTATGGTAAAAATATCTGATCCATTAAATGAGGTGAGAAGAGCAATTGTGAATTTGCAGCAGTCAATTGCTGATAATTCATTTTATGATGTTCCCAGTGTCAGGAAGAAGAAAAGTAAAGGGGGATATTACCTTCATGCGACAGATGATTTACCTGAAATCAGAAAAGAATTTTTTGATCTTATAAAAACGATAGATTGTTCATTGGAAGCAGTAGTAGGAAGAAAGGATATTGAAAGATTTGTAACAAGGCATAAAGGGAAACAGGAATATTTTTATGCTGATTTATTATCACATCTGCTCAAAAATAAATTTCAATCTTATGACAAATTGATTTTGCATGTATCAGAGCGGGGGCAAAGTACAAAGCATACCAATTTGAATCTGGCATTAGCAAAGGCCAAACAGCGTTTTTTTGAGAAAAACAGGAAAGAAAAAATGAAAACCCAAATTGAATTTGATGTGCAACCACCAACCAGAGAACCTTTGTTAAACCTTGCAGATTATTTATGTTGGGCAGTTCAAAGAGTTTTTGAAAAGGGTGAAATTCGATATTACAATCTCATAAAAGAAAAAATATCTTTAGTAGTGGATTTATACGATGAAAATAAAATAAAAGGATGGGGCAACTATTATGACAACAAGAAAAATCCTTTGACACCCGGAAATAAAATAAGTCCGCTCATACACTAAGACTTGCTAACCGCAAACCAACGACATGGAGTCGACATTCATGTATTGCAGACTTAATAGCAAAGGTAATAAATAAACTACAGTTAAGAAACTTGGAAAAGTATAATCATCAACTATTTTTTTGCACAACTTCCGAAAAATATACATCAACAAAAATAATAGTGAACTCATTTGCCCCATCCCTACTGTTAATCAAACAACACTTCGCTTTTCTTTACTTCCAACCTTGATAATAACAATCCCAAAACTACCAATACAATTCCGACAACAGTATAAATGTTGATGACATCATTCAATACCCATGCAGCAATGATAAATCCAAACAACGGACAAAGAAACAACCACAAGCCTGCACGCACAGGGTTTAATTTTAAAAGCCAGAGCCAGAGTTGTACTGCAAAAATGGAAACAAGTATTGCAAGCCAGCTTACTGAAAACCAGAATTGGCCATTGAAACTATTGTCTTTGTTTTTATAGAAAAACAGTGCAACAGGTAGTAAGAATAAACCACCGAGTAATGTTTGCCAGCCATTAATAGTGAGCAATGAAAGCCCATCCCATGATTTGGAAGAGAAATAAATGGCACCTACAGAATATGATAACATGCTGAGAAAAATAATCAACAGGCCTTCTACACTTACACCTGCACCGCCTAATAAAGGATACGATGCACATACCACACCAATGATGCAAACAATAATTGAAATGATGATTGAAATATGCAGTTTCTTCTTCAGAAAAAAAACAGACAGGAAACTGATCATAACCGGGCTGGCTGCAACTGCCAATGCGCCAATCCCCGCTGTAATTTCTTTCATGGCAATCACATATAAACCGAGATAAACACTGATGTTTAATATGCCATAAACCGATAACTGTTTCCATTCTTTACCTGATGGTAAACGTTGCTTTAAAACAAAATGAGATACCAGCAACATGATGCCGGAAGCAAGTGCAAACCGCATCTCAGCAATCATCAGTGGTTGCGCCACAATGAGCCCGATCTTTGTTGCAGTAGAAGCTGAAGCCCACAGTATGGCAAACAATATACCTGCAACAAACCATGTCAGATTTTTATTTACGTGGCGCATTAAAGTTGGTATAAATAGTTAGTGATAAGTTTTATGCAGATTTTAATTGTGTATTGTATTTGTGAATTTACATTTTTATCCAACGACAGAACATTTGTTAAACAGTTAAAAGGAAGTTTGTAAACTACATCGTTTATTTATTTAAAAAATTTTCCAACGCCTGCATGCAATACCATTCCTGTCTTGGCAAATGAAATGGGCCTTTGAATAAATTTCCTTTTGCAGTTTGCGCTATTGTTCCATCACGGTGCAGGTAACCAAACCATTCGCCATGTTGCTTGTCATGAAATTTTGAGTAAGCATAATCGTGGATGGCTTTATGCCATTGCTGGTATTTTTCATTACCGGTAATTAAATATGCAAGCAGTGTAGCGATGATAGCTTCATTCTGCGGCCACCAGAATTTCATGTCCTGCCAGTATTCCTGAACAGGTCTGTTATACACATCACGGAAATATAAAATGCCACCCTGCTCTTTGTCCCATCCGCGTTCCCACATATAATCAAGCATTTTGCAACCGAGCTCAATTAAATGTTGATCATTATTCCTGTACATCGCTTCATGCAGGATAAACCATGCACCTTCAATTGCATGGCCGGGATTCAATGTCCTTCCATCAATATGATCTATGATACTGCCATCAGGCGCTACCTGCTCCATCACACATCTGATATCATCTTTCACAAAATATTTTTCTACTTCTTTAATCCAGTTGGTTATCCATTCATCGCAACGGTCATCGCCAATCGTTTCCCTCAGTTGTTGTGCAGTGTTCATCATGATCATCGGCACACCGATTCCCTTTGATGGCCGGGTGTTAAAAAATTTCGGTTGCAATTTTTTTTCACCGGTAGCATATTCAATACATCTTCCAAAAATTTTACGTGCATTGTCAGCAGCTTCCTTGTCACCACTTGCTTTGGAGTAAGCTGCGGCTGCAATCACATAGAAAGTTTCTGAAAAAAAATATCTTCTTTTACGGATTGGTTTTCCATCTCTTGCCACATGAAAAAACATCTGGCCGTCTTCATCAAAACAATGTTTATTTAAAAATTCATATCCCAGTTTTGCGCCGGCAAGCCATTCTTCTTTTTTTTCAACAGTATTATACAATGTTGCCAGCAACCAGGTGGCCCTGCCCTGTATCCAAACGGCTTTATCATCATCAATCAGTGAGCCATCTGCATCACGCATCAATAAATAACCGCCATATTCTTCATCAAAACTTTTCGGAAACCAAAAGGGAATTGTGTCGTTGAGCAATTGGTTTTTGTAGAAATCTTTCAGACCGGATAATTCCTGTTTTGAGTATGCCATATAAAATCACCTGGATATTTTGTTGTACAATATTTTAAAATATATGAATATACTTATTCGCAAATGCTGCTAAGTTATTTTCATCCTACTTCCACTTCACCACTGTAAATACTATTTCCTTATAACCATCCCTTTCATACAATACACCGATTTTATGCTTACTTAATTTCACCAAATCACTGTAAGCTGTAAAATCATCCTGGTTATTATTGCTTTTATCAACAACATAAGATTCCTTCCATGTTTTGCCATCATCAAAACTGATACGCAATGTGAGGTTGTCGCGGGCTTTTGTTTCTGCTGCATTGCAGAAAGCAATAATATTTTTTCCTTTTTTATGACCAACAGTTAAAAGGCTCCCTTCATTAACAGGATCAATAAGAGTCTTATCAAAATAACTTGTATCCCAGGTGGCACCACCATCACTACTGATGGAGACAATCCTTGCACGAACATCACCTTGCTGGTTGCGGCTGTTCATCATTAATTTATCATTGCTCAGTTCAGCGGCAGTTGATTCATTGCTGCCCGGTACATTTACAGTAGCGCCTAAATGAAATGTTTTTCCATGATCGTCAGTATAAAATCCATGAGCTTCATAATCTGAAAATTTGTTTTGTGGCGGCCCAGATGAATGATTGGCCGCCACAAAAATCCTCCCCTTAAATTTTCCATGCTCAAACTGCATCGCATGGCCAGGTGTGTTGGCATAACTTCTCCAGTCTTCGGGGAAATTATATTGAGGATTGATTTGTGGTTGTTTTGGCCGGTGCACCTGTGTAGTAATGTTTACCGGATCACTCCATGTGTTACCATTGTCTATTGATGTCTTGTACCAGACTTCGCGTAATCCATTTCCTTTTCTTACTTCACCTTCATGATTGTTGCCTGTGTTGTAAAATAAAAATATTCGTCCCCCCGGAAAATCAGGATCAGTAAGGTCCACAACCGGTGCTGGATTGCCTGCCTGCAATGAATCAGCATCAACAATTGTTTGCAAAGCAGACCAGGTATTACCACCATCATTGCTTTTTTTCATCACGATGTTGATGTCGCCAAAATCACCGGCGCCATTTACCCTGCCTTCACAAAAAGCAAGCAATTCACCATTGGGCAAACCAATGATAGCAGGGATGCGGTAAGATTTATGGCCTTCCGTTCCAGATACAAAAACAGGAACATATTTTTGTGAGAAACCTGCAGCACTCATGCAGATGATGATCAGGCTTAATAATAATTTTTTCATCAGGCTATCTTTTGATTTTTTATTTTGACTCATCTTTCTACCACTTCAGCATGGTTGAAATTTACTAAATATTATTGAGCGGTTTTACTTCCTGTTTTAATTTTAGTAGAATAGTATTTTTGTTCAGCTCAATCATGAAATACATACAAGCAATTTTTTTCATTTCATCAATTTATGAAACAACAACTGTTGTATCATCTGCATTCCTGCTTTTCGGGCGGAGGAAATATATCTGAATGATCAATACTGCCAGTACAATTATGCTTAACATGGCAAAGCTTTTACCGAGGTTGCCTTCATCGGTGGATTTGCCCAAAATATCAGTAATGAAAGCGCCTGCAAACACACCAGCCATATTCATTAAACCATAAGCTGTAGCCCTGTATTTTGAAGGAACAAACTGGCACAGTATAGGCATGTTGTTCGCATCAAACATACCATAACCAAAACCAAAACAAAATGCAGCAGCAATCACATTGAACAATGAATGGCCAAAACCAATCAGCAGCAATGCCGGAACCGTTAGTGCGAGGCCGATAGCGCTTGTATAAATCCTGCCACGAATATTTTTTTGCACCCAGCGGTCTGATAAGATGCCGCCAAAGATGACACCCAAAAAAGATGATGCTGCAATAGTGATGGTTGATAAGGGCCCGGCTGTTGCCATATCAATATTGAGGTTGCTGGCAAACAATGTGGGCAACCAGTTTTTTATTCCCCATCCCGGCAATGATGGAACAGCGAAATAAAAGAGTATTATCCAGAATGAAATATTTGTCAATAAAAATGCAATCCCTTTGAATAACGATGATGAATTTTTTTGTGCAACAGGATCTGTAACCTGTAACCTGTTTTTTTTCTCCCTTAAAAAAAGTATAAGTATGATTGAATAAACAATCCCAACCATGCCAAACCAGTGAAAGGTTAGGTGCCATGAAAATTTTGCAGCAATGGTAGCGCCGAACCCGCCTAATGCCTGGCCCATATATAAACCGGTCATGTGGATACCAATAGCCAATGAACGTGTTTTATCAGAATGGTAATCTGCAATTAATGATAAACCGGCAGGAATGTATAGTGCTTCACTGATGCCCATCACTGCACGCAACCAATACAATTGATGAAATGTATTTGCATATCCCATTGCATAAGTTACACCGCTCCACACAAACAGGCTGACAACGATCAGCCATTTGCGATTGAGCTTGTCTGCAATGATACCTGATACCGGGCTCATAAAACCATATATCCAGAGGAAGATGGCCATGAGGTAACCGAAGTTGGTAGCAGATTGCAGTTCATGAATATCCACCTGCATGGATGGCTTCATGGTGCTGAGCATCTGCCTGTCCATATAATTGAGTAAAGCCACGCCCCAAAGCAATGCTACTACAACCCATGGATAGATACTTTTTTTTTCCTGTTGCTCATTCATTATCCTGATTTATTTTTTATGTCGTCACTATTTAAAAGATATTATTCATCATAAACCACCGGAAAAAAATCTTGATGATTTCATATTAAGAGGCAAACATTAATGTGAAATAAAAATTTTTACAGTGAAAAAATTTATTGATTACAATTTACATTATTTCAATGATCATAGTTGAGTACTTAAAGACTGGATTAACATTGATAATTGTATTTTAATCTTTCATCAGCAAAATTTATTTCACAATCAAATCTGCTTCCAGGATCTGCGATGTGCGTACACCTGCTTTTATTTCACCGCAAGGAATATAAATATGATCACCCCATTTTATTGCTGTGGTGGTAGCAGGCACATTGAAAGGTATTGAACCTGTTTTTTCCCATGTGTCATCAACAGTATTGTATGATAAAATATCATTACTAAACCCGGGATGTGATGCCTGCAACTTTGCTTTTTCTTCTGTCAACAGTTTTTTCTTTTCCGGGTTTGTTTCTTTAGCAATAGCAGCGATCAGCATTTCTGTTAAATGAAAAGTTGATCCTTTATCGCCACCAAACATTAAAATATTTTCTGTGCCTGCAGCAACTCCGGTGCCCGCACTCAATGAATATGGCAATGCATGTTTTTTAACCCACCCGTTTTTTTTCAAATCAAATTGGAAGTTGGTAGTGTATAAATCACTGATGCCATTTTTATTTTGTTTCCTTCCGCCAATAAGATAAATACAATTATTGCTGCCATTGGATTGCACTGCCATCACTGCATGAGAAACAGGTTGAGGTAATGCTGGTAATGTTTGCCAACCCATTGATGTATCATCCAAATCAAGTTGAAAGAATTTATCTGAAACTCCGGTTTTTGTTTCACCACCGGCGAGATAAATTTTATTGCCATCAGCAGCAATAGCAGCATTAGCCACAGCATAAGGAAGTGATGGCAGGTAAGTTATGTCAACACTGTTTGTTGCATCATCCCAGGTGATGAATAAAACTTTATTACTGATGCCTGTATCATTACTACCACCAGCAACAACAATACCATTATCCATAGAACAATTAGCGCTATATCCGATAGGAAATAGTAGTTCAAAAGTTTTGAACAAAGTCAATGAATCATTGCTGTCTATTTTAAATACATAACCTTCACTATAATATTTTTTTTTGCCTCCTACCCAGGGCATTTTTTCAGGAAAGTTGGAACCACCTGCTACTATCAACACTTTGTTATGAACGCCGCATACAGGACCAGCCACCCCTAATGTTTGTGGAAGGAAACCAGTAATTTTCCATTGCAATTGGATATTATTTTTTTGTGCACAGGCACTTAATGATACAGACATACAGAAAAAAAAATAAATCGGTTTCAAAAAATTGTTCATATCAAATTGTACTTATACACCTGAAGGCAGGCTTGAGCAATAATCTTTAAAATCGAGTTGTTCCACATCTTTTTTAAACAATTCAAAATTTGCATCACTCATATTTTTTACCGGCAATCTGAAGCCACCGCAATCCAAACCGATTAACTTCATATATGCTTTACCTGTTGCAATACCTCCGTATTTTCCCAGCAACCTGATCATATCAATAGATTGTTGTTGCAATGTCTGTGCTTTTTGTAAATCATTTTTTTCAAAAGCATCAATCAGGCTATGATATAATGGCGCAGCATAATTAAAGGTGCTTCCTACCGAACCTTTAGCGCCAACAGCAAGAGCAGATAACATATTTTCATCCCGCCCCCAAAGCATATTGTATTTTCCATTCTTAAAATGAATGCATGAAAGAAAGTCCATGAAATCTTCATGTGTATATTTTATCCCAGCGAAATTGGGAATGGAATTATCTATTGCCTGCAACAGGTCATACATAGCAAAACCAACACCATTCAAAACAGGGATATGATAATAATAAAAAGGCATGCCAGGCACAGCGTTTGCCACCTGTTGACAACAATCTGCCAGAGCCTGCACAGTAGGTGGTTTAAAATAAAAAGGCCCGGTGAAAGAGATGGCATATATCCCTTCCTGTTGAGCAAATTTTGCTACTTCAATACAATCATTGATGGAAGTGCCACCCACCAATGCCATTACTTTAAAATCATTGTCGTCTTTTGTGCATTTAGCCCATGCACTGATCACCACTTTTTTTTCAGACTGCGTCATTGAGACTCCTTCACCTGTGGAGCCACAAATAAATGCACCGGTAACGCCATTTGATTTCAGCATCTGATAATATCCCGGGATGACTGCTACATTCAGTGATCCATCTTTATGCATCGGCGTGAATGGCGCTGCAATCAACCCTTTTAAATGTTCTGTTTGCATAATTTTTAATTTCAATATAGTTATTAATGTTGTATTTGTTTTTGAAATACTTCAATTAATGAGTATGATTTATTTTTCAATAATTTAGTTATCACAAAAACTTCTTGCTTTTATAAGCTGTCAAATTATAGATGTTCAATTTTTGCAAAGACAAAAACCAGGTTTTTCAGAAAATTGACGCCGGGCACTTGTAAGAACCCGGCGCCATTGAAATATAAACTAAAAATTTATGATGTATTAAAACACAGGATAACCCGGGTTTTGCACCAATGCCCTGTTATTGGTTAAAGAATTCCTGTCTATCGGCCACAACAATTTGTAAGAATCAGTTGATGCTATACTTGTGTATTCATATACAAAGTTGTCGCCCATTCTCCTGAGATCATACCATCTCTTTCCTTCAAATACGAATTCAAGAAATCGTTCCTGCAGGATAGCTTCCTTCGGATTGGCATCAATAGCCTGGTGAGGGTAACCCTGTACATTAGCATCATAGTTTGCACCAAAAGCCCTTGCTCTCACTGCATTTATTTCTGCAGAGGGATCCTGCCCCAGGATAATTTCTGCTTCAGCTTTCAACAATAACAAATCAGCATACCTGTAAATCGGATAGTCGTTGGTATAAACTCTTGCACCGGCACTCTGTTCGCCCTGGTATTTGATAACAAAACATCCAGCTATCTGGTAGTCGCTGCCCACAAGGTTATAAGCCGGTTGTATAGATGCCCATTTCCTGCTGTCTTTATCATCAAACTTCCTGAATGTTGCAATTTTTATAGGCGCCCTTAATATACCACCCCAGTTATCAGTTGCCACATTGAATTGCCTGTTTTCTGCTGAATCATAAAAATTGGCAATCAGGCCTGTCTGCGGATAAAAAATACTTGCAAAAGGAAGTGAGGATTCATTCAGCATATTGTGGATGGAGAAAATTATTTCACTGTTGCCCCTGTTGGCTGAAGCAAACACATCTGCATAGTTGGGAAGCAGCGTCAATCCCGGTACGTTAGTTTGTATATCGGTCAATGCATCTTTTGCTGTATTGGCATCTGCTGTGCCACCACCACGGTAACTTGTCCATAAATAAACTTCAGCTTTGAGCATCAGCGTTGCAGATTTTGACCAATAACCTTTCTGGTTCCTGAATGAATAATCTGTTCCAAAACTGTTCACAGAATTATCAATGTCGCTTTTGATCAGCAACATTACAGAGTCCTGTGATGATGCAGCTTTTGCAAGGTTGGATACATCTATTGCAGTGGTAGGCTCTGTCTGGATAATCACATTGCCCCATGAACGCAGCAACTGGAAATAATAGAATGCCCGCATGCCATAAGCAATACCGAGGTAATAATTTTTATTAGCTGTGGTAACAACGTTTGTACTATTCAGTTTACTGATGAGTAAATTGATCTGGTTGATATTGAAATAGAAGTTGCCAAAGTTGCTTACACCAGGATTGTCTAGATCAAGAGTATTGTTCCACATATTTTCTACACCTTGTGTAGCTTCCCCTGTAAATGCAGAACTTGAACCGGGATCAGTGCCAAAAACATCAGCCCTCATTTCACCGAGATATTCAAATGCAAGCGTGTTATTCCTGAAAGCAATATGGATGCCCGATACAAAAGCATCAAACTGGTCAGGTGTTTGCCAGAAATTGTTATCGCTGATGCTACTGATTGGGGCAAGATCGAGTTGTTTACTGCAGGAGCTGAATATGATAGCTACTGACAGTATTGAAATTAAAAACCTGGAATTATTTTTCATATAAAATTGTCTTTTTCATTTTAATTAAAATGTGATCTGTACTCCAAGCACAATTGTTTTTGGAGTAGGATAGGTGCCAACATATACCCCAGTGATTGTATTTGTACCTTCTGCAACAGGCGGTTCAGGTGTCGGGCCTGAGAATTTTGTTACATAAAACATGTTGAGAAAACTTGCATATAACCTTGCCTGTGAGAGTACTTTTGTATGCGATAATATTGACTTTGTAAAATCATAAGACAATGTAATTTCCCTGCAGGCCAGGTAATCACCTTTTTCATAAAAATCCGAGTTATTGCTGTTCAATGCTGGGCTTGCATTATTGATACGTGTATAATTTTTCTTGCCTAATGGCGCCGAAACCTGGTCAGCATAATACACTTTTGGTATATATGTGTTGGTATTGGTTGGCGACCATGAATCTTTCTGCCAGTCAATTGAATTAAATGTCCCCTGGTAGTTACCCAAAATTCTCGCTACCTCATCATTATAGATTGTATGCCCGAGTGCAAAATCGAAACGGGAGAAAAGTGTAAAATTTTTATAGCTCAAATTGAGTGAGAAACCGCCGGTCCATTTAGGAAAAATATTCCCGATATACACCTGGTCCCTTGAATCAATAGTATCATTCTTATCCACGTCCAGCCAGTTAACATCACCCGGGGTAATTTTCCCTGAACCATAAGTTGAGTTTGGACCGCTGATACCGGCAACCAGGTCAACCCTGTTTCCTGCAGTTTTTGCAATTTCTTCATCACTGTTGAAAATGCCCAGTTCTTTAAATGCATAGATGCTGCCCAATGGTTGGCCTTCCTGTAAACCACCTACCCATTCAACAGTACCTGTTTTCGGATCATAAATCTGCAAACCACCCTGCCTGTTATTTTCGTTCCCATTATAAGGTAATTTCAACACCTTATTTTTAACGTATGAGGCATTGGCGCTGACAGATAAATTTACACCACTTGGTGTTCTCAGTACATCTGCATTTACTGAAAATTCATAACCTGTGTTTTGTAGTGTGCCCAGGTTAGTCCTTACCGAGCTAAATCCTGTATAGCTTGGCAGCGATAAATTAGTTAAGAGGTCGCTTGTTTTCCTGTTGTAATAATCAAATACTATTGTAACCCTGTTACGCAAAATACCGATGTCAACACCCACATCTGTAGTTTTACTTTTTTCCCATCTCAGGTTTGAATTTACTATACCTGTATTCAGGAAACCTGCATTGTTGTTATATAAACCCTGCAGACCATAACCGCCCTGCACTTCATATCTTCCCAAACCTGCCACATTACCATTCACACCATAACTGATGCGGGGTTTGAATGTTGAAATAAAATTGCTCAGTCCAGAATTTTTAAAGAATCTTTCCTGGTGCAGGTTCCAACCTGCAGACATGCCTGGGAAAAAACCGAACTGGTTACCTTTTGCGAGGCTGGATACACCATCATCCCTGAATACCAATGTAAGCAGGTAACGATTATCATAGGCATAATTTAACCTGCCGAATGTTGAAATAATCCGGTATTCAGATCTGGTGCTATAATTGCTCCCAGATGCAAAAGTTGTGGATGCATTTACTGTTGGAATATCATCAGTTGGAGCCAGTGTGCCGAGAACCTGTTCAGCAAAAGATTTTATACCAAAATATTCTGCACCCACCATTGCGCTGACATCATGTTTGCCACCGAATGTTTTTGTATAATTAATGATGGCATTATACTGTGTCTGGAAATCCCTGGAAAATGTTGCATAAGCCGTCCTGCTGGTATTACTGTATGTAGGTGGGTTGGAAAATATGTTGCTATAAGTTTGTGTAGCTTTTGTAAATGACTGATCCAAATCTTCAAACAGGTACATATTCCCTGATGCCTTGATATATAATGAAGGAAGGATATCCCATTTCACTGATGCATTGGCTGTAATTCTGTTTACTTCATCACTCCTGTCTTGTTTGCTCAGCCAGTACACAGGGTTACCATCATTGATACCATTGCCCGGGTTAGGAATTGTTTTAGCAGAATCTATCCATGGGTCAAATGTCGGCCACAAGCTAAGGTTGCGGTACATATTGTTGACTGTACTACCGTTGACACCAATCTGTGAAGATGTGGAAAAAGTAGCGCCTGAACTGATTTCAACTGTCGGCAATACTTTATAAGAACCGTTGATATTGCCAGAGAATCGTTTGTAATTGGAGCCAATAATTACACCATCTTCTTTGTAATAATCAAAGCTGCTGAAATATTTTCCTTTATCATTACCGCCAACCACATTGATATAATGTTCCTGTGTTTGTGTATTCCTGAAAACGATGTTTTCCACTTCACCACTATGATCTTTAAAAATAATTGTTCCGCCGTAAGGATCACCAACTGTATCCCATCCCTGGTTCAGTAAATATGCAGTTGATGCATCGTAAGTACGGATATCAAATGAAGATAAATTTGCTGAATCGGTGAGCAAGCCATAACCCCTTGATGAATTTACCTGGGCAAGTGTCCTGCCTGAATTCAGATTGCCCTGGCGGGTATAGTAGATATAATCTTTTGCATCAAGATATTTATAACCCTCTCTCCTCTGGTTGAAGCCTTGTGTGAATTTATAGGAAACCTGCGCTTTACCTGCAATACCATGCTTTGTAGTAATGAGGATCACACCATTATTGGCCCTTGCACCATAAATAGCAGTAGCTGCAGCATCTTTCAGCAATTCTATTGAAGCAATGTCTTCGCTGGCAATATCATTATACGACCTGATGATACCATCAATAACCACAAGCGGGCTGCCCGGATTATTGATAGATGCACCACCACGTAGTAAGATGACCGGCCCTGATCCTGGCTGACCGGTAGAGTTAACTACCTGCAAACCCGGGACACTACCCTGCAATGCTGAACCGACGTTCGAACGCGGAGCACTGGCCAATACTTTGTTGTCCAGTTTAGCAATAGAACTGGTAACATTCCTTTTCAACTGCGTACCATAACCAACTACTACTACTTCATTCAGTTTTGCAGAACTGGATTCAAGTGTAATGGAAAGATTGGTGTTGTTGTCAATTTTAATTTCCCTCGATGTGTACCCCACATAAGAAACCTGTAACACATCACCGGTAGCTGCAGTAATGGAAAAGTTACCGCTGCTGTCAGTGGTTGTACCTGATGTTTTCCCTTTCACCGAAATGCTGACACCTGCCAACGGGCTGTTGTCTTCTGATGAAATCACAGTTCCCTTAATTGTTTTGGTCTGTGCCTGTGCCCATCCTGCCAATGACAGGAAGATGAAGAAGGCGAGCAATTTTTTTGTAAATAAATTCATAGAAAGTATATTTGTATTATGTATGACATAACACAAATGTAAAATTTAAAACCAGACAACCAAAAAAATTTTTATTTTGTGGCCTCGTACAAAAAACTTCCCCCGATAAATATGAATTATGGTAACACGTGATATCAAAATCAATTTGCAGACGCTTGATAAAAGCTCACTGGTAGATAAGGTAGAGTCAAAACTGGTTGAGTTGCTGCAGAAGCGTAAATTGAAAATCGGCGACAGCATTCCCAAGGAATTAGAACTGGCGGAGACACTTGGTGTAAGCCGAACTGTGATCCGAGAAGCATTGTTGCGTTTAAGGATGATGGGCCTGATAGAATCAAAAAAGAAAAAAGGCGCGGTGATCACAAGCCCTGATCTGTTCAGTATGCTCAGCAAGAGTATGAACCCGCATATCCTTGACCAGGAAACACTAAGGGAGATATTTGAATTAAGGCTGGTGTTGGAAATCGGTATGGCTGATTTTTTATTTCACAGGGTTACCAAGGAAGATATTGCAGAGCTGAAACAAATTGTAAAAAATGAACCACCTGTACCGCAATATCATGTATTCAATATTGACCATGAAATAGCATTTCATGGCAAACTCTATGAGATAACAGGCAATGAAACACTCAAAAAATTCCAGGGTATGTTGCTGCCTGTTTTTGATTATGTACATAAAAGCGGCTTATTAAAAAAGCAACCTTTACTTAAAACATTTACATCGCACAAAACTTTGGTACACATCCTCGAAAAAGGAACGCCGGAAGAATTCAGGAATGGTATGCGCAACCATCTTGAAAATCATTTTGCCAGGATTTTTGATATGTAAACGATTTTGTTATGAATGAAAAAAAGAAAACGCTTTCAATATTTTTTTTATTGATTGCGTTGTTCCCCTGTGCTTATGATATCAATGCACAATCTCAGTTGTCATTGCCATTAAATGCAAATGAACAATGGTGGGGCGGCACTGTGCAATATGGTTACAAAATGCCATTTGATCAAAACAGTTCTTTTAGTTTTAACCTATATGGTGATGCTTCCAATAATCAAAGTGCGCCATTGTTATTATCAAGCAAAGGCAGATGGATATGGTGTGATGCCCCATTTGAATTTTCTTTTAAACAGGATACATTGAAAGTTACAGCTCATCCAGGTAATACTATTTTGCATGGTGATGCTGGAAATAATTTGCAGGCTGCATATCAATATGCATCATCACATTTCTTCCCTCCATCAGGCCAGTGGCCGGATTCACTTTTGATTACTGCACCACAATATAATTTGTGGATTGAACTGCAATACAACCCCAACCAAAAAGATGTTTTACACTATGCTGATATGGTCATGAAAAATAATTTTCCACCAGGTGTTTTGATGATTGATGATAACTGGAGTAATTACTACGGCGAATTTGATTTTGATAAATCAAAATTCCCTGATGCAAAAAAGACTATTGCAGAACTGCACCAGGAAGGGTTTAAAGTGATGTTGTGGATTTGTCCATTCATATCACCCGATAGCAAAGAATTCAGGAAGCTGTTGGAAAAAAAATTTTTGTTGATGGATAATGAAGGCAATGAAAAAACTGGATGGAATGATGCTAAGAAACCATTACTCATATCCTGGTGGAATGGTTATTCTGCTTGTCTTGATCTGACAAACCCTGGTGCCAGTCAATGGCTGATGGATAAACTGCAATACCTGCAAAATGATTATGGTGTAGATGGTTTTAAATTCGATGCCGGCGATCCATATTTTTATAACAATAAGAACCTGGTATCATATAAAAAAGTTTCACCAAATGATCAATGCACTGAATGGGCAAAGATTGGATTGCATTTCACACTTAATGAATACAGGGCTATGTGGAAGATGGGCGGGCAACCTTTGGTGCAAAGGCTTTCAGATAAAAACCATACCTGGCAGGATCTTCAAACGCTTATTCCCAACACTATCGTTCAACAATTATTGGGTTACACTTTTACCTGTCCTGATATGATTGGCGGTGGAAATTTTACTTCATTTCTTCCCGGCAGCAAAATAGATCAGAAACTGATTGTGCGCTCAGCACAGGTGCACGCACTGATGCCTATGATGCAGTTTTCTGTTGCACCCTGGCGCATACTTGATTCTATTCATTTGAGTGCAGTAAAAAAAGCTGTTGAATTGCGGCAACAAAATTTATCTTACCTTATGGCAACAATGCGCAAAGCAGCACACAGCGGTGAGCCTGCTTTACGGCCAATAGCATATAATTTTCCTGGAAAAGAATATGATTATATCAATGATGAATTTATGTTGGGTGATGAGATGCTGGTGGCACCTGTTGTTTCTGAAAATGATGAACGCAAAGTGGTGTTGCCACCCGGTAAATGGAAATATAAAAACAAAATATGGGAAGGTGGGAAAACATATACTATTTATGCAGGTTTGAATGAGCTACCGGTGTTTTGGTTACAATAAAAACAGACATCATGAAAAAGACATTTTTTGAAAAAACATTTTTGTTTTTTATTCTGCTCCTGGCCAGCTATACATTATTGTTTGCACAACAAAGGCCGAATATAGTTCTCATCATTTCTGATGATCATGCATACCAGGCCATCAGCGCTTATGGCAATAAACTGGTGCATACTCCAGGCATTGACCGCATTGCCAATGAAGGGATGCGTTTTGATAAAGGTTATGTAACCAACTCTATTTGCGGGCCAAGCAGGGCAGTCATATTAACAGGAAAATACAGTCACAAAAACGGTTTTAAGGATAATGAAAATTCCACGTTTGATGGCAGTCAAAACAGTTTTATTAAAGAGCTCACGAAAAGCGGATATCAGACTGCATGGATTGGTAAATGGCACCTCGAATCACAACCGCAGGGTTTTACTTACTGGCAAATCCTGCCCGGCCAGGGGCAATATTACAACCCTGATTTTTTAACGATGAATGGAGGTAAAAAACAAATCGAAGGTTATGTAACCAACATCATTGAAGACCTGGCAGAAGACTGGTTAAATAAAAGAGATACAACAAAACCTTTTTGTCTTGTGATCGGTCATAAAGCCACACATCGTACATGGGTGCCTGATACAGTTGATTTAGGCAGGTATGATAATATCACTTTCCCTTTGCCGCATAATTTTTTTGATGATTATTCAGGAAGGCAGGCAGCTAAAGTGCAGGATATGACAATAGCCAAAACAATGATTCTTGGTTATGACCTGAAAATGTTTGACAGTGCAGCAGCAGAAAATAAAGAAGGTTACATCTCGAGGATGAATGCTGCACAAAGGGCAAAGTTTGATGCATATTATCACCCGATTTATGAAGACTTCAAATCAAAAAAATTAACAGGCAATGCATTAACCGAATGGAAATACCAGCGGTACATGAAGGACTATTTAAGTACTGCTGCATCGCTTGACCGTAATATCAGCCGCACACTTGATTACCTCGACAAACACCATCTTACCCAAAACACTATTGTGATATATATGTCTGACCAGGGGTTTTATATGGGTGAACATGGATGGTTTGATAAACGCTGGATGTATGAAGAATCATTCCGTACGCCAATACTGGTACGTTACCCGGACGTAGTTAAACCAGGTTCGGTGAACAACAATTTTATAATGAACCTTGATATTGCACCTACGTTGCTTGATATTGCCGATGTAGCCATACCAAAAGATATGCAGGGTGCATCATTTTTGCCTTTACTCAAAAATAAGGATGCGAAAATCCATGATGCATTGTATTATCATTATTATGAAAATGGCGAACATTCTGTATCACCACATTTCGGGGTTTCAAATGGCAGGTATAAACTCATCCGGTTTTATAAGAGGGTTGAAAGTTGGGAGTTGTATGATTTGAAAAAAGACCCGCATGAAATGCATAACCTTTTCGGAGAAAAAAAATATGAACCGGTTGAAGTGGAAATGTATCACCTGTTGTTGCAACTGATAGCAAAATATGAAGACGGTGATGCAACAAAAATTCTGAATGATAAATTACCATCTGAACCGGCAGGTTTTAAAGAATGAGGGAGCAGCTTGAACCGTTTAATATTTTATTGAATCAGTACAAATCCTGCCCAATCAAATGGAGGATATTTTTTCTTCATCTCAAGTTGGGCATTGCGTAATGCATCTGCTGCAGTCATACCCTGCAGTATGTTCCTGTAAAAAAAACTCATCAACATTGCAGTTTGCTCATCCGGCACCCGCCATAAACTCAATATTAATTGCTTAACGCCTGCAAGTTTAAATGCCCTTTGCAAACCAATGACACCTTCATTGTTTTGCAAATCACCAAGTGCTGTTTCGCAGGCGCTCAATACAACCAAATCGGTATTACTTAAATCTATCTGTGCTATTTCATAAGCAGTGAGTATGCCATCATCTTCTGATGTATCATCATTATCTTTTGCATAAATGTTATTAGCGCCAGCCAGCACAAGGCCGCTGCAAAACATCGGGTTTTGTGTAGCTGTAAATTTGTTGTTCAACTTACGGTTTGCGGGCCAGAAAAACCCATGTGTTGCAATATGTAGAAGAGGTGCGCTTACTTCATCCAGGGCTTTGAAAGTTTTTTCAGACGCAACTGTGCCGGTTGTAACAATTAGGGGAATTCCACTATTGTCAAAAAGTTTTTTTATGGTATCAATTTCAAATTCTGTTCCCGGAAGATCAGCCCATTGGTGCATTGATGATTGTATTCGGGGATAAGAAGTACCGGTACCAGCATTTGATTCAATTGCGTTTTTATTACCAACTTCCTGTGTCAAAGTTTCCTGGTTGTTATATGCAATATTACCCCATAGATCAATTAATGAAAATTTTTTATTCGATGTATCATGAGTTATTACTGCACGTGTACTGAGCATTTGTTGCAAGTGATATTTGTTGATAAGCATTTCAGATGAATTCACAGGCAATGCCTGGAAAGCAATCCTGTGCAGTAAACCTTCAGGTGAGTAATAAACAGTGTTTACACCATCAAGATATTTTTCCAGCGGTTGCCAGATAAGTTTATAAAGCGCTGTACCGGTTCCTTTATTATTGGCATCATTAAAACTGTAAAACCTGTTTAACGCATTTTCATTTTTGCCTTGTTTAGATAAAATGCCCATGAGTTGTTGTTCTTCGAAAAGCGGTACATAGATTGGTATGGTATCACCTGCGCGAATGATTACCGCTGCATACAAAATGCTGTCTGTCCATTCAGTATTGTATAATTGAAATTTGAAAAATTCAACAGCAGCTTCACCCGGCAAAAGTTTGGCTGCAATATCATTCATATTTATAACTTGTTGCTCTTGCCTGAAACCGGTTGAAACTGAAGAAAGTTGTTGTTCTAACCTATTGGTTAAATCTTCAAGGCTGTCAAGATTAAGTACACGCTCGTCTTTAGGCAAAAGCAATTGTTTTCCTAACAAAATTTTATTGATGCGCCACTCATCATATAATTCAAGAGCCGTAGCTGAATTGCTTTTGCGGATACTTTTTAATAAGCTTTGTTGATCGAAGAGCACCATTCCTTTTAATATGAGCTCATTATTATACAATTGTTGCAATAGCCTGGGTTGTTTAAGGTTGTGTTTAAAAATTATTGAAGGCAGGTAACTGAATGCCAGGTATTGATGTTTCTCAAACTCCAGTTTTTCCTGTTCCGATAATGAACTATATGTTCTGCTGGTATATTTTAAATTCAAGATGTTTGCATTTGCAAAGCAGGATGCTGCTACGTCATATTGATGCTGTGCAGTCTTCAGTAACCCCATTTCAGTCAGGCTGTTGATATAATCCGGATGAAGGGTGCCTAAAATATTTTTTTGCAGGCGAATGGCGAGTGTAAGATATATTTCTGCGGAGTCATATTTTTTTACCTGGCGATAAGTTTTTGCAAGAAGCATTAATGCAGATGCATACGCAGGATGTGCATCATCGTAAATTTTTTTTAATATTTCAATTGACTGAAAGCATAACTGTATCGCAGATGTAAAATTTTTATGCTTTTCATTATATGCAGCAAGGTCATACAGGATATTGGAATAAGCGAGAGATCGTTCACCTGAAAAATTTCTTGTAATAATTAATGCTTGTTTCAGATAAGAAAGTGCCTGCATATCCTGGCCTGATTTTTCATATACTGATGCCATATTGCTTAAAGTGGTTGCATAACGTTGTGGCGACTTTTTATATTCGGGTATTTCAATTGATTGCTTATAATATTCAAGGGCTTTGCTGTAGTTGCCAATATTCTGATAGAGTGAACCCATCCAGTTGAGCTCATAAGCATGGTTACCCGGGAACCTTACATCTTTTTTATGAATTAAAAATACCTGTTGCAAACAGGGTATTGCTTTTTCATAATTCCCCAACTTAAAATAGGTTGTAGCAAGGTTGTGTAATGTAAGTGCGTTATCATAATAATCTTTTCCATACAGTTTCTCTTTTATTTCCAGTGATTGATTGTAAAGTGGAATTGCATTTTTATAATCGGCTATGTTATAATAATAACCTGCTATACCATCCAGGCAATAAGCATACAATATATTTTCTTCACCAATAGATTGCCGTGTAATTTCTTCCGCCCTTTGATAATACCTCAATGCTTTTTGAAATTGCCAATTGTATGTTACCATTTCACCTGTATAGTACAAACTGAGAGCAAATGCAGGGGTCTCTTTACCCAGCAATTTTTCCTTTATATTAATTACCTGGCCGTACAATATTTCAGAAGTATCATATAGTTTCATTCCCCTGCACAGGTTAGCAAGAGAAAATAAATTCTCAGCATACAAGTTATTACTGTCGCCTAATGTATTTTTTATGATGGCAAGGGCTTTTAAAAGCATTGATTTCGATTGAACGAAATTGCTGTCAGTAACACTGGCAAGGATATAGCTGCTTAAACTTTCTGCATATAAGGCGCTGTTTTCACCCAGGATATTTTTTCTTATCTTCATTGCCTCAGAAAACAGGTTTATTGCTTTTGCCAGGTTATCATAATCATAAAATGCACCGAGGTTTTGCATGGCAGCAGCATAATTCAGCTTTTCATTTTTTGTGGTTGCATTTTTAAATTGTTCCACCAGGAGCCTTCCATAATTGTGTAATTTTTCTTTTTCAAATGGGTGACGGTTTAGCTGTGAAGAATCATTTTTTAATGAAACAAGCATTTCTTCCACTTTCAAAAGGTTAGCAGCAAGTGTATCATCATCAATAATATTATTGCATAACGATTTTGCTTTTTGTAAAGCGGTTATAAGAACAGGGTTATTTGTTTTTGAATGAAAATAGTCAAGCAGGCTGATTATAGAATCTATGTCTGTCAGAGTATTTTTATTTTGTGCTGTGGTGTTATAATTGATAGCACACAGGAATATAATCAACAAAAAAAACTTTACAATCTTCATAAATCATTTTTGAAGAAGTGTAATGTGTGATGAGGTTAAGCAGGTAATAAAAATACTGATAAAACAGCAATAAATATAAATGCTGCAATAAATTATTCGGGAGGCAGCGTGTTTATTTTACTGTAATGCTGTAAGTACTTTTTCGGCTTTAGATTGATAGCTGTGGCTAACAGGATTAGCTGCAACTTTTTCAAACATTTGTTTTGCCATATCAATTGACCCGGTTTTTAAATAAGCAAGCGCCAGGTACCATTGTGTTTTTATAACAGAAAGGCTATCCGGGCTTTTTACCAAGGCTTTTTTTAATTGGGCAATTGCATTTGAAGGTTGCTTTGCTGCGAGGTAACTTATCCCTGCATAATAACTGGTATAAAAAGTATTCAGTTTCAAATTGGTTTGCACACCCCTTGTTGGTGTATTCATATCGGCAGTACTGAATTCAAGATAAGCATCGGAATAATCATGATTGTTGTAATAATTAAATGCATCTTCCAAAGGGCCTTCAATTTCTGCAGGCGGCTCATCAGGTTGAAAATTATCAGCAAAAAGTTTATGCAGATCAACATTCTTTGGTTCCGGAGAAACCTTCGTTGTAGTGGTATTTGAGCCGGTATCAGCGGCAACGATTTGCTGTTCCTTAACAACAGAATCTTTTTCAGGCTGGATAGGTTGCTGTACGTTCGTGCTACTAAGCGTTGTGTTTTTTTTATTGATGCTGAAATAAATAACAACACTTAATATTATAATCCCGATAATAGATGCCGCGGCAGCTAAATAATTAAACTTGATTGTTCTATGATTTAATTCAGCAACAGCCGGATATTTTGTTTCTACAGGAGTTTTTATTTCAGTTACACCCGGATTTACATAGCGGTTATTCAGGCTTTTTAAAGTGTTAAGCAATGCCGCTTCTTCTTTTCTATTTATTTCTTCACTTCGCAAGGTTTCATCAACTTCTTTGTACAAATTATAATATTCCAGGAGTTCCTGGTTTGTCTTTAATTCATTTTCAAAACGCAGTTTTTCTTCGCCACTCAATTCGTGATTACAATACTGTTCAATTTTTTCTATCCATTCTTTACCCATAGTATTAAGTTAAGGGTTTATAGGTTGGAGATTCTTTAATCAGCATAATTAATTTTGCCATACATTCTGATTTTTTCTTTCTTGCATAACCATAAGTTATATTCAGTTCTTTTGCCACCTCTTCCATTGAATTAAAATACCAGCTCATTTTCAACAATTTCCGGCAATTACTTCCAAGCTGCTCTAATTTTTGCCTGAATAAGTTTCGACGCTCATCCATCATTTCCATTAGCTCCGCCATCCTTAAATCAGCATCGCTGATACTATATTCCTGGTTTTCTGTAAATGTTACCCCCTCTTTTTTTCTTTTTGCTAATTCTTTCAACCACCTGCATTTACAAACAGTATAAAGAAATGCTTCAAAAGGGCAGGTTAAAATAAATCCCCCTGATTTTGCTTTCCTGTAAATTATTAATAACCCTTCCTGCATTACATCAGCGGCATCATCTTCTGTTCCACTGTTTTTTAAAACCATGCTTTTTATTTTACCCGAAAATTTTACATACAGCTCATCAAGAATAGCAGTGTCATTGGTTAACAGTGCATCAATATATTTCTGGTCAGCATGCATACAAGGCAGTCAATTTGAAACGATGAATTTACATAAGGCTGCGTTCCGATTTATCACTCTTGCTTTAAATCAATAAAATCCACTATAAAATTACGGAGTTGTTTTTAAGTGCATCATACTGCAGGAACCATGCAGGTAAATTTTTCAAGATGAAGGCAAAAAATATTTCTTTTTATTATGAAAAATTTTTGCCAGAAAAAGGTAACAATTTTATTGGAAGCGGGATTTAATTATTGGGCAGAAAAATAATGTGAAGCACCCGGCGATATGAAAATAATTCAAATTAAATCAATAAAAGTTATGGCAATCGCAAAATCTTTTAAAAACAGGTATATTTTGCTGTCACCTTTTATCTTGTTGATAGTATTTTTTGTTTTTTTATTCCCCTACTTATTAATTTCTGGTGATGGCCCAATAAAGGGGTTTTACCTGCAGTTGATAATATTTACTGCGATTATTGCTTATGTTTTATTTCTGCATATGGTATTGATAAAATATTTTGGTGTCAGAAAATTTTATGTCACCTGGATTATTGAATTTGTTTTATCAATATTCATCCTTTATGTTTTGATTTAAAATTTTATTGCTGAAAAAAGGAATAAAAAACATTAAGAATATTTCCAACTTACAGCACCATGATTAAAATCACAGGAAGGATAACCAGCTATAAATGATGAAAACAGGATTAGGTATTGATTGGGAAATTTGAAAAACATTTATAACATTTTTTATACTACAGGCTTATGCATTTTCAAATAATTAATTAATTCTCCGATCAGGAAATAACGTACCTGTATTTTCGAAATCATGATTTACAAGGATAACCTTATCAGGAAGAAAATAATTTGATCAGATGATTAACCGTACACCACCCAGGTCTGAAAGCCTGTGCGGGAAACGGTCGCTTGGTGATCCGATAAACATAAAGTTTTTGGGGATATGCCATTCTTTGCTGAGCTGGTCAATAATTTCAGGCCCAAAAACACCTGGTATCTGCAAATATTCGATTGTGAGATCAGGATAAGTCCGCTTCAATGCCTGCAAGTCCCTTTCAAATTCTTTGTTCAGTTTCTCTTCTTTTTGTAATACAGTTACGATTTTTAATTTCTGTGTTATTTCATTTGACAGCACATATTGGATTACTTTATTCAGTACAGAAATGTTGTCGCCTTTTGTAAAATATACAAAAGGTTGCCTGTTGAGCTTTCGCAAAGCATAAGTGAGGTGCAGGCGGCTGAATACAGAAATTCTTTGAATACTGTCAAAAATGGAATTGACATAAATAATCAAATAGTGGATAACTGCTTTTCTTTTCAGGAAAATATAGATGATAAGAATCGCCGGGATGAAATACTGGAGAAAGACAACAAGGTATTCAGGATGCAGTTTCACATTTCCATATAAAGCAATCAGTATCCCGAGCATGCCCAATAACACAATACTTGGCGCTGCTCTTTCAGGCCTGGGTAAATTTGCCCTTTTTATTTTCAAAAGCAAATTCCCAAAACCAAAAAATACCATCACCAGTAAAAATGAAATGGTATAAACCCCTGCCAATGGCGCCAATTGGCCTGCAGTAATAAACAGTATGGAAAGGCACAATGCATAAAATACAATTGATATCCGGGGCATGCTCCCCTTTGAATTTTCTTTTAATAAAGCTTGTGGAAAAATCCTGTCAAGGGTCATACGTTTCATCAACCCGTTGACGCCGATAAATGCTGTTAATACAGCGCCACTTAAAACAAGTGCCGCATCGCAGGAAACAAGCGTAGCAAGTGCTTTACCACCAGTCACACTACCCATGTAAGAGAGGAATGCAGATTCATGGCCAGGCACATCGTTCAGCGGCATGATGCATACGGCGATGATTGCAATGAGTGGGTTGATGATTATTACAAGGTACCACATATTGCGCAGGGTTTTTGGAAATACACCATTGTCCTGCTCTTCAATAAAATTGGCAGAAGTTTCAAAACCGGTTATGCCCAACATTGCAGTGCTAAAACCAAAGAATAATGCATTGGAAATACTTTCATTGACCGGTGCATGGAAATTTATCCTGGCGAGGTTAAGCCCATGCGATATAATAAAAATGATGCCCCAGCAAATAAGGATCGTCAATACTGCCATGTGCATTAAAAAAATTACCAGGGAAACAGTAGCAGATTCTTTGATGCCGGCAATTGTCAGTAATAAAAATATTGTCAGCAAAACCATTGTTGCGACAATGACCGGGAAATAAGGAAAAACACTGTAGAGGTAATGCATTGCTTCAGATGCTGAGATCACTGCAGTAGCCATGTATGAAAGAATAGTGAGGCAGGCAGCGAGTGATGCATTCCCTTTACTTGTAGTATTTAATAGTATGTTATAAGCGCCGCCGTTTAATGGTAAAGCGCCAACAGCTTCGCCATAAATTTTTCTGAAGAAAAATAAAACGAGGCCAACAATCAGCAATGAAATAAAAGCGTACTGGCCTGCATATAAAATACACAATGCAGATACATACAGGCAGGATGAGGTTATATCATTACCGCAAATAGCAGTGGCAGGGAGTTGCTTTAATTTATTTAAGTGCGATGGTTCTTCTTGTTTCATACTTTTTTATAAACCCGGGAATATTTGTAATTGAATAATGCTGTTACCAGGTTTACATTTTCTTATTCATTTACTTTCATATTGCTAAAGCAGTTGCAATGTAAAATTTTTTTTTATCATGGTTCTTTGAAGTGTTATAACATCTTAATTCAGCAATAGTAAATAAACTGATTCATGCGACAGTTTAATCTTTAATTGTTTCAATTTCGGTTGAAAAAAGGTTTGAAATAATACATGCTTTTATTAAAAAGTTGGATTACTAAAAAATATTTGAACTAATTTTTTAAGACCTTAGTTGTAATAATCATTAAGATTGTCTTGTCCTGAAATAGGTTTAGAAATAAAAATTATAAAATATTATGAAACGACGATTGTTTGTAAAAAACTCTTTGCTTACTGCAACAGTTTTATCATCACCAAGGCTGTTTAAGGCATATAATCAAAAGAGTGAATCATCGTTTTTAAAACTGGCATGCAACAATAATTTCCCGCAGTTTGATTTTTTTTCTATTGATTCACTTGGAAAAAATATGCTCCAACAAAACATTGCTTTAACAAGTGATGTAATGATCACACAAAAAAAATATGATGTTGTTTCATCCGGAAATTCAGTGCAATACTTTTTATATGATGAACCATCAAAAACAACACCTGCCTGGGAAATAACACAAGAGGAAAAATCATTTACAATCATTTCCAGGTACCATGAAAATGATACTCAATCTTTTTTATTCAATATCAGCCAAACTGCAAACCATGCAACTTTACTCGGTATTCTCAAAGGTGATGAACAAAAAATAGTCCTGCCTGCAGTGTTGCATTGCCCTGATATGGGCACATTGCGAGTAACCTGTAATATACCTGGTCAGACTGTTGACTATGATGCAAAACGTTATATTGATCACCCTTATGTAAAAATTGATTTCCCCGCTGCCACAGCAACCAATAAAAAAGTTGAATATCATTTTGAAGTTGTAACCATACACCCGGAAATAAATGGCATCAATAATGATGCACGTTATGATTGTTTCAGGAGAAATTTTATCAGCATATTCCAGTTAAATCCGTATTTAAAAATACTGGCAAATAATTCTGCCAGTGATGCCTGCGGTTTCACTTTATTTGAATATGCTGAAATGGCGAAACATGTGCCCCCATTAGCAGAAAATTTAACTGCAATGCATCTTGTTAAAATGACACTTGACCGTTATCTCAATGGCACTTTAGGTTATGGCATGTTGGGATATGATTATAATAAACCTTCAGTTGTTCCTGAATCCGCTACAAAATGTAATACTCTTGATACTTATCCTTCATTAATAATCAGCGCATGCAATTATGTGTTGCATACCGGTGATGAAAAATGGTTCAAAGAAAATAATGAAAAACTAAAGGGTTGGATCAACAAATTGATGCAAACAGATTTTGATAACGATGGTTTATTTGAATTTTGTTTAAGTGGTAACAGTGGTAGCTGGAAAGGTGATTACACTATGCGGCCTGCCAATTGGTGGGATACAATAGGCTTTGGCCATAAAGATGCATACTCCAATGCTTTGGCTTATCATGCATTGATCTTACTGCAACAAACATATTCAAAGTTTGCTATGGATGATGCAGCTGTTTTGTATCAGTCAAAAGCAGCGCAATTGAAAAATATTTATACTAAAACTTTTTATAATGATGATACAGGCATATTAGCAGGATGGAAAAGCGCTGATGGCAAGTTGCATGATTACTGGTTTGTTTTTGTGAATACAGTGGCAATATCTTATGGCCTTGTTGAAACACCATTGGCCAATGCAATCATGGACAGGTTGCTTGACAAGATGAAAGCAGTTGGTTATACCAATTTTGAATTGGGTTTGCCTGGCAATTTAATTCCAGTTATCCGTGCAGATTATACTGATCTTAATCCCCGGTATGGTGGTGGAAAACGTGAAGATAATGCTGACGGGTTTCAGATTTATGAGAATGGCGGAGCTACTGCCTGTTATACCTATTTCACAATTCTTGCCTTACAAAAACTCGGCAGGAAAAAAGATGCAGATATGATATTGTTGCCACTGTTAAAAAGTATGAGTGAAGGTGGCTTCCAGGGAACTTGCGCAGACAGTGGCAGAACAAAAGACTGGAAAACATGGACAGGTGAATGTTGGGGTTATGAAGGTTTTTTGGTTGACAATTATATGTTCCTGTTATGCGTGTTACCCGGAAATTAACAACACAAATAACAATTTTCTGTATTGATATTTCAGAGGGTTGCAGAAAAACTATTTATGCTGATATTAAGTTGCTCAGATTTTATTTTTATGTTTTGTATGATACTCACATCATACAGTAACACATCTTTGCAAACAACAACTTCATTGTCAACTGCAAAAAGAACTGCATATTATTTCAGCAATAAAGGTGATGACAACAATGATGGTTCATTGTTGCACCCGAAGAAAACAATACAGGCGCTGAATACACTTGCATTATGCAACGGTGATTCTGTCTTATTTAAAGGCAATGAAATTTTTTATGGTACTATCCAACTAAAAATTAATAATATTTCATCTGAGAAATTTGTGCTTGCTTCTTATGGCAATACCCCGGCAATTGTTGATGCAGGCAATAACACAGCCATTCAAATCAATCAATCATCTAACATCAGTATCAGCAATATTATTTGTAAAGGCAGCGGCAGGAAAGATGGAAATACAAAAGCCGGTGTTTATATCAATCAATGCAGTAATGTAGAAATTACAGGTATCAACATCAGCGGTTTTCAAAAAGCAGGGATGCAATTATACAATTGTAAAAATGCTGTATTGAATAATATTTATGTGCATGATAACGGTGCAGCCGGGATTAGCGTTGACGGTGATTATGAAGATAAACTTGGTTCCCGCGATATTATCATCACGAATTGCAAGGCAGAAAATAATCCTGGTGACCCCACCAACTTTACAAATCACAGTGGCAATGGAATAATTGTAGGCCATTGTACCAACGTATTAATTGATCATTGCACAGCAACAAATAATGGTTGGGATATGCCGCGGATTGGCAATGGGCCTGTTGGTATCTGGTGTTACGAAGCTGATAGTGTTATCATACAACATTGTATTTCTTACCGGAACAAAACATCAAAAGGAGGCGAAGATGGCGGTGGTTACGATTTTGATGGAGGCACCACCAATTCAATCATCCAGTATTGTTTGTCGTATGAAAACCAGGGTAGCGCATTTGGTATTTTCCAATATGCAGGTGCAGGCAAATGGGAAAATAATGTGATAAGGTTTTGCATCAGCGAAAACGATGGCAAAGTTTCTTCAGCCCATGCTGCAACTTATATATGGAGCAGCGCACATGATACGGCACATTTTAAAAACCTCCTTTTTTGTAACAACACAATCTATAATGATAGTGTCGCTGCCATAAGTTACTCGCCTGAAAGCGGCCATTCAAACTTTAAATTTTATAACAACATTTTTATTGCTGCTGATACTCTAATAAGGGGCAGGTATGAAAATGATATTTTTCTTTCAAATGATTGGTGGAGTTTGAAAAGAGGTTTTAATATTGATGGCCAAACCAGTTTTGAAAAATGGTGCAAAACAAAGAACAAAGAGCAGTTGAAAAATGAAACAGCAGGATTAAATGTAAATGTTACATTTAAAAATGCAGGCCATGCAAATCTTACAAATGCAAAAAATTTAAGCGGGTTTGATAATTATAAAATAGTTGGCGCTTCACCAGTTTTACATAATGCGCTTGACCTGGATAAGTTTTATAAAATTGATATTGGCAAAAAGGATTTTAATAAACTGGCAATTAAAACAAAGGTTATAGGTGCCTGTACAAACCAATAAAAAAAACTATTCATGAAAATACTTCCTGCTTTTTTATGTTTGAATATTTCAATTACCGCAACATAAACTTTGCTGAGATATAACAATTAAAGCAATTGCAGAGGTTTAGATTGTGCAAAGGTTAATATTAAATCAGAATAAAATTTTTTTGGTCAGCAGCAACTAAAATTCAATCATAAATTAAAAGGTGCTATCACAATGCATAACACCTTTTGTTTTAGTCGGGATGACTGGATTCGAACCAGCGGCCTCTTCGTCCCGAACGAAGCGCGCTACCGGGCTGCGCTACATCCCGTAATGAGGCAGCAAAAATATCCTTTACCAATTTAAAAACAAAACATGCCTATGCATGAAGCAGCAACATCACCTGGAGAGTAAGTTTTTGTATAAAAATGCTGCTGAAAAACCTGCTGCATCTTTCCATCTTTTTTTAGTGGCATTGCTCCTGAAAAATGGGTTGAAATGCCTCTGCAACTCATGGCCATATCCATCATAAACTTTTATATCGTTGGTGATGTGCAATGAATCTGCTTTCCCATGAATGGCAATACAACCAAAGAAACCATACTTGCCTGCACCCGGTGGAACAATTTTATCCCTTGCACCACAAACACTCACTATCGGAACACTTGCACGTTGCAACCATTCGCCATTAAACAATGCTCCCCAGAAATTGATGATGCCTGCAATGCCATCAGGATTATAGTTTCCTGTATTGGCAATTGCCTTATTGCTGTCAAGCACATTCACCAGGTCAGCCCTGTTGCTATACACTGATTGCAATGAAATAAATGCGCCTGCTGAATTGCCACCCAGGATTATTTTATTTGTATCAATCTTCAATTCATCTGCATGATTTTTAAAATACCGGATTGCAAGCCTGATATCATCTACCGCATCATAACAGGCTTCAGCAAGATCTTTAAAATTACTTACCGGGTGGTTTTTACTGAGGCGGTAATTTAAAGTAGCTACTGCATAGCCGCGACGTGCAAATTCATTCCCCCAGATCTTTATCTCTTTTGCATTTTTAGTACCATATTTAAAACCTCCGCCATGCATCCAGATGATCAATGGCCTTTTAGTAGTTGTATCATTGGCAGGTGCATACCAATCATATTGCCTGTACTTTATTTTGATACTGCCAGCAGGATTATACACCAGTCCTTCCTTCACATTGACCTGGTTAAACAAAGGGTCTTTATAGCGTAACGATGTCATAGCCTGTGAAAAAATATTTCCCATTATCCCCAAAAAAATCAAACATGAAAAAATCGCTTTCATAGTTTTTTTAAGGATGAATATACTTAACAAAAATGGTTTGCATTTTTTAAAAAATATTTACTGCCACATTTAAGCAGTACTTATTTTTATAATTGAATAATCCAGGTTAAAAAATACCTGCTTTGGCAATCATAAAAATTTTGGTTTCTTTGTTCCATACAATTAATCGCCTGTAACGATATTGCAGGTTTAGAAATACAGAAGATGAATCAAACGGGTGCAGCGTATCAATCCGATGCTTTAATTAAAAAAATGCAGGAACAAAAACTGCAGCAGCTATTACAATACCTAAACAGTCATTCACCTTTTTATAAAAATTTATTTCACAGTCATAACATAGATATTTCAACCATACAAAAGTTGGAAGATCTTTCAACGATACCGGTAACAACAAAAGAAGACCTTCAAAAAAACAATGAAGCATTTCTTTGTGTTGACAGGAGAGATGTAATTGAATACACTTCCACTTCAGGTACTTTGGGTAGCCCGGTATATATAGCACTCACTGAAAATGACCTGCAGCGGTTGGCATATAATGAATACAATTCTTTCATCACTGCAGATGGTTCTGCTGATGATATTTATCAATTGATGCTCACACTTGACCGGCAGTTTATGGCGGGCATGGCTTATTATTCAGGTATCCGCAAAATGGGTGGTGGTATCATTCGTGTCGGTCCTGGTGTGCCTGCTTTGCAATGGGACGTGATCAAAAGGCAACAACCAACGGTAATTGTTGCTGTACCTTCTTTTATCCTGAAACTGATCCAGTACGCAAAAGAACATGGCATTGATGTAAATGCAACATCGGTAAAGAAAGCAGTTTGCATTGGGGAAAATATCCGCAACCCTGATTTATCACTCAACATACTTGGCAAAAAGATTACAGGTGCATGGAATATCCACCTGTATTCAACGTATGCATCAACAGAAATGCAAACAGCATTCACCGAATGTAATGCCGGCAAGGGCGGCCATTTATTCCCCGAGCTTTTGATTGTTGAATTACTGGACGAAAACAATAACCAGGTACCGGCTAATACACCCGGCGAAGTAACCATTACCACTTTGAGTGTGGAAGGCATGCCTTTATTACGATATAAAACAGGAGATGTGTGCAAGTATTTTGACGAGCCTTGCAGTTGTGGAAGAAGGGCAATCCGGTTATCACCTTTAATAGGCCGTAAAAAACAGATGATTAAATTTAAGGGCACTACTATTTATCCTTCTACCTTATTTGAGTTGCTGAATGAGATCAATGAAATTAATGAATATGTAGTGGAAATTTCCACCAACGATGTAGGGCTGGATGAAGTATTGCTGCACCTGAATGTTACCAAAATAAATGCAGAAACAGATTACCGCATCCGTTCTTATCTCCAGGCAAAGCTGCGGGTAAGCCCTCTGGTGAATTATGTTTCAGCAGATGATATTAAAGCGATGCAGTTTAGTGATTCTAGCAGGAAGGTGATTAAGTTTATTGATAAAAGAATTTAAATTTGTTACTATGGTGTTGTGCCGGATAGCATTTGATTGAACACTAATGCGGCTACTTTATTGACGCAGATGAGTAATAAAATCAAAAAGCTGGATAACATATTAATGGAATTGAAAACAACTGTTTATTGAAGTGCTTACCATTAATAAAAACCTGGATATGCATTTTTGAATGAATAGTATTTAGGATAAAATGAATCATAAATTTATATTGGAAGGTAAAATACATGGCACCTGTTTTTAACTCATGTTATAGAGCCTGAAAATTATAAATACATTTGCGCATGATTTTAATTGGACAAGACCGGTTATCGCTTGAAAACTTTGCTGCTATACTGTTTGAGAAAAAAGAGGTTTCGTTTGATGATACTTCATTGAAAGTAGTGGATGATAATTTTAAATTCCTTAAAAGTTTTGCAGCCAACAAATTAATTTATGGCATCAATACAGGTTTTGGGCCGATGGCTCAGTATAAAGTCAAAAATAAAGACCTGCTGCACCTGCAATACAATTTAATCCGCAGCCATGCATCAGGAGAAGGTAAGTTATTACCGGCATACCAGGCAAGGGCTTTGATGATTGCAAGGCTTACCAGCCTGATGAAAGCTTATTCAGGCATACATCCTAACCTTGTTATACTTTTAAAAGACCTGATCAATAAAAATATCAACCCCTGTATTTATGAACATGGCGGCGTTGGCGCAAGTGGTGACCTTATACAACTGGCACATCTTGGCTTGTTTTTAATTGGTGAAGGTGAAGCAAGTTTTGAAGATAAAATTTATCCAACCAAAGAAATCTTTGAACGTTTCAATATTCAACCGCTGACCATTCATGGCAGGGAAGGTTTGGCTATCATGAATGGCACTTCTGCAATGACAGGTATCGGGATGATCAATATTATTTCTGCTAAAAAATTATTTCACTGGAGCGTATTGCTGTCGGCAATGATGAATGAAGTGGTGGAAGCTTACAATGACCATTATTCTTATGAACTGAACATTGTAAAACTACACCATGGACAAAACAAAGTAGCCGAGTTGATGCGTGGTATTTTGCAGGACAGTAAAATGATCCGCAACCGTTCTGAACACCTGTATCACCCAGAAACTTTACAGAAAGAAATCTTTGAAGATAAAGTACAGGAATATTATTCATTAAGATGTGTAACGCAGGTGCTGGGCCCTGTGTATGATACACTTCAGTATGCTGAAAAAATTGTAGTGGATGAATTGAATTCAGTGAATGACAACCCGGTGGTTGATCATATCAATAAAAATATTTTTCACGGTGGAAATTTCCATGGTGATTATGTTTCACTTGAGATGGATAAACTCAAAACTGCCATCACCAAACTATCAATGCTTGCGGAAAGGCAATTGAATTATTTGTTGAATGATAAACTCAATCAGAAATTCCCCCCTTTTGTGAACCTCGGGGTATTGGGTCTAAATTTCGGAATGCAGGGCATGCAGTTCACTGCTACATCTACTGTTGCAGAAAACCAGACTTTATCTTTCCCGATGTATGTACACAGCATCCCAAACAACAACGACAACCAGGATATTGTAAGCATGGGCAGCAATGCAGCTTTGATCACAAGCAAAGTCATTGACAATTCATTTACTGTTTTAGGCATACAGGCAATGACTATTTTGCAGGCAGTTGATTACCTTAATTGTGAAGCCAGGTTGTCTTCAGCAACAAGGTCATTTTACCAGTCATTGAGAAAAATATTTCCAAGGTTTATAGAAGATGCACCAAAATATAAAGACCTGCAGTTGATCAGGAAATTTTTGCAAACATCAGTTACCGTTACACAAGGCTGATAGAATTATAAACTACCTTGCTTATCCCCCAATAATTTTTTGTACAAAAAACTTTTATGGCTTCATCTTTATATGAAGATGGAATTATTTATATCACAGGCTCATTTACAAAGCCAAAATTTTTAACAACTGCAATTGTTTAAAAGATTTCGCCGCAAAATTTTATTGTTTAATCGCTATTATTCCTTTTGCATTCAGTTTATATAAAACTTTGTATTGCGATAATTCGCAACAATTCTATTATGAGGTACAAATTTTTATTCTCAACCATTTTTATTCTTATTGCTGCAACAGGATTTAGCCAGAAAGTAACAGGATCAATCAAAGGTGTTTTAAGGGATAGTACTGCACACCAGGTTTTAAAACGGGCAACTATCAGCATATTAAAAAGTGATTCTACAGTTGTACAGCAATCATTGTCTGCAGATGATGGTTCTTTTACAATAGGCAATATTCCAGAAGGAAATTATATATTAAAGATCAGCTTTAGCGGTTATGAAACACGGTTCAGCAATTTTACTGTAAGCAATACAGAAAATACATTGAACGCAGGTGTTATTTACATGGATCAACATGCCCACGAACTGGCAGGAGTGATAGTGCAAACACAGCCTATTGTAATAAAAAAAGATACTGTTGAATTTAATGCTGCTTCTTTTACAACAAAACCAAATGCAACAGCAGAAGACCTCTTGCAAAAGTTGCCAGGTGTTGATGTGGACAAATCAGGAAATATAAAAGCACAGGGTGAAACAGTGCAGCGGGTTTTAGTAAATGGGAAAAGGTTCTTTGGTGATGACCCGAAAACAGCAACACAAAACCTGCCTGCAGATATGATTGATAAAATCCAGGTGTTTGATGACCAGAGTGACCAAAGCGCTTTCACCGGTTTTGATGATGGCAACCGTGTAAAAACTGTCAACATTGTGATGAAGAAAAATGCAGGTCATTTTGGAAAATTTGTAGCAGGCGCTGGTGATAAAGGTTTATATGATGTGGCAGGTAATTATAATACATTTAATGATGACAGGCAGATAAGCATTATTGCGCAGTTAAATAATACCAATAAACAAAACTTTACACCACAGGATATTTTTGGCGGTTCATCCGGTGGTGGCAGGGGTGGTGGCCGAGGTGGTTTTCGTGGTGGTGGCGGCCAGTTTCAGCAATTGCAAAGCCTCAATGCAAACGGCAACAACAATGGGCTTATCACTACATCTGCATTGGGTTTGAATTACCGTGATAACTGGGGAAAAAATACTACTGCATATGGCAGCTATTTTTATAACAACATGCTTACTTCAAAAGATCAGCTTACCAATACTGAAAACTTTGTAAAAGGCAGTTCGTCCATATTTAATAACCAGGACCAGTCATCAAACAACCGCAATATCAATCATCGTTTCAATTTTAATATCGAAACACAGTTTGATACATTGAACTCATTAATAGTAAGGCCAAATGTTTCTTACCAGCAAACAAGAAACGGATCAAATTCTTCTACCAGTACTTTCCAGGGCACTTCTGATACACTGAATAAATCTACAGCTACTGCTGATAGTTATAATGAAGGATATAATGGAAGCATTGATGTTTTATTCAGGCATAAATTTCAGAAAAAAGGAAGGACATTTTCTTTATCATTAAATGGTACCGGTAATTCAAATAATGGTAATGGCAATAATTTATCAAGGACAGATTATTTTAATAATGGAATTGATTCCATCAACAATATCAACCAGCATTATGTTTCAAAAACAAACGGTGCAGGCATAAGCGCTAATGCAGCCTACACAGAGCCTATTGGCAAACATTCGCAACTGGAACTTCAGTATAATTACTCATACACGGATAATAAAGCCAACAGGGTAACATATAATTTTGACAGCTCAACAGGAAAGTTTGAAACAGTTGACTCTTTGCTTACCAATAATTATAACAATACTTATTCATCCAACAGGTTTACTCTCAATTACAGGATACAGGGAGCAAAATGGAATCTGAGTTTTGGCAACGGTGTACAATTCGGCAACCTGACAAGTATCAACAATACAAAAGATATTACCGTAACACAACACTATACCAACATGTATCCTACTGCTAATTTCAGGTACAGGTTCAGTAGGTCTTCCAGCCTTCGGTTTAATTATTCAGGAAGGACGAGCCAACCCGGTGTTACACAATTACAACCTGTCATTGATAACAGTGACCCGTTGAATGTGGTGATAGGCAACCCCAACCTGAAGCAATCTTTCACCAACAGTTTAAGGGCATTATTTGTAAATTTCAAATCAGATGGTGAACATTTCAGTAACATGTTTGCAATGGTGAACGCAACATTTACCAACAACAGTATTGTAAGTAATGTAACCACCAACCTGGCCACGGGCGCAGACACTACACGCTATGCCAATCTAAATGGGGCTTACAATATATCTGCATATTTTAATTATGGTTTCAGGTTGAATAAGCCTAAATCCAATTTAAACTTCTCTACCAATTTCACTAATTCAAAAAGTGTGAGCCTTATCAATAATGTTATCAATAAAACACAGAATTATGCTATTGGTGAAACTGTGAAATTCACCACCAACCTGAAAGAAAATTTTGATATGAATTTTTCAGCAACGCCAACTTATAATATTGTAAAATATTCTGTGAACCCTGACCAGAACCAGAATTATTTTTCTCAAAGCCTGAGTGTTGATGCCACATATTATACCAATTCAGGATGGTTGCTGAGCCCGTCATTTGATTATACATTTTATACCGGCCGTTCAGATGGTTACAACACTTCTGTGCCATTGTTGAATGTGGCTTTAGCCAAACAGTTTTTGAAAAACAAACAGGCTGAATTAAGGTTCAGTGTTTATGACCTGCTGAACCAGAACAAGAGCATACAAAGAAACGTAAACGAAAACTATGTACAGGATGTGCAGACAAAAGTTCTGACACGTTACTTCCTGCTGACGTTCACTTATAACCTGCGCAACGGTTCAAAACAACAGGATAAAAAAATGCCTGACTTCAGGGGCAATGGTTTTGGAATGCCGCCACCTCCACCGCGAGGAGGCGGAGGATTTCACCCGGGTGCATAGGAATGATATTGTTTGATAAAGAGCATGCTTTATCAGATTATTATCACAGATGCAAAATGTAATGAGGTATTATTGATAATACCTTCGTCTATGCGTTAGAGAAAATGCACTAGCAGAACCAAAGCATAATATTAATGTAAAGAATAAATGTAGTATGAGCTTACATAAAACCTTTGCGTAGTAACAGATTTATTTTACACAACACAGGTGGAGAGAAGATTGTTTTAAGGTTTATGCGTTAGTGTCTCAATTATAACTTTTTTAAAGCAACCTTATTGAGGTCAGGAAATTCTGCCTCAGAAACATTTCTCCGAATTATTTCTTGCGCTATCATTTCTGAGATATAGTCTTTGGTTTCAACGATTGATTCTAAGAAAACTGCTTTTGTCAAACCGTAAATTATGTTATAGTAACCCATCTTGGTTTTTTGATACCATACAGGATTAATTTCAAATGAAGGTGAATAAATAATTGTAAGCTTTAACCTGTGTGAGAATGATTAATCTGTTACAAATAAATCCAAGAATCGTATCAGTGTTATATTCAATATTAGTCTTTAAAGTTGAATCGACTTCTTCTTCTCTTTTCTCATTTCCCAATTCAAAAAATAAAGTATCAGCACCTTTTATTTTCCAATATTTCCTATTTTTTGAATGATTAAAATAAGAATATTCAATCATCCCATCATCTGGATTTTGTAACCAATCACCCTTTTTATAAATAAAAGTTGTCGTTTTTGCAGGATATGAAATTAATGTTGTTTCGTCAAAGGAGCTATCCTTTTTCTGAAAGTCGAACTTATAAGTTATTTCACCTTCGAAAAATTTCTGAGAAAATAAACATCCTGAAATTAAAAGCAAAAGAGTTAAAAAAAATATTTTTTGCATAGTGTTTTGAATATAACAGGTTTCGGACAAAGTCTCAAACAAGTTGAGAATTAGTATTTCGCCTTCCAATAAATACTGCTAATTAAAAATACGGTGGTGCAATTATAAACAATAGTTGATAGTCATTTATTTTCTGAAGAAAGCTCATTATTATAAACCAATACATATATTCAAATAAACCTGAACGAAAAACTTTAATTTTATGTTGATGATTGTGATTGATGGAGTGATTTTTAATATTTGAAATCGTAATCTTATCTTCAGACAGGCTGACCAAACTATAAAACACACAGCATAAAATCAGATGAATTCAACAAACAAGAATCTATTAAATATAAAATCTTTTAAACTGTTTCATTTTTATGTAGCCAGTACTGTAAACAATTATCTTATTCCCTGATAAAATCCTATCAATGTGTTTTCATCTAATAAGAAGCCTTCGCCTTCAAATACAACTTCTTTTCTTATATCATTAAACCATTTAAGGGTATAAATAGTATTGGAGTCATTAAATTTTAAATCTATTGTGAGTTTAGCAGTATGTGTTTCTGTATCGTGCCAAACTGATATATAAGTACCCCTGAAGCCATCAGTTTTTTCAATTTTATTTGCACATTCTACAGTTAAGAGCTTATTAGAAGGATCATTATTTGCAAATTCACCTAAAAGATTAAAGTCATACGTTTTTTTAAAATAAAATGAGCCAGTTAATTTCTCAGACATAAATTAAGATTTTTTGGTTGATGATTCTTTTTATGTAGTTCCCCACTTTTCAGTTTTATAAATATAAAATATAAATAAAAAGTTTATGAAACAGGTCTTAAAATATTTAATAGTGATACACTAATTAAAAATGCTTCATAAAATAATCTATAAATATATTACGCCCACTAAAATAAATAATGCACATTATTAAAACAAAATATTTATTAACTACATTTCAATCCCTTTTCTTAAAATGAACAGAAAACTGTTTTTCCAATTATACAGAATTTAAACTTCATTACAATTACTGATTTTACAAAACATATCACTAATATTTTTCATGATAGAAAATCATACACCAATACAACAAATACTTTTTCAGTTAAATAATGAAAGAAAAATCGTTATTATAAAAAAAGCTCTATGAATAAATATTCCTAGAACAGAGTAATAATTTATATTACCGGAAAATCTTAAGAAATTTAATGCTATAAAGAGAAACCTCATTATTTCTATCGCTTCAAATTTGAATGAATAAGAAAGCTAATAATTTTCTTCGCCTTGATTACAATCACAAAAAATTATCTTGCATTACAACAAAAAGAAATTATCCAGGCAATGCAAAAGATGAATTCAAAATTGAATGTTTCAAAAATGAAAGCAGTGTTTGTAGTAATCTTAACCTGTTTCATATCTATCTTATCTGCTCAACAAAAAACATCAGATGATTTTCATAATTGGGCGCCCACACCACCAATGGGTTGGAATAGCTGGGATTGTTACGGGCCAAATGTTACAGAAGATGAAGTAAAAGCCAATGCAGATTTTATGGCAGCAAACCTTAAAC
>CAYNTP010000014.1:0-98548 GCA_964400415.1 uncultured Parafilimonas sp.
CCCAGATAAGGGCTACAGGATATATTATGCTATTTTTAGTCGGACAATAATGATTGTTTTTCTTTTTAGCTTTTACTTCATGTAAAGAAAAAAATAATAATGAAAATTCGTATGATGTTCGAAGTGATATAAGGTTGGGTAATAAATTTTATTCAATATTTTTAAATGAAAATGGAGAAGGATATGTTATTAAAGGAAAAGGTTCTTATTATACTGATACACTAAAAATTGAATCTTCCGATACCAGCAACGTGTTTAAATTGGATTCAGCTAAAGTATTTTTTGAAGTCTTAAACAGAATTAAAACAAATCCAATATTTAAAAAAAATCGCACAGGCACAGCGCCAAGAGCTGAAATATACTACGACCAACAAAAAGTTTATGATGGTTATACTTGGGATGAAAAATTTTGGGATTTATTTAGACCAATAATGTATCAAATACCCAATGGTTTTAATCCTTTCCGTGCGGATGATAAACCGTTTGAAAATTGAATAATTTAATAATAACAAAAGTCGCAGTGATGCGGTTTTGTTTTATACATCAGTAAGCAAATTTTTCATTGCATTCTTCATTTTTTCCTATCGGTTGGTTTCTTCACCAAACGAAATAATGTTCATCACATTTTCTTTCCTATTCCTCATTGCATAGCTGTTGTGCGAGGGTTGGACATTGAGGTTTTATGTAAACTATATTATTTTTATTATTTCAAAACAAAGCGGTGCAAAGTTTTAAATTGCAAAAAGAACAATGAGTTTTCTCAATGATAAAACACAAAAACTTTTGGAGTGAATGTGATAGAAAAAGTTGCAGGAAATGATAGACATTCGTGCTTCGTAAAACGCAATGTCCTTTTCTGCGCTCATGGCTTTGCGAAAGAGACATTGCGGGGAAGGAAATACAAATGATGATGAACATTTCAGTTGTTACGGCCATGATAGAAAAATTAAAAACAAATCATAATGAAAACAAAGACGTTCTTATTTGCCGCACTATTGCTATTGGTGCATGGTGCTTATTGCCAGGAATATATGCAAGATAAAGGCACCTTAGGATGCTCATCGGGCAATTGCCAGGATGGATTTGGGAGATATAATACAGAGACTACTTCAACTTTAGGATTCTTTAAAAATGGAAATATGAATGGCCCGGGGATTATTTATAATAAACAATTGAAAAGCTCGACTTGCGGGGAATGGAAAAACAATCAGCTGGATGGATTTTATGTTTATGATTTTAAAGATGGCGAAAAAGCTTTTGGTGATAACAGTAACCCGGAAATCAAGGATGTGCAGATTGCTTTTCAAATTAACCTCAATTCGTGGGTTGGACTAGTAAGAAGGAATGATACTATATATCATAAAGTCAACATTGACGAAGCGCACCCTTCATCCTATGTTTATGGGGACACAAATGTCAGATTCAAATATTTCTATAAAAAAGAAAATGATACGACTGACATTTGGCTGGGCAAATTAGCAAAGGACAATACTTATAAAAAAGTGATTGAATACAAATATTGTGAAAAAAACAATTTTCAATTATATACTAAATATTTTCCAAACCCAACTAAGAATAATATGGGGTTTGAAATCCTGGATTATGAAGATGCTATTTATGTAGGCTACTTTGGAAAAGGCTACGATTACCAGGAGATTGAGAATTATAATGGTTTGGGTTTCCGAAGAGATAAAATTGACAATATTTATTATGCAGGAAAATATAAGGATGGTCAACTTGTAAGGGTAGCAAAGTTAAAATAGAAGAAAGGGCAATATTTTTTCAATCGGTTGGAATCCTCACCAAACGAAATAATGTTCATCACTTTTTCTTTCATATTCCTCATTGCATAGCTGTTGTACTGGGGATGGACATTGAGGTTTTATGTAAACAATATTATTTTTCATTATTTCAATCGAACACTCACTCTTCATGGTTATTAGAAAATATACATTATCAAAAAATAAGCTTACTAATAACTAAACGAGCTTCCGTTCTATACTTCCCAACACAATAAAATATTGTGCGAGCATGTATGAAGCCATAATGATCATACCCGCGCCAGGCAACGGTTGTACAAAGCGGTTACAAGCAAGCATACTGTCTGAAAAAAGAAACAATACAGCGCCACAACAAACCATTGCAAAACTAATAATGTTCACCCGGCCAAAGCGGCTTACTGACATTATTGCCATAATTGAAATGATGATCGTGTAAATCAAAACAGGGATTTGCATCGTGCCCAAATGGGGCTGCAAATAAATAAACAGAGCAATAGAACACAATACAAAAATGATGATTGCCCAAATCAATAATGGATTTTTCTTCCCGGGTTTTAATCTAAAATCAAACACGAATGCCCTTATATAAAACAGGTGGCAAATGAGGAATGCAATTAATCCGAAAATAAAAAAAAGAGATTGTTTTTGTTGCAGCATTAACAGCACATCGCCTGCCCAGGCAAAAACCAAACCTCTGAAAATATTCTTATGAAATAAAGTAGATAGCCTCGTGGCCATAAAAAGCCAGACCATCAAAACAAAAACAATCAAAGGCTTTGAGAAATTACGGAATAACTGGCTATTGTAATATTCGGCAAATAACTGTGTTACAAAAATGATGAGATAGACGAAAGAAAAGAGTTTATTTCTTGGAGACATAAGCAGTCAATTTCTGATAATGATAAAACTAAAGTAAAGAAATTATATTTTGTATTTCGTTTGATAGTACTCCAACCGATAGAAAAAATGATGATAACCACGAAGGCACGAAGGACACTAAGGTTCACAAAGAATTTTTACTGTGTTACTTTGTGTCTTTGAATCTTCGAGGTTAAAGAAGGTTTTATTACCACTAAGTCACGAAGGACACTAAGATTTTTTCTTAGTCTTTCACTATAGTAATTTGTATTTCGTTTGGTATGGGCACCAACCGATAGGAAATTACAAATCAAGAACTTTTGCAATCGCTTCTTTAATTTCTTGTAATGTAGCATTATCAATAATGCCAAGTTTTTTAATAAGCCTTTCCTGTGAAAGTGAACGAATCTGAAAGCAATCTGCGGCAGATGTCTTTGAAAGGCCATTTGTAATATCAGGTTCTATTTTTACCATCCATGGGGCAATGGCATAGCGCTCTTTCCAATCTGTAACAGGAATTATAATTTTGAGTGGCAGCTTTCCAAGACTATTGTCATTAATAATAATGGCAGGTCTCTTTTTTTGAATTTCTGCTCCTTTTGTCGGGTCAAGATCGATCAACCAAATCTCACTTTGTTTCATAGAAGTTTTCAAGATCAAGTGAAACGAATGCAACTAAATCTTTGTTTGTAACATATTCCTCGTATAGCTCCTGTGCTGCAGTTTCCATCTGGTGTTGAATTTCTTCCTTTCTTATAGACTTGATGATTTCTTCTACCACATAAAACCGCTTACTTAATGGTAGCCGTTGTATCTCTTGTATTAAGTCTGTTGTTTGCATTACTTTATCTTTTAAAGCATTAGTATCATTTTGTTTATTCAACATCATTTGAATGTTTGTTTCAGGATTTCAGATAGATAATAATTTAATTTTTTACTTCTATCAGGTTTTGAGATGACTGGCCTTTTAAACCATTCATTAAAGATATAAACTTTTGATGGTTGATATTAATTGTTTTTCCATGTCACTTTTTTCTTTAGTATTATCTCATACATTTTACACCAGCTAAACTGTTTGTTTGTAACAGGATTTTATAGTTTCTACTATTCTCAATTATCAGAGCAATCACACATTGAAAAAATGTACATGCACTCTTTCACTATCGCAATTTGTATTTTGTTTGATGGGGATGGGACACCAACCGATAGAAAAAATGATGATAACCACAAAGCCACGAAGGACACTGAGTCAAAGAATTTTTACTGGCGTTACTTTGAGTCTTTAAGACTTCGTGGTGACAATTTATGTATCGTTTGGTGGAGCGCCAGCCGATTGAAAATTGTGTTGCATAACCAATAGATAAATAAAAATATAGTATCCAAAAATTAAATTCTGATTAACCACATTTTTGCTGTAAACCTTTATTTTATCCTTCAACATCAATCTTTTCCGTTTATATAAATTTTAAGATACATCTCACTTTGCAGGGCTTATTTTTGCCCGGCTTAGCAAATAAACATGAGAAAAAAATCTTACAGGTATTTATTACCCATACTTTTCTTATTTACTATCGGGCAAGTAAATGCCCAGGGCCCTGATACCTGGGACCTTCGTCATTGTGTTGATTATGCTTTAGCTAATAATATTAATGTTTTGCAGGCTGATGTGCAGGCAAGAGAAGCAGCCTTGCAAACCAGGATGGCTAAATGGCAACAAATACCAACACTGAATTTCAACACAAACGGTGGTTACCAGTTTGGCCGCAACATTGACCCCACCACCAATCAATACACTACCAATAAAGTATTTTTCCAGAGCTATAATATGCAGGCAGGGATAACCCTTTTTAATTTTTTTAATATCAAAAACAATATCAAATCAACTGAAAATAATGAAGCTTCTTCAAAGTTTGGTGTTGATAAAGTGAGAAATGATATTGCCCTCAATGTAGCTGCAGCTTACCTGCAAACCTTGTTGAGTATTGAACAGGCCAACATTGCTAAAGTACAGATTGACCAGACAAAAGCACAGTTGGATAATACAAGGAAACTGGTGGATGCAGGCAGCAAACCTGAACTGGATGCAGCTCAATTGGTTTCTCAATTGGCTACCGACAGCAGTACTTATATTGCTGCATTGGGTACTGCTGAGCAAAACAGGATTTCATTGATGGGATTGTTGAATATTGATGAATCATTACCATTTAAAGTGTCAACGCCCGACGTTGATAAAATTCCTATTCCTGCTTTAGCAGATTTAGACCCGGCTTATGTTTACCAGCTTGCACTTACCAATCAACCACAACAAAAATCCGATAGCTTCCTGGTAGTGTCAAATGAATATGCAGTGAAAAGTGCAAGAGGCGCCATGTATCCAACATTAAGTTTGTTCGGTCAGTTGGGTAGCAACTATGGTAATACTTATATGGAGCCACATGGTTCATATCCTTTCAGCGATACTATTTATACCCATGGTGGTGATTACCTTGTCAGCAACCAGGTTATTCCTGTCTATAAAAAAGTGCCATACTTTAAACAGGTTGCAAATGTTAACTTCAGCCAGTCTATCGGGTTGCAACTGAATGTTCCAATATTAAACGGGCGGCAGGCAAGAACAAATTATGAACGTGCAAAACTGAACCTTGAAAATGCAAGGTTGCAGGCAAGAGCGAATAATATTACTTTGCAACAAAATGTTTATACTGCTTACAGCAATGCAGTGTCTGCATTGGCAAAATATAATTCTACATCAAAAGAAGTGCAGACACAACAATATGCTTTAGACCTAGCAACAAAAAGATATGATATAGGCATGTTGTCAACCATTGATTATATCACTATTCAATCAAACTTATTTACAGCTAAAATAAATAATGTATCAGCCAGGTATGATTACATCTTTAAAATGAAAGTGCTTGAATTTTATAAAGGTCAGCAGGTGCAGTTTTAAAGTAGTCAACAAAAATTTTTTTGTATGAGTAAAAAATTAAAATGGATAATAGGCATACTGATAGTTGCTATTGTACTCCTGATTGCATTGAGCAAAATGGGTGTGCTTGGAAAAGATGAAGGCACAAAAGTTACTGCTGAAAAAGCTGTATTGCGCAACATCACTGAAACCGTTACTGCCACAGGGAAAGTTTTTCCTGAAGTAGAAGTAAAGATAAGCCCTGATATTTCAGGCCAGGTGGTTGAGCTGAATGTAAATGAAGGCGACACCGTTCACCGCGGACAGGTGCTGGCAAAAATTTATGCTGATATTTATTCCTCACAACGCGACCAGGCTGCTGCTACAGTAGCTCAATCAGAAGCTCAGGTGGCCAATGCAAAAGCACAGTTAGGTGCATTAAAAGCAACACTTGACCAGGCAGAAGCTGCATACAACCGCCAGAAAACTTTGTTGACTGAAAAAGTAATTTCACAATCTGAATTTGAAACTGCACAACAAGCTTATGAGTCAGCGAAAGCAAATTACCTTGCTGCACAAAGCGGCATAAAAGCCAACCAGGCAAATGTTCAAAATGCAATGGCAGGTTTATCCAGCGCCAACAAAGATTTACAACGTGCTACAATCACAGCCCCAATGGATGGAGTTGTAAGTTTATTAAGTATTAAAAAAGGTGAACGGGTAGCAGGTAACCAGTTTAATATTGGTACTGAAATGATGCGCATTGCCGACCTAAGCAGTATGGAAGTGCAGGTGGATGTGGGTGAAAACGATATACCAAAAGTTAAGATTGGCGATTCGGCCAATATTGAAATTGATGCATTCAATAACAGGAAATTTAAAGGTGTTGTTTATAAAATTGCCAACCCGGAAACCAATGCTTTAACGAGTACTTCATCATCATCAACAACAGTTACCAATTATGAAGTGCATATCCGTTTATTGCCTTCCAGTTATAAAGATTTAATTGTAAAAGGGCAACCTTTTCCTTTCAGGCCAAACATGACTGCCAGCGCCGATATACAAACTCAAACTCATAATAATGTTTTATCTGTGCCGTTGAATGCAGTAACTACAAGAAGTTTGAAAGACCTCAGGAAAAATGATTCTTTGAAAAATGCTTTACAGGCTATCATCGCAAGGAACACTACCGGAGATACTGATTTTGTAGAAGTGGTTTTTGCAGTGCAGCCTGATGGTAAAGTGAAATTGAAACCTGTTCAGACTTCTATCCAGGATATCAACAATATTGAAATTACTTACGGTTTGAAACAGGATGAACTGGTAGTAACAGGCCCTTATGATGTGGTGAGTAAGACATTGAAAGACGGCGATAAAGTGAAAGTGGTGAGTAAAGATGAACTGGTGAAAACCTTCGATAAGAAATAAAGATAAATTGGTATTTTATTCCTATGCATAAAAAATATTTTCAGCACTGGTTGGGGATGCAAAATTTACAGGTGGATTTCAAATCCACCTGTACTATTTTTTGGGTTACCGGCATTAGTTTTTCATGGCTTCGTCCCTTGCGCCTGCCCGCCGTAGGTTGGTCGCAACACTTACCTGTCCGCCTCAGGTGGGTACATTATATTTTTATGGGAGCTGCAGGCTGCATGTTTAAGTTTCTAAATTGATTCAAACAGCTTTCAGTTTCAGCATTCTTTTCCAGTACTTGCTTCACTATGCTACATGATGGATAATAATGTATCTGATATCTTTCTTCAGCAATAAATAAACACACTTATCTTTATGCCATAAAACATTTGCATGCAATTTGGGATTCTTGGAAGCGGTAGTTGGGCCACAGCCCTGGCAAAAATTTTAAGCGATAGCGGGCAAAAAATTTTCTGGTATGTAAGGAATGATGAAACCATCACACATTTAAAACAACGCCGGCACAACCCTCATTATTTAAGCAATGCTTTTTTTGATGTTAGCCGCTTGCAACTCAGCAGCAATATCAATTATGTGATTGATGCCTGTGATGCTTTGGTGATTGTAATTCCATCTGCTTATGTTCACCAGTCATTGGGTACATTGAATAAAGATGCTTTCAAAGGCAGGAAAATAATTTCCGCCATCAAGGGAATCCTTCCACAAAAGAACCAGTTGTTAAACGAATACCTCGCTGATAACTTTAATGTTGAGCTTGAAAATTATTTCACTGTACTTGGTCCCTGTCATGCAGAAGAAGTAGCTGCTGAAAAATTATCCTATCTCACTTTTTCAGGACTGGATATTGAAACAACAAAAGAAATTGCTTCCGCATTTAATACTGAATTTATCAAAACTGTTGTCAACCCTGATATACTCGGTGTGCAGTATGCAGCCATCTTAAAAAATATTTATGCATTGGGTGCAGGCATTGCACATGGACTTGATTATGGAGATAATTTCCTGAGTGTGTATATCGCCAATGCCGGGAATGAAATGGTTCGTTTTTTACGTGAAGTAAAACATGAAGCTTCCACATCTGAATTAAATTATGCAGCATCAGTTTACCTGGGTGATTTGCTCGTAACATGTTATTCATTATACAGCCGAAACAGGATGCTCGGTAATATGATTGGCAAAGGTTATTCGGTAAAAGCAGCGCAACTTGAATTGGGCATGGTGGCAGAAGGATATAATGCCAGCAAATGTATTCACATCACCAATGAACCATTACAGGTGAATATACCTATTGCCAAAACGATTTATAAAATTTTATGGGAGCAATTGCCGCCTGCAGATGGTTTTGAAACTATCGAAAATATACTGGTGTAAATTAAGATGCTTCTTCATGGAATGCCACATCATATTCTTTCAATTCCTGCAAAACAGGTTCATAGATGGAAGGCAGGATTGGGATATTCAAACCGGTCTCTTTGATTTTACCTTCAAGGATTAATTTGGCTGCAATGCCAAGCGGCAAACCAACAGTCTTTGCCATAGCAGTATGAATGCTGTCAACACCTTTCACTATCAACGTGGATTTGACAGTAGATTTTTTTTCTTCCAGTTCATATTCTATTTCATGCAGCATCACTATCATGTCTTTATCTGAAGGTTGAAGCGCCAGTTTTTTTTCTGCGATAAATTGTAAAACTTCTGCAGCGCTGCATAATCCCTTGTTGATTGGTGTATCATCATTAAGCCCTAAAAAAAATAATTGTTTTAATGTAAGGTTAGCTTCATGCATCTGCACAGCAACACTTTCTGCAGCACGGCTTTTCACATCATCCACATTCAACGTAGTTAATTTTCCTTTCTCATCTATCATCATAAAATCATCATCAGGTTTTTCACCTTCACTGATGGCTTCCTGTTCTGCTTCCATCAGGCTCATCAGTTGCTCCATCATTGTTTTGGCATACTCCAACCTTGAACTCAATAATTTGGTGAGCCATTCACCAAAACCATGTCTTTCAAAATGCTGCCTGAAAAAATCAGAGATGTTTAATCCATCTGTTTCATATACTTTTTCTTCATCAGTCAATTTCAGGTCAACTATATTTTTCCAGCCAAAACAAAAATCAGGATGGCGCAAAGTGGTGCGCATAAAAGTATTTACATCATCAAGATTGTACAAATGGATATAGCTTAAAGAATCACGGTTTAAATAATAAGAATACCAACCTAACCCCGGCACATCAACTCCATGTTGTATTGAAAATAAGTGTTCGTAATCTATTTTCACCTCTTCATTATTTTCCCTATACACAGCTCCAGCTTTACCAGCCATGATGATGTTGCGTGGGTTCCAGCTTATTTTATAATGCCAGGGGTTGTCATCACTCTCAGGTGCAATCAATCCTCCGCAATGAGATTTAAAAGATACAATCTTTCCACCTTTATTTTTTATGCCATGAATCAACTGCATTGCGCTCATGTGGTCTATACCAGGGTCAAGTCCCATTTCATACAGGAACAAAGCGCCGCTGTCTTTTATCTCTGCAGATAATTTTTTTATATCCTCATCAATGTATGAAGCAGTGAGCAGGTGTTTTTTAAAAGCAAGGCAATCCACAGCAACCAGGTAATGAAGGAATGGTGGCATTAAAGAAATGACAAGGTCTGCCTGCCGGATATATTTTTTTCTTTCTTCCACATTCTTTATATCCAATACAACAGCCATCATGTTTTGTGCATTATCTACTTTTTGTTTCACCACTTCCAGGTCATTGTCTGCAACAGTAACCAACCAGTTTTTTTCAACTGCTATTTTCTTCAGGAAATTGATGAGTACGGTGGCAGATTTCCCTGCACCGAATAAAACAATATGCTTTGAATTGTTGTCAACAGGCATCACTAAAATTTATGTGGCAAATTTAAGCCCTGGATGAGATTAATTATCACCAATTACGTTAACGTTTCCGGTATCAGAACTCACTAATGACACTTTTGTTGTTGCAAAAAATGCATCGTCGTCTTTTGGTGTTTTAATAACTATATTTTTCCCTGCTTTTAAATTATGCAGGTAAAGTGTTTCACCTTTACGGTAGTTATGTGAGGCATCATAATATTGCACATCTATCACCACAAGGTCAAGGTTCACATCGCTGATGTTCTGGATTTTTATATTGGCCGTCCCATTTTTCATTGCTATATATTCAGGCGTGGAAATATAATCTGAAACCGTTTTCTTCACTTCAGGTTTTTTGACAATTGCCGGGGTAATGATAGTAGCATTGATAGCATTTGCATTCCCTTCATTAGCTTTCGTTTGCTGCAGTTCCTGGTTATCCTGTTCTGCATTTACCCCTGTAATTTCAGCTTTTTGATGTTCTGGGGAATCTTGAATATTTTTCTCCTGGCCTGTTTTCGTTGCTGAAGATGAGTTAGCCACATCATTTTTCAAACTGGCATCGCTTGTTTTTGATTTGGAAATATTTTTCTGATTATTGGTTGTAGTCAAATGTTCAACCGGTTTCCTTTCTTCAGCGCGGTCATTATTTTTTGCAACAACAGTATTGCTGAAATTTGATTTTTCACTTGTTGCTGTTAAAACTTTTTCATCAGTTGAAACGTTTGCGGGAACGTTGATTGCAGGTGTAATTTTTTGTTGTTGAGAATGTGATTGAATAAATGTTTTTGCAGTTGCACCATAATCATGCAGCAGCCAGTAACTGATGCTGAAAATAACTGCCAGTGCAAGTGTTGGGACGATAAACCTGGTTAAATTTCCTGCAAACAAATTTTTCCCCTTTTGCTGTTTTTGCCTTAATACATTTTCAATGTATTGCTCTTTTAAAGCATTGAGTGGTTGTTCAAATTTTTTTTCCAGCAGGGGAGGTGTTGATGCTTGATTATTTTTTGCTGTTTTGTTTTCAGCTAACTCATCATCAGCATCATCTTTATTTGTTGTTATTTTTTCATGCTCCCAATCCAGCCAGGCTTCTTTCCAGCTTAATGATTTTAAATGGTTATCATTGGAAGTTGAATTATTTTTTAGAGCTGCCCTTTGTGATTCTGAAACCATAGGTGGCTTATTAGACGGCACATCATTGGTAGGGATTTTATTCCAGGCTGCATAAACTTTATAGCGTGGTTTTTCTTTTTTACCAGTATCAGCTATAGTATTGTTCACTGCAATAGCAGCTTTTACAGAAGCGCTGACAATATTTTTGTTTTGATTCTGGTTTTCTTCAACGGGTAAGGGTGCATACAATTTAAACTCTGCCAGTTCACCCGGATAACTCCAGGCTGCACTTCTTCCATCAATCCAGATGAGGTCATACGGTTTCAGGTTTTTCCCTATAATTTCCTCCCTGGTAAATGGCCCTTCTTCCTTGTTGTTGCGCAGGAGATGATATGCTCTGATATTCATGTTGAAACTGCTGTTGTTGTATAATGTAAAAGATGACTGATTATTGTAAAGGCTATGATAAAATTTGATGGAAAGGGTTTAAACTTTGCTTGTTTATTTCAGAGAGGTATTAAAGTTGAAAAAATGAATTAATGTAGATATGAATTTGTTATTGGCAATATGAAAAATAAGATATCTGTTCATCTGGATAGTCTAAGATTGTTTTAAGTTTTACATTTTGTACCAACATCTATTGAATCAATCACATCTCAATATGAAATTAACTTTTAGTACTTAGTGTATAAATAAAAATTGGTGTTTGACTGAAAATATTTCAAGCATTTGACATGGAGTTATATAAAATTTTCATTCCATCAAAACAGTAATTGAAAATACTTCAAGTTGATTGGTTGTTTCTATATCTAAACGTTTTATTTATTCAGATTAAGAAAGTAATGAACATAAATAAAGAATAAATACAACATCACTTTTTTGGAGGTGTTATCATGATATGCGCCTTAGCAGTTCCGGCATCCATCAACCAGGGCATACCCGGAAATGAAGGGCTTGCAGAAAGACCTGTTGATTTGAATGTGGCATAAGGGGTGTAAATTACATATCGCATATATCCATCTTTTAATTCGCCTGTAGTATTATTATAATTGGCTTCATCACCACTTAAAACATATAAAATATTTGGCTCTTTTGGCATTTTTATTTTTCCTTCTTCCATTTCTTTTTCCCTGATTTCCTGCTTTTCTTTTTCAGTTTTTCCCTCAGCAATCAATGCTCTTCCTCTTGCCATAAAAGGTTCAAGATTGGATGAATAGCATGCAACGCTGATACCTTTTTTCTTCGGATCATCAGCAAGGCAAATAAGTTTTCCGTTTCCTTTTCTTAATGTTACCAATTTCCCTGATTGATCATAACCTAAAACAGTTGCACTGTCTTTTTGATCTGCAGGCGCAGCTAACAATGCGGTTTTAATTTGAATGTCTGGTGATAAAATTTCCTGAGCATTACTTTCATTCATAAAGAAAATAAAGCAGATTGCAATAAAATACTTCATATTTATTTTTTTGTTCTGACAGTAGAGAATTCTAAGGAGAAATTTTGCTGTATAAAGGTAAGACTTATTAAAGGGTTTTGATGGCACTGAACAAAAAATATCAGCATTCATGGATTGCGAACATTATTAAGTTATAAAAACCGGAGGTATATCTGCTTTGTGGAATTGTTATAAATCCTGAACTGAAAAACTTATAGCTCAGGATTTCTGATACTGTGAAAATATTTTGATGGGTAAAATAATTTTTACAATGAATGATATGTTTAGGCCTAAAATAAAAGCCCCGCTACATCAAGGGCTTTTATTCTACTCCGGATACTTATCCTTTTTTCAAAATTTTAGCAACGGCCTCAGCTTTACTGTTTACATGTAGCTTATGATAAATATTGCAGATATGTGTACGGATGGTGCTGATGCTTACAATATATTTATCGGCAATTTTTTTATAACTCAATCCATCAACCAATCCATATAAAATTTCTTTTTCTCTTGGCGTGAGCTGATATTCTTCCACATGGTTTCCTTGTTGTACCTGGAATGATTTGATTACTTTTCTCGCAATGCTGGCGCTCATTGGGGCACCCCCATTGTACAATTCACGAACTGCTTCAGTAATTTCTCCTGGTGGTGTTTTTTTTAATAAATAACCTGATGCGCCCATCCTGATGGCATCGAAAATTTTATCATCATCTTCAAACACTGTAAACATCATCACTTGTATATCATTGAAATTTTCTTTCACCATTTTTACTCCTTCAATTCCTGAAATATTAGGCAGGCCAATATCCATTAAAATAATATCCGGTTTTGATTTTTTTATTTCACTGATTACATGTAACAGGTTGTTGAGTGAAACCACGCATTGCATCCCTTCTGTATTGTTGAATAAATGTGTCAGGCTGTTGCGAAGTGTGTTATTATCTTCTATGATGCCCACTTTAATCATGACGTGCAAATATTACTTGATAACAAATGAAATGCAATAGGATATTTATTTGATTTTTAATTCAATCTTAATTTGTGTACCCTTTAAAGGTTGATTAGATGTAATTGCCAGTGAGGCATTGATGAGCTTTGCTCTTTCATTCAGGTTGATGATACCATTGCCATGTGAAGCCTCCTGTGTATTAAAACCTTTTCCATTATCAGTAATATTTATTTTTAAAAATTCATTAAACTGTTCAATTTTAATCACTGCATGGTTACATTGGGAATGTTTAATGATGTTGTTGATAGCTTCTTTAATCATTAAATATAAATGCTGTCTTATTTCCATCGGTATTTTGAAACTATGCAGGTCCTCACTGATGTTGATTTCATAATCTATATTTTTTGCTTCAAACAACTGTGCGGCAAAACGTTTAATACGTAATAATAAATTTTCAAGTGAATCATTTCTCGGATTGATGCTCCAGACAATATCATCCATTTTCTCCATCAGGCTAACTGAGTTTTCTTTTATTTCATGCAGCATTTCATTTGAATTATTTTCTTCACCACCATGTATTACCATATCACTTAATATTGAAATTGAACTTAAAGTTGAACCGATATCATCATGCAAATCTGTTGAGATGCGGGTACGCAATCTTTCGAGCTTGAGTGCCTGGTTTAGCCTGTACTGGTAAATGAAAAAAACGGTTGCACAAAGTAGTATGGCGCACAAAGTAATAAACCACCAAGTTCGCCAATACGGAGGTGAAATGATGATAGTCAATGATGCGCCTTTGATATTCCAGACACCATTATTATTGGCAGCTTTTATCCTGAATGTATAGGTACCTGGTGAGAGATTGCTGTAATTAGCTGCATTACGGGTATAAGTATTTATCCAGTTATTATCAAGCCCTTCCAGGATATAAGCATATCTGTTGGCACCTGCATTAATCAGATTTAATGCGGTGAAAGAAACATTGAAATAGTTCTGGTTGTAGCTTAATTTTAAAGTATCTGTAGGATAATTTAAAACTGTATCTGACCCATCCCTGTTTAATAAACGAATGGATGTAATATAAACAGGTGGTGGTGTAGTATTGATTGTTAATAAAGCCGGATTGAAAACAGTGATGAAATTATTGCCCCCGATAATTATTTCTCCTTTACTGTTTGTGGTAATACAGTTATACTCTGAGTTTTCTGCTAACCCATCATCTGTAAAATAGTTTGTAAATGTTTTTGCTGCTATGTTGAAATTAGAAATGCCATCTTCTGTACATATCCATAAGTTATTATGATAACCATTACACAAACAGGAAATATTATCATTTGGCAATCCATCACTCATCGTATAAACATCAAATGTTTTTTTGTCGTTCAACATTCGGAGGCCCAATGAACAACCTACCCAGATATTACCAGATTTATCTTGTGTGATACAGTGAATTTCACCTCCGTTTGTATTATAAATTTTGAATGAAAGATCAGCAGAATTGATAAACACCAGTTTCTCACCCAAACCAATCCATGTATTTTTATTATTGTCGCTAAACAATGTAGGAGTAGTAGGTTCAGATAGAAGGTTATTCAATGCTTTAGGCAGTGTAATGATTTTATCATTCTGAGAATTGATTACAGCTATTCCTTTTGCATACAATGCTAACCAAAGCCTGTTATACCCGTCTTTAATTACGGCAATCACTCTTCCTGATGGTAGTGAAGTATTATCGCCTTTAATATTATTGAGAACTTTTAGGGTATTGATAGTTGTGTTCCATTTATATAACCCATCTAATGTCGCAATCCAGGTGATATGATTAATAGTGTCTTGTAGTATAGCATTGATTTGTTTGCTATTGTTTGTCTTTTCATAACTCCTGGGCGCAGGGTATCTTGATTGCTTTGTAAAGCTATAATCATAGTTATACAAACCATCCATATACCAGGATGCTATTGCGTAACCAGGTAATGATGATTTATTTTTTTCTTCAATGATGCTATACACATTTCCAATATTCCCGGTATAATTTTTAAATACCTGGTTGTTGTGAAGGATGTAACTTAAATCAATACTCGTTCCTATCCATACAACTCCCTGCCTGTCTATCAAAACACTTTTGGGTTCTAAACCTATAGTACTTTTATCAGTAGGGTTATTGGAATAGAAGTTGTCAAAGAAAAAGGGTTGATGTTTTTGCAATCCTGTAGTAAAAGTGCCAAGCCCTTTGCTGGTGCATAAATAAAAAATACTGCTGTCTTTGTTGATGACCTGTTCATTGATGTCGGTTACCACATTGGTGATTCCGTAATGAGTATCTTTTTGAAAGCTGTGCAAAGAAAATAATCCTGTTGCAGGATTAAATGTTCCTACACCTTCACCCCAGGTACATACCCAGATGTTGTTATGTGAGTCTTCAAATATTTTTGTTGTGAGTGTTTTTGATGAATCGAAATAAAAATATTTTGCCTGTCCGTTTGTTTTGTTGAAATGTGCAATACCATCATAACTGGATAACCATAAAAAATCATGGTTTAATTTATCCTGTATAATAGAGGTAATAAATGTCCCTCTATTTCTGCCTGGTTTCTGAAAGTTTTGTAAAGGATAATGATGAAATGATTTATCCTTTCTATTAAAGAGGTAAATACCGGTCTGGTTCCCAATCCATATATTATTATCACTGTCACAAAAAATGAAATTATCGGTGGCGGAGTTGTTATGTTTCGCATCAACATTAACTGAAGTAAAATTTTCAAATGAATCTTTTATTGGAAAATAATGACTGATTCCACTTTGGGTAGCAATCCAGATTGTTCCTTCTTTATCTTCGACAATATTGTGCACATTATTATCAATTAATGAATTCGCATTTTTAATATTATGTACAAATCTCTTTGTTGTTAAACCATCAAACCTGAAGACACCTTTTGAACTCATCCATAAATAACCTTTGCTATCCTGCATTAAAAAATCAACAGGTAAATTATGCTCAAGCGTAAAATGACTGAAGTTGAGTGATTGGGCACTCAATGTCAGAGTAACTATTAATCCTGCCAGGGAAAAAAATATTTTCATAAAAAAAACCTGCAGCCAACAAAGCTATAATGAAATTGCTTTTAAGACTGCAGGCTGTAAATTCAGGTGAGTTAATTATTCGTCCCTGCCGTGGCAATTTTTATATTTCTTGCCACTACCGCATGGACAAGGATCATTCCTTCCCACTTTTGGCCCAACTCTTACGGGTTCTTGTTTCACCTGTGTTGATGGGTCATAATAGTCTTTTTCATCTGCACCATATTCCTGGCCTGCTGAATCTACCTGTTGCTTGTTGGCATGCATTTTACTCATGTCTGTTTTTTGTTCCCTGCCTTCACGGATCGGGGCATTCTGATTTTGTTGAATTGGTAGTTCAGCATGAGATAAGAAGCTGACAATATTTGTACTTACTTCACCATTCATCTGGCTGAATAAATTAAATGCTTCACCTTTATAAATAACCAAAGGATCTTTTTGTTCATAGTATGCTGTCTGAACACTTTGTTTCAAATCATCCATTGCCCGCAGGTGTTCTTTCCATGCATCATCAATTAATGATAGTGTTACATTTCTTTCCAGCATGTTGGCTAGTTCAGTGCCATTAGTCTCTAATACTTTGTCGAGGTTCACAATTACCTGTATCCCTTTTCTTCCATCACTGAAAGGAACAGCCACATTCTGGATGTGTGCACCTTGAGTACCACGGATATTTTTAAACACTGGTAAAGCAGTTACAGCAAGTGCTTTGCGTTTATCCTGGTAATTGGCAATGGCTTCTTCATATAAACTCTGAGCTATTTTCTGAGCATCATTCTTTTCAAATTCTTCCGGTTTGATAGTAGTATCAAGCCCAAGGTTGACAATTGTCTCTAACCTGAAACCTTCAAAATCATTATTGTCCTTAAATGTACTCACGAGGCCATCAGCTACATCATAAAATGCATTATCAATATCAAGCGCTAAACGCTCACCAAACAAAGCATGGTTTCGTTTTGTATAAATTACAGTACGCTGTTTGTTCATTACATCATCATATTCCAGCAAACGTTTACGGATACCAAAGTTGTTTTCTTCCACTTTCTTTTGTGCCCGCTCAATGCTTTTGGTAACCATGCTATGCTGGATCACTTCACCTTCTTTATAACCTGCGAAGTCCATTACTTTAGCAATGCGCTCACTGCCAAACATGCGCATTAAATCATCTTCAAGTGAAACAAAAAACTGTGAAGACCCTGGGTCACCTTGCCTTCCGGCACGGCCACGCAACTGCCTGTCCACACGGCGGCTTTCATGGCGTTCAGTACCAATGATAGCAAGGCCGCCTGCTTCTTTCACACCAGGCCCGAGTTTAATATCTGTACCACGGCCGGCCATGTTAGTGGCAATAGTAACGTTGCCTGCGAGACCTGCTTCTGCTACTACCTGTGCTTCACGCGCATGTTGCTTTGCGTTTAACACATTGTGCTGAATTTTTTTCTGTTGCAACATACGGCTCAGCAATTCACTCACTTCAACAGATGTTGTACCTACAAGTACTGGCCTTCCGTTGTTGCGCATTTCTTCAATGATATCAATAACAGCTTTATATTTTTCACGTTTGGTCTTATACACCAAATCTTCCTGGTCTTTCCTGATGCAAGGCACATTGGTGGGTATGCTCACTACATCCAATTTATAAATATCCCACAACTCTGCTGCTTCTGTTTCAGCAGTACCTGTCATACCTGCCAGTTTATGGTACATCCTGAAATAATTCTGTAATGTAACAGTAGCATATGTTTGTGAAGCTGCTTCAATCTTTACATTTTCCTTTGCTTCGATTGCCTGGTGCAAACCATCTGAATAACGGCGGCCTTCCATGATACGGCCTGTTTGTTCATCCACAATTTTTACTGCACCATCCAATACCACATATTCATCATCTTTTTCAAATAATGTATAAGCTTTTAATAGTTGACGTACGGTATGAATGCGATCAGCTTTGACTGCATAGTCATTCAATATTGATTCTTTCTTGTGCAACTTTTTATCATGATCAAGGCTTGCATCATTATCTACTGCAGCTAATTCAGTGCCTATGTCAGGAAGGATAAAGAAATTCTGATCTTCCCCTGATTTCGTAATGAGATGAATGCCTTTATCTGTTAGTTCAACTGAATTATTTTTTTCATCAATATAGAAATACAATTCTTCGTCCACTTTATGCATTTCTTTTTCCTGGTCAGCGAGATAATGGTTTTCAGTTTTCTGCATCTTCACACGGATGCCTGGTTCACTCAGGTATTTTATCAGCGCTGTATTTTTGGGCAAGCCCCTGAATGCCCTGTATAATGCAAGGCCACCATCTTTTGGATCGTCATTACCTTCAGCAATTTTTTTCTTTGCTTCATTGAGGAACTGGTTCACATTTCTTTTTTGCACTTCCACCAGTTTCTCAATGCGTGGTTTCAGTTCAAAGAATTGTTGTGTTGTATCGTCTTTACCAACTGGTCCTGAAATAATCAATGGAGTACGTGCATCATCAATCAATACACTATCCACTTCATCCACCATTGCGTAATGATGTTTGCGTTGTACCATTTCATCAGGTGTATGTACCATATTATCACGCAGGTAATCAAAACCAAATTCATTGTTGGTGCCATAAGTAATATCAGCAAGATAAGCATTGCGCCTTGCTTCAGTGTTGGGTTGATGTTTATCAATACAATCAACAGTTAATCCAAGCCATTCAAAAATAGTTCCATTCCATTCACTGTCGCGTTTGGCGAGGTAATCGTTTACAGTAACTACATGAACACCTTCGCCTGCCAATGCATTCAGGTATGCCGGCAATGTTGATACAAGTGTTTTACCTTCACCGGTTGACATTTCTGCAATCTTACCCTGGTGTAACACAATACCACCGATTAACTGCACATCATAATGTACCATGTTCCAGGTAATTTGTCCGCCGCCTGCAATCCAACTGTTTTTGTAAATAGATTTTTCTCCATCAATTGTGATATAATCTTTCCTGATGCTTAAATCGCGGTCATGTTCTGTGGCAGTTGAAATAATTTCAGTGTTCTCTGTAAACCGGCGTGCTGTTTCTTTTACAACTGCAAAAGCCTCTGGAAGGATTTCATTGAGTATGTCCTCAATTTTTTTATCCCTGTCTTTTTTTAATTCATCAGCTTCTTTATACAACACATCACGGTTTTGCATTTCTTCTTCAGGCAATGCATCTGCTGCTGCCTTTTTTGCAGCAATTTCTGCGTCTATCTCTTTTAAGTGGTCCTGGATCCGTTGTTTAAATTCCTGTGTTTTATTACGTAACTGATCGTTGGTCAAAGATTGGTATTGAGCGAAAAAGCTATTGATCTTTTCAATTTGTGGGGAAATTTTCTTTACATCTTTTTCACTCTTGTTACCACCTAATATTTTATTTAAAATGTTGAGCATAATCTGTTAATTGAATATTTGCCTGATTGTTGATTTTGGTAGATATTTGTTTTCAAAAACTGTGCTTTTTGCGAACAAAAGCCAATCTGGCAGTCTTTTCGGGCTGCAAGTTAATACTTTAGCTTTCGCAATAAAATTTCAAGACTAACGTATATTAAAGAAATACCAAAATTTAACTAAACTGTTGTTTATGAAAAAGATCATCTCATTTTTATTTTTTGCATTTATTGTAACACAACTAACCGCACAAACTTCAGGTAAGATATATGGATTAAGAGATGCCTGGGGAGTGTCATATGACTATGTTGGAGCTATAAAAGATAATAAGCCTAATGGCCTTGGTGTTGCAATTTATTCCAGTGGTAACGCTTTAAGATATGCAGGTTATTTTGTGGATGGAAAATTCGATGGCAAAGGTGTTTTGCAAATGGAAAGCGGAAATTTTTTAAGTGGTACCTGGAAAAATGGTTTATTGAATGGGAAAGGCGTTGACCTGATGTCAACAGGAGATTTATATGTCGGGGATTTTGTCTCTGGTAAACGCAATGGAAATGGAATATTATTATATGCCGATAAAAGTATTTTAGAAGGACAATTTAAAGATGATGACTTTAATGGCCGTTGTATTTATATTGATTCAGCATCTACAACTATCAGTGATAATATTTATGTAAATGGCAAAAAAAATGGATCCGGTTATCAATACGAATTGGATTCAAAAACATTATTTGAAGGCAACTGGAGTGATGGTAATTGGACTGGAAGTGGAACTGCTACCTATAACAGTTTTCTGAAAAGTACGAACCTGGATGGTGAGAAAACAAGTAATCATATTATCATAGGCCTTATAGACAGGGGCAATAATAACCTGATGCAGGATACCGGTTTTCTCAACGATCTTCAAACTGGTTACCGTTATTTTGGAAAATATGATAAAGGTTATTTAGCTGATGGAGTCACTCTTGGTGATTCATCCAGGTTTGTAGGTAAGAAAAATAGTGATGGGGCTTATGGATATTGTTCGGTATTAAAAATTGGGAAGAATTATTTTGAAGGCAATTATGTAAAAGATTACCTGCAAGGTGACAACAGCCTTGTGGTTGGTATCGCTAAATCTACTGTTTATTATGGAGCTATTGATGATGAAGGAGGATATACTGGTAAAGGATGGTATGTAAATTCAAATAATGACTTGTATAGCGGAGATTTTGCTGATGGTGATTTTACCGGCAATGGAAATTTTGTTTTCAAAAACGGTAAAACAATAAAAGGAAGTTTTAAGAAGGGCATACCGGTTAACATTGTTTCATTTACTGATGAAAATGGAAAGGCAATTTCTTTAAAACCAAAAACACTTTCAGAAGCTTTGAGTATTATTGTAAATGAATACAATAATGACTACAATTCATTTAAACTGGATTTTGCAGATTCAACTGAATATTCTTTAGATGATTACATGGATACGTATGAAAGCTTTATTTCTTTTCCTTCAACAGTGGAAAAAGATGTCATCTTATACACATGGGATGATGAGCTGATGTATCATTCTTGTTTTTATAAAGGGTCAAGTTATGCAGAAGCCTCTGCTAAGTATAATGCACTTTGCAAACAGATTGCAGGCGCTTCATTAAACCTTAGCAGTAGCAGGACACCGGTAACTTTAACAGGAGATATCAATGCCCCGGTAGAAAATGAAACCACCCGCAGCTCCTTTAGCCTGAATAATTACAGCATAATACCTGTTGACTTTAAAGTTTCTGCTGAATTAGAATACATTTCAGATTCAGGAGAATATAAAGTGAACCTTATTGCTGGTGATGTAAAATTTAATTAATAACTGTGTTTCAGCTTATTCACATTTCTTAAATATCTAACAAGGGATATTCGTAAAACTTGCTCTTATTCCCTTACCTTCGCGCCGAAAAATTTGGGTTTTCCGGCGCGAAGCTTTTTATTAGCCTTTATGGCCCCGGTAGTCCTGATTATCAAATATTAAAAAATACAAATGCCAGGTCAGTTAAAAGAGGTTCGTAACCGTATTACATCAGTACAAAGTACACAGCAGATAACCAAAGCAATGAAGATGGTAAGCGCTGCCAAATTGCGCCGTGCACAGGATGCCATTTTACAGATGCGACCTTATGCAAGAAAATTACAGGAGATGCTCAGCAATATTGTGAGCAATATGGAAGGTGGCACTGAAATGAAACTGGCAGAAGAAAGAACAGTTGAAAAAGTTTTAATGATTGTCATTACCAGTGATCGTGGATTGGCTGGTGCTTACAATACCAATATTGTAAAACTAGCTAAACAAACAATGGCAGAAAAATACAGTAACCAATTAAGTAAAGGAAATATTACAGTTTGGGGTATTGGTAAAAAAGGCTATGAGAGTTTTGCAAAAGCAGGATTTCCTACGAGTGCAGCTTATAAAGATATTTTTCTGAACCTGAAATTTGAAAGCGTACAGGCAGCATCACTTGCAGCGATGAAAGCTTTTGAGAATAAGGAATTTGATGCTGTAGAACTGGTATATAGTGAATTTAAAAATGCAGCAACCCAGCGTTTTGTTGTCGAACAATTTTTACCTATACCTAAAGTTCAAAAGAAAAGTGGCGCAAAAAAAGCTGACTTTATTTTTGAACCCGAAAAAGAAGGTTTGATCGCTGAACTGATGCCAAAAATCCTGAACACTCAATTATATAAAGCTGTATTAGATGCCAATGCCAGTGAACATGGTGCACGTATGACAGCAATGGATAAGGCCAGCGACAATGCCAATGAGTTATTGAAATCATTACGTATATCATATAACCGTGCACGCCAGGCTGCTATTACAACTGAACTTACAGAAATTGTAAGCGGCGCAGCTGCATTAAATGGATAAGCATCGCCAGGGTTGAAAAATATTGAGAGTGAAAATGTCTTTTATTTTGACATTCATTACAACACCAGGAATAAATAAATTCTTTATCAAGGAATAAATGCATGGAACTAAGCACCATCATTCCACATATTGAAGCGTTGATCTTCGCCAGTGAAAAACCATTGACTTCACTGGAAATTGTTGAGTTGATCAATAATGCTTTTGCATTTATGGATGAACGCATCATGCTTGACCAGGTGGAAAGCTGCATTGAAGGCATTCATGAAAAATACCAGTCAGAATTTTATCCTTTTGAAGTGAAAGAAAGTGGTGGAGGCTGGCAGTTCCTTACCAAAAAAGATTTTCATAAAACAGTTGCACAACTGAATGGTGATAAGTTCCTGAAACGATTGTCAACTGCTGCGATGGAAACCCTGGCAATCATTGCATATAAATGCCCGATTACAAAAGGTGAGATAGAAAGCATACGTGGTGTCAACAGTGATTACAGCATCCAGAAATTACTCGAAAAAGAATTGATTGTTATCACAGGCCGTAATGAACACATGCCCGGTAAACCTTTAGTGTATGCCACATCCAAAAGTTTCATGGATTATTTTGGTATCAACTCTGCTGAAGACCTGCCAAAGATTAAAGAAGTACTCGCAGAACAAATGGTACAGCCAACAGTTGTAACAGATGAAGATTTTAAAACACAGGAAACAATTGAAGAAAATACAATTGATGAAACTGTATCATCACAGGTTGAAGAAAATCCTGATAATAATTCCAATATCCGGGAAAATGATGGAAACAACTTCATCAATGAAGCAGATGCAGATATTGAAAACGGTGATGAACCTGCTAAAAATGAAAACGCTACCTGATATTTTTACTGAAACATTTTCATAAGAAATAAACCCTTACATATAATTCGGAAATCTTATCCTTATTTTGCGCATTATGTCGCAACATCTGAGCAAAGAACAATTGATTGAAGCAGCGGAAAAATTTGGTACACCGTTGTATGTTTATCACGCAGAGAAAATTGAAGAACAGGTAAAGGATTTGAATAAAGCATTTAAAGATTGCAATGCAAAATTCTTTTATGCGTGCAAAGCTTTAAGCAATATCAATATCCTGAAGTTGATGCATCAGTATGGCACCGGCCTTGACTGTGTGAGTATCCATGAAGTGAGGTTGGGCCTGAAAGCAGGATTTTCCCCCGATAAAATTTTATTCACTCCCAATTGTGTTGACTTTGAAGAAATAGAAGCCGGGAAAAATTTAGGTGTGCACCTGAACATTGATAATATTTCAATGCTGGAAAGATTTGGTAACAAATATGGAAATACTTATCCAGTATTTATCCGGCTTAACCCGCATATTATGGCGGGTGGAAATTTTAAAATTTCAACAGGCCATGTTGATAGCAAGTTTGGGATTTCAATTCACCAGGTGCGCCATATTGAACGTATTGTAAAAAGCACCGACCTTCATGTGGTAGGTCTGCACATGCACACAGGTAGCGAGATAAAAGATACCAATGTTTTCCTGGCAGGCCTTGATGTGATGTTTGAAATGGTGCGTCATTTTGAAACAGTAAAATATATTGATTTAGGCAGTGGATTTAAAGTGCCTTATTATAAAGATGATGTCAGGACAGATGTGCATGACCTTGGAAAAAAACTGGCTGCTGCATTCCTGAAATTTGAAAAGGAGAGTGGCCGTAAAATGGAAATTTGGTTTGAACCCGGAAAATTTTTAGTGAGTGAAGCAGGTTATTTTATTGTGAAAGCAAATGTGGTGAAACAAACAACTGCAACAGTTTTTGCAGGGGTCAACAGTGGTTTTAATCATCTGATTAGGCCGATGTTTTATGAAGCTTATCATCGCATTGAAAACATCAGCAACCCAAAAGGTGCAGAACGGATTTATACTGTGGTGGGTAACATTTGTGAGACTGATACTTTTGCCTGGGATAGAAAATTGAATGATGTGCGTGAAGATGATTATCTTGTTTTCTATAATGCAGGAGCTTATGGTTTTGAGATGAGCAGTAATTTTAATTCGCGCTTAAAACCTGCAGAAATATTATTTAAGAATGGTAAAATGCATTTGATAAGAAAGCGTGATGAGTTTGATGATCTGCTCCGCAACCAGGTGGAAGTTGATTTATAAATTATAAATATTGTCACTGATATTTTATGATTGAAATAAAAAATATACGCAAGAGTTTTGGAGATAAAGTGATTTTGGAAGACATCAGTGGTGTGCTGGAAACAGGTAAGTGTAACCTGATCATTGGTTCAAGTGGTAGTGGTAAAACTGTACTGACAAAATGTATTGTTGGATTGTTCATGCCGGATCACGGTGAAATTTTTTATGATGGCCGTAATATGCTGGAGATGGACCGTGAAGAAAGAACAGCATTGCGGCAACAGATTGGAATGTTGTTCCAGGGCTCTGCTTTGTTTGATTCAATGACAGTGGAACAAAACATCATGTTTACACTCGATATGTTTTCCAATATGAATGGTAAGGATAAAAGAAAACGTGTCAATGAAGTATTGGAAAAAGTGGAGCTTGAAGGTTCAAATAAAAAATACCCTGCAGAGATCAGTGGTGGTATGAAAAAACGTGTGGGTATTGCAAGGGCAATTGTGTTAAACCCTAAATATTTATTTTGTGATGAGCCCAACAGTGGCCTTGACCCTCAAACATCACTCGTTATTGATAAGCTGATCAGATCCATCACTACTGAATATAATATTACTACAATTGTAGTGACACATGATATGAACAGTGTGATGGAAATCGGTGATAATATTATTTACCTGTATAAAGGCAAGAAAGAGTGGGAGGGATCTAAAGATGATATTATTTACAGTAAAAATGAAAAACTGAATGATTTCATTTTTGCTTCAGAATTTTTGCAGGGTGCCAAAGCTGTTCGCATGCTTGAAGCTGAAGGTAAGATTGATAAAGTAACTGATATCGGGAAAATGATTGATGAACAGGATAGCTGATATTACAACTAAAATTGAATTTGATTTTTTTACCTGCTTACTATTTTCAATTGATGAATAGTCTGCAAAGGGTCTTTTGAACTGAAAACAGTATTGCCAGCTACCAGGATATCTGCACCCGCTTGCACTAATGAAGATGCATTTTCAACAGTAACACCACCATCCACTTCGATTAAGACATCGAGATTTCTTTCATCAATCATCTTGCGTAAAGCGCTTACCTTATCTAATGAATGTGCAATAAATTTCTGGCCTCCAAATCCCGGATTAACAGTCATGATAAGTACATGGTGCAAGTCTGCAAGTATATCTTCCAGCAAAAAAACCGGTGTATGTGGATTGATGGCAACAGCGGGCTTCATGCCTAGTTCTTTTATCTGCTGAATATTGCGGTGCAGGTTTGGACAAACTTCATAATGCACGATGATGCTGTCTGCCCCAGCTTTTTTAAATGCCGGCACGAGATTTTCAGGTGTCTCAATCATTAAATGCACATCGCAGAACTTAGTAATTGCTTTTCTCACATGTTCAATCACCGGGATGCCAAAACTGATATTTGGAACAAACTGTCCATCCATTACATCTAAATGCAACCAGTCAGCTTCACTGCTGTTCACCATTTTACATTCTTCTTCGAGTTTCAGAAAATTTGCGGCTAATAATGATGGAGCAACGATGGGCATGATGTAAATTTTTGAATGGTGAAAGATTTCAGTTTGTGTTTTAGAAATTCAAATTAAACATACAAAATATAATCCTGCAAATAAATATTGATTGTATTTTTTACCCGGAATGATATGAAAATATTTGTTGCAGAAATAAGTTATCAATCCATGATCGTGAAATTATTTTCTTATCAGTCAGCGCCAAGTTGTTTGAGATGTTCCTTTGCTTCAATCATTGTAGGATCAAGTTGCAGTGATTGTTTGAAACGCAAAACTGCACTGTCTTTATTATTCATCATTTCATAACAACGGGCCATGTAATAATAAGCGTCTGCATATAAATTATTGACTGAGCTTGCAAACCTGAAAATATCCAGGGCTTTTTGATATTGATGCTGATCAAAATATACAAGCCCTTTTTCAATGTAAGCTTCCATGTAAGTATAATTGTTGGTGATGCAGGCATCAAAATATTTCAATGCTTCATCGCCTTTATGTATTCGTGCATAATAAACACCTGTGATGAAATCACAATTTGCATCTGACTCCCTGCCTAAACCAAGCGCTTTCACCCTTGAACAAAATAATATGGCACGATTGTCTTTCATTTCTGCATACAGGTTTGCCATTGATAAAAGAACATCGGGTGATTCATATAATCGTGCAGCATGGGCATAACTTTTTAATGCAAGTAGGGTATCACCTGCATCCTCAGCAATCTGGCCCTGTGCATAATAAAAGCCATAATTGGCTGTATCTTTTTTTGTGAGCGAATCCATTTGCGCCAATGCTTCCTTGTACATCTTTACACTGTCTAATGCGAATGCATATTGCAACCGGAGGCCAGGGCTGTCAGGAAATGCTTTTAATTGTTTTTCCATTGATTCAATGAGTGGTTGCATTGCATTTTTTACAGAATCATCTTTAGAGTTTGAGGTTGTGTTGCTGTTGCATGAAAAAAAAGCAATACAACAAAGAATCATAAAAAGCCCTGGGGTTTTGTAACTCTCACATAAAATATTTTTATCAATAAAATTCTCTCTATAACCTGGGATCAATAACAATAATTTTCTCATGTATTTATTTTGTATTAAGCATCTGCTAATGTGGTTTCTTTTTTTATTACCGTATCGTGCATGCGTTGCAAAAATGACAACATATCATCCATCTCATCTATGCCACTCACAACCATAAAAAAGTTGGTGCCAACCTGTTTCATTCTTGCTTTAGTTGTTGCTTGTTTGATATAATTCATTATGCCGTTAAATGTATCACTGTCAAAGTAGGGTGAATCATTTTTATTGACAAAATAACAACGCAGCACTTTATCTTTTAAAACCATTTTTTCAAAACCAAGATCAATTGCAGCCCACCGGCAACGCACTGTTGTCAAAAGATCTTTCACTTCGTTAGGTATCTGGCCAAAGCGATCAATTAATTCCTGTTCAAATTCCCTCAGTTCATTTTCATTTTCACAATTATCCAATCTTGTATATAAAGATAATCGTTCAGTAATGCTTTCAACATATTCATCAGGGATTAAAATCTCAAGGTCAGTATCAATTGTACAGTCACTCACATAATCATCCTGCCTGCTGATTTCTTCCTTAAATACTTCTTTGAATGAAGTGCGTTTTAATTCGCGGATAGCTTCATCTAAAATTTTCTGATAAGTTTCAAAACCAATATCGGCCATAAAACCTGTCTGTTCACCACCTAATAAATTACCGGCGCCCCTGATGTCCAAATCACGCATGGCAATCTGGAAGCCACTTCCCAGTTCACTGAATTGTTCCAATGTCTGCAAACGTTTCCGTGAATCAGCAGGTAATGTTTTCATCGGTGGTGCAAGTAAATAACAAAATGCTTTTTTATTACCACGGCCCACACGGCCACGCAACTGGTGCAGGTCACTTAATCCAAACTGGTGTGCATTGTTGATGATGATGGTATTTACATTCGGTATGTCAACACCGCTTTCAACAATATTGGTAGAAACAAACACATCATATTTGCGGTCAATGAAATCAAGCAGGCGGCCTTCCAGTTCAGCGCCTTCCATTTTACCATGAGCAAATGTGATACTTAAATCAGGGCAAAGATTTTGAATCAGGTTGGCCATTTCTGCCAAACCCAAAACACGGTTATGAATAAAGAAGACCTGGCCGCCACGTTCTGTTTCATAATAAATAGCATCACGGATGGCGTCTTCATTAAAAACTGTTACTTCGGTTTGTATTGGTTGCCGGTTGGGTGGTGGCGTATTGATGATACTTAAATCCCTTGCGCCCATCAGGCTGAACTGTAACGTTCGGGGTATTGGCGTAGCTGTTAATGTGAGGCAGTCAACTGTTGCCCTTAATGTTTTTAATTTTTCCTTATGTGCAACGCCAAATTTTTGTTCTTCATCAACAATCATCAGGCCGAGGTCTTTGAATTTAACATTGTTGGCAAGCAATCCATGAGTGCCGACAATGATTTCAATTTTTCCTTCCTCCAGTTTTTTTAGTGTTTCTTTTTTTTCTTTTGCTGTTTTAAAACGGTTGATATAATCTATTGTTACCGGGAAATCTTTCAACCTTTCGCTGAATGTTTTATAATGTTGAAAAGCAAGGATGGTTGTAGGCACCAATACGGCAGTTTGTTTTCCATCAATAGCATTTTTAAATGCAGCACGAATGGCAATTTCAGTTTTACCAAAACCTACATCACCACAGACTAACCTGTCCATTGGTGCATTGCTTTCCATATCTTTCTTCACATCATCTGTAGCTTTAGCCTGGTCAGGTGTGTCTTCATAAATAAATGAAGCTTCCAGTTCGGTCTGCATATAATTATCAGGTGAATGAGCAAACCCTTGCTGAGCCTTGCGTTGTGCATATAGTTTAATCAGGTCAAATGCAATTTCCTTGACTTTTGTCTTTGTCTTTTCTTTCAACTTAGCCCACACATCACTGCCTAATTTATTCACTTTCGGCACTGTACCTTCTTTGCCTGTGAACTTTGAAATTTTATGCAGTGAATTAATATTGACATAAAGGATGTCGCCATCTTTATATATTATCCTGACTGCTTCCTGCAATTTGCCATTCACTTCTATTTTTTGCAAACCACTGTATTTGCCAACACCATGGTCAATATGCGTAACAAAATCACCAGGCTGCAGTTCCTTGAGAGTGCGTAATGTGAGCGCTTTGTTTTTATTATATGCCTGTTTAACACGGTATTTATGATAACGTTGAAATATCTGGTGGTCGGTATAGCAAACTATTTTCAGGTCATCATCAATAAAACCTTCATGAATAGATGTTGCTATGGGAGTGAATTGAATGTCTGTGTTCAGGTCATTGAAAATATTGTGTAACCTCTCCAACTGTTTAGGCTGCTCTGCAAAAATATAAAGACCGTAACCCTTTGCCTCATGTGTTTTCAGGTCATTAATCAATATATCAAACTGGCGGTTAAAAGCCGGTTGTGGCCTTGTGTTGAGAGTAATAATTTCAGATGGGATTTCTTTACCTGTAAAAGGGAAAGAAGATTTATAACCAAATTCAATGATACTGTGTGCCTCAATTTGTTTTTGTAAAGTAGTTACTGGGACAAAATCTTTTTGCTGGACATTTTTTAGAATCGTTGTTTCATCTTCATCATCAGTTTGTATTTGTGCATAAGCATTTGAATTGATGAAATCACTTAATTGTTTTTCCTGTTCAAGAATTTCTTCATGAATAACATCCCAGTCTTTCAGCCAAACAATTGTATTTGCTGGTAAGAAATCAAGTAATGATATTTTTTCACTGCTTTCAAACTGTGTATCAATATTGGGTATGATGGAAACCTGTAATAATTTTCTTTCACTCAACTGTGATTCAGGGTCAAATATCCTGATGCTGTCCACATCGTTACCAAATAATTCAACCCGGTAAGGCTTTTCATTTCCGAATGAATAAATATCAAGAATGCCGCCACGCAGTGCAAACTGTCCCGGTTCATATACAAAATCAGTTCGTTCAAAACCATACATCACAAACAATTCGAGCAGGCTGTCAAGGTTGAGTGTATCATTTGTTTTTATATGGATGATGTTGCTGCTTAATGTTTTGGGCAACACTACTTTTTCAAATAATGCTTCAGGGTATGTTATGATAATACCTGGCATCATTTTATTTTCATTTTCTTTTGAAGCAGGTGTTGCCAGTTTTGTCAATGCTTCAGTACGCAACATTACATGGCTGCTGTTAAGCTGACTAAAATCTTTTTTGTTTTTGAATGATGACGGGAAATAAAAGAGATTTAAAGCTTGTGTTAGATTTTCAAGTGTGTTGTGAAAATAAGCTGCTTCTTCTGCATCATTCAATACAACAAGGTGTGTGCCTCCAATCCATGAATGTAAAGATGTGGAAGTTGATGAATCAAACAAAGCTGCTAAAACGAATTCTGTACTGCTTCCCTGTAGATTTTTTAAAAAGATGTTTCTCTTTTCTTCTGTTCCCTGGATAAGAATTGAATTGTCCTGGTCAATAGAATAGCTGTCCGCCATCTGAAAAAGGCGGGGATGTTGTTTGTACTTCTTCAGTAACTCACCAAGGTTCATAAACGCATGGCAAAGTTACAGGCAACAATCTTAAAAAATAAATAAAGACTTTTTTATCAATTGGATTGAATTTGTATCTTCCTCCAAAATTTGTTATGCCAGAACCTTGGAGAACAGGCCGGTTTATCAAGATTGAAAAAATTACTGAACTAACATGGCGATTTTGGATTGAAATACCTGAAGTTGAAAATTTTGATTTTAAGCCAGGCCAGTTTGTTACACTCGATTTGCCTATTGCCGACAAGCCGAATAAAAGATGGCGTAGTTATTCTATTGCTTCGCATCCTGATGGCACGAATGTTATTGAATTGGTGATTGTATTGCTTGAAGGCGGATTGGGTACTCATTACCTGTTTAATGAAATTAAAATAGGCACAGAAATTCCTTTACGCGGTCCGCAAGGTGTTTTTACATTACCACCTGTGATTGATACCGACCTGTTTTTTATTTGCACCGGTACCGGCATTGCCCCTTTTCGTTCAATGGCCCATTACATCAAATTGCATAATATTGAACACAAAAATATTTACCTGATTTTTGGTTGCAGGAAATTATGTGATAGTTTGTATGGTGAGGAATTAAAAGAGTTAAGCAATAGCATGCCTTCGTTTCATTACATCCCAACATACTCAAGAGAGGATAAAGAAAATACATCAATCCATCATGGTTATGTGCATAGCATTTATCAAAATATTCTTGAGAAAGAAAAACCGGGTGCACATTTTTATTTATGCGGATGGAAAGATATGATTGATGATGCCAAAAAAAATATCATAGCCATGGGCTATGATAAAAAGAGCATCCACCAGGAATTATATGGTTAAAAGCTAAGAAGCTTTTACTTCAAGATCTTTTGTTTGAGAAGAAGAAAGGTCGAAATTATGACTGATGCCATTTGTATCTTTTCTTGTCTCAGATAACTTTTTTTCAAGAGCAAGTATCCTCGAGTGGTTATTCAGCATTTCGTCTTCAAGGCGAAGAATTTTCTTACGTTGTTTGGAGATGATTGCATATTTAATAAGCAGTCCTAATCCAAATGCAATGATGGCTACTGCAATCACTAATCCTAATGAGTAAGATCCGTTAGATAAAAAATTCATGTTATTGATTTAGTTAAAGGTTTCGAAAGCTTTGTGACTTTTATACGTAAATAAAGACCAGGTCGTTTACTTATAAAAAAACTTTCATATAAATTATTTATATTTTAAAATAACAGGAGATTGAGCAGTTTGTCTTTTACTTCATCTTTATGTATTCTTTCCTGTTTCATTGAGTCACGGTATCTTAAAGTTACGGTTCCGTCTTCTTTAGTCTGGTGGTCAACAGTAACACAAAATGGTGTTCCTATTGCATCCTGTCGCCTGTATCTTTTTCCTATTGCATCTTTTTCCTCGTAAAAACACCTGAAATATGGCCTGCAACCCTTGATGATTTCCCTTGCTATTTCAGGTAAACCATCTTTTTTCAGCAAAGGTAATACCGCTAATTTAATAGGGGCAATTTTTTCAGGTATATGCATCACCACACGGCTGTCTTCTTTCCCATCTTCCTTTATCCATTTTTCTTCATCATAAGACTGGCTTAATATCAGTAAAAACATCCTGTCAAGCCCAATTGAAGTTTCAATCACATAAGGAACGTAATGCTGGTTGATTTCAGTATCAAAATAAGTGAGTTTTTTACCACTGTACTTTTGATGGTTTGAGAGATCAAAATCAGTTCTTGAATGAATACCTTCCACTTCTTTAAAACCTATAGGGAAATCAAATTCAATATCAAGGGCTGCATCAGCATAATGTGCCAGTTTGGTATGATTATGAAACCTGTATTTCTCAGCAGGTGTTCCAAGGCTGAGGTGCCATTTCAACCTTTCTTCTTTCCAGTATTCATACCATTCTTTCTGTGTGCCGGGACGAATGAAAAACTGCATTTCCATTTGTTCAAACTCCCGCATACGAAAGATGAATTGCCTTGCTACTATTTCATTCCTGAAAGCCTTACCCACCTGTGCAATGCCAAAAGGTATTTTGAGCCTTGCAGTTTTCTGAACGTTTAAGAAGTTGACAAAAATGCCTTGTGCCGTTTCGGGCCTTAAATATATCGTTTCTGCCTCGCCTGCAACTGAGCCCACCTGCGTTGAAAACATGAGATTGAATTGTCGTATATCAGTCCAGTTGCAGGTGCCGCTGATGGAACAGGTTATTTTGTTATCCTCAATGATTTGTTTGAGTGCAGTGAAGTCATCTTTAGCAAGCAAAGTATCCATTGTGCCAATTAGAGAATTGGCTTCTTCAGTCTTACCTGCTGCTTTAAGCTTTTCAGCGTAGGCTTCAATGAGGTGGTCAACCCGGTAGCGTTTTTTGCTATCCTTATTATCAATCATCGGGTCGCTGAAATTATCAACGTGTCCGCTGGCTTTCCAGGTGGTGGGGTGCATAAATATGGCGGCATCAATGCCCACAATATTTTCATGCATCTGTGTCATGCTTTTCCACCAGTAATCCCGGATATTTTTTTTGAGTTCGCTTCCATAAGGGCCATAGTCATACACGGCGCTTAAGCCATCATATATTTCACTGGATTGGAATACAAATCCATATTCCTTTGCGTGGGAAATGATTGCCTGGAAACGGTTCTCTTGTGATAAGCTCATCGCCGCAAATATAGGCGAAGCTATGATTTCAAAAAATCATGGATGATGCCATGTTGATAAATTTCACAATCTATAACTGACATGAATTTGCATTCATTTTTGTGAAGAATTTTAGGTATTTTTCCCTTACTCTTTCACAAACTTCTTCGTAACCACTTTACCATTCATTTCGATAGCTGTTAGCCTTTGGCAGATAGACATGAAGCCGTTTAAATTAACAACAATAATTTTTGGTTTTGACGATACACTTTCAATGAGCAAAATGTTCTTTGCGGAAATATTTTAATAAATGAAAATTCGTAATTTTTAATTGATAATTTCTAATTCGTAATTCGTAATTTTTAATTGATTATAAACATTCAATTCGCAAAATATTTTTACCACAACCTTTTTCTTCTTCCTCCCAAACCAAGCGCCCCTAACAAACTTCTTGTGATGACTGATGCTGCAGTGCGTTCAATCTGTTTTACTGCGGGGTTGTCAAATATGCTGGTTTCTTTACCTGCTTTTTGTTGTGCTTTCTGCGCCTGTTGTTCCTGCTTTTGTTGTGCAGCCTGTTGCTGCATTTGCTGAGTACGGTCTGCAGCTTCCTGCAATTTGCCTGTTAATATTTCATAAGCGCTCTGGCTGTCAATTGACTGGTTATATTTTGCAACAAGCTTGCTTTTACTTGTGATGGCTTTTAATTCATCATCTGTAATAACATCCATCCTGCTACGCGGTGCACAAAGCATGGTATGCACCAATGGGGTAGGGATACCTTTTTCATTTAAGAAAGTTACCAATGCTTCACCAATTCCGAGTTGTGTGAGCAGATCATCTGTTTTATAAAATTCTGTTTCAGGAAAATTCTCTGCTGCCTGTTTAATTGTTTTCCTGTCTGCAGCAGTAAAAGCACGAAGGGCATGTTGTATTTTTAATCCTAACTGGCTGAGTACAGATGCAGGCACATCCTGCGGGTTTTGTGTGCAGAAGAAAATGCCGATACCTTTTGAACGGATAAGTTTGATAACTGTTTCTATTTGTTGCATCAATGCATCTGTTGCTTCTTCAAAAATCAGATGTGCTTCATCAATAAAAATAACCAGTTTAGGTTTGTCCGGGTCGCCTTCTTCAGGGCATGTAGCATATATCTCTGCTAACAACTGCAACATAAAAGTGGAGAAAAGTTTAGGATGGTTTTGCATATCCGTTACACGCAAAATATTAATCATGCCACGGCCATCGTCACTGATGCGCATCAGGTCGTCCACTTCAAAACTGGGTTCTCCAAAAAATATGTCAGCGCCCTGTTGTTGCAACTCAATCACTTTACGTAAAATAGTTCCAGTGGATGTGGAAGAAATATTGCCATAAGCTTTTTGTAAATCTTCTTTGCCTTCATTGCCCACATATTGCAACACTTTTATAAAATCCTGCAGGTTGAGTAAAGGCAATTTATTGTCATCACAATATTTGAATATCATTGCCACAAGCCCGCCTTGTGTATCATTAAGTGCTAAAATTTTTGATAATAATATCGGCCCGAATTCACTTACAGTGGCCCGCAGTTTTACACCTTGTTCACCGTTTAATGTATAAAACTCAGTTGGAAATGCTTCAGGCTTATAAGTTACATTCAAGAGTTTGCACCGCTCTTCAATTTTATTGTTATCGGTACCTGCAGCAGCAATGCCACTTAAATCACCTTTGATGTCAAGTGCAAGTACGGGCACACTTGCATCGCTTAAAAATTCACTGATGAGTTGTAATGTTTTTGTTTTACCGGTACCTGTTGCGCCGGCGATGAGGCCATGCCTGTTCAATGTTTTTAATGGCAGGTTAATATCAGCGCCATCCACTATTTTGCCATCCAGCATGGCAACGCCAAGTTTTACATTTTCACCTTTAAAACTATATCCGTTTTTGACAGCATCGAGTAATTGTTCCTGTGTAGACATATTTTTATTTTTATTTTTTTATAATCCTGTTTTGTGTGAATGGTTCAGGTTCATCATTATTTTCTTTTGCTTCCAATTCCTGTTTTAGTTCCTTTTCTTCGCCTTTAAGTTTCAGGTAATTGATACTGACATTAAGTTCATAACCAATCAGCAACATTAATGAATTAACAAATATCAGCAGCATGGTGATCAATAATGCGCCAATCGAACCATATACCCTGTTGTAGTTGGAGAAATTCTGTGCCCATATTGAAAATAACCAGGTGGCTAAAATAATCAGGAACGTGGCAAATACCGCACCGGGAGAAAACAATTTCCAGCGTTTGGGAATGGATGGTGCATATTTATAGATGTAGGCAATTGAGAAAAAAAATGTTGCAATGACAATTATCCAACGGATTGATCCTGTCAATAAACTTTTTTGTTCAACGCCAACACCCAACCAATGTAAGAGCCTGGCAAATAAAGCACCCTGTCCGATTAAAAATAATATTGTAATGATCAATAAAAAAATCAACACTAAAGTAAGCTTGATGGCACGCAATCTTTTTTGTAAAAAACTTTTAGGACGTTTTGTTGTTAATGACCTGTCGAATGACCGGATGATACCCATCATGGCATTGGATGAATAAAACATGGCAAGTATAAAACCTATAGACAATAACCCTGTCTTCTGCTTGTTGAACAAATCAAGCATTGTCGTCATGATTAATGCCTTTGATTCTGAATTGGGCATTACGTCCTGGATGAATTTGAACAACTCATCCTGCATATTTTTTGCAATAGGAAAATATGGGATGAGTGTAAATAAAAAAATGGCTGCTGCCGGGATGGCCATAATAAAATTAAATGCAATGGCAGATGCACGGTCCCTCAACCCCAGCTTATTAACCTGCTCAACAAAAAAAGTTACAACATCATAAATGCAAATGCCATGAAAGCCAGGCAGCACCCATATCTTGCTTTTGTGTATCAGGAAAGATACCGGTGGAAGATTAGTTAAGAATCTTTCAAATTTTGTCAAGGCGTTGTGGTTTTGTTTAAACTGTCCAGTTGTTTTTTTGCAATTAATTCATTTAATGCCTGCTGGTAAAGTTGTGCATATTTCTGATGTTCTGCAAAATTACTGGTGAACTGGTGATAACCGCTAAAATCACTTTTTGCCACAAAAAATAAATAATCTGTTTTGGGCATATTCAAAACTGCATCTATTGTTACCGGTTGCGGGGTGCATATTGGGCCTGGTGGTAAACCTTTATGTGTGTAAGTATTAAAAGGAGAAGGTGTCTTCAGGTAATTCAGGTAAATTCTTTTTAATCCAAAATCTTTCATAGCAAATTTTATAGTCGGGTCTGCACCTAAATACATATTTGTATTTAACCTGTTATAATAAACGCTTGCAATATTTCCTTTCTCATCATTCTTATTGGTCTCTTCTTCTACGATAGATGCGAGTATATAAACCTGTTCTGTTGTCAAATTCAAAGCTGCTGCTTTTTGCCTGCGGTTATTGGCATCCCAGAATTTTTCTTCATAACTTTTTAAACGTGTCAATATTTTTTTAGGCGATGAAACCCAATTCAAAAAATAAGTATCAGGAATAATTAATGTCATCAATGTATTAGTATCTACTCCTAAAGATAAAAGTGAATCATTATTGGTTAGAAAGTTTAATGCAGAGATGGAATCTGTTGAAAAATTTTTCCCGATGAGCCTGGCTAAATCTTCCGGGGTCCTGAGTTTATTGATCACTAATTTTGAAGGAGACTGATGATTGTTGCGTAATGTCCTTATCAAGGAAAAAATACTTTCTCCTTTTTTGATTTCAAATCTTCCGGGTGTAATTTTTTTATAAGCCCCGGTTTGTTTAGCGATGAGATTAAAGATGCCTGTATTCTTTATGAATTTTCCCGTATCAAGCTGGTGTGCTATTGATTGTTGTGCAGTTTCATTTTCCCTTATATACAGGAATTTTGATTTGCCTGGAAAATTTGTTGCTGGCATTAATAAGAGATACACCACAGTTATTATTAAGACAACAATTATGATCAATATGGTTCTCCATAATTTTTTCATGCACCAACAATATTTATTGGCATGCAATTTAATGACAGGCAAATGAATCATCAATAAAAAAGGGTTACAGTTATACTGCAACCCTTTATTTGCTTCAGATGGATATTTATTGGGTAATGATGATTTTTGTTTTAGCCAAAAGATTATTTTCCTGTTCAATTGTTATAAAGTAGTTGCCGGCATTCAATTGTTTCCCAAAATTCAAAGTGTAAGAATGTGAGCCGGGATGTTGTTGTCCGAGATCCTGTGTTTGTACCACCCTGCCATAAACATCCATAATTTTCAAAATTATCCTTCCGTCTTTTGAAGACGTATAATTTATGGTCGCATTACCTCCGCGGTTAATTGGGTTTGGCCGGATCATAAAGTCTTTTATTACAGCTTTTGTGGCTGACAACGGAGTCTCACCAGCTTTATTGCTTCCGTTGCTGATATTGACAACATAATCTTCAACTTCACCATCATTGCCTACACCACATGGATCATAAATATTAGCACCACTATAAAACATCTGTATCCGCATTAAAGTATTTCCTGTTAGTGCATTAGAAGGAATAGCAATAAAACGGGAAATAGCTGATGTGGTAGAAGATACACATGTTGCTGCCAATTCATTTGCATCATAAAAATCTCCATCCTGATTATAATCAATATACACATTCCAGTTTACTTCGTAAATTGTTCCTGTTGGATAAGCAGCAGTAAATGTCATCGGGTAAGCACTGCCTTTTTTTACATTTACAGTTAGGTTGGTGTAGTTTCCGTAACCACTATTGTCACCACTATTATTTTTGATATTACTTATGGTTATTTTCTTAATGTACATATAATAAGTGGTTACACCATGAGAATAACAATAGTAATCACCAACACCAACTGCGTGCCATGCATTTTTCACTTGTTTCACTTCGTTTGAATTTGCACCATATAAATCAGTGGCTGCATTAATACAGGCTTCCCTCCAGTCATTATATTGAGAAGTGGGTGTGAGATAAACTGTTTCTGTACGGTAAATTATTTGATCTGCTTTGCCTAATCCAATACTTGAAACACTATAACTGTCGCCATTATCATTTGTGCCACTTCCTCCATCCACTAACAGGTAAAACATGTAATTGCCCACACCACTATTGGTGTGTACACCACCATTATCGGATGTTCCCGAATACCACTTATTCCCCATGTAGGTATCAGGTTGATCCTCTGCTTTTGGGTTTGACATATCACGAATTATCCATCCCATGTCGTTGCTCATTTTCCAGTTTTTGTCATTGGGTTTTGCAACAAACTGAACTGATTTGCCCATGATGTCACTCATGCTTTCATTCATGGCGCCGGATTCATAGCTATAGTTAAGCCCACTAGTATATTGTGTTACACCATGTGTCAATTCGTGCCCTGTTACATCAATACCGGTTACACCTTTATTGTTGGTTGACCTGATGCCAAAGTTCATCGAAGTACCATCCCAATGAGCATTGTCCTGTTCACCATCATTTACATAACTGATAAGAGCGAGTCCATTATCATCTAGGCTATTGCGGTTAAACTTTGATTTGTAAAAATCATAAGTCTCTTCTACTCCATAATGTACATCCATTGCATGCTGGCTTTGCCCTGTCAGGTTCCAGTCAGGAGTATTGCTTTTATAATTAAGATCACTGTTTTTGTCACCATGCAGAGTTATTATACCGTTGCCCCTGGTCAAATCCCATAGCCGGTATGTGCTTCCGTTTTTATCGCTATGAATTGTCCTGCTACCGCTATATTGAGTATTGGCTGTGCCAACAGCGTCTGTATAAAAAAGCTTATCTTTTTTACCAAGGATTTCACTAGTTTGTGCATCCACAAAATAATCTGCCCGGCTCAATGGCTCTTTGGCATAAATATCAATTTTGTATGCAAGTCGGAGCTTTGGTGCATCCACATCTACACCTGAATTATACCATACCAGTTTGGCTGTTGGTTTAAAAGTCGAATTTTCATATCCAGGCTGATTTCTTAAACGTTGCTCTATAAGATCATCCTGCCACATATATTTTTTTGCATGTACAAACTTGATTGCAGCTTCAATGGCAGATTGCTTCTTAATTGTGGGGATACTTTTTTGTGACATATCTGCAGAAAAGTTTGTCACGATAACGCCACTCAAACCCAAAATTTTTTGGTTGGCTGTTTTAATGATGTACATCGTATTCTCAATGGGGATGTTTAAATAAGTCTGATAAAAACGATAATGTACCTGGCCAATTTCATCATAAATAACATTCATCAAAACAAGGCCAGACTTAGAATCAAGGCCTAAAATACTGCGGGCATCCGAAGGATTAAAAACATAATGCTGGTCTGACTGTAATGTTACAAAATGTTTGGATGTTCCCTTTGGTCCTTCTATTAAAGACTTCAGCGATTTTTGTGCGAATGTTACTGTAGCTATCAACAGTAAACATGCAGGCAATAGAATTTTTTTCATGTGATTTTGTTTTTATGGTTACAACTACACCATCAGAAGATTGTGATGTTTTTTATTTTTTTTAACTGCTTTTAATTAGTACGCCAGGATATTTACATCAATTCTGATTTTTTGATCATGATTCAACCTGATGTTTTATCTAATTCATTATTCGCGGTAGGGATACCTCTCTAAAATCAGTTCTCAATGTGCCAAGCTTTAGTATTAGTTTGATTGTCAGTTATGGTGGTTTTGCTAATAAGTAAAGCGATTTACGAATTTGCTATGAAAGGTAAAATTTTTTTATTGAAACTTAAAGAGATTTCTTATGAATCTTGATGAACCAACCTGTTTATTGTGTAAACTAACGGACTCATTGTGTATAAATGTTGTATGGTCTGAACAGAAATTAATTCTACAATTTTTATTTGAGCAAGATTTTATTATCAATACATAATTAAATTATAGATTGTAGCGCTGGATGTTCAATATGATTGGTTTAAAATATTTTCTCTTCTGATATGGCTGCCATTAATAAATGATAGATAATTTCTTCATCAACTGGATTTGTTTTGCTTCTTTTCTTTTCCGGGCACAAAAAATATTTTTACAATGTTTTGTTTTTATCTTTATTCGCATCATTAAATACAGATTTTGAAATCAATACTCACACAAAAACAGATACGGTTAACTGTAAAGCGATTGGCACACCAGGTATTGGAAAATCATATTAACCTGGAAAATACAGTGCTTATCGGCATACAACCCCGAGGTATTTTTTTAAGTGACAGGATTGTGGATGAATTAAAAACTTTGTTGCCTCCTGAAAGAATTGTGTACGGGAAATTGGATATTACTTTTTACCGCGATGATGTGCGTGAAGAACTCAAACTGGCTAACACTACCGACATCCCGTTCAGCACTGCAGGGAAAAATATCATCATCATTGATGATGTGTTATGGACTGGCAGGACCACTCGTTCTGCTTTGGATGCACTGGTTGATTTCGGTCGCCCTTCCAAAATAGAACTATGTGTTTTGATTGATCGCAGGTTCAGTCGTGAGGTGCCCATCCAGGCAGATTATGTAGGCAGGGCCATTGATACTTTTCCTTCACAAAAAGTATATGTGCGATGGAAAGAAAATTTTGGCGCTGATGAAGTGGCGCTGGAATGAATTTTTCAATACATGAAACCAGCCTTCTGATATTTTGTGAAAAACTTGAAACCGGTAAACTGAAAACTTAATAATATCTTCGCGCTTTAATGAGACTATCGTCTAAAAATCTCCTCGGCATTAAAGATCTCACCAGGGATGATATTCAGCTTATTCTAGCTACTGCAGGGCAATTCAAAGAAGTATTACAGAGGCCGGTAAAAAAAGTTCCATCGTTAAGGGATATTACCATAGTAAATCTTTTTTACGAAAATTCAACCCGCACAAGGTTTTCTTTTGAACTGGCGGAAAAAAGATTAAGCGCTGATGTTTTGAATTTTGCTGCCGGTACATCTTCCGCAGCCAAAGGTGAAACATTGCTTGATACAGTGAATAATATCCTCAGCATGAAAGTGGATATGGTAGTGATGCGGCATAGTGCATCGGGTGCACCACATTTTTTATCGCAACATATCCCGGCAGCAATTGTGAATGCAGGCGATGGCATTAATGAACATCCCACACAGGCTTTGCTTGATGCTTTTTCAATGCAGGAAAAATTTGGGAGGCTGGAAGGGTTGAAAGTTGCTATCATTGGTGATATCATGCACAGCCGTGTTGCGCTCAGTAATATTTACCTGTTATCAAAAATGGGTGCGGAAATTACTATAGCCGGCCCACCAACATTGATACCAAAATATATGCATGAAGCCTTTGGTGTCAATGTAACTTATAATTTAAGAGAGGCATTGGAATGGTGTGATGTAGCGAATGTGTTGCGCATACAGTTAGAGCGTCAAAACCAACCTTTGTTTTCTTCTTTGCGTGAGTATAATCTTGCATATGGCATCAAAAGAAGTTTATTGGATAGCCTGGGTAAAGAGACTGTGATCATGCACCCGGGGCCTATCAACCGTGGTGTAGAACTGGACAGTGATGTGGCTGATGGGCCATATTCCATCATATTAAACCAGGTAGAAAATGGTGTTGCAGTGAGGATGGCTGTGTTGTATTTGCTGAGCCCGAAAGCACCTAACCCATAGAATAAGTTTTACTTTTTTATAAATATTATTATTTTTCAAAAGTGAAAACAATAAAAGTTTTCCCGCTTGAAAAGATAAAGGAGGCTTACCATGCGAATATGTTTATTTCCCGGCACATTTGATCCGGTTACTTTGGGGCATATTGATATAATTGAACGGGCAAGGCCTTTGTTTGATAAAATCGTGATTGGTGTTGGGAAAAATGCAACCAAAGCGCCAATGTTTCCCGCTGAACAAAGACAACAATGGTTTGAAGAAATTTTCAAAGGCAAACCGGGGATTGAAGTAGTCATTTATGAAGGCCTGACGGTTGACTATTGCAAAAAGATCGGGGCAAAATTTATTTTACGTGGTATTCGTTATGTGAGCGATTTTGAATATGAAAAAGCTATCGCTGATGCCAACCGCACTTTAGATAATTCAATAGAAACAATTTTTTTAACCTGTGAACCTAAATATACTTCCATTGCTTCCACTATCGTCAGGGATATTATCCGTAATAATGGTGATGCATCCCAGTTTTTACCTAAAGCAGTGATTGAAAGTTTGCACCAGGAAAAATAAATTCAGTCGAACAACTTACCCACTATTTCAGCAATGTTTTTATAACTGTTGGTGAGTTTTTCAGCAATGTTTTCTTTGGCAACCCATTCTATTGTTTCAATCTGTTCTTCAGTTTGTGGCACCGGTTGTTCATCGGCTTTAGCCTGCATCTTATACCAATGTGTTTCTTTCAGTGTGTCTTTGCCGGTATGTTCATTAAAATATTCATGATAGGTTAAACCCAAAAATTGAATGATGGACACAGCCTTCAATCCGGTTTCTTCCTGCACTTCACGGAGTGCACATTCAGTTATGGTTTCGCCATCATCTAATTTCCCTTTTGGCAGGTCCCATTTGCCCCTCCTGAATATCATCAGGAGTTCATTCCTGTTATTTAATATCAAACCACCTGCAGCAACAATTTTTTCCATAACATAGATTTATGATTATGCAAAAGAACGATATAATTATTTTGTATGGTAGTGGAAATATATTGCCTTTTGGATTTTTAACCGGGAGATATTTTATGAAATGATGGTGTTTCAAAAATTAGATTTCTAATTTTTGAAAATGAAATAATGAAATTGCTATTGTTTACTTGAATTTTATTGTATCGGGCAGGGTATTTGCGAATTTGAATTGATATGATGCCTTACAATTTTGTTTCATTGAAATTTAATCGCAATTTATTCTTGGAAAATTTGTATTGTCAATATAACCTGGGCATTGTTGATCATATTGATTGATATTCCGAACAAAAACGAATATTTTGTCTTAAATAACGAACATTTGCTTTAATAATGATGAAGTAATATAGCCTGGCTTCAGATGATAAAATTTCATCCCTTTGTTTGCGAAACACTAAAAAATTAAAACCTGCCATATAAATTATGAACAAGGTTATCTTCGCGGCATGAAGAATGAAAAAATTATTGCGGAAAAATTATTGCAGGCTGATGCTATCAGGCTCAGCCCTGATAAGCCTTTCACGTGGGCCAGTGGTTGGAAAAGCCCGGTTTATTGTGACAACCGTAAAGTGCTTTCTTTTCCATACCTCAGGGACTTTATAAAAAGCGAAATGTGTAATGTGATATTTGAACAATTTCCGGAAGCTGATTTATTAGCCGGCGTTGCTACAGCAGGTATTGCCTGGGGTGCAATGGCTGCAGACCAACTGAAACTGCCATTCATTTATGTAAGGCCAAAACCTAAAGAACATGGATTGGGCAACCAGGTGGAAGGATTTTTTGAAGCAGGTCAGAAAGCTGTTGTGGTGGAAGATTTGATATCAACCGGTAAGAGTAGTTTGCAGGTGGTGGACGTATTGAGAAAATCAGGTGTTGAAGTCATTGGAATGGTTTCAATTTTTAATTATGGTTTTGATAAGGCAACTGAAGCTTTTAAAGAAGCAGATGTGCACCTGGAATCATTAACCACTTATCCTTCTTTAATTGATTTGGCAATTGAGAAAAATATTGTGTCGCCGGAAACTGAACAATTATTACAAAGCTGGAGGGCCAATCCTGCTGAATGGATGACCGTTGTGTAAACTCAGAAAGCCACCCACCATTGCGCAACTGTTAATGAATGGAAGGAATAATTTGCTGTTATGGTTGCGCAATGTTCTTTTAATTAAACTGTTTTATTAGTTGCTTTTTCAGTAACAAATATTTCAATTTATATTTTTTATGATTAAACAATTGATTGCTATTTCATTTTTATTTTTTGGGTTTAATGTGCAGGCACAGGTAATGCAGGCTAAAGCTGTATGGGCAACAATAAAAGTACCGCAACTGAAATGCTGGGAATGCCAGCAGCGGTTGGATCAATATCTTACAAAAGAAAAAGGACCTAATACTGATGCAGGCATTATACAATGGAAAGATGACCTGCGTAATGCTACAATAAAAATTCAGTTTTTCCCTGACCGGATTACACTTGGTTATATCTGCACAGCTATTGCAAATGCAGGCTTTGATGCTGATACAATCACTGCAGAACCTGATAGTTATAAAAGGCTCCCTTTAGCTTGCAGGAAAGCAACTGATGGTAAAGGTTTCGGCCCATATAAATATTGCGAACTTTCACCAGAGGACAGGCCGAAAGATTGATCTTTCCAAATCTTGATTTTTGAATATTAATTTATACAGTAATTAATTTACTGCAGATTAAAATTTGTATTGCTGTTCATTACAGTTGTTCAATAACATTTCAATATTTTAGCCGGTTTAATAATAATGCGGAATAATAAAATGGAAAAAGTTCCCCGTCAAAATATTTCAGCAATTTCAATCAAACCTCATTTCATTGTTTTGGATGGATTGAGAGGAGTGGCCGCATTTGCTATTGTATTGTTTCATTTTATGGAATGGATATATACTGACCCAACAAAAAATTTCATAGGGCATGGTTTCCTTGCTGTTGATTTCTTTTTTTGCCTCTCCGGTTTTGTTATTGGTTATGCGTATGATGACAGGTTAAAAAAAATTGGTTTAAAACAATTTTTTAAAAGACGGCTTACCAGGCTTCAACCTTTGGTGTTATTTGGTAGTGTTATTGGTTTGCTTGCTTTTTTATTTGATCCTTTTGCAGATTATCAACAACAATATTCTTTATCAAGGATAGCACTCATTTTTTTATGTTCTGTATTGATGATCCCATTGCCAACTATGTCTGAAAGATCATTTAATTTATTTGGTTTAAATGCACCATCATGGTCTTTGTTCTGGGAATATGTAGCTAACATTTTTTATGGATTTGTTTTAGCGCGATTGCACAAAAAAATTTTGTTGTTGCTATTGCTTCCTGCAGCATATTTTCTTTTTAATACTGCATATCAGAAAGGAAATCTTTTAGGAGGATGGGCAGGGGAAAATTTCTGGGATGGCGGAATTAGGATCTGGTACTCGTTTCTTGCAGGATTGATTATTTACCGTTACAAATTAATCATAAAAAATAAAGCAGGATTTTTCGGTTGTGCAATATTATTAAGCATCGTTTTTGTGATGCCACATTTCAGTTTTAACTGGTTGGCAGAAGCATTGGTAGTTTCTTTGTATTTCCCATTGATTGTATCAATAGGAGCGGGTACTTTTCTTTCTCAAAAAAGCATTGCAGTCTGTAAGTTTTCAGGCGACATGTCTTATCCGTTATATATGACGCATTATGCGGGTATCTGGATATTTGGCAATTACCTTACCACATATCACCCTGAAGGAACAACTCTATATCTAATTGTTATTACAGGGACAATTGTGCTTACATTTTTTGCATGGTTGGTAATGAAATATTACGACACACCGATCAGGAAATGGCTTACCGGTAATATTAGATCGAGATGATTTATTTGAAAAAATTTATTGTTATGTTTTACAACTTTCCACCATATTCACTGATCAGCTCTGCAACTAATGCAGTCCATCCTGTCTGATGTGAAGCGCCGAGGCCACGGCCTGTATCACCATGAAAATATTCAAAGAACAATAAAAGATTTTTGTTTTCAGGTTTTTGATAAAACCAGTTGTATGTGTCGTTCAATTTCCTTTTACCATCTTTATCTTCAATAAATAAACTGATTACACGCCTTGTGAGTTCATCAGCAACTTTTTCAAGATTCATTTTATTTCCACTACCTGTAGGACATTCCACCTGTAAACTATCACCATAAAACTTACCGTATTTGCGTATTGATTGTATGATGAGATAATTGATGGGCATCCATACCGGCCCGCGCCAGTTGCTGTTACCACCAAACATATTTGATGTGCTATCGCCAGGATCATATTGAATGGAATGTTCTACGTTGTCAAGCGTAACAGAATAAGGATGCTCCAGGTGATATTTTGACAAAGCCCTGATACCTCCTTCAGATAAGAATTCATTTTCATCTAAAAGATACCCAAGTAAATTGATGAGCCTGTCTTTTTTTACCAGCGATAATAATATCTCTGCATCTCCACTGCGTTCTTCATTTGGCCAGAACTTATTATTTTTTATCCGGTAATTTTCAAACCAGGTTATTCGTTTTTTGAAATCATCCAGTTCATCCAACTCAAAAGAATGAATATTTGAAACCGCAAATAACGGTGTCAACCCAACAATAGAACGGATGCGTAATGGCAATGGTTCAGCGCCTGCTACAGTTAATACATCATAAAAAAACTTGTCTTCATCATTCCAAAGACTATGCACATTCAATGCTTCTGCAATGAAAACAAAATGTTCAAAAAATTTAGTGGCTGTATCTTCAAAAGCAGGATCATGCAATGCAATTTCGATGGCAATATCCATCATGTTTAATGCATACATACCCATCCAGCTTGTGCCATCTGCCTGCTCCAGTTGCGCTGTGCCCCGCTGGTAATAACTCCTGTTGAAGACACCAATATTATCCAATCCTAAAAACCCGCCTTCAAAAATGTTGTTGCCATTAACGTCTTTACGGTTGATCCACCAGGTAAAATTGATGAGCAGTTTCTGAAAAACTTTTTTTAAAAATTCAATATCATTCTTACCGGTTTGTTTTTGTTCGATATAATAAAACTGCAGTGCAGCCCATGCCTGCACAGGTGGATTTACATCACTGAAATTCCATTCATAAGCGGGCAACTGCCCATCGGGTTTCATATACCATTCCCGCATGATAAGCGTTAACTGGTGCTTTGCAAAAGTGGGGTCAACCACAGCAAGTGATATGGTATGAAAAGCAAGGTCCCATGCTGCATACCAGGGATATTCCCATTTATCAGGCATGCTGATGATGTCCTGGTTTTTTAAATGTTTCCAGTCAGAATTGCGGCCATTGGCTTTTGTTTCACTGGTTGGTGTGATGCCATCGCTTGTAGTAAGCCATCGTTCTACATCATAATGATAAAACTGTTTGCTCCATAACAAACCTGCAAATGCCTGCCTGTGGATATTGGAGAGACAGGCATCAAGCCCACTAGGGAGGATGTCATTATAAAATTCATCAGCTTCTCTTTTGCGTTTATCAAAGATCTCTTCAAAACCAGGTTCAAAAGGTTTTTTGATAACAGTATTGCTGAGGCGGCAATAAATAGTTTCTGTTGCACCGGCATCAATCTGTAAATTATAAACAGGCGAAAACTTTGTACCCGTTTTTTTGTTGCGCAGTGCCGGGATATTTTTTTTGTTGATGATGGCCTGGTGGAATGCGTCCTTCGTAAATACGCTGGCGTTAGGTTTGTTTAAAACAAGTTGGGTGTTGGTTTCATTTTCAGTAAACAGCGCATCATCGGCGCCTGAAAAATAAAAATAATAATTGCCCAACCTGTAGTGATCAGTAATTACCGTGTTTTTATTCAGCAATGAAATTGATGGTTTCGCAATGTCAGGTGAATATTGCCAGCGGTTATAAAAAAATAATGTTGGTAAAACTGTAACAGGAGCAGGCTGTTTAAACCTGTTGGTGATATCAATCCTGATAAAAATATCTTCTTCATCCTGCTTGGCATAAGTAATTAATACATCAAAATATTCATCATTATTAAATATGCCGGTGTCAAGTATTTCATATTCAGGTTCCAGTTTAGAGCGCCTGCTGTTTTCAGTTCTTAATTGTTCATAAGGAAAAGCCTGTTGCGGGTATTTATACAGGAATTGCATATAATAATGCGTAGGCAGGTTATCGAGGTGATAGTATAATTCTTTTACATCTTCACCATGGTTGCCTTCAAAATTAGCCAGGCCAAAAAGCCTTTCTTTCAGAATCGGGTCATGGCCATTCCATAATGCAATAGAGAAACATAAATTTTGAAAATAATCTGATATGCCGGCAAGCCCGTCTTCGCCCCAACGATAAGCCCTGCAATGCGCCTGGTCGAAAGGGAAATAATGCCAGGCATCACCGTTTTCACTATAATCTTCTCTTACAGAACCCCACTGCCTTTCGCTTAAATATGGCCCCCAATGTACGAGTGGCACAGACTTCGTTTTATTTTCTTCTAACCTTTTTTGTTCTTCAGTCATAGCATCAAACTTAATAATAGAAAATTAATAATGTTTGCTGCAGGGATATTTGTATTGGCGGGAATAGTAACGAGAATATTTTTCATCTAATCCAATCCTTCAAAGAATTTCTTCGCTTCATGCCATCCGTTCATCCTTTCATAACCGGTTAAAAGCATGTTATGTGGTGAAGAAAAAACTATTGCCCTTCCTGGAAATGTTGACAGGTTGAAATCATGATCATCAATCAATACATCGCCTTTCACCAGGTGTTTGTTGCCGCAGAAAATCCTGCGTTTCCAATGTATAAAAGGAAAATGTTGATCGAGCCATTCATATTTATCAGTGAAAGAATATTTGAATTCCATAGCTGCAGATACCACGTAAACTTCATACAGGTTATTCAGTTTTTCAATCGTTTCTTTTGCATGATCAATTACAGGAAGGTCTTTGAAAAAACCCGGTTGGTGCGCATAGCCATGTACAACTGGTTTATGTGCTTCCGGGATAATATCTCTTAAATATTTTCCATAGATATCAGCTTTTGTGTATCTCACCCCGAAATCCCTTTCATACCAGTCAAAGAACCTTTCAATGGCATCTGCCATCACATCATCCATGTCAATCAATAAACGCATTGTTGTTTTTTTTATAAAATTATATAATGACTTTTTCCAGTTGTTGTAAATAGTTTTCATCCACATCTGCGCCAATGCCCAAAGCGTCAGGTAATTCTACGCAGAAATGATTGTATGTTACGCCACCTTTTACAGGGTCAACCTTATGCCCCAGCATACAGGTATCCATATCATAAAACCTGACATTTTCAAAAGCTGTTGCAAAATGTGCAAACGCTGTTAATGCAATCCTGCTTTCCAGCATGCCACCCATCATACAGGCGATTTGTTTTTCCTCACACACTTTATTTATTTTTTCTGCTTCCATGATGCCGCCGCTCTTGGCAAATTTAATGTTCACATAATCGCAGGCACCCGCCTGTATCAACCGCTTTGCATCATAATGATCAAACACACTTTCATCAGCCATGATTTTTATCGGTGAAATATTGATGAGTGCTGGCAATAAATCATCATCATGCCTTCGCATCGGTTGTTCACAAAATTCTATGTTGTAATTTTTCAATGCTGTCAACACCTTAACTGCATCTTCATAACTCCATCCCTGGTTGGCATCAATTCTTAAAGGAATAACATTACCGACAGATTGTGTGATTTGTTGTATTGCATCAATATCGTGCTGAATATTTTTGCCAACTTTTATTTTTAAAATCCCAACACCTTTGTCAACAAACTGTTTTGCCTGCCTGGCCATTTCTTCAGGTGGATGGATACCGACTGTCAGATCGGTTCGTAATTTTTTCTTTTCTGTTCCACCAAGAAATTTATATAAAGGCAATCCTGCAAACCTTGCATTGATATCGTACAATGCCATATCAAAAGCGCTTTTTGCAGTATGGTTGCCCGCAGTAAATTGATGCAGTTCATTAATGCGTTCTTGTATTTCAGCAGCATTTTTATTTTTCCAGAGTGCAGCAAATTCTTTAGCCATCTCAAAACAGGTAGCTTGTGTTTCGCCTGTTATCATTGGAAATGCTGAACATTCTCCCACACCTGTGATGCCTTCACTGGTATGTATCCGGATAAAAATATTCTGTGCGAAATGCATGGTTCCGGTAGCAATTGTAAACGGAACCATCGGGATACTATACCTGTATATTTCTGTTGAAGTAATTGTCATGCCTGCTTTTAAACCCTGCGAATTTACATCGCTTCATCTTTTGGTTCCCATAACTCTATTTTATTTCCTTCAGGATCCATGATCCAGCCATAGCTCCCATGATCATAATAACGTGTCTGTTCAGAAACCCAAACACCGCTGTGTTTTAAATTAAACAATAATAGGTGAAGGTTTTTTACACGGAAATTGATCATAAACTTACTTTCTGAAGGATTAAAATATTCGCTGTCTTCTTTAAAAAAAGAAAGGACAGTATTGCCGGGTTCTTCCTGGTGATGTACATTGATCCATTTGAAACTGATATAATTTTCTTTTGTAAAGTCAATGCCTAAATTTTCTTTATACCAATTCGCCAATGCTGTTGGATCTTTTGATTTGATGAAAATGCCGCCTATGCCTGTTACAATTCCCATGTTTTGTTTGGTTGAGGCATAAAGTTACCCATTCCTTTTTTTTGTAAACAGCAAAACTTATAATTTCTTTTCAAGTTTTTCTTTTACTCCACCAACCCACTCATTTTTCAATATGCTTAATACAATTGAATTTCGTCGTGGCCCTTCCACTGTTGGCATGTTGCTGCGCAAAATTCCTTCCACTGTACAACCAATAGATTTCATGGCTGCAATACTTCTTGCATTGTCTGCATCTGCCCTGAATTCAACTCTTTCAAGTCCTAAATTTTCAAATGCAAATTGCAGCATTAAAAATTTGCAATGCTTATTTAATCCTGTGCCATGAAATTTTTTTCCATACCATGTATAACCAAGTTGAATGGTTTGGTATGGGAAATTGATATCATAAAAACGGGTGCTGCCTGCATATTCATTTGTTTTTTTATCAAAAACAATATATGGGAATTCTTTGCCTGCCTGTCTTTGTGCCAATGCTATGCTGATATAATTTTTTAATCCTTCTTCTCCTTCAGGCCTTACCAAAGAATAAAACCATAGTCCTTTTTCATTTAATGCAAAAGGTAATAAATTTTCATAATCGCTTTCTTCCAGTGGCCTGAGTAACACACGTTTATCTTCTAACGATACATTGGGAAAAATTTCCGGGCGTGATTGCATATTTTCGCGTTGATTATTTTTCAAAAATAAGATACACCATTGTTTGAATGAAGAATCTAGTTTATCAACTGTAAAAAGATATATCAAAGTTCAGTTGATGTTCATTAGATAAATACATCTTCTTTATAAACCTGGTGCAGCAAAAAAAATATTATGTGTGGTATTGTTGGATATATTGGTAAGCGTGATGCATATCCTGTTGTAATAAAAGGATTGAAACGTTTGGAATACCGTGGTTATGACAGTGCAGGTATTGCTTTGGTGAATGGCGGTTTGAAAGTGTATAAAAAGAAAGGCAAAGTGGCAGCATTGGAAGAAGCAGTCATTGGTGAAGATGTGAAAGGCCACACCGGCATCGGCCATACACGTTGGGCAACACATGGTGAACCCAGCGACCGCAATGCCCATCCGCATGTTAGTAACAACGGCACCATTGCTATGATCCATAATGGTATCATTGAAAACTATGCACAGATAAAAAATGAATTGATAAAGAAAGGGTACGTTTTCAGTAGTGATACAGATACTGAAGTGTTGTTGAATTTTATTGAAGACATTAAAAAAAATAATGAATGCACATTGGAAGAAGCAGTGCGTATAGCATTGCGCAGGATAGTAGGCGCATATTGTATTTTGCTGATTGAAAAAGATGATCCCGACACAATCATAGCAGCCCGCAAAGGCAGCCCGCTGGTGATTGGCATAGGCAAAAATGAACACTTCCTCGCAAGTGATGCATCGCCCATCATTGAATATACCAAAGAAGTAGTGTATGTAAATGATTATGAAATTGCCATTGTGCGTGCGGATGAACTAATATTGAAAAACCTGGGCAATGAAAGGCAAACACCTTTCATCACAAAGCTGGATATGGAACTGGCTTCAATTGAGAAAGGTGGCTTTGATCATTTCATGCTGAAAGAAATTTTTGAACAACCCCAGACAATTTTTGATTGTTTGCGAGGCAGGCTCGATGCAGAAAATGGAACCATCACGATGGGTGGCATTCAACATTATGCAGAACAAATTATGAATACAGGCCGCATCATCATGATTGCCTGCGGCACAAGCTGGCATGCAGGTTTGGTGGCTGAATATATTTTTGAAGAACTATGCCGCATACCTGTTGAAGTGGAATATGCATCTGAATTCCGTTACCGCAACCCGGTTATTCATAAAGGTGATGTCATCATTGCTATTTCGCAAAGCGGTGAAACGGCAGACACATTGGTAGCAATTGAAAAAGCAAAAGAACAGGGCGCTATTATTTTGGGTGTGTTGAATGTGGTAGGTTCTTCAATAGCACGTGTCTCACATGCAGGCGCATATACGCATGCAGGACATGAGATTGGTGTTGCCAGCACAAAAGCTTTTACTGCCCAGCTCACTGTGTTAACCATGATTGCGTTAAAAATTGCACATGTAAAAAAATCAATTATTGATGAGAGATATTTTGCATTGTGCAGGGAACTGATGGAGATACCTGAAAAAGTTGCGATCGTGTTGCAGCAAAATGAAAGAATAAAAACCCTGGCAGAGAAATATAAAGATGCGCAGGATTTTTTATACCTCGGCAGGGGTTATAATTTTCCAATTGCTTTGGAAGGCGCATTGAAACTGAAAGAGATTTCTTACATACATGCAGAAGGTTATCCTGCTGCAGAAATGAAACATGGGCCGATAGCATTGGTGGATGAAAATTTGCCTGTTGTATTTGTTGCAACCAAAGATGCATATCATCAGAAAATCATCAGTAATATGCAGGAGATAAAAGCCAGGAAAGGAAAAGTAGTTTCCATCATCACAGAAGGCGACACTGTATCGCCAACATTATCCGATGATGTGATTGTTGTACCGCCTGCTGATGAAATAGTAGCGCCGTTGCTGAGTGTTGTGCCATTGCAGTTGCTGGCTTATTATATTGGCGTAGCTAAAGGATATGATGTAGATAAACCGAGAAACCTTGCCAAAAGCGTGACGGTGGAATAAGAAATGCAATCCCATTTATTAATTGAATCCGGCAAAAAAATAAATACATGGTTTACAAAAGTCGGGTTGACTATTATAGTACAAAATGTAAATACTACTCATTACATGATGAAAATTTTTCAAAAAGCCTGACCTGTTTTTAAGCCAATAGTTATCATAGAACTTTCCCAATTAAAGACTTATAAATTTTTTTTTTGCTTAAAGCAAAAAGTTTTTACTTAGCGGGATTGCTGCAATTCTTCTTTTGAGCTGCTTGTCCCGGGCTTGACTTAATAATTGCCATACCAATATTCCTGTGCAGCCGATTTTTTTAACCAAAAAATTGTAAGAAGAAAATGAAAAATTTTACACAAATCATGAAGTTGATGACCATGTTTGTCATTGCAGGGTCGTCAATGTTGTTCTCAGCAAAAGCTCAGAAAGTTTTATTACAGGAAGGATTTGAAGAAGATTCCACAGGGTGGACAATTGTAAATAACGGTAATAACATCTGGGAAGTTTTAACCGGAGGCTACAATACTTACCGGGGAGATCGTTGTATGTATGTTACAACAAACGATTATAACATGCAGACTGATTGCTGGCTGGTTTCTACACCTGTGAAGATGCAGTTTGGCAGGAAATACAGTATCTCATTTTATTATAAGAACCAGACACCTATGAATAATAAACTTGAAGTATCTATCGGTAAAAAAGATGTAACTGCAAATGGTCAATTAGTATGGAGAAAACATTTTTCAAATGATCAGTATGTAAGAGGTCAGATCAATTATGTTTGTAATGAAACAGGAACAAAATATATCCGTTTCCATTGCACAACACCTAAAATGCAAACCTATCTTTATTTTGATGAGGTAACTGTTGAAGAAGTGAATTGTTTTCAACCGTTGAACGTGAAGGTTGTAGATGCTGAAACAAATTCTGTAACATTTTCCTGGGATAGGGTAGATGATGCAGCCAATTATGAATACAGTGTTTTCTCAAGAGACACTTCTACGCCAAAAGTTATTCGTAAAACAAAAGATACCTTCGTAACCGTTACTGGCCTTGATGCTGCTACCTCCAATTTCTTTTATGTGCGGTCAAGGTGTAGTGATAAAGACAGTTCTGAATGGTCAACTCTGCCTTTCAGCACCAACTATGATTGTTCCACTTTCCCCACACTCGAATGTGGCACATTGGTAAAACAACACTACAGGGGGAAGACAGGTTTATACAGAACTGATTTCTGTGGACAGACATTAAGTGGCCCTGAATTTTTTCATAAGTTCACACCAACTCAAAGCGGGTATTATAAACTGGATTGTTTTTCTGCCGGCGGCAATGGCATACCGTTAGGTTTTGCATACAGGGCATCTGCTGAAGGTTGTGATAATTCAGGTTGGAATTGTATCGGTGTTTTCGTTGATTATGCTTCTGCTACATTCGGCCCTTTACAGGCAGGCGTGGAATATACAATCATGGAAAAATCTGATCTGCAGGCAGGATTACCTTCAGATTATAGTTATAAGATTGAATGTTACACACCACCTCCATCCAACGATAGTTGCAGTAACCCACTTACTATTACACCAACCAATTTTTCAAATACAAATGCAGGGACACCTCTTACTACTTTTGGTGCAACGCCAGATTTATTTAAGAATGATTTTTCTTGCGGCAGTAACGATGGAACAGGAAGTAATGATGATGATATCTGGGTGAAATTTAAAGCCAATAGCAGCAGTGAATTGATCCGCTTCACTAACGTAACTTATACCGGCGCAAATCCTTCACTCGTTATCAACTTTTACAATAATGCCTGTGATGCAAGCATTAAGAGCAGGATTGATTGTGGTTATAAGAATACTGTTGACGGCGCTAATAACGATATCGTTTCATATTATTTTGAAAAAGGTAAAACCTATTATGCACGGATCAGCACTTATGGTATTGATAATTCATCAACATTCAATCTTGCAATCATGAAACCGGGTGTTGTAAAAAAGCCTGTCAATACTTGTATCGCTGGTATGCAGATGGCTGCATTATTAAAGGACAGTGGTGTGTGGGTACCAATGCTGGATGATTCATTAAGCATTTTCGCATCAGTGAATGCAAATAATGGAATGTCTAAAAATTATTCGCCTTCATTGTATATTAATAATGGCCCGGTTAGAAAAGATGGTGCCGGTAATTATTATATGAACAGGAATGTAACCATCAAACCAGACAGGAAGTCTGCCACACCTTTGATGGTAAGGATATATTTCACAAATGGTGATTTGAATAAACTCATCAATAAGCCAGGTTCAAATGTTTCATCATTGGATGATATTAATGTTACACAAACTGATGTTGCCTGTTCATCTGCATTTATGGGAACAGGTACATTGATTATCCCATCTGCAAGAGGAAAATATGATAACAATACTTATTATGTGGAATTTACTACAGACCATTTGTCATCATTCTTCCTGCATGGCGGTGATCAGCCATTATCTGAAACAGCCGGTTTCGCACAGTCTGATGCAAAAGCAAATACATTGGTTACAAAATTGCCTGTGCATGTTTCTCCCAATCCTTTCACCAGCCAGGTATTTGTAGAAGCCAATACAAAAGAAGCTGCAAAATATAAATTGACTGTTACAACACTTGATGGAAGAGTTGCTGCAACTTTTGAAAAAATGTTGAGTGCAGGCTATAATAAAATAAGCCTTGACCTCGGTAAACTTTCAAAAGGAATGTATATGCTCAGGATTGAAACACCAACAGGTGTGGAAATACAGAAAATAATGAAGCAATAAAATTCAAACGTTCGATTGCACAATCCCACCCTGCGGTGGGATTGTTTTTTTAGGGACAATCTTTAATAGCGCTATTAAGCTTTTCTTGCGTCGCACACTGCTGCTGCAGGAATTGAACCCGGCAATTATCCATATATGATTAGCATCTGCCTTTTATAAAAAAATCATTTGCATAAGCCCTGTTATAAATATTTTAGTGCAGTAAAAATTATTTTATGAAAACACTGTTTATCTTATTAAGCCTCCCGTTTATTTCATCATTTCATTCATCAAACAGTGATGAGGTATTATCAAAAATGTTTGAGAAATACCAGGGTAAATGGATGAAGAGTTTCAGCTTTACCCAAAAAACTGAAAGCTACCGGAACGACAGCCTGGTCAAGGTTTCCACCTGGCATGAAAATATTATTTACCCCGATAAATTCCGTATAGATTTTGGAGATAAGTCAGATGGTAATGCAGCCATTTTTACACCGGATTCTGTGTATAGATTCCGTGGTGGTGTTTTGAAAAATACATACAGCAATGATGATGACCTGACTTTTATTTTAGGCGGCATTTATTTTCATTCGTTGGATTCAGCAAAAATTATTTTTGGTAAGCTGGGCTACGACCTCTCAAAATTTTCTGAGAATGATTCGGTGTATATCATCGGCGCCAACAATGCTGATGAAAAATCAAACCAGCTCTGGGTGGATAAGAAAAAACTCGTTGTAGTGCGTTTTATTAATTATGCGCATGGTGAAAAAGAAGAAGGAATTTTTTCAAATCATAAACAGTTTGGCGATAGCTGGTCAGAAACATATTGTGTTTTCTATATCAATGATAAGCTGATACAAAAAGAAACATATTATGATTGCAAAGCTGATGCAGATATTAACCCCGGGATATTCGACCCTCATCATTTTATCAATTTGCCCTGAGCTGAATTTTTGAAATTACCAACTAATACTTAATCTGTATTTTCGTTCGCGATGGCAAAGAATAACATACAGAAAATTGCAATTGATAAACTCGGTTACAACTTTATCAAACCACCATATTTACCTGCAGGCAAAGACGAATATTATTTAAGGAATATCCAGAACCGAAGTGGTATCAGGTACCGCAACCTTACTGCTTATGAAATAGAAGCTTTGGTAAAAAACAGGAACACAAGTGACGACTGGAATAAGATTTTGGTCAGTGATGCATTTAATCCTGAACTGGTAAAAAACTGTAAATTTTTCGGGTTGGTAAGGATAGGAAAACTTGAGCCATATTTCCTTGAATTCAGCGATATGAAATATGCAGTGGGTTTGTATAATTCAATTATTATCAGTTCTGATATCGGAGATAATGTGGTGATTGAAAACGTCAATTATTTATCGCATTATATTTTGGGCAATGAAGTAATTTTTGTGAATGTAAATGAGCTTGCAACCACCGATCATGCAAAATTTGGTAATGGCATTATTAAAGAAGGTGAACAAGAAAGCTTGCGGATATGGCTGGAGATTTGTAATGAAAACGGTGGAAGGAAAGTGATCCCTTTCAGTGGAATGTTACCCGGCGATGCATATTTATGGAGTAAATACCGTGATGATGAATTGCTGTTGCAAAGGTTTAAAGAATTTACTGAACATGAATTTAAAAATGAACGTGGCTTTTATGGCAAAGTAGGGGACAGGACAGTCATCAAAAACACAGCTATTATCAAAGACTGCTGGATAGGCAGTGATGCTTATATCAAAGGCGCTAATAAACTCAAAAACCTCACCATACATTCATCCGAAACCGAACCAACGCAAATAGGTGAGGGTTGTGAACTGGTGAATGGTATTGTAAGTTATGGCTGCCGTATTTTTTATGGTGTAAAAGCAGTGAGGTTTGTAATGGCATCACATTCACAGTTGAAATATGGTGCCAGGTTGATTAATTCTTATCTTGGAAACAATGCAACTATCTCCTGTTGCGAAGTGTTGAATTCTTTGATTTTCCCGGCCCATGAGCAACATCACAACAACTCATTTTTATGTGCTGCATTAGTGATGGGTCAAAGTAATATTCCTGCCGGCGCCACTATCGGTTCCAATCATAATTCAAGGGCGGCAGATGGTGAAATCGTTGCAGGGCGTGGGTTCTGGCCCGGGTTGTGTGTAAGCCTAAAACACAATTCAAGGTTTGCCAGCTTCACCATGATTGCAAAAGGTGATTATTTATTTGAACTCGATATACCGCTACCATTCAGCCTGGTAAGCCTTGATTATGCTGACAACACACTCACAGTGATGCCTGCATATTGGTTCTTGTATAATATGTATGCGCTGGAACGCAATGCCTGGAAATATGCTGACAGGGATAAGCGGGATGAAAAAATACAATTGCTCGAAACTGATTACCTCGCCCCTGACAGTGTCAACGAGATGTTTGATGCAATACGGCTTCTTGAAATATTTACAGGTAAAGCATGGTTTGCATTGCAAGGAAAAGATGCTGATGATGATGCATGTTTTCAGAAAGGAAAATCATTGCTGGAACAACAGGATAAAGTGGTGAATGAATTGGAAATTGTTGCTGAAGGTTTTGAACATGCAAAAAGAAAAACCATCATCAATAAAACACAGCTTGCATACAATGCTTATAAGGAAATGATAACCTGGTACGGTTTGAATAACTTAATCAATAACATCGGAACAGGTCAACCTGGCATTGCAGGAATGATTAAAGATTTATTGAAAGATAATCCAGGCAGGAATGAATGGCTCAACATTGGCGGGCAACTGATGCCATCATCTTCAGTTGAGGATTTGAAAAATAATACCAGGGATAAAAAGATAAATAGCTGGGATGAGTTACATACAGCTTATTCGGAAATAGGAGATAGTTATCCAAAACAAAAATTACAACATGCTATTGCTTCATTGCTTGAGATAGAAAATATAAATGTTCAACATGTAAACAACAATATGATTAATCAATGGCTGGACAGGGCCATTGCAATAAAAACTTCAATTGTAAACAGGATAATTGAATCAAGGGAAAAAGATTATACTAACCCATTCAGGAAAATGATTTATGATTCAGATGATGAGATGAATAAAGTGATAGGGAGTTTTGATGATAATAGTTTTGTGCAGCAACAACAACAATCATTGAAACAATTCAGACAAAAAATTGATGTAGCAAGGGCTATGCTGGTTTAATGAAAAAATGTTTTCACGTTAGAGTTCGCAAAAAAATTTTTTCTTCTGGTTAATGAACCCTGATTGAACTGTATGTTTGATGATTATTAATTTTCAGAACTGCAACAATCGTGTTGGTGTTTTGAAAAAAATTCTGGCTGATTATGAAAGAAAAAGAATTATTCTCTACCGGGTTTAAAGAACGCATCAGCGGTTATGTGCACAATAACTTACCCGGCATACATTTTAGTGAAAGACAAAAAGTAAAACTTGAAAAATCAGCAGAGAGAGCAACGAGGTGGATTGGTTCTACTTCTTCACTCATTGCACATACACTTTTTTTTATTATCTCTTTCTCACTCCCATTGATTAAAGTTATTTCTTTTGAAGAGATGCTTTTAATCCTTACAACTGTTGTATCACTTGAAGCTATTTACCTCGCTATTTTTATACAGATGTCTGTCAATAAAAATATCAAGGATATTGAGATTATCCAGGAAGATGTTGGAGAGATACAGGAAGACATTGAAGGTATTGAAGGTGATATTGATGAAATTCAAAAAGATGTTGATGAGATACAGGAAGATGTTGATGAAATTCAGGGTGACCTGGATGTGGAAACTAAAATGGATAATAGTGATAATAAAAAAGAAGCTGTTACATTGGAAACCATCAATGCACTGCTTTTGCAACTACAAGGTGAAATTGAGACACTGAAAAAAATACGCCATTAACTGTATAAACTTCATCCATGGTAAATGAAATTGCACCGGCACAATCATTATTGCCACAGCGTGCAGGAATGATAAAAAAATTTTTTAGCCTCTGGGTGGTTATATATGTGTTTATGTTTATCGGCACATCACAGTTTAGTTTTTCTTTTCCATTTCTTGAAAAACTGGTGGTATGGTTTGGAAAAACATTCCTGCATATAAAAGACCTTCATAAGATTAAAAATACTGGCAGTGGCGATACTACTTACGATTACGTATTGGTGCTGGCCGGTGTTATATTTTCTTTTCTTGTCAGCCTCATTATTTTAATTGCAGACCGTAAACGGGCTAATTATACAAAGCTTTATTTATTTGCCATTGTTATTGCTCGCTACTATGTTGGTTTTACTATGATCACTTATGGTTTTGCAAAAATTTTTAACGGGCAGTTTCCAGCCAATGATTTTACAAGGCTGGAAGAAAAAGTAGGCGATATGTCACCGATGGGAATGGTATGGACATTTATGGGGGCTTCCCGTGCTTACACTTTTGTTTCCGGTTTGCTGGAATTTACAGGTGGTACATTGTTGCTTTTCAGGCAGACAAAAACTTTCGGTGCTTTATTTTCTTTGACAGTGATGCTGAATGTGGCTTTGTTGAATTATATGTATGATGTGCCTGTAAAAATATTTTCAACTCAAATTGTTTTGTTATGTGTTTTCATCCTGAGTTATGAATGGAAAACCCTGTTTAATTTCTTTGTATTGCACCGCACAGAAAAGTTGGATTATAACAAACTCAAGGTGAAGAAAAAATGGTTGCAGGTTACATTAAGGATAATAAAAATTGTATTCATCCTTGCCATCTTCGGGATCAGCATCAGCCAACTATGGGGTACGTTAGATGAAAAGCCTGCACCAATGGAAGGCGCTTATATCGTGGATAGTTTTGTTTTGAACCATGACACGATACCGGTTGCTTCAAATAAAAATGATTCTATCGGTTGGAACAAAATGTTTGTAGATTTCCCGGGGTGGGTTTCCATACAATATAACTCTGATAAAAAATCATGGAAGCAGTTAAAAGTTGACACGCTGAAAAAATCATTCACGATTGATAACCAGGATTCCACTCATTTTGCTTTCTTTAATTATAGTATCAAAAAAGATACAGTAATATTTACTGGCACAATCGAAAAAGATACAGCCAATATTATCTTTATTCGTAAACAGAAGAAAGATTATTCACTAACCAATCGCGGCTTCCATTGGATTAATGAATACCCGCCAAACTGGTAATTTTTTCATGTAATAATAAAATGATATTGCAATGTCACAATACCAGTAGCAATCATTTTATTTTTTCATTCACCAATTGTAAGATTTCGTTTTCAAGCGCAATAGTTTTTTCTTCAATTGCCTTGCCTTTTGCAATGATATCTTCCACAAAATTTTTGTCATTATATGATGCAGCATTGATGCGCACATTCATAAAAGCGCCAATCACAGCGCTTCTTGCACACAAAGCGCCAACACCTGCATCAGATATAGAGTTGGGGTTACCTGTTGTTGCCATTGCCTGTATTACTTCCATGCTTTCATAAGCAAGGTTCATCACCCTGAATGGGATTTCTATTGCCAGTTTGGTTGCATCCTGTATAGCCTGTGTCCTTGTTTTCTTTTCTTCATCTGTTGACTTAGGTAAGCCAAAAGCAGCCATGATTTGATTAAAAGCTTTTGTATCTGCATCAGTTAATTTCAGCAATTCATTTTTATAATACTGTCCTTTGTCGGCCCAGTCGCTGAACTCTTTCCAACGTTCATCCCATCCTTGTTTATGTGATGAAAGATTAGCTACCATCGTTGCTAATGAAATGCCTAAAGCGCCAACATAAGCAGATATGGAACCACCACCAGGAGCAGGACTTTCGCTGGCTGTTTCATCTGCAAAATCATCCAACTGCATACTGATGAGCTTGCTGTCAGCTTTATCTTTCAACAAATATTCAATGATTCTTTCTTCAGGTTTAAACGGTGCCAGTTCATCGAGCCCCAATGATAAAATTGCAATCCGAACTAATTCATTTTCAGAAACACCAGTTGAACGTTTTTGTTTTTCTAAAAAATATTTTCCTGCATCAAGCATGGATTGCAAAGGCACCAAACCTACGAGTTCACTACCTGTAACACGGATGCCCCTGGCATCTGCTTTTTTACACACTTCATCAAAAGCAATATGCAATGGTGTAACGTGAATGTTGGTCAGGTTCATTGATATTTGTGCCATACCATATTCTTCAATAAACCACCCGATTGCTTTTACACTTTTCAAACTGCCAGGAATTGTAACTGCTTTTCCATTTTCATCCAAAACAGTTTTACCATTTACTTTTTTTGTTCTGCCTGCTTCACGCACATCAAATGCAATGGCATTGGCCCTGCGCACTGAAGTAGTGTTGAGGTTTACGTTATATGCAATCAGGAAATCCCTTGCGCCGATAACAGTACCGCCTCGTTTTGCATCAAATTCCTGCGGGCCAAAATCAGGTTTCCATTCCGGCAACTTTATTTTTTTGAAAAAACCTTCGTATTCACCTGCACGGATGATGGATAAATTATTACGTTGTTTATCGGGTTGTGCATACTCGTATAAATAAACAGGTATTTGTAAATTTTCGCCCACCATTTTTGCCAACTCCTGCGCATACTTCACTGTTTCTTCCATGCTGATGTTAGCTATCGGTATCAAAGGGCAAACATCAGTGGCGCCCATGCGTGGGTGTTCACCTTTATGTTTGCTCATATCAATTAATTCGCCAGCTTTTTTTATTGCTTTAAATGCAGCCTGCACCACTGCTTTCGGAGCGCCAACAAAAGTTACAACAGTCCTGTTGGTAGCTTTGCCCGGGTCAACATTTAATAACCTGACACCTTCAACTGTTTCAATTTCATCTGTAATTTGTTTGATGACATTCATGTCGTTCCCTTCACTGAAATTGGGGACACATTCTATTACCTGGTTCATATAACAATCGTAAATTTTATCCGGCAAACTTAAATGGATATAATTTTCTGTTCAACTTTTTTGTTTTGTTGTTGAGATATATTTTGTTTATCTGAAGAATTAATGCAAATACTATTATTCAACAAATACATTTATTTTTTTAAAATAAAATGCAGCCTATAATTTTTTTAAAAATTTCATTCTCAATTTTTCCTGAGAAATTCCATTACTGCCTTTGCAAATTCCGGTGTTGATGCTGCATGGTCATGGTCGCCAGGTGTAATAGCAAATTCACCATTGGTAAAAATGGCAGCAAGCTTTCCTGCATTCAGGTTGTATTTATCATCTTTGCCCCTGATGACTAAAATGTGGTTTTTAAGTTTTGATAAATCAGATATGGGTGTGGATGGCTGATATTTTTGTAACAATGCCAATGCCTGTTGATCTAAACCAGTTTTCTGTACATATTGAACCATGCTATGCAATGAAACTACAGTATCATAAGTGAGCGCTTCATAAAACTGGATCCGCCTCGGCCAATCAGGATTGGTAAAATCTGTACCCATGCCACCCATGACCGCATTGTTTACCCTTTTATCCAGTACCAATAACCTTGCTGTAATAATTGATCCCCGTGAATAACCAATTACATCATAATGATCAATGTGCAACAATTGCATCAGCAACATAAGGTCTTTTGCTTCTGCATCATTGTTGTATGCTGCATCTGTGTGGGGTTTGTCAGATTTACCATTACCCCTCAAATCAGGTGTGATTACTTTATATCCTGCTGTAAGAAGGCTGTCATAAATGGCTGCATGTTTCCATGAATTACTGTTTACTATAAAACCATGCACCAGCAAAATCGGATAACCTTCGCCATGTGTTTCATAATAAATTTTTGTGCCATCAAATGAAGCGAAATAGCCGGAATCAACAGGCATTTTTGTTTGGGCAAATAATTGTGTTTGCGAAGAGAAAACAATAAAAAAAACTAAAACTGGTTTTATGAAAAACAATTTTTTTGTAAATGTGTTCTTTGTTTTTTTATAGCAGCCCATCTTGATTGTAAAAATTTTTTATAAAAAATGAAAAATAATACATGTAAATATATCTTAGTATGATTGCATTCTTAACAAATAGTTTTATCTAATAGTTTCATAAATTGCCGGTTTAAAATTTTTGCTGCTTAAGTATTTAAGATATTTGTCTTTCACAAAAATTCAATGGTAATTATGCGTTCGTCAAAATTGTTTGTGTTGCCGGTTGCTTTGTTCTTGTATGTTTCATCAATGGCCCAGAATAGCGCCACCAATGTTGTCCCGGTAAATACCAAGGGCTGGTACTTGCAGGATTCCGCAACTGATAATGTTGATGGGATCAGCCTCAGCAAGGCTTACCAGTTTTTAAAAGGGAAAAAATCAACGCCGGTTATTGTTGCGGTGATTGATTCAGGTGTTGACACCGCACATGAAGATTTAAAGAAAATTCTTTGGACCAATCCAAAAGAAATCCCAGGCAATGGTATTGATGATGATCATAATGGTTATGTGGATGATGTGCATGGATGGAATTTTCTTGGCAATAAAGATGGCACTGATCTGGGGAAAGCTGCAGATGAAAGGTCAAGGGTTTATTACAGGTTTAAAGATAAATATGAAGGGAAAGATGTTGATACAACCACAATGAGTCCTGAAGAAAAGTGGACATACAGGGAATGGAAAAAAGCAGCAGCACAAATGACAATTTCCAGTGATGAACAAATGGAAGTGATGATGCTCGATGCTATGGATAAAGCATTGCGCAAGCAGGATTCTGTTTTACAAAAAGAATTGGGTAAAAAAGAATACACCATAGGTGACCTGGAAAATAGTACAACTGTTAGTGCAAAAGGTAACGAAGCAAAAACAAGTTTCCTGAATATTTTAAGATTGATGCAGGTGGATAGCACAACTACCAACACATCTATTTTATCTGATCTTGAAGAATATCTTGACAGTAAAAAAAGCAATCTTCAGAATAAGACAACAGCGCCACCCGACTATCGTGCGATGATTATAAAAGATAACTATGATGATTTTAATGACAGCCACTATGGTAATAATGATATCATGGGCCCGGATGCAGATCATGGCACACATGTATCAGGTATTATTGCAGCAGAGAGGGATAATAATATTGGAATCAATGGAATCGCAGATAATGTAAAGATCATGATGATTCGTGCGGTGCCTGACGGTGATGAATATGACAAGGATGTTGCACTGGCTATCAGGTATGCTGTGGATAATGGAGCCAAAGTAGTGAACATGAGTTTTGGTAAAAGTTTTTCACCTGAAAAAGAATGGGTGGATGAAGCTGTGAAATATGCAGAAGATCATGACGTGTTGCTGGTGCATGCAGCGGGAAATGAATCTGATGATATTGATTCAGTTGACAATTTTCCCAATCCCAATTTTTTATTTATAAAAGACAAACCAAAAAATTTTATAACTGTTGGCGCTTACGGTGATCCAAAAGTGAATAACGGCCAGTATATAGCATACTTCAGTAACTATGGAAAAAATTCTGTTGATGTATTTGCGCCTGGTGTGAAAATATATTCCACTGTCCCGCATAGCTATGCATTTCATGATGGCACCAGCATGGCATCACCGGTGGTTACTGGTATTGCTGCATTAATACGTTCATATTTCCCTGGACTAAGCGCTGAGCAGGTAAAGTATGCTATCGTTCATTCAGCAAGGCATTATACTGAAGAAGTAAATAAACCTGTGAAAGATGATCCTTATACAATAGAAGATGTGCCCATGAGTGACCTGGGTAAAAATGCAGGTTTTGCCAATGCAGCAGCAGCTGTGGAACTGGCAGCAACTTTGCAGCCTGCATTAAAAAGCAATGACAGGAAAAAGGGAAAATAAAAATTGATAACTTAGGTGAAAAATAAAGATTATGGCAAGGCCTGCAGCAAATGAATATGCAGCTCATTATAAAAATTATGTTGAGCTGGCACAAGGAGAAAATATCAGTGAAGCAGTTAACAAATATGCTTATGAACTTCAGGAATTTTATAACAGCCTACCTGCTGAAAAAGAAAACTTTGCTTATGCTGATGGTAAATGGACAGTGAAGCAGGTGTTACAGCATGTTGCAGATGCAGAACGTGTTTTTATCTATCGTGCCCTGCGGATCAGCAGGAATGATAAAACACCAATGGCGCCATTTGATGAAGATGAATATGTAAAAAACGGTTTTGCAGAAACAAGGAGTTTGTCTTCACTGAAACAGGAATTTAATGCAGTGCGAGCAGCTACAGATATGTTTTTATTATCACTCAATGAAACACAGGTACAACGTACCGGCACTGCTTCAGGCCATACTATTTCTGTGAATGCACTCGGGTTTATTATATACGGCCACCTGTTGCATCATAAGAATATTCTGAAAGAACGTTACGGTATCTAACGTATCATGGCTTGACGATGGAAACAGCAGGAGGCCATGGATAACCCCTGATTCCAAAACTATACTTATTTTCATACTATGCTCAAATTTAAAGTGTACAGGGCTTTTGCTGTTGTCTATCTTTTGCTCAATATATTTATCAGTTTTGTTCACCTGCCTGCTTCATTGCATAGTAATGTAACGAACATTATCCTGATGGACCTGATGGCAGTCATCCTGTTTGTTTGTTATGGTTTGCTGGCAAGCATATTCAGGTTTTTTGAACAGCCAATCTGGAAAATTATTTCAGTTGGCTTTTTTATTGTTGGCAATATTGTATTCAATATCCTGCCATCAATTTTGCCATTATCAATTAATAAATATTACAGCCTGCTGTTAATCATTTTTTATTTGCCGCTTGTGGCTGCATTTGCAACACTCAGGCTGCCAGGGATAAAAGGCATTGCACAGGCATTTGCTTATTGTGTTTTGATTGTTTGTTTCATCCGGATGATATTGCCATTTATCCGTAATGAAATTAATATTATGCCATTTGCTCTTTTTTTAAACATCATCTTCATCCTCCCACCATTGTTCATGGTTTTTCTTTTTCATAAAATGATTGGCATTTCTGAACAGGCGTTTGAAGAACCAGTTAAAAACAGTGAAGACCTTTTATAATGAATTTAAACAAGAGTATTCCGGGTGATAATTTTATTGCACCAACCTCTTTGCAATTTTTACTTCGTCTGCAACAAGGCTGTCAATGATTTCAAATTCGTCTGTAATAATTTTTAATTCCCTCAATGTAATCCTTGCAGAGGTTTGTTTATTGATGATGCCATGCTCAATTTCAAAAGCACGATATTTCATGAGTTGTTGAACTTTGTTGGTGATAGGTGATTGCCTGTTGGAAACCCTTACTTTTATTTCTTGATGATTCAACAAGGCATCAACTCGTTTGAATTTATCAATGATATTATTGATGAGCGGTTCAAAATCTTTTATATTCAAATCAGATGTTGTCCTGCTTAAAGTATTGGACAGTGAAGCAATATGCGCAGTAAGCATATAACTGCTTGATACAAACTGGTGATAAAATGAAATCTTCTCATCTTTTCTTTTTTCAGATAAGATGCGTTGAAAATTTCCACTCAGGTTAGCTAATGCAACAAAGGCCTGTTTGCGTGCAGGTTTGTATATGTTGTTATCTTTCTCCGGTGATTCAATCATAGCTGCAACCGCTTCAAAATATTGTTGATTGGCAATAACCATCTTTTTGATTAAATCTTTTGCCTGTTCATTTTCCCAAACAGGAAATACGAGTAATGCAATGATAAAAGATATAGCACACCCGATAGCTGTATCAATTAACCTGTCAAGCACCACTGCCGTAAAAGTTGACTGGTTCAGGAAATGAAAACTTATCAGAACAAAAATGGTTATGCAGGTACAACTGATATAATAATTTACTTTCAGCAGCGCATAACCTGCTACCATAGTGCAAAGGAGGAGAAGGAAAGCAAGCGTGTTGTTTGATACAAAATATAAAAAAACAAAACTTACAATCACACCTGTAACGTTGCCAGATAAACGTTGTTTGTTGCGTATTTTTGAAATGCTGTAACCCGGTCTTAAGATTGTTGCTATTGTCATTACAATCCAATAACCATGACCTGCAACCGGGAAAAATAATGACACTGCATATCCTGTCAGCAAGCCGATAGTTACCCTTAATGCATGTTTGAATTGAGCAGAATTTAAGGTTAAGTTTTCTATCAGTAAAGCGGGTGAGATTTCAGTAGGTTTTGCCTGCACTTCCTGTTGTGCATCCTTTTGGTATTGCCGGCTTGACATTTTTTCATAACCAGAAAAATGGTGCAACCTTTTTATACGCTCACCAATATCCTGCAATGCAAATTTTATTTGCCTCAGCTTAATAAATAAGGGAATGGTGTTTTTGTTCAGCCGTTTTTTTCTTTCTTCTTTAAATGCTGCTGAAATTTCATGTACGAGTGCATCAATATCAATACCCGGGTTTGAACGTTGGTTAAACTGGATAGCATATCCAATAACATTGAGTTCATTTTTATATTTAATCAAAGATGATTCTATCACAGAAAAAATTTCTTCGTTATCCAGCGATTCATGTAATTCTGTATAATCCTGGTGTAATGATAGCACCTGCTCAAACAAATCAACACTGTCAAGAAACATCATCATGATGATTCTTCCATTAACTGTTGAATCAATCACCATTTCTCTTGTGCTTAACAACATCTCCCTTAAACTGTCCTGTTCCTGTTGAATGGTGATTTGTTGTTGCCTTAGTTTGCTGAACAATTGTTCATCTGCATTTTTTGTTTTGAAAAGTGCGGCAGCATTTTCAATATAGCCTGCAATGGAACGGATGCTTTCACCTAACTGTAATTGAATGTACCGGTAGGGGCGAAGGCGGTGCAGCAACAGGCTCATCAGAAAATAAATTACACCACCTGCTGTAAATAATAACCCGTTGAAAAATGCACCACCATAACTTGCCTTACTATCAATGTTGAAAATGAATACAAGTAATGCAATGATGCCAATGGAATTTACCCTTGCACCATATATTCCAATCAGCGAAAAAAACATTCCGAAAACGACTATACCAAGAGCAATTAAGATGGGGTTGTGGTTGAGTGAAATGGTGATGATTACCACTAAAAAATTAATTCCGATGCTGCTAAGAATTGCATTTCGCCTGTGTAAAAACGGCCCCGGGCTGTCTGTTGAACCTACCACCAAAGCGCCTAATGGGATGGCCGACATTTGTGCCAGCATATCATAATGGTATAAAACAAGCGCAGGAATCAATGCAGATGCGGTAATCCTGATGCCTGTAAAAAGATACTGGCTTGAAAAAATTTTCTTAAATGTTAGCTGGTAGTCCATGCAGTTGCAAACATAAGAAAGTGCTGAATGTTAGAAAGATGAATGGATGTTATTCACGAAAGAGATTCTATGCATGGATTGAAGAAACCGTTATTAACACTTGTTTGTTTTTATATACCTAAGTTCATTACTTTTGCGCCGCAATGGAAATAGAAGTATTAAAATCGAAAATTCATCGTGCCGTAATTACGGAAGCTAATCTTCAGTATGTGGGCAGCTTAACGCTGGATGAAGACCTCATGGATGCAGCTAACCTGATAGAACATGAAAAAGTGCAGGTAGTAAATGTGAATAATGGTTCAAGGCTGGAAACATATCTCATCAAAGGCAAAAGAGGAAGTGGTACTGTTTGTTTAAACGGGCCTGCTGCGAGGCAGGGCGCTGTTGGCGATGTTGTCATCGTTATCGCTTATGCCACCATGCCTTTTGAAGAAGCAAAGACATTTAAACCCTGGCTGGTATTCCCCAAAGAAAATAACAGGTTATAATCATCCTGTAAAAGAAAAAATATTTTGACAGTGTGAAAATAACTTTCACGCATTTGCGAACGAATGCTCATGAAAAAAGCTGTACCGCAAATTTATTGTTGGGTGATATTGCCCATTGCTTTCATGTAGGTTGCTAAATCTTTATCACCCCTTCCGCTTAAACAGATAACTGTAACATCACCCTGTTGAAATTTCATTTGTTTCAATGCTGCCAGAGCATGAGCGCTCTCCAATGCAGGTATGATGCCTTCCAACCTTGCCAGGTTGAATGCAGCTTCTAATGCTTCTGCATCTGTAGCAGATAAAAATTTAGCACGGCCGCTTTCATATAAATGTGCGTGTAATGGTCCGATGCCGGGATAGTCCAACCCCGCTGAAATGCTATGTGGCTCTACCACCTGGCCATCTGCAGTCTGCATCACCAGGCTTTTGCTGCCATGCAGGATACCGGGTTTACCCAATTGTGTTGTTGCAGCGCTCATGCCACTATTTATGCCACAACCTGCTGCTTCCACTGCTATCAATTGCACATGTAAATCATCGAGGAAATGGTAAAATGTACCGGCCGCATTGCTGCCACCGCCCACACATGCCATAACATATTGTGGAAATTCTGTTCCTTCTTTTTCAAACAACTGTTTTTTTATTTCATCACTGATAACACTCTGAAACCTTGCCACCATATCGGGATAAGGATGCGGCCCCACAACAGAACCAATCACATAATGGGTATCATTGGGGTTGTTTATCCAATCCCTGATAGCTTCATTGGTTGCGTCTTTTAATGTTTTGCTGCCGCTTGTTGCAGGCACCACTTTAGCTCCAAGCATCTGCATGCGGGCTACATTAGGTTGTTGTCTTGCCATATCCACTTCGCCCATATAAACAATACATTCCAAACCTTTCAATGCGCACACTGTAGCAGTGGCAACACCATGCTGACCTGCACCTGTCTCTGCAATAATTCTTTTCTTTCCCAACCTTTGTGCGAGCAAGACCTGGCCGATTGCATTGTTGATTTTATGAGCGCCTGTATGGTTCAGGTCTTCCCGCTTTAAATAAATTTTTGTATTGTTTTGTTTACTTAATCTTTCAGCAAAAAACAGAGGTGTCGGCCTGCCTGCATAATCTTTCAGCAATGAATGGAACTCTTTCTGAAAACTTTCTTCATACATCAGCTTTAAATAATTATCACGCAACTCTTCCACATTGCGGTGCAACATTTCCGGAATATAGGCTCCGCCAAATTTTCCGTAGTATCCAAAAATATCCGGTTGTTTATAACTGCCTTTATTATCCGGTATCGTTGTATTTATCATTATTCGTTATTTTATTAATTGATAATTGTTAATTGTGAATTGTTAATTGTGAATTGATAATTCGTAATTTTTAATTTTTAATTGATAATCCGTAATTGATAATTCGTAATTTTTAATTGATAAAAACCTTCATCTACTTTCCCCCTAACCCCTCTTTAAACCTCCTCACCAATTCAATATCTTTCACACCAGGTGTAATTTCAAATTTGCTGTTGATATCAATCGCAAACAAATCTTTAGCTACTGTATTCTGTGAAAATAATTTCAGTTCCTCTGCATCATCCGGTGAAATACCGCCGGCTAAAAAGAACGGTTTACGGATGTCAAGGTCTTTCAACACCTGCCAGTTAAATTTTTTCCCGCTACCGCCAAATGAAGTAGTATCAGTATCAAACAAAAACATATCTGCTACATCATAGTAATCCTTAATCTTCCATTCCACATTATCATTATCTGTTAATCGGAAAACTTTAATCACAGAAATATAATTGGAAACCCTTTCACAATAACGGGGTGATTCATTGCCGTGCAACTGTGCAAGGTATAACCCGCAGTCATCTACTGTTTTTAAAAGTTTTTCAACATCCTCATCAACAAAGACGCCTGTCTTATTTATTTTGCCATGAATTTTTTTGATAGCTGAAGCGGGAGTATGCTTATATACATATCTCGGTGATGGTTTGTAAAAATTAAACCCGGCAAACTCAATCCCCATCTCATCTAATTGATAAACCTGGTTTGGTTGGGTAAGCCCACAGACTTTTATCCTGAAATTTACATGTGCTTTATTTCCCTGTTCACTATTCATAAAGCTCATTTTACCTGGTACATTCAAAAATTTTATTTCATATTAAAGTTGAAATTTTATTTTCTTTTTTCAACTTCTTTCATAGATACCTGTAGCGCTTGCATAAAGTCAGCAAAGGCAACTGCAGGTTGTGTTGCTTTCATAAATGTTTCACCAATCAAAAAACCTTTGAACCCTGCGTTATATAACTGAGCAATGGTTTCTGTATTTGATATCCCGCTTTCTGAAATTACAGGCTTACCTGCAGGTAATGATTCAATTAAATCCAAAGAAGTTTTTACATCAGTAACAAATGTTTCAAGGTTGCGGTTGTTGATACCGATGATGTCCACCTCATCACAGATACATTCTATTTCTGATTTGGAATGTATTTCAAGCAACACTTCCAGTTGTAATGCTTTTGCTTTTGCTGCCAGTTGCAGCACCTGTTTTTTTGATAAACAGGCAGCGATTAATAAAATTAAATCAGCGCCATAATGTTTTGCTTCATACAACTGGTATTCATCAATCATAAAATCTTTGCGCAGCAAAGGGATGTTCACTAAGCTACGGGATGTTTGTAATTCTTCAATATCTCCACCAAAGAATTCATTATCTGTCAAAACAGAAATTGCTGCAGCGCCATATTTTTCATAACCAGGCAATACATCAGCAACATAGATATGTTCATTCATGAAACCTTTGGATGGCGATTTTCTTTTAAACTCTGCAATGATGTTAGCGCCGCCATTCACAAGTTTTTCTTTCAAAGACAAACAAGGCCTGTCAAAATTTTTATCGTTTGAAATAAAATAGTCAATCCCTGTTTTTTGTTTTTTACCGGAGACTTCAATTTTCTTTTTTTCTACTATCGTTTCTAAAATATTCATTGCAGTGAAATTAATTTTTGTAATGCAGCATAAGCCTTGCCATTGTCTAAACTATCAACTGCAGCATTATAAGCGTCATCATAATTCTTATAATTACCTGTACATTGCAAAGCTGCAGCAGCATTAGCTAACACTACTGCGTTCTGTGCCCATGTACCTTCGCATTTAATGATTCTTGAAAATATTTCTGCGGCTTCTTCAGTTGTGTTGCCACCTGAAATATTTTCAGCATCCACGAAACGTTTTCCCAATTCAACAGGTGTTTTAATTTTTTCACCGTTGTTGGTGATTACTTTGGTATCATTGGTGAGTGATATTTCATCATAACCATCCAGACCGTGAATGATAGTGAAAGGTTTTCCTGTCTGTTGTAAAAGATAATTATAAATCCTTGCCATCTCAAGGTTATAAACACCCACTAACTGAAAGTCAGGTGTGGCAGGATTTACCATAGGGCCAAGCATATTGAAGAAGGTCCTCAATCCTAGGTTTTTCCTGATTGGGCCTACTGATTTTAATGCAGGATGAAACAATGGTGCATGCATAAAACAGATGTTGGCTGCTTCAATTTCAGCTTTCAGTTTTGAGCTGTCATTTTTAAATTTATAACCCATTTTCTCCATCACATTTGATGCACCACTGATAGATGAAGCGCCATAGTTACCATGCTTGGCAACTTTTTGTCCCGTACCTGCAACAATAAAACAGGCAAGTGTTGAAATGTTGAAAGTGTTTTTTCCATCACCACCAGTGCCCACTATGTCAATAGTTTTATATTCACTCAAATCAACTTTTACACAAAGCTCCAGCAACGCATCACGAAATCCTTGTAGTTCTTCAATCCTGATGCTACGCATCAAAAACACGGTAACAAAAGCAGTAACCTCAGAATCATTATACATACCTTTTGATATAGCAATCAAAATTTCTTTTGCCTGTTGATATGACAAGGTTTTATGTTCAAATAAATATTGCAGTATTTTTTTCATTTCATTTTTTTTGTTTCAATTCTTATTGTGTCTAAAAAATTTTCTTCGTTCACACGACGGATGTTTTTAATTCTTTCTATGATAAGTTTATTGGTTCAGCCAATTTCTCATAAGCTTTTCACCTTCCGGTGTCAATACACTTTCAGGATGAAATTGTACGCCCTGCACGTCGTAAGTTTTATGTTGTAGTGCCATGATAAATCCATTGTCATCTTCAGCAGTTATTTCCAACTCTCCCGGAAAATTTTCTTTGTCCACCACCCATGAATGATAACGGCCTGCATTAAATGTTGCAGGCAAACCTTCAAACAACGGACTGAATTTTTTTTGTGGATTGATTTTTTTCAGATGGACCGGTGTTGCTACTCCATGAAACACTGTTGACAGGTTGGTAAGCTTACCGCCAAAGACTTCACCAATTGCCTGGTGCCCGAGACACACACCAAGAATAGATTTTGTAGCAGCATATTTTTTTATCAGTGGTAATAATAAACCTGCCTCAACAGGGAGCCCCGGGCCGGGCGATAAAATGATTTTATCATAACGCTCTATATCTTCCAATGAAATTTTATCATTGCGAAAGACATCCACTTTATCATCAATAATTTTTTCTACAAGGTGTACCAGGTTGTATGTAAATGAATCGTAGTTGTCAAATATTAAAATCTTCTTTTGATACCCATGTTTCGCAGAAGAAGAATTATTTTTTATTGAGCTTGCCGGCATCTTATTTTAAATTTTAAACTTATTAAATGTTGTTATTGTTTGAAGGAAGTAATGAAGCGGCTATTTCAATTGCCTGTTTCAAAGCGCCTAATTTATTATTCACTTCCTGCAATTCATTTTGCGGGTTAGAAGCAGCTACAATACCTGCACCTGCCTGGTAATACAAAGTGTTTTGTTTGCTTAAAAAAGTCCGTATCATAATTGCAGTAATGCAACTGCCATCAAAGCCGATGAAGCCGATACAACCTGCATAATAACCACGGGTTGTCGGTTCATATTCATCTATTAATTGCATGGCTTTAAATTTCGGCGCTCCGCTTAATGTGCCTTGTGGAAATGTCTGCGCCAGTAAATCGAAAGGGTTTGCATTTGGTTGTACATCGCCTGTTACTTCACTCACCAAATGGATGACATGTGAATAATATTGCACCTGCCTGAAATGATTGACTGTAACATGTTCGCAACAACGGCTCAAATCATTTCTTGCCAAATCAACCAGCATCGTATGTTCTGCATTTTCTTTTGCATCTTTTAATAAAGCTTCTTTCAAAGCTTCATCCTTTTCTGCATTACCTGTGCGTTTGAATGTACCTGCAATAGGATGCACCACTGCTTTACCATCTCTGATGATGAGTTGTGATTCAGGGCTTGAACCAAAAAGTTTATAATCGCCATAATCAAAATAAAATAAATAAGGCGAAGGGTTCACACTGCGCAAAGCACGATAGACATTGAATTCATCACCTGTAAATTTCTGACCGAACCGCCTGCTTAATACAATCTGGAAAACATCACCACGATAACAACTGGCAATACCTTTCTTCACCATTTCCACATATTCATCATCTGTAATATTAGTGGTTTCTTCTGCATTGGATTGAAAAGGATAGACTGGTACATCTTTACTTTTTATCAATGATTCTACTACTTCTATTTCACTCTTTAAACCATTGATGACATTTTCACATAAAAACATTTCATCTTTAAAATGATTGATGACAATCACATATTGATACAACCTGTAACGCATCAGCGGAATTTCAACAACAATATTTTTCTTTGAAGATTTTAATTCAATTGTTTCAAAAAACTGCACTGCATCATAACTGCAATAACCAAATAACCCCTGTGCTATTTTAGCCTGGGTATCTTCAACATTGTTTGTTTCGAAGTGCTGCATAAATTCCCACAAGAGAGATGGTACTTTGGTGTTATTGTCGAGAGATTTTTTTTCAGGGTTATGATTAGGATATTTGAATTCTATCTCTTTAAAATTTGTTATCTCGATACCGGCAATGGCATTGATGCCGATAAAAGAAAAACTGTTTTCAATTGAATGATGGTCTGCACTCTCCAGTAAAATTGTATCCCTGAACCTGTCTCTTAACCGGAGGTAAATGCCAACAGGTGTATAGATGTCAGAAAGCATTTTCCTGTACTTCGTTTCTATTGCAATTTTTTTCATCTTAAAATTTATGTTTATTATTCCCTTTTTTTGATGCGAGTTCAAATAAAAAACCCCGGCGTGTTGCCGGGGCTTAGTAATATACTTGTATAGCAATAGCATTACATTCCCCAGCCGGAGTTTGTATGCCACCACCAAATCATATTTAAGTTTTTTTGTTGCATTTGCGTTGCGAAATTGAAAAACAAAATTGAAATTTCAAAACTTTTTTTATTTTGTATCCTCTTCATTGCTTATGGAAAAAAATTTAGCGCTGCCGCAACAAACTTCTCAACGTTTGTTATCACTTGATTTTATGCGGGGTTTTATCATGGTGATGCTTGCTTTGGAAAGCACAGGTTTGTATGAACATTTGTCTGATGCTTCAAAACAAGGAAGTATTTTTCATGGGTTGATGCAACAGTTCTTTCATCATCCCTGGAATGGTTTGCATTTCTGGGATTTGATACAACCCGGTTTTATGTTTATGGCAGGTGTGTCAATGGCATATTCATTGAAAAAACAAAAACAGTTAGGTTACACCTGGAACCGTTCTTTCTGGAAAACTTTAAGGCGTAGTGGCTGGTTATTTTTTTGGGGCGTATTGGATTATGCAGTGAGAAAAAATGGATTGTCTTTTGAATTATGGGATGTGTTGACACAGTTGTCATTTACAACTCTACTCACTTTTTTAATTTTCCGTTGGAATGCAACTGCACAAATCATCTTTTGTATTTTTCTTTTGTTATTGACTGAAATTTTATACAGGTTTACCAACATCCCCAACTTCGACCAGCCATTTACTGACCAGCATAATTTCGGTAATTACATTGACCTCATTTTGATGAATAAAATCAATCATGATGGATGGGTAGCGATAAATTGTATCCCAACTGCTGTGCATACAATTGCAGGTGCAGTTTGCGGAAAATTATTCATCAGCAATGAAAAAAATAAAGTGCAGCCATTGTTACTGGCAGGCATCATCTGTCTTGTTACTGGTTATGGGTTAGACTGGTTACATATTACACCAATCATCAAACGTATTGCCACATCTTCTTTTACCCTGGCATCTTTGGGCTGGTGTTTATTCGGCCTCGCATTTTGTTACTGGTGGATTGATATAAAAAATCACAGGAAGCGGGTTGAGTTTTTTGTAATTGTCGGGATGAACTCTTTGTTTATTTATTTATTTTTTGAAATTGTGGGCCATCGTTGGTTCAATGATTATATCACAGCTATCACCAGTGGCCTGATGCAGATAATCCGGGTGCCGGAAGTGCCGATGCAAATCATTTCATCTTTGTGTATTTTCATGCTGGAATGGGGGCTCTGTTATTTTCTCTATAAGAAAAAAATATTTTTTAAGTTATAGCCTGAACTTTAGTCCGGCATTTGTGTAAATCAGTGATAAGTTAACATCTGTAAAACAACTTAGAAATAAATCTTCAATCTATCTTTACCGCATAACAACATGGTTTGTACAAAAACAGTCTGAAAATATTTTTTGGTTTAACGTTGGCGGTGTTGTCCTGGATATACATCTGGCCCAATATCGCTTTACTGGCTGTTGTGTGGGTGGTGATACTCTGGCTGGTGATATGGCCCAAAATTTTTCTCCGTTTTTTTATTGGCATCATTGCTTTGATTTTATTGGTGTGGCTGCTTATTCAAACAAGCCCTGTTCAGAATTATTTAGTGAGTAAGGTGACGGATAGACTGTCGAAGGAACTGAATACAACTGTAAAAATCAGCAAAGTGAAATTTTCTTTGTTTGATAAAATGGACCTTGACAGCACACTCATCCTGGACCGGCATAAAGATACTTTGCTGAGTGCTGGCGCTTTGAAACTGCGCATCACAGACTGGTTTTTCTTCAAAAAAAATATTGAACTAAAATACATCGGCCTGGAAGATGCTATCATCAAACAAAACCGTACGGACTCTGTCTGGAACTACCAGTTCATTGTTGATTATTTTTCATCTCCACAAAAGAATAAAACAAAAAATAAGATTGTACTAAAAGTCCAGAAGCTGGATTTAAAGAATGTAGTTTATACAAAAAAAGATGATTGGTTTGGCCAATTGATGACACTGAAAACAGCAAGCCTGCTGGTGGATGCAGATACTATTGATTTGACAAAAAATCTTTTCCTTATCCATTCTATTGACATGGACAGGGCTTATTATAAAGTTGATAATTATGATGGGTTGGATACGGTGAAGAGGGTTATGGCAAAAAGAGATAAAACAAAACCTTTGTTTAATCCCGGGAATATAAAAGTGCATGTAGCAAACATCAATCTAAAAAATTGTTTTTTAGGAACAGGGTTTCGCGATGAAATTCCCAGGGCAGGATTTTTTGATGGTAGAAAAATTGAAATATCAAAAATAACCGGCACAGTAAAAAATCTTGATTTCAACAAAGACACCATCACTGCACACGTGGATGTAAGCGCTGTTGAACGCAGTGGTTTCAGGGTTAGAAAGTTGCGGACTGATTATAAACTTACACCACAAAAAATGGTGTTTTCAAAACTCTATATCAAAACCGGTGAAAGCACTATCACCAATTATTTTGAAATGCAGTATGATGATTTCAATGCAGACCTCAAAGATTATGTGAACAAAGTGGTGATGAAATCATCTATCATGCGCAGCCTGGTGAGCACTGATGATATTGCATATTTTGCGCCTGCACTTATCAACTGGAAAGAAAGATTTTTAGTGAATGGAAATTTTTACGGCACTGTTTCTGATTTTGATGTCAGGAATATTTTTCTGAAAAATGGTTATAACACTTATGCTTCAGGCGACCTGCATGTAAAAGATGTTACTGATGTGGCAAAGGCAGATTTTACTTTGACCAATGCCAACCTTCAGACCAACAGCCGCGAGATAAGTTTTATTTTTCCAGGCATTACAAAAGTGAATAGCCCTAACCTTGCTGCTTTAGGAAATGTGCATTTTGTTGGTAAAGTAAATTTCAAAACAAAAAATGCAGTTATCAATGCGAATGGTAACCTGGCAAGTGCATTGGGTGGAATGTCAACAAACCTTGCCATGTCTTTTCCAAAAAAATCAGAACCTACTTATAAGGGCACAGTACAAACACAACAATTTAATCTTGGAAAATTTTTATCGGTGCCAGATTTAGGCAATGTAACTTTTAATGGAACTGTGGAAGGCAGGAGTTTTAAAATTGGCAATATATCTACAAGGCTCAATGGAAATTTTACATCACTGACATATAAAGATTATACATATTCCAATCTTACTTTCAATGGAGAAATCAAGCACAAAAATTTTACAGGTGATTTTAAAGCAGCCGATACCAACTTTAATTTTACCAGTAATATAATTGTTGACCTTAATGGAGAAGCGCCATCTTTTAATGTGTTGGGCGACCTGGTAAATGCCAACCTGCGAGCAATGAAATTTACCAAAGACAGTGTGAGTATAACAGGCTTGTTTGACCTTAACTTCCGTGGCCATAATATTGATGATTTTTTAGGTTATGCCAAAATCCTGAATGCATCAGTAACACATAATAACAACACACTCGATTTTGATTCTTTGGTGGTAACAGCAGCGCTTGATTCTTTGAATCATAAAGAATTGACACTTGCCAGCAACGAGTTCAATGTTTCTGTTGCAGGTCAATACAGCATCCTGCAATTGCCTCAAAGTTTCCAGGCGTTTTTAAGCCGGTATTATCCATCCATTATCAACCCGCCAAAAAGTGATATTTCCAACCAGGATTTTGTGGTTACTTTGCGCACAGGCGATTTTGATTCTTATGCACAGTTGATTGATTCAAACCTCTCAGATTTTAATGATATTCTATTGACAGGGAAAATAAATACTGTGAATGGAAATAAATTTAACTGGCAATTGGATGTGCCTGCTGCAAAATATAAAAACTTCTCATTGCAGGATGCAAAATTTACAGGTGATGGCACTGCTGACAGTTTATTGCTGACAGGAAATATCGGTAAGATTTTTATCAGCGACAGCACTTATTTTCCCAACACAAAAATTGAAGTACATTCTTCTAACGACCTCTCACATGTGTTTATAACAACCAGCGCAAATGCCACATTGAACAAAGCAAATCTTGATGCTGAAGTGAGGACATTGCATGATGGTGTGAGTATCAATTTTCATCCTTCCAGTTTTGTGTTGAATGAAAAAACCTGGAACCTGCAAAACCAGGGTGAAGTAGTAATACGCAATCATTTTTCTTCAGCAAAGAATATGGAATTTATCCAGGGCTTCCAGAAGATTTCAATTGAATCTGTTGAAAACAATGGTACGTCAAATGCGTTGGCTGTAAGGTTGAAAAATCTGAATATGGCTGATGTGTTCCCGCTCTTTGTTAAAAGACCAACAATGGAAGGTATTGCCAATGGAGATATTTATTTGAGGGATATTTATACCAACTTTAATGCAGATGCAAAAATCCAACTGACACAATACAGGTTAAACAATGATTCAATAGGCATTGTAGATGTAACTGCCCGTTATGATAAAGCTGGAAAAATTATTTATAACCTGAAAGCCAATAACCATGATTTTGTAGTGGATGGGAATGGTTTTTATGACCTGAAAGATTCTGTTGGTAAACCATTGGAAACAAGTTTTAAACTGGACCATGCAAAAATCGGAATCCTCAATACTTTCCTTGGGACATTGTTTGATAATATCACCGGCCTTGCAACTGGTACTATCAACCTGCATGGGAGTTTTAAAGAATTGCACTTAACAGGACAAGCACACCTGGATAGCGGTGCATTGACTGTAAGATATACGAATGTGAGATATACTATTCCATCTGCTGATTTTGTGTTTAAAGAAGATGAAATTGACTTTGGGACATTTGATATCAAAGATAAGTTTGGTAATACCGGAACAGTAAAAGGTGTATTGAAAGAAAATGGATTTAAAAATAATCGTTACAACTTAAGTATGTCAACCAACAAATTGTTGGTGCTTGATACAAAAGCAAAAGACAACCCTTTGTTTTATGGTGATGTAATTGGGAAGGTTAACCTGTCATTAACCGGCCCTGAAGAAAATATGCGGATGTCAATTAATGGAGAGCCTGCTGACATATCACATTTTTATATTCAGACAAATGCTAACAGTAAAAATTCAGATGCTGACTTTATAATTTTTAAACAATATGGTGAACAGTTGCAACAGGAAAACGAGGGCAGTAATTCCAATTTGAATATTGACCTGGGATTAACAGCGAATAACCTGGTGACAGTTTCAGTGATTCTTGATGAATTGACTGGTGATATTATTGAAGCAACAGGTAATGGGAAACTTTCAATTCATGTGCCTGCTGTTGGCGATGTAAGCATGAGTGGAAGGTATAATATTGAAAGAGGAAATTATAATTTCAATTTTCAATCATTGGTAAAAAGGCCATTCGAATTATTGCCCGAACAAAACAGTTATATAGAATGGAATGGGAGCCCTTATAATGCGAATATTAATATCACTGCAAGATATACTGCAAAGAATGTTACATTAAGCGACCTTACATCTGGTTCAGCATCGAGTATTTTGCTTGACCAGAATATCCTTGGTTACAGGGGTGATGTGTATGTGATTGCAGACCTTAATGGTAAACTGAGCCACCCCGATATTAAATTCAAACTTGATTTCCCGGAAGGAAGTGCTATCCGCAGCAATGATAATTTTAACCGCCTGCTGGCAAAGATGGAAAGTGATGAAAATGAAATGCTGAAACAGGTGACCTGGCTGATAGTTTTTAATTCATTCTCTCCTTATGGAGAGTTAGCGGGAGGCCAAAGTTTTGTACAATCTACAGGTATCAATACAATCTCTCAAAAAGTAGCCAGTGTATTAAATTCTTATATCTCTGATTTTTTGTATAAACTTACCGGGGATAAAACTTTGCATTTTGATGTTGGTGCAAAAACATATAGTAGTTATAATCTCAGTGGTTCATCATCATCAAATAATACTTTAGATAGAACTGCTGTAGAACTAAAAGTAAATAAAAGCCTTCTCAACAATAAAGTAATTGTAACATTTGGTGGCGACTTAGATTTTAATATCAGTGGCGCAGCAGCAACAACATCCAATAATGGTTTCCAGTGGCTGCCTGATATTTCTGTACAGATAATATTATCCCGTGACAGGAAACTGCGTGCAATTATTTTCAATCACAGTAGTATTGGATATGGTGGAACAGCCGGTGCAATAGGCAGGGTTACAAGACAAGGTATCAGTATTTCTTATTCAAGAGATTTTGACAAGTTGTTTGGAAAAAATGAAAACAACAATCTTACAGATGAAGTGAACCAGGAACCTGTCGCTGGTAAAAAATTAAAAAGGAAATAAACATATTGTCTTAAAGCCGTATATTACAGTTCAAGCCAGCCATTAAAATCGTAATACTTACATTTGCCGTATGGACAATTTAGCTTCATCAACAGTTTCAGGCGATATGCTTTCTTATGAAGGTTTTCGAAATGAAGTGCTCAATGATTATCGGGTTGCTGTAGAAAGCCGCGAATCAAGTATTATGGGCAGGAGAGAAGTATTAACAGGTAAGGCAAAGTTTGGCATTTTTGGTGATGGCAAAGAAGTCGCACAGGTAGCATTGGCTAAGTTTTTCAGGAATGGAGATTTCAGGTCAGGATATTACCGGGATCAAACCTGGATGTTTGCTTCAGGCATTGGTGACCCACAAAAATTCTTTGCACAATTATATGCAGATCCTGATTTAGCGCACGATCCATTCAGTGCAGGCAGGCAGATGGTATGCCATTATGTTACACCAAATATTGATGAAAATGGTGAATGGAAAAATCTTGTAGCACAAAAAAATTCTGCTACTGACATGGCGCCAACTGCTTCTCAGATGCCAAGGAGTATCGGGCTTGCCCTGGCTTCAAAATTGTTCCGAAATAGTGAAGTGCTGAAACAGTTTGCGCATCTTTCTAATAATGGCAATGAAATTTGTATCTGCACCATTGGTGATGCTTCTACATCAGAAGGCCATTTCTGGGAGACTATAAATGCAGCAGCAGTTTTGCAAATACCGTTGGCTGTTTTTGTATGGGATGATGGTTATGGTATTTCAGTTGCTAAAGAACACCAGACAGCAAAGGGCTCCATTTCTGCAGCTCTGAAAGGTTTTCAAAAAAAACCGGATAGTAATGGTATTGATATTTATTCTGTAAAAGGATGGGATTATGCAGGCATGTGTGAAGTGTTTGAAGCAGGTTTGAATAAAGTAAGAGAAACGCATATACCAGCTGTTTTCCATGTGGAAGAACTCACACAACCGCAGGGACATTCCACATCAGGCAGCCATGAAAGATATAAATCACCACAGCGATTGCAATGGGAGGCTGAATGGGACTGCAATAAAAAAATGAAAGAGTGGATCGTTGAAAATAATATTGCCACCAATGAAGAATTGGAAGAAATTGAAAAAGCTGCAAAGCAACTGGTTGTGCAAAGCCGCAATACTGCATGGAAAGAATATATTGATCCAATCAAAGAACAGGCAGCAAAAACTGTTGAGTTAATACAATCTGCAATGGTCAATGACATGGATGCATTTACTTTGTTGCAGGATGCAGCAAAGCAGTTGCAATCAAACCCGGAACCATTGCGAAAAGAAGTTTTGAAAACATTATTTGCTGCTGTAAATGCAACCAAGGGTTTTCCGGGTCATGAAGAGTTGAGCGCATATTACAAAGAACTGAAAACACTCAATGCCTCTTTATACAATTCTTATAACTATTCTAATAATGGTAAAAGTGCAATGCATGTACAAGAGGTCATACCAGTTTATAATGCAGATGCGCCTTTAAATAATGGTTATGAAATTCTGAATAAATATTTTGATGGTTTGTTTACAAGGGATGCAAGGGTTGTTGCTTTTGGTGAAGATGTTGGGATGATTGGTGATGTAAACCAGGCATTTGCCGGTCTGCAGTTGAAGCATAGTGCCAACCGTGTTTTTGATACTGGCATCCGTGAACTCACTATTATGGGAGAAGGTATAGGTCTTGCATTGCGTGGCCTCCGACCGATTGCTGAGATACAATACCTGGACTACCTCATATATGGTTTACAACCTTTATCAGATGATGTGGCTACACTTCAATACCGGACAAAAGGGTTACAGGCTTGCCCCATCATTGTACGTACACGTGGCCACCGGTTGGAAGGTATATGGCATAGTGGTTCACCGATGGGTATGATTATAAATTCATTGAGGGGAATGTATGTGTGTGTGCCGAGAAATATGGTGCAGGCAGCAGGTATGTATAATACTTTGTTGCAAAGTAACGATCCGGCATTGGTGATTGAATGCCTGAATGGGTATCGCTTAAAAGAAAAACTGCCTTCCAATCTTGCTGATGTCAGGGTACCAATGGGCATACCCGAAATCATTCATGAAGGTGCTGATGTTACAATAGTGTCTTACGGTTCTGTTTTGCGTATCATTATGGATGCAGTGAAAAATCTTGAAAAAACAGGAATCAGTTGTGAGGTAATGGATGTGCGGACATTGCTACCTTTCGATGTAAATCATATGATTCTTGAATCGTTGAAAAAAACGAGCCGGATAATTTTTATTGATGAAGATGTACCTGGTGGCGCTACTTCTTTTATGTATAACAAAGTAATGGAAGAACAAGGAGGGTACCGCTACCTTGACGCTGCTCCTGTTACTGTTACTTCAAAAGAACATAGGCCCGCTTATGGCAGCGATGGTGATTATTTCAGTAAACCAAATGCTGAAGATATTTATGAAGCCATAGTGAAGCTGATGGCAGAATAAAATTAAACAGCCGGTTATTTCCCAAACATTTTCAGTAATTGTTCATCATTGAATTCTACAAATACCGGGTTGCCGTTTGGTGTAATTGATGGCATGACACAGTTGAATAATTCTTCTACCAAAACCTGCATTTCTTTTTCAGTTAATGACTGTCCGGCTTTAATTGCTTGCTGTCTTGCTATACAGTGAATTAATTTTTCACGTTGGTTGAATTTTAGTTCATTACTGAAATGTTTGAATTGTTCCAGTAATAACTCTACTGAATGTTTCTCATTACCCTGTAAAATATCTGCAGGCACACCCTGTATAATGAAACTGCTTTTCCCGAATGGTTCTATTTTATAACCCAATAACTTAAGGTCGGGGAGGAGTTCCTGTAATAGTGCATGGTCCTGAGGTGATAATTCCAGTGAAACGGGAAACAACGTTTGCTGTGTTGACGCTTGCCTGTTTTGAATGTTTGAAGAATACTTTTCAAATAAAATTCTTTCATGTGCATGCTGCTGGTGTATAAGTATAAAACCTTCTTGAGAAGCAGCGACAATGTAAGTATTTAAGAGTTGTGTTTTCACAACTGGTAAATGCTTTGTATCAACATTATACAATGAAGCATTTACCAGCTCGTCATTTTGATAATTTTTATTGAGAGAATTTGTTTCAAAAAAGTCCTTCCAGTTGCCAAGTTCTGTTTTGCCATGTCCTGGTTCTATCAGGTGTGCCTGGTTTTTCTGTGAAAATTTTTTATATAATTCAGATGCAGTTACTGAAGTTTTTTGTTGTTCAGTAAAAGGTTTTGAAACGGCTTCTGTCTGCATGATTTCTGCATTCAATGTGAAATCAAGAGAAGGAGAAACACTGAATTGAGCCAGTGCATGTTTAATTGCGGCCTGCACAAATGCATACACAATCTTTTCATCTTCAAATTTTATTTCCTGTTTGGTTGGGTGCACATTGATATCAACCTGTGAAGGGTCAAGATCAATAAACAAAGCATAAACAGGGAAACTATCTTTTGGTAACAATGCATCGAATGCACTGGTGACTGCATGGTTTAAATATGCGCTTTTGATAAAACGGTTGTTTACAAAAAAATACTGGTCGCCTCTGGTCTTTTTTGCAGCTTCAGGTTTACCGACAAACCCATTGATGTCAAGATAGTCTGTAGTTTCTTTTACCGGGACGAGTTTGGTGTTATACTGATGACCGAGTAATTGTAAAAATCGTTGTTTAAGGCTACCAGCTTCAAGGTGAAAAACCTGTTGGCCATTGCTTGTCAAAGAAAAAAATATGCCTGGAAATGCCAGTGATACATGAATAAACTCATCCACTATATGCCGCATCTCTGCTGCATTGCTTTTTAAAAAATTCCTGCGGGCAGGAACGTTGAAGAAAAGATTCTTCATACTGATATTGGTACCTGCCGGACAGGCACAGGGTTCTTGTTTTTTTACAACGCTATTGTCAATTTCAATGTATGTGCCCAGTTCATCTTCTGCTCTTCTTGTTTTTAATTCCACCTGTGCAACTGCTGCAATCGAAGCCAGCGCTTCACCACGAAAACCCATTGTCCTGATATGAAAGAGGTCTTCAATATCCTGGATTTTACTGGTGGCGTGTCTTTCAAAACTCATCCTTGCATCAGTTTCACTCATGCCTTTTCCATTATCAATTACCTGTATCAATGCTTTGCCTGCATCGTTAATGATTAAACTGATAGATGTGGCGCCTGCATCAACTGCATTTTCCAATAATTCTTTTACGGCGCTGGCAGGGCGTTGTATCACCTCACCTGCAGCAATCTGGTTTGCAATATTATCTGGCAGTAAATTAATTATATCAGTCACTTAAATATCTCCTTCTCCGTGGTAAAAATAAATTTATTGCAGTAAATATTTTTTTAGATTATGGAAGATTACAAATACTTCAATAATTGTGTTTTCCATTTTTAAAATGATACGACCAATCTGTTACTAAACTATGAATTATGTTATTAAAAAATGAAAGTAAAAAAACAGGGCAGCTTTTGAAAATTAAAAAGTTCAATATAAAGTCAATACAGCAAAAAGTGAAATCTGCAGGCACAGAAATAAAAAAATACAACAAGCCTGAGTTGAATATGTTGCTGAATGAATATAGCGCTCAAATGTTTTTCCTGAGTTAAACTCATCCGGGCATTACTTCAAAAAGTTACAGATTTCTATTTATTATTAAAATCATTTCTGAAGGAAAGCATTATAAGCACATTTAATATTTTAAGAAATACAGTTTTGATTTTTCAAAACTGCATTCCGTTTATTGATTAATCCCAGATTTCATCTTTCCCTTCCAACCACAGCTTAACTGAACGTGTAGTTACTGATTTTGGCCTTTCTAACGGGAAGCCTAAAACCCTGTCCCAGCACAAGCTTGCGAGCACACCCAATCCACGGCTTACCGCAAATAATACTGTATAAAATTCGTATTCTACCAAACCATAATGAACCAATAATGCACCACTGTGTGCATCCACATTAGGCCATGGATTTTTTATTTTTCCTATGCTTTGTAAAATGGGAGGAACCACTTCGTAGATATTCCATACTGTTTGCACAAGCGGATCATCCGGCATGTGTTTTTTCCCAAATTCCATTTGTGCCGTAAAGCGTGGATCTGTTTTACGTAATACTGCATGGCCATAACCCGGAACTACTTTGCCTTCTGCCAAAGTTTTCTTTACATATTCTGCAATCTGTTCTTTGGAAGGTGATTTTGTTTTTAATTCATCCTGCATTTCAAAAATCCATTTGATCACTTCCTGGTTGGCAAGCCCATGCAATGGACCAGCTAAACCCGCCATACCTGCTGCATAAGATAAATAAGGATCGCTGAGCGCAGAACCAACGAGGTGGGTTGTATGTGCTGACACATTACCACCTTCATGGTCTGAGTGGATTGTCATGTACAACCGCATCAATGCTTTAAAACTTTCATCTTCATAACCCATCATGTGCGCCAGGTTGCCAGCCCAGTCTAATAATCCGTCAGGATTGATATGTTCACTTGCCTTGTATTTTCTCCTGTAAACATAAGCAGCTATACGTGGTAACCTTGCTATCAAATCCATTGTATCATCATACACTGCAGACCAATGATCTTTTTTGCTCATGCCTTCTGCATATTGTTTTGCAAAATTGCTTTCAGTCTGTAATGCCACCACGCCTGTTATAAACATGGTCATAGGATGGGTAGTTAATGGCAAGGCATCAATGGCTGCAAAAACATGATTAGGTACATGGCTCCTGCGTTGCCAGGTGGTGGTGATATTGTTCACATCTTCATCAGTAGGTAATTCACCTACCAGCAAGAGATAAAAGAGGCCTTCAGGGAGTGGCTCTTTTCCACCCGGTACTTTGGGTAACTTTTCCCTTAATTCAGGAATGGAATAACCGCGAAAACGGATACCTTCCTGCGGGTCCAGTAAACTTGTTTCCGTTACAAGCCCTGTTATTCCCCTCATCCCCATGTAAATCTGTTTGAGTTTAACCTCGCCAATTGTTTTTTCACCGTTTTTGGCAAGGATGTCTTTTATTTCAGCTATAGCTAAATCTGCTTTTGCTTTAAACCTGTCTTTTAAAACTCCCATAATTTATTTTTATTTATATGGCTAATTATTATTTCCTATGTTGGCAACAAACATTGAAATGCCGCATTAACATCCATCCACTGAAGATGAGGGCCATCACAAATGCGGCGGCTAAAGATACCATAACTTGACCCTTAAAAAAAGAAATTACATCAATTTAAAATGAATTTATTATTTAGGTGCCTTTCGATAGAAGTAAATAAGCACGCATGTAAAGATGATGTTAGGTAGCCAGGCAGCTAAAAATGGTGACAGGTTCCCCTTGGTAGAAAACATTGTTGAAAACCTGTCCATGAGCATAAACAAAGAGCAGGCAACAAAACCAATTGCCATGTGTGCGCCACTGCCACCTCTTACTTTGCGGCTTGCAATAACTGCACCCATCAGCGATAATACCAATACTGAAATCGGTGTTGCAAAACGCCGGTATTCTTCTACCTGCAATGTGTTTAAACCTTCTGTGCCCCGTAATTCCTGGTCATGGATAAAACGATGCAGTTCGGGTGTGGTTAATTTATCTTTTGCGTATTCATCACGGCTGAGGTCAAAGGGTTTAAAATTAAAAGCAAGTGTCATTGCCTGTTGTTTTTTCAGGGTTTCCTTTTGTCCGTTCAGGTATCTTTCCACTATTCCAGACAACTTCCATTTTTTTGTTGAAGTATCCCATTGAATGGATGATGAGCGCATATTATAAACAAGCTGGTCATTTTTTATACGGTTCATAAAAAACGGGCCACCATATTTTGTGGTTGTATCATAATTGCGGATACCCGCATAAGTAAATGAATCAATACGGAAATAAACACTGCGTTGATTATTGGCTACCAATGGGTCATAAGTAGAGTTGACATTGATATATTTAGTCTGGAAAGAAGTATATTTTATATTAGCCACCGGTATCACAAACGAGAGGGAAAACATTAATAATAGAGCCAGGAAAATTCCCCCGATCCAATAAGGTACAAGGAACCTATTAAAGGATGTACCACTGGCTAGAATAGCGATCACTTCACTGCGGCCAGCCATTTTTGATGTGAAAAATATTACCGCAATAAATACAAACAGGGGAAATAATAATGCGTCAATGAAAGGGATGAACCCCATGTAATACTGGGTGAAAATCTGGGTGGCACTTAAGCCTGATTTTACAAAGTCATCTGTTTTTTCGCTGATATCAACCACCACCGCTATTATGGTAAACAGGAATACACAAAAGAAAAATGTGGTAAGGAATTTTTTGAGTATATACCAGTCAAGTTTTTTCAAAGCGGTTTATTTACTAAAAGCAACAAAAATAATTATAAGTTGATATGTGAAGTGGTTAATATGTTGGTAAGTTTGAATGCATGTTACAAGCTAAAGGCTACTATTTGTAATACGGGGATTTTGGTTTATTCATTTTAAAAAAAGCTACAACCTTTTTTTTAGCCGCAATGTCATTTCGCTTTTCCAGGAACTAAAACTACCATCAATTATTTTATTTCCCGCTTCAGTTACCAACCATAAATAAAAACTTAAATTTTGAAGGCTGGCAATAGTCAGGCCGAGCAATTCATCAGCAACAAACAAATGCCTCAGGTATGCTTTTGAATAATAGTTGCTTACTTCCGTTGGCAAGCCATCATCAATCGGGCTGAAATCATTTGCCCATTTTTTATTTTTAATATTGATTACTCCATTAGTTGTAAACAACATTCCATTACGGCCATTGCGGGTGGGCATAACGCAGTCAAACATATCAATCCCATTACCGATACATTCCAGGATATTCCAGGGTGTGCCAACACCCATCAGGTAGCGTGGTCTATTAGCAGGAAGGTAATCGTGGCAAAGCGCAGTGATTTCATACATCACTTCCTCAGGTTCACCTACACTTAAACCACCAATTGCATTGCCAGGGGCATTTATGGAAGTTACATATTCACAAGATGATTTTCTAAGGTCATGATATTGCCCACCCTGTACAATCGGGAAGAGATTTTGATCATAACCATACAATGATGGTGTTTTGTTGAGATGGATAACGCACCTGTCAAGCCAGCGTTGAGTTAATTCCAGACTTTTTTTTGCATAAACATATTCGCTTTTCCCAGGAGGGCATTCATCGAAAGCCATGATGATATCAGCGCCTATATTTCTTTGGATATCCATCACTTTCTCGGGTGTGAATAAATGCCTGCTGCCATCAATATGACTTTGAAACAATACCCCTTCTTCTGTTATCTTCCTGCTTTGAGCGAGAGAAAAAACCTGGTACCCACCACTATCGGTGAGAATAGGCCTGTCCCAATGCATAAACCGGTGCAGGCCACCTGAAGCATTTAATATTTCGATACCTGGTCTTAAATATAAATGATAGGTATTGCCTAAAATGATCTGTGCTTGTACATCCTGCACCAACTGTTGCTGCGTTACTGCTTTCACTGAACCCACAGTGCCAACAGGCATAAACACAGGCGTTGTAATTTCACCATGTGCGGTTGTAATCTTTCCTACCCTTGCATTTGAATTACTATCAACTTTTTCTAAACAGAACTGAAGCATAAGTGGCAAAAATAAATGCAATCAATGCCTTTATGAAAGTATTTTAAAGGGAATTGCTTTTCGATCGGTTGTATCCTTCTGCAAAGGATATATTAGAATGTGTTATCAAATTCCAACATTATTCATCCCGAAAATCGTGTTACAAAACACTGTGACTATTAAAATTTTGTTGAGCTATGCCTATTTTTTCATCTGCACATCATCCATAAATCTCCATTGTGCTACATAATTTTCAGGTAATTTTTTATTGAGCAGAATAGCCCGGAACATTTCAATGGGTATATTACCTGTGTGCAGGTATGCATCATTGAATTGCATGTCGGTCATTTTTCCTTTTGTTACCATTTCATTATGCAATGCATACATCTGTAAAGCACCTGTCATATATGCCAGTTGATATAATGGCCCATATCCACCGGTGAAAGATCTTCTCACTTCTGATTCAGCACTGAACCTCTCGAGACCCACTTTGTCCACTAAATAATCTATACATTGTTGCGGTGTCCATTTTCCAAGATGATAATTCAATGAAAAAACAATCCTTGCACATCTTGTCATTCTCCAGAATAGCGCGCCTGCTTTTTCATCTGCAGTTTTATCAAAGCCCTTATCCCACAATGTCATTTCCCAATAGAATGGCCAGCCTTCTGTTGAGAAGGGAGTTTCAAATGGTTCCCTGTATGTCTTATACCTGCGGAACATGAAATATTGCAGGTTATGCCCTGGTATTAATTCATGAAAAACTTCTGCATGTGCAAAGCCGTAATTGCCGCTACGCATGATCATTCTTTTTGTTTCAAAGTCCTGGTCTTCGTGTGGGTAAGCAATGAGTATTTCAGGTCCGCCAAGGAAATAAGATGCAAACTTCATCATCTGTACAGACAGCATATCCATGCGCCAGACTTCCCTTGCCAGAGGAGGAATGGTTACCAGGCCGAGGCTGTCAATAAATGCAATTGCTTCTTCCTGCAAGCTGTTGATCATAGCGGGTTGCTCTCCTGGTTTGAGATAATGGTGTTTCACTTCTTCCAATGCAGCTTTCCAGTTTTTGCCATATCCCATTTGTTCAGAAACTTTGATCATCTGTTCCTGGCACCATTCATATTGTGATTCAGCAATTGAAATCAATTCTTCCGGTGTATAAGCAATCATAGCATCTTTTAATTGCCGCACAATTTCTTCCCTGCCCACAGGATGGCCAATGATCCCCGAACTGTCCATCGCCATTTCTTTTTCTTTCACAGGCTGATTGGATACCCACATCGCAAATGCAGCAAGCGTTGAGTCGGTTGATGGATAAGTTTCCTGCATCCACCATGTAAATTGCGGATCATAACCATTGTAAAAAGAATACACATCTTTTAATCCTTTCCTGAGGTTATTGGTAATTTTTAAAACAACATCCCTCAGCTTTTTATTTGGTATAGGATTTATTGTAATGGAGTCTTCTGCCTGTTGTATTTTATGTTGCACATTGTTTAATGTTGCAGCCCACTGAAATGCATCCGGTGTGGCGCCCCTTCTTCTTTTTTTCTGCATATCCATAATGTCTGCAGCAAATGGCAATGCATATTTGATTTGTATATAATCTTTTTTATCAAGGTTCAATTCGTAATTATCACTTATAATATTTCTTTTTAAAAGGATATAATCAACCTGAGATGAAACGTCCAGTTTGTTGTAATCAACAGCCTGTAGTTTTTTCAGCCAGTCATTATGCAATAGTTCAAAGCGATTGAAATATTCTTCACTGTACGGAAAAATATAAACGCTGTTAAGATCGCTGACATCATTTGAATACTCATTGATAAGAAAGGGTAGGAGAGGTTCAGAATTCTCCTGTGCGTTTGCTGATGGCTGAAAACAAGCGCCCGCAATAAGACAAAATATTGCAAGCAGGTTTTGATGATAAAGTTTTCTCAATGTAATATGGCTTTACAGGTATAAATAAATTTCACGTGTAAGATAAAAATATATTGACAGAGATAATGATTAATATTCCTGAGTGCAGTCTTCAACATAATAATCAATGTGATTAAAATATTAATCATCATTTATTAGTAAAATAAAAAAGCCCTGCTTTGCAGGGCTTATTAAAAAAAACTAAACAAAATGATTTATCCTTCCTGTTGAGGTTTAGGCTTAGGTTCCGGTTTTGGCATCAAAGCTTTACGGCTTAATTTAAACTTACCTGTTTTAGGATCCAAACCCACCAGTTTAACTTTCACCATATCACCTTCTTTGAATACGCCATCCATTGTTTCCAAACGTTTCCAGCTTATTTCACTGATGTGTAATAAGCCTTCTTTCTTCGGAAGGAATTCAACGAAAGCGCCATAAGGCTGTATTGATTTTACTTTAGCTTCATACGTTTCACCAACCTGTGGTACAGCTACAATTCCTTTCACCCATTTCAATGCTTTTTCAACACTTTCTTTATTGGTGGAGAAAATGCTTACTTCACCAAAATTGCCTACTTCTTCGATATTAATAGTTGTGCCTGTTTCTTTTTGTATTTCCTGGATCACTTTACCACCAGGTCCGATAACTGCACCAATAAATTCTTTATCAATTATCAGTTTCTCCATGCGTGGTGCATGCGGTTTTACTTCTTCTCTTGCTGCTGGTATTGCTTCATACATTGCATTGAGAATATGTAACCTGCCTTTACGTGCCTGTTCCAATGCTTCACGCATTACATCCATGCTTAACCCATCAATCTTAATATCCATCTGCACGCCACAAATACCATCGCGTGTACCTGTAACTTTAAAATCCATATCGCCCAAATGATCTTCGTCGCCTAAGATATCAGTAAGGATAGCATATTTATTATCACTGCTTCTTGTAATCAGACCCATTGCCACACCGCCCACATGTTTAGGAATAGGAACACCGGCGTCCATTAATGCGAGTGAACCGGCACAAACTGTTGCCATAGATGAAGAACCGTTGCTTTCAAGAATGTCACTCACCACACGCACTGTGTAAGCATAATCTTTACCCGGCATCATTTGTTTCAGGCTGCGCATTGCAAGGTTGCCATGGCCTACTTCACGCCTGCCGGGGCCACGCATTGGTTTTACTTCACCTGTTGAGAACGGAGGGAAATTATAATGTAAAATAAATTTTGTATAGTCACTTGTTGCTGCACTTTCTATCAGCAATTCATCGAGTGGTGTGCCTAAGGTAACAGTGGTCAAGGATTGTGTCTCGCCGCGTGTAAATAATGCAGAACCATGTGGTGAAGGCAGTACATCTGTTTCCATATTCAATGGGCGCACTTCATCCAGCTTACGGCCATCAAGGCGCCTTCGGTCATCCAGGATCATGTTACGGACTATTTCCCATTCCAGGTCATCATAACATTTTTTTGCAAATTTTAATTGATCTTCAGTTGTGTCTTCCGGGAAAGTTAATACCAGTTCATCCTTTATCTGTTTGAATGCTTCTGAACGTTCTTTTTTTGAAGTGCCACTGCTTGCAACTTTGTAAATCCTGTCTTTGGAAAAGTCAGCAACTTTTGTTTTGATATCTTCATTGATTTCAGCCTTTGCATATTCCCTGTTTTGTGTAATGCCAACTTTGTTGCGTAATTCATGTTGTGCTGCAATCTGTATACGGATAGCATCATGTGCCACCTGTAAAGCATCCACCAAATCTTCTTCACTGCATTCTTCACTTTCACCTTCCACCATCATCAGGTTTTTTTCAGTAGCGCCAATGATGAAATCCATTGTAGCTTTTGCAAGGTCGCTGCGTGAAGGATTTACTTTTAATTCACCATCAACTTTTGCAACGCGTACTTCTGAAATAATTTCTTTGATAGGAATATCTGATACTGCCAATGCAGCGCTTGCTGCAAGGCAAGCCAGTGAATCAGGCATCACTTCAGGGTCAGAAGAAACGAGGGTAACCAAAACCTGTACATCGCAGAAATAATCATCAGGGAATAACGGGCGTAAGGCACGATCAATCAAACGGCTGATAAGCACTTCGTAATCACTTAACCTGCCTTCGCGTTTAAAAAATGATCCCGGGATCCTTCCTGCAGACGCAAATTTTTCATTGTAATCAACTGTCAGTGGGAACCAGTCCTGTCCTTCTTTAGGTTCTTTGGAAGCAACAACAGTTGCTAAAATAACACATTTACCCTGGCGCACAGTAACAGCACCATCAGCCTGGCGGGCAAGCCTGCCGGTTTCTATAAAAACTTCCTGCCCATCGGGTAATTTAAAGCTTGTTTGTATCGGTTGAGATAACATAAATTTTGTTTTTTCTTTGTAAATAAAAGTTTTGCAGCACGGGATAATAACATGCTAAGAGGAGAATAATAATTTTTTGCAGCAGTAAAACCTGGAGTTAAGCAATAATATTGTCTCAAAAAAATGAATCCCAACCATTCAAAATAAGTTGGGATTTTTATTCTTTACAAAATTATTATTTTCTCAGACCAAGTTTTTCGATCAATGCCCTATAGCCCTGCAGGTCTTTCTTTTGAAGATAAGTAAGCAAGCGTTTACGTTGGCCTACCATATGCATTAATCCAGCATTGGTGTCAAAATCTTTCTTGTTTGTTTTCAAGTGCTTTGAAATACTTGAAATACGTTCAGTCAGTAAGGCAATCTGCGCTTCCACAGAACCTGTGTTTTCCGCTTTACCGCCAAATTCGGTAAAAATGTTTTGTTTTTTTTCTGTAGTTAAATAATACATCTCAAATTAATTTAATTGCATCCGGATTTTTTCTTCTTTTTTATAAGGCGGCAAAAGTAGGGTAAAATATTGAATTATTGTTTTTTTCATGTTGTTTAACACTAAAATATAAGCTATTAATACAACAATACCTGGTTGGAAAATATTTTATTGATACTGTCGGAGATAATATTGGATGCCAGTTGCAGGGTAGCAGTAACAGGCCAGGTAAAGTCGGCATTCAATATTTTAGATGAATGTGCATAGGTTTTGTCGGGGTAATAATTGAAAAAGCAACTTCCCCCTTTGATGCAGTTGATGATCTTTTTAGCTTCTGTTGCAGGTACGGCAGGGCAACCGAAACTCCTGCCCATCATTGATCCTGCTGAAGCCCTTGAATCATTAACATAATTGCTGCCATGCATGACTATTGCCCTTTCACGGGCATTATCATTAAAACCATTTTCCATACCGTCAAGGCGAAGGCTGTATCCATTGTCCCCAAAATACGTTTCTGCTGTGCGTAAGAAGCCTAAACAACTTTTGTGTGAGTCATTCCTGTTTGAGAAACTGGTGGCGTAATCATTTCCTGAATTACGGCCATGTGATACATAGGTATTGAATAATAACCTGCCTTCATCCAGGTTAAAAACATATAACCTTTTTTTATCGCTGCGTTGGCTGAAATCACAAATTGTAATCAACCCTGTTTTTGTAAGCAGGTTATTGGCAAGCATATATTCATAACCTTTGCAGGCTGCAAAAAATACATCACGGGAAAGGCCTCTTGCTTCAAGCCCTATTTCGTTGTATAAAGAATCAACCCAATAATTAATCTCTGTTGTTTTGTCAACCAAAGGTTTATTAATGGTGACAGGGATATTTGTTTCAGGGGTTTCCTTTTCTGCTTTTATAGCGACCATCGAGGTGAATAAAATAACACATATTGCACACACTGCATATAACTTCTTCATCTGTCTCCGCTTTTTCTGATTAAATAAAATAGTCTGGATAAAACTGAAAAAACTCTATTTTATTTTGCCGTGCAAAGCTAAAATCATGCCCGAAAAAGTTTTTTTAAAAAAATGTTAGCATTGACTCAAAATAAATTTTGATAAAAAAAATGAATCTGGTGATAACAATAAATAAAGACTAAAATGTATTTTATTGTTGATGAGGCTGGTTTAATGTTTTCCATAGCAAATCTTTCAATTCTGTTAAACCTTTTTGAGTAACAGATGAAATAAAAATATGCGGTATAGATTCTGGCAAATCTTTTTCAATAGCAGCTTTCAGTTCATCATCGAGCATATCCATTTTGCTGATAGCGATGATAAAATCTTTATGCAACATTTCAGGGTTGTATTCTTTTAATTCATTTAATAGAATATTGAATTCATTACGATGGTCTTCACTGTCTGCAGGTATAACAAATAAAAGAACCGAATTGCGTTCTATGTGTCTCAGGAAGCGATGGCCAAGACCCTTTCCTTCTGCAGCGCCTTCAATTATTCCCGGCAGGTCTGCCATGCAAAATGATCTTCCATCCCTGTAATCTACAATGCCCAACTGAGGAGTAAGTGTAGTAAAAGCATAATCAGCAATTTTAGGTTTGGCAGCAGTTAAAACTGAAAGCAGTGTTGATTTACCTGCATTGGGAAAACCTACCAGCCCTACATCAGCGAGTACTTTCAGTTCGAGAGTTTTCCATGCTTCACTTCCCTCTTCACCCGGCTGTGCATATTCAGGAACCTGGTTAGTGGCTGTTGCAAAATTTGCATTACCCAGTCCGCCTCTTCCACCCGCCAGCCAGATAACTTCCTGTCCATCTTCTAAAATCTCTGCTTCTTTTTTCCCTGTTAATTCATCACGGGCAATCGTGCCTAAAGGCACTTCAATAATTATATCTTTTCCGTTGGCGCCAGTCCTGTTGCATTTGCTGCCACCTTCACCATTACCAGCTAACACATTTTTATGATAACGCAGGTGCAGCAATGTCCACAATTGTTTATTGCCTTTTAAAATGATATGGCCGCCCCTGCCACCATCACCACCATCAGGGCCTGCATGGGGATTGTATTTGGTACGCATAAAATGCCTGCTGCCTGCACCACCATGCCCACTGCGGCAGAATATCCTGATGTAATCTATGAAGCTGCTTTTTTCCATTGGCGGCAAAACTACTATGATAAAATAAAACCCCGGATTATTTACTAAACCCGGGGTTATCTTATGGAAAAATTAATCTTATTCCTTTAATATTTTCAAAACTCTCTTTTCATTTTTCTCATCTGTAATCACTGCATTATAAACCCCACTTGTGTAATGAGAGAGATTTATTGAAACAACATTTTGCTTTTTGTTGGAAACGCCAGTTATAGTTTGTATTGTTTTACCATTTATATCAACAATGTTGATAGTGTAATTACCCGATGCAGAAAAGGAGAGTGTAGTATTTGTTTTAACCGGGTTAGGAAAAACGGATGCAAAAGTCTTTTTTTCTG
>CAYNTP010000015.1:0-98178 GCA_964400415.1 uncultured Parafilimonas sp.
TTACATCCAGTTATGAAAATTATGGTAACGATATGCAGGAACTGGTATTGAAAGGGGATAGCAAATAACAATGAGTTGTAACAAACAATTGGAAGAAACGTTTTTTAAGATAAATAAATATTATTAACAAGTCTCCTTAAGCTGTTATTGGAAGCTGAAGACGGCAAATATTAAAACAATCAAACATGATTAAGATTACAGAACTCGAGAAAGTTTACCGCACCGAAGAAGTGGAAACCGTTGCGTTGAATAAATTATCTTTCGAAGTAAAGGATGGTGAATTTGTAGCAGTGATGGGCCCATCCGGCTGCGGCAAATCAACATTGCTGAATATACTTGGACTTCTTGATGACCCGGATGCCGGCAGCTTTCTTTTTAATAATATTGAAGTAGCACATTTCAATGAACGCAAACGTGCAGACCTGCGCAAACACAATATCGGTTTCGTGTTCCAGAGTTTTAATCTGATTGATGAATTAACTGTTTTTGAAAATGTTGAACTGCCTTTGATTTATACCGGTGTGAAATCCGCAGAACGTAAGAAACGAGTGGAAGATGTTTTAGACAAAGTTCAAATCATGCACCGCAGAAACCATTACCCACAACAATTATCAGGCGGCCAGCAACAACGTGTAGCAGTTGCCAGGGCTGTAGTGAATCACCCGAAATTAATTTTGGCTGATGAACCTACCGGAAACCTTGATTCCAATAACGGTAATGAAGTGATGCAATTACTCACAGAGTTAAATGAACAGGGAACAACTATAGTAATGGTTACACATAGTGAACATGATGCCCGCTATAGCCACCGCATTATCCGAATGCTCGATGGGCAGACTGTAACAGAAAATATTCTGATATAAAGGAAAAAGTTTATCTAAGTATAAACTCCACATACAGGTTTGGTTATTGCTGTGTAAATAATATTTATCTTCTAACTGAGGTAGGTGATTAACTATGATATCGAATTTTTTCAAAATCGCTTTCAGGAATTTTTGGAAAAACAAAGCTTTTTCATTCATCAATATTGCAGGCCTTGCTGTTGGTATGGCAAGTGCAATATTGATTATGTTATGGATTCAGAATGAAATGAGCCATGATAAGTTTTATTCAAAATCAGACAGGATTTATACACTGAATAACAGGGATAAATTCAATGGTAATTTATGGGCATGGAATTTCACTCCCAAAATCCTCGCACCAACAATAAAGCACGACTTCCCTGATGTGGAAGAAGCTGTCCGTAAAACCAATACGACATTTTTGTTTTCAGTTGGTGATAAACGTTTGAATGTTGTCGGGTACTTTACTGACCCTGGTTTTTTCCGGGTTTTTGATTTCCCTTTTATAAAAGGCGACCCAAACACTTGCCTGGATAAAATAAATGGAATAGTAATAACACAGGAACTTTCTGAAAAGTTATTTGGGAGTGATGATGCAATGGGTAAAGTGATTAAAATAGACAGCGCTGATTATTTTACAGTAACAGGTGTTATAAAAAATCTCCCTAACAATACAAGTTTCGATTTTGAATACCTCCTGCCATGGTCATACATGAAAAAACTTGGCCAGGATGATGAATATTGGGATAATAATTCTGTACAGAGTTATGTGCTATTAAAACCAGGAGTGAGACAAGCTGATTTTGATAAAAAGATAAGAGATATTACTATCAACCATACAAAAGGAAACTCAGACCCTTCAACAACACAGGTGTTTACACAGTTGTTGAAAGACCGGTGGTTATATTCCAAATCAGAGAATGGTAAATATGTAGGAGGCAGGATAGAAACAGTAAAACTTTTTTCAATCATTGCAGCACTGATTCTGTTGATTGCCTGTATTAATTTCATGAATTTAAGCACAGCCCGCAGTGAGAAAAGAGGAAAGGAAGTGGGCATTCGTAAAGTAGTTGGTGCAAGGAAATCTTTATTAATAACACAGTTTATTGGCGAGAGTATTTTATTGTCATTTATCGCATTTGTTTTGGCAATCGGAATAGTAGAACTCAGCCTGCCTGCTTTCAATAACCTGGTTGATAAAAAATTATTTATTGATTTTAATAATGCATACTACTGGTTGTTTGCTTTAGGGTTTGTTTTGTTTTCAGGTGTATTAGCCGGCAGTTACCCTGCGTTTTATTTGTCTGCATTTAAACCTGTGAAAGTTTTAAAAGGGACTTTTAAAGCAACCAATGCTTTGGTTACGCCAAGAAAAATCCTGGTTGTTGTGCAGTTCACTTTTGCAATTGCATTTATTATTTGTACAATCATTGTAGAAAGGCAGGTTAATCATGCCCAATCACGTGATGCAGGTTATGTGCGGGATAAACTCGTTTATACATTTATCCAGGGTGATATAGATAAACACTATGATTTGATTAGAAATGATTTAATCAGCAGTGGTGCAGCAGTTTCAGTTACAAAATCAATGAGCCCGATTACAGAAAGATACAGCGATGGTTGGGGATGGAAATGGGATGGTTCCACAGAAGCTGATAATAAAACTGATTTTATCCGCATGTCATCTGATGCTGATTTTTCAAAAACATTGGGCACAAAAATTTTACAGGGCAGGGATATTGATATTTACAAATACCCGACTGATTCTACTGCAATGTTGCTTAATGAAACTGCAGTGAAAGTGATGCGTTTAAAAAACCCTGTTGGTTCAATCGTTTTTGCTGATGGTTCACAATGGCATGTTGTGGGAGTGCTGAAAGATTTTATTTATGAATCACCCTTTCAGAATATACAACAACTTGCAGTTTTTGGCCCGAAGTCATGGTTTAGTGTTATACATTTTAAGCTAAATCCAGATTACTCTACTCAAAAAGATTTGCAGCTTGCAACTGAAGTTTTCCAGAAATATAATCCTCAATATCCTGCCAGTTTCAATTTCGTAGATGAAGCGTATGCAAAAAAATTCCAGGATGAAAAACGCACCGGAATGTTAGCTGCATTATTTGCAGGGCTTACTATTTTTATTTCATGTTTAGGTTTATTTGGGCTTGCAACATATATGGCAGAAAACCGCATTAAAGAAATCGGTGTAAGAAAAGTTTTAGGCGCTTCTGTATTCAATATAACAAGTTTGTTGTCCAGGGATTTCCTGAAGCTTGTAATTATTTCATTGATTATTGCAACGCCGATAGCATGGTGGATAATGAATATTTGGTTGGAAAGTTATCTATACCGTATTACCATTCAATGGTGGGTTTTTGCAATAGCAGGTGGTATTTCTATTCTTATTGCAATGCTCACAATAAGTTACCAGGCAATAAAAGCAGCGATTGCAAATCCTGCGAAAAGCCTCAGAACTGAATAAAATTTTTTAATGCCCTCTTTAGAAAATTATTGTTCTGAAAACATTACTGCATTATAACAAAAAATAGTTGTTCCAAACTGTGAGTTAATGAATGCCTGAAAAGATTGTCTGAACATCCTCATAATAAAATTTACTGGTTGATTTCTTCTAAGTTTTTTAATTGCATTCTGTGCAGCAATGAAAAAAGTTTCAATTCATTTTATTACTTCTATTGATGGAAAAATTTAGTGGACAACTTTCGTTGTTTTATTGTTAGTAGAAGATAGTTAATTTTAAATGGTTGGATTACAGAAATAATCCTCTTTATTAAGAATCATCTTCCCGTCATTTTCGGTTTTTATTTTAATTTTAAAACACCTGATTTCACTGAAAATTGATGAATTGATTTTTAGCGTTTATTTTCGCAGAATTAAGATTGGCAATCAATCCAACTAAAAAAAATAATTATGGCATACGATGTAGTAGTTATCGGAAGCGGGCCTGGTGGATACCCGGCTGCCATCCGCGCCTCACAGTTAGGTTTTAAAGTAGCTATCATAGAAAAAGAAAGCCTTGGCGGTATTTGCCTGAACTGGGGTTGCATACCCACCAAAGCGTTGTTAAAAAGCGCCCAGGTTTTTGATTACATGAAGCACAGCACTAATTATGGCTTATTGGCATCAGATGTAAAACCTGATTTTGATGCTGTGGTAAAACGCAGCAGGGGAGTAGCTGATAAAATGAGTAAGGGCGTTGCATTCCTGATGCGGAAAAACAAAATTGATGTAATCATGGGTTATGCAAAAATCACCGGTAAAGGTAAAGTTGAAGTAACCGATGCAGCCAATAAAAAACAAACTGTTGAAGCAAAATATATCATTGTTGCTACCGGTGGCCGTAGCCGTGAATTACCAAACCTGAAACAAGATGGTAAAAAAATTATCGGCTATCGTGAAGCGCTTGTTTTGCCCCAGCAACCCAAGAGTATGATTATCGTTGGCAGTGGCGCCATCGGTTCTGAATTTGCATATTTCTACAACAGCCTTGGAACAAAAGTTACTATCGTTGAATTTATGCCAAGGATAGTGCCGGTAGAAGATGAAGAAGTTTCAAAAGAACTGGAAAAACAATATAAAAAACAGGGTATTGAAATAATGACCAATGCTTCTGTGGAGAAAGCTGATATTGCAGGCGCAGGTGTTCGGGCTACTGTAAAAAAACAGGATGGCAGCACAGTAACGCTTGAAGCAGATATTATGTTGAGCGCTGTTGGTGTAGTGGCCAATGTTGAAAATATCGGCCTTGAAACTGTGGGCATCAAAACTGACCGCGGCAGGATTGTAACTGATAAATATTTACAAACCAATGTACCGGGTTTTTATGCCATCGGTGATTGCACACCCAACCAGGCATTGGCACATAAAGCAAGCCGTGAAGGAATTGTAGCAGCGGAACATATTGCTTTTACAGAAAAGAAAACAACACATCTGCCAGAGCCATTGGATTATGGCAATATACCGGGATGTACTTACTGTATCCCCGAAGTTTCAAGTGTTGGTATGACTGAAAAAGCTGCAAAGGAAGCAGGGTATAATATTAAAGTGGGTAAGTTCCCGTTAATGGCAAGTGGTAAAGCCACAGCTGCAGGAGCAACAGAAGGTTTTGTAAAAGTAATTTATGATGCCAAATATGGTGAACTGCTTGGTGCGCACATGATTGGTTATAATGTTACTGAATTAATTGCAGAAGCTGTTGTAGCACGCAAACTGGAAACAACCGGTCATGAAATATTAACGGCTGTTCACCCGCATCCAACTATGAGTGAAGCAGTGAAAGAAGCAACTGCTGTAGCTTATGGTGAAGCAACAGATATTTAAAAAATAAAAGTTTTTTACTGGAACAAAATCCCGTTGGGAAATTCCATTAAAATAATCTTAGAAATAAAGCCCCATCAGTGGGGCTTTTTAATTTTTTATGTGGGCTGAAAATTTTTTTTGTTGAGATAAATTTTCCCTGGGAAGAATTGAAAACAGATGCTGAATTTTTTTTGATTTTTTTAAAATGAAAGCACTGAACTTTACCAGATGAAATATGCATTTTCATTTTTGTTTGTATTGCTTGGTTTATCATCTTTTGCGCAGCAGGCAAAATTAATGGTGATGATAAGAGACCAGGCTGTCATTATCAACCTGGATAGAAATAATAACAATAAAGTTTTTGAAATCAATCCATCAAATTATTCTGATAATGATTCATTGAAAATCCGGGTAAAAAGTGATTCACTCATCAACGGTTGGAAGAGAAATTTTTTTGTGTATGACAGCAATGGTGAATCCGTTAAAGACTTTCAACAACTCAATAATAAAAATTACATCATCAGTTTTGGTGAGTTAAGAAAATCACTTACACCACAACAGGAATATTTTATTTATACAACAGCCATTCCTTCAGACCCGCAACAGGCAATGTTGGTAAAACCCGGCAGGCAGTTGGTGTGTGCAATTAAAATCCTGAAGCCAGCATCCTTTTGAAAAACATACCTGTGTTGCTCAACAATTCTGAAAAAGATTCGTGTAGTGAAAAAGGCTTTTCATCAAATTGACCACCATATTCGACAAACAAAACTTTGAACTGAACAGTTAGTTCGTCATTGTCCACAAACCAGGCAGTGCCATGTACTGTAATATTAAAAGGCAACCCTTTTTTATGAAAGAAAAGTTCCGCAGCAAATACGTTCCAGTTTTGTTCCAGCAATGGCAGGTGTGCTGAAGTAAATTGCAGGATGTTGTCATTGATAAGCTCTACTTTTTGTGTCAGGCTAACAGGAACACGTTTGCCGGACGAATCTAAAGTGTAAAAAACAGCATTATCAAAGTTAGCTATTCTGTCAAGGTCGTTGTTGGGTAAATTGTGTATCATACTTATTTTTTTAAGGACAAATGTTTTTTATTGATTGCTGCATATTCTTTTTTAAATGTTTTTCACATTTTTTATTACAAAGTTTATGCCTGCTTACCTGTTAGTATTTGTCAGTTTATTAGCCAAGATAGTCGGTGATTTAATTCCATAGGCAACAATTTCCGCCAAATTATTATTTTTTTTGGTCAATGCAGCCTAACACCTATTTTTATGCCCTTCTTATCAACAACATGTATAACGCTGTCATTTTATTGGTGGCGTTATTTTATTTTAGATAATGAAAAAAATACACCAGTATAATGTAATGCTTGACTGGACCGGGAATAAGGGTAAAGGCACCAGCGCTTATTCTGCATATAGCCGCAACCATGTCATCAGAGTAAATGGAAAAACTGAAATTGCAGCTTCATCTGACCCTTCATTTCGCGGTGATATTTCACGTTATAACCCGGAAGAATTATTGGTGGCGTCATTATCATCCTGCCACATGCTTTGGTATCTTCATCTTTGTTCTGAAGCAGGTGTAATTGTAACGGCTTATTCTGACCATGCTGTTGGTATCATGCATGAGACTGAAACAGGTAGTGGGCATTTTGAAGAAGTTACTTTGTTCCCACAGGTAAAAGTTACCGATTCGTCAATGATTGAAACAGCCAATGCATTGCACAAGAGGGCGAATGAATTTTGTTTTATTGCCAATTCAGTCAGGTTCCCTGTTCATCATAAACCAGTTTGTGAAGTCGGTTAGTTATTTTTTTTATATCAGGTTGTAAAACACAAAACGCATGGATAAAATGCCGAAACAAAAAAAATATTTTCTCATATTGATTTCAGTTATTACATGGCTTGGCCTTGTAGCACAATTTTTTTTGATGTTGTCTCACCGTGAGTTGACACTTGCTGAATCTATTGTCCGCTTCTTTAGTTATTTCACTATACTTACAAACTTGTTAGTTGCAATTGCATCCACTGTGTTATTGATGAAATATGGTACGGCAATGAAAAAATTTTTTTCTAACCCATCAGTATTGGCGGCGGTTACTGTTTATATAGTTATAGTAGGCATTATTTTCAATATCCTGTTAAGGCCGATATTGAAGATGCAGTTCCCGGGTGAATTGGTATCGGATATTTTACATGTTGTAACACCGGTTTTATTTTTAATCTTCTGGTTGAAATATGTACCTAAAAATAGCCTGCAGTGGAAAGGAGTTTTTGCATGGCTGCTCTACCCGGTTTTGTATATGATATATACTTTGGTTCATGGGGCGGTTACACATTTTTACCCTTATCCTTTTATTGATATCAACCAATTAGGTTATGAACAGGGCTTGATAAACGGGTTATTGATACTAGGCGCTTTTTTATTAGTTTCATTGTTATTAGTAGGATTGGGGAAATTACAAACGAAAACTATTTCGTGATAAAATGTTTTCTGCAATTAAATATTTGAATCAATGACTATTTATTGTTGGAACGAATGTTATGCGTTTAAGAAGTATTTAATTGTTAATTCATAATTTTTAACCTGCCTGACGGCAGTCAGGTTCGTAATTGAATTAAAAATCTTCTCTCAGTTTTTTCACTACATCAGAAATTTCCTGGATTGCAAAATCAATTTCTTCTGCAGTTGTGAAACGGCCTAATGCAAAACGCAACGATGCATTAGCCAGTTCATCATCTAGGTGCATTGCCTTTAAAACATAAGAAGGTTCAGGTAAAGCAGAGGTGCATGCAGAACCAGATGAAACAGCCAGTTTACTGTTGATGCGCATCATGATATTATTGGCAGTTGTGCCTTTAAATGAAAGATTAGTAACATGCGGCAAACGGTGTTGCAGGTTGCCATTTACAGTAGCGCCTGTTTTTTCTATGATACCTTGTTCCAGTTTATTCCTTAATGTTTGCAAACGCTGTGATTCATTTTTCATTTCATCCATGCACAACTCGCAAGCTTTTCCAAAACCAACAATCGCAGGGACGTTTAATGTACCGCTGCGCCTGTTTCTTTCATGGCCACCACCATCTATTTGCGCAGCCAAATTTACACGCGGATTTTTCCTTCGCACATACAAAGCGCCGATACCTTTTGGCCCGTACATTTTATGTGCAGAAACTGACAACAGGTCAATCCCATCTTCTATCACATCCACATTAATTTTTCCTGCTGCCTGTGCTGCATCACAAAAAAATAAAACACCGGATTGTTTTGCAATAGTGCTGATTTCTTTTACAGGTTGTATAACACCTGTTTCATTATTCGCATACATCACTGCGATTAAAATAGTAGTAGGTTGTATATTTTTTTTGAGTTCTTCCAGGTCTATCAACCCATCATCTTTTACCTGCAGGTAAGTAACATTACCGCCTTTTTTTTCAATATGCCTGCAACTGTCCAATACTGCTTTATGTTCTGTTGCAACAGTAATAATATGGTTGCCTTTAGCAGCATAATTTTCAAATACACCTTTTAATGCAAGGTTATCACTTTCTGTAGCGCCTGATGTAAAAACAATTTCAGTTGCATCTGCATGTATCAATGCTGCCACTTGTTTTCTCGCAATGTCAACTGCTTCTTCCGCCATCCAGCCAAAACTGTGTGTATGGCTTGCGGCATTGCCATACCGTTGTGAAAAATAGGGGAGCATCGCTTCTACCACACTCGGGTCGCAACAGGTAGTAGCATTATTATCTAAATAAACCGGGAGTTGCAGCATTACTATTTTATTTGATGATAATTGTTCTATTTACAATTATTAATTTTTTTCTTTTAACATCCGCACTACAATTTTATCAATCGGCAATGAAACAGTTTCTTCATTCAACTCATCCCAATTCACCCACCGCAATGATTCGCTTTGGCCATTGGGGTCTGCAACCTGGTAAGGTTCGAAATCAAAAACTTTTGTTTTTATCCTTAATCTTTCCAGGTGCCCGGCATGTACAAAATAATAAATGGAAACAATCTGGTCATTGGCATTAAATGCAGATTGCTGATAGTAATCCGTTGTGTAGATATGATCACCTACTACTACATCCAACCCGGTCTCTTCTTTAAATTCACGCTTCACACAATCCCTCGTGCCTTCTCCAAACTCCATCCCGCCGCCAGGAAACTTCGTAAAATAATCGCCCCTGATAAATTCATCACTTACCAGGATGCGTTTGCCTTCATCAATTAAAATTCCATACACACGTATGGTAAACCTGTTAATCATCCTGCTAAATTACGATTCAAATTTACTGCAGGTGCAAATGATGAGTTAGATGATGTAGCCGGCAAAGGATTGCTATTGAGCTTTCCTTGCGTCGCACACAGCAACAACAGGTTTTTTAATCAGCTTCAGTTTCCTGTTCAAACAACATGATTGTTTTCAAAAAAACCTGTATTATGAATGCTCAGATTTTTTTGAAAAAAAATATCAAACTTGAAATTATAGTGATATTATTTCAGAGGGTAAGACCTGATATGCTCAAACGCATAATTTTTATTCATCCTGAGACTGTCGAGAAATGATTTTAGTTCATCCCTTTCCGATTTTTCCCTGAACATTTCATCATGTAACAACACAACAATATTTCCAGGTGTGAATGTATCTCCCTTTTGCAGACGGCTGTTTACTTCATGTAACATGGTACTCACACTTTGCAGTGGTTTACCTGTTTTACTATTATGCCTCCATTCAACATCCCATCCATAGATCTGGTAACCATTTGCAGCGAGCAGGTTGGCAGATGCTTCACCACTTGAATCATAATAATCTTTTTTTCTATCTCCTACACGCCAGATATTCCTGCCGGGCAAACGGACTATTTTATATTTCAGTCGCAAAGTGTCCTGGTTTCTTATAATATCATCCAACACATTCTGGGGATCGCTATAAAACTTTTTATATTTATTATTGGCATGTGTATAGCTGTGGTTATAGATTTCTACATAAGGGTTCTGGCTATACATCTGGAAATAATTCTTCATCCGGTTGCTCAACTTCATATTATGGCTAACTGCAAACACATTTACTTTTAGCTTTTCAGCCAGTGCCAGGCTGTCAATATATTCACTACCATTTAGTGGTCCATCATCAAATGTGAGGTAGATATATTTTAAGGAATCATTCACAGGCCTTTTCTCTTCTGTTGTAACTTGTTTTGTTTCGCCTGTTGAATCTGGATTTATATTAGCAGGTGCAGGTTGTTTTCCTGAACATGAAATCCCTGCAACTAAAATTGATAAACTTAATAACCTGGGTATATGCGGTTTCATAACGCAGCTATAATTGGCTGAATGACTTTGTTTCCATAAAATGGTTTAGCGAAGTTGAAACTTTATTTCACATACAAAAATGGATTTAGAAATTTTTTCACAATTGACAGCCATCATTATCATAAATGTCCTGCCATAAACTTGTCTTTTAAAATTTGAAATAGTTTGGAGAGGAAATGTTGAGGAATAATTTGATGTTATTGGCAGGGCCAAATATGGTTGCAGGCATTGGATTTTTTCATTTGTATTCCGGTCTGCGCTTTTGAAGTGGAAAATGTTAATCTTATGCTGAGGTAGTACTGGATTTAATATAGAATAATACCAACCTTATTTTATTCTCAATCCCTTCAATTCTTTTATTAAATATCCAGATCACTAAACCGATTAATACTATTGCCAATACAATAACCAATATAATAACAAAGAATTTTTTGAAACAGGCACGATGATCTTTCCATATTCTAATTGATTTAAAATTCATAGAAATAAATTTTGAAACCCATGTTTTTCGCCTGTGTAAGACAATGATACCGGATGGATCATAAAAAGACAGATCAATTATTATATATCATCTTTTATATCACATCATCTCAGATTTCCCGGATAAAAAGGCGGAAATTAACTTTCACATGATCTTTAGTACAAATCAACCCTCCCATGCATTTTGGGGCCTTTAATTTAAAATCTGAAAAAGAAAAAACATAACTTCCATTCACCTGTATATGGTTTCCCGGTAAATCAGTTACCTGGTAATTAATCTCAATTCTTTTAGTAACATGTGCTAATTCAATATCAACCATTCCATTTATCATCTGGTCTTTACAATTGACAGGTATCTGGTCAATTGTCAGGAAAATAATTTTCAGTTTCGGATAAACATCCGCTTTTAATGTATTTCTGAAATTGTTTGTTATAAGCCTGTTATGACAATCAAACTTATTGAGATCAATTGTGAGATAACTGTTGGTAAAAAATAATTTATTGGTGGTTTCATTTTTAGAACAAATAAGTGTGTCAGGTTTCAGGTACTCTGCGACATCACATTGGAAATTGTTGATGTTTGTTTCACCTTGTATATTTATTGAACTGTTTTTTTCAATCACCCATTTTTTAATAGAATTACCTACTTTATTGTCCTTTAAAAAATCTTTGTGTGATATAATCAGGCTGCTTAATATTAAAAATATATAACGCATAGTTTCAACAGTTATATTAATTAAAAAAGTTTGAAGCAAAGCCTGGCTGATAAGCCAGGCTCTCATAAGCATCAAAAGCCTACAATAGCTTCAATTACATAACCATGAAACCTGCCACCAGCCCTGTAATCTGCTGACGGGAAATTTTTATATCTCTGATCTACATATTCTGTTTTTAAAAGGATATTATTTGTTATGAACCATCCTGCAGCAAAAGCAACCCTGCTGATTGTTATATCACCATTATAAATTATTGGCCCTGCACCAGTGCCCCAGGCGTTGTCTGCTAATGCAGCCTTTACTGTATTATATCTGGCGCCTATAAATAGATTTTCATTTTTTCCAAACCTGTAAACTCCATCAATTGCAAATTGTTTGGCTGTTCGTGAAGATGTCTCTTTACCGGTCCTGCCGGAAGCAGTTTCATAAGTGCTAAAAAATTCAAGCCCGCCGGCTTTCAAAAAACCATTAAACATAAAAGCATTTACTTTTTTGCCAAAACCAGGGTTGAAGCGGCCTGAAAATGCAAGTGGTGTCCCTATATCAGAAAAATTATTTGGGTTAACAGAGTTTTCTTCCATTACATACTGGTAATTGGAACCTGAACGGTCGCCACCAAATAAAGTATTGCCACCACCAAGATATTGATCGCTGAATGCATTGCTGCCACAACTTTGATTACCATAATAAGAAGCCGAAACGCGTAACCGGATTGCATCATTCAGCTGTTTATCAAAACCGGCTTTTAATATCAACGAAGGATCTTTATGAAAATCACCATCAACGTTAGTCAATTTATCTAAAGAATCCACATTGCCTTCAGACATGCCGCTTGTAAGGCTTATCATACCGAAGACTCCATTTTTCTGAACAAATACTTCGCCACCAATTTCATTGGCATATTCATCCATAATATTCCCTTCCATAAATGGATTATACAAAGCCTGGCCGCCATCAGACCGGCGAAAATGTTCATCACCATAATCTACTTCGAAATGACCAACTTTTATTGTTGTTACCTTCATTAAGTTTGTCCAGAATTTTCCCTTGAATGGCAATTTGTCAAATTGAATATAGCCACCTTCTATCCATGTGGAATTGTGATGTTTTGAAGAGAGATAAGAAGTAAGATTTAACCTGATGCCATCAGCTAATTGAACATCCATATAAAGATTTGCCTGTGCGGTTTGAAAACCTGGTGTGATTACTTTTAGTTTATTACCGGGTGTTGAAACATAATTTTCATACGATCCGACATCGTTGTTTAATGCATCAGGGTTTTCATGTTTCAGGTTTTGATATTGCTGGGTAAAACCTGCACCAAAACGGATCCTCATCCCTTTATATGGAATTGTGTCTTCCTCTTTATTTGTTTCAAAAACATTAATACCGGATTTGTCGTATGGCCTCCAGTAAGATGGACGCAGATAAGAAAATTTCCCACTCTGTGAGAATGCGACAATTGGGAAAGCTAACAGGATTGCAAATGTTATTTTGTAAAAACTTAAATGATAAGATTTCATGGCAATTAAATTTTATGGCTTGTTTATTTATTGAGGATTACGTTATAGTTTACTGTTACTTCGTCACCTACTTTAACTGTACCAAACATCAGGGTTGGTCGTTCTACATTATATTCACTCATTTTGATTTTAAATGAACCTGAAGTGTTGATGCTCAAATCTCCAGGATTTACTTTTGCGACACTTACCAACTGTACATCTTTTGTAACACCGGAAATGGCAAGGTTGCCATTGGCATTGATCAGGTAAGTGTTCGGCCCATTTGAACGGATATTCGCGGAAATACACTTAAAACTTATCTGGGGAAACTTTGCAGTATGTAATGCTTTGTAAGCATTTTTATCCATTCCGCTATGGTCACTTTTTATGCTTTCAGCAGTTAAAAGAAATGAGAGCGATGAAAGTTTGATGAGTGTTGAGCCATCAAATTGAAATGATGCATTGCAATTGGCTTTATTTGAAGCCATGCTCCAATCGTGCAATGTTGATGTTCCTGCTATCTCAATTTTTGCTGATGAAGCATTATAAGAGACCTGTGCATTTAATATTAAACATGCTGCAAATGCAAGTGTGATTGTGATGAAGAATTTTTTCATATTCAGTGTTTTTTGTTTAAAAAAATTTTTTAAAAAATTATTGGTACGAAAAAAATATTGTGTTCAGATAATGGTAGCGACAAGGTAAAAAGTGAGGCTAAGTGTTTCCAAGTTTCAGCAATGACAATAGGGCGACAGGGGGGTGGACAAAAGAGTGACAGGCTGCTTAAAATTCTGATGAGCAGTTAGTTGTATAAAAAAAACTTCAGGGGTATTCCTACATGTTTTCTAAAATATCCTCAATATTTGTTTCGGGATCAATCTTGAACCGTTGCCTGAGCCGTTGTTTTGTTTTATTCACACTGTTGGGTGAGATGCCAAGCATAGATGCCATTTGCCTTGAACTAAGATGCAAACAAATGAGGGCTGCCATACGTTGTTCTGCTACAGTGATATTGCTGGCAGCTTTTATAATCCTTGAGAAAAAACCGGGGCGTATTTTTTCGAATAGCGATTTAAATTTCTCCCAATCGGCTTCAGTCAAAATAGATTGATGAGAAAGTTCATCCATGATTTCCTGTTGTTCAGCAGTAATAGTTTTATTACTGAGTTGTTGTTCCAACTTTTCAATTATGGCAGTTTTTTCAATGATGTTTTGTGTAAATAATTGCATCTGTTCTTTTGCTGCATTGATTTCAGTTTCGGCCGCTACTTTCTGCTGCAAAACCATTTGCTGCTGGTATTTTATTTTTTGCCTCTGGTTCGTTACAACAAGCACTGCAATAACAGCGAGTATAATTATAGCAGCAATAATAAAATTGCGTTGAAAAGCTGCTTTGTCTTCTTCTTTTTGAAGATCTTGTATTACTAAAATATTTTTCAGGTTATTTAGTTTGATCTGTGAAATTTCCAACCTGCTGCTGGCAATTGCATTTTCAGTAGAGTCATAACTCCGGCTGTAAAGTTGTGCATACTTATATGCACTATCATTTTTCCCAAGTGCCCGATATACTTCTGAAGTTGTATAGTAAAGATTTTGATAGTAGCCCTTGAAAACCTTTTTTGAAAGCAATTGCATTGCTTCCTTTACCTGCATGAGGGCGCTGTCCTTTTTACCTTGTAATAAATTAATACGAGCCACCCATTGCAATGAATTAGCTGCATTGTCCCATTCCCTGTATTTTTTGCTGGTGAGGTAGTCGAATGTCAATAAATTCTTCGCAGTATCATACTTTCCCTCAATTAAAAAAATCTGCCCTTTGTTACCGGAAATAATTCCTTTCCATACTTCACTGTTCACTGCTTCAGCAAATTGCATTGCTATATCATAGTAATAAAATGCCGAATCATATTGTTTTAATTTTTGCCAGCAAAGTGCAACAGTATTCCATCTGCTCATTACCTCTTTCTTACTTGTGATGGATGTATCGTGGGTGGCTTCAATGGATTTCTTATTATAATAAATACTCTTTTTATAATCACGTGTATAATAAAAGATTTCGCCTAATAAGAAATTTTCAAATGGACCTCTTACTATACCTTTTTTTTCCCAGATTTCCATTGCATTTAAACAATACATGGCTGCAGGCTCTATTATTCCGGCATCGTACATAGTTTGACCATAATTCCAGCTTACTTCTGCAATCACAAGTGGCTTATTTATTTCATAAGCGAGATTTAGTGACTGTTGAAAAAGTTGAGTTACTATCTGGGTTGAGTTCTTGTGTTGCGTAGTCCATAACCATATTGCTTTCAATAGTTTTAAATTAAGCTCAAAATATTTGTTGTCAGTATCTCCCTTTTTTTCTAATTCATTTAATGCTGAATAAGCAGAGAATGGTTCCGCTTTCCTGAGCTCTTTAAATATTCCATCAATCGTTGTTTGGGCAATGGTATCACGTACTTCTAAAAGCTTTACCCAATTATCATGCTGGTTGTTATTAGTCTGGGCGAAGCATGCAAATGAAGTTTGGATAAAAAACAGGGTAATCAAAAATTTGCAAAAGAACTTTATACCAGGAGGGGGGCACATTTTTTCGCCAGCAAATTTCACCGGGAAAAAATATTGAGTATTCTGCATGTTCAGTTTATTAAAAAGTTTCCAGGTACACCTAAATGATTAATTAAAAACCAAGGTTTGCAGATTCAACTTGCAAAAACAACAGTTAATTCATCAATGCTAAAATTAGCTAATAAAAACTGAAATGGTGTTAGATGGATAGAAAAGTTATTTTTTGGCTCTATATAGGGTGTATGGTTGGTACAGTATTTTTTATATCGTTGATAAAGGAAGAAGTGATGAAGAATAATTTTGATGGAGTATTAATCTCACAATTGTCTTGTGGCCAGATAGTTTGAGTTGACATACATTGCTGAAGACAAGATTGCACAATCCAATAATCCCCGTTTCGGCTTTAAATAAATAACTGCATAATTTATCTTTTTGTACCAATATTATTTTTAATGTCAATTGTGAAAATGCTAAGAAGAAATTTTTCCCTACATCCTCTCCGGAGCCTTTATTCCCATAAGGTGCATCCCGGTCTTAATAATAATTGCCGTTTGCCATGCAATCTTTAAACGCAATTGTTTTTTCTCATCTGTTTCTGCTGATGCAATTGAAAGTTCAGTGTAAAATGAACTGAATGATTTCGCAAGTTCGTAAATGTACAGAGCAATTTTTGATGGGTCATATAATGTGGCTGCTTCTTCAAGCACAGAAGGGAATTGTTCTGCCAGAACAATTAGATTTTTTTCAAGCGGAAGCAAAGCGGAGTGTTGGATATTTTGTTTTGTATTATCATCTGCTTGTGATAATTCAGCATTTGCTTTTCTCAATACACTTTTTATTCTTGCATAAGTATATTGAATAAAAGGCCCTGTGAAACCATGAAAGTCTATACTTTCTTCCGGGTTGAAAATCATTTTTCTTTTCGGGTCCACACGTAACAGGAAAAACTTCAAAGCACCAAGCCCGATTGTTTCATACAATTCTTTTAACTCATCTGCAGTGAAATCTTTTACCTTGCCCAACTCTTCAGTTTTTTGTTTTGCAATACTGACCATTTCTTCCACAATATCATCAGCGTCCACCACTGTGCCTTCCCTGCTTTTCATTTTACCGCTGGGCAATTCCACCATGCCATAACTTAAATGATAAATTGCATTTGCATAAGGCAGTCCTAATTTTTCACAAATAAGTTTTAAAACTTTGAAATGATAGTTTTGTTCATCACCCACCACATAGATGCTTTCATCTATCTTATATTCTTCATATTTATCCACTGAAAGGCCAATGTCCTGTGTGATATATACTGCTGTTCCGTCTTTGCGGCGTACAATTTTTTTATCCAACCCATCACCTGTGAGGTCAATCCAGACACTACCATCATCTTCTTTATAAAACACACCTTTTTGTAAACCAGTCTCCACTAAATTTTTACCGAGGATATAGGTCTTGCTTTCATAATATATTTTATCGAAGTCTGCGCCAATGCGCCGGTATGTTGCATCAAAACCGTCATAAACCCAACTGTTCATTGTTTCCCATAACTGTATTACATCCGGTTTACCTGCTTCCCAATCCACCAACATCTGCTGTGCAGCTTTCATTATCGGCGCTTCTTTTTCTGCTATATCCTTGCTGATTCCTTCCGATATTAATTTTTCAACTTCTTCTTTATATACATCATTAAACTTCACATAATAATCACCTACAAAATGGTCGCCCTTTGTTTGTGTTGATTGAGGTGTGGCGCCATACGCAAACATTTTCCAGGCAAGCATACTTTTGCAGATATGGATGCCACGGTCATTTACAATGCAGGTTTTTATTACATTATTGCCTGTTTGTTTTGCCATTTCTGCAGCGCTCCATCCTAAGAAAATATTTCTCAGGTGCCCCAGGTGCAGCGGCTTATTGGTATTGGGTGATGCATATTCAACCATTATTTTTTTATGACTGATTTCCTGTCTGCCGAAATTTTCATTTGCATAATTTTTCTGCAGGAAATCAATCCAGTAATTATCGTTGATAGCAAGGTTTAAAAAACCTTTTATCAGATTGTATGATTGAAAAATCCCGTTATGTTTTTCCACCAGGTATTTACCCAATTCATTTCCCAATGCATCGGGTGATTTTTTCAAAGGTTTCAACAATGCAAACAAAACAACAGTATAATCACCTTCAAACTCTGGTTTGGTAAGATTCACAGTTATTGCCGCTTCATCAATGGAAGTGGAATATAATGTTTCAATTGCCTGTTTTGTTTTTAGTTTAATGTCTTTTAATATGCTCATAAAAATGAATAGGGTTGCAAAAATACAACTACAGGCTTGCAAAATCTTCCTTAAATATCCCGGCAGGAATCCTGATGGTGTAATTACGGTTAACTTCGCAGCCGCTATGCACAAACTGCACCTTTTTTTGCGCAAGACTATTTTAAAAATAGTTGATTTGTTTTATCCATTGTTCAGGCGGTTTATGCCTTTGCAAACCTACAGGTATGCGGCTTGTGGCGGTGCTAACATGGTCTTGGATATTATTGTTTTCACTTATGTAAATACTTATTTGTTGCAGCAACAGGTGGTTTATATAGGGCCACTTGCATTCAAATCTTATGTCGTAGCTTTTGTTGTTTCATTTTGCCTCACTTTCCCGGTTGGTTTTTATTTAAGCCGTTATGTGGTGTGGCAGGAAACCGAAACAAAAAAAAGGATACAGGTTTTCCGGTATTTTATTATTGTGGCAGCGTGTATAGGTTTAAATTATATCCTCTTAAATTTCTTCATTCTTGAGCTGCATTGGTGGCCACTTGTTTCAAAATTGGTAACAACTGTTATCGTTGTTTTATTCAGTTATTTTACACAAAGAAATTTTTCATTCAGGCCGGTAGGTACAAAAAATGCCAAATCACAGGAAGAATAGTTTACTATTGAAACATGTTGTTGATTTTTTAAAAATAACCGAATAGTTGTTGAGAAAAGTACAAGAATAAAATCAGAACAGATAGTTTCATTTTACTTCATGTACGAACTTTGTTCAATAAACTCTTTTTGTCATTCTTAATTTATTCTTTCCAATCTGATACTAACAATGAATAGATATGTGAGTCAAGGAAAACACCATTATAAAAATAGTTTTCCCTGAACTTTGCTTCGAGTTGAAATTTATTTTTCACTAAAATTTTTTCAGAAGCAATATTAAGAGGATTAATGTTTGCTTCCACAGAGTGCAAATGCATGGTATTAAATCCGTAAACAAGCACCACTTCCATTGCTTCCTGCATCAACCCCTGCCTGTGAAAATCAGGATGCAGCATATAACCGATTTCAGCCCTGTAATTTTCTTTTTGCATTCTCCAGAAGCCAATGGCGCCGATGAGTTTGTTATCATTTTTTAGAGTGATACCCCAGGAAATACCTTCATTTTTTTCCAATGCTGTGGTTATAGTTTGAATATGTTGTAAAGCTTCCGGTTTTGTTTTTGCAGGAGGCCTGTCAATATATTTCATTACAACTTCATTGGAACGGAGTTGCCATATTTCCATTACATCATCATCTGTTATTTTTCTAAGCGAAAGCCTGCTTGTTTTCAAAACAGGAAACGGTAAAAAATTTACTTCCAGCATATTGTTTGTTTAAATGTGCAAAATAGAAATTAGTTTGCATTAAGCTGGCGTAAAAAACTTTTTGAACAATGAATGATTCCTGTGTAAAATTTTTGAAACTGCTTCTATTGATTCGCTAAAACCCGTTAATAATTACCTTCACATAAAAAAGTAAAAACAACATATTGTTAATGATAAAATCTTGGGTGTGATTTTTATTAGACGATAAATATTTTTTGATACATGCACCTATCAAATTTTGAAATGAATAGGGATATAGAAAAATAAAAAGATAAAAATGAATTTTGATTTTGATAAAATAATCCCGAGGCAAAATACCAACTCAGTAAAATGGGATTTGTCAGCAGATAAAAATGTTTTACCGATGTGGGTTGCAGATATGGATTTTGCTACAGCACCGGCTATCACTGAAGCCCTTACCCGGCGGGTGTCTCACGGGATATTTGGATATACCATTACACCTGATGCATTTTACAAAGCAATAATCGGTTGGTGGCAATCAAGGCATGGTTTCACATTACAGAAAGATTGGTTAATACCTGTGCCTGGTGTATTGCCTGCACTGTCTGTTATCATCAGGGCATTTGCAAAACAAGGTGAAAAGATAATTGTTCAGTCACCTGTGTATAACCACTTTTTTATTTCCATTCAGAATTGTGGTTGTGAAGCATTGTGTAATAACCTTGTTTATAGCAATGGAAATTATTCAATGGATTTTGATGACCTTGAAAAAAAAGCTGCAGACCCTTCAGCAAAACTGATGTTGTTATGCAACCCGCACAATCCCATCGGAAGGGTATGGACCAAAGAAGAATTATTAAGAGTAAAAGAAATCTGTAACCGTCACAATGTCCTGGTGATTTCTGATGAGATACACAGCGATATTGTATATGATGGTTTTAAGCATATCCCATTTGCATCGCTTGATGAAAGTGCAACCATGCATTCAGTAACAAGTGCATCGCCCAGCAAAACATTTAATCTTGCCGGCATCCAGTCTGCATATATGATTTGTGCAAATGAAGATATCCGCAAAAAACTGGAAAAGATTTTGAATATGCAGGATATCATTTTTTTAAATGCATTTTCTGTGGAGGCATTGATGGCAGCTTACAATCATGGTGTGGAATGGATGGAAGCATTGAAAAAATATTTGTATGAAAATTATAAATATCTCCTGGAGTTCATCTCACGTGAAATGCCACAGTTAAAAATACTTCCACTACAGGCCACATATCTTGCCTGGATAGATTGCACTGCCTTGCATCAAACATCTGATGACATAGCCAACACATTATTGCATCAACACCAGTTGTGGGTTGTCTCCGGAACAATGTATGGCAGAAATGGTGAAGGTTTTATCAGGTTGAATATTGCAACACCGCGGGTTTTACTGGAAAAAGGTTTGAATAAGCTAAAAGATTTTGTAAATAAAAATTGACAGGAGATGGAGAGTATTTGTATGTGATAATTTTGTTCTTTAAAAAATTAAAATATGCCTGACTCTGATTTTAACACCCAGATGGAAGCCATGAAATTGCTGGTTGATTTGTCAAAGCAAAGAAGCCAGATGTCTGCCACGAGGAGTTACATGAATGCGGAAAGGACTTTGTCAGTCTGGATACGCACTGCACTTGCTGCTATGATATTCGGGATTGCTATTGACCGTTTTGGGTTACTGCTTCATGAAGAGACGAAGGGATTGAAAATAAACCTTTCACATTTTGATAAGGTTGACCACCTGATGGGTATTGCTCTAGTTATATATTCTATTGTGATGTCGCTGTTCTGTGGTATCCGTTTTCTTGCTTACTGCCGCGAGTATAAAAAAGATTTTACGTTTCCTGCATATCACCGTAGCTGGCTTCCGGCAGTGTATGCATTCGCAGTGGTTTTCTTCGGATTGGCTTTGCTATTTTTATTAATCTGGATATAACCTGTTGAAAATCTTTCATAATTTTTTTAGGGATTATTTTTAAAAATATTACCTCATGTTCTGCATTTTTCAGTGTTAACTTAGTAGGGTTATTTGGTCAAAATTTATTTCACAATTAAAATTCTTAATCATGATTATTGTACATGACACATTTGTGTGCAAGCCGGGTAATGCATCTAAGCTTGCAAAGTTGTTCAAAGAAATAATGAGCAGCAGGCCTGAACTAATGCACATCATGACAGACATGACCGGCGAATACAACCGGGTAGTAATGGTAACCCGTTTTGATAACCTTACTGCGTATGAACAGGAGTTTCAGAAGTATATGGAAGATAGTGATGAGATGAAACAGATGCGGGAAAAAATGAAAGGCTACCATGAAATGTATTACAAAGGTTCACGTGAAATTTTCCAGGTTTGGTGATACATGCGAATTTCGCAAATAGGTAACCGTTATTTTCAATCTTGTCCTTAATATTCTTAAAGCCGGGTTGTTGAACAACCTGGACTACCTGTGGAAACATGCAAATACAGGAGATGGAATAGATATATGTGCTGAAAGAAAAGTATTATGCGCCAATGCCAAAACGTTACCTCGCCATCCATCCACCATCCACACAAAGTATTGTTCCATTTACATAATCTGATGCAGGTGATGCCAGGAAAACCACAGGCCCTTTCATATCATCAGGATTTCCCCATCTGCCAACAGGGATGCGCTCTACAATTGACTGATTTCTTACAGGGTCATTTCTTAATGCCTCAGTATTGTTTGTGGAAATATAACCCGGTGCAATACCATTGACACAAATACCTTTGCTGCCCCATTCATTCGCCAATGCACGCACCAGGCCTGCAACTGCTGATTTACTTGCTGTATAACCGGGCACGTTGATGCCACCCTGGAAACTCAATAATGAACAGGTGAAAATTATTTTTCCGCAACCGTTTTCAATCATCTGTTTTCCCAATTCCCTGGCAAGAATAAATTGTGCATTGAGGTTTATAGAAATTATTTTATCCCAGAATTCATCAGGGTGTTCTGCTGCAGGCTTCCGCATAATAGCGCCTGCATTATTGACAAGTATGTCAATTTTTTTATGCTCATTTTTTATGGTTGTGATAAATGCATAAAGCTGTTCCCTGTTTGAAAAATCCAGTTTGTATTGAAAAAATTTCCGACCATTTTTTTCTATTGCATTTTTTGTTGCATTTGTATTGCCGGTATGTGCAGTCCCGATTATATCAGCGCCTGCTTCAGACAAAGCAACAGCCATTGCCTGGCCAATTCCTGTATCACAACCGGTAACAACTGCCAGTCTTCCATCCAACTGAAATTGATTTAATGTATGCATTTGAAAAAATTGATTTTATTGAATTGAAATGATAAGCGGATGTTGTAAACAGTTTTGAAACTTATTTAAATAATCAAACCATGCTGCTGCTGATGTTATCTTTCCTGCTTTGTCCCAACAAGCGCCCTGGTAATATGTAAGCTCAGTTTTAAATGGAACTGTTGTTGCAGCAAGTAAATGAACTTTATTAACCTGCATCTGAATTGAAGATATTGCTCCTTTATCCTGATTGTTTTCTATCACACACCCAACACCTGTTGTGCCATCTTCACCATGCTGAGGTTCCCAGTATGCGAGTATCCCTTTTTTTTCATCAAGCAACATTTCACCAGCTTCATTTCTTTTTGCGATACCTATTGCAACCGGCAATGGTAGGTTGTCATTTACAACATAACTCACTGCCCATTTGTTCAGTTGTGAACCGGCATCAATTGAAATTGTTTTGGTACACTTTACATTTCTTCCTGCCGCATCCCATTCATCATAACTTAATTGAAAAGTGGAACGTAATGGCCCATTGTCCAAAATTTTCCAATGCCTGTAATTTTTGGGAAACCAGATTGTATCATTGATAAAAGGCGCAACATCACCTGCACCTAGCGTAAGGCCTACATGATAGTAATCCAATCCATCACCATGGTCTATGTGATATTCTCCAAGTTTATATCTTTTATTGATAACCAAACTATCTGTCCTCTTCACCCACACATCCACACCATAAGCCATTTCTGCAGGAGAATTTTCAAGCGCTTTGCCATACATGCGATATGCGATGCGGTCATTCTCCCATGCGAAATCATCTTTTCTTTCAGGCACATAACGGCAAAAAGTTTTTGCAGAAAAAGGTTGAGGCTTGCCTGTTACCAATTGTAGTTTTACTGTTGTATTAGCTCCAATGTTTAATTGTACCAACAGGTTTTGAATTTGTGAATTGCCTTTGTATTCTAACTGGTACGGAAGTTCTTTTTTTGTTGTTGCATTGATTACTTTAAAATCATTGTTTACAGAAAAAGGAAAAGCGTTAATGATTTTATTCCATGGAATAGAAACCAACTCTTCTCTTTGAATTGTCAATGGATTTGTAATAACAATTGTTTTTTGTTGTGCAACCACTGCATTGATACTACAGGATAATAAAAAACAAAACAATATTTTCTGCATGATAATTTTTTTCAACATCGGTTTATGAGAGCAGTAAAATGATTTTATCTCAACTCATTTATTGCACATTTATCCATATCATCATAATCAAGATTTTCACCTGCCATGCCCCAGATAAAACTATAGTTGGATGTGCCTGCACCTGCATGGATGCTCCAGTTTGGAGAAATAACTGCCTGTTCATTCTGCAACCAGATATGACGTGTTTCACCAGTTGTGCCCATGAAGTGACAAACGCTTTGTGCTACCGGTAGTTCAAAATAAAAATACACTTCCATCCTGCGGTCATGTGTATGTGGTGGCATCGTATTCCATACACTGCCTGTTTTTAATTCTGTCAAACCAATTTGTAACTGGCAAATGGGTAATACCTGTGAAACAATAAGTTTATTGATAACCCTGTGATTGGCTGTTGCAACAGAACCCGTTTCAACTATAACAGCATCCTTCTTTGAAATTTTTTTTGATGGATAGTTATGATGTGCAGGAGCAGAATTGAGATAGAATTTTGCAGGATGTGCTGCATCATCAGAATAAAATTTTATTTCTTTTGCCCCCTTGCCGATATATAATGTATCTTTAAAGCCGAGGTCATATTCAGTTCCATCTGCTATTACTTTTCCTTTTCCGCCAACGTTAATAATTCCGAGTTCCCTTCGTTCCAGGAAATAATCTGCTTTTAATGCATCGGGTGCAGTCAAATCTAAAACTTCTGTTACCGGCATGGCGCCACCTGCAATAAACCTGTCGTAGTAGGAGAGGGTCAAGCATATTGAATCTGCTTCAAACAGTTTTTCTATCAGGAACGCTTTGCGTAATTGCGAAGTATCCATCTTTCTGACTTCATCAGGGCTTATGGCATAGCGGCTTTCAAAATTTAATTTCATTATTACCTGTTTATTTTAAAAAAATTCAAACTGAATAAATACTGACAATCCTCAATAAATATTTTTCATACAACTTAGAACACTAATTGTTAGTACTCCACTTTATAATCTTTTTTTATTTCCTGGCCATCCCATGCTTTTTTGCTTGTCCAGTCAGCAGGTGGGTCTGTCCAGAACCTGTTGTCTGCCGGAAGCCCTAAAGCAAGAAAACCAAGTGTTGCCATGTATAAACTACCAGTAGATGTATAAGTATCTGCAACCTCCGGTTGGTGGCCGTTGAAACCTAAAACCAACCATCCGTTGCTATCGAAATTCTGGTTCCCTTCAAACATGTTTTTAAACACTTTTGTTAACGCACATCGTACTTGCGATGGTTGTATATATCCAGGCAGCTTTTCCATCAATGCCACCTGTGATAATGTTTGAAAGACTGCAGTGCGGTAAGTAATCGAGCGGCCAATAACAGGGTAAGTACCTTCTGGTGAAATAATTCTCTCTGAAAATTCTGAATGGCGTACCATCCTTTTTACTGCTTCATCATATTCTTCCTGCTGCACCATTTTTTTATCTGCAAGCACTTTCAGCATGTCCACCAACATTGGATTGATGACATAATCATTATAATAGTCCATACTGAATTTTGGTCCATCACTATACCATCCATCACCCACATACCATTCCTTTATTTTATTGCGGGCAAAATTTATTCTTGCGGGGTCATACTCTTCGCCAATACTCAACAGGAAAGTTTCAGTGATACCGGCAAATAATAACCAGTTGTTATAAGCAGCGCTTCTGTTGCGCAATGATTTAAACTCATTGACAAACCTTTTTTTTGTGATGCTGTCAAGAGGATACCACAAAGCATTGGGAGCCCGTAAAAATGCTTCAGCTAAAAATGCTGCATCAACGATTGGTTGTGATTCTGTCCTGAAGTTGAGGTAATCCGGGCTTGAGGGGTCAACTGCATTTTTTAATCCTTTGATGATTTCCTGTTTGAGCTGGCTGCGCAATTTTCCTTCCGGCGTATTGTCATCAGGTAAAGCCAGCCAGGGTGCTAATCCATCCAGCGTCCTGCCTACTGCTTCGAGGTGTGTTACTTTTTTATAAAAATCAGGCTTCATTCCTGGTGGCACTTCCACAGGCATGTTTTTTCTTAAAGTCCCTTCAGCAAGGTTGTGGATTACAGGATAAGAAATTTTATATAATGTATTCACCCAAAATTGCCTGTCCTGCAAACCGGTTGTGGTAATTGTTTTCGTGATTGTTTTTTTATCCTTTTGATTTTTTTGTGCAAATGTTTTTGTTGTGATAAACAAATTAGTTATACAAAAAGTGCAACATATCAATAGATACCTGTACATTATAAAATATTTTTTCATCAAATCACTTTATTACTCAACAACTATATTATTATTTTTTATTTAAAGTGCCAGGACTGTCTTCAAATAAAGTTTTGCCTGACAATAAAATCTGATACCTGTGCAAAGCTTCGAGATAATAATAATCTGCATACACCAATGGCACATCTATTTCGCTGTTGTGAGGGATGCTGCCGGTGGAATGCATCAAAATGAAATCAGCGTTAGTACCTTCTTTTGCCCTGTAAACTGGGCTGCTTAATGCATGTAAAATTTCTTTAGCTGCATCAAAATATTTTTTCGATTTTTCTTTTTCGCAATATGTGCTTAACTCAAATAATGCAGATGCTGTGATGGCTGCTGCAGATGCATCCCTGTAATCAACAGGTACATTCCATGCATTTGATTTATTGCCCGGAATATAGCCAACCATATTCGCATTAAAATCCCAGTAAGGAATTTTATCTGAAGGCAACATTTTATTATTCAAAAAATAATCAGCCATGCCACATGCTGTTTTTAAAAATTGTGCATCACCGGTTTCGCGATATACCATTGTGAAACCATAAATACCCCATGACTGACCTCTTGACCAGGTGGAGTTATCAGCATAACCTTGAGCTGTTTCACCTTTGATGGGCTTACCTGTTATCGTATCATACAACACTACATGAAATGAACTGTAATCTTTCCTGATATGATTTTTCATGGTGGTTGTTGCATGTGCAATTGCAATGTTTTTGTATTTAGGGTTGCCTGTAACTTTCGAAGCAAAAAAGAGTAATTCAAGGTTCATCATGTTATCAATAATCACAGGGAAATAATATTCTTTACCATCATGCCATGAAGAAAAACCGTCCCATGATTTTATAACTCCTGTTTTTGGATTAAACCTTGTTGCCAATGCATCTGCTGATTGCACTAATATTTGTTTGAATTTTTCATTCTTTGTAATGCGGTATGCATTTCCATAACTGCAATACATCATAAAACCAATATCGTGTGTGCCGGTAAAATTTTTTAATGGCTCAAGTTTTTCAGTCCATTTCAAAGCTGAATCCTTTAAAGATGCATCTCCTGAATATTCTGATAAGTACCAGAGTATTCCCGGATAAAAACCTGAAGTCCACTCATAAATATCAGTACAGTAAAGAGAGCCATCTTTTTTCATAGTACGTGGAAATGAGTTACCAGATGGTATTATTTCTTTCATCATCCCATTGTTTTGAAGTATAGCAAAATCAAAACAATCTTTTATAAACTTTTCTTCAGATGACTGAGCAATAGAAACAGAAGAAATAAAAAAAGAAAACAAAGAGATAATAAAAGAATATTTCATTTTGTATTTGTTTGAATTTTAATTTTCATCATCATTGCATGATTATCCTTAATCTTTTATAGGATGATGCTATGATGATAAGATATTTTCTTACTTACTGCCTGCCGAATATACATAAAAGGAGTTGTGATGATTAAAAGAGTGAAGATTTGTATTAAAAATTTTTAGTTTCGTATAATAAAATATTAAAGCAACCATGCAAACTATTTTAGGTGCAGGTGGAGCAATCGCCAGAACACTCGCAAAAGAAATTTTAAACTATGATGCACATACCAGGCTTGTGAGCCGTCATCCTGTAAAGATTAATGAATCAGATGAACTGTTGGCAGGTGATATTACAGATAAAACTTTTGTTGAAAAAGCAGTGAAAGGTTCGGAAATAGTGTACTTAGCAGCAGGCCTCGAATATAAATATAAAGTGTGGCAGGTGCAGTGGCCTTTGATTATTCAAAATGTTTTGGATGCATGTAAAAAATTTAATTCGAAACTTGTATTTTTTGATAATGCTTATATGTATGACCCGATGCATCTTGAAAATTTAACTGAAGAAACACCGATAAGGCCAGTAAGTAAAAAAGGAAAAGTAAGGGCTGCCATTGCAGAAAATATTTTGAATGAAATAAGTAAAGGAAATGTGCAGGCGATGATAGTACGTGCTGCTGATTTTTACGGGCCGTTGGTGAATACCAGCGCTATGCTTGAAACAGTTTATAAAAGATTGAAAGCAGGAAAGAAGCCGATGTGGTTAGGCAATCCAAATGCATATCATACCATGACCTATACTGTTGATGCAGCAAAATCAACAGCATTATTAGCGAATACGCCTGATGCATATCAGCAGGTATGGCACCTGCCAACTGAAACAGATAAGTTAACCGGAAGACAATGGGTTCAACTATTTTCAAAGGAGATGAACAAGCCTGCGAAATTTATTTCTGTATCAGGGAAATTAACGAGGATGATTGGAGTATTGGTTCCATTTTTCAGGGAATTGGGAGAAATGATGTACCAGTTTGATAATAACTATTTTTTTAATTGCGAAAAATTCAGAAAACGTTTTCCTGGTTTTGAAATTACAAGTCCTGAAAGGGGTGTAAGAGAAGTTGTTGATGCTGGCAGGTAATTGATTACATTATTATTCAAAAAAAATCCCCTGGCATCAGGGGATTTTTTTATTAGTGTATTTTCTGTTTGTTATTTGAATACACTTGCTACATAATCTTTAATCACATCACCTTTTGCAGCAACAATTTTTTCCAAACCAGATTTTATTGTTGGGTCAATATATCCCTGGTATTGTTGTGGGATGGAATTTCTGAATGCCATCACTTTGTCAATACCATTTTTTATTTTCTGAACATCGTCAATCTTTGAAAGGAAAGTGCAAAACACAGGAGTTAATTTTATCTTTTGCTGGCTCAATGGCATGTCGCCATATTTTTGAGCAATCATATCGTAGTCGCTTGCATTTCCATTATTAATTATTATTCCTGTGATTGCAGCACCTAAACTTCCTTTGGCGCCAGCACTGAGTTTTTTAGCCAAAGTATATGCTTCTGCTGAATCAATGTTGCTGATACCCGTTAATGCAGCACCGGCAACACTGTAAGAAGAATCATTGATAGATTTTTCGAAAATGTTTTTGTATTGTGCATCATTTGTGGCTGCGAGTATTGAAATAGCTTTTGCTTTTGTAGTGTTATGAACATCATTTATAGCAACAGTTTCTACTGATTTTATTACATCTGCATTTTCCATTGCTGCAGCATTGTGTTTTATCTCATCCAATGTGAGGCTCCTGATGCCATAATATTTATCATTCAATCCAAGTTTCAATTCATCAACCATATTGTTGGCAGCAAAATATTCAATTGCTTCACGCCTGTCTAAATATAAAGGTGCATATTTCCATTGTGCTTTGAAATTGTCTGCTGTTTTGTGGTCTGTTTTTTCACACAACAACATTTTGTCTCCATCAAAATTGATGAGGTCTGGTCTTGTAGTGTATGTGAAAGTAAATGTATCAACCGGGTTTTGCATCCAAACAAGGTGGCGTGTTTTATTAGCGCCATTATATATATCAATATTTACCGGCATTTTAAATATCTGTCCTTCTTGCTTTTGCTGTACAATCACTTTTGCTGTATGTGCAGCATCATCATATAGATAACTGATATCAAGTACCGGGTGGCCTGCGCCATAATACCATTCATTCCAGAACCAGTTTAAATCCCTGCCGGTAACAGCTTCAAATGCGAGCCTCAATTGTTGTGCTTCACCATTGCCAAATTTATTATCGGTCAGGTATTTGTGCAGTGATGCAAAGAAAGCGTCCTTACCAACACAATGACGGAGCATATTTAAAATACAACCACCTTTTGGATAGCTTACACCATCAAACACATCTTCTTTATCACGATAATAAAAGCGTACAAGGTGTACAGTATCTTCACCACTGTTAAGGTATTGCTGCATGTCATCATAAAATTTCTCATCACCTTTATCCTGTCCGTATTTGTATTCATTCCAGAGCGTTTCACTGAAGTCTGCAAAGCTTTCATTAACCGTGATATTGCTCCAGCTTTCAGTAGTAACATAATCACCAAACCATTGATGAAACAATTCATGCGCAATTACATCTTCCCAACTGTTTCCATCTTTTAGTTCACGTGCATCCTGATAAGCGCCTTCACCATGCAAAGTAGCAGTGGTATTTTCCATAGCGCCACTCACATAATCACGGCCAACTATCTGGCTGTATTTAGGCCAGGGAAAATCAATGCCTAAAATGGTGGAATAAAACTTAATCATTTCAGGTGTGTGGCCAAAGATTGCCCTGGCAACAGGTGCATATTGTTTTTCTACATAATAAGAAACTTCTTTTCCTTTATAGCTGTCTTTAATGATGCTGTAATCACCAACACCCATAAAAAATAAATAAGGTGAATGTGGTAAATCCATTTTCCAGACATCCGTTCTTGTGCCATCTGCATTTTTTTTCTGGCTGATGAGGAGGCCATTGCTGAGTGTAACATATTTTGAAGGAACAGTCATTGTAATTTGTTCCGTCGTTTTTTGATTAGGTTTATCTATGGTAGGCATCCACACTGAATTGTGTTCAGTTTCACCTTGTGTCCATATTTGTGTAGGCTTATCTTTTTCTTCACCGCGTGGATTAATAAAGTATAAACCTTTTGCGCCGGTAATGGCTGCACTACCCGGCTCTTTCCATTCATCTGGTTTAGCTACATAGTCAATATATACAGTATAGTTTTCACCTTTTTGATAAGTTTTATTCAGCGTGATACGCAGGTTTTTATTATCATAATTATACTTCAAAGGTGTTTTCTTTCCATTTGTGTAAAGCGCAACTTCTTTAATGTCCATTCCTTTTGCATCAAGATTTAAAGAATCTGTAGGATAAAAATGAGGGTGCAGGGTGAGCCATGCTTTTCCATACATATATGATTTGGCATAGTCAAATTTTACATCAAGTTTGGTATCAACCAAATCATTGATTTTAGTGGCTTCAGCACGGTATAAATGTTTCCAGGAAGTATCTGCCTGTTGGTTGCTTTCCTGTGCAAAGCAGGCTACTGTGATGAGTAGCGAAAGGATAAATAGTAATCTCTTCATTGATGTAGTTTTTTACTCTGTAATCCTGCAAATAAAGGCATTGCCGTGATACCGTTTTTTATCATTTGCAAAATTTTAAGGTCGGCAAAAATAGGAGGATATTTTTTGGATAGTAAATAATATATATAAATGGTTAAAATATAAATGGCAACGGCCTGCAATAGGCAACAGTATTATTTTATATTAGCTTTGTCGCTACCGTAAGGTGTAAATTGTTTGTAAAATTTTTAGTATGAAGCTTACAGTAAAATTTCTTGTTATTCTTGTTTTATTGATTTTGAATTGTTCATTGCTTATTGCTCAAAAACATTTTATCTATATCCAAAGCGAGGATAAACAACCTTTTGCTGTAGTGCTTAATGGAAAAGTTTTCAGTTCTTCAGATTATGGATATGTAATCATTCCTAAACTTGATGAGGGTAAATACAATTTCACTGTAAGCTTCCCCATGAATAAATTTCCCGACCAGTTTTTTTCCTGCACTGTTGGTAATAAAGACCTCGGCTATACTTTAAAAAGCAGCTCCGGTGTATGGGCGCTTGAAAACCTGCAAACAAAAAAAACATTAGCCAATAATAATGCAACTGTGGCAAGAGAAAATGCTTTTGGTAATATGTTGTCTGATGTAGTAGATGATTCTACTTTAATGCAAAAGAAATTACCCGCAGCAGATACTGTTGCTGCTATTCCTGAAATGATAAAGGAAGAAGTGAGGCAGCCACTTAAAATTGAAGAAACAAAACTTGATACAGGCACGAGTATGCTTTTTGTTGATAAAGACATGAATGGAAATGATACAGTAAGAATTTTTATACCTTCTGATAATGTAGATGCTGCAACGCAAACTGTACAAAATGATGTTGAAACTAACACCGATACAGTTGCTGTAAACCAGGTGCCACCTGTAGAACAAAATAAAGTAGAAAATAAAGTTGAGGATGGAATTGATACTACAACTCACGAAATATCCAATCCCTTTTATAAGCCAGCCCAGGATGCAACCACAAATGTTGTTGAAGAAAAAAACGAAACTGTTTCCAATTCTGTATCTACTGTTGCAAGTACTGCTGTCAGGGAAGATTGCAATAGTATGATTTCGGATGATGACCTCGATAAGTTGAAAAGAAAAATGTTTACAAGAGGCAGTGATAAAGAGATGATAGATTATGCAGTTAAACGTCTTGAAGATAAATGTGTAACTACTGACCAGGTGAAAATGCTGGGACAATTGTTTTCAAGTGATGATGGACGGTACAGCCTTTTTGAAGCTTTATATAGCTTTACTTATGATTATGGGAAATACCCATCCCTGGCAGGACAGATTGTTGACCCTTATTACAAAAAACGTTTCATGGCCTTGTTGCGTTAAACATAATAAAACATGCCCCGCTATTTTATTGAAGTTGCATATTTAGGAACAAGGTATAGTGGATTCCAGGAACAGGTTAATGCCAATACCATTCAATCAGAAGTAACCAGGGCATTGAAGGTTTATTTTAAAAATGAGTTTCAACTAACCGGCTCATCAAGAACAGATGCAGGTGTGCATGCTTACCAGAATTTTTTTCATTTTGATACTTCAGTTGAAATTAAAAAAACTGCTATTTATAGTTTAAATGCATTGTTGCCTTTTGATATAGTTGTAAAAAATATTTACCTGGTCAATGATGATTCACATTGCCGTTTTGATGCAGTGTCAAGAACATACCAGTATATTATTATAAGGGAGAAAGACCCGTTTTATTTTGGGAGGGCTTATTATTATCCATATACAATCAACACTGAAATATTACACGAGGCTGCGGCACTGATAATGGAGTTCACAGACTTTACAACATTTTCAAAAAAGAAAACCCAGGTAAAAACATTTAACTGTAAAATAGAAAATTCCAGGTGGGTTTTTAATGATGGATTATGGCAGTATGAAGTAACAGCCAACCGCTTTTTGCGGGGCATGGTGAAAGGTCTTGTTGGCACAATGTTGCGTATAGCCAAAGACAATTTGGGCATGCAGGAACTGAAAAATATTTTTGAGAAAAAAGACTCATCTGCTGCAGATTTTTCTGTTGCTTCAGAAGGCCTTTTTCTTAAGAGTGTGAACTATAAAAATGTTATCTTATTGCATCCTTTACAATAAACCCATACTTCAACATTTGAGCAATATCCTATCCGCATCGGTCTTTCTTATGAATTCAAAGTTATTAATTCTCTATTTTTACTATTCCCGTAAAGGGCAGTATTAATATCCAATTCCTAATTCGAAAATCAATTTCTATGAAAACCAAAGGCACAAAATTGTGTTTAGGGTTATTTTTTCTGTTTTGTTGTCTGGTTTGTAAGAATGCTTCTGCGCAAATAAAGGCGGATTTCACTTCAAATGTCCAATCTGGTTGTACGCCGCTCGTTGTTGCTTTCGAAGATTTATCACAGGGTAAACCAACAAACTGGACATGGTCTTTAGGAAATGGAACTGTTGCTAATAATCAAAACCCTGTCACCACATATATTGACCCGGGTACTTACACAGTAAAGCTTTCAATTAAAAATTCTTCAGGAAAAGATTCAATCACAAAAACTGCATATATTACTGTTTATGCTAATCCCCAGATTAATTTTACTGCATCACCAACAGAAGGTTGTTATCCACTGAATGTTTCATTCAGTAATAAAAGCAAGGCAGGTTCGGGTACGATTGCAGAATACCTTTGGGATTATGGTGATGGATTTGTTGACACATCAGCAAAAGGTTCTCATACTTATTTGTCCGGTGGAAAATTTAATGTTACCCTGAAAGTAACCAACAGTTATGGTTGTGTAAATAACTATACTAATATTGGTCTCATTAATATAGATGATGGGGTAAATGCCAATTTTAACCTTACATCACTTGACGTATGCTCGACTCCTGCAATGGCGGTTTTTGAAAATACAAGTGAAGGCTCGGGAGCGGTAACCTATAAATGGAATTTTGATGATGGCACTAGCAGTACTGATAAATCTCCTGCACATAATTATGCAACATCCGGGAGCTATAATGTATTACTGACTGCTACTACTGCAGCTGGTTGTTCTGATACTGCAACAATGAATTTGAATATACATTTGCCGGTGACATCTTTCTCTAAATCCGGGGCGCAATGTTTAAACCAACCTATACAATTTACAAATACTTCCAATCCCCAGCCTGTTTCAAGCAAATGGTATTTCAGTGACGGCACTACTTCAGATGATCTCAATCCTGCAAAAGCATTCAGCAAAGCAGGAACATATACTGTAAAGCTTGTAAATATTTTTTCTGCAGGATGTTCTGATTCTACAACAGGTACAGTAACAATTGGCCTTGCTCCAACCACTTTATTTATTGCAGATGATACTGTAGGTTGTTCTGCGCCTATGGATGTTCAGTTTACCAATAAAACAACTGGTGCTGTAACCAGATATTTATGGGATTTTGGTGATGGCGATACTTCAACAAGTATTAATCCTAGCCATACATACAAAAACATGGGAAATTATAAAGTAACACTGACTGCATTTACCGAAAACGGGTGTAGCAGTGTGTTGGAAAAAAATAAGTATATAGCCATACAACCTCTAAAAATTACCGGTCTGACCAACCTGCCTGATAGTGGTTGTATCCCGATGGTGGAAAAGCCATCAGTAGTACTCAGCCAGAATTATCCTTTAAAAAGTATTTCATGGGACTTTGGTGATGGTGGTACTTCCAATGTTGAATTTCCCACACATGTTTATACCAAGGAAGGGTTTTATAATATAAAAGTTTCGGTAGTAACAATGGGTGGCTGCACCAGCAGTTATACGATGCCAAATGCAATCCTGGCCGGGCATAAACCTAAAGCAAGTTTCAGCATAAAAAAGGATTCGGTATGTGCAAGTGATTCAGATGAATTTGTAAATACTTCAACCAATGGCCCGATAACATTTGTAAGTTGGGAACATCATGCTTTATTGGATTCAATAGAAGGAAAAACATATGCAAAAAAAGCATTGCAAACAGGATATACTGCAATAATGCTGGTAGTATATAATTATGGTTGCCCGGATACGATAAGAAAAGATTCTGCGGTGTATGTAAAACCTCCTATTGCAAGAATTGCTTTCTCTACGTTTTGCGACGATAAACAAAGGGTGGATTTTAAAGATTCCTCTTTTGATGATGTCACGCGAAAATGGGATTTTGGAGATGGGGTCACGGATTTGTCAAAGAACCCATCCCATGTATATGCATCCCCGGGGAGCTATAAGGTAACGCTTGTCTCGAGCAAAGATGCCTGTAACGATACGGCATTTGTGAACGTACACCTGATCAATGAGCAGGGCAAGATGTCTTTGCCCGGTAAGGTCTATTGCAGGGGGAATGATTTTAAGGCAGAAATCACTAATGTAAACCTCGATAACATTAAGAGCACAACATGGGATTTCGGTGATGGTACTGCTGTTACGGTTAATGGAAGTACACAAGCAACCCATTCATTTGTGAATCCCGGTAAATTTAAAATAACAGCTACAGTAATTGATAAAAACGGTTGCCAATACTATTATGAAAACCCTGATTCTGTTTCTGTCTATGGCCCGTTAGCAAATTACATTACAGATGTAAGAGGTAGTTGTACTGGCCAGGATATCACTTTTAAAGACAAGTCTTCTACAGATGGTGTGCATGATATTGTAAAATGGACATGGGATTTTGGTGATAGTTCTTCATTAACTTATGATACATTGACCACAGATTTTTTGCATGCATATAAAGACACTGGATATAATACAATAAAATTATCCGTAACTGATAGTTATGGTTGCACAGATAGTATAAAAAAATCAAAGTATGTCTATGTAACGCATCCTGTTGCATCTTTCATTATGTCAGATTCTATTGCATGTCCTGGCAAACAGGTTTCATTTCAAAATACTTCTACAGGTAGTGATTTGAGTTATTTATGGGATTTTGGAGATGGCTCACAAAGCACCGGCGAATACCCTTCACACACATATAAAAATGGTGGTACTTATAATCCTGAATTGTTTGTCACTGATGTAAATGGTTGCCGTGACAGTTTTAATTTACCAGCGATAACAATCACAAAGCCAATGGCAAAATTTATTCTTAGTGATTCGGTATCCACCTGCCCTCCACTTGAAGTTGATTTTACCAATAAATCAACAAACTATACTTCTTTAACATGGGATTTTGGTGATGGCAGCCCATCAATTGCAGAATCTCCAACACATCTTTACACTTATGTAGGAACTTTCCCGGTAAAGTTGATTGCAAAAGGCTATGGTGGTTGTTATGATACTTCTGAAATTAAAAATATTACAATCAAAGGGCCTACAGGTACATTATCTTATGATGCAACGCCTTCCTGTTCTCCTGCAACAATACAACTCAGCGCTAAAGCAAAAAATGTAGCAGTTTATACCTGGGATTTTAGTGATGGTAATACTGTCTCAACTTCAGATAGTGTCATAAGTTATGCATATAAGCCCGGAACTTATTTGCCTAAATTAATACTGCAGGATAAAGGCGGTTGTAAAATTTCAATAAAAGGAACAGATACTTTAAAAGTGTATGATGTAAAAGCCAATGCAAAAATTGTTGGATCTGTTTCATGTGAATTAAATCCTGTTGTGTTTACTGATTCTTCAGTTTCTGCTGATGATATCATTCATCATTATTGGTATTTTGGTGATAATAATACTGCTGATCAAAAATCAGTAACACATTCATATAGCAATGAAGGAAATTATGATGCTTATCTTGTTGCTGTTACGAAATTAGGTTGTTCAGATACATTTCATTTTACTACACCGGTACTGGTATTACCAAAACCTGATATTAGTATTGATGGAGGTAATACAGTTTGTGTTAATTCTGCTATATTATTCACTGGTGTTTCAACTACTGATGACAGTACTATCAAATGGAACTGGGATTTAGGAAATGGATCAACCTTTACAGGGAAGGATGCTTCAGCTACATATAAAAATAAAGGCAGTTATACATTAAATCTTATTGCAACAAATTCAGGAGGTTGTTCTGACACAACAGCTAAAACAATAACTGTAAATCCGAAACCTTCAATTAATGCTGGATTGGATTCTGCAATATGTGAGGGTAGCGTTTATCAATTAAAAGCAAGCGGAGGTGTTTCATACAACTGGTCTGGATTGGGACTAAGTTGTACTGATTGTGCTTCACCCACAATAAAACCTGATGTCGCATCTACTTATGTGGTTACAGGGAAAGATGCTGCGGGATGTAGCAATGAAGATTCTGTAACTATCAGCATTGTTACTCCGGGAAAAATAACAGTATCTGGTGATGATACATTATGTATCGGTGAAAATACAAAGCTTTCTGCATCGGGCGCTACATCATATCAATGGTTCCCATCAACCTATCTTGATAATGCACAATCGCCAAATCCTGTCTTTACTGCATCAACAGATACATCTATAACTTATAAAGTGGTTGGTCATTCACAACAGAACTGTTTTGCAGACACAGGTTATGTTTCAGTTAAAACTTACCCTATACCAAAGATGGATATTTTAAGGAATGAAATTGTTTTAAATGTAGGATCATCAGTACAACTTCACACCAATAGCTCTGCTGATATTACTTCATGGCGCTGGTCACCACCACAAGGGCTGAGCAATACACTGATTGCAGATCCTGTAGCATCACCGGTGCAATCAACTACTTATTCTGTTATTGCATCTAATGGGGGTTCATGTGTTGCGAGGGATGAAATAACAATTAATGTTATATGTAGCGGAAGCAATGTTTTTATACCAAATACATTTTCTCCCAACAATGATGGCATGAATGATGTTTTTTACCCGAGGGGAAATGGGCTCTTCAAAATAAAATCCTTCAGGGTGTTTAACAGGTGGGGACAGATTGTATTTGAAAAAACAAATACTGCACCTAATAATGCGATGGATGGTTGGGATGGAAAAATTAATGGTAAACCGTTGAATTCAGATGTTTATGTATATATCATTGAAGTGCTTTGCGCAAATAATATGGTGATTCCATTTAAGGGAAATATTACACTTATACGATAAAAATCACATCTGCTGTTGGTGTAATATTTGCTATATTAGAGCAATCTGTCAATGAAAACATTGTACGCTTTTACATTGAATGTATGCTTGAGTATTTTACTTGCTTTTATTTGTGTAAATGCGAGAGGACAGTTGAATGCGGATTTCACATCGTCAACACCAACAGGTTGTTCTCCATTATTTGTACAATTTACAAATACTTCAACTGGATCTATTACTGATTATTTATGGGACCTTGGCAATGGGAATACTTCTACAGAAAAAGATCCTGCAGCTATTTATGCCAAACCAGGGACATATTCAGTAAAGCTTTTTATCAAAGGTGGCTCAGGTGAAGATTCTATTATAAAAACAAATTATGTAACTGTTTATGAAAACCCGGTTATCAATTTTTCAGCACAACCTGAATCAGGATGTGTACCATTGAATGTTCAATTTACAGATAACAGTGCTGCTGGTTCCGGTACAATTAGTCAATGGATATGGGATTTTGGTGATGGTATTACATCAACAGATAAAAATCCTTCGCACACATATTTTATTTCAGATACTTTTAGTGTAACACTGACAGCAATTAATAGTTTCAGTTGTAAAAATACTTTGCAACAAAAGGAATTGATAAAAGTAGGCGATCTGATTGTTGATAGTTTTACATATAGTTATACAACAGCCTGTAAACCCCCCGTTGCTGTTACATTTAATAATCTTTCTCATTCCAATTCAGGGTTGACTTTTTTTTGGGAATTTGGTGATGGATATACAAGCACAGCTAAGAACCCCGTCCATACTTATTCTGCATCCGGAAATTTTAATGTAAAACTTATTGCTACAAATGCAAATGGTTGTAGCAAAACTTATGAAGAATCAATTACTATTGGTTCTGCTAATGCTGATTTTACTTTTTCTAATGCATGCATCAACGACCCAACAGTTTTTAATGATAACTCCAATCCCAACTCTCTTTCACAACAATGGGATTTTGGTGATGGGTTTACTGGCACCGGCTCCCAGGTAAGCCATACTTATACAAAGACAGGGACGTACCAAGTAAAATTATTTGCAGATTTTGGTGGCTGCAAAGACACCATGATAAAATCAATCACTATCGGTGAGAAAATAAATGCTGATTTTACAGCAACTGGAAAAACCAATACATGTATATATCCAACCAATATTCAATTTACCAGCGATGCCCCGGATGCTGCAGCATATTTATGGTTATTTGGTGATGGCAGCACATCAACTGATGCTAATCCATTGCATTCATATAATTCACCCGGACAGTATGCTGTTACTTTAATAGCATTCAGTGCAGGGGGTTGCCCTGATACAGTTGTGAAAAATAATTTCATCAGGCTTGGCCCACCGAAAATAACCGGCATCAAGGGGTTGCCTTATGAAGGATGTGCACCAAAGACATTGACGTTAACGCCGAATATCAATACAGGTGCAAGTATTACTTCTTATAAATGGGATTTTGGTGATGGTTCTACTTCAACAGATTCTATCCCACAACATAAATTTTTAAATCCAGGTGTTTATGATATTTCATTGGTAGTATCAACAAGTGAAGGATGTACTGATTCGATTTATTTGCCTTCTGCAGTTGCTCTAGGTAAAAAGCCAAAAGCAGATTTTATTGCAGACCCATTGAATGGTTGTGCGGATACAACTATTCAGTTTACAGATAAATCAACAGGGCCAATAACAAGCTGGTTTTGGGATTTTGGTGATGGTGGCACTTCTTCAGAACAAAATCCATCACATATTTATTTTGATACAGGATATATGAATATAACACTGGTTGTAGGTCAATATGGGTGCTATGATACTTTGAATGTAAATGATTATATCTATGTAAAACCACCTGTTGCGATATTTTCAACGGCTGTTCAATGCAGTGATCCTTACACATATACTTTTACCGACAATTCTATTGATGCAGAAACATGGCATTGGAATTTTGGTGATGGAAATACTTCTGAAAACAAAGATGAAACCCATAAATATAATTCGAAAGGTTTTTTCAATGTAACATTGACCGTAACAAACGGGGGGTGCAGTTATACAACTTATGATACAATAAATGTTGTAAACGAAAACCCTTCATTTAAATATGCTGCGCTTGAAACAAATTTTTGTAAGTATGATTCTATCAGGTTTACTGCTACAAATTATAACCCGGATAATATAAAAACATTTCAATGGGATTTTGGTGATGGTGTGATGACAAATGCAGGCACTCAAAATGATGAAGTGTATCATATCTATAACTCTGCCCAGACATTTAAGCCATTATTAATTATTAAGGATGTAAATAATTGTATTGACACAATCAATAAAAATATTGAAGTGCAGGTGTTTGGGCCCAATGCAGATTTTACCAATAAGGAAGGCGATTGTATAAATTCTACCATACAGTTTAATGATGCATCTACAACTGACGGAGTGCATGCTATTACAAAATGGATTTGGAATTATGGCGATGGCTCTGCCCCGGATACTTTAACTGCTGCGCCTTTTAAACACACATATATCCAGAAAGGTATGTATGATGTGCAACTGAAAATTTTTGACGATAATGGATGTTATGATAAAAAAACAAATTACTCTGCAGTTCAAATTACAAAACCTGTTGCAGGATTTACAACAGCTGATACCATTTCGTGTTCAGGGAATAAAGTTCAATTCTTAGATTCAAGTTTTGGGGTTGCACTTGAATATACATGGGATTTTGGTGACGGAAAAACATCAACTGATGCATCACCTTTACATTCATTTTCAGGGGAGGGTTATTATAATATCCAGTTGTCATTGAAAGATAAATATGGTTGTACAGATACAATTTTAAAACCACAGTTTATTCATGTCGCCAATCCTGTAGCGGGCTTCAACCTCGCAGATAGTTTATTTCTTTGCCCGCCTGCAAAAATAGATCCTGAAAACACTTCTGTTAATTTTACTTCGCTCACCTGGGATTTTGGTGATGGCAATACATCTACTGAAATAGCGCCTGAGCATTTTTATACCACACCAGGTAATTTTAATTTACAGCTTATTGCAAAAGGTTACGGCAATTGTTATGATACGCTAACGAAATTATTTGTTTTGAAAGGTCCGTTTGCGCAACTGACTTATCTGCCATTTACTGGTTGTAACCCATTAAAAGTTACATTTTCTGCAAAGGCTAAAAATACAACAGGTTTTATCTGGGATTATGGAGATGGTGTTGCCCATATATCTTCTGATTCCAATACGGTATATGAATATGCAAAGCCTGGTAAGTTCCTGCCGCAATTGGTGGTGGTAGATTCAGGAGGGTGCCGTGTGCCCGTCGTCAATCCCGATACGATAGTTGTTTATGGTGTGGATGCAAAATATGCAGCAAACCGTGTGCAGGGTGTTTGTGATTCTACATTATATAATTTTATTGATTCAAGTAATGCATTGTATGATGAAGTGCTGTCTTATAAATGGAAATTTGGTGATGGTGATTCATCTGAATTGGAAAACCCTTCACATTATTATACGGTTCCATCCATTTACAATACGACATTAAATATTCTTACAAAAAATGGATGTGAAAATTCTTATGCAATGCCATTGGATGTAAGTATTGATTCCACTGTTCAGATTTCTGCTGATATACCCGATAACGCTTGTGTGAATGCTCTTGTCCCCTTCTCTGCAGGGCCGGTTTCTAACTTGTCGGATAGTTTAACCTGGCATTGGAACCTTGGTGATGGAACAACTTCTATTAATAAAGACACAATACATGCTTTTGCTGGAGCAAATACATACAATGTATTTGTAACTGCCACCACTGTTGCGGGTTGTACAGATACTGTTTCAAAACAAATACGGATTGATCCATTACCATTGGTTGATGCAGGCATTGATTCTTTCATCTGTCTTGGACAATCAATAACATTAAATGCTTCCGGAGCTTCAACTTATAACTGGATGGATGATGCATCTTTGTCCTGCACTAATTGTGAAGCCCCGGTTGCTAATCCTGAAACAAATACAACATACTATTTAAGCGGCACCAATAACTTCGGTTGTTCTGCTATTGATTCAGTTAATATTACAGTCAAACAACCTGCTGATGTTTTTCTTACTGCGCCTGATACAATATGTGTAGGCACAACTATTCAGTTATCTGCTACAGGCGCTGAGCTATATTACTGGCAACCTGCATCATCTGTATCTAACAGTACAGATTCGGTGACTTCATCAACACCATCTTCAACAACTTTATTTACAGTGATTGGCAAAGATTCAAAAGGTTGTTTCAGTGATACTGCATCTGCCACCGTTCATGTTTTTCCTTATCCTGCATTGCAGATTACAGATAGTGTTGTAACAGTTAATGCAGGCGATTCATACCAGGTGAGCCTGCAAAGTTCACCTGATGTTATAACATGGCAATGGTATCCACTCAATGATATTTCTTGTACTATCTGCCCGCAACCTGTTATTAAGCCAATGCATGATGAAACTTATACGGTAACTGCAAAAAATATTGCCGGTTGCAGTGCTGAACAACATATTACAATTACAGTTTTATGTAAAGATCAAAATCTTTTTATCCCAAATACGTTTTCTCCAAATGGAGATGGGATGAATGATATTTTTTATCCCAGGGGGAAAGGGCTGTTTGTGATAAAATCATTCAGAATATTCAACAGGTGGGGCGCAATGGTTTTCCAGGAAAATAATTTTCCCCCCAACCAGCAATCTTATGGATGGAATGGAAAATACAGGGGGAATGCTTTGCCACCTGATGTTTATGTATATGTGATAGAAGTAATGTGTAGTAATGGTGTTGTGCTTAGTTCAAAAGGCAATGTAACTTTGCTTCGTTGAGCATTAAAAAAACCGAATTTTTACAAAATAATTTTTGGCTATGGCTAATTTTATGGCGCGTTATCCAAAAAATCCGGGAATGAAAAACTATTTACGCTTAATCGTACTTCTATTGTCTTGCATTACTATTAGAGTTAATGCGCAGGATCCACATTTCTCCCAGTTTTTTGAAGCGCCTCTTTTACGTAACCCATCATTGGCAGGGATATTTGCAGGTGATGTGAGGGTACAGGCTGTTTATCGCAACCAATGGCAAAGTGTTACCAATCCTTATCAAACAGGCTCAATTAATTTTGAATACAAACAACCTGTTGGTCGTGGTAATGATTTTATTACTACCGGCGCACAAATATTATATGACCGTGCAGGTATCACAAATTTTACTACCACAAATATTTATCCAGCGCTTAATTTTCATAAATCTTTGAATGATTCGAAGAGCAAATATCTCTCTCTTGGTATCATGGGTGGTTATGTGCAAAGAAGAATAGACCGCAGCAAAATAACTACCAATAACCAGTTTGATGGAAGTGGCTATAATCCTTCATTGAGTGATGGTGAAACGCTGACAAAATTCAGTTATCATTATTGGGATGGAAGTGTTGGTTTATCATTTAATTCATCTATTGCAGGCAGCGAAACAGATTATTATTTTGTGGGTGTTGCCTATCATCATTTCAACAGGCCAAAAAATTCTTTTTATGTGAATCCACCTGTTGAGTTAAATCCAAAACTTGTTTTTTCAGCAGGCGTTAATTTTTCCTTGGACGATGAGTCATCATTGGTATTGCAAGGTGATTATTCAAAACAAGGTGATTATTCTGAAGCTATTGGTGGAGCTACTTATGCAAGAAAGATTGGTGGTGATTATACAAGTCCTCAATATGTAATTTATTTTGGTGGTTACCTGCGCTGGAAAGATGCTTTTATCCCGGTTGTGAAACTTGATTACAATCCTTTCTCTGTTGCATTTAGCTATGATGTAAACATTTCTACATTAAAAACTGCAAGCCAATACAGGGGAGGCTTTGAAGTGTCGCTGACTTATGCTGGATTTCTGGACAGGAATAACAGCACCAAAAATGCAGTACTGTGCCCGAAGTTCTAATGGTTATCATTAATTGTATCCGCCTTGATTTATTATGCAGGCGTTCATAAAATTTTTATAAAAAGACTGTTTAATTGTCAAAAAAGCAGCCAGATTTGGTCAATATGATTATTAATTCTAATTTTATCAGTAATTATGATGAAAAACTTTACACTAAATACTTTTTCTTATATACAAAAGTCAATGCTGGTAGCTATGATTCTTGTCGTATCAGCATTTACTTTACCTGATACAGGTGGCTTTAGCAATACAGATGGCATTTTGCAAACCAGGGTTGTTAAATGTTATCCTAACCCGGCAGTTTCATTTGTAAATTTTGAAGTGCCTGCTAAATTTACTTCCAATGGATATACCATCCAGGTGTATAGTTTTACCGGGAAAAAGATGTTTGAAGAATCAATTAATTCTTCAAAGTCCACATTAAATTTCAATGGCGATTTTTACCGTGGCATTTATATTTATCAATTGAAAGATAAGAACGGTAAAATTATAGAGACCGGGAAATTCCAGGTGAATAAATGATTTTATTGAAATATCATCTTTATAAAAAAGTTTAGCGATAGAAAATGCTAAGCTTTTTTTTATGCCCAATAGTTTCGCAATACATTTGAGCATAAATTATTTTCATTTGCAAATACATAAAAATTTTTCTCTACAGTCATACAACACTTTTGGTATTGATGCAATAGCACGTCATTTTGCAAGTTTTTCTACTGTTGAGGAATTAAAGGAATTATTAAGCATAGCAGAACAAAAAGGTGAAAAAAACCTGTTGCTTGGTGGTGGCAGCAATATTTTATTTACTAAAAATGTAGATGGTTTTGTATTAAAAAATGAATTGAAGGGAATTGACCTGATCCGTGAAGATGAAAACCATTTTTATATAAAAGCAGCAGCAGGTGAAAACTGGCACCGGTTTGTTTTATATTGTATTCAACACAACTATGCAGGGCTTGAAAATCTAAGCCTGATCCCCGGCAATGTTGGCACATCGCCTATGCAGAATATAGGAGCTTATGGTGTTGAAATAAAAGATGTTTTTGAAAGCCTTGAAGCATTGAATAAAAAAGAACTTACTATTCAAACTTTCTCACGTGATGACTGCAGGTTTGGTTACCGGGAGAGTGTTTTTAAATCTGTTTATAAAGATCAATATGTTATCCTGAATGTAACATTCAGGTTGAATAAGGTTCCTGATTTTAATACATCTTATGGCGCTATTCAACAGGAACTGGATAAAATGGGAGTTAAGGAATTGTCTATCCAGGCAATTTCGCAGGCCGTAATCAATATCCGGAGCAGTAAACTACCGGACCCTAAACAAATTGGAAATGCCGGTAGCTTTTTTAAAAACCCAACTGTAGATATACAATTTTTTCAATCACTGCAAAACCAAAATCCGGGAATGCCGCATTATACTGTTGATGCAACACACATTAAGATACCTGCAGCCTGGTTGATACAACAATGCGGTTGGAAAGGTTATAGGAATGGTGATGCAGGAGTGCATGTTAACCAACCCCTGGTATTGGTGAATTATGGAAATGCTACCGGTGAAGAGATTTTTAAACTCTCTGAGGATATATTGAATAGTGTCCACGAAAAATTCAATATAACACTGGAACGTGAAGTGAATATTGTTTGATATTTTTTACTGCCAGTTAATTTTCACATCATCAATAGCTGTTGTAGCACGGCTACCACTACCGGATGTTGCGCTCAACGTAACAATACGTATCCATACTTTTTCATTTTTATTATCAAGTAAATTGCCAAAGTCAACTACAACAGGGTTGCTAATAAAATTACTGTCAGTTATTAATACTGAAGGTGATGTGGCAATTGGTGTGAATGTTGACGGATTGTTTCCTATCGCATAATCAACCTGCCAGTTAGTTGTTCTTCCGATATTTGCAGCAAGTGATTGCAGTAAAAAACTGAAAGTAAAATTTGATTTGCCGGTAGTGTTGTTTATCTCAAAAACAAATGCTGCCCCAGGGTCAAAACCTGTGCTGCCTGTTTGTTTAACACCTAATGCCCTGTTGGTGGATTTGTTTTGCTCATCACTATTGCTTGATGCTGTGAGGCCAGTAGCACTTGCAAAATTTTTAAAGCCTGATGATGTATTGCTCCATGTGGATTGGCTTGTATTGAATGTACCATCATTACCGATTGATGTGGATGTTGATAATATTTTTACTAAAACACCATCAGGCAAACCTGATGCGATATTATCAAAGTTGAGTATAAAAGGAGAGGAGTTTAATTCAATGCCTCCGTTGTTGGTGCCATCATTAATAACTACATCAGATGTGTTGCGGATAGTAAACTCTTTTGTGGTGCCGAAAAATTTTCCAAACCCAATCCAATCAGCAGGCTCTGTTGGAACAATATCGCCTGCAAATGTTGCAGATGGTGAAGTGTATAATGTGATGTTGCCTGAAGCATCACTTAATGTTTTACTGCCTGAATAGGTTCCTGTTTCGACCACACTCGCATTTGAAATTTTTATTAAAGTAAACTCAAGGTCTGAAAGGTTATCGTTCAATTGTGAAATTGAAAGTTGTTGCGGAATAACTGTCTTACCTGTTGCAACAGGATTTGGTTTTATCGTACCGTTTGCTGTTTTTATTTCAAGTGAACCCTGGTAATTTAACAAAGAATCTCCTGTGATATCTAACACAATCGAATCACCGATAGCATAATTTATAGCGCCACCAAAATAAACTGAAATGCCAGCATTGCCATCCTGTAAAACTATTGAGCCATTTGAAATATTTTTATTGGCTGCATCAGAGATGACAACTCCGCCAATTTTATAAGCGCCGATTTTCATATTATTTCCTTTATACATACTCCTGATGTTAGCAATGGATGTTTGCACTGCCGGACCACCATCGCATCTTGTTCCGTTAAATTGTATGTCTGCAGTATCCCTGATATATAATTGTGGCGTAGTCCTGTATTCAGAATAAATTGCTGTAATGGTTCCATTATCGTTAGGAACAGCAACACCTGCAAAGCCCGCATAACCACTTGTTCGTAGCGTGATACTTTTACCTGAACAATTTTTTAAAATGAGGTTCACCGTATTTTTTGATGATGAAGTATCTGCAAAAAGTTTTGAAGTATCAGCTTCATCAAATTCCATATTGATTAAACTGATTAAAGTGTTTTGATAAGATGAATTTAAATCGCTGATGTCAACAACTTTTGGAACGAGAGGATTGTTTGAAGTCCCTTTTATGATATACTGATTTTTTAATGGCCCTGCAATTGCGTTGACATTATTAGTTACATCCTTGCTTCCACCAATAGATACAAGGTTGTTGTCATCGTACAATATCAGGCCATTCATCTTTATAAAAACCTGCCTGCCTATAGGATATGATGTATATAAATTGTTGTCATCAATATTTATTGAAATGCCTGCTGTTTCATCTTCAATAATTATTTGTTTATAAAAATTCCCTGAAGAATCATTGGCTATTACAACTCCTTCAATAATGTCATCAGTTGTTATGGTTTCAGTGCTGCCATTTACATGCAATGCTTTGAGTTGTGCAATGGTTAAAGTAGGTGAAATATCAGGAGGGGTATATGCAGGCGGTTCATCAAATTTTTTATTGCAGCAAACGATTGCAACTACATAAAATATGCAGATGACTTTCTTTGAATGTTGGTAGAAGAAGTGTTTCATACATCATGGGTTAAAATCTTAAAGCAATACTTGCGAAATAATTAATGCCAATTGCATAATAATATTTTGGAGGAAATTTATTGATGTCAGATGTTGAGTAATCAAACCGCAATTGTTCATATCCACCTGAAATAATATCCCTGTTGTTGAGCATATTATTGATGCCTGCATACATATACAGGTAAACTGCTTTTTTATGAAAACCTGAACCGATGTATGTATGCGGAATTTTCCATGAATAACCTGCGAACAAATCAACTGTATATTGAGGTTGTAATTTTTGTTGTGCAACTACATCATTAAATAATTTACTGCCGGCATCCAGGTTTTCTGTTGCAAGTGCAGTGCGCCGCATTGGATTAAAGTCAAGCCACATTTCATTAAAGTAATTGCCTGTTAGACTGATGAACCAATACTTTGGTGAACGGTAACTTACCGAAAAACTATATGCTTCCTGCGGCGTGGATGGAATCCGGAAATTGTTAGAGTAAATTGTTTCTTTGTTTAAAATAACAGAGGTATTGTCAATAGTAGTAACAGCTTTTTGCCGGCTGTTATAATAATATCTCCCTATTGCTGCTGCACCGGATACATTAATGTTTCGTGCCACATTTGCATCAAACCCCAACTCACAACCAAAATATAGTTTATTAATATTACTGAGTGCATAATTTACAAACGCCTGGTATTCGTCATGATAAAATGTTAGCACATTCAACCCATGTTTTACCTGAGTGTAATACCCAACCAGGTGGATTTTTATTTTTGGAGCATTCATGATATATCCACCTTCTAACGCCTGCGTATTTTCGCTGGTCAGGCTATCCTGTAAAATATCCCTTGTTCTCGGGGAAATATAAGCATCTTCATAATATGGCGCCCGGGATAGTATGGCGCCACTGATATATAAATAATTCCTGCCGTTTATTTTATAAGTAACTCCTCCTTTTACTGCATAATTATAAAAAACATTAACCGGCGATTTGCCGTAAGAATTATCCGGGAATAATCCATTCTTTACATTACCCTGTCTCCTGAAAGTTGTTTGTGAACCTTCGCCTGCTATAAAAAAATCTACATGAGGAAACCTGAAAACAAACTGCGACCATATTGCCGCTTTGGTGGAAATAATATTGTAGTTGTAACCATATTTTTCTCCCTTTGTAACAATACGGTTGGGATGGTTCAGGTTGTTTTGATAAGCATTGTTATCAGTGGGAAAATCACGTTGTGCAAACTGGTTAATATCAACCCAGAAACTACCACCTAATAAATCAGCAACCCGTTGAAAATAATTATTGGTAGCTGCCTGGAAACTTTCACCAACAGTTAAATCAATATGGTTATTCAACCTTGAATTCAACACTGTGTTCAGGTTAAATATTTTGCTGTTGGTTACTCTTTCTCCTTCGATATAATAAGAACGGTTTCCTGTTACAGTATTGCCGATTATGCCATCAGCATTTGATATGGATGAAATGTTACCGCGGTTGATATTGTATAAATTATCCCAGTTAATCTGTCTCGCAGCTTCGTTATTTTTTAAATTAACCGCTACCTGTTGTTGTAAATAACTATCATTAGAATAATAGCTGGGTAAGTAGCGGTAATAATCCGGTCGTGGGTCAGGAGCATTATACCAGTCAAGTGATGTGTATGATTTTTCTCCGGATAAATATGATGCAGATGTTACAAGTTCAGTTTTGTTACTGATTCGGAAATCATGAGATAAAATAATAACAGGTTGCTTGCTTTTGCTGATGTTGGCATTTCTTATTTTGCCATTTTGAAAACCCCATGATGGGTTGTAATAATGTGTGCCTGCAATGTCAAACATTTCCTGTGTGGATGCCGATTGCCTGCCACTTTCTGAGGGAGCAGCAAAAGCAATCAATGAAAAATTTTGTTTGTGCCCTACTTTTTTATCAATGGCTGCAAACCAACTGAAACCATTGTAATAAGTACCTTTCACATAACCTTCACCTGCATACCGCCAACTTATAGAAAATGAAAATGCCCATCCGTTTTGATTAATCCCTGTGCTGTGTGTAAAAAAGAATTTATGATCATAGCTCCTGTTCGCAAATGCGTAACCGATATTTGTTTGAGCCCTTTGTTTGCTGGCACGGATATCAATATTTGTTGAACTGCCTATTTTGCCAAAAGCAAATGTGTTGTACCTGATACCTGTGTTGATATCCCGGTTCCGGAAAACATCATTCAACCCACCCCATAAACTGAATGGCGTAAAACCATTATCAGGATTATTCATACGGATACCATTGATATATGTCCCGGAAAAATCTGCATTGTAACCACGGACACGAAAACGGGCGGCGTTGAAATTAAAAGCAGCGGCATTATAAAAAGGGTCCCTTCCTGCAGTTAATAATGAAGAAATATTTTGTGTGCTGGCATCTGAAAGCTCGTTATCATCCAAAGAAATTAATGGTGTGTTATCAATTGCATTGTCTTTTATGTCCTGTAATAATATTGAATCAGGCTTTGGAATTGTATCGGGAATGCTGGAATTATTTTGTGCAATCAGCATCACATGTGTAGTGAAGAAGAGTATGAGGATTAAAGTGATTTTCATGGTTGGGTTTAGTTCGGTTATTTGACCAAATCTAAAATTTATTTTCAAAAAACAAGCATGTTTTTTTAGAAATAAAAATGACTTATGTAAGTTTGATGAACCTTTTTTCAACCATGAGAAAACACCTGCTGCTTTTTACCTGTTTTTTACCCATCATCCTGATTGCGCAGAAGCAACAATACAAGCCTATGGTTGTTGCATTTTATAACCTTGAAAATTTTTATGACACCATTGATAATCCTAAAGTAAAGGATGAAGATTTTCTTCCTACGGGAGCAAAAAATTATAATGGTAAAATATATCTTGATAAAGTAGGGCACCTGGCATCAGTTATTTCACAAATTGGTACTGATGTAAATCCTGAAGGCATTGCATTGATTGGGGTTGCAGAAATTGAAAACGATACAGTTCTTAATGATCTTATTCATCATCCATTATTGCAAAAAAGAAACCTTGGGATCGTGCATTATGACTCAAGGGATATCCGTGGTGTGGATGTGGCATTATTGTACAACCCCAAATATTTTACAGTGATTGATAGCAGGAAACTATTTGTGCGTTTGCCTTCGGGTTCAAAAAATAGTTATTTCACAAGAGATGTTTTGTGGGTAAAAGGCGTCCTTGATGGGGACACAGTTCACGTATTTGTCAATCACTGGCCAAGCAGGGTTGGTGGTGAAGAGAGAAGTGCACCTGCACGTGCTGCTGCTGCAATGGTTGATAAAAAGATGATAGATTCAATTGTAAAAAATAATATCAATGCAAAAATTATAATGATGGGTGATTTGAATGATGATCCCATAAGCCCAAGTGTTGTAAAAGTCTTAGGTGCAAAAGGGAAAATGCAGGATGTGAAACCTGGTGGTTTGTTTAATCCCTGGATTGATTTATATAAAAAAGGTAATGGCACATTAGCTTACCAGGATGCTTGGGGTTTGTTTGATCAGATCCTCATTAGTGCAGCCTGGTTAGATAAAAATCAGCAAGGTTATTTTTTTTATCAGCAGCATATTTTCAATAAAGAATTTTTAGTGGAAAATGTTGGAAAATATAAAGGCTACCCGATGCGCACCTGGGATGGGAATGTATATCGTGGTGGCTACAGCGACCATTTTCCCACATATATTATTTTGCTGAAGAGAATTCAACCTTGATAATTGCAGGTTGTATTCAATATGAGAGATTTCAGTATATAATTAGTGATGGAAGGTTTACACAAAAAAACCGTTTCAAGTGAAACGGTTTTTTATTTTACAACAAACAAATTTTATTCATCATCACTGTTTGAATTAATCCTTCTTTTTAATTCTGCTATTGGCATTGATATCATCCTGCCGATAGGTTTGCCATCACGATATGTGATAAGTTTTATTTGTGTGGCATAATGCGGAACAGTTAACGGGCTTGTATAAACAGGATAAAATTTATCAGGATAACTGTTGTCAAAACTGTAATGAATTTTTAAACCATTCACTTCATTTTTCAAAGCAATTACAACTGTGCTGTCTGCATTGTAAGAAGGAATAAAATCAGGGTCATACATGCTGGGAGCATATTTTACTTCTTCTACATTGAATCTTTTAAATTGTGCTTCAACACGGCTCACAAAATTATCCCAGTTTTTAACTGATACAGGAGACCATGCATTCTCTGCAATGGCAAATGCACGTGGCCAGGTCATATATTCTGCCTGGCGAAAAGTGAACACCTGCTCTGTCCATAAATTGCCTTGTGTACCGAGAATATATTTTTGCTGGTCTGGTGTTAAAGATGCGGGCATTGGGTTGTAGCTATACACTTTGTTTAACCTCAGTGATGCATAAACATGAGGTTCCATTATCCTGTCGCTTTGCATATAATCAAGATAACAATATTGAGTTGGTGTCATCACCACATCATGACCTAACCTTGCTGCTACTGTGCCGCCATCTACATTCTCTTCAGCGCCTGCTGCCGGTACACCATCCTGTGGGCCACGCCAGCTCATCACTGCAGCACTTGGACCAATACCGCCTTCAAGTATCTCATCCCATCCCATAAATTTTTTTCCTTTTGATTCAACAATTTTTTCTACCCGTTTTTCAAAATAACTCTGTACCTCTTCATAAGTTTTCAGGTTTTCTTTTTTCATCAATTCAGTTACTGCTGCACTACTCTTCCAGAATGTCTTGAATGTTTCATCGCCACCCATGTGTATATATTCAAATGGAAATAGCTGTGCCACTTCTGTAATTACTTTATCGAGGAATTCATAAACATTTTCGTTAGCAGGGCAAAGATTATCATCATACAATGCAGTATGCGTACTCCAGTCTTTGATAGGCTCGCCTGATGCCACACCAATATTTCCTACGCCACCTGAACATGATAATTCAGGATATGCTGTAATAGCAGCGAGGCTATGACCCGGTACATCAATCTCGGGCATAATATTTACAAATCTCTCTTTAGCATATTGAACAAGTTCTTTGATATCATCCTGTGTATAAAATCCACCATAGTTGCGGGGTGCAGAAGGAGAGGGCACAGGGAAAGTACCAAACTGGCCAACGCCATAAACATTCCATGCACCCACTTGTGTGAGTTTAGGTAATGATTTTATTTCAATGCGCCATCCTTCATCATCAGTTAAATGCAGGTGCAACAAATTGAATTTATATTTTGCCATCTGGTCAATGTATGCTTCCACTTCCTGTTTGGTAAAAAAATGCCGGGAAACATCAAACATTAATCCTCTCCACCCAAAACGTGGATAGTCTGTAACCTCAACACAAGGTGCTTTCCATTCAACATTTTTCACCAGGCTTTTACTTTCTATTTCGGGAGGAAAAAGTTGCATCAATGTTTGTACACCATAAAAAATCCCGGCAGGCTTGTTAGCTTTTATTGTTATGTCTTTAGAAGTAACAGATAAAGTATATCCTTCATTACCGAGGATTTTGTTTTCAGTTTTGTTGAGTTCTAATTTGATAATAGCATTTGAAGAATTAGTTGAAACAAAAGTTTTATAACCGGTGGATAATGAAATTTGTTTCTGTAAATCATCCACAGTTTGTCCCAGGTCTGCTGCAACAGCTGTTTGAATAGTAATGTTGGATGGCAATGTAAAAAATCCCTGCTTCTGTTCCACCTGCACAGGTTGCGGAATAATGGCAACAGTTGAAGTAGTCTGTGCTAATGAAACACTACAGATAAAAATTGTACAAAATAATAGTGCTGATTTGCTCATGATAGTTATTAATTAAAGATGAGCCTTAAAAATAATTAAAGATGCGAAACGGAATAAAAAATCTTATGATTTACCTGATATCAGCTATATCTTTTATTTGAATGGCAGGATAAGGAAATGGTTGTTTGATGATATTGAGTTTATATCTCAAAATAATCCTGTTATTATATATCACCTGCAGCCATTGCGCTGAGATGTTGGTAACAATATATTTTGCTGATATATTATCGTTACTGATTACAAAATTTTTATCTGCTAATGCTGTTGAATCTGCGATAGCGATATCTGCTGAGTCTGCGGAATTAAGGTCGGATAAGCTAAGTGTCTTACCTGGTTCTGTAGTGTTTAAGGTAATTTTTATTGTATCACCAATAGTTGCATTGATAATTCCCTTTGCTGGAAAGTAGGAGGTGATTTGATAATTAGAAAACGGAAGTTTGAATGGAGAATGTTTGAACTCCGGTATCAAAACTGGTTCATCAAGCAAAGTCCATTTAATATCATCAGGGTAATGGTCGCGGATAAAATATTTAGGAGGTGTCAGGAAATAATTATCATTAAAATCATGGATAAACCTGCTGCCGTTATAATTGAGATAGCCGCTTGCCCAGGTAGCATCTAATAAATACCAGTTGCTGTCAATCATAACTGCATTCCACTTATGGTTACACCTGAATTGTTTACTGCCTGAACCATTGCGTGCATAGCCTGTAATAACAACACTTTTAATGCCTGCATAATCGCAGAGAGTTTTAAATAAACGGGCATAACCATCACACAAAGCATATCTTCTTTTCAATACAAGAATTGCAACTCTTTCATCCAAAGGTTTCAATACAGAATCATCATCAAAGATTGAATCATCATCATAATTTTTATATGCTGTAAACCGGGGTTGGTAACGGATAGTGTTGTATTCAATATGGCTTGTAATCCAGTAAAAAATTGAACGCACTTTTTCAAGGTCTGTTGTATAAGGCGCAGTCAGTAGATGTGCTAATGTATCTGGCGAATTAGCATCAATATCTTCTGCCATTGCATCAATTGAAGAGAAGTTATAGTTCCTGATTTGCGCAGGCAGCGTGCAGGAAATAAGAATGAAAATATATACAAGCAACCACTTCATACCACACAGGATTCTTGCATTAAAGTTATAACAAGTATTGATTTTTATTTTAAAAAAAATAATTAATGTATATATAGCTTTTCTCCTGGAAATGATTGTTTATTTCAACATTTATTCCGATAAAATAATCCTGTAAAAATCATTGTAAATAAAATGCCTGTGAATTAATTAAAATAAATCCTGGTTGATAAATTGAAAAGCACGAACTATTAAAAATCAACTCAACCATGACCCTTTTGCAATTCGAAAATATCTCCTTGAAAAAATGACTTTATGTTGAATCTTATTTTTTGATTGTGAGGAGTAGTTTTCTTTAACATTAATTCAAAGCAAATTATTAAGGATGATATTATATTTGCCTGTTACTAACGGTTGTTAGTGTAAATTTTATCATTTATGGAAACAGCAATTGCCAAAAAGAAAACACCTGTACAACAGGAAGATTTTTTACCCTTACAGGGAACAGATTATGTTGAATTTTATGTTGGAAATGCCAAGCAGGCAGCACATTTTTATAAATCGGCTTTTGGTTTTCAAAGCCTGGCATATTCAGGCCCTGAAACCGGAGTGAAAGATAAAGCCAGTTATGTGGTGAGACAGAATAAACTCACTTTCGTGCTAACCACACCATTAAAAAAAGATAGCAAAATTGCAGAACATATTTTTAAGCATGGTGATGGTGTAAAATTTCTTGCACTAAGGGTGGATGATGCACGTGATGCCTGGTACCAGACAACAAAAAGAGGCGGGAAGAGTTTTATGGAGCCAGAAGTATTGCAGGATGAAAATGGTGAAGTGGTGATGAGTGGCATCTACACTTATGGTGATACGGTTCATTTGTTTATTGAAAGAAAAAATTATAAAGGCGCTTTTATGCCGGGTTACAGGAAATGGGAAACAGATTACAACCCTCCATCAACAGGGCTTGAATATGTTGACCATTGTGTTGGGAATGTAGGCTGGAACCAGATGAACAAATGGGTAAAATTTTATGAAGATGTGATGGGCTTCAGGAATATTTTATCTTTTGATGATGAAGATATTTCTACTGAATATTCTGCATTGATGAGTAAAGTGATGAGTAACGGTAACGGATTTGTGAAGTTCCCTATCAACGAACCAGCAGAAGGAAAGAAAAAATCACAGGTGGAAGAATATCTTGATTTTTATAATGGTGAAGGTGTGCAGCACGTTGCCCTTGCTACAAAAAATATCGTGGAAACAGTTACTTCTTTACAAAGCCGTGGAGTTGAATTTTTAAAAGTTCCCACAACTTATTATGATGACCTGCTTGAAAGGGTTGGTGCAATTGATGAAGATGTTGAGCCTTTGAAAAATTTAGGAATACTGGTTGACAGGGATGATGAAGGTTATTTGTTGCAGATTTTCACAAAACCGGTTGAAGACAGGCCTACATTATTTTTTGAAATCATTCAGCGCAAAGGAGCGAAGAGTTTTGGTAAAGGAAATTTCAAAGCATTGTTTGAAGCAATAGAAAGAGAACAGGCATTGAGGGGAAATTTATAAGAACAGGTTTATATATGGGGTAAAAGTGGTTGCAATGATGTAAAAAGAAGAAAGGAATTTAATATAAAATTAAAAAGGCTGCATCTGCAGCCTTTTTAGTTGTGTGTTATGTGCCCGCGAAAGGAATCGAACCTTCACTCCCTTGCGAGAACCAGATTTTGAGTCTGACGCGTCTACCAATTCCGCCACACGGGCTTTAAAAAGGAGTGCAATGTTACATGTTGAAATTAAATCTGCCAAACTCTATTGACAACATTTCTTTTTTGGGAAGAAAATATTCCTGATAACCTTAATAATCTTTTTCACAACATTTCATTTAATACTGCAAATTTAAAAAAATAGCAACGGTAAAATTTTATTAGTTGAAGTGCCATTGTTAAAAATATTCACCTGTATAAAACAGAGGTATGTGTTTTTTATACATATTTGTAGATAAACGATTGTTATGGCAGCAACTGCTCCTGTTGGCACTTCAGTAATTCAAAAACCAAGATTAAGTTTTGCTCATATCTTCAATATGAGTTTTGGTTTTTTCGGGATTCAATTTGGATGGGACCTTCAAAGAGCCAACATGGGCCCTATTTATGAATATTTAAAAGCTAAGCCGGAACAAATCCCACTCTTATTTCTTGCAGCGCCTTTAACAGGATTATTTGTTCAACCAATCATTGGTTACATGAGTGATAGGACATGGCATCCGTGGTGGGGCAGGAGAAGGCCTTATTTTTTTGTTGGCGCATTGTTGAGTACAATTTGTTTATTCCTTATGCCAAACAGTGGTTCGTTATGGATGGCTGCAGGTTTATTATGGATATTGGATACATCTGGCAATATTGCAATGGAACCCTTCAGGGCATTTGTTGCTGATAAACTTCCCGATAGCCAGCGGACTGTTGGTTTTGCAATGCAAAGTTTTTTAATTGGACTTGGTGGAACTATTGCTTCTGCATTGCCCTGGCTGATGTCAAATGTTTTTCATGTTTCCAGTGTTTCAGTTAATGGTAGTATTCCTGAATCTGTAGAGTTTGCATTTTATGTGGGTGGTTCTATTTTTTTTATTGCTGTTTTATATACAGTGCTTACATCAAAAGAATACCCGCCTGCTGATTTGCCAGCAAAAGAAAAAGAAGAGAAAAAAGGTTTTGCACATGGAATAAAAGAAATCAATGAAGCAATTATGAACATGCCATTAAAAATGAAGAAGCTGGCATTGGTGCAATTCTTTACCTGGCCAGGATTATTTTTAATGTGGTTTTATTACAATACTGCAGTTGCAAGAAATATTTTTCATGCTGTTGATACTGCTGACCCGGTTTATACAAAGGGAATTGAATATGGCGGGTTGACTTTAGCTTATTACAATATTGTATCATTTTTATTTGCTTTATTAATACCTTTTATTGCAAAAAAATTAGGCAGGAAAACAACTCATTCACTCTGTTTGCTCTGTGGTGCAATAGGCCTGGTATCTGTGCGATTTGTTACACAGCCTTACGAATTATATTTCTGTATGACCGGTGTTGGTATAGCCTGGAGCAGCATCCTTTCAATGCCTTATGCAATGCTTGCAGGCGCTTTACCTGAAGACAAGATTGGAGTGTATATGGGTATTTTTAATTTCTTTATTGTATTACCAGAAATCATTGCTTCTTTATTCTTTGGATGGATTATGGAGCATTGGCTCAACAATGACAGGATGTTGGCTGTGCAGATTGGTGGTGTAATGATGGTTCTTGCAGGTATTATTTGTTATGTTACGATAAAAGAAAAGAAGAATGAAATGATTGATGATGGTGAAGTTGCCTTGTTGGAAATAAAAGAATAATGAATAATCGTGATTTGTATTTGAAGTGCTTTATATACCAAATGAGTTAAAGAATTTTGTTACTGTATATTTTAAAATAAATATGATTAAAAAGCTTTTTTATTTTTTACTGCTTACAATTTGCTGTATCAACTTATCAGCGCAAAATATTGAAGTGTATCCGACCCATTGGTGGATTGGAATGAAGAACCCAAATCTTCAGCTTATGGTCCGTTCTGAGAAAATTGCTGATAAGATACCAATGGTCAAAATGGTTGCCGGTGGTGTGAAAATTGCTGATGGCATCACATTAAAACAAATTGAAAGGGTTGAAAACCCCAATTATGTTTTCCTTGATTTGGTGATTGATAAGAATGCAAAAGCAGGTGTGCGCACATTCAGTTTTGGCACTGGAACTGGTACAGTGAAAATTAATTATGAATTGAAGAACAGGAGAGCAGGTAACGGTACCCTATTTGCGCAAGGTGTAAATTCATCTGATTTCATTTACCTGTTGATGCCTGACCGCTTCAGCAATGGTGATACAACAAATGACCGTATTGCTGGTATGCGCGACCAATCGCTCAACAGGGATTCAATTTTCTTAAGGCATGGTGGTGATATGCAGGGCGTCATTAATCATCTTGATTATTTGAAAAATTTAGGTGTAACAACATTGTGGATGACACCAGTCCTGGAAAATGATATGCCCAACCGAACAGAACATGGTTACGCATTTACCAATCATTATAAAATTGACCCACGGTTGGGTGGAGAAAAAGCATACCTGCAATTAAGTGATGAATTGCATAAGCGTGGAATGAAACTGATACAGGATGCTGTGTATAATCATGTTGGCTCATATAATTTCCTGGTACAGGATGCGCCTTCAAAAGACTGGCTGCATCAATGGCCACAGTTTACACAAACCAATTACAGGGACCAGCCTTTGTTTGACCCACATGCAGCTAAGTCTGATGAAAAGAAATTAGTGGATGGGTGGTTCACTACTGAAATGCCTGACCTCAACCAGTCAAACCCGCTTGTTGCAAACTTTTTAATCCAGCATGCAATTTATTGTGTGGAAGAATTTGGTGTGGATGGATGGCGCATTGATACCTACATTTATAATGACCTTGATTTTATGAATCGTTGCAATCAGGCATTAACTGATGAATATCCCCACATAACAATGTTTGGTGAAGCGTGGGTGCATGGTGTGGCAAATGAAGCCTATTTTGCTCAAAACAATATCAATACAAAATTTAAAAGCAACCTGCAGGGGGTTACAGATTTCCAGTGTTTGTTTTATGGTATCCAACCTGCATTGATGGAACCTTTTGGCTGGACGAATGGGGTAACTAAATTGTATCAAACATTGAGTAATGATTTTTTATACACTGACCCAACACGCAATGCTATATTCTTAGATAATCATGATTTGAGCAGGTGGTATTCTGTTGTTGACAGCAATTTGCAAAAAGATAAAATGGGATTTGAATGGTTGCTGACAGAAAGAGGAATCCCTCAAATGTATTATGGTGATGAAGTATTGATGGCTGGTGTTACAAATCCTGATGGATGGGTAAGATTGGATTTCCCTGGTGGATGGAAAGGCGATAAAGTAAATGCTTTTACAGGTGCAGGATTATCGAAGGACCAATTATCAGTTCAGTCATTAATAAAAACATTAGCTAATTTCAGGAAAAATTCTTCTGCTTTGAAAACCGGGAAGATGATGCAATATATTCCGGTAGATGGTTTGTATGTTTATTTCAGGTATGACGACAACCAAACCATCATGTGTGTAATGAATACAAGTGATAAACCTAAAACTGTTGATTTTTCAAAATATGCAGAACGAACAAATGGGTTTTCAAAAGCGGTTGATGTAATCAATAAAACTGTTTATAACACAAGCACAAATTTTGAAATAGACAGTATGGATATGTTGGTGCTTGAATTAGAGAAATAAAAAAAGGCTGTTGAAAAACAGCCTTTAATAAATTTTATTTACCGGCAAGAAATTCTTTGATCTTGTCTTTATGCACAATGGCTTCTTTAAAAGTATAAGCGCCGGTTTTTGGGCTGCGAACACTCCGGATCACCTTGCTCCAGTTTTTTGCTTCTGCTGCGGCTTTCTGGTCTTTTGACTTAATCGCCGTTTTTGCTGCTTTTGCCATTTTCTTTTATTTAATAATTTTATTTGCTGTCTGGAAGAATGAATTTTTAAACATTTCCATCATCCTGCAACGTACTATTTAATTTCTTTGTGAACGGTTACTTTTTTCAATATTGGGTTATACTTCTTCAACTCGAGGCGCTCAGGAGTATTCTTCTTGTTTTTTGTAGAAATATAACGGCTGGTGCCTGGTAAACCGCTTGTTTTATGTTCGGTACATTCTAAAATTACCTGTACCCTGTTTCCTTTTTTTGCCATTGTAAATTACTTTAAATATTATTGCCGTTGGCCCTTAATTCTTTAATTACAGATGCTAACCCGCGTTTATTAATAGTACGGATGGCATCAGTTGAAACTTTTAAAGTAACCCAGCGGTCTTCTTCAGCAAAATAAAAACGCTTCTTTTGAAGATTGGGCAAAAAACGGCGTTTGGTTTTTATGTTTGAGTGAGAAACATAATGGCCGCCCATTGGTTTTTTACCGGTTACTTCGCAAACTCTTGCCATAAAATCTTTTTTTGGGACGGCAAAGGTAATGAACTGTTGCTAAAAAAATTCAATCAATCTGAAAGTTTTTGCAAAATCTGTCTTTTTATTGAAAGAATATTGAATGTATTGCAAAAATTCATTTAATACCTGGTTCAAATTTTACCGGGTTAATAACGATTTTGGTTAAGAAAAATTTCCTGGTATTATTATTCCAAACATTTAGTGATGTTCTTTTTTATTTATAACAGCGATTGGAATATTTGAAAGCTTTGATTTCATTGCTCCGTCAATTAGATAATTACAGGTCTCTGTAGAGATACCATTCCAGGTATAAGGAATAAGTGTGAAATAATAATTCCTGTCATTTGGTAAAGCCGGAAATTTAATTTCTTTTCCTGGTAAGCCAGGTAAATCCGCAGATGTGATTACAATTGTTTTTCCAGTTGATGCAATAGTTTCAGGTGCCTTGCCATTGGCATTTTCAATGATGACTGGTTCAGTTGATGAATAAATCAGGACGTATCCACCTTTAGTGGCACCTGAAGAAGGAAAAACAGCATCATTCCAATTTGCTATAACCAAACTATCATTTTCTGAAACATTAAATTCACATGGTTGTTTAAGTACTGGTTGTGAAAGGGTAACAAAATTCCCCTGTACTGTTCCAGTACTGTGGCTCAGGTTATCATTCATAGCATAAACAACATAAGTGTAAGAAGTTTCCGGTTTCAGGCTGTCTCTTTTTACTGTATATTCTCCCAATTGCACATTGTAATCACGTAATCGGTTTGAGCTGAGGAATATCTGCCTGTTTGTTGACAGGCAGGATCCCCTTTCAATTAATGAAGATGCTCCGGTTGAAGTGATTATTGCACTTAAAGTTACCGATGTACTGGCAATTTTTTTGGCAAGAGGAGAAGTAATGCCTGGACAATCAGGCCATGAATATGATGTGTCAAGAATATTTTCAAACCTGTTCTTAATGTTTTTTTCTTTAACTGTTAATTGGCTGTCATTAAGTGGTGATGTTTCTTCCGGATCATTAATGATATTGAAAAACTTTCCGGATTTTGCTATGCCTGTTGAATCATATAGTTTATAAGATTTATCACGCTCCCAGACTTTCAGGCTGTCTTTACCAAAATTTTCAGGATCATAAAAACAATACAATTGTTTTTTCTTTATTCCTTTTCGCCCTAAAATTTTTGGGTAAAAACTAATACCATCCAATGGCCCAAAACCAGACAAATCTATTAACCCACCTGCCTGTGCGAAAGTGGGCAGGAAATCTGCGAAATCAACCAGGTCATCATTTGTTGATCCTTGTTGCACATGACCCGGCCAGTACACAATCATCGGGACATGTGTACCTCCTTCCGTTGTTTTTCCTTTTTCACCCTGTATGTTTGTATCACCATGTGCATTATAAAAAATAGTTGCCGGTGTTCCATTATCTCCTGCAAAAATTACGAGGGTCTTATTGGCAATCCCTGCGGTTTTCAATTTGTTTAAAATTATCCCAACTAATTTGTCCATATATTTCATCATGGATGGATAATATTTTGGATTACTTGGTGATTTTGGGTTCCATGCAGCAAACTCAGGGTCATCAGGTGTAGGACAAAATGGATCATGCCCGATAGACATTGAATAAAAAGCAAAGAATGGTTTCTTGTTTTTGTTGCTGTCAATAAAGTCCAGGATCCTTGAGGTGAGTACATCATCGCAATATTTCCCAACCATAATACTATCTGGAATCCTATACCCGTTTTCTCTTAAAACAGGGTTTTTATATCGCCTGTAAGCCATAGTATCTTCTGTTAATTCAAATGCGATATGCTTATCCCAGCCCCAATCCTGCATTTGTTGAGTGCTATATTGAAATTGCAGCTTTCCAAAAAATTCTGTTGTATAACCTGCGTTTTTCATGACATTACCAATTGTTTTTTCACTGTCATTCATATAGCCCCAGTTGCTGTAATTGCGGTTTAAATATTTGCCGGTTAAAAATATTGATCTGGATGTGCAGCAAAGCGGAGTGGATTCACAATGAGTAAAATTAATTCCGTGTCTTGCCATCGAATCTATGTTGGGTGTTGAATAGGATTCGCCACCATTTATAGTTATATTATCATAGCCGACATCATCAGCCAGGATCATTATGATGTTGGGCTTATTCTGTGCTGATAAATTCCCATGAAAAAATATTATTAACAATACTAAAGAAATTAAAGACTTTGATTGAAAATAAAAATTGGATGTATTCATGAAGCTAATTTTGGTATATCTACAGTAAATTTATATAAAAAAACAAAACATACCTTCTTGAATTTTCAACTCAGTTCTGGATAAAATCGCTGTTCAATTCACAATAAATTTTGATGTTGACTTAATTGGTCAAATAATATTATTCTTAGTTCTTAATAATTTTGGTTTTAAACAGATAAGATCCTGATTTCACTACAACAAAATATTCACCCTTTGGAAACGCCTGACCAAATTTATAAAGGGTGTTTACAGGATTATCATTTTCATACACTACATGTCCTTTCATATCATACACTAGAATATATTCCAGATATTGTAATTGGTCTTTATCAACTGACAAGTTGAAAAATGAACCCGAAGGGTTGGGTGTAACAGAAATACAAAACCTCGATTTTGTTTTGGTCGAATCAATAGAAACCCCGCCAGTGACGATATGATTTTTATTAAATGAAGCTATAGGATTATAAGATGAATGGATAAAAACTGACTGCGAGGTTGAACATTTATTCTGATCCTGAACCTGGATTTGATATAAACCGGATGATAGATTTTTGAAAATGGGGAATTCGGTAAATGAAGCAGAATTAATACTGAATTTAAATGGCCCTGTACCGCCTATAGGATGAACTTCTATTATGCCGGTAGAATCTCCATACTGTGAATCAGATGTAGTTGTGCTAAATGAAAAATTCCCTCTTATAGGTTTTGTAGTAAACTTCAAAGCATTTTGGGACAAATAATTATAAGTTGAATCTGACTTGCCATTAAAAGTATATGGGATTAAAAGAAAATGATATCTTTCTCCTTGAGTCAAACCTTTAACAAGCGCACTCGTATCTGGTAATTTAGGCGCCTTTTTCGGAGACAAATCAACTAATATTCCATTCTTTGTGATCTGACCTGGATTTGTTCCATTTATATTTTTTTTCAAAATAATTCTGTCAGTACTGTAAAATAATGCATAACCTCTTTTTGTTGCACCGGTAGTCGGGAATTCAGAACTATTCCATTTTATTCTTAATCCATTTTTATTATCACAATATGTGAAATAGTCCGGCTGGGTTAAAGGAGGTGCAGAAAGCGTAATGAATTTACCTTTTGCATACCCGGTGCTGTGGCTTTCATTGGCATTCATAGCATACATAGAAAAAAGATAATTTGTCTGGCTTGTAAGGTTGATACGTAATTGTGAAAATTTGCCTTTGTTTTTCAAACTGTCAATTAATCTGCTGTTACCTAACGGGCAATGGAAGGTACCTTCATCCATATCTTTTTTTGAAGAAGGTTTGATGTTTGATCCTCTTTCAATAATTTCAGAGGCGCCAGGACTATTAATAGTAGCCCCGATTATTGCTGAATTATCTGAGATATCTTTTACGAAAGCATTGCTTAAAGCCGGGCAAGAAGGCCAATTGGGTATGCTATCTAATATTGATAAAAACTGAGACCTGATTTGTTGTTCATCAGGAGTAAGTGAATCAATGTTGAGTGGGTTCAATTCTTCTTCATCATTAGCAACATTATAAAACCTGTATGTTTCATCATCTTCAGCACTATCATAAAGTTTATAAGTTTTATCACGCACCCATCTTATAAGAGGGGTAAAACCAGGCCCGGAATTAAAGTGAAGAAATAAATTTGATTTTGATGTGTCTTCAATACCTAACATCCTCGAATAGAAACTTAAACCATCCAAAGTGCCATATTTATATAAGTCTGTATTATTACCTGCCTCAGCAAAAGTTGGTAAGAAGTCTGCAAAATCAATCAGGTCATCGTTTGTCTGTGCCTCAGGAATCTTGCCAGGCCAATATGCAATTAATGGAACATGAGTCCCTCTTTCATGAGTAGATCCTTTTTCTCCTGCAATATTGTTTGCTGTTGTGGTGTTATAATAAATCTGAAATGGTGTTCCATTATCCCCGGTAAAAATTACTATAGTATTGCTATCAATCCCTTTTTGAGTAAGCTTGTTTAAAATTGTTCCTACTTTAATATCCATATATTCAACCATTGAACGGAAAAAGCTGGTATCAAGTTTACCACTTGATGGATCCCAACTTGAATATGCAGAGTCATTTGGTGTAGGGGCAAATGGTGCATGAACCAATGACATTGGATAATAAATAAAAAATGGTGTATTGTTTGAAACACTGCTATCAATAAAATTGCAAATCCTATCCGTCAAAATATCATCACAATATTTATCATCCACAATACTATCAGCAACACGGCTATTATTATCAACTAAAGTTGGTGATTTATATCGTTGCATTTCTATGCTGTCTTCTGTAATATTAAATACCGTATATTTATCAAAACCCCAACTCTGCATATTTGAATTAGAAAAAGGTAGTTGCAGTTTTCCGAAAAAACCGGTTGTATAACCTGCATCTTTCATGACATTCCCAAATGTTTTTTCAGTTGTATCAAGGTATCCCCAGTTGCTGTAATTACGCAAATTCTGTTTTCCAGTCATTAACATTATTCTGGAAGTAGAACATAATGGTGTGCTTTCACAATGCGTGAAATTAATCCCATGATGAGCCATTGAATCAAGGTTAGGAGTTGAATAAGAAGTGCAACCATTTACAGATAGGTTATCATAAGCAAGATCGTCTGCTAAAATTAATATGATATTGGGTTTTGTTTCCTGTTGACAAATTGCCTGATGATGAATTAAAACGAAGAGTAATATAGTAAAAGCCCGGGTAACATTTTTCATTTTTTTGCTTAGTGATTTTGGATGAGTCGAGTTAAAAAAAATCATTATACAGATAAATGTATAGAAAATTTATTTATTCAGTCTGAACTGGGAATTAATCAGAATAAACAGCATAGTATTTTAATACTTTTATTTTTAGGATATTTTCTTTATAATAGATAAGCTTTGATTCTTTGAAATTTTTATTCTTGTCATAAAAACCAATAATACAGGAAGGGCGAATGGAATCTCCTTTTATGATATCAACAGATGGTAAACTGCCAAAGTCAGGCACATGTAATGTATCAGTTTCATTCATTTGCTTATAACTGATCTTAATTAAAAAATTAAAGGTTTGATTTGTTTCAAAAATTGACACTTTAAAATGATCTGTTGTTTCAAAGCTCTTTACGGTTTCTTCATAAGTTTTAATTGCATTTGGGTTAACTGATGATCGCGCAATACTGATATTTTCAGAAGGACTGATGATTGAATCGTTATTGTTATTTTTATTGATACTGTCTGTACATGAGCATAGTAAAACTGACAACAGCATCATCGAGAAATACATTTTCACTTTCAAAAAATTTTAAGTAAAAATAAAAAGAGGTTGCTTTTAAAGGCAACCTCTTTTTAAAAATTGACAACAATTATTACTTCTTTACAACAGTAGTTGTTGCTCCTATCGGAGCTTTTTGTTTCATCATTGCTGCATCGTTTTTATGGCTCAACTGTGCCAATGTTGGTGCGATTACAAGAGAAACTATACTCATTAATTTAATCAGGATGTTCATTGATGGTCCTGAAGTATCTTTAAAAGGATCACCTACTGTATCACCAGTAACAGATGCTTTATGTGGTTCACTTTTCTTAAAATGTGTTTCGCCGTTTATTTCAACGCCTTTTTCAAAAGACTTTTTCGCATTGTCCCATGCGCCACCTGCATTATTCTGAAACATGCCCATCAAAACACCACTAACAGTTGCACCGGCTAAAAAACCACCTAATGCCTCTGGCCCCATGAGGAATCCGATAATCAATGGAGATAAAATAGCAATTGCACCAGGCAACAACATTTTCTTTATTGATGCTTCGGTAGAAATAGCAACGCATTTTTCATATTCAGGTTTTCCTGTTCCTTCCAGGATGCCTGGAATTGTCCTGAACTGGCGGCGTACTTCTTCAACCATGGCCATTGCAGCTTGTCCCACAGCACGAATTGCTAAAGAAGAAAAGAAGAAAGGTATCATACCACCTACAAATAATGCAGCTAATACATCAGCATGGTAAATATCAATACCAGAAATACCTGCAACGCCAACGAATGCAGCAAACAATGCCAGTGAAGTTAATGCTGCAGATGCCAATGCAAATCCTTTACCTGTAGCTGCAGTGGTATTACCTACTGCATCAAGGATATCAGTTTTTTCACGCACATCTTTTGGTAGTTCACTCATTTCTGCTATACCACCTGCATTATCTGCAATTGGTCCAAAAGCATCAATAGCTAATTGCATAGCTGTAGTTGCCATCATACCTGCAGCAGCGATAGCAACACCATAAAGACCTGCACATTCATAAGAGCCATAAATACCACCTGCTAATACGAGTATAGGCAGGAATGTAGATTCCATACCCACTGCAAGACCGCCAATAACATTGGTAGCATGTCCTGTTCCTGATTGACGAATGATGCTTAATACCGGGCGTTTACCCATTGCGGTATAATATTCTGTTATCAGGCTCATTAAAGTTCCAACCGCGAGTCCAACGAATATGGCTCCTATTACACCATTGCTGGTAAAACTGATTCCACGAAGTTCCATTTGGTCGGGAAGAATATATTTTACAAGAGCAAAGCTGGCAATAGCTGTTAAAACAATAGAGCCCCAGTTACCCATATTCAATGCTTTCTGTACAACGGTTGTACTGATTCCTGCAGAATCACTGATTCTTACAAAAAGTGTTCCTATCATGGAGAAAATAATTCCTATACCTGCAATCAGCATAGGCAAAAGAATTGGAGCAGTGTCACCAAATGTTCCTGTAAGAATATCTCCATTGGGGCCTTTTACTTCCTGGCCTAATACGATTGTTGCTAAAATTGTTGCTACATAAGACCCGAAAAGATCTGCTCCCATTCCTGCAACATCACCAACATTATCACCAACATTATCTGCAATTGTAGCAGGGTTGCGGGGATCATCTTCAGGTATCCCAGCCTCCACTTTACCTACCAGGTCTGCGCCCACATCTGCAGCTTTAGTATAAATACCTCCACCTACACGGGCAAACAATGCAATAGATTCAGCGCCTAAAGAGAAACCGGTAAGAACTTCTATAGTACGGATCATTTCTTCTGAATTGGCTGGTGCCCCCGGGGCAAAAATCTGTCTTAGTATTAGAAAAAGACCACCTAATCCTAATACAGCTAATCCTGCAACTCCTAAACCCATAACTGAACCACCGGTAAATGAAACCCTTAATGCCCTTGATAAACTTGTCCTGGCTGCATGGGTTGTACGCACGTTTGCTTTTGTAGCTATTTTCATACCTATATAACCAGCTGTGGCACTGAAAAATGCACCCGCAACAAAAGATATTGCAATTGCAGGACTGGAATTTGGATTGCTCATTGCCATTACACCAAGTAATAATCCAACGATAACAACAAAGTATCCCAGAATTTTCCATTCAGATTTTAAAAAAGCCATAGCACCATCAGCAATATGTTTACTGATAGTTTGCATGTGCTCACTTCCCGGGTCTTGCTTTCCAACCCAATTAAATTTAATAAAAGTGTATAAAAGCCCGATTATACCCATAACCGGTACAAGCATAAAGAACATCTCATTCATAAAACAATACTGATTTTTTGTGGTCGGCAAAAATAGGGTAATTGCTCTAATGTTAAACATCAGGTTTTCTTAGCTGTAAATAATTTAAATGTGTTTCTGGATTTTTTCCAAACTCTGATGACTGCACAATTGGAGCCTTCTTGTTTTTTTATATGGATTCAATTTTTCTCAGAAATCTTAAAGCAAACTATATTTAAAAGGAATAAAACAATAAATCATTCTTGAATGTTGTCCTTAATTACATAATCACAGGTGTAGTTCCTATATCTTTGACATATTTAGATGGTATGAAAAATAATTTGTTGGATCAGCTGGGTGAAACTGTTGAATATATTAGAAAACAATATTCAGGAACACTTCAGATTGGCGTTGTTTTGGGTAGTGGCCTGGGGAATTTAGTAAATGACATACAGGTTGATTGTGAAATAGAATATAGTGCATTACCTAATTTTCCTGTAAGCACAGTAGAAGGACATGTCGGAAAGCTTATTTTTGGCAGAATGGCCGGGAAGAATATTATGGTGATGTCTGGCCGTTTTCATTATTATGAAGGTTATACACCAAAACAGATTGTTTACCCAATTCGAGTAATGAAAATGTTGGGTATTGAAACGGTTTTGATATCTAATGCTGCTGGTGGTGTAAATCCATCTTTCAGTGTTGGGGATATGATGATTATTAAAGATCACATCAGTTTATTTATTGTAAATCCTTTATTAGGGGAAAATTTTGATGAAGTAGGGACGAGGTTCCCGGATATGAGTGAACCTTATAGTAGTGAAATTATCATTAAGGCAAAATCAATTGCAGAATATTTAGGTTATGAGGTTAAAGAAGGTGTTTATTGCGGTGTAACCGGACCAACATTTGAAACGCGTTCTGAATATAAATTAATAAAAGCTATTGGTGGTGATGCTGTAGGCATGAGTACTGTTCAGGAAGTAATTGCTGCAGTTCATGCAGGTATGAAAGTTTTTGCCATGAGTATTATTACTGATATTGGCATTCGTGATGAGGACAATATAATAACTCATGAAGAAGTGCTGGCAGCTGCTAATGCTACTGAACCAAAAATGACTGCCCTCTTTAAAAAACTGGTAAGTGAATTATAAACTGGAAAAATTGTTTTGATCCCGGCTGATTTGATTAAAACCTATTCATTAAAATGCAAAAAAGTTTAGTGAAAATATTTTCACTAAACTTCATTCAAGCCCATACTGGGACTACTTTGCATAAGGTTTTACAAACTATTTTTAGATTGTACTTTAATTACAAAGTACGTTTTATTTCTTCTTTTTCGTAAGCCACTATTGTATCAGATGGGTTAATATCAGAGAAATTCTTTATTGTTAAGCCACATTCATAACCGGAAGCAACTTCTTTCATATCATCTTTAAAACGTTTCAGGCTACCCAATTCTGCAAATGCACCTTCCTGCCGGGGGTAGATAAGGATACCATCCCTGAATAAACGGATTTTACTGTCACGTTTTATCTTTCCTTCTGTTATATAACAACCAGCAACTGTGGCTTTATCAAATTTATACACTTCGCGTATTTCAACAGTAGCCACTTCTTTCTCTTCCACCTTTGGTTCAAGCATACCTTCCATCGCACTCTTGATTTCTTCAATGGCATTATAAATGATGGAGTATGTTTTAATTTCAACACCTTCGCTTTGTGCAAGTTTACTTGCCTGTGATGATGCCCTTACATTAAATCCTAACAGGATAGCATCAGATGCAGTTGCAAGGAGAACATCGCTTTCAGAAATCTGGCCTACAGCTTTATGAACAACACTTACTACAATTTCTTCGGTTGAAAGTTTCTGTAATGAATCACTTAACGCTTCAACAGAACCATCTACATCACCTTTGATTATAATTTTAAGTTCTTTAAAATTACCAAGAGCAAGGCGGCGTCCAATTTCATCAAGTGTGATATGTTTTCGTGTTCTTAAGCCCTGTTCACGTAAAATGCGTGAACGATTGGCAGCCACTTCTTTTGCTTCAGATTCATCAGCATATACTTTGAATTTTTCACCTGCCTGGGGAGCTCCATTTAATCCTAAAATCTGTACCGGTGAAGATGGTGGCACATGTTGAACTCTCTGGTTTCTTTCATTTGTCAGAGCTTTCAATCGTCCAAAATATTGCCCCGAAACCAACAGGTCAGTTTGATTAAGAGTACCATTTTGTACTAAAACTGTGGCAACGTAACCTCGGCCTTTGTCAAGCGATGCTTCTATTACTGTGCCTGAAGCTTCCCTGTTAGGATTGGCTTTCAGGTCTAAGAGATCTGCCTCCAATAAAATTTTCTCTAATAAAGCGTCAACATTTGTGCCTTTTTTGGCAGAGATTTCCTGGCTTTGAAATTTGCCACCCCATTCTTCCACTAGAATGTTCATTTGTGAAAGTTGTTCATAAATCCTGGCAGGGTTAGCCCCATCTTTATCTATTTTATTGATGGCAAAAATCATGGGTAGGTTTGCAGCTTGGGCATGACTGATAGCTTCTTTGGTCTGTGGCATTACAGCGTCATCAGCTGCAATTACAATAACAGCAACATCAGCAGCTTTTGCACCCCTGGCACGCATGGCGGTAAATGCTTCATGACCAGGGGTATCAAGAAATGTTATTTTCTTATCGTCTTTTATTGTAACCTGGTAGGCACCGATATGCTGTGTAATTCCTCCTGCTTCTCCTGCTACAACATTTGCATTTCGAATATAATCGAGCAATGATGTTTTACCATGGTCAACATGCCCCATAATTGTTACAATAGGGGGTCTTGGTACAAGATCATCAGGATTATCTTCCTCAACATCATCTTCTTCATGAGCGTCATCCAGTCCAATGAATTCAACTTCATATCCAAACTCCCCAGCAACCAGTTCTATTACTTCAGCATCAAGCCTTTGGTTAATTGATACCATTATACCCAGGCTCATACATTTGCTGATAATTTCTGCAAAGCTTACATCCATCAGATTTGCAAGGTCGCTTACAGTTACAAATTCTGTAACCTGCAAAATATTTGTCTCAGTAGCATCCGCATTTTCAGCAGCTTCGTTTCTTCTTTCTCTCCTGTGTTTGGCTTTTATGCTTTTGCCACGGCCGGTGGATCCAGCCAGTTTAGCCTGAGTCTCCCGTATTTTATCCTGGATTTCTTTTTGATCTATTTCTCTATCCGGGGGCACATGACGCTTATCTCTGTGTCCACCACCAGATCCGCGATTGGGTTGTTGGCCTCTGCCTCCTCCAGGACCACCATCCCTTCGGAAACGATTATCTCTTCCTTCACCCTGGCGTGGCGGCCTTTGTTGTTGCTGCCCCTCAGTTCTTTTTTCTATTGGTAAATTGCTTCCGCCACTTTTTTTATCAATAGGAATTCGTTTTCTTTTTCTTTTTTCTTCTCTTGGCGATGACGATGGTTTAGGCCTAGTATCATTATCTACAGGAAGTTCAATTTTACCCAATACTTTAGGTCCTTCAATTTTTTCGGCCCTGATATTTTCTATTACAGCAGAACCTTCTTCTTCTGTTTCAGTTGATTTTTCTTCTGTTGGCAACTTCTCTTCTACTGGTGATTCAGGGATTGGTTCTTCATCTTTTTTTTCTGGCTCCTGCCTGACAATTTTTTTCTCAATTTTTTTAGGTCTTGTTGAAGTATTAATAGCAGCAAGATCTATTTTATCAACAATTTTCGGGCCTTCTATTTCCGGGGCTTCAATTTTTATTATATCCGGTTCATTTGTTACAACCGGGATTTCAGGTTGAACATCAACTGAAGTACTTTTTTCTTCTGGTGCTTTTATCTCTTCTACTTCCTGTACAGTTGGCTCTTGTACCGGTGGTTTTGGTGTTTCTGTAACGGCTACTTTATGTTCTTCTCTTTTGAAAATAATTTCTTCATCTTCTTTTCTTTTCCTTTCTGTTTGTGTGCTTTTTGGAATTTCAACCTGGTCTGCCTTTGTTTTGGCTACTTTATCTCCCTGGAAATTCTGTTGTAAAGCACTATACATTTCAAGGGTAAGCTTTGCAGTTGGCTTTAATTCATCACGATCAAAACCTTTGCCTACCAAAAATTCAATAAGTGTATCCTGACCTATGTTGAATTCTTTTGCGGCGCCTAATAATCTTGGTAACTTAACTTCAGCCATTAATTTTTTTTTGTTTGATGCAGGCCGGATATAACGTTTTCGTTTAACTCATACAACCTGTTTTTTATTTTCTTTAAAACGATATTCTATTATAACCTGCAAATATTATTCTTTTTCAAACTCTTTTGCTAATATCCTTTTCACATCTTCTATTGTTTCTTTTTCCAGATCTGCTCTTTGTGCTAATTCATCCACACTCAAATCCATTACACTTCGTGCAGTATCACATCCGATTCTTTTTAACTGGTCAATAATCCAGGTATCAATTTCATCCGCAAATTCATCCAGGTCAATATCAAATTCCTCCATTTCTCCTTCATTTTCGCGGAATACATCAATGTCATAATCTGTCAGCTCGCATGCAAGTTTAATATTAACACCCCTTCTGCCAATAGCAAGTGAAATCTGGTCTGCTTTCAGATAAACATCAGCATGTTTATTTTCAGTATCCAATTCCATATAGCTGATTTTTGATGGCGTTAAAGAACGTTGTATTAATAACTGGATATTGTTTGTCCAGTTAATGACATCAATATTTTCGTTTTTTAATTCCCTTACAATACCGTGGATACGGCTACCTTTCATGCCCACACAGGCGCCAACAGGATCTATCCTGTCATCAAAACTTTCAACAGCAACCTTTGCACGTTCTCCTGGTTCCCGAACGATTTTGCGGATAGTGATTAATCCATCAAATATTTCAGGTACTTCAATTTCGAGCAGTTTAGCTAAAAAGTCAGGGCTGGTACGACTTAGAATGATAACAGGTGTATTGTTTTTTAAATCTACACGACTTACCACTGCACGTACATTTTCTCCTTTTTTAAAATAGTCTTGTGGAATCTGTTCACTCTTCGGTAATATCAGTTCATTACCTTCTTCATCCATTAATAAAACTTCTTTTTTCCATACCTGGTAAACTTCGGCATTAATAATTTCTCCAATCCTGTCATCATATTTTTTTACAAGTACATTTTTCTTCAGGTCACTGATGCGGCTTGCCAATGTTTGTTTGGCAGCGAGTATCGCACGGCGGCCAAAATCAAGCATATCCACTTCTTCGTATAATTCTTCTCCTACTTCAAAATCAGGTTCAATTTTTATAGCATCACTATAACCAACTTCTGCCAACGGGTCCTGAACTTCTCCGTCTTCCACAATCATACGACGACGGAAAATTTCAAGGTCACCTTTTTCTGCATTTACAATGACATCAAAATTATCATCACTGCCATACTTCTTTCGCAGCAAAGTTTTGAATACATCTTCCACCACTTTCATCATAGTGGGCCTGTCTATGTTTTCTGCCTCTTTAAACTCCTGGAAGGCTTCAATTAAATTTATACTTGCCATAAAATTTCATTTTATAAATACGTTACCTCACATTGGTAACTTTTCTTTTAAAATTCTGTTTGAACTGTTGTAGTTTTTATGTTAGAAAATGGAATGACTAATTGTTTGAATTCTGTTTTTTTGCCTTTGCCTGATTTTTCTTCAATCAGGATGTCTTCTGTAGAAACCTGTAATAATTTACCTGATTTTATTGTTCCGTCAGTTAAAATGATTTCTACATTCCTCCCCGTGTTTTTTACATATTGCCGGTGCAATTTCAGGGGTTTATCAATTCCTGGAGATGAAACCTCAAGAGAGAAATCACCTTCAGGAAAATATTTACCTTCTTCTATCAGCTTATACAAATGCCTATTGAATTGAACACATTTTTCTATGGAAATACCTTTATCACCATCAATATAAACTTTGACATTATTTGTGGGTTTTATTTTTATTTCCACTAAAAAATAACCGGTTTCATTTTCCAGGAAATGATTGGTTATTTTTTCTAAATTCTCTAAAATAGTGACTGTTGACATATATGGTAAAAAGAGAAGGGAACGAATCGCGTTCCCTTCCTCTGATGATTTCCGGTGCAAATGTAGTATTCAAACAAATATCTTCCAAATCAACAGTTGGTTAAGCTGTTGTGAAAATACATAGCCAGCACTATTTTTTAAAAAGCATTGTTACCTTTACACTATGATTATTGAATGGCTTTTTACTTTTTTGGTAGTATATCTTTTATATAAACTGATATTTGATTTTATCGTACCTGTTTACAAAACAACTTCACAGGTAAGAAACAGGTTCAATGAAATGAACCAGCAACAACAGCAATACCAGCAACAAAGGCATACCTCAACACCAGCACAAAAACAACAGGACAAACCTAAGCCACCTGCGGAAGATTATATAGATTTCGAAGAGATAAAATAGATTTTACAAATCAAGTTCAAGAATAGTTTTAGGTGAAGGCAAATGAATAGTTTGCAGGCCGGTACTTTTTGCAGATTCTATATTAGCTATAGCATCATCAATAAAAATAGTTTCCCCCGCCAACAGGTCAGCATCTTTCAAAACTGTTTCAAAAATTATTTTATCCGGTTTGCGCATACCAAGCTGGTGTGAATAATATGCTTTGATAAAAATATCATTGAAGTCTTCACCATCATTTTGTTCCTTGAATATTTTCATGATATGCCTGTAATGAATTTCATTGGTATTGGATAAAAGATAGATTTGATATTTACTACGCAACTCTTTTAAAAGACTTATCCGTTCTGTTGGAAAATCGAGCAACATTGCATTCCATGCAATTTCAATTTGCTGATTGGATATTGTGGACAAAGTAATTTTTCTGAAAACATCATAAAAATCTTCCGGGCTTATTTTCCCTGTTTCCAATTGTTCAAAAACAGGTGTTGCTGTTTGCAGGGTGTAATATTGATTAAAGTTGCCGATACCATATTCTGCAAATGCCAGTTCGGTTTTTAAAAAATCAAGATTGAGGATTACACCCCCCATATCAAAAATGATATTTTTTATTTTTTGCATGTTGCAAATCTATTATCATCAAAATGAAAATTTGCAAATTGGATGATTTGATTATTTTTGCGTCCCTTCGGCGCAAGCCCGGGCCTATAGCTCAGCCGGTTAGAGCACCTGACTCATAATCAGGGGGTCCCTGGTTCAAGTCCAGGTGGGCCCACTTAATAAAAGGTTACTGGAAAGTAGCCTTTTGTTTTTTGTAATACACATTGCCTTGTTTCACTATTTTTTAAGTTTCTGATTTAACACGGAAATAAAAAATTGATTTTCTTTCATCATTTAATCTCAGAGTTTATATATCTCACTATAGTATTAAAATATTGTATTATTAATATGCATGGTTGTACAAGCCTAACATCATCATGCTTACTAACTATAAACAGTCCTGATTCTTGCTATTAATTTTTTATGCTTATACATGAACTTTTATTTGTTTTGGTTGTAGATGGAAAATTATTGCGAGCAGGAACATGATAAAGCAATAAGAATTTTTGAACAGTTGATAATTAAAAAAATCTACACATCACCTACATGATCATGTAGTTTTTTTTCATGCATTGTGCTTTTAGTTTTGAAACCGGAATTTTTAATCTCATACAATTTGAAAAAGGTTGAGTAAAATATATTCCTTTTTTCATGCATTTCTTTTATGAGATGATTATTTAACGTCTGCCTTTTGTGGTAGATATTTAAAGCCACTAATTATGAAAAAGATTATTACCTGCGTTTGTGCTCTCGCCACATTTTTTATTTGCAGTAACTCTAAGGCACAAACCAACACATTTCCTGCATCAGGTAGTGTAGGCATAGGCACTACTACACCAAATGCTTCAGCACTACTTGAAATTAAATCAACCAACAAAGGGTTACTGATACCAAGGATGTCAAAAGCAAAAAGGGATGCAATTGCTAGTCCGGCTAAAGGGTTATTAATTTATCAGAATGATAATACTCCAGGGTTTTATTATTACAACGGTACCAAGTGGAAACAAATGGGAGAAGGAATTGGAGCTAATCAAACATTGAGTAACCTTACACATCCAACATCTGTTAACCAATCACTGATACCAAATAATGACAATACAAAAATCCTGGGTAATAGTACAAAGCAATGGAAAGCCTTGTATTTATCCGATGGAATTTATAAAGGCAAAATGAGAGTGTTTTATTATGATGATATTAATGAAAACTTTGCCATCGGCGATTCTGCATTAATCAATAATGTATCAGGGACTGGTGCATATAATACTTCGTTGGGTAGTAAGACACTCGTTTCCAATACTACAGGTTATTATAACACCGCTGTAGGAAGTTATGCCCTAAACTCCAATGCTACAGGAGGTTTTAATACAGCAAGTGGTGCTTCAGCATTGCGTTTCAATACTGACGGCATATATAATACTGCTTCTGGGTATAGGGCACTAACATCTAATACAATTGGTTTTCAGAATTCAGCAAATGGAGCAATGGCACTCCGTAATAATACAGAAGGTTATAACAATACTGCCAACGGATATCAAGCTCTTTACTTTAATACAACAGGTGGTGGTAATGTTGCAACCGGAAGTTATTCACTTTATTCTAATACAACAGGTAGTGATAATGTCGCCAATGGAAAGTATTCACTTTATTCCGAAACAATAGGTATTAATAATACTGCCAATGGAAATTATTCACTTTATTCCAATACTACGGGTAGTTATAATACTTCTTTTGGGACAATGTCATTATACTCTTATAATGGAAGCAATAACACTGCTTTGGGTTATAATGCAAACATCAATGCAGACGGAATAACAAATTCAACAATGCTTGGTCAAAACGCATTAGCTACTGCAAGCAACCAGGTGCGTATCGGCAGTAGCGATGTTACCAGCATCGGTGGTTATGTCAACTGGACCAACATCAGTGATGGTAGGGTAAAGAAAAACATCAAACAAAATGTACCCGGTCTTGCTTTTATCAACAAACTGAAACCTGTTACTTATAACCTGAACCTTGAAGCTGCAGACCAGATTATTCAAAGACCAGCAATAAAAGATAAATCAGGTAAAACAATACAACCATCTGCTGAAGAAATGCAGGCGAGAAAAGATAAAGAAAATAAACTCTATACCGGTTTTGTAGCACAGGATGTAGAAAAAGCTGCAAAAAGTATTGGATATGATTTCAGTGGTGTGGATGCAGCTAAGAACAGTAAAGACTTATATGGTTTGCGGTATGCAGAGTTTGTTGTGCCCCTGGTGAAAGCAGTACAGGAACTAAGCGCTGCTAATGATGCAAAAGATGCAAAAATTGATAATCTCCAAAAACAAATAGACGAACTAAAACAAATGATTAATGGGAAAAATATTTCAGCATCAAATCAATTATCAGCAACCAGTCAACAAAATGTTTCTCTTGGTTCAATGCCTTCATTAGAACAGAATGTTCCCAATCCATTCCAGGGCACAACTACTATCAGTTGTTATTTACCTGTAAACAATGGCAATGCATACATCAATTTTTATTCACAGTCAGGAGCCTTATTGAAATCAATAAAAATAACAGGTAAAGAAAAGACAACTGTTACATTACATGCCAATGAACTGGCAGCAGGCGCTTATAAATATGCATTGATTGTGGATGGAAAAGTGATTGCAAGCAGGAATATGGTGAAGCAATAACTTAAGAGGTTTTATGATTGAAAAAAAGGCCGGTTTGAATTTGAACCGGCCTTCTGTTTTATAGCGGTAAAACATTTTTATACTGATATAATTCTTTGAAATATTTTTCAAAAATCATTATCAGAAATACACATCTTCAATTAAAAAATATTCAACAGGAATATTATTGATAAGTGTTATTGCCAAAACATCAAACTGTAAATATTTCCACTGTTTGTTCCGGTATTGATATTCTTCTGCAGCAGTCCTGAGCATATTCATTTTTTTATAACTCATACTCTCTTCAGGTTTACCATATTTGCCCGAAGTGCGTGTTTTGATTTCAAAGAAATGAAGCCGGTTGTTTTTTGAAGCGATGATATCTACTTCTGCATGCCTAAAACGCCAGTTGCGTTCAATAATTTCATACCCGTGTTCAGAAAGATATATTGCTGCGAGGTCTTCTCCTTTGTTTCCGGTAGTTTTGTTCCAGTTCATAATAAGAGTTTAAGTATTGAATATGATACAAGGTAAAATTTTTAAACTAAAAGGAAAAATCCAGCATTATGCCTGGGGCGGTGTTTCATTTATACCGGGTTGGCTCGGCATTGATAATCCAGGTAAAAAACCTTTTGCAGAATATTGGATGGGTGCACACCCTTCAGCATCATCAGTTATAGAAGTTAATGGCAAAGAAGAAAACCTCTTTGAGTTGATACAAAATCATCCTGCCAATTTTATTGGTGAAAATGTTTACAGTCATTTTGGAGAGCTGCCATATTTATTTAAAATACTTGATGTAAAAGATATGCTCAGCATACAGGTGCATCCATCAAAAACATCTGCTGCAAAAGGCTTTGATGATGAGGAAGCAAAAGGCATCCCTTTGAATGCTGCACACAGGAATTATAAAGACAAAAACCATAAACCGGAAGTGATGGTGGCATTGAGTGAATTCTGGCTGTTGCATGGATTCCTGTCAGCAAATAAATTGTTGAAAGTGTTGCAAACAATTCCTGAATTCAAAAACTTTGAATCTATTTTTTTAGAAAAAAAATACCAGGGTTTGTATGAGCATGTAATGAATATGCCGCAGGATGAAGTAGATATTTTGCTACGGCCATTAGTGATAAGGGAAATTGAAAATAAAAAACAAAACAGGTTAACAAGGCAAGACCCCGGATGGTGGGTTTCTAAATTGTACAGTGATGAAAATGATTTAAAGGATTTGGACAAAGGCATCTTCTCCATTTATTTTTTTAATATCGTAAAAGCTGAACCAGGCGATGGCGTTTTTCAGGGTGCAGGATTACCGCATGCTTATCTCGAAGGACAGAATGTGGAATTGATGGCCAACAGTGATAATGTTTTACGGGGTGGGTTAACACCAAAACATATTGATGTGCCTGAATTATTGAAGCACATCCATTTTGAAGGCATAGAACCAAAACTGATGAAGGGAAATATTAAAGGTATTGGTGAGAAAAATTATCCCTGTCCTGTAGAAGATTTTGGTATCAGTTGCATACAATTGAAAAATGGTGAGACTTATCATGCAACATCTTCTTCACTTGAAATAATTGTTGTACTGGATGGTGAAATGGATGTAACCGGTAGCAATATTGTCAGCGCTAAAAAAGGAGAAGCCATTGCAATTTTAGCAGGTGAAAATTATACAGTATCAACATTGAATCAACTGTATGCATTTAAAGCTTTTGTTCCATAACCGGATTAACTTATTTTTGCACTATAAAACATTTTGATATGAAGCTTAAGAAACAAACAATCATTTTCTTTTTAATATTGGTAGTTGTTGCAACAGTTGTAAAAATTATTTGCGCTCCCCAAATCAACCTGAGTGGTTTTACAGCAGTAATTGCTGTTTCATTATTTGCAGGTTTAACAATAAAGGATAAAAAACTTGCATTCGTATTACCATTGGCAACGCTTTTCATCAGTGATGTTTTAATAGAGGTTTTACACCAGTTTCATTTATTTCCATTTTCAGGTTTTTATGGTGGCCAGGTTTATAACTATGCATTATTTTTTATACTGACATTTTTAGGTATGGGATTACGCAATTATAAAACAGCAGGTATTTTTACTGCAGCGATTGTTGGTCCAACCATTTTCTTCTTACTGTCCAATTTTATTGTTTGGAAAACTGGTGCTTCGGCTATGGGCTATAATACCGACATCACAGGTTTGTGGCAGTCATATACTTTTGGTTTACCATTTTACAGGAACAGCATAGTTTCAACAGTTATTTTCCTTCCTGCTTTTGCAGCATTATATAACAGGATGGTGTATGGCAAACTATCGCTTGCAAAAACTGCTTAAGATTTTTTAATAGTCATGGTACAAGCTGCCTTGAATAGGCAGCTTTTTTGTTTTCAAAAATTAACGGTACCGTATTTTCGAATATTTATATTTTATTTTGAATGATGTTTCTACATCTTGTTCATCATAAAAAAATTATTGTTTCCGTAACCAGTCATCAATCAGATTATGTTGAACCCTTTAAATATGTTATTTTGTTCTTTTAAAACAAGTTCAAATGAAAAAGCTTGTCCTGCTTGTATTCCTGGCCAACTGCCTGTCTGCTTCCTTTGCACAATCTATTGGTGATTTTGAAAACCATGATGATATTGGCAATCCCAAAATCAAGGGCAATGCCATTTACAACAATGCCACGCAGCAATATACTTTACGTGGTTCTGGTAATAATATGTGGGATAGTGCAGACCAGTTCCAGTTTTTATGGCAAAAAATAAAAGGCGATTTTATTATTTCAGCCACTATACAATTTGTTGGCAAAGGCACTGAACCACATCGCAAGATTGGCATCATTGCGAGAGAAAATCTTACTGCAGGTTCACGTTATGCCGATGCCTGTGTGCATGGTGATGGATTGACATCTTTACAATTCAGGGATACAGAAAATGGACCAACTGCTGAGATAACGCTTCCTTCCAATAGCCCATTCAACATCGAATTACAACGAAGTGGAAATGTATTTACTTTTTCAGCAGCCACTGCGGGTGAAAATTATAAATCAGCGGTCAAAAAAATTTTAATGAATAATGAATTGTATGCCGGTTTATTTATTTGTTCGCATAATGAAGACATAACAGAAGAAGCTGTATTCAGTAATGTACGCATCATTATTCCGGTTGCAAAAAATTTCCGACCTTATGAAGATTATATCGGTAGCCATATTGAAGTGATGGATGTTTTTACAGGGTTGAGAAAAATTATTTACAGTGCATCCAATTCATTGCAAGCACCAAACTGGACAAGAGACAATAAATATCTTATTTATAATTCAGATGGTCTGTTATACAGGCTTAATCTTTCCAACAATGAAGTGAGTAAAATTAATACCGGCACACTCCATAACATCAATAACGATCATGTCATTTCTTTTGATGGAAAACGAATTGCCATCAGCGATCATGTCGGGGAGAATGAAACATCCACTTTGTTTATTTTGCCATTATCGGGTTCGGATAATCCGGAGCAAATCACTTCACCTGCGTCTGGACATTCATACCTGCATAGCTGGTCGCCGGATGGTAAGAAATTAGTTTTTACTGGCTGGCGCAATAATCAATTTGATATCTGGACAATTGATATTGCAACCAAAAAAGAAACACAACTTACCAACACACCAACTTTAGATGATTCTCCTGAATTCACGCCTGATGGAAAATGGATTTATTTTAATTCAGCAAGAACAGGTACCATGAAGCTGTGGCGCATGTGGCCCGATGGCAGTCATAAGGAACAAATAACTTTTGATGAATACAATGACTGGTTCCCGCATATTTCACCGGATGGAAAATGGATTGTTTATCTTTCTTATCCTAAAGATGTCAGTGCATCTGATCATCCCTGGTATAAAAAAGTTTGCCTGCGTTTAATGCCATTAAGCGGAGGCGCTCCAAAAACAATAGCATTTTTATATGGTGGCCAGGGCACAATCAATGTGCCTTCCTGGTCTCCGGATAGTAAGAAGATTGCTTTTGTAAGCAATACGATATTTCCTTTACCATAATAAATAAAACAGGTTGCTTTTCTTGTAAAGGATTAATAATGGAATTATTAGAAGTAATAAAAATATTTTGGCTTAGAAAATATTCTGCATAAAATTTGTATTTACAAACAAAAAATTTTTATGAAAAAAATTATTTTATTCCTTGCTATTATGGTTTCCCTTACTGCAACAAAAACTTTTGCTCAAAACGGTGAACGTATGCAGGAAATGCAGGATCAGTTCAAAACTTTCCTGGCTGATTCTGTGCATCTTTCCTCTGCGATGGTTGATTCTGTGATTTCAATCCGGAATGAATATCAACCAAAAGCCCGTGAAATATTTAAAGATCAATCTGCAACTCCTGATGACAGGAGGGCTAAGATGGAGGCGTTAAGAACTGAAATAGATAGCCGTTTTAAATCAGCAGGTTTAACAGGTGAACAGATTAATGCAATTCATAATTATGAAGGTAATATGAGAAAACAACTCATGAAGAGAAGGGATGATAATGGAGGTGGAAACAAGTAAATATGTTCTATTTCAAGTTAAATGCCTACTGTTTTTTTAAGAACCTGTTTTAATCATAAAAATTATTTATCGAAAAATTAAATTGGTCAATTTCGCAAAATTCACTTTAGAAAAACAGACTACATAATTCTATGTAGTTTGTTTTTTTCTGTTAATCCCAACATCATCTAAATATTATAGCATAACGTTTTACAAAATTTTATTCCCTGATTAATTGAATAAATTTGAAAGAGTGAAATAATATCATTTCACCATTAAATCCACAACATCATAAGCATGAATGTTAATGCTGTTATAAATCTTTATTGGAACCTTCGAAGGCATTTCAATAATACTTTTCGGTTGTAATGAATGCCAGTTGAACATTGTGGCTGCATCAGTTGCAGAAGGATTAAAAAGTCTGATTAAAAAACCACCGTTGTCTTGCGGCGTAATACTCGTAACAATAATTTTATCATTGCTTAATTCAAACAAATTTGCTGGCAATATTTTATTTTCATTCACCCTGAATGCAAACAAAGGTTGTGTAAATTCCATAGCAGCTTTTTCCTGCTCAACATTATTTAATTTTTCATGAGGCCTCAATGCATATTGAAAAACGCTTTTGCCTTCCTGGTCTGCTTTATAATTTGTATGCCAGTAATTATTCATTACATAACTGAACCATTGTGATGTGGGCATGCCTTCATCCCTCCATCTTTTATGGCTTTGATTGATTACAAATCTTTCATCCACCATTGAATCAGGTGCTGCAAGAAATGCTTCTTTCATCATCAGTTGTATTCCTTTGTTGTCGCCTGAAACATCTAACCATCTTCTTGTACTCAGGTAATCCATATTGGAGCCAGGCAACTGATCTTTGAGATAATGCATCGTTCCATAACCAGCATCAACACTTGCCTGATTCAAATCATGATTAAAAGGGAAAGCAAAATAAACTGCCTCTTTTGTGCGGACTGATTTTTTATCCACCGTGTTTTCTATCAGGATTAAATCACTGTTGGCAAGCAAACTTATCTTTCTTATAATTCCATTTGTTCCCGGTGCAGTTGAAGTAAAACTAATCGTTGAAAAATAATTTCCATTCGTTTCAACATTTACTGTAACCTGGTTATTAGATTCAGCATCTGCAGGGTCGCGGCCCGGCACATACCAGTATGCATTCAATCCCTGTTGCTTGAATTCATCTGCATAGTTGTAACCATCTTTTATCAATTGTATGATACTGCCATCATTTTTATTCCATACAATTGTTATGATACCATTGGATGCAGAACTATCTGTAATGGTAAATGGATTTTTATTACCTGGTAAATTGGTTTCATTCTTTAAATAATAATATGCAACACTTAATGGCGCTATGTCTTTTGCAAAAAACATTTTTCTGCCATCAGGCAAGGTTTGTAAAGGATAAATGTTGCCTTTTGCATCAATGACAGAATTTGCATTGGAATTTCCCGGTACATAAACAAGCCCATCTCTTTTCCATGACAAAGTATTGGCAACAGCAATTTTATCAGAAGTATTATCTGCAACAGCAACATGAAAATTATTACTGATATCATTTAGTTTTTTATCAGCATCCAGCATAAAATCTTTTTTGATGCGCCATTGTTCTTTTACAAAATCAATATCCGGTTCTGAAATGCTGTTAAATGCACCCCAGGTATGTTCTGTAAACATGATGATATTGCGCCATGTAGAATAAAAATCAGCAGCATTATATTTTGATGGCGCCAGCATTGCATATAATGTTGTGAGTTGCTGGCACCGTAAACTATTATCCCTGTTTACACCTTCTTCATAAGCAGTTGAAGCAGCACCATCTTCCCAATAAGGAGTGATGTCTCCTTTTACAACAGGTATGTTAGCACCGTATTTTTTTTCAAATCTTTCGAATGTGTTATTCACAGTGCTCAGGACCAGTTTGGGTGAAGCATATTTTTCATTCCATTGTTTTACAAAATCAGAGATGGTAGTATCTATCGGACCATTATCAGCCACAATATTATATCTCCACTGAACTATATCATAAGGATATTTTTCAGCAGCCAACTCATTTAAATAATCAGCAATTTTTTTTGTTCCTGAAAAAAATACACCACCTGTTGGTGTGCCATGCCAGGATGAATATCCTTTGCCTGCTGTCCACAAAAGAATTTTTTCTTTGCCTGATGGTGATAACCACCAAACAGGTCTATCGCCCCAGGCTTTTACAAAATGACCAACCCTGTCGCCGAGATAAGGATTATTTTTTCCAAGATAATTAGGCCCGTCAGACATATACCTGATTCCATTCTTCGCCAATGCGGTAACAGTTGCCCAGGTAAGCCCCGGTACATCAGTTATCATCCCGCTTTCTATTGGTAAGTGGAATTTATTCCTCAGCATTACCGCATAGTCATTATAATGAAATAATTCTTCAGGCATGCTGAGACCGGTAAGCATATTGGCATACATACCAGAGAGACAGATGCTTCCGTTTCTTACTGCAGTAAAAAATCTTGTACTGTCTTCATGTGATGCCTGTCTTAAGAAATTTTCAACTGCCCACAATGATTCTACATTCCATTTGAATTTTGCATCCTGCGGGTAATTTTTTGTTTTGTCAATCATGTGCAATGCATCATAAATGTCTTTGATATGGATTTTTTCAACATCGGTTTGTAAAGCAGAATAACCTATGTCAGTGTGTGAATGGTGAATGAGGTCAATCTCTCTTTGTATGATGGGTGTTACCGGGATATTTTTGTTGACAAGCACTGTAGTATCATATTGTGCCAGCACATGCAGGCTGTCATTTTTTGTGATAGTGAATGGAGCTTCAAAATTGTTCATGCCATCAGTGAGAGGAAAGGAATAATTTTCTTTATTGTTGATGGAAACATGCAGGGTTGATTTATTTCCAAAATGTAAAACCGTAATGGATAAAGGTTGCTTCCCGTTTTTTAAGAGGAAAGGATATGCAAATACATCTGCTTTCTCTTCAAATGCATATTTGAAAGTCATGAACCAGTCATTGCTTTGTTCAGCTTCACCCACCAGTTTTAAATCCAATGGCTTTCCGGGTTGCACAATTGAAACAGGCACCCGTAAATAAATGATGCCATGTGCATCTCTTGCACCATCAGACCTGAGTTGGGTGAAAACAATTTTTGTACTGTCGTCTGAAGCGAAACTCCATACAGGTGTATTGTTGCCCTGCAATGTTGTTATGACAAGCGCCTTCTTGTTGTTGATATAAAAATCGAAGTGCCTTGTGCCACTGCTCGAGCCGGTGGAATGAGCTGCAACCCATCTGAAATAAACGTATTGCCCTGTTGCATTTTCAGGTACTACATCAGTTAACCATTTAATTGTTTTTTTCCCATCTGTTGTTCGTGTCAATAAGGCTTCATTTACATAGTCAGGAAATGCAGAAAAATAACTGATGGTTTCACCGGAGATTGATTTTTCATAACCGCTCAGCCAATGAATGTTATCTCCAAAAGGTGTTTGACCAAATGCAGTTGTGCCAATAAGAATAAGACTGCAATAAGCAATGATATGTTTCATGTAAATGGATTTGATGATGGCAAGATTATGCAAGTATATGCAGAATGAATGATGATTAAAAAGTTTCTTAAAAAAATGTAATGCCTGTTAAAGTGATTTTAAAAATTAATGAATAAGTGCATTTTGAAAAATCACGCAAACGTTTGATTTGAGTTTGCAAACGTTTGCGTTGTGTTAATGGCTTTTTTGTATTGTAGTTTGACTCTTATTATTCATCACCTTTGCAAAGCAAAGGAGTTATTGAAAGTTAACCTGGGCTGGATTTGCGACGATAACATATTATTAATTGTATAATTAACAATTAATATAAACGATAGTAATTACCTTGTGGCGGTTTGAATCTTCAGATGAGTTAATGTTATAAAAGAAAGGCTACAATAACAATGCAATTTGAAAAACAGCGTTGCTTTCATTGCCGGAATAAAGAAGGAGAAATGAGGTGAAGATACCCATCCGATATTTTTAAAAATGAGTAATCACAACACAATCATACAAAAGCATTAAAGAATGTAAACCTTAGGTTAGATGGTTTATACAAGCAGACCGGCCCCTTAGTCTTATGGGGCCTTTTTTATTCCGGTATTGGACACGATAAAACTATTGCAAATAAATTCATAAAAGATATTGTACGCAACCGTTTGTGTACTCCTGCTTAATTGTTATCTTATAATTTTATCGAATACTGTATATTCACTTTTTATTGGAATAAAAATTTTGAATGAAGAAGCTACTTGTTTTCATTTTTCTACTGGTTGCAGGAAGTGCCATCAATGCACAATCACTAAGGTTTTCATCATCAAACAACAACTGGAATGCAGATAGCCTTGGTGATTTCAGGGCTATTGTAAGGGTTAAAAACAATGTTGATATTGTCCGTACATATATTGAATGGAGAAGGAGGGATAAACATCCTGAAACAAAGCGAATCATCGTAGTAGATTCAAACACCAATCAGAAAGTCAATAATGTTTATGCTGACAATTTAATACGTGAACATGGCGAAGTATATTTTCAGCCTATTTCCGGGCCGGGCACTTATTTTATTTATTACATGCCTTACAAAAATGAAGGCAGCAGCAATTATCCAAAAGGCATATATCTTTCACCAGAACAAACAGCTTCCCCCGATTGGTTAAAAAAAGTAAGTGATACTTTAAGTGTAACCTACTCTTATGAAATCCAGTCCATCAATTCATTTAATTCCATGTACCCGATGGAAATCATTGCTGCTAAATTTCTATCTGATAGTTTGATTGCAAGAAACAGTGATAAACCTTTTATTGTTTTTCCTGAAGACAGGTTGCATCCGATAAGAATGAAATATGATTTACCCGACAGGTGGGTAACAAGGGGCATTAAAAATATTTTTTCAGACTCTGCATCAAAAGGCGAAAATTATTCATATCAGTTAGGTGTGTATGCAATAAAGGACCTGAAAGATGTGCATGTAACTTTTTCCAACCTCACATCTGCGGACAATAATATAATCCCTGCAAAAAATATTTCCTGCCTGAATACAGATGGCAGGAGTTATGATAACAAACCTCTTCATTTTACAATTGATGTGCCAGCAGGAACTGTACAACCATTATGGTGCCTTGTGGATATACCGAAAAATATTACAGCAGGTATGTACCAGGGCAGAGCTGATATAAAAGATGCTTCAGGTTTTACTATCGAGATTGCTTTGAATATTTATGTGAAAGATACAGTGCTTGCTGATGGTGGTGTGAATGAACCACAAAAAATGACAAGGTTGAAATGGCTGAACTCTTCAATGGCACAGGAAAACACAGTCATCAAACCTTATACGCCTTTAAAAGTTGATGGTAATACAATTGATTTGCTGGGTAGAAAATTTTCTTTGGATAATTATGGTTTACCAAAACAAATTCAAACATTCTTCACTCAGGAGATGACGGATTATACAACCAAGCCCAATAATATTTTAAGCGCACCAATGCATTTCAATTTTATTGATACCGGTGGCGCTTCTATGCAACTTAGAGATTTAGGTTTTCAATTCACTAACCAAACGCCGGGAACTGTGGAATGGAGTGCATCCAATACAAACGATACTATTCTTATGAATGTAAACGGTAGTATTGAATTCGATGGTTTTGTTTCTTTCCAGGTAAAAGTGATTGCATTAAAAGATGTGCAGCTTAATGACATCATGATGCAGATTCCTTTCACGAAGATGGCTTCAAAATATATGATGGGCCTTGGTGAAAAAGGTGAAGCAAGGCCTGATACATTGCGTTGGAAATGGGATGTAGCCAAAAAAAACCAGGATGGCGCATGGATAGGAAATGTAAACGCTGGTTTGCAGTTTTCTTTACGCGACCAGCATTATGTAAGGCCGCTCAATACAAATTTCTATTTGTTGAAACCATTATTGTTGCCAACATCATGGGGCAACGATAACAAAGGCGGTATAGATATTTTTAATCAGGATGATGATGTGGTTGTAAATAATTACAGCGGGCAACGCACTATGAATGCAGGCGATACATTGTATTATAATTTCAACCTGCTGATAACTCCATTCCATACTATCAATACAGATTTTCAATGGTCCAACAGGTTTTATCATGCTTATAATGAAATAGACAGTATTAAAGCAACTGGTGCAACTATTATCAATATCCATCATGCCACACCAATCAATCCATATATCAATTATCCTTTTATTGCATGGAAGCAGATGAAGACTTATATTGACTCAGCACATGCTCATGGTTTGAAAGTAAAAATCTATAACACCATCCGTGAATTGTCAAATCATGCTTATGAGTTGCCGGCTTTGCGCAGCCTCGGCCATGAAATTTTTTCACCCGGCAAAGGCGGTGGTTTTGCCTGGTTACAGGAACATCTTGACAGTGATTATATCGCAGGATGGTTTGTGCCTGAAATAAAAGATGCAGCCATCATCAACAGTGGCATGAACCGTTGGCATAATTATTATGTTGAAGGCATGAACTGGCTCACTCAAAATGTAGGCATTGATGGAATTTACCTGGATGATGTAGCGTTTGATAGAATAACGATGAAGCGCATTAAAAGGGTTTTGACACAAGACGGGCATCCGGGTATCATTGACCTGCATTCAGCCAATCAATACAACCCGAGGGATGGTTATAACAACAGCGCTAATTTGTACATGGAACATTTTCCATACTTAAACCGTCTATGGTTTGGTGAATATTTTGATTATGAAAAAAACAGCCCTGATTTCTTTTTAACTGAAGTGAGCGGGATACCTTTTGGGTTGATGGGAGAGATGTTGCAGGACGGCGGCAATGCCTGGCGCGGTATGATTTACGGCATGACCAACCGTATGCCATGGACTGCGAATGCAGACCCTCGCCCTATCTGGAAAGTGTGGGATGATTTTGGCATGCAGGGTACAAAAATGATTGGTTACTGGAGTAGTAATTGCCCGGTGAAAACAACTAATGATAAAGTATTGGCAACAGTATATAAAAAGAAAGGCGCTGCATTAATTTCAATCGCAAGCTGGGCTGATAGCGATGTGAATGTAAAATTGAAAATTGACTGGAAATCGCTTGGCGTTAATCCTGCCAGCGTAAAAATAGTCGCACCATGGGTAAAAAATTTCCAGCCATCACGAACATTTTCCATCAATGATGAAATACCTGTTCCAAAAAATAAAGGCTGGTTGCTGATTGTGAAATAATTATTATCCAAAAAATATCTTTTGAATATTGAGGTTATCCATTATTTGAACTGGGTTATTGCTTTCTAACGCTTGCCGTAATGGCGATGTAATGTTTGCATCATTTGATTTTATCAAATGGCACATTGGTGATTCTATAACTCTTCCAGTCTTTATAATCAAAATGCCACCACTCATATTCATAAACAGTGAAACCCTGTGCTTCCATTTTTGAACGTAACAAATCACGCATTTTTCTTTGTTCAGCAGTACCACCTTTATAGTCAGGATATGAACGTTCAGTCATTTCATCGTAGTTACCGGTCATTTCTATTTCTTTACCAGTAGCAAGGTCATACAAACTCAGGTCAACTGCACAGCCACGGTTATGCCTTGAACCATTTTTAGGGTCTGCTACAAATTTCTTTTTATCTGCTGGTGTAACATCCCAGAAAAGTTTGGTTACGCTCCATGGCCTGTAACCATCAAACACAACAAGGCCCAAACCCAAAGTCTTCAACGACCGGTTTACTTTTACCAATGCTTCTGCAGCAGGCCTTTGTAGAAAAGCACGAGCCTGTTTATACATCGGCCTGCCAACAAAATTATTACTGGTTGCATAACGTATGTCTAAATGAATGGAAGTGTCAAGTTTATTGAGTTCCACTAAATCTGTTGGTTTGAAATCACCCGTTTCCTGCGGTGGCTGTGCTTTACAACTTACAAAAGCAACTAAAATAAATGCAATAAAAAGCCTGTTGAAATTTTTCATTATTTTATTTTGTTTGTTTCCCAATTTTTGTAACTCATCTCAAATTTTATTTCTCCTTTTCCATATACACCTGTTTCCTGCCAACCGGCTCTTCTGTAGAATTTTTCTGCCCTGGTTCCGGGTGCTGTGCTCAACCATACATTGTCTTTTGTTTGACTGAAATACCAATCAAGCATCATGTCATGTAATTTCTTTCCAATACCCCTTGCTTCAAAAACCGGATGGACAAATAAAGCCCAAACATTTTTTTCAATTACACTGGCATTAGAAAAACCAACAATAACATTGTCCGATACACAAACCCATCCTTTTCCTTTATGCATTAAATAATCCCTGCAAATTGCTTCAGTAACCAGCGAAGGATTGTTCAGCCTGTTTTCTTTTACTGCCAACCTTACAATCATCATTTGTGATACATCTTCTATAGCTGCTTCGCGGAAAGTCATTTTTATTAAACAATTTATTTTTTCAAATTAAAGAATAAAATGTTTTGGCTGCAATAATGTCGAAAAATTTTAGCCTGCTTATATCCAACTCTTATTATCTTTCGCGCCAAAATTTACTACTATGAGTTTTATAGCTGATTTCTGGTGGATAATAGCGCTCCTGTTTATTGTATTCAGCGGGTTGGTGACAGTAAACCAGGCTACGATTGCTGTTGTTACCATGTTTGGAAAATACCAACGTATTTTAAGGCCCGGATTAAATTTTAAAATCCCATTACTCGAGCAGATTTACCGCAGGGTAAGTGTTCAAAACCGTTCTGTAGAGCTGGAGTTCCAGGCTGTAACCCAGGACCAGGCCAATGTTTATTTTAAAAGCATGTTGCTCTATGCTGTTATGAATGCTGATGAAGAAACCATCAAAAAAGTTGCGTTCAAATTTATCAGTGATAAAGACCTGATGCAGGCATTGGTACGCACCATTGAAGGCAACATCCGTTCTTATGTGGCAACAAAAAAACAATCTGAAATTTTAGGTTTAAGAAAAGATTTGGTTGAATCAGTAAAAGGTGAAGTGGACCATGTGCTGGAAGATTGGGGTTATCATTTGCTTGACCTGCAGATAAACGATATCACATTTGACCAGGCAATTATGGAAAGCATGAGCCGCGTGGTGGCAAGTAATAATTTGAAAGCAGCCGCTGAAAATGAAGGCCAGGCTTTATTGATTACAAAAACAAAAGGCGCTGAAGCGGAAGGTAATGCTATTAAAATTGCCGCAGAAGCAGAACGAGAAGCTGCCCGTTTGCGTGGACAAGGTGTTGCCTTGTTCAGGGAAGAAGTGGCAAGGGGTATGAGCCAGGCAGCAGAACAGATGAAACAAGCTAACCTTGATACAAATGTTATTTTATTCAGCATGTGGACTGAAGCTATTAAGAATTTTGCTGAGTTTGGTAAGGGCAACATCTTGTTTTTAGATGGCAGCACTGAAGGCATGCAACGTACTATGCACCAGTTGATGGCTATGCTGAAAATGAATGGCGAAAAATAAAGAACTGACTTTTATTGTTGAATGAAACAGATGATTATTGCATTATGGTTTTCCTTTTAAGGAAAAGCATAAATTGTTTTTCATTGTTGTCCGATTAAAATTATTCAAAATAGCTGAAACCCTTTACCAGCAAGGGTTCTAAGTCCGCCTAAGGCGGAACCTGTCCGCCTTGGGCGGATGAGGTCTTATAAAGCAAAATGTTATCATTTTTTGCCGGACAATAGTGATTGTTTTTATTAATTTTCAAGCTACAAATGTTTTAATGCCCCTTTGTAAACTGATTTTCGCAATTTATTTCAAAGTTGTTTTATTGGCCGATATAGTCAATATGCCTGTATTGATATGTACAAATAGGTTATTTGAAAAAATGATTAAGTTTTTTGTAACCTTTTTGTATCATGCCCACTCTAATCTATTGGCAATAAGTAAAAAGTATTTCTATACTGCGTTCAAGCGCATTTTATATGTGTTGTAAATAAAAATTTTGAAACTTTTTTCACTGCTTTTATAAAAAATTATTGAATAAATATTTTGAGAAAATGGTGGCAACAGAAAAATATACTGAATCAGAAATCATCCATCGTGTTTTAGATGGTGAAAAAGCGCTTTATGAAATTATCATCAGGCGGTACAATCCTTTTCTGTATAAGATTGGAAGGTCTTACAATTTCAACCATGATGACACAATGGATTTAATGCAGGATAGTTTTGTGGATGCCTATAAAAACCTGTCGCAGTTTGAAGGGCGTTCAAATTTTAAAACCTGGATTATCCGCATCATGTTGAATAACTGTTTCAGGAAAAAAGAAAAATCAAGTTTTAAAAAAGAAATTATGCAAGAGTTAAACGACCATTCAAAACCCCTTTATTCAAATGGCGTTGATGATACATATAATTCAGTGCAAAACCGTGAATTGGGTCATATCATTGAAGAAGCACTTGTGAAGATTCCACTCGATTACAGGATGGTTTTTTCATTAAGGGAAATCAACGGTATGAATGTGTCAGAAACTGCTAACCTGCTACACATCAGTGAAGCTAATGTGAAGGTGAGGCTTAACAGGGCCAAGACTATGTTGAGGACAGAAATTGAAAAGTCTTACACTGCAGATGAACTGTTTGAATTTAATTTAATCTATTGTAATGCAATTGTAGAAAACGTAATGAAAAAAATAAACACACTTTGATTATGGTACAACCGGTTTTAAACATTGATATCAACGAAAGAAGTATAGAATCGCCTTTGCATAACAGGGCTTTTGAACTCAGCGATGCAGAAAAGATTCATAAGATAGAATATCATTTTGCACAGATTATGGATGTGCTTGGTCTTGACAGGAATGATGATAGCCTGAGTGGTACGCCAAACAGGGTTGCAAAGATGTTTGTGAAAGAATTGTTCAGCGGATTAAACCCTGATAACAAACCTGTGATTAGCCTTTTTGAAAATAAATATGGATACCACAATATGCTGGTTGAAAAAGATATTACTGTGTATTCAAATTGTGAACATCATTTTGTACCAATCATCGGTAAAGCACATGTGGCATATATACCACATCAGAAGGTGATAGGTTTATCAAAGATTAACCGGCTTGTGCAATATTATGCAAAAAGGCCACAGGTACAGGAGCGTTTGACAGAACAGATTGCTGCTGCTTTAAAAGAAGTTTTACAACATGAAGATGTTGCTGTTGTAATAGAAGCAGATCATTTATGTGTGGCTGCACGTGGCATCAAAGACACCAACAGTAAAACAGTTACTGTAAGTTATTCGGGCAGGTTTGAAAATGATGAAGTAAGAAAAGAATTTTTATCACACATACACAACAATAAATAATTTGAAATGTCTCAATCTGTAAAAGTTTTATCTATAGTTCATCTCACACATGATGTATTAAGAATTGTTGCAGAAAAACCTGCTGACCTGGTTTATCAACCCGGGCAGGCTGTTGATATTTCCATCAATCGCCCGGGTTGGGAAGATGCTTTACGGTCATTTACTTTTACTTCTCTACCTGATGATGATCATATAGAATTTTCAATCAAGACTTATCCTTCACATAACGGTGTTACCAATCAATTGCTGTCTCTGAATCCGGGTGATACAATAACTGTTCATGATGTATTTGGAGATATCCATTATAAAGGCGAAGGAATTTTTATTGCAGGAGGTGCAGGTGTAACACCTTTCATTGCAATTTTTAAACTGTTGGAAAAAGAGAATAAGATTGGCAACAACAAATTAATTTTTGCCAACAAAACAAAAGCTGATATTATCCTCGAAGATAAATTCCAACAACTCCTTGGCAACAATTTCGTCAATATTCTCTCTGATGAAAAAGTTGATGGATATGAACATGGATTTATTTCAGCAGAACTGATCAGGAAAAATATTGACAGCAGCTCAAAATATTTTTATCTCTGTGGCCCCGATCCAATGATGCAGGCAGTAGAAAAACATTTGTCAACTTTAGGTATTGCTGAAAGCTCCATCGTGAAAGAAGCTTTTTAAATTTCTTATTTCTTTAATCAGCAAGAGAAAGAGTTTATTGTTGTAACAATAAAAACATATTTGTCAGCCTGGAATTTTCTGCATGTCCATGTATTGATTGAATACATTTATTTTGTGCCCACAAAATGAATCTTAAACATTGAAGGTTGATTATATCATTGCAGGTCTTGGTATTTCCGGTGTTTGGCTCAGCCATTACCTGTTGAAAGAAAATAAAAGCATCATTGTATTTGATAAAAAAAACTTGCATAGTGCAAGTAATGTGGCAAGTGGTCTGATTAACCCGGTTACCGGCAGGAGAGTGGTTACCACCTGGCTCGCTGACGAGTTATTGCCTTTTTGTGAGAGTGAATATGTTTCGTTAGGAAATGAGTTGGGAATAAATGCAATTGAACAAAAAAATATTTTAGTTTTTCCTTCAGCCCCTGATCTGCAAAATGCCTTTGATAGCAGGATGAAAGAGCATAACAGTTATATTCATCCACCTCAATTTAGCAGACAAGACCTTTTAAAGAATTTTAATTTTCCTTTTAATGTGTATGAAATCTCACCTTGTTATGTTGTACATGTACAGGAAATATTAGAAACACAACGAAAAATTCTCAGAGATAATGAAGTATTGATGGATGAAGAACTCGATGAAAATTTTATTGAATTAAAAAATGGATTTGTTCAATATAAAGACATCATTGCTGATAAAATAATTTATGCTAATGGCATCAATGCTTCAGGAAGCAGATACTGGAAAGGCCTTCCTTTTGTTGAGAACAAAGGCCAGGCCTTGATAGTAGAAATTGATGATATGGATGCAAACTTTATTTATAAGTTCGGGAATATTTCATTGATTCCTTTTGCACAAAATAAATGGTGGGTAGGTAGCAGTAATGAGTTGTCTTTTCAAACCACATTGCCAACTGATGATTTTAAAAACAAAACCATTTCTTCATTAAAATCTGTTTTGAAAAAAGAATTCAATGTGATTGATCATTGGGCTGCATTAAGACCTGCAACAGTGGAAAGAAGGCCATTTGTTGGTATGCATCCATTGCATTCGCAATTAGCCATATTAAATGGAATGGGTTCCAAAGGATGCTCGCTGGCACCCTGGTTCGCGAAAAAGTTAACCAGGAAATTAATTGATGCTGCACCGATAGATGCTGCAGCAGATGTTCAACGCTTTGCAAAAATTTTAAGCAGGTAGTAATTGTTTTTACAAATTATGAAAATTAGTTTTCTTCATTAAAAAGCTTTTCTATTTTCCTGTCAGGGACAATCCATAATATCGCAACAAGCACAAATATGCATCCTGAAAAAATGGTATTCACATAAGCCAGCGGCACTGCAGCGATATAAAGTACTGATGATAAAATGCCTTTGCCCTTTTGTCTTTGCATGATAATTTTTAAATTCACTTCATCTTTATGGCACTGGTAAATTACATTCTGCAGGATAGTGTATGAGAAACCGCATATTGATAATATTACTGCATATAAAGCAATAGGAAGTGGTTCAAAATGATTTTCTCCCATCCAACCTGTGGCAAAAGGAATTAATGACAACCAGAACAACAGGTTTAGATTGCTCCACATGATACCTGCACTGATATGTTGCACTGTATGCATCAAATGATGATGATTGTTCCAGTAAATGCCGACATAAATAAAACTAAGCAGGTAACTTAAAAATTCAGGCGCCAAAGGTTGTAATGCATGCCAGGTAGCTTCTTCAGGCACTTTTAATTCCAGCACCATAATTGTGATAATGATTGCAATAACTCCATCGCTGAATGCTTCTAATCTTCCTTTACCCATATCATAACATGCTTTGTAGTTTGAAATATTTTATGTTGTTGAACCAAAAATATTTTGGCAGTAATTATAAATTTATCTTCTCTGCCAGCAGTGTTTATTTCAAACTTGCATAAACTAATTGTTCAAACTTTTGAAAGATATTGAAATGAGAATTAGGTGTTTGTTGCGTCATGATCAGGCAAATCAATTTTTCTTTCGGATCAGCCCAGTATATAGTTCCAAAATATCCGCCCCAGGAAAAACTACCTTTGTTTCTCGACCCATCTGCACTGCCTTTATCAGAAGTGATTTCAAAACCCAATCCAAAGTCATTTGTTCCATCAAAATGAAAATCCAATTGAGGGTGCAACATCATGGCAACAGTTCTTTTAGATAAAATTGTTTTACCATTATAGCTACCGCCATTCATGATCATTTGTAAAAAGACTGCATAGTCCATAGCAGTTGATGATAAACCTGATCCTCCTGAAAAATAATGTTTGGTAATCTTTGGATAATCAGGGTCAACACCAAGAGCCTTAGTCCAGGGAACAATGTGATGTAAAGAGTCTTCAGTATAAACAGTAGTTAAGCGGTTGAATTTATCTTTTGGCAGATTGAACCAGGTATCATTCATACCCAATGGTTCAAATATATTTTTTCTCAAAAAATCTTCAAGGTTCATTTTACTGACAACTTCAATGATACAACCTAATACATCTATACTTAAACCATATCTCCATTGTGTTCCCGGTTGAAAAGCTAAAGGTAATGTGCCTAACCTGTTCATTGCATCATATAAACTTTCATTTACATCACCCAGACCGGTAGATATATTTGCTTTAGCATAAATAGCTTTCATTTTATTTGTACCGATAACAGGATAATCAATACCGGAAGTATGTGTGAGCAAATCTTTTATTGTTACTGCACGGTTGGCATCAACAGTTGAATATGTTGTATCAGCATATAAAGAGTCCAGGACTTTCTGATGAGCAAAACCAGGAAGGTATTTTGAAACAGGATCGCTTAATGAAATTTTTCCCTGATCATATAAAATTAAAATCCCTGTACTTACAATGGCTTTTGTTTGTGATGCAATGCGAAAGATGCTGTTGGCTTCCATCGGTTTTTTTGCAGCTGCATCAGCAAAACCATAGCCTTTATTCTGAATAACCTGTCCATCTTTCACCACGATAGTAACAACACCTTTTATCCAATCCCTGTTCACATAACCATTCATCATAGTGTCAATGTTGGCAATTTTTTTATAATCAACTGAAGGGTCAGGTGTATTATTTGTTTTGATGGTTGTTTGTGCCTGGCAGGCAAAAGCTGAAACTATGATCAGTACAAACAACAATGATTTTCTTATACTCATAATAGCAGGAATTTAATTATGGATAAAAATAAGGGAAATGATTTTATTCTTCGTCATTCCCGTCATTTCAACGATTGCAGAATGCCCGTCATTTCGACGATAGGAGAAATCTGATAATAATTCAAAGCCGCTTTATATT
>CAYNTP010000015.1:98278-98415 GCA_964400415.1 uncultured Parafilimonas sp.
GGTGACGATCATTAGTCCGTCATATCGACTATTGTAGAATGCCCGTCATTTCGACGATAGGAGAAATCTCACCAGAAAGTTCCCCGTCATTTCGACGATAGGAGAAATCTGATAATAATTCAAAGCCGCTTTATATT
>CAYNTP010000016.1:0-26401 GCA_964400415.1 uncultured Parafilimonas sp.
GCCATCACTGGTAAGTATCTTTCTTTTGCCACTGACAATTTCTGTTGGCACAATGAATGTGGCAACATTGGTATAAGTATTAAAAAGCAAAGTATCAGTCTTCACAGTATAATCAGGGTTGACCATTACTACATTCTTCTTAAAATAAACATCCTTGGTTTCACCATAGTAATATCCTTCTTTACTGGTGAGTACGCTTTTATCACTAACTACTTTCCCTGTCTTTGTGTAAATACCAATATGTGTATTTAAATCGTAATCAAGATCGGGCGTTGTAAGAGTGCCATGGCCATCAGTCAATTTTACATTGCCTTTGAGATATGCTTTTTTTTCATTTCCGGAATAACGCAGGTAATCCGAATATGTATTGATACTGTCATTATCATTGATGCGCACATGGCCAAATGCTTCCAACTGGTTGGTTGTTTTATTCAGTACAACACTATCAGTATAAAACAAAGTTGCATCCTGTTGTATGATAACTTTACCGGCAGCAGACTGGTATTCATTTGAATCAAGTTTCTGGTAATTCAACCTTTCTGCGTTCAGTATGATAATTTTTTTATGAGTGGAAGTATCAGCAGTTACAGTCTGCTGCGCAAATAGGGTTGCGTTGATGAAAAGAAATGACGCACACAAAAAATAAGTTATTGCATTAATTTTTTTCATTGCTTCTGTGTAGAATCAGTAACAGGAAGCGGTGCTGTTAAATAATCACCTTTATCTTTTCTGCCAAACACAGAGATGTTAACATAACGCTTCGGGTGTGCACGAAGATCATCAATCAACACATTCATGCTGCGTACTGTGTTGTTAAGATTATTGTATAATGCTTTATCATTGATGAGCGCACCCATTGAGCCATTTGTTGAATTGATTTTATTGATAAGGCTTGATAAGGTATCAGCGCTTTGTTTAAGACCATTTACCAATCCGTTTATATCAGCCTGTGATAAATTCCTGGTTGTTGTTTGCAGGTAAGAAAGTGTACTGTCTATTTTTTGATTATTCTTTGCCAGGTTGCCTGTAAACTCATTGATATGACCAAGTGATTGAGCCAATGCACCTGATTGTGTATTTAAAAGTTGTTGCAAAGAAACTGTTGAAGTGGTAATATTTTTTGTAGCATCATTCAGGTTTGAAATCACACTGCGTATATTACCTTTTGTATTAGGATCAAGCAGGCTGTTGAAATTACGCATTAATGTATCGAGGGTTACAAGTGTTGCAGTGAGTTGATCAGACAATGGGCCTAATTTATTGGAGAGTGTCCCAAGCAATCCGGTATTATCAGCGCTTTGCAAAGTATCTCCTGATTTCAAAAATGAAGTACTGCTGCCTAACTGAATATTCAATACGGGAGAACCTAAAGGATTTGTTTCTATACTGGCTTTTGAATTCACCGGTATTTTATAATCAGCATTGAGTTTAATTTCTACAATAAGGTTTTCAAGTGACGCATCAGATGTGGTACTATAAACAGTGCCCACCTGGAAACCATTTGCATAAACAGCATTAGAGGAAGCTAATTTTTTGAGATCTGAATATTTTGCATACAGGAAAAAACCTGTTTTTAAAACACTTTTACCTTTCAAAAAATTAAACCCAAGAATAAGAAATACTACAGCAATCACTGTAAGAGCGCCTATTTTGGTTTCATTAGAAATTTTCATGTAAAAATTATTATTGTTTTAATGACATCTGTCTTTGCTGTTGTTCAGGATAACCTACCATTACACATTTTTTGATGCCGGCAAAATAACCCGAAAATCTGAAACGCATATCTTATGTCAATTTACCTTTTTTGTCCCTGGCCATTTTACAGGGAATGTATCAGCAGAAAAAAACAATGCCAACACTAGCGGCAAAACTAATTTTTCTAAAATTATATAGCAATTGTTTATTGAGAATCGGAAATATTTTGAAATGAATTTGTTCTTAGTGAAACCCTGTAATGCAACACTGCATTGGTGATGGCGTCACAAATCTGCTGTTGTCCAGTAGTGCTGTTCAGGTAATCTTCATCAGATGGATTTGAAATAAATCCGGTTTCCACCAAAATGCTTGGCATAGCAGTAGCCTGCAACACCCAAATTCCAACGCCTCTTTGTTTGGCTTCCCTGCTGGTGCGGCCAATTTTTATAAATTCATTTTCCACATCTTTTGCAAGGCTTGCGCTACGCTGGAAATATTGTTGTGTTTTTAGCGTATAATAAATTTTTTTCTCAGGAGAGCCGGGGTCAAATTCTCCTATCTGTTTTGCAGTAGTACTGTCTAAATACAATGATTCATTTTCCTGCATGGCAATTTCTTTATTATCATTCCTGTCTGCTGCCCAGATATAAGTCTCTGTACCAGTAGCAGGATTAGGTGTGTACCAAACACGATAAGTAGGTACTTTCCTGGTATGTTTTTTTCTTTTCTTTCCTTTACCAGTATAATAAGTCTGTGTTTTATAACCTGTAATTTCACTGTGCCTGATGTCAGCAGCAGAGTTACAATGTATGCATATAAACAAATCACCTTTTGCTGCATTTGCTTTTTCAGCTTTAACCTTTGGGTCATCAAAAATATCTGTTGTACGGGTCATAACAATTTTCACATCAGGCATAGCTTTTTGCAAAGTTGCCTGCAACTTTAATGCAATGGCAAGTGTAATATCTTTTTCATACGAATAAGCGCCCTTGGCTCCAAAATCTTTACCACCATGTCCTGCATCAATCACTATTGTGCGCAGTAAATCCTGGTTTGGAGGAGTTGTTGTTTGAGAAAAAGAATGATAAGATGTCAGAAAAAAAATGAAACAGAATGATTTAAAAAATGACACAATTTTTTTTTGCATGATTAACTTCGTTAAAAAGGACTTCTTATAAACCTTTTAATGTATTAAACTATATTTTTGTCCGGTTGATATGTTTAACCGTTATAAAGAGTACGCAAATATAAAAACCACAGCAATACTATTTTGCGTAATTCCATTTATAACACTTCCATTACTTGCCAACAATAAGCATACAACAAAATTTTCAAATCCATTAACAATATCAACCGATACTATTCCACTAAAGGCTAAAGATAAAATTAATCATAAAAAAATTATTGCAGATACGTTAAAGCACTCTGATAGTATAATTAACAAGGTAGATAGTTTACATGATTCTGTCCGAGTAATAAAAGTTGATACAACTATATTTTCAAAAGATTCATTGGATGCACCGGTGAGTTATTCAGCAGATGATAGTGGTGTACTTTTTATACAATCAAAAGAATTTATTCTATACGGCAAAGCCAATACAACTTATAAAGACCTGAAGCTGGATGCTAATACTATTCAATATGACCAGTCATCAAATCTTGTAACTGCGTTTGGGGGAACAGATACATCAAAAGGGGCGCTAAACCTGCCCACATTCACCCAAGGAGATCAGACATCTATCATGGACACTGTTCGGTATAATCTTAAAACACAAAGAGGTCTAACCATCAATACTTACTATAAGACAGGCGAGATGTTTGTAAATGCACAAAGAGTAAAAAAAGTAGATAAGGATGTTGAGTTTGCATATCGTGGAAGATTTACCACATGCAACCTGGACACACCTCATTTTGACCTGAGAGCAAAAAAAATAAAAATGATTAATGATAAAATAGCAGTATCGGGTCCCGCTATTCCTGAATTTGAAGGTGTGCCTATTCCCATTGTAATTCCATTTGGTATTTACCCTTTGGTGCGTGGACGCCATTCAGGACTTCTGCCTCCCCGTTTCACAACGAGTGATGTAACAGGATTGGGTCTTGAAGGCCTTGGGTTTTACCAGGTGCTTGGCCCCAACTGGGATACGAGACTGGAATCAGATTTATATTCTTATGGTGGATGGCGATTGCAAAACACTACTGAATATCTGAAACGATATAAATACAGGGGATCATTCAGGCTAAGCGTCCAGCATACTAAACAATTGAATTATGATCTATACACACTTTCAAAAAACGAGTTTAATGTAAGCAATACTTATAATATACAATGGAGCCATGCTTCTGATTCAAAAGCCAGGCCGGGAACAAATTTCAGCGCCAACGTAAATATGGGTAGCACACAATATAACAGGTATCTGACCAATAATGCTTATGCCAATTTTAATAACAGCCTTACATCAACAATCAGTTATAATAAAACCTGGGGCGAAGGCAATAACCTGAATATCTCTTTAAATGAAAGCCAGAACAGTGTTACCCGTCTCATGAACCTGAATTTACCAACAGTATCATTTTCTACACCTACATTTTATCCATTTCAAAAGAAAGATCAAATAGGTACTAAATGGTATCAGAAATTAAGCGTTGGTTATTCAGGCAACCTGTTAAATGTTATTTCATTTTATGATTCAGCATTTAGTTTTAAGAAAATTCTCGATACAGTTCAATGGGGACTGGATCACCGCATACCAATTTCTCTTACACTACCACCGGTCGGCCCATTAATTTTTGCACCTTCCATCAGCTATGAAGAAAGATGGTATGCTCAAAAGGTAAACTATGCCTGGAATAATAAAACAAATAAAGTTGACACTTCGCTTCATAAAGGTTTTTATGCAGCCAGACAAATGAGTTTTGGCATGAGCATGAATACCCGAATATTCGGTACTTTTAACTTCAAACATTCAAAGGGAATACAAGCCATACGGCATGAAATTGATCCTTTTATTGGATTTAGTTATCAACCCAATATGGTCAGTAAATTTTATCAAAACGTGCAGGTAGATAGCATAGGCAATATCAGGCGTGTTTCACAATTTCCTTCTAATAGTGTTATTGCAGGATTTAGTGAAGGCAGGTTTGGCGGGCTGACTTTTGGTATCAATAATTTACTTGAAATGAAAGTGCGCAACAAAGATACCACCAGTGCTGACAGTGTAAAAAAAGTAAGGCTTCTTGACAACCTCAGTATTTCAAGTGGTATTAATTTAATCCCTGACAGCACTAACAGGGAGACGCCAATCAGTCCTATCAGTATAAGGGCAGGTACAAATCTTTTTAATAAAATCAATATCTCAGCAGGCGCTACCATCAGCCCTTATATGCAGGATACATCAGGACATTATCACCTGATGTGGAAGCAGGGAAAAATTGGCTCTTTCACCAATGGCAACCTTTCTATTTCAACATCATTGAAAAGTAAATCAAAAGACAAAAAATCCAATGAACAGCAACTGGCTGATATGGATGAAACATTGACACCTGATGAACAACAGGCAGAATTGCAATATATTCAGCAAAATCCTGGCGAGTTCGTTGATTTTAAAACCGACTGGTCATTACAATTGTCATATTCACTTAGTTACAATCGTTACCTTTCTACTAATCTTATAAATTATATCAACAACCTTAGCACTAACATCAATGTAAATGGCACATTGGCTCTTTCTCCAAAATGGCAAATAGGTGGTGGGTTTTATTTTGATCCTATCCACGGAAAACTACAGGCATCTAATTTATTCCTGACAAGAGATATGCATTGCTGGCAAATGGTGATAGATGTACAGGTTGGTTTGTACAAATCATTAACCATAACACTTAATCCCAAGGCAGGTATTTTAAGGGACCTTAGAATCAACCGCCACTTTCTACAACAGTAAAATAATCATTTGCAATAAAATAAAATTGACAGATAATTTTTCTATTCTGGCAAGGTTGTTGAAAAACATTATATAGTTCTAAACTATAAAATTTATAACTATGAGCGCACAGCGTGTTTTAATTGCAGCATTATCTGGCTTTGTAGCTGGTGTTGCTGTTGGCTTAATGGTAGCCCCTGCAAGCGGCAGTGAAACCCGTCAGCGTATTGCAGATTCTGCAACAGATTTCGCTGACAGCGTAAAAAATAAAATCCGCCGCTTCAGAGGGAAAGTTGAAGAACAGTTAGACGATCTTGATGTTGGGGTTGCAGGCGAAAGTGACTATAACAGATAACCCCCTTCAGCAAAAAATCCGGGTATGTAAACCCGGATTTTTTTAAAGAAACAAAACAATATTATCCCTGCTTTTTTATCCTGCCACCACTGCTGTTGTTAATACTCGATACAGAAGCATTGCCTTTATATTTTATATCACCACCGCTGCTGGCCGAAGCTTTTAAGTCCTTATTCACTGTAATTTCTATATCGCTGCCACTGCTTGCATCAGCCATGCATGTTTCTGATTCAAGACTATAACCATCAAAATCAGAACCACTGTTGGTTGTAATTTTTAAATCATTCACTTTCCCTTTTATTGTCATATCACTGCCACTGCTTTGCTTAACACTCAACTGTGAAGCCATCACCGATCCATCAAAATCTGCACCTGATGACAGGACAATATCCAGATTTGTTACATTAATATCACCATCAGTGGTTACATCTGCGCCGGAGTTAGCTTCTAATCCATCAAGGTTTTTAAAACTAACATAAGCTTTTAACTCGCCTTTGTTTTTCCATGCACGCAAACCTTTACTATCAAAATAAATTCTTAGCTCACCATTTACAACTTCTGTTTTAATACGGTTCCTGATTTCTGGTGTTGAAGCGCTTACAGCAACTGCTTCTTCGCTTCCTTGTTTCAATACCAGGTCAATGCCATTTGAAACTTCAATTGAATGGAAACTGGTGATTGCCCTTGCTTCTGCATGGCTATCGTGAACAACAGTTGTTTGCGCTTCAAGATGTTTTAAGAATAAAATGAATGGTAATAATGCTATTAGCTTTTTCATTGTAGGTATATTTTTTAATGATTGATAAAAGTGTTTTTGTTCTGAAGTAATACGCATCAACTTAAGAAATGTTACAATTTTTTTTTAGAAGATGATGCGTACTAAGAATTCTGGAATTTGACTTATGTAAAAATGTTATAAGTTTTTATGATTATAGCTTGGATACCCACTTTTGTTTGTTTTTCGTTAATCAACCAGCATGAACTATTATATTGAATCGTGTGCCATTAATTTTTTTTAAACCAACCCGGCCTCATCTTATACTTTGCATAAAACGCTTTACTCAAAGCAAATGAGTTGGCAAAGCCAGAAGAAGATGCTGCAATATAAACAGGGGTATTTTTTACCTGGATCAGTTCTTTGGCAAAATCAAGCCTTTTATTCAACATGTATTGATAAGGGGTAATTCCAAATGCTGACTTGAATGATCTGAAAAAATGGTATTCGGAAAGTAAAGATATCCTTGCAATCTCCGGTATAGATGGGTTTTCAAGAAACATATCATCCATAAATTGTTTTGCTATTGTTAACCTTCGCAATATTTCTTTTTTTGTAGAATTTTTTTTGGATTGGATTTTTGAAAATGCAATAAAGTCTCCTGATCTTTCTTTTACTATGATTGCTGCAAAAGATAAAAGCCACTCAAAATTTATTCGGTTATCAATTCTTTTTTCTTTTTCTGTTGCTTCGCAAATTTTTTTTAAAATATTTGTAGTCACACCATTTGTGTTATGCTCGGAACCTTCTAAAAATTGAAGGATGTCCTGGTTATTAGTTTTCATATTTTCAGGGTCTGCAGCAAAACAATTTTCATAACCGATTCCTGTTACCTGGTATAGATATTTTTTGTTCAAATGGATACAAAGGCCAATAGAACTTGTTCCGTTTTGATTTTCAATATAGGCGCTACCTGATTGTGAATTTGAAAATAATAAATCATTCTCTTTTAATTCAAATTCCCCTGTTTCAGTTTTATAATATTCAATTCCACGGTAAACATATTTTATGTTGAATTGATCAAAGGCATTTGCAGAATAAAATGATTTTAAGCAGGTGAAATCTATTCGATTCTTTTCATCGAATACTTTTTTATATATATGTTCGCCTGATGGGAACCCAGTCATGTCTTACTTGGTTTTATACCAAGTTAAATTTTTAATCTGTAAAAATTTCCCGGATTTGTATCAACGGTAAATGTGTAAACTAAAAGAGTTATTATTAATTATTACAGTTGATGGAAAAGTCTTGAATATGACCGGGCTTTATCACACATATCAAAAACTGCTTTTTTTCCCAATGAAAAATCAGCCAGAAGTAATAATGAATAAATTGACAAAAATTTCTTTTTATGCAGGTTTGTAAACTTATTTTATCAGCGACTTTTTTCATCTCATCAGTTGCATACAGCCAGCCTATACTTTCAACTGCTGATTCATTTTATTTTAAAGGTGATTTTGTAAAAGCAATTCCATTATATAAAACATATCTCTCTGATACTTCAACAAACCCATTGCTTTGGCAAAGACTGGCTTTTTCTACATTTCAGACCGGTGATTTTAAAATGTCGCTTGGCTATTACAAAAAGGCATTTTCATTGAACCCTCCCGGCGGGTTGAAATATGTAATGTACTCTAATATTTTAAAACTGTATGACACTTTGAATATGGGAAAAGAAGCATTGGATTTTATGAATTCACAGACAGGCAATGGTTTTGGGAATTTTGTTTTGTTCGAAAATTTGTCCATGTTTAATTCACTGAAAAATTCAGAAAAGTATAAAGAAGTGCTTAACAAAATCAGACTAAATGCTTATCCCTGTCTCTCAGATCCAAAAAGAAATGAAATGGCTTTCTGGGTAGGAGAATGGGATGTTTATCAAAACGGAAGCAATTCAATTGTTGGTAAAAGCAGCATCACTAAAGAAGATGGGGGATGCGTAATCATTGAGCATTTTACATCTTTGATTTCACCGCAATCAGGCCACAGTATTAATTTCTATGACCCTGCTGATGCAGCATGGAAGCAACTTTATTCAGGTTCTTCCGGAGGGAATCAATTATATACAAATGGCATTTATAAAGACAGCGCCATGATATTTGATTATGAAACCAAAATAAACGGGAAAACCGGCCAAGGACATTACATTTTATACAACGAAGGGCGTGAACAGTTCAGGCAATACCAGGATGTAAGTTTTGATGGGGGGAAAACAGTCCAGGTTAATTATGATTTTATTTATCGAAGAAAGAAATAGTAACACTGTCAACTTTAAAAATATCATGAGAATATTTTTAAAAACGTGTTGAATTTTAAATCAACACTTGTGAATTAATCTGAAATCATCTTTATAAGAAAAATCCGGCAGGCCCGGATGTCTCTAGTGATTTTGAAAAATCACTTACTCCCACAATAAATGTTTTAAAAATTGTTTCACTCAAATTACAGGTGTTATTCTCCCATAGTGCTATCACATATTTTCAATGGCTGATTTTACATTCCCAGGCACTTCTGTTATTTTTTTATTTTGATAATCATAACAAAGCATCCCTGTTTTTACTTTACCGGCCAATATAAATTTATCATTGCTGATGATTTCAATTTTATAAAAAATATCGAATCCATATTTATCAAAATCTGTAGCCGCTACAGAAATTCTTACTTCGTCTCCATAGTTCAGTTCTTTTTTAAACTCTATTGATGCATCAGTCATAATCAGTGATACGTTTTCCAGTTGCAATTCAGAATAACCAAAATGTTTCAGAAACTGTTGCCTTGCTTCATGAATCAATGAAAGGAAACTATCATTGCCCACATGGCCACCATAATTCAAATCAGTAATACGGATTTTGATATTGGTTGAAAAAGAAAATTTTTCCGGGAGGCTAATTTTAATGCGTTGCATAATCAAAAAAACATTTTAGTGTTGCTTTAAAAATTCAATTAATTTATCCATAGCTTTTCTCCTGTGGCTATATATATTTTTTTCTGAAAGTTCCATTTCACCAAATGTTTTATCACTGCCATAAGGGATAAAAACAGGGTCATAACCAAAACCATTTGTTCCTCTCCTCTCATCAATAATTTTTCCCCTGATAATACCATCAAATAAATGTTCTTCGCCATTCCACATTAATGATATGATGGTTTTGAATTGTGCAGAGCGGTTTTCACAACCAATCATTTTATCAAGAAGCTTATCTACATTGGCAGCGAAATTTTTTTCTTCGCCTGCATACCTTGCACTTTTCACCCCCGGTTCTCCATTCAATGCATCCACTTCAAGACCTGTATCATCACCAAAACAATTTTTCCCGGTGAGTGCAAAGATGGTTTTAGATTTTTCTGAAGCATTCGCTTCAATGGTATCATGCGGCTCTGGTATGTCAATATCAATACCTGCTTCTTTCAGACTGATTACTTTAAATACATCGCCAATAATAGAATTGATTTCTTCAACCTTATGCTGGTTATTGCTGGCAAATATGAGTACATTATTTTCCAAGGTTAAACATGTTTTGCAGGCTTTTCCACAATTTGGTTTTTTCTTCTTTTGCTTTTCCAGTTTGCTGATTCAAAACTGTTAATGATGGCGCAGTAAGTATTTTACAATTGTTATAGTCCTGCACCTGGTATTGTGGCATGGCAAAAGGCAATTGTATCTGCAAAGCATCTACACCAAATGCAATTAAATATTGTGGTTGCATTTCTTTTTTTAACTGGTTAAATTCAACAGCATGCTGGTGAAAATTCATCAAAGCAATATGTCCTACATTGAGTTTGCATGCATTTAATATACCGGAAAGAAATGTAAGGTTGTTTTCATCAAGATATACATTGTCCGCATCATCAACCAGTACAATAATTTTCTTTTCATAATTCCCGAGAAAATTTTTGGAAGGCTTTACAGGAACAGATTCTGCTGTTTCTGATTCTTTTTTCCCAGCATCTGATTTAGACTTTGTTATATCACCAATATCAACCAACACATCATCAAAAATCTGTGCTACTACAAATCCAGGTAATATTTCTTCCATGAAGCTTGTAAAAAATTTAATTTTGAGCGATACAAATCATAACCGTGTGTTACAAATTACTAACGGTTGTTCGTTTTGTTTTAATTTTATTTTCTTTGCATCAAATTTACAGGTATGACAGAAGTATTAGACATTAACGTAAGAAAAATTAAATCAAGCAGGTTACAAGATTTAAATATTGATGAACTGCCTTTTGGAAAATATTTTACTGACCACATGCTGGTTGCAGATTATGCAGATGGCGAATGGCAGCATGTAGAGATTATGCCCTACCAGCCACTGACAATAGAACCTTCCAATTCAACATTGCATTATGGGCAATCTATTTTTGAAGGTATCAAAGCTTACCGCGACCATCATGGTGAAGCTTATATTTTCAGGCCTTATGAAAACTTTAAACGTTTTAATCTTTCGGCTCAACGCATGTGTATGCCTGAAGTGTCTGAAGAAATTTTTATTGAAGGCATGCGCAAGCTGATAGACATTGACAAAGAATGGATACCCCAGAAAAAGGACCATTCATTGTATATACGCCCATTGATGTTTGCAACTGATGGTGCCCTTGGTGTGAAACCTTCAGAAACTTATAAATTCTTAATCATACTATGTCCCGTAGGTCCTTTTCATGCAGCACCAATGAAGATAGCTGTTGAAGAAAAATATACAAGGGCTGCACCAGGAGGCGTTGGCTTTTCAAAAAACGCCGGTAATTATGGTGGAAGCATGTACCCTGCTATGAAAGCTAAAAAAGAAGGTTATGACCAGGTGTTATGGACTGATGCTTTTGAACACAAATGGCTCCAGGAAGTAGGCATGATGAATATTGGTTTTATTATAAATGGGGTATTTGTAACGCCCATGCTGGAAGATACCATCCTGAAAGGAGTTACGAGGGATAGTGTTTTAACAATCATGAAAGATATGGGTATCCCAACAGAAGAAAGAAAGATAAACATTGATGAAATTGTTGAAGCTTATAAAAAGGGACAGGTCAACGAGGTTTTCGGAATGGGTACAGCTGCTGTTATTTCTCCTGTTAAGGAATTGAAGTATAAAGATGTGGTGATGAGCTTTGACCCTGCAACTTTTGCAATAGCAGCAAAAGTAAAACAGGCATTGTATGAAATCCGTACCGGGGTTAGTGAGGACAGTCATGATTGGATGTTAAAAGTGTAAATATGATAGGGCAAATAGTGAAAGAAACTAAATTTTTCATACTTAATTTTTAATTTTTTGATTGTTTCCCCTACCTTTGCCGTCCCAAAAATTTAAGGTTAGTAATGCCTACAATACAACAGTTAGTAAGAAAAGGCCGTGAGATAATCAGGGCAAAAAGCAAATCAAGGGCTTTGGATGCCTGCCCACAACGCCGTGGTGTTTGTACAAGGGTTTATACCACAACTCCTAAAAAGCCAAATTCGGCTTTACGTAAAGTGGCTAAAGTGCGTTTGACCAATAAAGTTGAAGTGATTGCCTACATCCCGGGTGAAGGTCATAACTTACAGGAACACTCTATCGTTTTAATACGTGGTGGCCGTGTAAAAGATTTACCTGGTGTTCGTTACCACATCGTTCGTGGCAGCCTTGATACCGCAGGTGTGAAAGACCGTAAGAAAAGCCGTTCTAAATACGGAACCAAAAAAGAAAAAGCTAAAAAATAATATTTATCATCCATCAGATTAAAAGATGAGAAAAGCACAAGCAAAAAAACTACCCTTAGCACCGGATGCCCGTTTTAATGATAAACAGGTAACCCGTTTTGTGAACAACATTATGTGGCAGGGTAAGAAGAGTACTTCAATCAATATATTTTATGATGCCGTTGACAAGGTGAGCAAAATGACAGGTGAAGACGGATATGAAGTATGGAAAAAAGCATTACAAAATGTTACTCCTGCTGTAGAAGTACGCAGCCGCAGGATTGGTGGCGCCACTTTCCAGATTCCTACTGAAGTGCGTGCAGACCGTAAAATTTCATTGAGCATGAAATGGCTTATCCGTTACAGCCGTGAACGCAATGGTAAAACAATGGCGGATAAATTAGCCAATGAAATTGTTGCTGCAAGCAAAGGTGAAGGCGCAGCATTTAAAAAGAAGGAAGATACTCATCGTATGGCAGAAGCCAACAAGGCTTTCTCTCATTTCAAAGTTTAATAAAGATATTGGCTTTAATATTTGAACCTTCGCAAACTGCGAAGGTTTTTTATTTTATACCAGGCATAAAGCTTAACCTTAGATTTAATTTTAAAACACATCATTTTATGCTGAGTATAGGCATAAAAAAGGCCGGAAATCTTTCAACAATCCGGCCAATGCTAATTAGAAATGCGTATTTATAATTTTTTAATTGCTTCAGTTAATTTCGGAACTATTTCAAAAGCATCACCTACAATTCCATAATCTGCTGCTTTAAAAAAAGGCGCTTCCGGGTCTTTATTGATAACTACAATTGTTTTACTCCTGTTTACACCAGCCAGATGTTGTATGGCACCTGAAATACCAATTGCAATATAGAGGTTGGGTGCAATCTGGATACCTGTTTGTCCAACATGTTCATGATGTGGGCGCCAACCGGAATCAGCCACTGGGCGGCTACATGCTGTAGCAGCATGTAATACGTGAGCAAGGTCTTCAATCATTTTCCAGTTTTCAGGGCCTTTTAAACCACGGCCTGCACTCACCACAATTTCAGCTTCAGTCAAAGGCACTTCGCCTTTTACTTTATTCACTGAAACAACTTTTACTTTTGGTTCATCTACAGAAATATTAAGTTGTTCAACAGTAGCAACACCTCCTGTTTTTTTAACCTGGAAACTATTCGGGTTGACAGAAATAATTTTTATCTGCGAATCAATGCTGACATTCGCAAATGCCTTTCCACTGAAAACACTTTTCTTTACCACAAAACCTTTTGATGTATCAGGCAATGCAACAGCGCCGGATACAAGGCCTGCTTTAAGCCTCGCAGCAACCGCAGCAGCAACTGCTTTACCAGATTGGTTATGACTGAACACTACAACACCTGAATTGAGTTGTTGTGCTGCTTCTGCAATAACTTTTGCATACACCAGTGTATCCAGGTTATTAAGTTTTTCATTGGATACCTGGTGCACTTTTGTAATCCCATAATTACCTAATGCTGAAAGATCATCCTGCACTGTACCCAGTAAAATTGCCTCTGCAGTAGTACCGAGTTTTTCAGCAACTGCTGCACCGTAACTTAATACTTCGTATGATGATTTTTTTATTGTTGCTTCTGAATGATCTATAAATACTAGTACCATTATAATTAGTTTATTGATGATTGAAATTGCAAATTGGAAAATTGATTAACAGAACCGAGAACTGTATCATTAAATGACTTTCGCTTCTTCATGCAACAGCCTCACAAGTTCTTCCACGTTATCTGCAGCAACAAGTTTCACTCCTGCTTTTGCTGGTGGCAATTCAAAGCTTTCAACATGAGTTAAAGCATCAATAGCAGCAGGCTCTACCACTTTTAAAGGCTTTGATTTTGAAGCCATAATGCCGCGCATATTCGGGATACGTTGTTCTGCCACACCTTTCTGGCAACTGATAACAAGAGGTAAGCTTACTTCATCAGTTTCCTCACCGCCTTCAATTTCACGTTCAACGACTGCAGTGGTTCCGTTAATATCCACTTTGTTTGCTAAAGAAATAAAAGGCATATCCAGTAATTCAGCTAATGCACCACCAACAGAAGAACTGTTATAATCAATAGTCTCTTTACCTGTTAATACAAGATCGTAACCATTTTGTTTTGCAACTGCAGCAATTTGCGCAGCAATAAAATAAGTATCATCACTCGTTGTGTTGATGCGAATCGCTTCATCACCACCAAGCGCTAATGCTTTACGAATTATAGGGTCACAATCCGGGCCGCCCACTGTAATTAAATGCAATTGTATGGTCGAATCTTTTTCTTTCAATTCTATGGCCCTTACCAATGCATTCCACTCATCATAAGGATTAATGATCCATTGCACACCGGCTTCATCAAACTTTGTGTTATTATCTTTAAAGGCAATCTTTGAAGTTGTGTCCGGTGTTTTACTGATACATACAAGAATTTTCATCTGGAAAATTTTAGTTAGAAACTGAATGATATGCTTTTTTATGTTAGCATACCCATGGCAATATTATCACGCGCAAAAGTAAAAGATAAAGTTGTTTATGCAACTATTTTGCATAAAATCTTTGTTAAGCCATAACTGGAAATTTTTTCAGAATTTGAATCCCATAGTCAGCATTACGTTAGTGCGGTTATTTTTGAGGTTTGCAAAAGTATTGGCTTTGTCGAGTAAACGATAAGGAAAGCTTACATCTTTATTGAACATCTGTGCGACCGTTAAGTCAATATACATTCCATATTTACGATAACCAATGCCACCTGCAATCATCATACGATTTGCCTTTAGTGCATCATCTTTATATGGGCTGCCATAATATGCTGCACCGAGGCGTACTGCTAATGGAGAAAGTTTCAATTCTCCACCAATCCTTACATTGATGTTGCCTTTGTAGTAAGATTTTATCACATCATTCAAAGCACCATAATAATTATCCAATGAAGGGTCAGTATATCCTTCATCATCTGACTGTTGCAAAAACCTTGAACCCCTGTGATTGACAAATTCAATATCTGCTGAAACAAATCCTTTCTGTGCTTTTACATCTGCAACCTCATTGAGTACATAAGCTGCACTGGCAACAATTTTATAAGGCGTCAATTCATTATAATTTGTTTGTGATGCTGCATTTGGAAAATCACTGCTTTTGGATGTTTGTATGCCAGCATAATCTTCCGTATTCGTTGTCATGGATGCAGATAAATTATCCGAATAATTCATGAAAGAAGGAGTATGAAAAGCAAGTCCCAGTCTTAAAGAATTAATAGGTTTAAATATCACACCTATCCTTGCATTTAATCCAACGCCGTTAATAGTATGGTGTTGCGTAAAATCAGAATAACCAAAGTTATTATGTTCATCACCGCTAAGGTCTGTCTCGCTGTATGTGAGGTCTTGTTTATAAAATGATAATGGTACATTAATGCTTACTCCCCAAAGAAATTTATCCCTGTCATTGTTAGCGAAGCCGAAAGAAATTTCATATAAACCACCGCCTGTAATTGCATCATATTGTTGCTGGATATTTTCATTACCAACAGGTACAAGGCTCCTGTAACCGGATAAATTCCCTGATGCATCAAGTGTTGTATCTATGAGGTAAGTAAAATATGCAAGTGATGCACCAAAAGGATAATTATTGGCAGCTTCATTTTCTGTTGCATTATCTCCTACAAGTTGTTCAAGGTATTGCTCTGAAAAGGAGCTGTAATCATTTAACCCTTTATAATTTGTTTTGTTATTATAGCTCGCAAGTTGATTGATAGAAATTGAAAAAGCAGATGAGCTATTGCTACGGTTTACTCTTCCACCAAAAACGGCGCCTGTCGGCCCCAGTAAAAACCCGCTCTTGTTTATTTTTGAACCGGTGCCACGGAAATCAGCAGTATTATTGTTCAACATGAAAGCGGGTGAAATAACAATTTCTCTTGTCCTGTAAAATCCGATGCCTGCAGGGTTTACATAAGAAGAAGTTATATCTCCACCTAATGCACCGATAGCACCACCAATTGCATTGCTGCGTGCAGTGCCATTTGGAATGAACCATGCATTGTTTAAGACATCATCAGGGCTTTGGGAAAAACTGATATCAAACAAACAAATCCCTGCCAGTAAAAACAAAAGTTTCTTCATAGACAAATCAAAAGGGAACATCAGAAAAAATAATAGATTTATGGCCTTGTACGGGTGCCACCACCATTGACTCTCGAACCACCACCTCCTCCTGTGTTGCCGTTATTATTAAAGCTGCGAGAAGGTGTGTATGTGTTGTTATTATTGTACTGATTATTTCTGTTATTGTTGTACTGATTATTCCTGTTATTGTACTGTTGATAATAATTATTATTACCTCTCCTTACCCTGTTACCTGTTGCATTACTGTTATTATATGCATTGCTCCTGTTATCACGTTGCAATGGCATATTATAGTTGTTATAGGTTTTGTTGTTATAGGTGGAAAGGTTATACCTGCTCACCGGCCTGTAATAAACAGTAGGGTTTTTGTAATAAACAACAGTATAGTATGGATAGTACCATGACTGCCATGGTGAATACCAGTATGAATTAAAAGCATAAGGATTGTAATAACCATAACCCATTCCATAATAACCTAAACCCAGTGAATAAGAAGGTGTCCATGGTGAGTAAAAATTGTTGGAATAATAACGGCTGTCATACCAGTAATCATAATCATCCAGCGCACTCCATCTTTCATAGTCCCTTGCTTTCATACGCAGGTAATAATCATCATTGGAGTTAGTATAAGATTCGTATTGATCCTGTCCGTAATTATAATTATCAGCATATATCTGTTGCTGACCGGGCGAATAATAAACATCATCAGGCGTTTGAGATGTTCTGTATGCTGATGAACAACTTGTAAGCAGGGCAACCAAAAATGCTACATAAACTAAATTCTTTTTCATTCTCACATGGTTTGTATGCTAAGTTATTACATTTGCCGCGTTTATCATTTTTTTACACTTAGTTTTTTATAAATGGTATGGGCAAAGCAATAACAGCAAGAAATGAGGACTATTCCCAGTGGTATAATGATCTCGTTATAAAAAGCGAGCTGGCAGATTACAGTGCAGTAAGGGGTTGTATGATTATAAAACCTTATGGGTTTGCATTATGGGAAAATATGCGTGATGTCATAGACAAAATGTTTAAAGATACTGGTCATGTAAATGCATATTTCCCCCTGTTTGTGCCAAAGAGTTTGTTTGAAGCAGAAGAAAAAAATGCGGAAGGTTTTGCAAAAGAATGCGCAGTTGTAACTCATTACCGTTTAAAATCCGACCCGGGAAAAAAAGGAAAGTTAATTGTTGATGAAGATGCAAAGCTTGAAGAAGAATTGGTGGTGCGCCCAACCAGTGAAGCCATTATCTGGAACTCTTATAAAAACTGGATACAAAGCTATCGTGACCTGCCAATACTTATCAACCAGTGGGCTAATGTTGTACGTTGGGAAATGCGTACAAGATTATTTTTACGCACTGCAGAATTTTTATGGCAGGAAGGCCACACTGCTCATGCCACCCGCGATGAAGCTGTTTCAGAAGCAATACAGATGATGGAAGTATATGCCGGTTTTGTAGAAAACTTCATGGCTGTCCCTGTTATAAAAGGAGTAAAGACACCCAATGAACGTTTTGCAGGTGCAGAAGAAACATATTGTATAGAAGCTCTGATGCAGGATGGCAAAGCTTTACAGGCAGGCACATCGCATTTTCTCGGTCAGAATTTTGCCAAAGCATTTGATGTAAAATTCAGCGATAAAAATAATAAGCTTGATTATGTATGGGCTACCAGTTGGGGTGTAAGCACCCGATTGATTGGCGCTTTAATCATGGCACACAGTGATGATGATGGCCTGGTATTGCCTCCAAAGATTGCCCCTTTACAGGTAGTCATTGTTCCTATTTATAAAAGCGAAGAACAGAAACAACAGATAACACAGAAGGCAAATGAAATCAGCCATGCATTAAAGCAATTAAATGTGCGTGTGAAATATGATGACAATGATTTGGCAAGACCGGGTTGGAAATTTGCAGAGTATGAAATGAAGGGCGTACCCGTTCGTATTGCAATAGGACCAAAAGACCTCGAAAACAATGTAGCCGAAGTAGCACGCAGGGATACAAAAGAAAAACAAAGTATCAGCCTCGAAAATATTTCAATAGCTATTTTTAACCTGCTTGCAGATATTCAGCATAAAATGTTTGACAAGGCAAAGAGTTTCCTTGATGAACATATTACTGAAGTAAATACATGGGATGAATTTATTGATGTGCTTGAAAATAAAACAGGTTTTGTAAGCGCACATTGGGACGGTACATCAGAGACTGAAGAAAAAATTAAAGAGCTCACTAAAGCAACAATCCGTTGCATACCGATAAATGCAAAACAAGAAGAAGGAGTTTGTGTACTCACCGGAAAACCTTCCACTCAAAGAGTTTTGTTTGCGAAAGCTTATTGATTTCAATTACGAATTAAAAATTACGAATTACGGGCTGTTGAAAATTTGGAAAGCGTTTTTTGAACCGCACACCCCGTAATTCGTAATTTTTAATTGACTCTGATTTATCGAATCCCGTAATTCGTAATTCGTAATTTTTAATTGATTCTGATTTATCAACCCTCGTAATTCGTAATTTTTAATTGAAATTTACCTCCCCTTAAATTCCGCCTTACGTTTTTCGAGGAATGCTGTTGCTCCCTCTTTTGCATCTTCGGTTGAAAAACATTCACCGAATTTTTTTATTTCAAAATCATATCCTTTTTGTGAGTGGTCGAATCTGTTGACTGTTTCTATTACTTTGGCTATCGCCAATGGCGCTTTTGTATTGATGACCGATAATATTTTTTTTGCTTCATTTAATAATTCTGCCTGTGCAACCACTTTATTTACCATTCCGAATTGAAGTGCATCATTCGCGTTGAATATTTCTCCTGTCATGATTAATTGCATAGCCCTGTTTTTGCCAACTAATTGTGTCAATCTTTGTGTGCCGCCATACCCGGGAATCAACCCAAGGTTTACTTCAGGCTGGCCAAATTTTGCCTGCTCACCTGCAATAATAAAATGACATGCCAGTGCCAGTTCACATCCACCACCCAATGCAAATCCATTTACAGCAGCAATGATTGGTTTTGGTGCATTACATATTTTATCAAAAACATTTTGTTGCCCTTTTCTTGCAAGCGCTTCACCTGATGTTGCATCCAATGACAGGAATTCGCTGATGTCTGCACCGGCAACAAAACTTTTTTCACCTGCACCTGTGATGATAGCAGATTTTATTTCAGGATTGTTATACACTTCATCAATAGCTGCACTTAATTCTTCAATCACAGTTTTGTTGAGCGCATTTAGTTTATCCGGACGGTTAACAATGATAATGAAAATATTATTCTCTAATGTTGTAAGTATGGTTTGATAGTTCATTTTTATTTTTTAGTCATGTGAAAAATCAGATGGATAAGTTTTTTTACAAACAGGATTTCTCTTTCGTTAAAAACTCCTGTTTTCTTTTACCCAATCTTTAATATAATCAGCGATTTCATGGGTATTGGCTCCGGGTGAAAATAGTTTGCCTACACCCATTTCATTGAGTGCTTTCATATCATCATCAGGGATGATACCGCCACCTGTAACCAAAACATCATTCATTTCTTTTTCTTTCATCAGCCGCATTATTTTTGGGAAGACAGTCATGTGTGCGCCGCTTAATATGCTGACACCAATAGCATCCACATCTTCCTGTAATGCAGCGCTGACAACCATTTCAGGTGTTTGACGCAACCCTGTATAAATTACTTCCATGCCTGCATCACGCAATGCTGTGGCAATGACTTTTGCACCGCGGTCATGGCCATCCAATCCCACTTTTGCAACTAAAACCCGAACAGGCCGGTTTAATTTTTCACTCATGCAATCGCTTTTATACAATCAAAAATAAGTAAAGCATTATGATTTTATCGCAGCAGTTATTTCTTCTCCCATCGGTTCAATGCCTGCTTCAAAAAAATGGGTGAGTACTCCTGATTCATTGATGAGGTATTTACAAAAATTCCAGGTGGGCTGTTGGTTCAGCCAGCCATTATCTTCTTCATGGGTCAGCCATTCAAAAATCTTATTCTGACTGTCTTCTTTAATGACAACAGATTTTTTTGCCAATGGAAAAGTAATGCCATAATTTGTTTTGCAGAACATCGCAATCTCCTCATCGTTACCTTTTTCCTGTTCTTTAAAATTGTTGGAAGGGAATGCTATCAACACCAGATTATTCTTATTGGCTTCATAGAGTTTTTCAAGGCCTTCATACTGGTGGGTATAACCACAGTTGGATGCAGTATTCACCAGCAAAATTTTTTTGCCTTTATATGCTGATAAATCTGAAGCGCTGCCATCATTCAAAACAAAAGAGATTTCATAAACTGATTTGTTAGGTTTTATCTTCCCTGTATTTTTTTTAACCTCTGTATTCATTTGTCTTTTTTTATTTGATTGAATGATTAACGGGTATAACAATTTCAAAATTCTTTGCCTGACTGTCATTGTATTTCAAAATTTTTGATGATTGATAAAACAAGTAGCTATTAATACAACTAATACAACGAAAAACAAATTTTCAGGAGTTCCCGCAAGTTTAACTCCATCAACAATTAGCAAATTCATTTATTGCAAAGCAGTTTATCTGAATATCAATCTTCACTATTCATCAATTCCTTTTTATAAGCCATGATAAATACTGCACCAAGATTTGAATAAGGCGCCACATAATCATCAAATAAATCACCATGGTTAAACTGGCTTCCAAACCTTTTCCACATCAATGGCCAGTCAAGGTTTTTGCCTTGCCTTAAATCTTCAATAATAGTATTGATGATAGGTTGGTTGATGGAGCCGGAACCTGTTTGTTTGGAAGAAATAATCTGCGCTGTCGGACAAATCTGCAAAACTTTATCCAGGCTCTGATAAGCGCCGCAACTACCCAGCATAACAAGCTTTGCAGAACTATTCAACTGGTCCAGTGTGGAAGACAGCCAGTAACTATGGCCGCGGTGAATAACCATCGTCGGGTTTAAATCATTATCATACAAATACTGGTTCAATGCATCCTGTGCCTCTGCATCAAGATTTTGTTTTTCATCCAGAGGTTTATTGGAATAAATAATAACCGGGACACCTTTGGTGGAAGAAATAGTTACCCATTGCTTGTTGGATTGTATCTTCCAGTTACTGTTTCTGAAACTGTTAACGAACACAGGAAAATAAGTTTTGCCATCTTCATCACCATAGAAAAACTGTTGAATAATTATCCTGCCTTTATCATCCTGCATATCTTTATTCGGCATAAAATATACAGGTGGAATGCCTAATTTATCAGACAGGTTTATATGATTGGCTGTATCAATGGAAAGAAACAGTGTATTTAATATATCATAAATATGCTCAGCCCTTTCATTGCCTGAATTTTTTGCACGCTCCAGGTTACTTTGTACCTGGTTAAGAATCAGGCTATGCAGTTCTTTATCCTTAATGCCGGCATAAGAATCGGCAACATCAACTGCATCTTCCAACGTCGCAGATTTTTCAAGCCCATTAACAAAAGCTTTCATCAGCAAATCTGCATTGCCTTTATTCATGCGTTTTAAAAAATCATCCAGCGTATTATAATTCGCAGCCATTTTTATCCATTTCCTGAAATGGTCAAACTTCACCATCATCAGCAAACTATCCCCTCTCGGGTTTTTCATTTTCTTCCATATCAATGGATAAACCCCGCGTGTATAACTGCTGGTATAAATTACATCTTCAGTCATCACTGCGAGGTAATACAATTCTTCCGGCGACAGGTTTTGTATTTTTTTAAACCGCACAGCATCGGGTGATTCATGTAAACCATTGATGACATTTACATATACATCTTCAGCTTTATCCCTGAGCTTTGCCTGTAATGCTTTCATCGAAAGTGCTGTATCATGGTAACGCAACCTGTCAGCATAATCAATTTCTGTTTTCACCAGCAATGAATAATATTTTTCATCATTATTCAATGCAGCATCAATATCATCAAAAGTTATTTTGTGTGCATACAGGTTATCAAGGAATGGAAAATACATCCTGCCCTGTTGTGTGCCCGAACCCTGTTGCATTTTAGCAATGCGCACAATCAATTGCACTAAACTATCAGGGCTTTGCGCAATTCTTTGTGCAAGCTTGTTGTAAGCTGCTGCATAAGTATATAAATCATCCGGCCTTTTGCGGGCAGCTACGATAATCAGGCTGTCAGCATAAGGCAGGTCCGGGTGTTGATTTAAAGTAGCCATCATGCGTTCAGGGTGTTCAATACAAACCCTGTAGATAAGATAGTTTCTACAATCTTCTATCCCTGCATTATCACTGAATGAAATTGAATTCACCAAAATATCTCCAACATCAAAAGGATATTTTTGAATTTCAGGAAAAATTGACTCTTTTTTTTCATCCAGTTCCATGCAGTTTTTGAAACCCTTCATCAATTGCACAAGTACAGAAGACTTAATGGTTTGATACCTGAAACCAACAAGGTATTTTTCCAGGCATTCATTCAACCCACGCAGGTAACGTATTTTTTCATTGTTGCCGGTTAGTTTGCTCGCTTCAATTTCATATTGCAATGAATCCACCTGGACAGTTAATGCATCATTCAATTTTTTATTCAACGCATCATTATCAGAAGGCATAAAATAAGCATCAGGCTTGCCATCATATTTTTCAATCAATCTTTGTGTGCTGTCAATCTTTTCATGAAAATATGCACGCACCAAAGGGACATCCTGCCGCGAAGCAGATTGTGAAAAAGCAAAGCCTGTTGCAGCAATAAAACTTAATACAGAGAGAAAAATTTTTTTCATCAGCGAAATCCTGTTTTAACCTTCACCAAATAAAATCAAACAATTTGTTCCTGGTGCAAATTTATGGCTAATATTATGCCATATCCTTAACAATAAGATAATATGTGCAGTAATGGCAAAGCAATGTGCAGCACTAATTTTGCATCAATGGATTTTAAAGAAAAAATAATATTAATTGCAGACGATGAACCTGATATCCTTGAAATCGTTTCGTTTAACCTGCAACAGGAAGGATATTCTGTTTACACTGCAAAAGACGGGAACGAAGCGATTGAAAAAGCTCAGCAAATCAACCCGCATTTAATTATCCTTGACATCATGATGCCTTATAAAAATGGTGTGGAAGTTTGTAAAATCCTGAGGGCACAACCTAAATTTAAAGATACACTCATCATTTTTCTGACAGCGCTCAGTGATGAAACCACACACATCAAAGGCCTTGACACCGGCGCTGATGATTATGTTACAAAGCCCATCAGCCCGCGGGTGCTGGTAAGCAGGGTGCATGCATTGTTCCGCAGGACAACAGTTGAAAAAACCGATATCATCACTGCAGGAAACATCACCATCAATGCAACAAATTATAACGTGGAAGTAGATGGACAGCCGGTTGTTCTTGCAAAGAAAGAATTTGAATTATTGTATCTGCTCGCAGCAAAACCAGGCCGTGTTTTTTTACGCAACGAAATTTTAGAGCAGGTTTGGGGTAACGAAGTAATTGTTGGCGACCGCACCATTGATGTACACATCCGGAAAATCAGGCAGAAACTTGGTGTTAATTGTATCAGCACATTGAAAGGTGTCGGTTATAAATTTGATTATATGGCAGAATAATTTTCTTCTGTTAATCAAAATTATTTTTGTTAAATGCTTTTGAATATTGGTCGCTGTTTATTGTTGTCAAAAAAGCATGCTTCAGTTTGAGGAAACTAATCTTTAATTTTTGAAACAGAATAATGCACTATGTTAAATACAAAAAATGTATCGCCTGATAAACTTTCACTTTTCACTGCATTATGCTTATCCATACCGGTAAGCATTGCATTTTATTTTATCAGCTACAGGTGGGTTGATTCACTCATTGCATTGGTAGTTGTTTTTATACTTTCATTTTTACTAATCCGTTTTGTTTTAAATGAATTCATCTACCGGAAAATAAAAGTAATTTATAAATACATTTATCAGACAAAGGCCAGCCAGCGCGAAGAAATGTATTATCAATATATCCTTCCGAAAAAAAGTATTGAAGAAGTAGGCGCTGATGTAGAAAAATGGGCTGAACAGCAAAAAGCAGTAATTGATGACCTGAAAAATAATGAACGATACCGCCGTGAGTTCCTGCAGAATTTATCTCATGAAATAAAGACACCCATATTCGCTATCCAGGGTTATGTGGATACTTTACTGGGTGGCGCCCTGGAAAATAAAGAAACTGCAAAAAAATTTTTAACCAGCACTGCCCGCAATGTTACACGCATGGTTGACCTCATCAATGACCTTGATGAAATAACTAAACTGGAAAGCGGTGAACAAACTTTGCGTAAAGAGAAATTCATTATCCAGGATGCCATCCGCGAAACTTTTGAAACACTTACCCAAAAAGCACAGGAGAAAAAAATAGTGTTGGGCATCAAGAAAGGTTGCGAACAGCCTGTGGATGTGATGGCTGACAAGGAAAAAATCCTCCGTGTATTAATCAACCTTGTTGATAACGCCATTAAATATGGCAAGCAAGATGGATTTGTTACTGCAGGCATTTACAAAACAGATGATAAAAATGTGCTGGTGGAAATAACTGATAACGGATGTGGTATTGCCGAAGACCACCTGCCCCGCATCTTTGAACGTTTCTATAGGACCGATACAGTACGAAGCCGCAATACCGGTGGCACCGGTTTAGGCCTTGCCATTTGTAAACATATTGTTGAGGCACACCGGCAAAGTATGATTGTACGCAGCAAGCCCAATGTCGGTTCTACTTTTGGTTTCACTTTGGATAAAGGATAAATATTAAAATAATCCAAAAGGCAATCATCAGTTCCCATCATATTCAAACACAATTTTTGCGTTGGTCTGCAGGTCTGTTTTTATGCCAAGTTTATAAATTTGCGTACCTACTGTAATCCGCATCAGCGCTGTATTTGGGGCTATTGCTCCAAGGTTTTCAGCTATCATCGTAAATGAATGAGTCCTGTGTGCAGAATCTGCATGAATTTTAAAAGTTATCGGGTCTTTATTGAGCATCTGGTTGTTGACGATAAGTTCATTGTTATGATAAACGCTGACACGGTCGCCGTCAATTTGCGCATTGTCGAACAACTCAATTAAAATATCTGGTGTTGTAATGTGATAGGTTTGTACCAAAACATTCGTTCGGGTTTCAAATGCTTTTGCAGCAGACGGATTTCCAGTACCATTCGCTTTTGCAATTGAATCAGCAATATGTTGCTGGTGCATTTTTTCAAGTAATGCAATATTTGAAATTGAATCTGCGATACGTTTTTGCTCTTTCTGGTGCACAACTGATAATGAATCTTCCACCTGTTGCTGTCTCCGCTTTGCAGCGGCAATTGCATCATTCGTGGAGTCTTCAACAAATTTCCTGCGTTGCTTTGCCAGGATTTCTGCATTGGAAATTGAATCTGCAATACGTTTTTGCTCCCTATCCCTAATCAATGCCAGTGAGTCATCAATCTGTTTCTGTCGTTTCCTCGCAGCAGCAATTGAATCCTGAATTCGTTGCTGTTCACGTTGCTTCACTATTGCTATTGAATCATCAATTTCTTTCTGACGTTTTTTCGCCAATGCAGCAGCATTATCCAAAGAGTCTTTTATTCTTTGTTGTTCTTTTTGTTTAACCAATGCAAGCGAGTCATCAATTTGTTGCTGACGTTTTTTTGCAGCAGCAATCGCATTGTTGGTTGAATCTTCAATAAACTTCTGCCGCTTCTTTGCAGCAACAATTGAATCCTGAATTCGTTGCTGTTCACGTTGCTTCACAATTGCAATTGAATCATCAATTTCTTTCTGACGTTTTTTCGCCAATGCAGCAGCATTATCCA
>CAYNTP010000016.1:26501-90386 GCA_964400415.1 uncultured Parafilimonas sp.
ATTGAATCATCAATTTCTTTCTGACGTTTTTTCGCCAATGCAGCAGCATTATCCAAAGAGTCTTTTATTCTTTGTTGTTCTTTTTGTTTAACCAATGCAAGCGAGTCATCAATTTGTTGCTGACGTTTTTTTGCAGCAGCAATCGCATTGTTGGTTGAATCTTCAATAAACTTCTGCCGCTTCTTTGCAGCAACAATTGAATCCTGAATTCGTTGCTGTTCACGTTGCTTCACAATTGCAATTGAATCATCAATTTCTTTCTGACGTTTTTTCGCCAATGCAGCAGCATTATCCAAAGAGTCTTTTATTCTTTGTTGTTCTTTTTGTTTAACCAATGCAAGCGAGTCATCAATTTGTTGCTGACGTTTTTTTGCAGCAGCAATCGCATTGTTGGTTGAATCTTCAATAAATTTCTGCCGCTTCTTTGCAGCAGCAATTGAATCCTGAATTCGTTGCTGTTCACGTTGCTTCACAATTGCAAGCGAATCATCAAGTTCTTTTTGTCTCTTCTTAGCAGCAGCAATTGCAATCTTTGTTGAATCAGCAATGAACTGTTTTCGTTTTTTAGCAGCAGCAATAGAGTCCTGTAAACGTTGTTGTTCAAGTTGCCTGGCTAATGCAAGAGAATCATCAATTTCCTTTTGTCGCTTTTTCGCCAATGCGGCAGCGATATTTAATGAATCCCTGATACGTTGTTGCTCTTTTTGTTTGACGACACTGATAGAATCCTGCGCCTGTTGCCACCTTTTTTTAGCAAGTGCCTGTGCGAGTGCAATAGAGTCCTGTATTCCTTTGTGGTATTTCCTGGTTGTTGCTATTGAATCATCAAAATGCCGTTGTTTTTCTTTAGCAATTGAATCAATAATATTGGTTGAGTCTGTTACAGTTTTATGTCTTTTGCGCAGGTAAGCAGCAGCAGCTTCCAGCGAGTCTTTATGTAGTTTGGCCTGGAGTTTCTTTGCACGTGCAATTGAATCTTCATTATGAATCACCCGTTTTTCAGCAGCTGCAATAACTGTCTTTAATGAATCTTCTTTTTTGCGTTCTTCACAACTTTTGAATGAAGCTATATCGGTGGGTGTTCCAAACCTGCCAACAAGGTACCGCTGTGTTACAGAATCATATTCACACAATAAACGGTAATAAACAGAAGTGCCATCACAATTGCGCTGGCAACCCGTTATTCGTGTAATGAGTACCAGGCTATCACCTTTAATAAAAATTTTATTTTGTGGTGTGCAGGATGAACAATCCCACCACTGGCCATTAGCAGGGTCTTTTTTAAATAAGACAACACCATTCTGCATTATCACTTCTTTATCGTTTATCGAACCGGAAAGCGATGTGACAATTTTTGCATGATGCCGGTCATTGATTTCAGTTGAACGGCTCCCGGTGAAAGTTTCACCATTCACTGATTCAATAACAATTGTTTTTATTAATTGTGATTTTATCCCGTTTACCTGGTTGCCATTGCCATTCCAGGTGCCAATCATCCAGGTATTGTTTTGCGTATATGCAAACGCAGAACAAACGCAGAAAATCAATAGAGGAATAATTTTTTTACAGTTAGGTAACGGCATCGGAATCACAATAGCATTGAACTGATGATACTGAATTTATATGGTTTTATTAGCAGCAAGCTGGCAGTAAACATAAAACTTTTCTGATAATGTTTTGAAAAAATAAAACATTTCTATACTCAAAATGATTATTGAGATATTTATAGAATGAGATGGTTAGTTGTTCTTTTTAAAAATTGAATTGCTTTTTAACAGAAAATCAATAGTCATCTGGAAGATAAAAATCATACACATAAACCAGAAATAATGATACTTTGCTTTCATTCATTCTGACTAACAGGTAAAATCAATTTTATGGTATTGTCAATATTAGTCCATGAACTTTCACAAAACTTTCAATGTGGCATTGGAAACATAATAATGATTGTTGGCTGAAACAATTTACTTTTATTTTGATTTTAAAACCCATGCATGAAAAAGAAATTAAGATACCTGCATATTCCAGCGCCTTTTGGAAAATATTCTGATAATAAATTTCTCTGATAACATGAAATCATCATTTTAAAAAAATATACACATGAAAAAACTTCTGACATTATTTTTATTAGCGCCCATTTTTGCAATAGCACAGGAGGGCGTAAATTTTGAACATAATTTATCCTGGCAACAGGTGCAGGCAAAAGCAAAATCAGAACACAAAATGATTTTCGTTGACTGCTTCACCACCTGGTGCGGGCCCTGCAAGTATATGAGCTCAACCATTTTTCCGCAAAAAGTTGTTGCTGACCTGATGAATGCAAAATTCATCAATGTAAAGTTGCAGTTAGATACAACTGATGCAGACAATGAAGAAGTAAAAAGCTGGTACCAGACAGGACATGATATTGCAGCCAAATATGACATCCGTGCTTACCCCACTTATTTATTTTTTGATGAAAACGGTAAAGCTGTTCACCGGATGGTTGGCTCCACACAAACAGGTGAAGAATTTGTAAAGAGGGTAAACACAGCTTTTGACCCAACAAAACAATATTACACCTTGCTTGATGAATATAATGCAGGGAAAAGGGACCCTGACTTTTTACGGTCGTTGGCTAATGCCGCACAGGATGCTTATGACATGAAAGTGGCTAATAAAATTGCTGATGCTTACCTGGCAACACAAACTGACCTTTATACAAAAGACAACCTCGAATTCATCAAAAATTTTACACATAGCAGCAAGGATAAAGGTTTCGATGTTTTTCTTAACCATGCAGATAAAGCTGATGCTGTATTGGGAACAGGCACAAGCGCTGATATTGTCAATAACATCATTTTAGGCGAAGATATTTACCCTGTTTTGTTTGCAAAGCGTGTTGACAATCCGAAAGATTTACAAGAACCTGATTGGGGTGCTTTAACTGCAAACATTGAAAAGAAATATCCTGGACATGCAAAAGAAGCTATCAGTTATGGCCAGGTGTTATTTTATGAAAACAAACAGGATTGGGAAAAATTTGCACCGGCAGTGGTAAGTTATATGAAAGCTTATGGCAGTAAAGCAAACAGTAGCCAGTTGAACGATTTTGCATGGAATATATTTTTAAACTGCAATGATATGGCATGTGTGCAACAGGCTTTGGAATGGAGTAAACGTTCTATTGATGAAAACAAGGAGCCTGCATTTATGGATACCTATGCAAACATTCTTTATAAATTAGGAAGGAAAGATGAAGCTTTGGAATGGGAAAACAAAGCTTTGTCAGCCGCATCTGAAAATGATAAAAAAGGTTACCAGGAAACTATTGACAAAATGAAGAATGGTGAGAAAACCTGGAATTGATTTTTATAAATAGTTTTTTCAAAAAGGGATGTTCTTGCGGGCATCCTTTTTTTGTTGGATATTTTTTTGAGTGTATCAAAATATCGTCTTCATGATTTGTGCCACTCAAATAATTTTTTTTTATATCTCCTGAATTATTGATAGGTTTATTGGCTGATTTTTTCCAACATACTAAAATCAACTACTATGAAAATCGGACACCTTGCTGCAACTACGTGTTTCATATTTTTCTTAGGATGTAACCAGGCACCAAAAACAGACACAACAAAACTGATGGCAATTACTGACTGGATGAATGAAAATTTAAAAGGGTCAGTGAAACAAATTGAAACAGAAACTTATCATATTGACAGCGCTACCAATCAGATAGGAGTACTGGAAAGTAAAGAGATTGAAATTTTTGACGAAAATGGTTATATCACTTCTTATACCAAATTCACACCAAAAGACAGTACGACAATATTATATACATATAAACATAACCCCTCAGGTTTTATGACAGGTATGACAGCAACTAAAAATGGTAAGCCACATTCTTCATTAAAAATTGATGTGGATAGCCTCGGTAAATATTTTTCTGCAACATCATTTGATTCAACAGGAAAAGTTGATGTTATTTATACTGATATTCAATCCAACAATTTCGGACAGGTTTTAAGTGCAAAAGGATTGCATCCGGATAGCACATTAAAAATGTCATTTACCAATAATTATGACAGCATATTTTACACTGGTGGTGAAAGCAAAGACAGTATTGGCAAAGTTACCTATTCATCAGTTATAACTTTGAATAATAAAAAAAACCCTGCGTCCATGAATGAAATAAGTGTTGATAAAGATTCTGCAACTACAACGAATACAGTTTACTCTTATAATAATGAAAATAGTGAAGGCAACTGGACAGAGCAAACAATAACTGTTAATGGCAAACCATCAAAAATGTTGAAGCGGACCATCACTTATTTTAAATAAAAATTTATTGAGCTGCCTGCAAAATGTTTGCAGGTAGTTTTTATTTATCAGTTTTGATACTGATGATTTGCATCACAGGATATGCAGTGGCTGCAATGCCACAATAAAATGAATCGCGGGCTTCAACATAGCTTAATAAAACTTCAAGATTATTTTTTTTAAAACTATCAGGCAGGTTTTGAGGATGATAAGTTTTAAAATTATCTGTTAACCTTATTTGCCACCCGCATCCATCTGGTATATTGACACCTGCATTCAATACGGTTGCACGGACAGGTGCAGGGATTCCTGTCAAGTTGTTTTTACTGCAAGCTGCCAACATCAAAATCGCAAAAAATAAAACTCGTTTCATCACATAAAATTTATACATGGATTCAAAAACAATTTTCCTACCGGATTTTTGAAGCAAGGTTATTTTTAGCAATGAAAAAAAATTGCAATGTGCATTTTAGCAAATTCGGATTAGTGATATAGCAGTGAAAAATTGATTTGTTCAAAGAATAAAGAAAAAGAATTTATATAAGCGCTTACATAACAAACAGGTTGGTAATGCAAAAAGAAAACTAATGATTGTTAAGTTTTTTTTGGAGAGCATTAATTACAATAAAAAAAACACAACGCTTTCAAAAATTTTTTAACTAAAAATATCAGCGGGCTGCCTATTCTTTTTTGAAGCAAGGTATTTATTCCTGATAATCTGTTGTACCGGCACATTTTCAATCTTGCTTTCCAACCAACCAATAATATCAAGATACATAAATGAACGGGTTGCCAATGGGTTTCCTTTCAATGCTTCAAACTTTTCTTTCAATGGTTTAAACTCGGCCAAAACTTTTGATGATGTCAATGAAAAAGATTTACGCAAAAACTTAAATATTTCTTCTTCCACCACATTCAGGCTGTTCATCTTCGACATGAAGCGATAAACAGATTTTATCAGGTATTCCACCAGGTCGTAATTACCCATTTCATAATGTGCAATCAGGTGCAGTAACCGGGCATAACAATGCAGGTCGGCTCTTAAATCCGGTTTGCGGTTGATAATCATATTCAGGTATTCAACAGCTTTTTCATTATCACCACTGCCAAAATAGAGACAGGCAATTTTATAATAGAAAATCAAAATCCTGTGGTTATCAATGTGCAGTTTATAATCTTCAATTTTTTCTTCTATTTCAGGAACAATGCCAAGCCCTTCAGTAAAACTGCCATGCATAAAATGTTTGTTCAGCAACGCTATTTCATAATAAATAAATGCCTGGATTTGTGTATTGGCATCTTTTTGTCCCGCATCTGATTGAATAAAATTTTCAAACAAATGCAAAGCCTCTTCAAACTTTTTGTAATTGGATAAAACAAAATGAGCAGTGGATAGATTATGCAGCCCTTTCACGTATTGAATGGATTCTATATCCTTCATTTCAGGATTGGTTTCAAAAAGGTCAACCCATTTTTGTGAAGCCCGGTAAAAACCCAGCAGGTCCTGCAATATAAAAGTGTACCAGCTAAAGGCCTGGTAATAATACAAACGTTCGTAAAAATTCATTGCATATAAATTGCAGGCAACCGGCAGGTTGGCTTCAAAAAATGCTTTTAATGCCCTCTCATCTTTTTCATCTCTTGCATGGCCATTCTGAATATACCAGCTATATAATTGTAAAGCAAAACCTGAAAGTTTATTTAATAAAGACACACGGCTGTTGATTTCATCAGACTCCCTTGACAATTCTTCTGCCCTGCCTTCAAAACTGCGGGTGATGTGCATGCTCTCTATTTTCTTTTCAAATATCAGCGCCTGCATACGATAGGTAGATTGGTTATATGCTTTTGCCGTTGCTTTCACTTTATCCAAAGCCTTCAAAGCCTGCATATACAATCCTTTATTGTATAACAACCGGGCAAACATAATTTGTTCACCTAACTGGGTTTCAATATCGGGTGAAGAATGCACCAATGTAGAAAGAATCAGTTTGTACAGGTATGCCTTCATATTGGAAAGCTGCTGTTTTTGTATAGAAGCATTTTTACGCAACAGCTTTTCTTCATCATATTCCTGCATGCCGTCAAGCGCATCAAACAAAAAAAGAATTTTCAGGTCATCAGTACCCGAAGAACGCTTAACATGCATCTTAAATGAACGCTTTTCCGACCTGTTGAGCGATTTTATCAATTGAAAAAGTTCGTCTGTATTCCTGTTAGGCATCGTAAATAAAATTGCTTGAAATGCAGGCTGACAAAGGGTTTTAACAAAATTATGGATGAATTATAACCGTAAAACAGGTTCAAATTGATTTTACGGCGCTACACTACCAATCTACCTTTATGCACTTTGCAGCCTGATTTTTTCAAAATTAATCAGTCTGCACTACTCTTACTAATATGAATGCCATGCAAACAAAAAAGATTAACATTTTCGACACCACATTAAGAGATGGTGAACAGGTTCCGGGTTGTAAGTTGAATACTAAAGAAAAAATTCAGCTTGCCCTTGCATTGGAAGAACTGGGCGTTGACATAATCGAAGCCGGTTTCCCCATCTCCAGCCCCGGTGATTTTTCTTCGGTAGAAGAAATAGCAAAAGTGATTAAACACTCCACTGTATGCGGCCTCAGCCGTGCTGTTGAAAAAGATATCCAGGCTGCAGGCGAAGCTTTGAAATTTGCCAAAAGGCCACGCATCCATACCGGTATCGGTACAAGTGATACACACATTAAAGCTAAGTTCAAAGCATCCCGTGAAGAAATATTAGAACGTGCTATCCAGGCTGTAAAATGGGCTAAAGCTTATGTGGATGATGTTGAGTTTTATGCAGAAGATGCAGGCCGTACAGATAATGATTATCTCGCCAGGGTGATTGAAGCTGTTATTAAAGCAGGCGCAACTGTTGTGAACATCCCCGATACTACCGGCTATTGTTTGCCACATCAATATGGAGAAAAAATTGCTTACCTCGTCAACAATGTTCCCAATATTGATAAGGCCACAATTTCCTGTCATTGCCATAATGACCTTGGCCTCGCAACTGCTAATTCAATCGCAGGTGTGATTGCAGGTGCAGGACAAATAGAATGTACCATCAATGGTTTGGGTGAACGCGCCGGGAATACTTCTCTTGAAGAAGTGGTGATGGTGATGAAGCAACATGCATATCTTGGTTTTTACACCAACATTAAAACACAAAAACTAAATCCAGTCAGCCGTTTGGTTAGTGAGACCATGCGCATGCCTGTTCAGCCAAATAAAGCTATTGTTGGCAGCAATGCTTTTGCACATTCAAGCGGCATTCACCAGGATGGTTTTTTGAAAGACAATTCCACTTATGAAATCATCAAACCTGAAGATGTTGGCGCTGATGGAAGTAAAATTGTTCTCACTGCCCGCAGCGGCAGGAGCGCATTGGCACACCGCTTTCAGAAAATCGGGTTTAGTTTCACCCGCAATGATATTGATGTTTTATATCAGCAATTTTTAGTGGTTGCCGACAGGAAAAAAGAAGTGAAGGATGAAGATTTACAGGAAATGGCGAATGAACACCTTGCAGCAAACAAGAAGGAAGAAAAGGCACATATTCTTTAACTTTAATGTCCATTTTCCCAATCATTGAAAAGATATCGTATGAGCAATACTGATTCAAATAATGCACAACAAAATCCCGCACAAAGTAGTAGCAGGCCGCTGACACTTTTTGAAAAAATCTGGGATAAGCATATCGTAAAAACAATTGATGGCGGGCCTTCTGTTTTTTATATTGACAAACATTTTATTCACGAGGTTACCAGCCCGCAGGCATTTAAAGGTTTGGAAAAAAGAGGGCTCAAAGTTTTTCGCCCTAACCAGGTAGTTGCAACTGCAGACCATAATGTGCCCACATTAAATCAGCATTTACCAATCGTTGAAGAACTTTCCCGCATCCAGGTGCAGACATTAACTGAGAACTGTAAAAAATTCGGGATAGAGTTATATGGTTTAGGCCATCCTTACCAGGGCATAGTACATATCATCGGCCCTGAACTTGGCGTTACACAACCGGGTATGACGATAGTTTGTGGTGATTCACATACATCCACACATGGTGCATTCGGAACCATTGCATTTGGTATCGGCACCAGTGAAGTGGAAATGGTATTGGCCACTCAATGCCTGATGCAGAGCAAACCCAAACTGATGCGCATCAATGTGGAAGGCAAACTCAATAAGGGTGTGGTTTCAAAAGATATTATTTTATATATCATTTCAAAAATTTCTGCAAGCGGTGCAACAGGCCATGCGGTTGAATATGCAGGTAGCGCCATTAGGAGCTTAAGCATGGAAGCACGAATGACCATTTGTAACATGAGTATAGAAATGGGTGCACGTTGTGGTATGATAGCACCTGATGAAACAACTTTCAATTATATGAAAGGAAGAAAGTTTGCACCACAAGGTGAAGATTGGGAAAAATCTTTGGCCTACTGGAAAACATTACACAGCGATGCTGACGCTAAGTTTGATAAAGAGCTTAATATAAAAGCTGAAGATATAGAACCCATGATAACTTATGGCACCAACCCGGGTATGGGTATCGGAATAACAGGTCATGTGCCGGAGTTAAATGAAATCAGTGCAGAAGACAAACCATCATTTGAAAAAAGCCTGCATTACATGGGCATCGAACCTGGCACCGCAATGAAAGGCAAAAAAGTGGACTATGTTTTTATAGGTAGTTGCACCAATGCACGCATTGAAGATTTGAGGATGGTAGCAGGTTTTGTAAAAGGAAAAAAGAAAGCTAAAGATGTGGAAGTGTGGGTTGTGCCCGGAAGCAAGCAAGTGGAGAAACAAGCTGTTGAAGAAGGCATCAATAAAATTTTTGAAGAAGCAGGGTTTTTATTGAGGCAGCCCGGATGTTCTGCATGTTTGGGAATGAATGAAGATAAAATACCTGCAGGCAAATATTGCATCTCTACCAGCAACAGGAATTTTGAAGGAAGACAGGGCCCGAATGCAAGAACATTTCTGGCAAGCCCTTTAACTGCTGCTGCAGCAGCAATCACAGGCAAAGTTTGTGATGTGCGTGAGTTGCTGGCAAATTGATGCTGTATTGATTTTATCAAATGTGATTTTCAACAAGAAAAATTTGAGAAATAAAAAGTAATAAAAATAAATTTCTAACCATTCGCATTGAGCAGGCGATACATGAAGTGGAATGCAACATTATATGATAACAAACATGGCTTTGTAGCAAAATATGGTGAAGATGTTTTGGGTTGGCTTACACCACAACACGGAGAAAACATTTTAGATGTTGGTTGTGGCACCGGGACATTGACTTCAAAAATTGCAGAGAGCGGTGCAATAGTAACAGGCATTGATGCTTCACCTGAAATGATTGAAAAAGCAACAAAAGCATTCCCGCATATTCAATTCTTTGTAAGAGATGCAACAGATTTTTCTTTTGAGAAAAAATTTGATGCAGTGTTTTCAAATGCTGTTTTTCACTGGATAAAAAACCAGCAACAATTGTTGCAATGCATTTACGACAACCTGCAAACCGGTGGAAGGTTGGTGTATGAAATGGGTGCAAAACATAATATTGAAAACATCCACAATGCTGTGAAAAAAGTTTTGCTCGAAGAAGGTTTTGAAAAAAATACAAACATTGAATTGAATTATTTTTCATCAGCAGCACAACAGGCAGTGATGCTTGAAAAAGCAGGTTTCACTATTTCCAATATCATACAGTTTGAAAGGCCAACTGAATTGTCAGGTATTGATGGAATGAAAAACTGGATTATGCAGTTTGCACAACCATTTTTTTCCAACATCACTGAAGAGAAAAAAAATGTTATGATAGAAAAAGCAGTTGCTGCTTTAAAGGAAACAAATTTTGAAAATGGCAAATGGTATGCAGATTATATTAGGTTAAGAGTGAAAGCCATTAAAAAATAATCAACAGGAAAAACAAAAAATTATGGGCGTTTTTTCAACAATCGAAGAAGAAAAAAAGAAACAGTTGAACACTGCAAAATTTGAGTCAGAAAGAAAAGTAATCTTGTCTGCTGCAGTGCCTATTGAACTTGAAAATATTGATACCGACCAGATAATCCCTGCCCGGTTTTTAAAGGCAACAACAAGGGCAGGTTTTGGAAAAAATTTATTCCGCGACTGGAGATATGAAAACAATGATGAAAATAAACCGGTAAAAGATTTTGCATTAAACAATAAAATTTATTCAGGCAGGATATTGGTAGCCGGTAAAAATTTTGGTTGTGGTTCATCAAGGGAACATGCAGCATGGGCTATAAAAGATTATGGCTTTGATGCAGTAGTCAGCAGTTTCTTTGCTGATATTTTTAAAAACAATGCGCTCAATAATTTTCTCCTGCCTGTGCAGGTGAGTGATGCATTTCTCGGAAAAATTTTTGAAGCCATTAATAAAAACCCGGGCACAGAACTTGAAATCAATCTCGAAGAACAATACATAAAAATTACTTCAACCGGCGAACAGGAAAATTTTGATATCAATAAATATAAAAAGACATGCCTGCTCAATGGTTACGATGATATTGATTATTTGTTGAGCATGAAAGATGAGATTGAATCTTTTGAAAAGCAGGCGCAACACTGAAATATTATTTAAAAAATTTGGAAAACAGTTATCACCATAATATTCATAATTCTCAATCCGAATCAACAGGAGGAGGAAGCGAATCCATTATAACAAATGGAATTGGGTTAACTGATATTTCATTTACGCTGAATGTTGGTGAGCATTTATTAATCACCGGCGCTGCCGGCAGTGGCAAATCAACTTTGGCAAAAGTTATTGCAGGCAAAGCTTTTAATAAAGGAAAAATCCAATTGGGATTGAAAGACCCGAAAATAATACTGGTTGAACAGCATTATTATTTCAAAACACTTTCCAACACCAATGATTTTTATTACCAGCAACGGTACAATAGCCTTGAATGTAATGATGCTTTAACCGTGTATGAAGAGCTGCAGAAAATAACAAGTGATACTGGAAAAATAGATAAGCAATTATTTCAATTGAATCTCCTGCACCGCAAACAGGATTCATTATTACACCTTTCAAGTGGTGAGCACAAAAGGTTTCAATTGATTAAAGCATTTTTACAGGATGCAGCAGTATATATTTTTGATTCACCTTTTGTGGGGCTTGATGTAAACAGCCGTAGAAATGTAAAAGCAACCATTAATAAAAAAGCTGAATCATCAACCATCATCATCATTGCTGATGAAGAAGATGCGCCAACATGCATTACTCATGTTGCAGAAGTTTCAGGTGGCAAGTTGAAAAAAATTGAAAAGTTCAATGAATATAAAAAACATGTTGCAGGAAATATGCAGCATGCTTCCAATTATCAACAGCCATCAATTTTCAAAGGCAATATCCCTGTAGAAAAAAGTGAAATTGATTTTGATGTTGCAGTAAAACTTGATAATATCAACATTGCTTATGGTGATAAAAAAATCCTGGAAAATATTTCCTGGCAGGTTAATCGTGGTGAAAGATGGTTGTTGAAAGGCGCTAATGGTTCAGGCAAATCAACGCTGCTGAGTTTAATTACCGGCGACCATCCGCAGGCTTATGCCAACAAAGTTTTATTGTTTGATAAAAAACGTGGCAGTGGTGAAAGTATCTGGGACATCAAAAAAAGAGTTGGTTTTGTATCGCCTGAACTGCATTGGTATTTTGATAAAACTATTTCTGTGTATCATACCATTGCATCAGGTTTTTTTGATACGGTAGGCGTTTATAAAAAATTGAGTGAACAACAACATGGTGTTGTGCAGCAATGGTTGTCATTTCTTCAAATAGAAAGGAAAGCATTGTTGAGTTTATCAACACTTTCAACAAGCGGGCAAAGGTTGGTTTTACTCGCAAGGGCATTAGTAAAAAACCCATCTTTATTAATCCTTGATGAACCCTGCCAGGGACTTGATGAACAGCAGGTAAAAAATTTTGTTGGCCTTGTTGATGAACTGTGTTTTCAATCTGGCAAAACTTTGATTTATGTAAGTCATTACGAAAATGAAATACCTGCGTGTATCAATAAAGTAATGTTGCTGGAAGAAATTAAAAAGAACAAAAATTCAATCAATATAAAAAACAAAACTGCAGTAGCAGTATAAAAACCCCTTTAGGAGGAAGGGGGCATTATGGTTCACAAAATTACAGTCATCGAAGGAGACGGCATTGGCCCGGAAGTAACGAGGCAATCAGTAAAAATTTTAAATGCTGTGGCTGCCCGTTTCAACCACACATTTATTTATACCTATCATTTAATGGGCGCTATTGCTATTGATAAAACAGGAAACCCGTTACCGGATGAAACCATCGAAAGTTGTTTAAACAGCGATGCAGTATTATTCGGTGCGATAGGCCATCCGAAATATGATAATGACCCCACAGCGAAAGTGCGGCCTGAGCAAGGTTTGCTGAAACTAAGAAAATCATTACAGTTGTTCGGGAACATCCGTCCTATCAACACTTATCCTTCGCTGCAACATTTATCACCGTTGAAAAAAGAGAAACTCAATGAAGTTGATTTTATCATCTTCCGTGAATTAACCGGTGGTATTTATTTTGGAAAAAAGGAATTGTCAGAAGATGGCAACAAAGCAAGCGATGATTGTGTATATACAAAACCGGAGATTGAACGCATTGCACACCTTGCTTTTCAATATGCGCAGAAACCTGAGCGCAGAAAAAAATTGACGTTGGTGGACAAAGCTAATGTGCTGGAAACATCAAGGCTTTGGAGAAAAGTGGTACAGGAAGTTTCAAAACAATATCCTGATGTTGCAGTGGATTACATGTTTGTTGACAATGCAGCGATGCAGATAATGCTGAACCCAAAACAATTTGATATTGTGCTTACAGAAAATATGTTTGGTGATATCATCAGCGATGAAGCCAGTGTGTTGAGTGGTTCATTGGGTTTATTGCCTTCAGCTTCTGTTGGCACAGGCACAGTTTTGTTTGAACCCATTCATGGTTCTTATCCTCAGGCAGCAGGAAAAGATATTGCAAACCCATTGGGTTCTATTTTATCAGCAGCGATGATGCTGGACCATTTCAACCTCACGCAGGAAGCAGCATTGGTGCGTGATGCAGTGAAGTGGACATTGGAAAATGGTTTTGTTTCAAAAGATATTGAACCGGTGAATTTTTATTTTACATCCACCATCGGCGACCTGATAAGTGATTATATAAGGTCAACCGACCACAGCAGTATCAATATTGAAAATATTCATTTGAGAAAATCAACAATCATATAAACAGTTTAAAAAAAATAAAAACTGTTTAAGTTCTTTGGATAATTGAAAGGCGGTTATATATTTGCTCAACATCACTCAAAAAATGTTGAACAGGATAATCAATAACATCACCGTGAACAACTCAATAATTATTGTGGTTGTCATTATTATTTCTGTTGCAGGAGGTGGTGTTTAACAAACAAAAAATTATTTGATATATAAACCCGCCTCACATCACGAGGCGGGTTTTTTTATTTTCAAAACAATCACAAGACAACAACAATGGCAGAATTAAATAAATATTCCAAAACACTTACACAAGACGAGACCCAACCGGCAGCGCAGGCAATGTATTATGCAATAGGTTTTAAAGAAGAAGATTTTAAAAAAGCACAGGTAGGTGTTGTCAGCATGGGATGGGATGGCAACCCCTGCAATATGCACCTGAACGACCTTGCAACCAACGTTAAGAACAGCATCAATAAAACAGATGGATTATTGGGTTTACGTTTTTACACTATTGGTGTAAGCGATGGCATCAGCATGGGCACAGATGGGATGCGCTACAGCCTGGTGAGCCGTGATGTGATTGCAGACAGCATTGAAACAAATGCAGGCGCACAATATTATGATGCTATTATAGCAATACCGGGTTGTGATAAAAATATGCCGGGTTGCATCATTGCAATAGGCAGGTTAAACAGGCCGGCCATCATGTTGTATGGCGGCACAATTGCAGCCGGGCATTATCATGGTGAAGAGTTGAATATTGTATCAACGTTTGAGGCATTGGGTCAGAAGATAATGGGCAATATCGGCGAAAAAGATTTTAAAGAAATTATCCGTCATGCCTGCCCCGGGCCTGGTGCTTGCGGCGGCATGTACACTGCCAACACGATGGCAAGTGCTATTGAAGCAATGGGCATGAGTTTACCTTATTCTGCCAGCAACCCCGCATTAAGTGAAGACAAACAGAAAGAATGTGATGCTATTGGTGAAGCCATAAAAAAATTACTGGAAAAGGATATCAAGCCCAGGGATATCATGACGAAGAAAGCATTTGAAAATGCTATTACCATCGTGATGGTTTTGGGTGGCAGCACCAATGCAGTACTACACCTGATAGCAATGGCAAGAAGTGTTGGTGTTGATTTAACTGTGGATGATTTCCAGAGAATCAGTGATAAGACTCCAATGCTCGCAGACTTTAAACCGAGTGGTAAACACATGATGGAAGATTTGCATGCACATGGCGGCATACCTGCTGTGATGAAATATCTTTTAGGTAAAGGCATGTTGCATGGCGACTGCATCACTGTAACAGGAAAAACTGTTGCTGAAAACCTGGAAGATGCTGCCGACCTTGATTTTGAAAAACAGGATATCGTAATGCCGCTTGAAAAACCAATTAAGAAGACAGGGCATTTACAAATTTTATATGGCAACCTTGCTGAGAAAGGAAGCGTTGCAAAAATAACAGGTAAGGAAGGTGAACGATTTGAAGGTACAGCAAGGGTGTTTGATGGCGAGCATCATTTTCTCGAAGCTATCAAAAACAAAAAAGTGCATGCAGGTGATGTGGTGGTCATCAGGAATATAGGCCCGAAAGGTGCACCGGGTATGCCTGAAATGCTAAAGCCAACCGGCGCATTGATTGGTGCTGGCTTGGGCAAGACAGTTGCATTAATCACAGATGGAAGGTTTAGCGGCGGCACACATGGTTTTGTTGTTGGCCATGTGACACCAGAAGCGCATGAAGGAGGGTTGATTGGCCTGGTGAATGATGATGATATCATTGAGATAGATGCCATCAACAATAAACTTATTTTAAAAGTAAGCGAAGAAGAAATAGCAAAGCGCCGTGCAGCATGGAAACAACCTGCACCAAAAGCAACAAGCGGTGTATTATTTAAATATGCCCGCTCTGTAAAAACAGCAAGTGAAGGTTGTGTAACAGATGAAAATTAGCCTGGGCAATGATGTGCATTGTTGAAAGATTAATTGATAAAGAAGTGGATTTTTTTACAAGCTTTCTATCCGATGGCATCATGGTTGTGTCACTCACTTGTGCTGAAGTAAAGAAATGAGCAATTATCGATGATAAAAGAAATAATGCTTCAGATTGAAATTTTAAAAAATAAAAAAATATGCGGTCACAAATTTTGACTGCACAATCAATGTCAGGTAAGGTATAATGCATATAATTCAAAACATACAAAACAGGATTTATGAAATACGTGGAGAACGTGTTATGCTTGACTTTGACCTGGCTACTTTGTATGAAGTGGAAACAAGAGTGTTGAATCAGGCTGTAAAAAGAAATTTAAAACGTTTCCCAAAAGATTTTATGTTTCAGCTTACAAGGAAAGAATGGAGTGAAGTGTCATCACAAATTGTGATGACATACCCACAAGTTGTTGAAAACAAAAAAAACAACTCGTCACAAATTGTGATGACATATCCTGCAAAGCGCCCGGGAACAGCATTACCTTATGCATTCACCGAACAAGGAGTTGCTATGTTAAGTGGTGTGTTGAATAGTGACAAAGCAATCAATATGAATATAGCAATCATGAGGGCTTTTGTAGAGATTAGAAAAATATTGCTGCATCAAAATGATTTAAAAGAGCAGTTAAAACAAATAAAGGACAGGTTAGGAGAACATGATGTTCAGTTAAACCAGATTTATGATGCAATAGAAAAATTGCTGGATGAAAAGGCAGAACAGAAAGAGTGGAATGAAAGAGAAAGAATTGGATTTAAGTAAAACAATGTCAATCCGGCAAGCAGTTGAAAAACTTATTCAATGACAAAACAATATTTCAAAGAATTAGCCGAGTTCTATTCATGGGCAACTAACATAGTATGCGGTTGGCTTGAACAGATTGATGATGCACAATGGAACCAGGAAATCATCAGCAGTTTCAGCAGCATACAGAAAACTGTATTGCATATTATCAGCGCAGAAAATACCTGGTTGCAAAGATTTAATAAAGCCGAAAAATCCGTTGTGCTGCAAAATGAATTTAAAGGAACAAAGCAAGAGCATATCAATCTTTGGAAAAAGACATCGGCTGAAATGAAATCGTTTATTGAAAGCCTCAATGAAGATGAATTGAACACAAATCTTGATTATAAAAGAGCAAATGGTGAAGCATATTCAATGCCTTTTTACCAGTTGATTGCACACGTCGTCAATCACGCAACATATCACCGTGGGCAATTGGTGACAATGTTGCGGCAAACAGGTTGTAAGAATGTAAGCTCAACAGATTTACTGGAGTTTTACAGGAAAATGCAATGAATTAAATTTTTAAATAAGGCCCGGCTGAATTCCGGGATTCATAAATAAAATGTTTTATGGAAACGCTTGAAATTGTAAAAGAAAAAACAACAGCAATTAAAGAAGAAAATATTTCCGGCGCAGAAGCTGTAATGCGGGCAATACTTGCAGAGGGAGTAGATACTATTTTTGGTTACCCGGGCGGCGCTATCATGCCCATTTATGATGCATTGTATGATTATAATGATAAAGTAAAACATATTCTTGTACGCCATGAGCAGGGCTCTATCCATGCAGCGCAGGGATATGCAAGAACCAGTGGAAAAACAGGTGTGGTGTTTGCCACCAGCGGCCCTGGTGCAACCAATTTAGTAACCGGCCTTGCTGATGCAATGATTGATTCCACACCTGTGGTTTGTATAACGGGCCAGGTATTTGCGCATTTGCTGGGTACTGATGCATTCCAGGAAACAGATGTCATCAATATCACGACACCTATAACAAAATGGAATTACCAGGTAACGGATGCCAACGAAATTCCTTCTGCATTAGCCAAAGCATTCTACATTGCAAAAAGTGGCAGGCCCGGGCCTGTATTGATTGATATTACCAAGAATGCACAGGTGCAGAAATTTGATTTCAGAGGATATGAAAAATGTAACCATATCCGCAGCTATCGCCCTAAACCATTCATCAGGAAAAAATATATTGAACAGGCAGCAGCATTAATTAATAGCGCTAAAAAACCATTTGTGATTTTTGGCCAGGGTGTGATATTGGGACATGCAGAAAAAGAGTTCCGTCAATTTATTGAAAAGACCGGTATCCCGGCAGCATGGACAGTGCTTGGTGTAAGCGCCTTGCCTTCTGACCATCCTTTAAACGTTGGCATGTTGGGGATGCATGGTAATTATGGCCCGAATGTATTAACAAATGAATGTGATGTGTTGATTGCAATCGGTATGCGTTTCGATGACCGTGTTACAGGCCGTTTGGATAAATATGCAAAACAGGCAAAAGTTATTCATCTCGATATTGACCCGGCAGAGATTGATAAGAATGTCCAGTCAACTATCCCGGTATGGGGCGACTGTAAAGAAACATTACCACTCTTAACAGCATTGGTTGAAAAGAAAGTGCATAAGGAATGGTTGCAGAAATTCAATAACTTTTCAAAAGAAGAAAAGGAAATCGTTATTGATAAAGAAATGCATCCGTCAACCGATGAAATGAACATGGCAGAAGTAATTGATGCATTGAACGAACTCACAAAAGGTGATGCAATTATTGTTTCAGATGTAGGACAGCACCAGATGATAGCATGCCGCTATACAAAATTTAACCATTCAAGAAGTAATGTAACATCAGGGGGCCTGGGCACGATGGGCTTTGGTTTACCGGCAGCTATCGGCGCTAAATATGGCGCTCCGCAAAGGGAAGTTGTAGCTATCGTTGGTGATGGTGGTTTACAAATGACCATACAGGAATTAGGAACAATAATGCAGTTTGGAGCTGCGGTTAAGATTCTTGTATTGAATAATAATTTTTTGGGTATGGTGCGTCAATGGCAACAATTGTTCAATGACAGGAGGTATTCATTTGTTGATATACAGAGCCCCGATTTTGTTGCTGTTGCAAAAGCTTATGGCATCAAAGGCCAATCAATCAATGACAGGAAAAAATTAAAATCTGCCATCAAAGAAATGCTGGATTATAAAGGCGCTTATTTACTTGAGGTAATGGTAGGGAAAGAAAACAATGTATTTCCAATGGTGCCACAAGGATGCAGTGTTGCTGAAATAAGATTAAAATAAAATAGAACAATTTTTTTCAATGGCATCAAGGTCATTTAAACATTCCGGAATTTAAAAAAAATTAAAAAAGCATTTTTAGAAAATGAACAACGATAATAAAAATCAATATGCCCCAAATTCTTCAGCATCTGGTGGGGCAAAGGGTAAACAGGAATATACTATAACTGTTTATACAGAAAACCAGATTGGTTTGCTCAACAGGATAGCCATCATGTTTACACGAAGGAAAATGAATATTGACAGTTTCAATACTTCACCTACTGAAGTGGATAGTGTGCACCGTTTTAATATTGTGGTAAACGAAACAGAAGATGTTGTAAGGAAATTGTGCAGGCAGATAGAAAAACAGGTGGAAGTGTTGAAAGTATATTTTAATACCAACGATGAAATTGTATGGCAGGAAATGGCTTTGTATAAAGTGCCTGCTGATATAATTGCAACGAAAGTAAAAGTGGAAAGATTACTGCGTGAAAAAGGCGCTCGTGTGGTAGCTATCCGCACTGACTATATTGTTTTTGAAACCAGTGGCCACCGTGAAGAAATTAATGCACTTACCAAAGCGCTTGAACCTTATGGGCTGATAGAATTTGTGCGCACAGCACGCATTGCTATAATTAATAACAGCAAAGGTTTTCATGAAAAGCTGAAAGAATTTGAAGCCTTGCAACCAGGTGAAGGAATTATTTCTAATGAATTTTTAAACGAGCAGGACAAAGTGTTCAGCATGTAAAATCAATCAGAACATGAAGGGTTATTGGCGCCTGTCAACAGCCCTTCATTTATAAAAAATAATTTGTAATGACAGAATTTGTATTCAGATATATCAGGAGAAACAGGGAAATATTTTTGCAGCTTGTAGAAAGTTTAAGTATTGAACAACTCAACAAAATACCTGAAGGGTTCAGGAATAATATTGCCTGGAATTTCGGGCACATTGTTGTAAGTACACAAAACCTTTGTTATGTACGTTCAGGGGTAAAACCAGGACTTGACATTCCATTCAAATCAAAATTTGGTAAAGACACAAAACCAGAAAGTTTTATTTCACAGGAAGAAATTGATGAACTAAAAAAACAATTACTGGCAACGATTGATGAATTGGAGAAAGATTATGCTGCGGGTGTTTTCAAAAACATTACACCTTACTCCACATCAACATATAAACATGAAATGCATTCCATTGATGAAATCATCACCTGCACATTGGCACATGATTCATTACATTATGGTTATGCATTGGCTCAAAAAAAATTGGTGGTTGGATGAAATTAAATTACCCCGATATAATGCTGAGGTCGCCCATTGAAAACCAGGGGTTGAAGGTGGAGAAAGTAATCCCCGTGCTCCGGATATTTGATTACAAAAAAGCAGTTGAATTTTATGTGGACTGGCTTGGCTTTAAAATAGAGTGGGAGCATTATTTCGAAGAAAACACACCGGTGTATATGGAAGTATCAAAAGATGGCATAACACTTCACCTTAGTGAACATCATGGTGATGGCACACCGGGCACACATGTGTTTATCTGGTGTAACGGTGTGGAAGCATATCACATAGAACTTATCAACAAAAAATATAAATACAACAGGCCTGGTTTGGAAAAAAGTTTTTATGGTTCATTGGAGTTTACAGTCAATGGCCCATTCAACAACAGGATTTCATTCAATGAAAAATTGACTGAACCAGTAACCTGAAACATTCATAATTTATAATTCTTAATTTTTAATTTTTAATTCAAACAATGGCAAAACTAAATTTTGGCGGAGTAGAAGAAAACGTTGTAACACGTGAAGAATTCCCGCTCAGCAAAGCGCAGGAAATATTAAAAAATGAAACCGTAGCAGTGATAGGCTATGGTGTACAAGGCCCGGGTCAGGCTATGAACCAGCGCGATAATGGCATCAACGTAATTGTTGGCCAGAGAAAAAATTCCAAAACCTGGGATAAAGCTGTTGCTGATGGCTTTGTGCCGGGAGAAACTTTATTTGAAATTGAAGAAGCTTTACAGCGTGGTACAATTATCTGTTACCTGCTCAGTGATGCAGCCCAGATTCAATTGTGGCCAACTGTAAAAAAACATTTGACACCGGGCAAAGCTTTATATTTTTCTCATGGCTTTGGCATCACATTCAACGAACAAACAGGCATTATCCCGCCTGCTGATGTGGATGTATTTTTAGTAGCGCCAAAAGGTTCAGGCACTTCGTTGAGAAGAATGTTTTTGCAAGGCCGCGGCCTCAACAGCTCTTTCGCAATTTACCAGGATGCAACAGGTAAAGCAAAAGACCGCGTTATCGCTTTGGGCATTGCTGTAGGCAGCGGTTATTTGTTTGAAACTGATTTTAAAAAGGAAGTATATTCTGATTTAACCGGTGAACGCGGCACTTTGATGGGTGCCATCCAGGGCATATTTGCAGCACAATACCAGGTGTTGCGTGATAAAGGCCACTCCCCTTCTGAAGCATTCAATGAAACTGTTGAAGAACTCACACAATCACTGATGCCATTGGTTGCAGAAAATGGTATGGACTGGATGTATGCGAATTGTTCTACTACAGCACAGCGTGGCGCATTGGATTGGTGGAAAAAATTCAGGGATGCAACAGCGCCTGTGTTTAAAGAATTATATGAAAGTGTGGCTGCAGGTAAAGAAAGCCAACGTTCTATTGATTCAAATTCACAACCTGATTATCGTGAAAAACTGAATGAAGAACTAAGGGAATTACGTGAAAGTGAAATGTGGCAGGCAGGCAAAACTGTTAGAAGTTTAAGACCGGAAAACCAGTCTGTATAAAATATAAAAGAGGATACGCATAAAATAATTTTATGCGTATTTCTTTTTTCAGGAATGATTGACATATTCAAAGTAATATTTGATATGCCAATCTTAAATATTCGTTGATGATATTGCCGGTGTTATTTTTAATTTATTAGTCCAATGCAAATGAATATGCTGAAATTAATTTTTTAGGATAACGAAAAAACAACCGGCTTTGATTAATTGAAATATACACTGCAAAATTGCCTGGTATTTTATCCTGCAATAAACTTTCAAATACCTGGTAAAAAAAAATCTTTCAAAACACAAGCAATCTGTTTGAAGGATATTATTATTAAAAATTGATGAACAAACAATGAGCACAGCCACCAAAAAAAATAAACTCAATTATGATGCTGCAATGGAACGATTGAAAAACGTTGTGATAAAAACACCATTGCAACTCAACAGGAGCCTGTCCAGGAAATATAAATGCAATATATTTTTAAAGAGGGAAGATTTACAGGTTGTGCGTTCTTATAAATTACGCGGTGCTTACAACATGATAAGGAGCCTGGATTCAAAAAAATTAGACAAAGGTGTTGTATGTGCCAGTGCCGGTAACCATGCCCAGGGCTTTGCATATAGTTGTAATAAACTTAATGTAAAAGGTGTTGTGTTTATGCCGGTAATAACACCCAATCAGAAAATCAGGCAAACGAAAATGTTTGGCGAAAACAATGTTGAAATAAAGCTGGTGGGTGATAATTATGATGAATGCGCAGCAGCAGCCAAGCAATTTACCAAAGAACATGGCATGACTTTCATACCTGCATTTGATGATTATAAAGTCATTGAAGGCCAGGCAACAGTTGGAGTTGAAATAACAGAACAATTTCCGGCTGTCTCACCAGCCAATGCAGTTGAGGCTGGTATTGACTTTTTATTCCTTCCTGTTGGTGGTGGTGGTTTAGCATCAGGTGTTGGTACATATTTTAAAACATTTTCACCCAAAACAAAAATCATTGGTGTAGAACCTGAAGGGTCGCCTTCCATGTACAATGCTTTCAAAGCAGGAAAGCCCGTTACACTTGATACAATTGATACTTTTGTGGATGGTGCTGCAGTAAAACGCAGTGGTGATATTACAAGCGCTGTTTGCAGAGAAGTACTGGATGAACTGGTATTGATACCTGAAGGAAAAGTTTGTTCTACCATTTTGAAATTATATTCAGAAGATGCAATCGTTGCAGAACCGGCAGGCGCATTAACTGTTAGTGCTTTGGATAATTTTGCCAAAGAAATAAAAGGCAAAAACGTGGTGTGTGTAGTGAGTGGTGGAAACAATGATATTGACAGGATGCAGGAAATAAAAGAACGTTCGCTTCAATATGAAGGATTGAAACATTATTTCCTTATCCGCTTTGCACAAAGGCCCGGCGCTTTAAAAGAATTTGTTACCAATGTGCTTGGACCAGATGATGACATCACCCGTTTTGAATATTTTCAGAAACATAATAAAGAAACAGGCCCTGCTTTGGTAGGCATTGAGTTAAAGAGAAAAGAGGATTATAACAAATTGCTCATCAACCTGAAAAAATCTAATATCAATTATACCGAACTAAAAAAAGATGACAACATGTTTGGTTATGTTGTATAAAATTTTTTCAAAATGATAGGGCTTATCTTCGCCGCTTAAAAAAATATTTTGCTTAAAGCTATCATTCCTGTTTATATAATTTGTTTTGCCTTATATGTGTTGTTTACCCGCCACCCCGATTTCCAGGATGGTGAAATAACAACAGCTAAGATTCATTTTGTAAAAGACAGTAGCGGACCTGCTACTGTTGCCAAAGCATTTTTCAATTATGATAATGTTGAATATGCTGCAAATACAAATTATCCCTTCAGGAATTTTAAAGAGGGTGAAACAGTAAGGGTGATTTTTGAAACATCCAATCCTTCAAAAGGAGCAGTGTATAGTTGGTGGGGTTATTGGATAAGATGGGATGAATTACTGGCTTCAATATTAATCCCGGTAATTTTTCTCAATGCGGCAAAAGCTATTACAGCTTCACCATCACCAAAAGCTATAAAGGAACAGGAGGAAATGCGGGAAAGAAGGAAAAGAAAAAAGAAAGGTGAAACGGAGCAGGATAATTAGAAATATCATACTTCAATTGCGGTAAAAAAAGAAGGGTGACCGCATCCCGCTGGCCACCCTGATTTAACCCTGCTGCAAAAGTTCGAATATTTTTAAGTTGTTGTTTATCGCTAAAGTGGTAAATAGACTCCAGCAAATTTCTTTGGTTTAACCAGGATTAAAAAATTTTTTTTCATTAACGTTCTTTTTGCAATTGGAAATAGTTTTAAGATAAACTGCATTTTTGCAACAGCTTAAAAGAACACAAAAACACGTGTCGAATTTTATTCTCTTCAGAAGGAAAAATTGAAAAAACAATCAATTGATTTATGAAATTACCACTATATATAGCCAACGCTTTTACCGGAAATTTGTTTGGTGGTAACCCGGCTGCGGTTTGCCCGTTGGACTCATGGTTGCCAGATGAAACTTTGCAAAGCCTGGCTGCACAAAACAATCTTTCAGAAACAGCTTTTATCATACCAGGTGAAAACCATTACCACATCCGTTGGTTTACTCCTGCCACTGAAGTGTTGTTATGCGGCCATGCTACATTAGCCAGTGCACATATTTTTTATTCTGAATTAGGATACACTTTACCAGAGATAAAATTCGAATCAAAAAGTGGTTTGCTCACTGTCGCAAAAAAAGAAGAAAATATTTATACACTTAATTTTCCTGCTAATCCCCCGAAACCTGTTTCTGAAATCCCTGGTGGTTTATTTGAGGGATTAGGCATCTGTGAAGGAAAGGTTTTCAACTCTTCATTTGATTATATGGTAGTGCTTGAAACTCAAAAACAGATTGAGGATTTACAACCCAGTTTTGCAGCATTAGCGAGAGTAAAAGCGAGAGGTGTTGTCACAACTGCTCCGGGAAATGTTCCTGATTTTGTATCACGTTGCTTTTATCCTCAGAGTGGCGTAAATGAAGACCCGGTTACAGGTTCTGCACATACTATAATGGTACCATACTGGGCAAGTAGATTAAATAAAAACAAACTGAAAGCCATTCAGCTTTCAAAAAGGGTTGGGCATCTTGATTGTGAATTGAACAATGACAGGGTGCTGATGAGCGGCCAGGCAATAACTTATTTGAAAGGAGAATACAGTATTTAATGGCAACGAATCAATTGATAATTTATACAGATGGTGCTGCCCGTGGCAATCCCGGCCCCGGTGGTTATGGTGCTATTTTAATGTATGGAAATAAAACAAAAGAGCTGTCTGCAGGTTATCGTTTAACCACTAATAACAGGATGGAATTGCTGGCTGTGATAAGCGCATTGAAAGCGCTGACAAAAGAAAATATCAGCCTGACTATTTATTCAGACAGCCAGTATGTGATAAACTCGGTTGAAAAAAAATGGCTTGACAACTGGGTTAAAACAAATTTTAAAGGTGGTAAAAAAAATAAAGACCTGTGGATGGAATTTTATCGCCTGTCAAAAAAATTTTCTATCAAATTCGTTTGGGTAAAAGGACACGCAGAAAATATTTATAACAACAGGTGTGATGAACTGGCTACTACAGCAGCAGATGGAAACGACCTTTTAATTGATGAAGGATATGAGCAGATTCAAAACAGGCTACTTTAATTTTTTACTATTTACTTTTGCACACTTTTAAATAAAAAAACTGATCTGTAACAGATCGTCACAAATATGAAAGTTATGAAATTTGGTGGCACCAGTGTTGGTACGCCACAAAGGATGAACCAGGTGCTTGGATTGATAACTGCAGAAAGCAAACCTACTATTGTAGTGTTGAGTGCTCTCAGTGGCACAACCAATGCGTTGGTAAATATCAGTAATTCAATTGCAGAAGGTGACAGGAAAGGCGCTGGAAAAAAGATTGACGATCTTGAAAAGCATTACAGGGATTTTGTACAGACTCTTGTACAAACTGATGATGCCAGGCAGAAAGCCAATGCAATCGTATCAGAACATTTTGAGTTTTTACATATCATACTTAAAATTTCTTTCAGTGAAGCTTTGAATAAAGATATACTTGCACAGGGAGAATTGCTCAGCACTAAACTTTTCAGTGTTTTTCTTGAAGAGAAAAAAATAGACCATGTTTTATTGCCGGCTTTGGAATTTATGAGCATTGATGCTTCTGAAGAACCGCAAATCGGAAGCATCAAAGTGAAGCTGAGCCAACAGTTGCAACAGCATGAAGGCAAGCAATTGTTTATCACCCAGGGTTATATCTGCCGTAATGCAAGAGGAGAAGTGGATAATTTAAAACGAGGTGGCAGCGATTATACTGCTTCTTTGATTGCTGCTGCAATCAATGCAGAAGTTTGCGAAATATGGACAGATATTAACGGCATGCATAATAATGACCCACGCATAGTCAATAAAACTATTCCTGTTGAGCATCTGAGTTTTGATGAGGCTGCAGAGCTGGCATATTTTGGCGCAAAGATTTTACATCCTGCCTGTATCTGGCCGGCACGATCCTATAACATACCTGTAAAACTCCTGAATACAATGGAGCCCACAGCAGCAGGCACAACCATTACTCAAACAGCAATGAGTGTTGGTGTGAAAGCTGTTGCAGCAAAAGATAACATCAATGCTATTAAAATTAAAAGCAGCAGGATGTTATTGGCGTATGGTTTTCTTCGCCGCATTTTTGAAGTGTTTGAAAAATATAAAACACCTATTGATATGATCACCACTTCTGAAGTGGCGGTCTCAGTAACTATAGATGACTCTACCAATTTGAAACAAATCATTAAGGAACTTGAACCGTTGGGAAGTGTTGAAACTGACACCAATCAAACCATCATTTCAATCGTTGGAAATGAAATTGCAGAATCACATCATATCCTGGAAAAGATTTTTACTTCATTAAAAGATATTCCTGTAAGGATGGTGAGTTATGGAGGAAGCAACCATAATATTTCTTTATTGATATCAACAGACAATAAACAGAAAGCTTTGCAATTGATAAATGCAGGCGTATTTGGTTTGGTGTAGAGAATATAAATATTGATTTATTAAAAGGGGCAAATTTGTAAAGCCCCTTTCTTTTTTCAATTAATTATATTCTCATTTTTAATTTCCCAAAGCTTGAAAAAATCATCTGAATTGAAATAGTTATTAATTGTAGCAACATCATTTTAAAACAATCCTAAACAGTAAATCTCACAATCAATTTAGAAAATCAATTCCTGTTTTGCTTTAAAAAAATAAATGCAGGTAGTAATAGATGCTCATTTATTAAATGACTACAACACAACCAGGGCTTCACCATCTGCAACAAGAAAATTATTTATTGCATTGAAAAACAAAATATATATATTTTTTTATAATGTATATAAAAAAATGCAATTATAACTTCAGATCGGTTTTTGTTGGAAAAAAGTTGAAAAAAATTAAATAAAACAGAAAATATTTATGGTAGTTATGTAAATAATTTACTTTTTTTGCGCAAAATTTATTTTATGTCATTAAGATTCCAGGCAATCAATAACCTCAGCAAAGATGCAGCAGAAGGTTCAGCAGGAAGTACAGATAAAATAACTGCAATCTTTTGTGAGAATGTATTTACACTAAAAACAGCCCGTAAGTTTTTAAGTGATGAAGCTTATAAAAGTTTATCAGCAAGCATTAAAGAAGCAAAAAAAATTGACCGTTCAATAGCCAGCCAGGTTGCTTCCGGTATCCGTTCATGGGCAGAAGGCAAAGGTGTTACCCACTTTACTCACTGGTTCCAACCTTTGACTGGAACAACCGCAGAAAAACACGATTCATTTTTCACTTTAAAAAGCGATGGTTCACCCCTGGAAGAATTTGATGGCGCTGCTTTGATTCAGCAGGAACCTGATGCTTCTTCTTTTCCGAGTGGTGGCTTAAGGGCAACTTTTGAAGCAAGGGGTTACACTGCATGGGATCCATCTTCACCACCCTTCATTATGGAGACCGGTGAAGGCAAAACACTTTGCATACCTACAATATTTGTTTCATATACAGGTGAATCTCTTGATTATAAAGCTCCATTGCTGAAAGCCCTGGAAGCATTAAACAAATCTGCTGTTGATGTTTGCAATTTCTTTGATCGCAATGTAACAAGGGTTACTCCTACATTGGGTTGGGAACAGGAATATTTTGTAATTGATGAAGGGCTTGCCAATGCAAGGCCTGATATTGTGTTAACTGGCAGAACAGTTTATGGCGCTGCACCGGCAAAAGGCCAACAGTTGGAAGACCATTATTTCGGTTCTATTCCTGAAAGAGTGTATGCTTTTATGCGTGATTTTGAAACACAATGTTATAAACTGGGTATCCCTCTGCGTACCCGTCATAATGAAGTAGCTCCTTCACAATTTGAATGTGCACCCATTTTTGAAGACGTAAATCTTGCAGTAGATCATAACACACTGCTCATGGATATTATGGACCGTGTGGCACGGAGACATAACCTTAGGGTATTGCTGCATGAGAAACCTTTTGCAGGCATCAATGGTAATGGTAAACATAACAACTGGAGCATGGCTACTGATACCGGTGTTAATTTATTGGCTCCTGGTAAAACGCCAAAGACCAACTTAATGTTCCTCACATTTTTCGTGAATACCATTAAAGCTGTTCATGATTACTCTGATGTTTTAAGAGCAGCGATCGCATCTGCAGGTAATGACCACAGGTTGGGTGCCAATGAAGCACCGCCTGCTATTATTTCTGTTTTCATAGGAGATTACCTCATCAATGTTTTAAATGATATTGAAACAAGGGTTGGCGATAAATTTGATGAACAGGATGAAGCAATTTTAAAACTTGACCTGCACAGGAGTATCCCTGAATTATTGCTTGATAACACAGACCGCAACCGCACATCACCTTTTGCTTTCACTGGTAACAAATTTGAATTCCGTGCTGTTGGTTCTACTGCCAATTGTGCCAATGCAATGATTGCATTAAACACTATCATGGCTGAAACATTGAAACAATTTAAGAAAGATGTGGATGCACTGATAGAAAAAGGTGAAAAGAAAGAAATTGCTATCATGCATATCATCCAGAAATATATTGTTGAAAGCAAAAAAGTTTTGTTTGAAGGTGATGGATACAGTGATGAATGGCACCATGAAGCAGAACGCCGTGGCCTGCCAAATGTACGTACCACACCTTTAGCATTGGATGCAATGGTTACAGATAAAGCAAAACACCTGTTTGAAAATAACAAGGTTTATACGCATTCTGAACTGGAAGCACGTCATGAAATAGAACTGGAGAAATACATCAAAAAAGTACAGATAGAAGCAAGGGTTATGGGCGACCTGGCCATTAACCATATCATTCCATCTGCTATTGAATACCAGAACCTGTTATTGCAAAACATCCGCGGATTAAAAGAAGCAGGTTTGCCAGAGTCTTCTTATGAAGGGCAGGTTGCAATCATCAATAAAATTTCAAAACACCTGCAGCAGGTTTATACCAAAGTAAATGAGTTGGTAGAACACAGGAAGGTGGCCAATAATATCACAGAAACACGTACAAAGGCTATCGCTTACTGCAGTGATGTAAAAGAAAAATTCTTTGATGATATCCGTTATCATGCAGATAAACTTGAAACATTAGTAAACGATAATAACTGGACATTGCCGAAATACAGGGAACTGTTATTTTTGAGGTAGCAGATATTTTTTAAAATAGAGCCGCTTCAAAACATGGAGCGGCTTTTTTGTTTTAAATATTCGGCAGAATCCTTATTGTTGCACTCGGAAGCAAGCAATTTTTTATTCAAAATATTATATAAGCGCTTATATAATTTCAACTCAATTTTTATGAAAGATAAAATAGCCATCATCGGTGGCGGCAACCTGGGTTCAGCCATTGCAGAAGGCCTCATCAGCAGCAGGTTTGCCAAACCACAGCATATCATCATCACCAAACGGAATATTTCCACTTTACGTTCGCTGGAAGAAAGGGGAGTCATGATCAGCAACAATAATGCTGATGCTCTTCACTATGCAAAATGGATTATACTCTCAGTAAAACCTTTCCAGGTAAAAGATATTTTACTGCAACTGAAAGATGTGCTCAATCCATTACAACACCAGGTCATCAGTGTAATGACAGGGGTATGGATAAAAGATATCCAGGAGGTCATAGGAACAGATTTCACAATATTCCGTGCAATGCCCAATACAGCAATTGCCATACAGCAAAGCATCACCTGCATCTGCAGCTATAACGCCAATAATGAGCAGACACAATTTGTTGAAGACTTATTTAACCAACTGGGTAAAGTAGTTTTTATTGAAGAAAAACTGATGGATGCAGCCACTGTGCTCGGCGCCTGCGGAACTGCTTATGCCATGCGTTATATCCGGGCTAATATCCAGGGTGGAATTGAAATTGGATTTGATGCAAAAACAGCATCATTGATTGCAGCGCAAACAGTGAAAGGTGCGGCGGAATTATTACTCATCAAACATTCACATCCTGAGCAGGAAATAGATAAAGTAACCACGCCGAAAGGCTGCACCATAGCGGGTTTGAACGAAATGGAGCACCAGGGTTTCAGTTCATCATTAATTAAAGGCGTTGTAACCAGCTATAAGAAAATCATCAATGATATGTAAGTTGATGATAAATTCTTCATCTATTTTATTTGATTTAACAGAGGGTTGATCTGGAAAATAATTTCAAATGATTGTTTCCATGTTAGTGCCAAAGCTTAAAAAGGAACAGCAGTTATTTTATCAGGGAGAGATGGAAGGATTGCGAAGTTGGTGTATTGAACCTGTGGATAATGATTGCTATAAAAAATAAAGCCCCCAATATGAGGGCTTCTATTTTTTCTCATGTTCAACAAACTACTGTTTATACAGAAGCTCCTTCAACCAAAACTGTGGCTGTGTTATTAATTACTTCCACAAAACCGCTTTCAACTTTATATGTTGCAGTTTCAGATTTTGTTTTTAAAATCTTTATTGTTCCTTTACCTAATGCAGCTACTAAAGGGGCATGTTTTTCCAGCACTTCAAAAGAACCTTCAATGCCGGGCAACTGGATGCCGTAAACTTCACCACTGTATAATTTTGTTTCAGGTGTTAATATTTCAAGTGTCATATCCTAAACCCCGTTGTGAGGAAATTTTTTAATAATTAAAGATGGATAATCATTATTATTCCGTCAAAAATATTCTTATCCTTTAGCCTGTTCGATAAGCTTTTTACCTTTTTCAATTGCATCTTCAATAGTACCTACCAGGTTGAATGCTGCTTCAGGATATTCATCCACTTCACCATCCATAATCATATTGAAACCACGGATAGTATCATCAATGCTTACAAACACACCTTTCAAACCGGTAAATGCTTCTGCTACGTGGAAAGGTTGTGAAAGGAAACGTTGTACACGGCGTGCCCTTGACACCACCAGTTTATCTTCTTCACTCAATTCATCCATACCAAGGATGGCAATGATATCCTGCAATTCTTTATAGCGTTGTAAAATTGATTTTACACGATTGGCACATTCATAATGTTTATCACCAACGATAGCGGGTGTAAGAATCCTTGAAGTAGAATCCAACGGGTCAACTGCGGGATAGATACCTAAGTCGGCAATCTTACGGCTCAATACTGTTGTCGCATCTAAGTGGGCAAATGTAGTAGCCGGTGCAGGGTCGGTAAGGTCATCAGCAGGTACATAAACTGCCTGAACTGATGTGATTGAACCATTCCTGGTAGAAGTAATCCTTTCCTGCATCAGACCCATTTCAGTTGCAAGCGTTGGCTGGTAACCTACTGCTGAAGGCATACGTCCCAGCAAAGCTGATACTTCAGAACCAGCCTGTGTGAAACGGAAGATATTATCAACGAAGAAAAGAATATCACGTCCTTTACCGGTGCCATCACCATCGCGGAAATATTCAGCAATGGTCAAACCGCTCAAAGCAACACGGGCACGTGCGCCAGGAGGTTCATTCATCTGTCCGAATACGAATGTTGCACGGGATTGCTTCAGGCCTTCCATATCCACTTTACTCAAATCCCATCCGCCTTCTTCCATACTGTGTTTGAAGCTGTCGCCATATTTCATAATGCCTGCTTCAATCATTTCACGCAACAGGTCATTGCCTTCACGGGTTCTTTCACCCACGCCGGCAAATACTGATAAACCACCATAACCCTTGGCAATATTGTTAATCAATTCCTGGATTAGTACGGTTTTACCTACACCGGCACCACCGAACAACCCAATCTTACCACCTTTTGCATAAGGCTCGATAAGGTCAATAACTTTAATACCGGTGAATAAAACTTCTGAAGCGGTAGAAAGGTTTTCAAAAGCCGGTGGTAAAGCGTGAATAGGACGGCCATTTGATTTATCTACAAGAGGTAAACCATCAATAGCATCTCCGGTAACGTTGAATAAACGTCCATGAATTGCTTCACCGGTTGGCATGGCAATGGCTTTACCAGTGTCAACTACATCAGTGCCGCGAACCAGGCCCTCAGTTGCGTCCATTGCGATGCAACGCACACTGTCTTCACCTAAATGTTGCTGCACTTCAAGTACCAGCTTACCATTGGGGCGTTCCAGCTCCAGGGCATTATAAATTTCCGGTAAAGAACCGTTTGGGAAATAGACGTCAACCACAGCGCCGATTACCTGTTTTACCTTTCCTGTATTGGCCATAAATGAATATGATTTTTAGCTTTTTTTGAAATTTGCGCAAAAGTAAGGTTCTGCTTCAAGAAAACCGAATATTTAGCGTGTTTTTGTGATGATTTACCACTTGCCGCTGTGATGCCGGAGCTGAATAAAGATATTCAGTTGAAGGGTGCGACGCAACAGTTGCCTCATTGAAAAACCGATGCCGGTAACATAAAAAAAATATTGCGCAGCAATCAGCTTCCATATAAAATTTTCAACCTGCCCATGACAAAATTTTTACCGTTGTTAAAGAAAAGGTCGTCGGCAAATTGTTTGACATCAAAACCTGCCGGCAAAGTTACCCGGTCTTTATTCTGCTTAGCAAAATCGGGGAAGTATTGAATGAACTGGTTTTTGAAACTATCCAGGTCATTCACTGATGCGCAACACCAAACTGGATTGATGATGCCATCAAAATCTGAACCAATGCAGATTTGTGTGAGGGCTTTATTGACATCTGCGGTTTGCCCGGCTATTTTGATAAAATGCAGAACGTGCTGCATGAAATGACAAAGATGGTAAAAGCCAAGTTGCGGGTTGACATCACCGCCCTGCAACACTTCCAGCGTAGTGATGCAATAACTGTCTGTCATTTTTTTACCGAGATAGCGTTTGGTGAGATAAACATCTTTTTCATCGTTGGAAATATATTCTTCTTCAAAAGCAAGTTCATCCGCTGTGGGAGTGCGGTTTTCAGCTTCAGAATAACCTAAAATCCTTTTGTCCATATTCAAACCAATCATGCCTCCGCTTTCGATGATGGCTTTGATGTCTTCATCGTATAAGTTGATACTGCTGGGGTTGAAAGCCATCGTGAGGTCATGCATGTGGTACAATCTTGGTTTGCCCCACAAAAGATAGCTGTATTTTTTTCTTCTTATTTTCTGATAGCCGATGTAATCCGGTATATCATTATATGAAAGACCTGTGAAGCCTGCATGGGTACACACCAAAGGCTGCAGGATGTTTTGAAATTCTGCTCTTTTACGGATGTCTTCAATCAACATTCTGCGGGTAGCAAGGCTCTGATGTTTCAGGTCAACGATGATATTATTTTCATAGCAGTGTTTTACATTATCAATTCCATCCTGTGAATACCGGTTGCCTGTGGGTTTAAAATCATCATTGGAAACAAACTGGATGCCATAGGCCTGGTTGATGAAAGGGTATTGTTCAAGATGGGTGATGTTGATTAAGATGATGGGATATTTTGCTCTCAGCTCATCTAAATTATCAAGGATGGTTTGCTTGTTGATTTTTGTTTTATCCAGAGTAGGTGAAAGTGAATGCAGTCCTTCGACACTAAACACAACAAAAATTTTTGAAGCATCATTTTCATCAAACACTACATCTTTTGTAAGAGCTACAACTTGTTTATCTGTAATACCAAAACGTTGTGCATTCAACAACACATCGAGGTCTTCATTAACGAGGTCGGGATATGGTTTCAATGTTCCATCATTCATCTTTTTTAATCTTTCGGGGTTGAGATAAACCTGCAGTTTTGTTTGTGCTTCTTTTAAGATGAGGTCGTTTTCTGTCATTCCCCTTTCAGGTACAAATATGGCAACAACGATGAGGTCTGCTTTGTTTTTGTTGAGCATCCTGAGGTCGGCTTGTGAGCCAAGAATATATTCAAACTCGGTACACCAGCGCAAAAGCCAGGGGATTTTTTTTACATCAATATCAACCCAGGGACTTGTTTTGGCATCAGCTTCTGAGAACATGCATTTTAAAGTCGGATGCACGTGAAAATCAAAATAAGGCATAACAAAAGTTTATGTGATGAAATGGTTAGCATACAAAAAGATTGTACTGAAAGAAACAAAAAGTTAGTATTTTACCGGGATATAAACCAATTTGGAAGGATTGTTCCCGGGCTCACCATCTACAACCAGTAAAACACCTTTTTTAAAGGCAACGATACCTTCATAATTATCCTGTCTGCCCAATGATACAAATGCCAATGGTTGCCAGTTGAGTTTATTTTGTCTGATGGAAATTTTAATAACCTGGTTAAAACAAGTGTCGGTGTTGCCGCCATTAGTGAATTGCTTTTTTACGAGTTTCAAATCAGTTCCCCTGAGATAGTCATCACGTTCCCGCGTATTTGTTGACATGGTAAACAACCGGTTGATGCCAATCAATTCTGAACTGTTGATAGCAAACACATCTGTCAACCTGAAGTAAAGTGGCTTTTCCCATTGAATGGGTGAAGGCTTGCCTTTTAAATCATTGCCAACCATAAATGCCCTTGCAGTTGCAGTGTCTTTGTTACATTCAAAAAAAGTAATGAGAGAATCTTTGCCATTCAAATATGCAAGGCTTTCATAACCTGCATTATTAATATTGTACGTATTGGAAATATGCAAAGTGTCGGGTGATATAAAGACGGTTTTGTCTTTTTTATTAATGGTTCCTTTGATGAGGTAACAAAAATTTGTATCTGTTTCGAGTGAAAAATAAATGGTATTGTTTTTTATTGCACAGGCTTCAATTCCTTCATAGTGTGTTAATAAAACATCACCGATATATAATGAATCTTTTTTGAACCCCTCATGCCTGATATTTTTTATTGCAAAGGAAATGTGTGGCGCCATTTCATTTTTTTTTATGGAACGCTGTATGGCTGAAGCCTTAATTAGAAAAACAGAATCTATCACATGGTTGTGGTTCTGTGGTATAAGCGCGATTTTATTTTTCCATTTTGCTAATGCTGAAAACTCATATTGATGGGCAGTTAAGGCATCATTTATCTGAACGATATGAGTTGTTTGTGCAGGTAATATTGAATTTATAAGCAGCAGGAAAAATAAGATGGAGCTTTTCATTTCAGTAAAAAAAATTTTTAAAGTACAAGGATACAACATAAAGGTTTTTTGCAAAAATTTTGTAAGGTTCCAAAAACAAAATAATAAAACCATGTTTTTCGTCAGCAACCCATTCATTAAATAACATCAAAAGGAGGGGGATTAAATGTTGGATTGGAAAATTATCCATAATGATTTTACAGAAGTTCGATTGCATGGCATCGCAAATGCCGGATTGTTATTTATTTGAAATCTTTATTTTCCCAACAAAAAATTCAACCAATCTTTTAATGGCCTGTTATCCGGTTGTAATAATGTAAAGGCAAACAATATTAATCCCCGGTAAAAAATATTTGTACTTCCTGGAGATATCATTCAACATTACTTAACTTGTGCGCATTAAGGCATATCCAAACCGATTGTTATCTTGAGAAATATTTTTTTACTCTGCTGTATTGTATTCTTTTTTAATTCCATCCAGGCACAAAAAAAGAATAGCGCTTATCAATTGCATATCCGGAAAGCAACATCTTCTATTGTTGTTGATGGTGAAATGAATGAACAGTCATGGCAGGATGCAGATGTTGCCAGGAATTTCTGGCAGATATTACCAATGGATACCAGTCGTGCTGCAGTACCCACTGAAGTGCGCATGACTTACGACAACAACAACCTTTACATCATAGCAGTTTGTTATACATCAGGTGATAAGCCATATATGGTTGAATCATTGCGGCGTGACTGGAATTTTTTGAAGAACGATAATTTTATTTTTTGTATTGACCCATTTGATGACCTCACCAATGGTTTAACTTTTGGTGTCAATGCTGCCGGCGCACAATATGATGGTATGTTATATGAAGGAGGTTCCAACAATTTAAACTGGGACAACAAATGGGTATCTGCTGTAAAAAATTATCCGGATAAATATATTTTTGAAGCAGCCATACCTTTTAAAACCATCCGGTATAAAAAAGACAATTTACAATGGGGGATTAATTTCAGCAGGCTTGATATAAATGTTGCAGAAAAATCGTCATGGGCTCCTGTGCCAAGACAATTTCCTTCAGTGTCTCTTGCATATACAGGTGTGCTGGTCTGGGACCAACCGCCACCACCACCCGGCCTGAATATTTCTTTGATACCGTATGCGCTTGCAGGCATATCAAAAGATTATGAGAATAATACGAAAACAAATTTTCGGAAAGATATTGGTGGTGATGCAAAAATCGGTTTGACATCATCGCTCAATCTTGACCTTACTGTTAACCCGGATTATTCGCAGGTAGAAGTGGACAGGCAGGTAACCAACCTTGACAGGTATGAATTATTTTTCCCTGAAAAGAGACAATTCTTTTTAGAAAACAGTGACCTCTTCGCCAATTTCGGTTACCAGGATATCAGGCCATTTTTTTCACGCAGGATTGGTTTGGATGTGCCGATAAGTTTTGGCGCAAGGCTAAGCGGCAGCTTAGACAAAAACTGGAGGATAGGTTTGATGGACATGCAAACAAAAAGTGTGGATGAAACAGGTTTGCCTGTACAGAATTTTGCAGTGTTAGCATTACAACGCAGGGTGTTTTCCCGTTCTAATATCAGATTCCTTTTTGTCAACAAACAATCATTTAATTACCAGCTTCCAAAAGATTCCACTTTGCCTGTTTATTCTTTGTACAACCGGAATATAGGCGTGGAATATAACCTGGCATCAGCCAATAATATGTGGACTGGAAAAGCAATGTTGCTGAAATCTTTCAGCCCTGGTGAAGCAAGCAAAGATTTTACTTTTGCAAATGACATACAATACCTCAACCGCAACTGGAAGATTTCATGGCAAAATGAAATAGTTGGAGAAAATTATAATGCTGAAGTAGGATATGTGCCACGAAAAGATTATGTAAAAATCAACCCTGCAATTGCATATTTATTTTTCCCAAAACATGGCTCCATTCTTAGTCATGGGCCTAAAATCAGTTCCACTTATTTTTTCAATACGTCAATGAAGCAAACCGATAATGAAAGTTTTCTTTCTTATTCTTTTAATTTTCGCGACCAAAGCACAGCCGATGTGTGGGTGTCTTATGATTATGTTCAGTTGTTGCAGCCATTCGACCCCACCAATTCTGACAAAGACACATTGGCAACAGGAACAAAACATCATTGGAATGCTTTTGGCGCTGATTATGTTTCCAAACCACAAAGCTTGCTGACATATGATTTCTCGACGCGTATTGGTGGTTATTATGCAGGCGGTTCAAGGCAGAGTTTTTCAGGCGATATCGGTTACCGATTTCAGCCATTTGTAAATGTAACATTGAGCGCCAGCTACAACCATATTAAACTTCCTGCACCCTGGAATGTTTCAGACTTCTGGCTGGTAGGCCCACATGTAGATGTTACTTTTACCAATAAACTTTATTTCACCACCTTCCTGCAATACAACAGCCAGTTGGATAACATCAACCTCAACATGCGTTTGCAATGGCGTTATCAACCTGCATCAGATTTTTATATAGTTTATACAGACAACTATTATCCTGCTCCGTTATCTGTACGCAACCGGGCAATAGTGTTGAAGTTTACTTACTGGTGGAATATGTAGATGAAATTTTTGATGATAGTTTTTGAATTTCATTCTTATACAATAATTATTAGTCCTGATAAAAATTACCCTAAGCCTTGTGATACAACGGTACCGATGCTGGGCATTACTGACAAATGCAACTCAGAAATATTAATGAATGCATTTCTATTTAATTAATTTAGTATTGTATAAAGTTTGAGTGTTAAAAAAACTGCACCGAAATAACCGGTGCAGTTATCATTTAAAGAATGATGGGTTTGTTTTTATTGCTTCAGCATATTCCTGCTGGCAATAACTTTCCCATCTACCACCAATGCATATTTATAAGCGCCTGCTGCCAGTTCATTGGCATGAAGTGTAATTGTAGAATTTTCTTTACCTGTTATTTTCATTGACTTTAATAAAGCCCCTGACTGAGAATAAAAGTTGATGTAAGTGTTGCCATTATTTACAGGTAAATAACAACTGATAGTAGTTGTACCATTAAATGGATTGGGAACATTCTGTCCTAATGATGGTGATGAAGCGATTGAAATGTTTTGTTGATTAAACACTGTTGATTGATTAGATGCAGAAATATTTTGATTGCTAATTATTTGTTTCAATTCGTCTATTTGTTTTTGAAGGTCATCATTTTGTTTTGATAATTCCTGCACTGCTTTAACCAAAGGCACAACAAATTCTGCATACCTTAAACCATATAAATCCTTGCTGTTTTTTGCAGGGTCAACACCACTGAAATCATATCCAATACTTTTTGCAGCTTTTTCTACATCCTGTGCTATAAAACCTGAGTACACAATATTTTCTTTTTCTTTCCTGGACTGTACATCTTCTGCGGATGGCAGTATTGGTTTACCGGTTTTATCTTTTATTGCAGGTTTTTGAATTATGCGGTCTGCTGCATCCAGGTCAAGCGTATAGGTTATTGGTTGCAGTTTGTTGATAAAAGCAAGGCCTGGTACATTTTTTTTGATATTTTTTTTCACCCTGCCATCACTAACATTCGTCCAGTTGGTATAACCACCAATACTGGTAACAAAGCTATTGCCGATACGCACCTGGTTACTGCCAGTGCCTACTGCAAGATAGCCAAGCACAGTGGCATTGGTTACACCTTCATTAACGTCAGCATAGTACCCTAATGCAGAATTATTGTTTCCATTTTGCACACCGTATAATGCAAATGTTCCATAAGCTGTATTATTGCTTCCGGAGATATTATAAAAAAGCGCCTTATCACCATTAGCTGTATTATCATTACCGTTTGTATTGGAATATAATGCCCAATATCCAGTGGCCGTATTCTCGTGACCGGATGTATCAGAAAATAACGCATCAGCCCCATTAGCTGTATTTGAATATCCTGTAGTATTTCGAAAGAGTGATGCCCCCCCAGTGGCAGTATTATCACTTCCGTTTGTATTGAAATAAAGTGCTGAACTACCAATGGCAATATTGTCATTGCCTGTGGTGTTAGAAAAAAGTGCTAAACTTCCATTGGCGGTATTACCGGTACCTATTGTATTGTAAAATAACGCTTGTGATCCAATGGCATTATTATCACCCCCATTAGTATTGTATGAAAGTGCTTGCCACCCAATAGCTGTATTACTGCCGCCTATTGTATTGCGAAAAAGTGAATTTAAACCAACGGCTGTATTAGCAATACCATCTGTATTGGATTTTAGAGCGTTAGAGCCTACTGCAAGATTATCACTGCCAATAGTATTATTGATTAATGCCGATTCACCAATAGCAAGATTAAAATTGTTATCATCAGAAAATAATAATCTAGCAGCGCCTTTATAGATGGCATTGGTTAAATAAAAGTTTTTCCAACCCAGTGTGCTGCTACCCAGGTCATTGGCGTTATCTATGTTAGGAAGGAGCGACTGATTAATAGCAGTCGGGCTGTTAAGGTTATTCAATTTTTTACTTGCGCCTAACCCTTCACCAACCTGCTTCCATTTAGTGCCATTGTAAAAGTAGATACCCTGAGGAACATCGTTCTGGTAAATCAAAAGCCCTTTTGCGGGATTTGCGATTGCATCACGTTTTGCTTTTGACATCCTTGGTATCAACAACCCTTTAGTTGTTGATTTGATTTCAAGCAAAGCAGAAGCATTAGGTGTTGTAGTGCCTATACCTACGCTACCCGTTGAAGGAAATGTGTTGGTTTGTGCATTGGAGTTATTGTAAATGATGCAGGCAAGGATAATGTAAATGAAAGTGAAGATCTTTTTCATAAAAGAAGTTTTTAGTTCCCGTCAATGGCGGGTAGAAGTTTTAAAAAAAATTTCTTAAAGAAATACGGATGAAATGTGGTAGATGTTTTTCATTGTCATTTTGCAGGAGGGTAAGATTAAAACCATACCAAATATAAAAATTTATGAATTGAAAAACAATAGCAAAAGAAACCTGGAATGTTTCTATTAAATGAAAACATTGAAGTTATCAACAATAAACCTGCAGGTTTTTATAATGAGGCAAAACTGTTCTGTGAAAGCTAGTATAGTTTCCACTTAACACCATGATATCCCAGGAATGCACCGGCAATGTTGCAGTTTTTAATTTATTCCTGCATACAACTCATAACTTATTCCATATTTCTTTCAATAGTATGCGCAACTGATTTTAAAAGTTGTGCATAATCAGGTGCTGTGGCATAGCCTGCTTTGGCAATAGCGTCAATAAATGCATCTGTATCGCCCCTCACTTTTAATGCATCAGCATAACGCGGGTTTTTAAGAAAAAAATTGGCATGGTCTGTAAAACATTGTTCAGGAGTATCATATCTACGGAAGTAATCTTTCACCCTGTATTTAAAATATTTTTTGCCGAACCTGGTAACCGGCGTGATGCTGATGATTTCAGGGAAATGCAGATCAGAACGCTGGCTATATTCTGTTGTTGTTAATAGTTGTTCATTACCGTTAAGGCCATCAGTATCTTTCACACCGAAAAACATATTGCCTGGTGCTGCTTTGCCCCATCCGCTTTCCAACGCAGCTTGCGCTAATATCGCTACTGCGCTGATACCTGTTTTTTCTTGCGTCTCATTCGCAAATGGTAAATACGTTGTTACAAATTGCTTTGGCGACATAAAAAGAGTTTTTAATGGAAAGAATTTTTATCAAACACCTGTTATGCCTAAAGCTGCAAATGTTGCAGGCCCTACAATGCCATCTACCTGCAGTTTTTTCTTTGTTTGAAAAGCCTTTACTGCGCTGAGTGTATTATTTCCAAAAACGCCGTCTTCATCAAGCTTAGGTTTAACGCCCATTTTGTTCAATGCTTTCTGTATGCTGACTACAGCACTACCACTATCACCTTTTTTAATAAATGCACCGCTGGTAAATTTTTTATCCGGCACATTGGGCAATGATACTTCTTCCTGTATCATACCCAATACTTCCGGAGTTGCAACACCTGTAACAGCTATGCCATGTTGCTGTTGAAATGTCTTTACTGCTTTTTCCGTTTCAGGGCCAAAAATGCCATCAACAGTAATAGAAAAATCAAGGTCATGCAGCATCTTCTGCAACATTGTTACTTCACTGCCTGCATCACCTCTTGATAAATTGTTATCATTCATCGGCGGCAAACCTTCTACGATTGCAATAGGCGTTACAAATGCTTTGACAAGGCTTCTTTTTCTTTCACGCAACATTACTTCGCCGCCATCACTATCATTACCTACAGCAGTATTTCCTTCCCATGCCTGGAAAGAAGTTTTTGCACTATCCAGCCATTTTACAAAAATGCCGGTATGGTCGCAGATACCATTACCTGTCCAGTCGTATAAAACAATATCAGCAGGTTGAGGTTCTTTTACAATCCTGTTATTTCTTTTCCAGAAATTATAACCTGACTGGCAACTCTGATAACCATTAGGACTATCTATTGCTTCAAGGTGATGGCCTGCATGATCATAAACCCAACTTACAAAAATGCAACACCATTTTACACCATCTAAACCATACCATTTACCATAAATTGTTTTGTTGGAATTTGGAGGTGATTCTTTTACGCCATTTTGTGATGCGGCGGTTTCAATGATTTTCTGACGTGACATAGGTTAAATTTTTTGCCTACTCTGAATCCGTTTTCGGCTTACCGGTTTATAAAGATAAAGATGAAAATGAATAAGAACTTTTCACAACCCTCTATTAAACTTCAATGAATAACATTCAAAAAATTCTCTTTAAAAATGAATCCGATGTAAAATATTTTGCTGTAATTATTTTTCAGAAAAATATTTACTCATCAAAACAACCTGAAGTTTTCAGGAAATGAAAAATATAAATTCAGATTGCTGATAAGCTCTGATTTTTTAGAACCATCCAAAGCATTTAAAACCCCTGTTCCGAAATGCAGCCATATACTTTTTAAAACAGCAACTTCCAAACCGATTTGTGCATATAAAGTTTTTTGTCTTTCAATTGGGTTATCGAGGTTTTGATATTGAGCTTCGATAAACCCTTTCACCCGGTTGGCGCCTGCATAAAAACGCAGGTTGCCATTAAACTCATTATAAAATTTATTTTCTGCTCTTACAACATTGTTATTGATGCCAATCAGCAATTGCCCCCAGTTATTATTTTTTCCCGGTTTTAACGCAACTGATAACCAAAAAGAATGTTTCTGTATCCTTGCATTTGAAATCAAACTATCACCTGACTGTGATAAAAGTGAATAAGCAAAATCAATCTTTGATGCGTTCCATTTTTGTTTTTTATACACTGCCAATGCATTTGTGAAAATAGTATCCAGTTCATAACCTACTCTTTCCTTTGCCTGGTCCAGTATTGCATCTTTGTCCTGTTGTGGCAATGCTTCATATTGTTCAATTGTCAATCCTTTTTGAACAATAATTGCATCCCTGTATTTTTTCCAGCTTACAGTAAACCTATCCTGTTTTTCAAAAATGTATTTTCTTAAAAATTCAGTGTCTCTCCTGAAATCACTATTGTCAAGCAATGTTAAATGTATGCCAGCTGCAAGGCTGCTGGTATGTGTTTCATCATCAGATGCAGCGCCCACTGATAATCTTAATTTTGATAAGAACCTGATACCACTCTTGTTTTGATAATCATTTAAAGTGTACCAGGGTTTCAGTAATAAACCCGGCGCTACTTCGAGAGAAAAATCTTTGGGAATAACAAAGCTTCCATTACCGGTAAAATTTCCAAATTGTAATGCGAGGTCTTTTACTGATGATGGCCTTAATATATTACTCGGGTCTTTTCCCAACGATTTAAATGCAGGGTTATCAGGTACTGCAAAATCCAGTTGAACCTGGTCAACTGTACTTTGCTTTGCTTTTTCTATATAAAAATTCTGCGGATTATCATCCTGTGCAATTGTTACGAAAGGAATGAAATATAACGGTATCAAAACTATTATATGATACAAGCATAATTTCATACAATAAGTTTTATAAATGGATCACTCAATTCTGTTTTACCTGCATCAATTATTTTTTGCTCTGTGAGAGTAAATGTTTTCCCGCCCACTTTAAAACCTTCAGGGTTTTCTTCAGACAATAATATACGGCGGCCTTGCCATAACCTGATAGCAACAATTTCTTTTTCAGTACTGCCACCTGATGGATTGTTTAAAGTTGAAAATACTTCAACGATACGGCTCTCATTATCTGATGCAGGTGAAGGCAATTCATATTTATCGTCATCAGAATTTTGATTGTTGCCGGTTTTTTCATCCTTTTTTGTATTGCTGTTTTTTTCCCAGAGGCTATAAACATAACTGGCTGTAAGGTTACCGAAATAAAGTATCTCAATGCTGATATCTCCACCCTGCGGATCAAATTTTACGTGTATCATAGAATTAGTTTTTTTGTTGAGCGCCCTACATTTTTTAATAAGGCATGCAACAAAGAAAAAATATTTATAAGGGAGTAGCGGCAGGCTTTAATTCATAACATAAATGTAAAATAATATCATGGAGAATTGATAATTTATTTATGAAGTATTTACAATCTTTGTTCAACTTTTTTGAATGTAAATTTGACACATGAGAAACTTCAATAAAATAATAAGCTGTATTATATTTTTTATTTTCCTGGCTGCATGTGGCAAACCCAGTTACCCACCTGCTACAACCGCTTTGGAAGGTGGCAGGGAATTTATTGATGGCTGCCTGAAAGGTGATTTTAGGAAAGCAGGTTTTTATATGATTGATGATGCCGAAAACCAAAACGATCTCTTAAAGATTAAACGAGATTATGATTCTAAATCTGCAGATGAAAAACAGAAATACGGATCTGCATCTATTATCATCAACAGTGATGAAACATTAAATGATACAATGCACATCATTAATTATTCCAACTCTTATGATAAAACAGCAAGGAAAGTAAAAGTGATTAACCGCAATGGAGCCTGGCTGGTTGATTTTAAATATACATTCAACGGCAATCTTTGATAATATTTTAGAATGAAAACAGCATTGATTGTATTTGCAGGCAGTGGTATTGGTGGTGTGTTGAGATATTGGATACAAAAACATTTTGTTGACCTGGGGTATGTCAATTTTCCAACAGGCACATTGATTGTAAATATTGCAGGATGTTTTTTAATTGGTTTTTTTGGGGCACTTGCAGAAAAAGGAAATTTACTTTCATCTGACTGGCGGCTCGCACTCACCACCGGCTTTTGCGGCGGTTTTACCACATTCAGCACATTCGCCAATGAAAACATGAACCTGCTGCGCAATGGGGATTATGTTTATTTCTCAACTTATATTTTCTTAAGTATCGTTCTGGGCATTGGTGCAGTTATACTGGGGACAGCCTGCATTAAATTCTTCTGAACGGGAATAATTGGCTCGCTCCTGTTGCAATCATTTTTATGGTCATTTTTATTCTGAAACAACAACAGTTTTCACATTCACAAATTCCATGATGCCGTGTTTGCTGAGTTCCCTACCATAACCTGATTTCTTTATACCGCCAAAAGGTAATGCAGGCTCACTTTTTACCATTGAATTAATGAATACGGAACCACTGTTTATTTGCCTTGCAAGGTGGATGGCTTTGTCAATATCATTTGTCCAGATATTACCCCCCAAACCAAATCGGGAAGTATTAGCCAATGCCACTGCTTCCTGTTCATCTTTTACCTGCATCATGCAGAATACGGGACCAAAAATTTCTTCATCAAAAGCAGGCATGCCGGATTGAACATTGGTGAGTAATGTAGGTTGAAAATTACATCCATTAACCTTGCCACCAGAAACAATTTCTGCTCCTTTTTCAACAGACAGCTTTACCTGTTGTTGCAATTTTTCAGCAAGGTCCAATCTTGCCATTGGGCCAATGTTTATCAAAGTATCAAATGGGTCGCCTTGTTTCATCAGGCTGATTTCAGTTTTTACTGCTTCTGAAAAATCATTGATTATTTTTTCATGAATAAAAAAACGTTTTGCTGCAATGCAACTCTGACCTGCGTTTTGCATGCGTGATTGCACTGCAACTTTTGCTGCTTTTTCAATATCAGCATCTGGTAAAACAATGAAGCAATCAGAGCCACCAAGCTCGAGCACTGACTTTTTTATCTGCGCTGCTGCAATTGCTGCCACACTGCTACCAGCCCTTTCACTGCCGGTGAGTGAAACGGCCTGGACAATTGAAGACTGCATGATTTTTTCGGTAACACCTACATCTGCAATCAATGATTGAAATACTCCTGTTGGCGCACCTGCTTCGATGAAAAGTTTTTCAATTGCAAGAGAACAACCACAAACATTGGGTGCATGTTTTAATAAAACTACATTGCCTGCCATTAATGTGGGCGCTGCAAAACGGATGACCTGCCAAAGCGGAAAATTCCAGGGCATGATGGACAGAACTGCACCAAGCGGTTCAAAAGCAACAAAACTTTTTTTATGTTTTGTCTGAATGATTTCATCCTGTAAAAACTGCTCTGCATTCTCAGCATAATAGTTACAACCTAATGCACATTTTTCAACTTCGGCAATTGATTCCTTTACAACTTTTCCCATTTCATTGGTGATAAGATTGCCTAATGTTTCTTTTCTCTCCAATAATAATGCAGCTACTTTTTTTAAGATTGTAGCCCTTTCTGTAAATGATTGATGGCTCCATGCAGGAAATGCTTTTGATGAAAGTTGCAAAGCAGCATCAATTGCAGCATCGTTCATTAATGGATATTCGTTGATGATTGTCTGATTGTAGGGAAATATTGATTTAAACGTTTTCATAACTGTAAACAATTTTAGAATGTGAACCTCAAGTTTAATGCCTGCACTGCAGATGACGGTAATGCGACGCAACTAAGATGCCCGGAGTAGAAATGCCCGGTCTCAAAAAAAAATGCTACAAATCCCGTAAGCCGGATTTTGTTTTATGCTATCATTTATCTGTGCTGCCTACCCCTCCCGTTGTACATTGCTGTAATAAACTGGCCGCTTACCTGCATTACAGAAAACTGTGAATGCAGCACGGGATATACGTGGCATTGCAGCGCCCAAGGTTTACCCTTCCGAGTGTTGCCACTACGGAACGTAAGCTCTTACCTTACATTTTCACCTTTTCCCATAACTTCCAGTTGAAAGCATGGGTAGTTATTTTCTGTGGCACTATCTCGCCCCGGGTTTTTCGGGGGCCTTGTTTAACACAAGGTGGGCTGCCATTTGCTGTCCGGACTTTCCTCACCATTGCAGGCGCGATAGCTCGGATTTGTAGCAATGCAAAGTTATGGAACTAAAATTTGGCAGTAGTCCTTTGCATTCACCGGGGGTAAAAATTTGGGTGGATGATTAAGGTTGTGCAGGTTTTTCATTTTAAAAAAAACAATAGAATTTTTTTCAGTTTTTGTCTATGAGCAAGGATTATTTTGGATTTGGAAGCCACCGGAAAATGTAATTACTTTGTAATCACAATAATGAATTTATGGAACTACCGGTTATAAATATTGGAAACTCAAAAGGAATCAGGCTTTCCAAAACTATTCTTGAGAAATACAATATTAATGACAAGATTGAACTGATTCTTGAGAAAGAATATATCATTCTGAAACCAAAAGCAGAACCAAGAAAGAACTGGGAAAAAGCATTCAGGAAAATGCATGAGAATGGAGACGATAAGCTTATAATTGATGATGTTTTTAATGACGAATCCTTCGAAGAATGGAACAGGTAAATCAATATGACATTGTATTAGTAAATCTTGACCCGACAGTTGGGAGTGAGATGAAAAAAACAAGACCATGTGTTGTATTGTCGCCCAATGAAATGAATAAATATTTACAAACAATAGTGGTTGCACCAATGACGAGCAATTCAAAACCTTATCCAACCCGGGTTGAAGTAAAACATAAAGCAACTAAAGGTTGGATTGCAATTGACCAGATACGTACAATTGACAGGATAAGGATTGTAAAACGTTTTGAAACTTTAACTGACAAAGAAATAGGGAAAGTAAAAAGTGTAATCCTGGAAACGTTTGTGCAATAATAATTACCACAACCACTAGTGAAAAGACGAGCAAACGATGTAGGAAAATGAAATGATTGGTTACTAAAAAAACAAGCTACGCTTTAAACGTAGCTTGAGTTGCCCGACCTGGATTCGAACCAAGACACTCAGAACCAAAATCTGATGTACTACCCTTATACTATCGGGCAATGATATAGAAGATTATTTATTGCTATCCTGCAATTGCAAAGGAGCGGCAGATGGCGCTTGTTGCTGTGGCACTGTAACACCTTGCTGGTTGGTATCAATATTCTGCAACGGATTGGCTTTATTGTCTGATACATTTGAAAGAAGTAATACAGATATTAAAGAAAGCACAGTTAAGGCAGATACAAAAATCCATGTGCCTTTTTCAAGGACGTCTGTAGTTTGTTTAACGCCCATAAACTGGTTATTAAAACCGGCGATTGAACCGCTTAATCCACCACCTTTAGGGTTCTGCACAAGAATGAGTAATCCGAGGATTACACAAATAATTACGATTAGTATAAACAGGAGCAATGCCATTTTTAACCTTTTAGTTCCTCAATTTTTGCCGCAAAATAAGAGGATTTTGAGGGATTAATAAAACTTAATTTTTGATAAATTTCTATAGCCTGTTCTGGTTTGCCCTGTTTTGCCAGTACTTCGGCCATAGTTTCTGTAACAGTCTCCTGCTGTTCATTAGAGCTTTCTGCCATGTGCTGCACCTTTATTTCGCCTTCTACATCATTACTTAAACTGGAAGGTATAGGACCATTTTTTTTCATTTGTTTCAGCCAGTCTGTAAACCGCCTGAGTTGTGTGCCGAGTTTATCATTTGCTTTATCTTCTTCCAGTTTTATACCCTGGGAATCAAAATAATCAACCCTGTGATAAGGTGTCGTTTCAATGGGCAATTCGGCATTAGCTTCCACAGGTTTTTCTAATGCTGCAGCCTGTTCTTTTAAAATATTGCTGAGCTTTTCATTAACAGGGAAATCCGCTTCATTGTAATTTTCATCAATACTGTCAATTTCCCCGTTTTCATCTTCTGATGATAATTCAGTTTCAACTGTGTGGTTGGATTCAACTGATTCAATAATTTCTGAAGATATATTTTCAGTATTTACGTTTGGCTGGACTTCTGTTGTTACTTCAGCTGCTATTTCTTTTTCTTCTGAAACTGTTCCAGTCAGTCTATTTACCGGGGCAGCATCGGATTGAAAATGCTCTTCATTCAGCATGAACTGCAACCACAAGTCATTTGAAAAATGCAAAGCTGCCTGCTGAATTGCTTTTTCGTAGCCAGGTTCTTTTCCCTTATATAATTTTTTTGCAAGTAAAAAATATGCCGCATCAAAATATGGGTTATCATTAATTAATTGCTGAAGTTGTCCGGCAGAAACATTATCTAAAGAATCAGTTTTAAAAAGATGCTGTACAATATTTTCAACGGGTGAATTCATCCAAGTGCTTTATGTGGTGAAATTACTATTCTCTACCAGTTTGAAAAAATATGGTTGAATATCAGGTCTGTCATCTGGTTAATAATATCAGTTGACAAAGTAGCTTCAGCCTGTTGCAACGATAGATTGGCAGAGAAATCAAAATCACGGCTTACAGTAAAATTATCCGTTTTGTTATCCACTGTATTTACAAATGTGATTGCAGCTGCCACCGTTAACCTGTTACCTGATGACTGACCATTGCTGATAGCTGCCAAAGAAACATCATATTTGCTGATATAGCCTGTGATGATATAATTAGCATCATCGCTGTTGACAAGGGTCAGTTTTGTATAACTATTAATTTTTTGTTTGAGGTTATCTGTCAGTCGTGAGCTCAGTTGCGGATTAACATACCTGGCTTTGTTTTCAATAAAACCAACTTTGCAGGTTTTTATTTTATTGTAATCAACAGATACATCACGGAAAGTATAGATGCCACAGGAAGGGCCGGTTATAATCAATGCCAGCAATAAAAAAATTATAAGCTTTGACCGTTTATTCATTGATGTCATATTCTTTCAGCTTTCTGTATAATGTTCTTTCACTGATGCCTAAATCAGATGCTGCATCTTTTCTTTTTCCCCTGTGTTTTTTCAGCGCTTTTATAATGAGTTCTTTTTCTTTATCCATAATGTTCAGCGACTCTTCTACCTCTTCATGTTCCTGTATTTTATCAGTCTGTGGTAAAATTACAGGCTGGCTTGAAACCGGTTGTGTGTTAACCGGCATCACAGAAGTTTGCGGATTTACTGCCAATGCGGGCACAATGTATTCTGAACCATTAAGTACATGGTCCCTCTGCAACGATTCTGTTGTGTAATCAGCAGCCGTTGCAGCCAGTGCTGGATTTTTCAGAATTTCAAGAAACATCTTCTTCAATTCTGTTACATCCTTTTTCATATCAAAAAACAGCTTGTACAAAATTTCCCGCTCGTTATTAAACTCACTGCCTGCAATATGGTGTGCCGGTGATAACATCGGCAATCGGTTCATATTTTTTTCAGGCAAGAATTTTTGCAGGTCAACAGCAGTGATTAACTGGTCCCTGCTTAACACTGATAACTGCTCTGCAATATTCTTTAATTCACGCACATTGCCGGGCCAGTTGTAGTTAATTAACATGTTCTTTGCTTCATCATCCAACTGCACAGGTGTTGTTTTATATCTTTCTGCAAAATCAACAACGAATTTCCTGAACAATAAAATAATATCTTCTTTGCGGTCCCTCAATGCCGGCACCCTGATGGGCACTGTGCTTAAGCGGTAATACAGGTCTTCGCGAAACTTTCCCGTTTGTGTTGCATGATAGAGGTCTTTATTGGTGGCTGCAATTACTCGCACATCTGTCTTCTGCACTTTTGATGAACCAACACGGATGAACTCTCCTGTTTCCAGCACCCTTAATAAACGGGCTTGTGTGCCTACCGGCATTTCACCAATTTCATCTAAAAAAATTGTGCCACCGCTTACTGTTTCAAAATAACCTTTACGACTGTCAACAGCGCCGGTAAATGAACCTTTTTCATGGCCAAATAATTCTGAGTCTATTGTGCCTTCAGGAATAGCGCCACAGTTGACAGCAATAAATGGGTTATGTTTTCTTGAAGATAATGAATGTATGATTTGAGAAAATGATTCTTTACCTGAACCACTTTCACCCATAATTAAAACACTCAGGTCTGTGGAGGCAACTTGTATGGCTACCTGTATGGCATAGTTAAGAGCAGGTGAATTACCAATTATCCCAAACCTGTTTTTTATTGATTGTATTTCTGCCATTATAATTCTCCTAAACTTTTTAAAATTTGTTCTGTTTCAGATTGCAAAATGGGTAAATCATGTTGCACAATTTTCCATAAAGTGCCTTTGTCAATCATATCATATTCATGCACTAAAATATGACGTAGTGATATGATGCTTTTCTGACCTGTAACGCGTATGGATTTATCTATTTTTGAAGCCTTCCACAATGCTTCACCAATAATTCCTAATCTTCTTTCAACTGCATCTGTGACTGTAATATTTTGTATGAACTCACTTGATGAATTTACATTTTGAATATGATGCTGAATTTTGGTAATGCCATCAAGAATATCGTACAGAAATTTAATAGATTCAGCATTCATAAATCTTAATTTTTTCTTTGCTGACCCTGCTTAAAAAATATTTATTTGTAATTCTATCTTCTGCAACCAAATCAACTTTTCTTCCGGTTATTTTCTCGAGTTCAAACATTAAATCAAAATAATCATAATAGGGTGGTAATAGGTTACCATCTTTATCATGCTTGAATGAAAACAAAAAATCAAAATCACTTTCATGGTTAAAGCTACTATCATGAACACCTGACCCAAATAAATACAATGTTTTCACCTGCATTTTTTTGCAGGTATTTGTTATAACATCCAATTTATTTTTGATAATCTTGTTCATATCATCTCTTTACCACTTCACCAATCAAAGTGGCTTGTGTAAAATCATTCACCCTCACCATTGTATAATCACCTTTTTGAAAATTGTAATTTTCTTTCGGGAAAACAATGACTTTGTTTTGTGAGTTCCTGCCCATCCAGTCTGCATCGCTTTTTTTGCTGTTGCCTTCAATTAATACTTTGAATGTTTTACCAACATCTTTTTTATTGCTGTTATAAGAAAGTTTATTTTGTAATTCCACTATTTCTTTCAGCCTTGATTTTTTTATTTCTTCAGGCACATCATCTGCATATCTCCGTGCAGCCAGTGTGCCTGGCCTTTCAGAATAAAAAAACATATAACTCATATCATAAGCGCTGCTTTCCATTACGCTTAGAGTGTCCGCATGGTCTTCATCAGTTTCAGTACAAAATCCGGCTATGATGTCTGAACTGATACCGCAGTCAGGAATGATTTCCCTGATGCGTTTCACTTTAGCAGCATACCATTCACGTGTATAAGTGCGGTTCATCAATTGCAAAATACGGGTGCTGCCACTTTGTAATGGCAGGTGGATGTAGTTACATATGTTTTCATATTTCGCCATTGTCATCAACACTTCATCCGTAATATCTTTTGGATGTGATGTACTGAAACGTACCCTTAACTCAGGCGATATCAGTGCTACTTTCTCCAGCAATTTTGCAAAAGTTACCGGAGCATATTCTCCCTTGCCATCTTCCATTTTAGCATCAGGAACAAAATAGTAGCTGTCAACATTCTGACCAAGCAGTGTTACTTCACGATAGCCCTGTTCAAATAATTGCCGGGCTTCATTGAGAATTGAATCCACATCACGGCTGCGTTCCCTTCCTCTAGTAAATGGAACAACACAAAATGTACACATATTATTGCAGCCCCGCATGATGGAAATAAATGCTGTAACTCCATTGCTGTCGAGGCGCACCGGTGAAATGTCTGCATAAGTTTCTTCACGGCTCAGCAAAACGTTCACTGATTTCTGTCCTGACTCAGCGCCATCAATCAATACAGGTAATGTCCTGTAGGCATCAGGCCCAACAACTATATCTACCAGTTTCTCTTCCTCTAAAAATTTTGATTTCAGCCTTTCTGCCATGCAACCCAACACACCTACCAATAATGAAGGTTTTGCCTGTTTTATTTTTTTAAATTCTGTCAGTCGTTTACGGACTGTTTGTTCAGCTTTTTCACGGATGGAACATGTGTTCAGGAAAATAAGGTCTGCTTCTTCATAATTCCTGGTAGCACCAAATCCTTCGCCCTGTAAAATGGAAGCCACAATTTCACTGTCGCTGAAATTCATCTGGCAACCATAACTTTCTATGTAAAATTTTTTGTTGTATTCATTTACATCATTGGCAAAAGGTGCGTAAGCTTCACCTTGTCTTGACTCGTCTTGCACTTTAGCTGTTATCAAATCCTGCATGTAAAAAAAATTGGCTTGCAAAGATATTGAATAAAGACAAAATGTCAGCAAGACTTAGTTAAGGTTTGAGAGGGGAGCATTAGAAAGAGCGGAAGACGGGACTCGAACCCGCCACCTTTAGTTTGGGAAACTAATACTCTACCGGATGAGCTACTTCCGCTTTTAATTTTTTTATCAAATAAAAAATAAAAGACCTGTACTACAATTATTCAATTTAAAGCAGTTTGAATTTACCTGCTTATGCCGGTGATGTTGTTTTGATTTTTGATTTCAACCAACTTTCACTAACAGGTATCATCCAATTGTTTTCCAGTTCTTTTTTTGTGGCCACAACATTATTAAAAAATATTGTTTCAGGCGAAATAAAATTATTTTCCAAAGCATAATTAAACTGCTGCCTTGGTATTATCTGCACTTTATCTTTCACAACGAAAGCAAGGTTTTGCCAGTTGAACATTTCAATGCCAAACTGTTTTTCAATATCCTGGATGATGCGGGTAACACTGTCAATGCTGCAACCACTCACACCTGCTGCAGTTTCATCAGCCATCAAAACAATAAACTGTCCGAAAAATAAATTAGCATAACCTTTTACCTGGTTGCCATGGGCTTTCCAGTTCTTGGCAAGGTTATTCAAAATATCTTCTAACTGTAATGCTTCATTAACGGTAAATAAACGGCTTGCCTGAAAAACCCAAACCTTTGATGCATCATTAAAATCTGCAGGCAATAAATGTTTGTATTCAAAATTCATGGCGCAAAATTAAGGTACTTCACTGATGTTTTTAAAGTATTAAAAATGGTTTATGATATATGAGAAGAAGTATATAGTTCATGGATTGTCAATAATAAGTTTTTTAAAAAATGTGTGTTGCGCCTATATTTTTTAAGAAAGTGGAATGTTAGTACAAAAAATATTCAATCGTTTTTCATACCTGTAGAAATTTTGAGAATTAGGCCCACAAAAAATTATCTCAAATACATAAGTGCTTAAAGTTCTTTTAAATAAATATTTTCTCTTTACATCCCAGGGATTGAACTAAGCAAAAATATTTTTTAGTTTTAATGAGTACTTCGTCAACCCCAAATTGTGATGCATAGCCTGATATCTGCATCAATGTTTTTTCTATTATTCACTTCAAAATTCATCCTCAATTAACCTCATCCCTTCCCTTCTACTGCTGCAATTGCTTTAATGGTTTTTATCACTGAATCAGGTGTCACTGAAATGCTGTCTATCCCCTTCTCTACAAGAAATTGTGCAAAGTCGGGGAAGTCAGAAGGGCCTTGCCCGCAAATACCCACTTTCACTTTATTCCGCTTTGCTGTATCAATTAAATTTCCAATCATCCTTTTCACTGCAGGGTTGCGTTCATCATATAAATGTGCAACCAGTGATGAATCCCTGTCAAGGCCAAGTGTTAATTGAGTCAAATCGTTAGAGCCGATGGAGAACCCGTCAATGTGTTGTGAAAACTCTTCAGCCATCAGGATATTGGAAGGTATCTCTGCCATTAAAAATATTTCAAGGCCATTGCTGCCACGTTTCAACCCATATTCTTCCATCACTTCCTGTACTTTCAATAATTCTTCCACTGTCCTGCAAAACGGCACCATTACCACTACGTTAGTCAGCCCCATTTCTTCCCTCGCTTTCTTAATGGCTTTGCATTCCAGGCCAAAAGCTTTTTTATATGCATCAGAATAATACCTCGAAGCGCCACGCCATCCAATCATCGGGTTTTCTTCTTCAGGTTCAAAATATTTTCCGCCTAAGAGGTTATAATATTCATTGCTCTTGAAATCTGAAAAACGCACAATGACTTTATGAGGGAAAAATGATGCTGCAATTTTTGCTATACCATAAGACAGCTTGCTGATAAAGAAATCTTCTTCATTTTCAAACCCGGTAATTTTATGATTGATTTCTTTTGTGAGTTCTTCATCATTCAATGAATGATGCTGCAGCAATGCCAATGGATGGATTTGAATATAATTGTTGATAATAAACTCTTCGCGTGCAAGCCCTACACCTTTGTTGGGTAAATGCGAAAATTGAAAACTCATCGAAGGTGAAGCCACATTCAGCATCAAAGGGGTTTTGATGGCTGGCAGGTCTTTTAAATTATATTCCATTTTTTCAAATGAAATGGCACCATCATACACCCAGCCTGTTTCGCCTTCTGCGCAACTCACTGTGATAAGATTGCCCTGTGAAAGCACATCAGTAGCATTGCCACAACCCACTATTGCAGGCACTCCCAACTCTCGGGCAACAATTGCAGCATGACAGGTACGGCCACCTTTGTTGGTGATGATAGCCGAAGATTTTTTCATGATAGGTTCCCAGTCGGGGTCAGTCATATCCGTAACCAACACATCACCTTCTTTAAACTCATGGCCTTCTATCACGCGCTTATCCAACGAAAAGAAAATATTTACTTTTCCAGATGCTATTTTATCACCGACAGCGATTCCTTTAATGATGACCTTGTCATTTCGGTTGGCATCATTGATGCGGTATTCAGTGATGGTGTCAAAATTTTTTTGAGAATGAATTGTTTCCGGTCTTGCCTGCACAATGAAAAGCTCTTTACTAAGCCCGTCAATAGCCCACTCCACATCCATCGGTGTCCATTTATTTCTGAGCTTAGAATAATAATCTTCAATCTTCATCACCCAGTCTGCCAGTTTCAATGCAGTTTCATCTTTTAAACAAAACCTGTTTTGAAAACCTTTTTCTGTAGGTATGATTTTCACCCTTTCATCCGTATCATCGCCATACACCATCATCTTATCTTTTACACCCATTTTCTTTTCTATCAATGAGGCATATCCATTTTTTAGTGTTGGCTTAAAAACAATAAACTCATCAGGCGACACAGAACCCTGCACAATCATTTCACCCAAACCATAAGAACCGTTGATGACAACAGCATCTTTAAATCCACTTTCGGTATCAAGGCTGAATGCAACACCCGAAGCGCCAAGGTCGCTGCGCACCATTTTCTGTACACACACACTTAAGCCGATACTGAAATGGTCATAACCAAAACTCTGCCTGTAACTAATGGCGCGGTCTGTAAACAATGAAGCAAAACAGTTACGAACAGCATTGATGAGTGAGGCAGGCCCGCGTACATTCAGGTAAGTTTCCTGTTGACCTGCAAAAGATGCATCAGGTAAATCTTCTGCAGTAGCTGAAGAACGCACGGCCACATCGGTAACATCCTGGTCATAGTTTTTTGACAGGCCGGAATATGCATCAATGATAAGCTGGCTCAGGTCTTTTGGAAACCTGCTGTTTTTTATCAGCTGCCTCACCTGCAGGCCACCGCGCCTCAATGATTCTATTTCATTGTAATCAATTTTGTTGATGATTTTCTTCACCGTGTTTTCAAGGTTGTTGAATGCGATAAATTTTTTGTATGCTGCCACAGTGATTACAAAACCATTTGGTATATTGATGCCGAGGCTTGTCAGGTTTTGCAGCATTTCACCAAGCGATGCATTTTTACCACCCACTTTTTCGATGTCGTTAATTCCTACTTTGTCAAGGGGAAGAATAAACCCGTTTTGCAGTTGTTCTGTCATAGATTTTTTTTAAGAACTACAAACTTACAACTGTTAGTTATTCAAAAAATTACTCGTGTAATAAACACACATTCAAAATGTTGGGTTTTTTTTGAAATTCAAATACCAGTGGGGATTTACACAGTGAGAATTAATTCGGTTATTCATAATGATGAAAAATTTAAGCCTGAAATATTTTTTTCAAGGAAAAAAATACTCCCACTTTTTTTGAATATTGGAAAGTGAAAAAATCCTGCAATATTTCTTTTAAAAAGTTCTGAGCTCACTTTTTAATTTGATATTTTTATAAAGGGTGAAAGAATAATACAACTACTTTTAACCCCTAATCTTGCTATAAAACATGAAGATAATTATTGATAATATAACAACGCTTTTTACTGACTATAAAAAGCAACCACCTGACCGCATCGAACAATTGCCCCGCAGCGGTAGTGACAGGATTTATTTCAGGGTGTTTTGTGGTGATGAAAGTTTTATTGCCACATATAACCTCAACGTAAAAGAGAATAAAACATTCATTGCTTTCAGCAGGCATTTCAAAGAAAAAGGTTTGCCTGTTCCGGAAATTTTATCAGTCAATGATGAAGTAACTTTATATGTCCAGGAAGACCTGGGTACAAGTTGCCTGCTTGATTTTCTTGAAAAGGAAAAATTTTCAGCACATGTTTTTGAATTGTATAAAAAAAGCCTTGAACAATTAGCACGTTTGCAGGTGTTGGGTGATAAGGATATGGATTATGAATATTGCCTCACTGCAAAAAAATTTGGCAAGCAGGCTATCATGAGCGACCTGCTGTATTTTAAATATTATTTTTTAGATACGTTGCAATTGCCTTATGACAAGCAGGTGCTGATGGATGATTTTGAAGCACTCGCCAGCTACCTCACCAAAACGGAGTATAAATATTTTATGTTCCGCGATTTTCAAAGCAGGAACATCATTGTCAATAATGATGAAGTTTTTTTTATTGACTTCCAGGGCGGCATGAAAGGCGCCTTGCAATATGACGTTGCCAGTTTGTTATGGCAGGCAAAAGCACAGTTGAGCGATGAATGGAAAAATGATTTATTGCAATATTATCTTGATGTGATTGATGGGTTGCTTGCACATCCTGTTGACAGGCATATTTTCATTGGGCAGTTTGATGGTTATGTTTTGATACGCATGTTGCAGGTATTAGGCGCCTATGGTTTCCGTGGTTTGTTTGAACGCAAAGCATATTTTCGAACCAGCATCCCTATCGCATTAAAAAATCTCGAAACATTTTTGCAAAACAACCGCGTGGGTATTGTAACACCTGAACTGACCAGGATGTTGAAAGCCATCACCAATGAAAATATTATACATCGTTTTGAACCGGTGCAGGCAAATGAAAATTCACCACTTGTTGTAACCATCAACAGTTTTTCTTACAAGAAAGGCATACCACAAGATGAGAGTGGCAATGGCGGTGGTTTTGTTTTTGATTGCCGTGGCATGTATAACCCCGGCAGGTTTGAAGATTTTAAAACACTAACAGGAAAGGATAAAAAGGTAATTGATTTCCTGGTACAGCAAACAAAAATGAATGAGTTTCTCAACGGTGTGTATGACATCGTAGATATTTCAGTGGAAGATTATTTAAAAAGAGGTTTCAGCAACCTGATGGTTAATTTTGGTTGCACTGGCGGACAGCACAGGAGTGTATATGCTGCAGAACAAACTGCTGCACATCTTATCAATAAATATAAAGTGAAAGTAATACTCAGCCACCTGAATCAAAAAAACTGGGTGTTGCCGCAGGCACAAAAAGAAGAACCAATCAATTCACCGGATTTTATCAAATCATAATGGAAAATAAAAAGGGAAATGCCTCAACAGGAACGGTCCGGAAAGCTATGTTGCTCGCAGCAGGATTTGGCACACGTTTAAAACCTTTTACTGACCATCACCCTAAGGCATTGGCGCAGGTGAATGGTAAAACTTTATTGCAACGCAATATCCAATACCTGCAACGTTATGGCATTTTCGATGTAATAGTTAATGTACATCATTTTGCAGAACAGATTATTCAGACAATAAAAGAAAATAAAGGTTGGGGCAGCAACGTAACCATTTCTGATGAAACAGATGCCATTTTAGAAACCGGTGGCGGCCTGAAAAGAGCAGCCTGGTTTTTTAAAAATGCAGGTGATTTTGTTTTGATGAATGTGGACATATTAACTGATATGTCATTAAACGAAATGATTTCATTTCATACTATGAAAAAGCCATTGGCCACATTGGCAACAACCGCAAGGGAAACATCCCGGTATTTTTTATTTGATGATTACAACAGGTTGTGCGGATGGAAAAATATTAAAACAGGTGATGAGAAGATAATGCTCAGCAGTACGGTTTTAACACCAAAGGCATTCAGCGGTTTGCATATTATCAGCAATGAAATTTTTTCACTGATGCAACAAAAAGAAATAAAATTTTCAATGGTGGATGTGTATTTATCCTTATGTTCCCGGCATAATATCTTTTCTTTTAATCATTCAGGTTCAAAGCTGATAGATGTAGGGAAACCGGAAAGTTTACAGCTTGCCAACAGCATTTTTAGTGAATGATTGCAAATACGTTAAACCTCTGCAGCCTTCTTCTTACAGAGCTAAAATTGCTATATTTGCGGCCTTTATTGCCCTCACTTAATGAGTCTATTAGTGTTCATACCATAATGCCTTCCATATATGATGAAGGCTTTTTTATTTCAACACTGTAACTCAGGGGGCGAAGCCATATATTTACATTTGAAGATTCTATGCAGATGCACAAAAAATCAATAATGCGTTTTATCAGCCTGCTTTTCATTTTTGTTTTTGTAGCTGTGTCCTGTATTCATGCTCAAGGTATTTTGAGTGGTTATGACCTGAGTACAGTAAAAGTGGATAAGCTCAGTGATGCACAGATATTGAAACTGAAACAACAACTAAATGCTTCAGGCATTTCTGAAGACCAGGCAGAGAAAATTGCTATTGCCAAAGGGATGCCTGTTACTGAAGTACAAAAACTGAGAGCGAGGTTGCAACAGGTGCAAAACACATCCACACAAGTCAATCCAAATGTTGCCAACCAGTCCAGGAGTAACTTACAGGACACGGGTATTAACCGCTACATGAATGATACGTTTGCGCGAATCCCGTTGATAGACCCACGCATATTTGGTTCAGAATTATTTAATAACCCGGCGCTTAATTTTCAACCGGAAATACCTGTTGCTACTCCTTTAAATTATATCATTGGCCCGGGAGACCAGTTAAACATTAATGTATATGGAATCCAGGAAACAACCATACCTGTAACAGTTTCACCTGAAGGAAACATCATCATTCCCAATGTCGGGCAAATGCAGGTATCAGGTTCAAGCATTGAATCAGTTACTCAACGCATCAAAACACAAATGGGTAATACTGCTTATCCTACTCTTCGTTCAGGCGCTTCAAAAATAAGTATAACAGTAGGCCAGATAAAAAGCATCAGCATCACTGTAATCGGTAGCAACAAACCGGGCAATTATACAGTGCCATCACTGGCTACTGCTTTTAATGCATTGTTTGCAGCAGGTGGGCCATCTGAATTCGGGAGTTTCAGAAAAATTGAATTGATAAGAAATAATAAATTATTCAGAACAATTGACCTCTATCATTTCCTTGTAAATGGCGACCAGAGTGATAATGTAACACTGCAAAACAATGATGTATTGAGGATACCATCTTATACAACTAAAGTGGTGATTGATGGTTATGTAAAACGCCCGGGTATTTTTGAAATGTTGCCTGGTGAAACACTACAAAACCTCTTGACTTACTGTTCCGGTTTTACCGATAGCGCTTATACATCATCAGTAAAAATTGTTCAGTTCACGGGCAAAGAATTAAGTGTGAAAGATGTTGCAGCTTCTGATTTTGGCAATTATAAAATGCAGGCTGGTGATAGTGTAATTGTGAGCAGGATTTTAAACAGGTTTTCCAACAGGATTTCTTTAACCGGCGCAGTTTATAGGGAAGGCATGTATGAACTGACCAATGGAATGACAGTAAAAGACCTTATCAAAAAAGCAGATGGTTTGAGGGATGATGCATTTACAAAAAGGGCACAGATATTCAGGTTGAATAAAGATCTCACAAAAGAAATACTTTCATTTAATCCATCTGATACTATTGAAGAAGCAGGCATCCTTTTGCAGCGCGAAGATTCAGTTGTAATTTCTTCAGTGCTTGATTTGAAAGACCAGTATTTCATTTCAGTGTTGGGTGAAGTAAGGAATCCTGGTTATTATGATTACCGTGATAGTATTACATTAAAAGATGTGATATTGGAAGCAGGTGGATTTACAGATGCTGCTTATCCTGAAAGAATTGAAGTTGCACGGTTGATACGACGTGATACTCTAACATCTGAAGATGTAAGAGCAAGTATGATTATTCATGTGAATGATATGAATGATTTAGGTACGCCACAAAAAAATATCAGCCTGCAGCCATCAGATATTGTTATCATAAAACGCAAACCCGGTTACCTCGCATTTCAATCTATAACAGTTTCAGGACAGTTTCAATATCCCGGTCCTTATGTGCTGGAAAAAAGAGAAGAGCGTGTAAGCGATATCATCAAACGTGCAGGCGGTTTCACACCCGAAGCTTTCCTGGAAGGCGCATATATTAAACGTTATCATTTTGATGATAAAGACAATCAGGCAAGAGAACAGGTTATTTCCAATATCGGCCAGCAACTCAATGATTCCAGTAATGTGTTGTTGCAACAACAACAGAAAAGACAGTATGACCAGATACCACTTGATATTAAAACTATCCTCTCTTCACCGGGTTCACCTGAAGATGTTGTTTTAAATGCTGGTGATGAACTGATAGTGCCAAAGTATAATGCACAGGTGAAAATAAGCGGCAGCGTTTTATTTCCTACGCAAATACCATATAATGAAAAATATAACCTGATGGATTATATTTCATCAGCAGGTGGTGTGGCAGAAAATGGGAGAAGAAGCAAAATTTATATAGTGTATGCCAATGGTAAAGCGGCCGCTACAAGGAATTTTTTATTCTTTAAAAACCAACCGGAGGTTTTACCGGGTTCTGAAATCATCGTGCCTGAAAAAGAGCAGAAACAAAAACTTACAACACCTGAATTTATTGGTATTGCAAGCGCTGTGGCTTCATTGGCTGGTGTTGTAATTGCTATATTGAATTTATCAAAATAAAACCTGGATAATATAACTAATGGCTGATAACGATGATATATCACTGAAAGATATGCTCCGCATAATAGGCGAGTGGTATAGGTACCTGCTTTCACGTTGGGTAATTATTGTGGTCGTGGGAATTTTGGGAGGTATATTGGGAATTGTGTATGCATATTTTTCAAAACCAAAATATGAAGCATCACTGAGTTTTATCCTTGCTAATTCGAATGATAACAGTTCAGGCCTCCTGGGCCTTGCCAACCAGTTTGGTATTGATTTAGGCAGTGGTAATAATGATGTATTTACAGGCAACAACATTATAGCATTGATGCAGTCGAGGAGAATGGTGCAACAGGCTTTATTGAAAAAACCAAAAGGTGAAAATATATCATTGCTGAATATTTATTGTAAAGAAAAAAAACTTGATGAAGCCTGGAAAAAAGATGCAAGAATGTCTAAAGTTTATCCATTCCCGGATTCAGCATCACAAATGACACCTTTGCAGGATAGCATGTTCAGGGATATTTATGATAATGTGCAGAAAAGCCTGCTGGATGTATCAATGCCTGATAAAGACAAGAGTATTTATACAGTAGTAACCACTTCAACCAATGAAATTTTTTCGTATTACCTTACTACTTACCTCGTGGATGTAACATCTGCTTTTTATATCAGCACAAAGACAAGTGTGGCACAACAAAACCTCGACATGCTGCAACATGAAGCTGATAGCCTGCACAATTTATTAGGTAATACAATCACAGCTGCTGCTGCACAAACTGATGTAACATTTAATTTAAACCCTGCCTACCAGGTGCAACGTTCTGCTGCACAGCAAAGCCAGGTAAGCGCTTCTGCATTGGGGCAGGCTTATGGGCAAGTATTGCAAAACCTGGAACTCGCAAAAATTTCATTGCAAAAAGAAACACCGCTTTACCAGATTGTGGATGTACCTCAATTGCCATTAGTGATGCAGAAAAAAAGTAAGCTGATATATTTAATCATTGGCGGCATTTTAGGAGGCATTGTTATCTGCGGATTTTTGATTGTGAAACGCGTTTTATCAAACCTGAAATAATGAAGAAAGAAACAATTGTTTATACCGCGGGCACGTGGGATATGTTTCATATCGGTCACCTGAATATTTTTAAAAAGTCAAAAGAGTTAGGAACAAAACTGGTAGTGGGCGTGAGCACTGATGAATTAGTGGCTTCCTATAAAGTAGCGCCGCCGGTGATACCATATAAAGACAGGGTGGAAGTGGTGAAAAGTTGCAAGTATGTTGATGAAGTAGTGAAGCAATCAAAGCTCATGGACATTAATCAACTGAAAGAAATAAAACCAGACATCATTACCATTGGTGATGACTGGAAAACAAAATACCTGGAAGGTTTGGAGTGGGCAAAAAATCAACCCAACATCAAAGTGGTTTACCTGGAATATACCAGCCGCATCAGTTCAACACAGATTAAGGATACTATAAAAGCTGGTTGGCAGGTTGACAAGAATATTATTGCTGCCAATCAAAATGATTTGTTTGGAAAAAATGTTTTGATAACCGGTGCAAGTTCAGGCATTGGTGCTGCTATTGCTGAATGTTTTGCAAAAGCTGGAAGTAATATCGGCCTTCATTATTCTTCGAATGATGAAGGCGCTGCATCAATGAAAAAAAAGTTATCAAAATTTACTGAAGTAAAACTGTATAAGAAAGATTTTAATGATTCATCAATAAACCTGGTCAACCAGTTTGTAAAAGATTTTGGTTCTATTGATATCCTCATCAATAATGCAGGGACAATGTCACCTGTATCAATTTTTGATTTAGACAGCCATGAATTTAACCGGGTATTTGATGTGAACACAAGGGCACCTTTTCTTTTGGCAAAAGATGCTTTTGTACACATGAAAGAAAAAAAATACGGCAGGATAATAAACATCAGTTCTTTTGTGATTAACTATGGCATGGGTAGAAATAATTCTATTCAATACGCAGCCAGTAAAGCATCCCTAGAGACATTGACAAAAGGCCTTGCACGCATGGGCGCTGAACATAATATTTTAGTGAATGCCATCCGTCCCGGTGTTATCATGACAGCCATGCAGGAAAACAGGAAGGATTTAAAAGAACGGATAAAATTGATACCTGTAAAAAGAATGGGTAAGCCTGAAGACATTGCAGAAATGTGTATCCATCTTTGTTCTGATAAAGGAAGTTTCATAACCGGTGAAGTAATCAGTATTGCCGGTGGAGAATAAAATGATGCTTCAGAAAATAAAGCATCCGCTAGTTGGTAATTTTTTTTCACTCGTATTGTTGCAATGCGTGAATTATGCATTGCCCCTTATTACTGTTCCTTATTTATTCAGGGTCTTAAATGTTTCCAATTACGGTCTTATCAATTTCGCCAATGCCTTCATCCAGTATTTCATGGTGTTCACAGATTTTGGTTACAACCTGTCTGCAGTAAAACTGGTGGCTGAAAACAGGAATGACACAGCTAAGTTGTCTGATATTTTCAACCGTGTTATGTTTTCAAAATTTTTC
>CAYNTP010000017.1:0-87725 GCA_964400415.1 uncultured Parafilimonas sp.
CAAACATATAAGTTAATCTTTGGCAAAAGATGATACAGACAATAAAACAGAACGCCACAAAGCAACGGTATTATTATGTCTTTACTTTTGTTCGCCATATCTTTCTTTATAATATCGTCCCGTATCTGATGTGGCATCATTCATGATTTGTTTCTTGGCTTTATCATCAATTTTCATCCCATTCATTTGATACATTAAAACTTCGCCAATAATCATTCTGTGCTTTATGCTGCCAAAATCTATATTGCCGCCAATAATTGAAGAGGCAACATTTAGATAATCATCTTTCCCTTTAATAGCCTGAATGGCTTTAAATCCGGTATTGTATTGAGTTAAATATTTATCTAAGCTTTTTATGTCGAGAGAATACAAATAATCCTGTATTAGTGATTGCTCATTATACAACAATTCCCTGTCCAATGCAACACCTCCACTCTTGCCATTAAATGCGCCTTTCGATGTAAGTTGGTTAAATACACGCATATTTTCTTTTAATACAATCGAGCCTATATTATTAAGAAAATTTTTAGTATCCATCGGTGGGGCTAAATCAGTTAATCCAACATTATAAGGGTCGGTAATTGTAGCATCCATTGCAAACCATTTTGTTTTTATTCCTTTCTTTTCCACTTCATTTTGTGCCCAATCGTAATAACTGCTTTTAGCTCTAAATGAACTATAAGCATCTGAGTTAAGAATTGTGGAATTGTATGCTGCCGCAGCTTTAAATGAAGTGGGGTCGTAAAAACGTCCACCACCCTTGTACATAATGTCGTACCATTCGGTTGGTTTTAATTTTGGTCTGTATTCGTTGGGTGTTAGAGCATGAACTGTTACAGGTTCTAAGCCATCAAGGTCTATTGCCTGTATAGGGGTATTTCCAGCAAACTGATAAGGTGTGTACCACGGATAGTTGCCTGTTAGAGGGTCAACAGATAGGAAGCGACCAAGTGCAGGACTGTAAATCCTAAACCCATAATCATACGTTGTAGTTGCTGATACTTCTTTATCCTTTTCTTTTCCATTAAACCCAAACCTGTAAGATGCAGATGAATATTTTCTTCCGGGCATCTGCATGCCAAAAGGATAATAATCCTGCGTACTAATTACATCAGGAAGATAATAGTCAACAGCAGTGTTGTTTGCAGAATGTTGCAGTTTTTTATCTGTGATGGTAACAAGTACATTACCCAAATGATTACTCAATTCAAAGAACTTATCGCCTCGTGTAAATGTTCTTACAAGCGGCGATGAAAGATTGTTGCAATTTAAATTAGAATTTAATATTGAGCAACATGAATGATACATTCAATATTGTAGGTACAAAGATTATATGTGGACGATGCGGAAAAGAAATTTTAATTACTATGTAATGCACCACAACCCTTATGCAACACTTTATTTTTTGAAGTAAGATTATTTGAAGATGTTGCAGGATACGAAAGCTTACACTACAAAATAAAAATTAAAACATCAAAGCCGCAACGTCCCATATCCGACCACACAAAGCTAACATGGAGACGTTGTGGGGGAAGGAAACTATTATTTTAATTACCTACAATAGTTCTCTAAATTTGTTCAAAACCATTCAAATACCGTTCAATTGTGCATTATATGAACATAGGAGATAAAATAACCGCCATGCGTAAGCAAAAAAATCTTTCCCAAACAGACCTGGGCAAAGCTGCCGGTGTGTCCAGGGAGATTATAGGTAGGCATGAACGGAACGAAGTGCTGCCATCAATTGAAGTGGCTGCAAAGATTGCTGATGTGCTGGAAGTGTCTTTGGATTATTTAGCTGGTAATTCCAAAAAAGCTGCTGTTGATAAAAAAACCATGAAGCTCATTCATAATATTGAAGATTTAGAACCATCCATTAAAGACAAACTTATTTTCCTTGCCAATGCTGTTATCAGAGATGCTAAAACTGGTAAAGCCTATGCTCATTAAAATTTTACTTTATGCCTACAACTACTAACATATACCTCCCCCTGCAGTTCAACCAACTTGTTGACTTAATAAAAGCACTCCCTAAAAAGGAACGGCAGCAGCTTATTGATGCTCTGCAACAAGATGGGCCAGATGATATTCCTGAATGGCAGAAGAAGGAAGTTCATAAACGCATAAAAAAATATAACAAAAATCCCGAACTGCTCATTGATGAAAAGCAGGCATTGAAAATGATAAATAAAATGTAATGCCTCTGTTTAAAGTTGCCTTTTCTCCCGAATCGCTGCAGGAAATAATACGTATTGTTGAATGGTACAATGATATAAACAAAGATCTGGGCACCCGGTTCAAAAAAAATCTTCTCACTGAAATTGCTGCCATCAAACAAAATCCTTTTACCAGATCTTTCCGATATGATGAAGTTCGATTTGCCGTAGTGAAAAAATTCCCTTACGCCGCTCATTATACTATTGACGAAGCTAACCGCCTTATCAAAATACAGGCTGTGCTGGGCTTTGCACAGGATTCCGAAACAAATTGGAGAATGAGATTCTGACTTCTAAAAAATAGATTGATTCTTTACTTGATAATTAATATTCAATTTTTCAACACACTTAAGCAAAGCTCAGTTTTCAATTCTGATTCGAAGAAAGTTAATACGATAATGTTAGAAAGAAAAACTTAATCATAATGTCTGAAACCTATTTTATTTCTGGGTGCAGGCTTTGCGTTTTTTTCTATTAGTTCTTTGAGTACTGTAAAAATATTTTCAATGTCTTTACAGTTTCTTTCAGTAGTAATGTTGTTGCGTCTAACCTCTTTTTCAAGCCTGGCAAGTTGCATTAATATTTCTTTATTGTTTAATGCAAACTCACGCATTTTTGTAAACACCCGTATTATCCTGATGTTAACTTCAATTGCCACATTACTATTTAATACACTTGAAAACATAGCTAACCTTGCTCAGTAAAAGCATAAGGCAATTTTCTTAAACCTCACCCAACTTGATGTCGCAAAATGCAACATCAAATTCCATGCTTCTTTGATGTAAGCATAAACATAAAATTTTTCGGGAACCTGTTTATATTCCTTTTTACCTGCTCTTTTAAACGTCTTGTTTCTACTCCTTACATTTCCGCAAGATCTTTATCCAACAGTACTTTTTCCCCACGGATAATATAAATTTTGTTCAGTATTTTTTCTCCACAATCAAAGCCTGAAATTCTTTTTTTGCCATAGCTACTATTTTGGTTTAAAAAAATAGCTTTAATCCCGATAATTATAAAGTAGCAGAATCATTAAATCACAATTTGAAAATCACGATTCTCTAAAAAGATGAAAGAATTATAAACGGAGAATGATTAATCAACTCCAGTTGCGCCATCCCTTACTTTGATTTTCTTTTTCTGGTGTTTTTTTTCATATTCCAGCACTTCAGGTGGTTTGTTTTTGTTGGCAATGCTTAATGAATCATTGAGGTTGTTTTTATTTATCGCATTTGAAGAATCTGTATTGTTGTTTGATTTTTTTGCAGGGATCAATTGATTGATTACATACTCTTCAGTTTTTATTATAGTTCCGCGTTCAGGGTTGTAATATGTCCAGGTACCTTGTCTTACAGTTGATGCGTCCACCTTCACTATTTTCAAATCATATTTATCCGGGTTATCCAGGTGATACACCCTTACTGTATCATAAGGATATTCCGGATTGATAGCCCTCCAGCTTTCTTCCCGAATTAATCCTGCTAAATTGTAATACCTGCAAATACCATTTTTATATCCCCATTTATAATTTTCTTCAGCTATCACATCACCCATTAAATTATACCTTATCCACAAACCTTCTTTTTTCCCGTCTTTATAAACACCTTCTTCCTGGTAACCCGGTTCGCCATGATTGTCTGTAACACGCACTCCCCATCTCCCCTGTTTCAAACCCTGGAAGTCTGTGCAATTAATAGTGTCTTTTGTTTTTGCATCAAGCATATAAGTCTTGCATTGTGCAGTTAATTGATTTGATAAATGCAATGAAACAAACAACACAATATATCCAACAATATTTTTCATACTCTAACAACGATATATGCATATTATTCTTGTGCAGGATTTTATTTTAACGATACACGAACATCTTTCACTTCAGAAGGCAATACTGCAGAAGCTTTATTGCCAAAGCTGCTCCGTATGTATGTGAGCACATCTGCAATCTGCTGATCAGTTAAATTATTTTGTGCAGGCATATTATTACTGTAAGATTCACCATCAATATCAACATGCTGTTCTGCAGACCCTTTCAATACCCAGTTGATCAGCTTTTTCTTATCACCTGTTACATAAGAAGTTTTTATTAATGGCGGGTTCATATTGGGCACACCGGTTCCGTTTGCCATGTGGCAAGTGAGGCAATATTGCTTATACAATTCAGCGCCTCTTTGTTTTGAAGAAGGTTGTTGTTTTGCATTTACAAACATGAACGCTATCAAACTAACTGAGAAAATAAGAAACTTCATTTTTGATTTTGACCCGACTATTTTTTGTTATCAATATTTGTTTTCCAGGAAACTGTAGTAAACTATTTTCAAATCATTTAAAAGTTCAAACCCATTAATTCTTTTTATACATAATCCTGTAAATAGTTCCTTTCACATCATCAGAAACATAAATGGAACCATCAGGCCCTTGTGCCAGACCGCAAGGCCGGTGTTGTGCATCACCGGGTGAAACCAGGTTTGTTTTTCCGGCAAAACCATTTGCAAAAATTTCCCAGTTGCCACTTGGCTTTCCATCTTTGAACGGAACAAAAGCAACATAGAAACCTTGTTGTGGTTCAGGCGCCCTGTTCCAACTTCCATGAAATGCAATGAATGCACCGTTCTTATATTTTGCAGGAAACATATCACCTGTATAAAACAACAAACCGTTTGGTGCAAGATGGCCTGGAAAAGCATAGATCGGATCCTGTGCTTCACCGGTATATTCTTTTTTACCATCACCACCATATTCAGGCATCAGTATTTTTTTATGTTGCACCTGGTCGTAATACATATAAGGCCAGCCACAGTTACTTCCATTATGCAATTCATACATACATTCAGCAGGAAGTGTTGCACTTTGTTCATCAGTAAACATTGCAGGGAAAATATCATGCAACTGATCGCGTCCATGTTGCATAACAAACAATGTATTGGTTTGATTGTTCCAATCCATACCTACAACATTTCTCAGACCTGTTGCATAACGAACACCATCACCATAAGTCTGGTTTATTTTATCAGCTTTAAATTCCCAAATCCCTGCTGCTGAATCAAGCACCGGGCATGGCTGCATTCCCATTGACCCTGTTGCCCTGTCATGCACCTGGCAGGAATTAGAATAAGCGCCGATGTTTACAAACAGATCGCCATTATTATCAAGAGTAATTGCTTTTGCTTCATGTTCATTTCTTGCTATCAAACCGGTAACTATTTTTTCAGGATTATCAGCATCAACAGGCATATCATCTGCTCCGAGTTTATACCTGAACACTTCTTCATCAGATGAAGCATAGAGGTACCCATCTTTCAAAAATATACCTGTGCCACTGTAATTACCAAAGCCCTGGATTTTATCGGCACGGCCATCTTTGTTTAAATCTTTCAACAAGTAAATGCCTTTGCCATTTTTAAGTTTTTCGAGTTTCACAAATATGTCACCATTAGCAGCAACAGCAATATGTCTTGCCCTACCCAAACCATCTGCTACTTTAATAGCGGTAAACCCTTGTGGTAATTTTAAACCGGCATTGTTCGGATCCGGTTTAATTCCCTGGCTGGATACATCGCAATGAAGTACAAGGGAAAAAACTAAACATGCAATAAAAGAAAATGATTTCATGACTGTGGAGTTAGAATGATAAAGTTAGTGATAAATTAATGCAGACGTTTTTCCAAATAAAAAGCCCCGCCGAAGCGAGGCTGAGTTTACCACTCTAAAGAACCCCCAAAGTTTTGTTTTTTATAGGCAGGGAGTAGAAGGGAACATTAAACAAATTAAACAAAGCTCTTTGTCTTATTTTAAGTTCAGGTCTTTTACAATCCCAATATTCAATCCAAATTTTGTAATCGGTAATTTACCAACACCAAGATTTTTTACCGGTATCTGGTAATATGGTTCAATTTTATAATCGCACCAGTTGCACAATTTATTTTGATAGCCTGCACTGGCATTTATGTTCGTGAAATATTTTGCAGAAGTAACAGACTTGTAATTTTTAAATTTGTCATTGGAAGTACCATTCCTCAAAGTAGTATATTGATATTTTTCAGCATGAGTAAGCACCAGGGCATCTGTACCAAGGCCAACATAAAAATGCCCTTTCTTTTTCGATTGAAAATTATATCTAACAGTTATTGGCACTGTAGTAAGCAGGCTATTGGCAGTAAGGTCTTCCAATGCAGTTGTTTCTTTCAGTTTCAATCCTGATTTATCAAAATATTTTCCTTGAGTAAAATAATTGATTTCTTCGCGCTGAGCGCCAACTTCTACATCAAACCTTTTATTCATCCTGTATGCCAATGCTATACCAACCTTATATCCAGATTTTGCAATATGCTGAGCTTTCACCATTGAAAACTGCGGGCCGCCATAAAGGCTGCCATAAAACTTTGACAGAGGGGCATTATAAGTAATTACATCTTTCTTTGAAAGTGTTGACAACTGGTTATCCGGGTTTGCATTTGGTGCTTCCTGACCAGGATTTGCAATAATGGAATTTCCAGTAGCAGGATCATTTCCGGAAATTACCTGTTCCTGTTGTTTTTCAAATGACTGGTTATTTGAAATATTATCCTGGTTAAGTGTGGATGATAGTGATTGCTGGCCCGTATAATTATCTTTTACACTATTAATACCATTTTCATTTTTCTGCAGCATTGAATAATCAGTTGCAGGTGAATTTTTAAGAGAAGGGGTCTTGAATAAATTTACCTGGTTATTATTGCCTGAATTCTCTTTTGTTATTGCATTGGCATCCTGTGACGGTGCAAAACCAGGGTTAGAATTAGTTATACTTTGAGAAGGTTGCTGTTGGTTATTTTGTTGATTATTCTTTTGTATGCCAGAAGTATCAGCCTTGAAAGATGTTTTATCAGTATTATTTTGAGAAAAATATATGAGGGCGCCGGCACCTAAAAACAATAACAGGATTGCAGCATATTTCCATACATTGGATTTTGCAGCAACAGATTTATCAACAACTACAGGATCGCTTGTTGCAAAATTGTTTAACCGGGATGCCACACTATCCCAATTTGAATTATCAGTTCTTAAAGGATAATCATTGGCTGCCTCCCTGAACAAATCTTCCAGATTATCATTTTTGTACTGCATAGCGCCTGTGAGAATATCTGTTTTCTAAAAATTTTTTTAATTGTGCTTTTGCTTTTGCCAATGCCGACTTAGATGTGCCTTCCGAAATGCCTAATGTCTTTGCAATCTCATTGTGTGAATAGCCATCAATAACAAACATATTAAATACATTTCTATAAGATGGCGGTAATTTTTTTACTTCACAAATTAATTCTTTATATAAAATCTTCTGATCGGCATTCTGGCTTTTATCCATTTCTTCCCAAATATATTCCGGTAATTCGACAATCTCCGGCATTGATTGTTGCCTTCTCAACTCATCAATAGCTGTGTTAATCAGAATCCTTTTCATCCAGCCCATCAAAATCTTTTCTGTTTCAGATTTTTCATTTGACAACTGGAATTTTTCAAGACTGTTGAAGATCTTTACAAAACTATCGTTGACAACATCTGTTGCCTTGTCATACTTATAAATATACCTGAATACCGTTTTTAAAGCAAATCCATAATAGTGTTCATAGAACACCTGTTGGCTTTTACAGTCCCTGGCAATACAACCCTTAATTATCTGGTAAAGTGATTCCAAACTTTAAGGATTAATGCTTGTGATAAAATACGTAAACATCATAAGAATAGTTGCCTTTTGGCTTTTCATTAAAGCAGGTTTCTCTCCACATACCCAATAAGAATTGGTCATGAAAAAGTGTTCTTCGTGCGGAAAGTTATTTAATTTTTCTTGCATGGGAATTATTTTATTCTAACTCCCTTTCATAATGGCTATGCAACCTTTCATTACAGAAAGAAAAAAGCCCCTTGAAAACGGGGCTGATTTCTTTCAATAAAATAACTATACCTGTGCTTCTTCTTCTTTCTTACCCAATTCAAATTTTATCTTTTGATTTTCTTTATCAAGGCCAGCTATCAATACATCTCCCTGTTTTACGTTCAGGTTCAAAATCTCTTCGGCAAGGCTGTCTTCAAGATATTTCTGAATAGCACGATGCAGCGGCCTTGCACCAAATTGTACATCATAACCTTTTTCCGCAATAAACTCTTTTGCTTCATCAGTGATCTGTAATGAATAACCCATATTATTCAGGCGCTTCATTACACCTTTCATTAAAATATCAATGATAGAGAAAATATTTTCTTTTGTCAGCGAATTGAAAATAACAACATCATCAATCCTGTTCAGGAATTCTGGTGAGAAAGTACGTTTCAAAGCTTTTTCTATTACAGCTTTATTATTTTCTTCAGCGCTTTGAACCCTTGCTGCAGTTGCAAAACCTACCCCTTCGCCAAAATCTTTCAATTGCCTTACACCAATATTGGATGTCATGATGATCAAAGAATTTTTAAAATCAACTTTTCTTCCAAGGCCATCAGTCAATTGACCATCATCCAACACCTGCAATAAAATATTATAAATGTCAGGATGTGCTTTTTCTATTTCATCAAGGAGAATAACACTGTAAGGTTTGCGGCGAACCTTTTCTGTAAGCTGGCCGCCTTCTTCATAACCAACATAACCCGGAGGCGCGCCTATCAAACGGCTTACTGTGAATTTTTCCATGTATTCGCTCATATCAATCCTGATCAAAGCATCTTCTGAATCAAACATATACCTTGCAAGTGCCCTGGCTAATTCGGTTTTACCAACTCCTGTTGGCCCAAGGAAAATGAAACTGCCCACAGGTTTTTTAGGATCTTTCAACCCAACCCTGTTCCTTTGAATTGCTTTCACCACTTTCTGTATGGCTTCGTCCTGTCCTACAACCATTCCCTGCATATCTTCCGACATTTTGCGGAGCTTTTCACTTTCTGCCTGTACCATGCGTTTTACAGGTATGCCAGTCATCATGCTCACAACTTCAGCAATATTTTCTTCGTCAATAGGATAACGCTTATGTTTACTTTCTTCCTCCCAATCTGATTTAGCTTTATCCAACTCTTCACCCAAACGTTTTTCAGTATCACGTAAAGCAGCGGCTTCTTCAAAACGCTGACTTTTGACTACCCTGTTTTTTTCCAACTTTATTTCTTCAATCTGTTTTTCAAGATCTAGGATATTCTGAGGCACATTGATATTTTTCAAATGCACCCTTGCGCCAACTTCATCCAGCACATCTATTGCTTTGTCGGGCAATAAACGATCGGTCATATACCGGTCGCTCAATTTCACACAGGCATCAATTGCATCATCACTATAAATCACATTGTGATAATCTTCATACCTCGGTTTGATATTATTGAGGATCTGGATAGTTTCTTCAACGGTTGGAGGATCAACCATTACTTTCTGAAAACGGCGATCTAATGCTCCGTCTTTTTCAATATACATCCTGTATTCATCTAAAGTAGAAGCACCGATACATTGCAATTCGCCTCTTGACAAAGCAGGTTTGAAAATATTACTCGCATCCAGTGAGCCACTGGCGCCACCGGCTCCAACTATGGTATGTATTTCATCAATGAATAAAATAACATCGCGGTTTTTTTCCAGTTCATTCATGATGGCTTTCATCCTTTCTTCAAACTGGCCACGATATTTTGTACCTGCCACCAAAGCTGCAAGGTCAAGGCTGATCACTCTTTTATCATACAAAACCCTGCTTACTTTTCTCTGAACGATGCGTAGTGCAAGGCCTTCAACAATTGCTGTTTTACCTACACCAGGTTCACCAATTAATATGGGGTTATTTTTTTTACGGCGGCTGAGAATCTGGGAAACCCTTTCTATTTCTTTTTCCCTACCTACGATCGGGTCAAGTGCACCTGTTTCTGCAAGTTTTGTAATGTCTCTCCCGAAATTATCTAGTACAGGAGTTTTGCTTTTCGCATTTCCCGGTGCTTTTTTATGTGGAGATGTATAACCTTGTTTTCTTTCATCTTCAAAATCATCATCTTCATTTTCGGTGTATTCACTGCGTGGTTCATTACTGCGCACCACTCCTAACTCTGTTTTAAATGAATCGTAATCCACGTCGTACTGGTTTAAAATTTGTGTAGCGATATTTTCTTTGTTTTTTAAAATAGACAACATTAAATGTTCTGTTTCTACCAATGGGCTTTTTAAAGCTTTTGCTTCAAGCACGGTAACCCGTATAACTTTTTCAGCCTGCTTGGTGAGTGGTAAACTATTGATGTTGGCAATATTTTTTCCTGTTTTATCTCTCACGGCAAGTTCAACTTCTTTCCGCAATTCATATAAGTCAACATTTAATTGCTTTAAAATTTTAATAGCCGTATTTTCTCCATCCCTTATCAAACCTAATAAAAGGTGCTCTGTGCCTATGAAATCATTTCCCAGCCTTAATGCTTCTTCCCTGCTATAAGAAATAATCTCTTTTACCTGGGCAGAAAAATTGTTATCCATCTAATAAAGTGTTTATACAAGTATATGAAATATTTTTGAGCTATATTACAAATCAGTTATGCACACGATGTTAAAATGATTTAATAATATTACTTATGAATTTCAAAATTGATACCAGAGAAAAATTTACGATGATTACGCCGCAATCAGATTTTTCCTCTGACAAATTAACAGCAGAATTTAAAGAACTCATCAATTCCTGTCTGCAACATAAGACAAATATTGTAATCAGCTTAAAGAATGTTTTAAATGCAGATGAAAAACTGGTTACAGATTTAGCAGACTGGCATCAACAATTTTATGAACGCAGTATTTCATTTGTTCTATGTGAGGTAAATGACCAAACCCTATCCGTTGCAGACATATTAGATTTGAGAGAAGAACTGAATATAACCCCTACTGAAAGTGAAGCATGGGATATTGTGCAGATGGAAGAAATAGAGAGGGAGTTGCTGGGTAATGATGATTAATATTTTTTTTCTACCTTTAATTGCCGGTTAAGAATTAATCCAATTACTCAGTGTCCATAATCCTGATGAAAAGTAGAATTCCACTTGAGAAAAAAGAACAGGTAAAAAGAATATTCAGATTTGGATATATCACGCTTTCAATGGTGTTGTTAAGCGCCATTTTCGATATGCTGGAAGGCATCAGGGTTTCTGCGCTTATAACTATCACACATGGCCTGACCCTCCTTCTTATTTTAATAGCTGTTTATTTCAACCTGATAAAAGATATAGTCGCTGCGATAATCGTTACCGTGAATTTCTTTCTTGTACTAAGCTCAATAGCAGAAGGGCTAAAGAGTGGAAGCTACCTGTTTATCTTAACCCTGATTTTTGCTACACCATTTTTGGTGGGCACATTCAAAACAAACCTGTTCAAAGTGATTACATACCTTTTTATTTCAGTTTGTTCTTTTTCTATCTGTATTTTATTTGGTAGCGATACCGGCAGGTGGCAAAGTATTTCACCCGCTATGTATTCAGGCATGTTTATTTTCAACAGCCTTTCTGCTGCTGTTATGTGTACCATCTTCGCTTTTATGGGTATCAACTTTGAAGTGAAATACAGGGAAGAATTAATGTCTGCAAAAAATAAAGCAGAGCAACACGAAGAAAAAATCCAGAAGCAAAACAAACATTTACATGAGATCGCATTCATGAATGCGCATGTTGTGCGTTCACCTTTGGCCAATATCCTCGCCATTACAAACCTTATTGAAACAACCAACCAAAGCGAGTGTGAAAAAGAAGAACTGATGCAATTATTAAAGACTTCTGCACAACAACTTGATGACAATATCAAACAAATGGTGGCCAAAGCCACAGATAAATCCACTTGAGAAATATTTTTAAAAAAATATTTTTCCCCGATTGTGAATAGTTAAAATCTTATCAATATTGCATCTATTTTAAAAATTGTATTTTCGTTAAAGAATGAACCCAAATAGAAGAAAAATTAAAATTGCTGTATTAGACCTCAATAATGGATTTGCCAACCAGGGCATGCGTTGTATCAGTCATATTATTTCTGACTGGTCATTGCATAATAAATATGATGTAAAGACTGACATATTTGATGTGCGGCAAAACCTGGCAATCCCTGATTTATCTTATGATGTTTATATTTCAAGTGGTGGACCCGGCTCACCCTTAGAATCTGCCGGTCAGCAATGGGATAATAAATATATGCAGTGGATAGATGATGTGAACCACTTTAACCAGTTTTACAACAACTATCCCAAGAAACATGTTTTTTTTATCTGTCATAGTTTCCAGTTGGCATGCAGGCATTTTCATATTGCCAATGTGTGTAAACGCAAATCAACATCATTTGGAGTTTTCCCAATCCACATGACAAAAGATGGCGCAGATGAAATTGTCTTTTCAGGTATGAAAGATCCTTTCTTTGCAGTTGACAGCCGTGATTACCAGGTAATCAAAGCAGATGAAAAACGTTTAGAGGAATTAGGTGCAAAAGTCCTCACAATCGAAAAAGAAAGGCCGCACGTTCCTCATTTACCGAGGGCAATTATGGCTGTACGTTTTAATGATTACATGATCGGTACTCAGTTCCATCCTGAAGCTGATCCGAAAGGAATGACTATTCATTTGCACAGTGAAGAAAAAAAACAAACAGTAATAAAAAATCATGGTGAAGAAAAATGGAAGAGCATGATTGAACAATTAAATGATCCTGATAAAATTTTATGGACTCATGATCACATACTTCCCAACTTCTTAAACATTGCGGTTGAAGATCTCGTGGACGCATCGTAAAATTTTCTATTAAAATATTTCATACAACCTGGAGCAAAAAAACTCCAGGTTTTTTTGTGTTCAGATGAATACAACCATGCATCATGAAAATATATAAGCAAAGAATTATCTTAATACATTCGTGCACCTGTGTCAACAAGACTTAAACATACAAAAGGATACCATGTAATTTCTCAATGGCTGGCATCGCAAAACATGCAGGCATTCCGTTTCCAGGAAGAGACATGGCAACACATCATCAATGGAAAAAGCGGTTTGGTAAATGCACCGACAGGTTGCGGCAAAACTTATGCTGTTTTTTTAGGTAGCATCATTCAATTCATCAATAAAAATCCTGATAATTTTCAAACAAAAAAAAATAACGGGTTGTTGTTATTATGGATAACGCCATTGCGGGCTCTGGCAAAAGACATTACACGTGCCATGCAGGAAGTGGTTCTACAACTCGGCATGAAATGGGAAATAGCCATGCGCAATGGTGATACAGATGTTGCAGAAAGAAAAAGACAAATCCAACATCTCCCGGAAGTTTTAGTAATAACACCCGAAAGCCTGATGCTCCTTCTTGCACAAAAAAATTATCCTTCATTTTTCAAAAACATAAACACCATCGCAGTGGATGAATGGCATGAATTACTCGGAAGCAAAAGAGGTGTCCAGGTAGAACTTGCCATCAGCAGGATATTAAATATAACACGTGAAAAAAATCATCTACTGCAACCATCAATTTGGGGCATCAGCGCTACGATTGGTAACCTGGATGAAGCAAAAGAAGTTTTATTATCACCATTACTAAACAGAAAAATTGATTCTCAAAATATTCATTTGCAAAATTCATCCAACAATGCTGATGGTGAAATTGTGAAAGCGAAAATGGATAAGCAAATTGAAATGATTCCAATCATCCCTGATGAAATAGAAAAATATCCCTGGGCAGGTCATCTTGGAATTAAACTCGCAGAAAAAATTGTTCCTATCATTGAACAAAGTAATACCACGCTTGTGTTCATAAACACAAGAAGCATGAGTGAGCTTTGGTACCAGACTTTATTAAACATAGCGCCACAACTTGCCGGTGTGATTGCATTGCATCATGGCAGCATTGAACATGAACTCAGGATGTGGGTGGAAGAAGCTTTGCATGCACAAAAATTAAAAGCAGTAGTGTGTACGGCAAGCCTTGACTTAGGTGTTGATTTCAGACCGGTGGACACTGTCATACAAGTGGGCTCACCCAAAGGTGTTGCAAGGTTTTTACAACGTGCAGGCAGAAGTGGCCATCAACCTGGTGATGTAAGTAAAGTTTATTTTTTACCAACACATTCTTTGGAATTAGTAGAAGCAGCAGGATTGAGAAACGCAATACAACAAAATATCATTGAAAGCAAACAACCACAGCTATTATGCTTTGATGTACTGATGCAATATCTCTGCATACTTGCAATCGGTGAAGGATTTTGTGCGGATGAAATTTTTGAAGAAATAAAATCCACGTTTTGTTACAGGGATATCACAACAGGTGAATGGGAAGAATTATTGCAACAAATCACAGATGGAGGAAAGGCGTTGACAAATTATGATGAATATAAAAAAGTGGAAACAGAAGTAAATACTTCAATGCCTGGCAGCAATATTATTTACAAAATAAAAAACAGGCGTATTGCCATGCGTCACCGAATGCAGGTGGGTACCATCGTGAGTGATGCAATGATGAAAATAAAAATGATGAGTGGTGGTTATATCGGCATGATTGAAGAATGGTTTCTCAGCAGGTTGGAACCCGGCGATGCTTTCACTTTTGCAGGCAGGAATTTAGAATTAGTCATGATAAAAGAGATGACTGCTTATGTAAAAAAATCTCAAAAGAAAAAATCAATAATACCCAGTTGGATGGGTGGCAGGATGAGCCTTACTGCCAACCTCGGTATGGTATTGCGCCGCACATTCAATGCTGCATTTACTTCTGATTTATTAGAATTAAAAGTTTTACAACCATTATTTAAACTACAGGAAGAATTATCACACGTGCCATTAAGTGATGAATTATTGATTGAACAGATTGAAGCAGATGATGGCTTCCATTTATTGGTGTATCCCTTTGAAGGAAGGCAGATACATGAAGCGATGAGCTCAATTTTAGCATACCGTATCAGCCGGATAACACCTATCACTTTTTCAATTTCAATGAATGATTATGGATTTGAATTATTAAGTGACCAACCCATTCCTGTTGATGATACAAATGTGCGTGAACTATTCACAACAGATGACCTTGTTGCAGACATTCAACGCAGCGTAAATTCTGTTGAAATGGCACAAAGAAAATTCAGGGATATTGCTGTTATCGGCGGATTAATATTTACCGGTTATCCGGGTGAAACAAAAAAAGCAAAACACCTGCAGGCATCAGCATCATTGTTGTTTAAAGTTTTCAGTGAATATGACCCTGATAATATTTTATTGAGACAGGCTTATCATGAAGTGTTTGAACAGCAGATGGAAGAAGTGCGTTTACGTACTGCATTGGAACGTATTTGTAATAATGAAATCATTTTAAAATTTCCAAAACGATATACGCCACTCTCCTTCCCTATCATCGTTGATAGTTTAAGCAGGTATAATTTATCATCAGAAAAATTTGAAGACAGGGTGAAAAAGATGCAAAAACAATTAGAAAAAAATTGATGCGGCAATACTTGTTGAAGGTTAAATTCAAATGAGTTTGTAAAGAACGTATTTTGCAAAAAAATATTTATTTAAATATTGAAACCATATTGTCAATGAAAAGGATATTGATGTTTATTGCCATACTACTTTTTTCATTCAATGCGCATACACAAACAACCGGTGCAGAAAAAACATTGTTATGGAAAATAACAGGCCCAGGCATTGACTCACCATCATATATATACGGCACCATCCATTTAATGTGTAAAGATGATATTGTTGTGAGCACAGAGTTAAGGGCAATATTTTATACGACACAACAATTATATCTTGAACTGGATATGGATGACCCGTCTGTATTAACCAAGACAATGCAGGAGATGAATATGAAAAATGATACGACATTAAAACAGTTGTATTCAGAAACCGCTTATGATTCTGTTGCAAATGCTTTTCAGAAAATAACCAACATTCCATTGCAGATGATGCAACATATAAAACCGGAATTGATTGAAACAAGTATTTATCCATCATTGCTGGGTTGTGATGGTTCAGAAGCCTGGGAACAAAAATTTATGCAGATGGCAAAAGCCAATAACATGGAAATAAGAGGGCTTGAAAAAGTAGAAGACCAGTTAAAAATTTTTGATGCAATACCATATAAAGTGCAGGCTGAAGAATTGAAAGAATCTGTTTTGAATATTGACAGTATTAAAACCAGTTTTCAAAAAATGCTGTCAGTTTACAAACAAAAAGATTTAGACAGTTTAAGTAAAATGATCAATGAAGGCGATGACCTATCCGGTTATTCAGATATGTTGCTAAAAGACAGAAATAAAAAATGGATCCCTGAAATTATTGAACAGGCAAAATTAAAACCTACATTTTTTGCAGTAGGTGCAGGCCATCTCGGCAATGCAGATGGAGTAATTAATTTGCTTAAGGAACAAGGCTATACCGTTACACCTGTCACATATTAAAAAAGTAATTTTTCAAATTGAATGAATTGTAATTTCTATAACAAACTTTACTAAGCTGTTTAGTTCAAACAAAAGTAAATGCCTTAATTAAGGCACGATTGAATGAATAAAAATGTTTGTTATGAAAAAGATATTTGTCATTCTTTGCCTTGCAACATCAGCAATTATTTTTAATAGTTGTAGCACTTCAAGATATACTGTTTCAGAACGACCTTCAATACCATATTATCAACGCCCTTTATCTCCCGGGCCTGGTTATGTTTGGATAAATGGTGATTGGTACTGGAGTGGCGGACGCTATGTTTATCACAATGGTTATTGGATGTATCCAAGACCACATCGGGTATGGGTTACAGGCAGGTGGGTGCCTTATAGAAATGGTTATTATTGGAGGCGTGGTTATTGGAGGTAAAATCATCGGTGACACCTTTTTAAAAAGGTGTCACTTCTTATCTTCCGAATATCCTGCAGGTATTTCAAACAAGGATGCAGGCAGGTCACGAGGTTCCACTTTTACAAGTGTTTCTATTACAGAAGAAATTTTTGAATGAATTTCCATTTTTGTCATGAAACCTTCGCAGCCCATTTGCTTCAACTGGCTTACAACGTCTGGTGTAAACAACCCACTTCCATTTTTATCTTCATACTTTTCCCATAACGCTTTTACAGATGCAACCATCGGCACATCTTTACTTCGCCAGATATCCATGGTGTCCACTTCCTCTAAATAAGTGCCAGCAAATTTTTTAGAAATAATTTTCGCATGTACACTATTAAATCCTATTATTTTTTCGCTGCCCTCATTGGTTACTGATAATATCTGCACTTTTAAATCAGGTGATAGTTCGCTATCGTTAAAATGCATGACAGAATATGTTTTTGTGTCACTATCAATAACGATGCTTTCATCAGGCTTATCGGCGTGCCCGATAGTTACATCTGTAGTTGTCGAATTCTTTCCATTATAAGAAATTGCAGTAGTCATTTCCGACCTTACATCTCCTTTAGATGAAATATAGATTTTAGAAGAACTTTGAATATCCATCTTTTCACTTGACTTAGCATTGCTCTTTGTACTAAGTTTATATTCATAATACATATCACCATCACTACGGCCGGCAGAAACTGAGTTAGCAGAAGAATTCGAATGCGGATCATTTTTATCATTTGTTACAGACGAATTATAGTTACATGCAAGTGTGATGCATGAAAAAAGAAATGCTGAGGATAAAAAAGAAAGGTGTTTCATGATTTTAATTTTTTTTATTTAATGATTTTATTGAAGATCATACAGAGCTATATTTTTATCTTCTTCGTAACCGGAAGGAAGACTGAACCTGGAATCAGGCATATTTTTTTTAGTGACGCTGCTGAGTTGTATCACTTGCGAAATGCCGGATGATTTACTGATTGATTTTACCAATGCACCGGTACATCCTGTAGCAATCATTTTGTTTACAACAACAGGAGAATGATTTTCAAAAATCACTGGAGATAAAAACAAGGCGCCAGGTACATCAGCGCTGTACCATTCATCATCCTGGCTATTTGCAGTTTGCCCCAAAGCTTTTATAGTATAGCTTATTTTTATATGCACACAGTTATAGCCAAACATTTTTTCATCACCAATCTTTTGCACCTGTACACCTGATTCGTTTTGGCCTGATTCGTTTCTATACTGATTAAAATATTTTTTATACTGGTCATTTATAATGATATAGTAATTCTCATTCTTGTCGGAAAGTGAAGTGGAGTGAACTTTCATGTTGAGCGCTGATGATTCCGCATAACCTTCAGAGTACACATTCCATTTGTTTGCAGTATTCATACTGATGTATAAATTTTTCCAAAGCCCGTCTTTTTTATTATTGGTAATGCTGCCGCCTGTATATTGAAGCATGATGGTATTTCCATTTCCTGAAACAGGTACGTTATAATTTGACGGCTGTTCAGGTGTGTAAACAGCAGTATAAGTTTTAGACGGTCCTGCAGTACCGTTTTGTTGCGCTTTCACCATTTCATTAGCAACTTGTTTTAGCGGATTATTATCTTTCATTTGTCCAAGCTGCAGATTTAATATTGAGTTGGCAATAGCATCCTCCGGGCTGCCGTTTTTATTACTCATCATGGATTGCAATAACTTCATCATCGAATCATTGCCGGCTCCGCTGAAATTTTTTAAAATACCTGAATCATTTGTACCAAACATAGAAGCAAGATTTTTCATTTGCGTAAGTGTGCTATCATCATTATTGCTTTGAACAGATGCGGATGTATTAGTTTGCTGAATACTATTATTTGCAGTTGATGAAATTATTGACTGAGTTGTATCACCGGAAGATGTTTGCGCAATTGTATTTTCATTGTTTTTATTGGCAGCATTGTTGCAAGAAGAAAGGAGCAAAATAATTGTGAAGAAAATGAATGAGACAGATAATTTTAATTGCTGCATAGTTTACTTTTTTTATGGTAGATAAAGCACCAAAGCAGGCTTGAACCGTTCAATTCATTACGGGTCAGTATGCCGGTAATATATTTCCATGATTGATTCGCGTTACCTTAGAAAATCATTTTTAATCATTACTGTGATAACTAATTATGCACATCAAACTTTCCATCTGTTATTTGAATAAAACGAGGATAATTTTGTGCCCCTTTAGTTCCTAAATCATAATAGGCATTAACCAGTTTACCGGAAAATGTACCGGTCACGTGTTGCGAATTGTAAGAAGTAACAGATATCGTGACATCTGAACCGGTATAAGTAACCCCCTGAGGATTGTAATAATTGATTGTGCAACCTGTATCACCCATACCATCTTTTTTAATTTTGGTTGTACCACTGTTTTTAAATTCAAATTGGAACCCTTCTTTTTTTGAGCCGCCATCCGCTATCATAATTCCATTTTTTGGCCCGGTTCTTTCAATATCCAGAGGGATATCAATAAAACTTTGACTTAGCTGAAACGTTTTGGAAACACCATCAATCTTGCAGGTGATGGTTCCATTGTCGCCTGAGTTTACAGGATTGGAAGATGGAGTTGGCGTTGAACTATTTTTGGTTTCCGCTGAATTTGCAGCGCCTGCTGAATTATTACATGAACAGAGGAATAATACACATGCAGAGAAAATAATTGCAATAGATAATTTAAAGTGTTTCATAAAAAATAATTTTAGAAAATGATATTTTATGGTTTGGTTAAATACCAAAGCGGGCTTGCGCTTCCAGGTTGATTATTTTTCAGGTTGCCTTTCAAAATATTTAAACTGCTGTTAAGCGTACCTGTAAATGTGAAATCAATAATATTGAATTCAGTATATTTCATTGTTACATTCAATCCATTTACGGTGTATGTGCCAAAAGTTACAACCTGTTTAGCAGTGTCTGCAATGGCCTGCAACGCGGCTGTATCTGCCAGCGATTGTGATTGGTACATTCTGAATGTGCCATCAGGTTTAAATAATACATTGGCTGGCCAATAATCATTTGCAGCATCTTCTTTATAAATCCAGAACCCTGAGATTGTAGTATCAACAGGATTCATAGATGAAGTTTTTTTAAATGAAATAATTCCCATCAGCACAATCACAGAAACTGATATTATGATGATTTCTTTTTTCATTGTGTGAACCTTTTTAAATCCTTCTTTTAATAATTAATTTTTTTTTGACAAGATGATTTATCCTTTCTATTAACAAAATAATCAGTGGAAGTACCAGATGCATCATTCCAGGATTTCTGCATACACTAAAAATTGTAAGTTGATATCTGCTTAATATATTCTTCTGGTGATATAAGCCTGATTATTTTAGCGAAGCACTATCTATCGGCAGAAATGTTTATTAAAACTATCCGGTAATTACGCCGGATAGTTTTAGATGTAAATAAAGATTCATCCCAATCATTGGCACCAACCAGGAAGAAATTACATCCTTTCATTTTGCAAGTACCATCTTTTTTGAATCAATCAATTTTCCATCTAGGTATAAAGAATAATTGTAAGCGCCAGATGACAATGTAGAAGCATCAAGATGTACAACACCCTTACCAACGCCTGAAACATTTATTGTTTTTAAAGTTTTACCTGTATTATCTGTTATAACAATTTGAGCGGAAGAAAATTGAGCAGGTAAATTATATGCAATTCATGTTGTATGATTATATGGATTGGGAACATTTTGTGATAAGGATACTGATGATAAATTAATGCTGGCTGATGACTGGTTGCTGTTCAGCGAAGAAATGTTTACACCTTCTTTATCTGCCAGTATTTGAATCGCTGCTTTCATGTCATTCATCTGTGATTGCATTGAAGCATTCACCTGTACTAGCGAATCATTTTTTGCGCTTAATTCCTGAACTGCTTTTACAAGGGGCATAATAAAATCAGTATAACGCAGGCCATAAAAATCACTGTCGTTTTGCGGCTTGCTAACGCCACTAAAATTATAACCGATTTCATTTGCAGCTTTCTCTACCTCCTGTGCCACAAAACCAGTATATAACTGTTTCTCTTTTAAATCAGCGGCCATTTTTGTGTATTTATCTTCCTTCACTCCCAGTTTATTATCAAGATCATGTACATTAAGGTTGTAAGTAATCGGGCGTAGTTTATTTATAAATGCAAGCCCGGGAACATTTTCATGTATATTTCTTTTATAACGCCCATCTGAAATAACAGTCAAAGCAACCGAACAGGCAAGTTGTAACAACGACTCAGCACCCAAATATAATTGAGAGTTTTCTGTAGCGATAGATTGAAAGCCAAATGCGCTGGCATTGTAAAGGGAAGAAGTACTTGGCTTAGCCAAATATCCCACAAAACTATTGTTACTACCAGAAGAACCACTTCCTGACCCATAACCATAAAAAGTATTATTACTGGTTGTTATTGTTACCCCACCTGAAGCATAGCCGGTATAAGTGTTATAATTACCTGTTGTATTATCCTGACCAGCACCAAGTCCAATAAAAACATTACCGATACCATTAGTATTTGATTGACCTGAATTATACCCTACAAATACATTATAATCGCCACCAACATTTTCGTATCCTGCCTCGTAGCCAATCGCCGTATTATATGCACCTTGTGTTTTATATAAAGACTGATAACCAACAGCGGTATTGCCGTCATCATAAACAGTGGCATTGTATAATGATTGGAATCCAACAGCAGTATTGTAATTGCTGCTTGTTATATTCTGCAATGCACCTGAACCCAATGCAGTATTACTGCCACCTGTTGTATTGCTTTGCATAGCTTTTTCGCCAATTGCCGTGTTTGAACTCCCTGTTGTATTACTTAATAGAGCTGTTGAACCAAGCGCTGTATTGTAAGCACCTGTTGTAGTTGCCTGCATTGCTTGTCCACCAACAGCAGTGTTGTTATAACCAGTAGTATTGTAAACAAGCGCAGAGAAGCCTGCTGCTGTATTGTTGCCACCGGTAGTATTGGATGCTAAACTATTATAACCAATTCCAACATTTTGGTTGCCTGTTGTGTTTAAGTTTAAAGCAGAATATCCAACAGCTGTATTACCATTAACACTATTATGAGATAATGAAGAAGTACCAATTGCCACATTAAAATAACCTCCCGTATTCGCTTTAAGAGCGCCGTTGCCAATAGCAGTATTTGCACCTCCGGTTGTATTGGAATAAAGCGCCTGGTAACCTAAAGCATTGTTCCCTCCTCCAGTGGTGTTTGATAATAAACTTTGACTACCAAGAGCTGTATTTCCTGATCCTGTTGTTGTGGAGTAAGAAGACTTAAATCCTAATGCAACATTATCGCCCGCAGTATTATTATATAGACTCTGGTAACCAATTGCAACATTATTACTTGCAGTTGCGTTGGTATATAAAGCACCCGAACCTAATGCAGTGTTATAGTAGCCCGTTGTATTTTTATACAAAGATTTTTCACCAATAGCCGTGTTTGATGAACCCGATGTATTTGCAACAAGGCTATTTGCGCCAACAGCAGTATTATAATTCCCGTTGGTGTTTTTATTTAATGATAAAGGGCCAATGCCGGTATTATTGTACCCGCCATTTAAAGCTACACCTGAATTATCACCTGCAAACATATTCTGATTGGGTGCATCATCATAAAAAACACGGGTGCCATTGATCCTCATTACACTACCCGAACTGATATTAAAATCACCAGTAACATCAAGTTTATATGCAGGGATATTTGTACCAATACCCACATTGCCACCATTATAATAAACTGATGTGCCGTTTTTCAACCATGTTGCTTGTGAAGACAAAGCTTTCCATGTTGTTCCATTATAATAATAAAAACCCTGCGTTTGATTATTCTGATAAATCAATAACCCTTTTGCCGGTGATGCAATTGCATTGCGTTGTACAAGTGACATTCGCGGTATCAGTAACCCTTTACTAGTTGATTTAATTTCTAACAATGAAGATGCATTTGGTGTTGTAGTTCCAATACCAGCACTACCGGTTGAAGGGAATGTATTTGTTTGTGCAGTGGCATTTTCTGCAACAATAAACATAATCATAACTGAAATGATTGTAATTGTCTTTTTCATAATTGTATTTTTTAATTTATTGAGTTCAACATTTTTGATGTTTATTCAAATGATAATTTTTCTACTTTGTAATAACCATCATTTTTGTACCAATCAATTTTCCATCAATAATCAATGAATAATTATAGGTACCTGATGCAAGTGTTCCCGCCTTGATATTTATTGAACCTTGCTGAGTATTTGAAAGTGGAATTTGATTTATTTTCTTTTCTGAAATATCTGTGATAACAATTTGCGCCGATGAAAATGTTTTTGGAAGTGTGTAGGAAATTGTTGTTGATTGGTTGTAAGGATTGGGAATATTTTGCTGTAACGATGCTGATGAAAAATCATTATTCAAAATCCCGGATTGATTTCCCGTTGACTGCATATTAGTAGAAAAGCTGTTGCAGCATTGGCTCATTGCATTTTCAATCCTGGTTAATTTATTTTCTAAATCATTTAGTTTATTATTTAATGAATCAATTTCTTTTTGTTGCGCATGTATTATTTCTGTTCTTTTTTCCAATGCCTGGATGGCAATAAAACTCACACCCAGGAAATCCTGCTGGTTAATCAATGTATCATTCCCTATTGTTCCGATAGCATCTTTACCAAATGCATTATGAAAGTCCTGTGCCATAGGCCCGTAGTGACGAAACTTTTTTGAATCCTGCCCTTTATAATTCCATGTATATAATTTGAATTTTGCTATTTTATTCAACACATCTTCTCCATTTACTAAAAGTTTTTTTTCTTTTTTTGTTGAATCACTGATAGAGCTCCAGCTATTATCTCCGCCATTCATCAATACACCAGAAGCGCTTGTACCAGTATACAACCTGTAACCACCAGCAAACACCATTTGCATCTGGTCAGGGTTATCATTATAATAAACACTGTTATTTCTTCCACTACCATAATCGCCAATGATAAAAGAACCCCTCATGCCATTAGTTGTAACCAAAGAACCCATAGCAGTAGAGTATTCACCACTTGCTGTTGCCGAATAGTTCGACAATGCTATTGCGTTATATCCTGTTGCATATCCATAATATCCTAATGCTACATCATAATAATTAGTTGCATGAAGAGTAGCGCCCAACGCTATTGAATAAGGGCCTGAAGCTGTATTAAAACCACCCAGCGCTACAGAATAAACCCCACTTGCAGTATTATGACCGCCAGAAGCAAAAGAATAATTGCCAATATTAGCTTCATCCCATTCGCTTCCATCTGCATATCCTACCCTGAAAGCGGCTTTATCAGGGTACCACATCATGCGCCTGCCTGCACCGCTGATGGGTACGTCACCTGCTGTTTCAGGCACATCACCGGCAGCGCTGAAAACTACACTGCTGTCAACAACCTGTAACCTTCCAGCAGGTGTTGAAGTTCCAATACCAATATTGCCTGAATTATAAAAAATATTATTACCGCTTTTTTTCCAATAGGCAGTACTAAACCATGCAGTTCCATTATAAAAATAAAAGCCCGGGTTTTTATCTGTTTGATAAATCATTAATCCTTTAGCAGGAGATGCAATTGCATTGCGTTGCGATTGTGTCATGCGGGGTATCAGCAACCCTTTTTTTGTTGATTTTATTTCTAATAAAGCAGAAACATTAGGGTTGGTAGTGCCGATACCGGCACTACCGGTTGAAGGGAATGTATTTGTTTGTGCTGTTACTAACTGTAAACCAGAAAATAAAAAAAACAGGTTAGCAACGGCAAGACGGGTACAATGCTTTAGTTTCATACAGAAAAGTTTTCAGGTACAAACTTCCGCTGCTGAAACTTTTTTTACACTACATCAGAATGTGGTTTTTATAAAGCCCGGGATATTTAATGGTGTTGCCTTTTTAATAATTCATACCTTGAATGTATCTGCAAAAGGTCATAAATATTTTTTACATGGTACCGCACAGTATCCAGCGAAATAAATAGCTCTTCACCAATTAATTTATAACTCATCCCTTTGACTATCCGCTCTAAAATCTGTTTTTGCCTTTCAGTAAGAACCGCTTCTTTTTTTTCTTCAGGTGGTTTTACACCAGAACGGAAAAGCTTCAACGTTTTTGCAGCAATGCTTGGTGTCATTGGTGCACCACCTTCATAAACTTCGCTAATGGCTTCCAGTATTTTTGCCGGCGGCGTTTTTTTCAGGATATATCCATTTGCCCCTGCCTGTATGGCTTTGAAAATTTTTTCATCATCTTCAAAAACAGTCTGCATAATTATTTGCACCGAAGGGAAATATTGTTTTATAAAAATGACAGCCTCAATGCCATTCATCCCCGGCATATCAATGTCCATCAATACCACATCAGGTTCGCTTTTTTTAATCCGGGTAACAAGGTCTGAGGCATTATCATAAGCGCCTGTGCAGGCAAACCCAGGCGTCCCGTTTATCAACTGGTAATAACTATCCCTCAGCAAATAGTTATCTTCAAAAAGTGCAACACGGATATCTTTTCTCATTAATACAAATGTTGTAATAAAAAAATACTGCTCCCCTACATGATGATGTAGTTTTAAAAATTATTTTAAAAACATTTTAAATACCACTTCAGTCCCTTTTTCTTTAATGCTGTTAACCTGGATTTGTGCATTGACTTCTGTTGCACGCTGCTGCATGTTTTTTAAACCATTCCCGCCTAAAGAATTTTTTACTGCATCAAAGCCAACCCCTTCATCTGTTATTTTCATCAATAAAAAATTACCCGGCTGCTCTATTTTTACATGCACCACTTTTGTACCCGAATATTTATAAGCATTGTTCAAGGCTTCTTTAAATACCAGGTAGAGGTTCTTACGTTTCTCCATAGACAGTTTGGTATTTTTTATTTTTTCATCAACAGAAAAATCAAGTAAAATATTTTTACCTGATAATAACTCTGCAGCAAAATATTGCATGCGTTCCAGCACATTTTCAAACTGGTCGTTTTTTGGATGTACTGCCCACACAATGTCATTCATTATATCAATCATGTTTCTTGAAGCATCACCCATTTTATGCAAAATATCTTTTGCATTTTCAGGGTTGTTTTGCAATTGATTGCCTGCTATTTCACTGTAAACAGAAATGCTGTTGAGTGTTGAGCCAATATCATCATGTAAATCACTGGCAATTTTTTGCCGTATAGCAGAAAGTGCTTCCCTGTTTCGTTTTCGGTAATTATAAATTGAGTAAACAATAAAAGATGCAAGAAGAAACCACAATAAAAAAGCCCACCAGGTTTTATACCAGGGTGAATGAATGATTATATCAAGGCTTGTAATATTCTTTGCCTGCACGCCATCGGCATTCACCACTTTTACATTAAAAATATATTCTCCCGGCGCAAGGTTGGCATAAGTCACCGAACGCCTGTCGCCGGCAGCTACCCAATCTTTATCTATACCTGATAACCTGTAAAAATACTTATTGGACAACCTTCCGTTAAATGATAATGAAGCATAACCGATGGTTAAGATATCCTGTTTTGAATTTAATGAAATATTTTTCTGCTGTAATAATGAATCAACAGAAATGTTATGGTTGTTTATTTTAAACTCAGTGATACGCACATCGGGAGGAGGTGGTTTTGTTTTTATTTCATCCGGGTTAAAATATACCAGGCCAGACCTGGCTGCAAAAAGGATATTCCCGTTTTGTAAAAGATAAAAAGGGCCCTGCAATTCATAATCGCGAATACCATCATACATGTTGAACTCAGATATTTTTTTTGCCCGGAGGTTCATCAGTTTTACGCCATTATTTGCAAAAATCCATATCCTGTTTTTACTTAAAGCCAATGCCCCATACACATCATTACTGGACAAGCCATTTACTGTATTAAAAAATACAGGTTTTTTTGTTTTGGTATTAAAAATTAAAAGGCCCTTTGTATCTGTACCACCCAAGAGCATAGAATCATTTATGAAAGCTGGTGAAGATATATGCAATGAGTTGAGAGATGAATCAACCACCGCATTTTTTACAACATCAAATTTCCTAATACCATTTGTACCCGGGCTCCACCAGATATTGCCGGATTTATCAACACAAATTCCATCAACAGGTGATACAATATTTGAAGGTTTTGTAAACGCATTGTTATACACAATTATATTACCTGTAGCCTCATCCAGCTTTGCTAATACCCCGCTAAATAATCCAAACCAGATTGCATCTTTTGTTTTTACAGCATGCATAATAGTAGCGCTATTAAACTGCGGCACTACCATATTGGTAAACTTTTTTTCTACTGTATCAAACATGGAGAGCATCCCGTACTGGCATCCAATCCATAACCTGCCTTTATTGTCTTCAGCAATACACCAGGCACGGTTCAATGGTTCCCCAAAAGATGATGGGTTATTTTTATCATGCACATAATGATGAAGCAATGAAAAGTTGCTGCTGTATTCAAATACGCCATCACCCCAGGTGCATACCCAGATACTACCTGTTGAACTTTGAAAAACAGATGAAATGTCAGCGCTGAATTTTGTAACAAAATTTCCAGGGTGAGTGTTGACATATTTAAACACCTGGGCATGCGGGTTAAAAATATTCATGCCCAAATCTGTATTCACCCAAATATTCTGTTCATTATCGAGGAAAAAACTATAAACAATTTCATTATAATGAAAACCATATTCACTTCCAGTATTATTGATCACTGGTATAAAATCGCCTGATTTTTTCTCATACCTGAATAACCCAAGATGATAATCACCACCAAACCAAACCGAACCATTTCCATCATCTATTGCATCTGTAATAGTTGAATTAGGTGTACCAATTTCCTGCATGCTTTTTTTATGTAAATAATCAAAGTCAACATTTTTTCCTTTCACTAAATCATACCTGCAAAAATCACCGGCATAATCTGCCATCCATAAGTTTTCATCATCATCAACTTTAAAAAAAGATATAGGGTTATTACTTTTTAGCAATTCAAATGCAGTTTGGTTAACAGGGTAGCTTATTTTTTTTGTACGGATATCAAACCGGATAATTTTTCTTTGGTCTGCAATCAACAACCAGAAACAATCCTGCGTTTTATCATATTGTGCAGACTGTGCATACAATTTATCATCTGTAAAAATTTTACAGTATAAAACAGGTTTATGCAAAGAATAATCATACAAAAAAATATCCCTGTTTGTAACTATCCATAAATTGTGGTGAACATCTTTTACAACAGCAACCACGTTATTGATATTACTATCAGGTGCATCGGGTAAATACAAACGTTTTAGCATTGAAATTTTACGGTAAAAAATGCTGATGCCTTCAAGGTTGATAAACCAAATATTTTTTTCATTGTCTTCTGCACAAATATTTGTCCAGTCATCTTTTTTTACCTGCGTGGCAGGAGCATAATTAAATTGATAAGAGGTAAAATTTTTCCCGTCAAATTTTTGAACACCATAAACTGTAGCAAACCAATAATAGCCTTCTGCATCCTGGAACCCTTTGACCATTGAGTTAGTTTTCAAACCATCTTCAGCAGTGATATGCCGGAAAACATAATTTTCCTGTGCCGGCAATTTCTGAGTAAACAACAAAACCGGCAATATGATTTGCAAAAGGCATATCAGCTGATATTTTGAGAAGATTTTCTTCAAAAGCAAATCAAATTATTCTTTAAAGTTAACAGTGAAACCAATAACTATTCACATGAATCAGGATAGTGTTCAGAATTAAATCTGATTCGTGATATTTGCGTATGCTAAAACAGGTATTACTGCAGGCTACAGAAACTGCTGCAGCGCTAATCAAAGAATATTCTACTAAATCATTCACCATCAGTAATAAGGAAGGGATCAATAACCTCGTAACAGAAGTAGATCACAAAAGCGAGGAGATAATATTTGATATTATCAGGAAAAATTTTCCTGATCATTACATATTGAGTGAAGAAGCAGGTGAAATCATACAGGAGTCACGCTATAAATGGATTATAGATCCAATAGACGGAACTGTAAATTATGCCAACCATATCCCTATTTGTTGCGTCAGTATAGGCCTTGAAGTGGATGGTAAAATGGAAATGGGCGCTGTATTCAATCCTTTTCTTAATGAACTTTTTTTTGCACAACGTGGTGAGGGCGCCACATTGAATGGTCAAAAAATTGTGGTCAGCACAACAAAACATGTAGCCAAAAGTTGCCTGGTAACCGGGTTTCCCTACACTTATTTAGATACACCCAACGGGCCTTTGGAAGTGTTCAGCAAATTTATTCGCAAAGGCGTTCCCGTTAGAAGGCTTGGCAGCGCTGCAATTGACCTCTGCTGGGTAGCAGCAGGACGTTTTGATGGTTTCTTTGAACACAAGTTAAGCGCCTGGGATAGTGCTGCAGGCTTCCTGATAGTGGAAGAAGCAGGCGGTAAAGTAACTGATACCAAAGGCAATTATTATAATCCTTACCAGCCTGGCATTATAGCAACAAATGGTTTAATCCATGACCAGCTTTTAGCTGTTATGCAGGGTGCAGAAGTGCCGGATGTTGGTGATTGAAAAATTTTAATAGCCGTTATTAAAGCAAAAAATGGTTTTGGATAAAAATAAAAAAGCTGTTCTATGAACAGCTTTTTTATTTTCGGGCTTTAACCTGTAAAGACGATTATTTCTTTTCAGGCAGGGCTTAGCTTTGAAAAAAGGTTATTCAAATATTCAACTATATATTGATATAAAAATACCGGCACTAACAATTGTGTAACATATTTTAATAACTGTAATAATTAACTAATAACTGTAATTTCAGTAAGTGGTAAAAAGCCGTATAAAATCATTTTTTCTCCTGGCAGCAAGGGGTACTTTAGATTTATCTGTCATTTCTATATATCCACCATTGCCCTTATGATATTTTGCAATAAAGTTCAGGTTGATAATATATGAATGGTGGGTCCTGAAGAAATTTTCCTGGGGCAAAATTTCTTCAAACTCTTTTAATGTCCTGGATGCAACAACAGAAACACCATCTGATGTAAAAATAGAAGTATAGCTGCCATGAGCTTCGCACCTGACAATATTTTGTATTGTGATAAACTGGAGGCCCGTTGCATTTGGCAATGCGAGAGAGGATAAAGCTTTGGGTTTTGAAATATTCTGAAGCAGCAATTGCACCTGCTCAAATGTTCTTTGTTTAATATGTTTATTGCTCGATTTATTTATTGCAGCAATCAGTTCCTGAATATTGACCGGTTTAAATAAATAATCAAGCGCAGAATATTTAATAGCCTGCAACATGTAATTGTCATAAGCCGTAATGAAAACCACATCAAAACTTACAGGCTGCAAAAGGTCAAGGATATGAAATGCGTTACCTCCGCCAACTTCAATATCAAGCAATACAAGGTCAGGCTTGCATTCTTTGATCCGTTTCACTGCACTTTCAACTGAATTTGCATCACCGCAAATTGTTACCTGCGGACAATACATATTCAGCATCTTTTTTAATATGGTAACATTCTTAGGCTCATCATCAACAATTACAACATTTAATACATTTTCATTCTCCATAGTTTAAAGGGAATTTAATAGTAACAATAGTACCTTTTTCATCATCATTATTAATATCATCAATAGAAACGCTGATAAAGATATTATAGATTGAGTTAAGGCTTTTAATCCTGTTTTGTGCCAATTCAAGGCCTTTTGATTTGTGGCCGGGTGCTAGTTTCTGTCTTAATGCTGAAGATGCTTCTCGGCCAATGCCATTATCTTTCACCTCACAATAAAGCTGATCATTTTTCAATGAAAAACTTATTTCAATCAGGCCTCGTTTACCTACCAGGTTTAATACTCCATGACGGATGCTGTTTTCAATATAAGGTTGTAATAACAGAGGAGGAATCTGTATTTCATCTATTTCGTCACCACCATCTTTATCAATAACAAAATCAAAAATGTTTTCATACTTGGATTGTTCAATTGACAAATATGAACCCAGGTATTTTATTTCTTCATCTATAGTAATAAATTTTTTACCGGAAATATATAATGTTTGCCTGATGAGCGATGAGAAATTTGTAATAAACTCATTGGCTTCAGCCACATTTCCTGAGAAAATATATTGCTGCACCGAATTGAGGCTGTTAAAAATAAAATGTGGGTTCATTTGTGCACGAAAAGCCATTTGTTCCAACTCATGTATTTTTCTTTCATGCAACATTTTTTTATTCGCTGCGTTTTTTACTTTTCTGATACTTGAATTTATTACCATCCAAACCAGGAAACCAAATGCAACAAGCCCCAACAAACGAACCCACCACATTTGCCAGAAATGCGGGTCTTTTGTAAATGGGATGCTGATGATTTTACTTTTCACACCATACCTGTTAACTGCATATATTTTAAAAACATAACTTCCATAAGGAAGACGATCAAATGTTATTGAGTTTTCACGGGTTGACAACCATGCAGTATCCAAACCACTTAACTGATAATAATAAGTAATATCTCCGGCAGATAGAAATGAAATGCCTGCATATTCAAAACGCAATAAATTATCATTGCTCTTCAATTTTATTTTACCTGTACTATCATACCAATCCTGTACTTCTGATTTTATGTCAGTGAGTTTTAATGCGCAGATTGACTTGCTTTCTATTTTATCTGCCTCAAAAAATGTAAGCCCGAAAGGTGTACCTGCAAAAACAGAATCTCCTCTTGCATAAATACAATTGATGATATCACAATCAAGGCCATCAGCAGTTGTAAAATTGGTAATGCGAAATGGATAATGTGAAACATCAATCCTGCTTATACCCTTATCAGAGCCTACCCATAAAATATTCTTATCAATAAAAAGACACCGGCACATATTGCTGGAAAGGCCGTCTTTCACCTGCACTATATATTTCACAGAATCATTTTGCAGGCAAACAAGGCCATAACTTTCTAATGCAACCCACAAATCATTAGTACCTTCAACAGTAAGCGCATTCACTTTATTTTTGAAGAAATTATATTTTTCAGCAAGACTGAATGATTTTTTATTTTGGTCAACTGTGTATAATCCTGCCAGGGTTCCAATATAAAATTTACCGTTATTTTTTACAGCACAGGTAGCCCTCCCATGCCAGATAATATCGTAAGAAGAAACTCTGTCTGCACTAAAACAGAATGCATTCCTGTCTGTTGCAGCCACCATTGAATCCCCATATTTATACAAACTCTTTATTACAGAGATAGGGGTAACCTTTTTAAATATATTATGATCTTCCTGGTAAACACCATTATCTGTTCCCAAGATCAATGATTTGGATTTTGAGAATTGAATGGAAGAAATTTTGCTAACACCATTAAACCCATATTCAATTTGCTGTTTTTTTAATGTATTTGTCAACAGGTTTAATTGCCAGGTCATATTTTCAGATGAACCGATATATAAAATACCAGCTGAATAATTTAATGACTGAACATATAATTCGTTCAGGTTATCCATCAACTTATACTTTATTGTCCTGTTCGAATTCAACCTATACAAACCATCTGAAACTGTTCCAAACCAAAGGTTGCTTTCATTATCAATGAAACATGTATTAACAGTAATATTATTAAGAAAACTATCAACAAACATTCCTTCCCCAACATCAAAAAGCAGGGTTTTAGAGGCGGTTGTCATTGCAAAAAATTCACTATTCAAAAACGAAACATTAAGAAAGTCCTCCCGTGCCTTTAATACATATTGTTCCTTGTTTTTTTCAACAAGAATATGGAATGAGTCATTGTTTTTATTAATGGTATAATAAGGGTTTATCTCCAAAGAATTCCTAGTACTATAATTTGCATTAATTCTATTAATAAAATGAAATTTTGAATTTTTAAACTCGTAAGAGAAAATATATTTGTTATTTAGTCCACGATAAGATGTAGTTAAAATTGTACAATAACCATTTGCATTAATCCCCCCATCAGTAAACTTATCATTGTCATCAATTGCATTTACTTCCTGCACGTGGCCATCCCTGGATAAAATAAATAACCTGGTTGACCCAATGAAAAAAAGATTCTCATCCTTGTCTTCACATGCTGTAAATGTTTCATTCTGAAAATTAAATTTTCGAAGAAGTGAATCATTTTCCGCATTATGAATTTTACCCTGGTAATAATAATAAACTGTTTTATTAAAAGGGAAAATCCAAACCCTGTTTTTTGAATCCACAAACAGCTTGATTATAGCCTGGTCATACAAACCATCAGCGGCAGTATAATTCCTGAAATGAGAACCGTCAAACCGGCTTAGCCCTGTCTCTGTACCAATCCACAAAAAACCATCTTTATCCTGCACAATTGAATAAATATTGATACCACTGATTCCATCTTTTAAATTGTAATGAAAATAATTATACTCCTGCCCAAAGCTGAAAAAAGCTGATAACAAAAAGAAAAGAGAAAACAATAAGCGCTTTATGTGAAAACTATTTCTCTTTAAAGGGAAAAAACATTTAAGGTTATTGAAATAATGGCACATCTTTCTGTTACTATCAGGTTTACCTGGTTTTATCAGCAATTATAGAAAAAATATTCATCCGAATTCACAAAAAGCGTTTGATATAATTACTATTGCAGGAATTTTATTGATTAGTAAGCCATGAAAATTTTAATTACCGGTGTTGCAGGTTTCGTCAGCAAACATTTTTTAAACCTGTTGTCATCAAAAAATGAAGACTCATTAGTTATAGGGATTGACAGGAATGATACCAGCTTAGAAACCGGTTTCTTAAAGCATATAAAAATTAATTGCATTAAATCTGATTTAAAGGACAAAGAATCTTTGAAAAAAATTATTGATGATTTTCATCCTGAATTTATACTTCACCTTGCATCAAGCAGCAGTGTTTTTTATAGCTGGCAACATCCTTCAGAAGTTTTTATCAATAACAATTCAATTTTCCTGGCCATTTTAGATGCAGCAAGAGAATCAGGTCGGAATATCCGGATTCTTTCTACCGGCACTTCAGATGTGTATGGCATTTCAGCCAATACAAATCCACACATTAAAGAAGATGCAGCACTTCATCCTGCAAATCCTTATGCAGCCAGTAAAGCTTCACAGGAATTAATTGCTAAAGTATATGCTGACAGTTTTGGCCTTGATATCATTCAAACAAGGTCATTCACACATTTCGGCCCATACCAGAAAGAAAATTTTGTCCTGGCCAAATTTGCAAAGCAGCTAACCTTGATAAAAAAAGGACTACAACCTCCTTTATTAACAACCGGCAACCTCGATATTATCCGTGATATCAGCGATGTGAGAGATGTTGTAACTGCTTATGAACAATTATTGAAAAAAGGGAAATGCGGCGAGATATATAATGTTTGTTCAGGAAAAGGAATCCGCCTTCGTGATGTGCTTCAACTCATGCAAAAAAAGCTGAATGTGGATGTTGAAATAAGACAGGATGAATCTTTATTCAGGAAAGGAGATATACAATCTATCATCGGTGATAATAAAAAAATATTTAATGATACAGGATGGCAACCCAACATCACAATTGAAAAAAGTATTGAAGACCTTCTTTATTATTGGGATGAACAAACACAATAAAGTAAGCAACAAATAAATGATTTACTCATTTTATTGTATTGAACGCTGTATCGCTTTCCAGAAAAGACCTGCAGTTTCTTTCCATGAAAACAACTCTTTTCTTTTTTGACCTGCATCTATATATTGCTGCCTGACATTATCATCCATCATTGTTTTCATTGCACCAGCAATTTGTTCAATATTAAAAGGGTCAACAACAATAGCAGCATCACCAGCCACTTCGGGAATGCTGGTTACATTGCTACATATAACAGGCGCCCCGCATTGCCATGCTTCTACTATTGGCAAACCAAATCCTTCAAATACCGGAACAAAAACAAGTGCCCTGGCGCTGCCTAACAATAACCTCAACTCTTCATTGCTTACACGGCCAGCAAGCACCACATCATCTTTGATGACACTGCCTTCAATAACTTTTTTTATAGATGCATCATCCCACATAATATGTCCGGCAAGCACCAGTTTAATTTCATTTTTATTATTTTTTTTGAAGGCATCAAATGCTTCTATCAACCTTATAATATTTTTTCTCGGGTGCATGGTTCCAGCAAAAAAATAATATTCATTTCCTCCCGAATATCGTATCCTTGTTTTTTTCTTTTCATCTTCACTGCATGGCGAAAAATAATCACTGATACCGCAATACACATTATCAATTTTGTCTGCTGGGCAGTTGTAGGTTTTTATGATATCATTTTTACTATACTCGCTGATAGTTATAACCCTGCAGGCCTTGCGCACGAACCTTGGAAAGAAATACCTGTAATAAACACGATTGCGCCAGGGCAGGTTTTCAGGATAGTGTTCAAAGTTTAAATCATACACCACAGGCACTTGCTTTGATTTACTTGACAACGAGAGGAAACCATCCATTGCCACAACCAGTTCGGGTTTTATTTTTTTAAGATATAAAGGCAACCTTAATTCCAGAAAAAAAACATATAACAAAGGATGCCGCAATGCAGGGAATATCCGGTGTAATGTAACATTGGGATAATCAAAATAAATATTCTCAAACTGCCTGTCAACCAATATATCAAAATGCTGTTCAGGATGGTCCTGGATGATGCGTTGCATTACCTGCACAGTAAAGTTGCCAATACCATCCAGTTGCCTGTTTCTTAAAAGCCAGCAATTAAAAACTATTTTCATTCGCGGGTTTCAATACAAATTTTCAATTCTTTAAAAAATGCAAATTTAAATGCTTTAGTTTGCGTGATTTTATTTAATTCATTTATACATGAAAGTTGCATTAATAACAGGGGTTACCGGGCAGGATGGCACTTACCTTGCCGAACTTTTATTGGAAAAAGGATATACGGTTCATGGAGTGCGCCGCCGTAGCTCTATGTTGAATACAGCAAGGATTGACCATTTATATTTTGATCCAAAATATAAAGGAAAGTTTTTGCTGCATTATGGTGACTTAAGTGATTCATCCAATATCCTGAGGTTGTTGCAACAGATACAACCAGATGAAATTTATAACCTGGCTGCGCAAAGCCATGTGGGTATCAGTTTTGAAACACCAGAATATACAGCCAACAGTGATGCTTTAGGTGTTCTAAGAATATTGGAAGCTATCCGGATTTTAGGATTGGAGAAAAAATCAAAATTTTACCAGGCATCAACTTCTGAAATGTTTGGTAAAGTGCAGGAGATACCACAAAAAGAAACAACACCATTTTACCCTCGTTCACCTTATGGCGTAGCAAAATTATATGGTTACTGGATTACGGTGAATTACAGGGAAGCTTACAATCTATTTGCTGTGAATGGCATTTTATTCAACCATGAAAGCCCATTGCGCGGTGAGAATTTTGTTACTAGAAAAATAACATTGGAGATTGCAAAAATTGCATTGGGCTTAACAGATTCACTTTGGTTGGGTAACCTGAATGCAAGCCGTGATTGGGGCCATGCAAAAGATTATGTTTATGGCATGTGGCTGATGTTGCAACAGGATGTTCCTGAAGATTATGTTCTGGCAACAGGCATTACTACAACTGTGCGAGATTTTATCAGGATGGCATTTGGATATTTAGGTGTGGATATCAGGTTTGAAGGTGAAGGCCTCAATGAAAAAGGTATTATTGTAAGTTGTAAGAACAGTTCTTATCAAATCCCTGAAGGCAAAGAAGTAGTGCATATACATCCAAAATATTTCAGGGCAGCAGAAGTTGATTACCTGATAGGAGATGCAACAAAAGCTATAACAAAATTAGGATGGGAACCCAGATATGATTTGAAAATGCTGGTAGAGGAAATGATACAAAGTGATGTAGATACGCTAAGAAAAACTATAAGAAACGGGTGATCAGGAATAAATTGGCTTTTTATAAATCTTCCTGAAAAGAAGGTAAGCCTTTCTCAAAATGAGATTATCATCAATCATTCTTGCAAATTTTATATTTGAATAATTTAATGGCAACAATTCTTTTTCTGAAAGCAGGTTATTATAATAAATACATTTATCAATAAAATCTGAAACTGTCATTCCGTCCCTTTGCTCAACAGGAGTTTTCAATAAACGATGGGCCAACGAACGGCAATAATAAAGTATATATGGTGTGATATTTTCATCAATTACAGTTTTGATATTTATGTTTTCAGATTTGATTGAGTCCAAAAAATTCAAATAACTGTAAAAAGCATTTATATACGATGGTGCAGTAGAATGCTTGGAAAGATTTTCATGAATGCGATAAGAAAAGCACTCTTGTGCGGCAGTTGCTTTATAATTTAGTGCAGTAAGTTTTATCCATAATGTGTGATCTGCAAATAATAGATTTGGAAATTCAGGTATCCCTCCTACATCATGATAATCTTTTGAACGCATTATATAACCTGTACCCATTGTGTCAATTGAATCCTTAAAAAGGGAACAGAGGAATTGTGAAACAGTTTGTTTTTCTTCCATTGCCCTGCACTTTTTTATCTCCTCACCCTTCGCATCAATAAACCTGAAATGCGCCTGGTACAAACTTGCACCAGGATGTTGATTGATTAAATCACTCATTACCTGCAAATAATTATTATCAAATAAATCATCATGGCCGGTAAGAGTGATGAATTCATTTTTTGGTATAGATAAAATCCTTGCCCAGTTTTCTTCAATACTTAAAGAAGTGGCAGATGGTAACACAGTTATTCTTTCATCTTTTAAATTCTGCAGCCACTCTGCTGTACCATCTGTACTTTTATTTTCTAATATAATGAGATTAAAATCCTGTAGTGTCTGTGTAAGAATTGATGCAACACATTCTTTAATGTATTCGCCACCATTTCTTACTGGTAAAATAAAACTAAAACGCATCGCGGCAAAGATGTTATTTTTCTTTCAATGCCTGGTTCAATTTTTCAGTACTGCCCCAAAATCTCATTGGTTCATAATCTGGGTAAGGATAATAACCCAGGTTTAGTCTGATTGATTTGTTTGTTTTACTTAAATAGCTTTCAACAAAATCCTTTACTGTTACAGGCTTGCCGCTACAACAATTGATTACACCTTCTATATTTTTTTGCAAAGCAATTGCAACAATATTTTCAGCAACTTTTGAGATGGGTAAATAATCCCTCACCTGTTGCCCACCGCTCATATTAAAAACTTCATCACCTCTAAGTAATGCCACCTCTAACTGAGATAAAAGCGATTTGATATTTTGGCCTTTCCCAAACATATAAAACAAACGCAGCCATTTAAGTGAAAACGAATATTGTTGTTGTAATGATTCAAGATATTTTCTAAGATTGTCTTTTGCAATTGCATAAGCAACAGTAGGTCTTGATGGCAAATCTTCTTTCAGGCAACCTTCCTGCATCCCATATTCCAGACAAGTACCGGTTACTGTCAAATCCTTCAAACCATTCTGAATTAAATTCTCAAGTAATAATTTGTGCCTTTGCAAATTATCTATTACATGGAACTCAGATTTATAATTCGGTAATCCTTCCCATGCAAGATGAATGGCGATATCCGGCTCATTAAATAAAAAAAAATAATTTTCAGTAGGCTGGATTTGGGTTATATTAAATGGAATATATTTAACATTATGAAACCATGATTGTTGTTTTGCTTTCTCTTCATTTGATGATGTCGCAATGATACTAACATCACATTGCATCAATTCATTGATTACATAATTGCCAACAAATCCGGTAGCTCCAGTAACCAAGACTTTTTTCATTATTCAAAACTTAATTCAGGTATAGCGAATACAAACTTTGCACCCCAGTCTTTAATATAAGCAAGTTGGTTTGTAATCTCATCTTTCAAATTCCAGGGCAGCACAAAAACAAAATCAGGTTTTTCTTTTTTAAGATAATCCTCCGTCACAACGGGTATGTGGCTGGCAGGCATAAATTTATTTTGCTTATGCGGGTTGGCATCCACCACAAAATCTATCAAATCACTTTTTATACCACAATAATTCAGCAAAGTATTTCCTTTGGCAGCAGCGCCATACGCAGCTACTTTTTTGCCTTTCTTTTTTTGTTCAATGAGAAAAGCTGTTATATCCATTTTTATTTTAAGCGCTTTCTGCTGGAAATTATTATAATACGACATATCGAGCATCCCCTTTTCTTTTTCTTTATTCAACAATGCCTGAAGGTTAGGTGATATTGCCTGCTCATTATTTTCCTGATGTTTTGCATAAATACGGATAGACCCCCCATGCGTTGGCAATTCATCCACATCAAACAATTCCAATCCCTGCGATTCAAAAATCAGTTTTACAGTATTAAAAGACAGGTAAGAAAAATGCTCATGATAAATTGTATCAAACTGGTTGTTTTCAATCAATTGCATTAAATGTGGAAATTCCATAGTGATAACACCTGTAGGTTTTAAAACCATTTTCATCCCGGCTACAAAATCAAGAATGTCCGGCACATGTGCCAATACATTATTTCCTAGCAACACATCAGCTTTCAAATTTTCACCGGTAAGTTTCTTTGCAAGCTCAACACCAAAAAATTCTGTTATGGTTTCAATTCCTTTTTCCTGTGCAACTTTTGCCGTATTCGCCGTTGGTTCAATACCCAATACGGGGATATTTTTTTGTTTAAAATATTGCAACAGGTAACCATCATTGGATGCTATTTCTATTACCCGGCTATTTTCGTTAAGGTTGAACCGTTCAGTCATCATGTTGGCATATCTCTGTGAATGTGCCAGCCAACTGGTAGAGTATGATGAATAATAAACATATTCATTATTAAAAATAGCACCGGATTTTTTATACTCATCCACCTGTACAAGGAAGCATACCGGGCAGGTAAAAACCTTCAAAGGATAAAATATTTCCGGCTCATTCAATTGTTCTTTTGTAAGAAAAGAATTAGATGCCGGCGAATTGAATAAATCTATAAATATATGTTCGAGTTCAGTTTTACAAAACCTGCATTGCATAATTATATTCCTTTAAAATTTTTATCAAGATAAGGATGAGTCATATCCCTTGCAGAGATTGTTGTTACATCAAGTGGCCATTGGATATTTAACTCAGGGTCATTATATTTTATACCACCTTCCACATTTGGCTGATAATATTCAGTATGATGATATAATAGTCCACAATTATCCTCCAGGCATTGAAAACCATGCGCAAACCCGTCTGGTATATACATCATCCTGCGGTTTGAAGCAGACAACTCTGCGCCAAACCATTGAAGGAAAGTCTTTGAATTTTTACGCAGGTCAACAATCACATCAAATACACTTCCAGAAATACAATACACCAGTTTTATCTCACTGAATGGTGATAACTGAAAATGCATTCCACGCAATGAACCTTTTCTGGAAGTAAAGGAATGGTTCATCTGCACCCATTCTTTAGTGTGACCAATTGAAGCAAATTCATTCTTACAAAAATACCTTGCAAACCACCCACGTTCATCAGTAAATGGTTCAAGTTCGATTGTAAAACTTCCTTTAAGATTTGTTTCAGTAAAAACCATATTTCTTATTACTGCTTTTCAACAAACTACAGAATCATATTTTTTACAAATTAAAATAATCTACAACCTGCTGCAATGTAAACACAGCAAGGGCTTCAGCAGGTTGCTTATACCAATCAATTGACCACTGAATTGCTTTTTCTGCATCTAACTTTGGTTGCCAGTGCAATTCCTTTTGTGCTTTTTCAATACTCAATTTTAAAAAACCTGCTTCATGCGGAGCATTTACATCAGATACATCTTTCCAATCACCATCACCCCATGTTTTAATTGCAATCTCAACCAATTCCTTGACAGTTAAATGATCATTAGGTAATGGGCCAAAATTAAACGCTGATGAAAAATGCCTGGGCCGTTCATCCATCATCTTACCTAAAAGTAAATATCCTGTCAATGGCTCCAGCACATGTTGCCAGGGGCGAATTGCATTCGGGTTCCTGACATTGATTATTTGATTTTTCTTTAAAGCGCGGATAATATCAGGTACAATCCGGTCTTCATTCCAATCGCCACCACCAATAACATTCCCTGCACGAACACTTGCCAATGATTTTTTATGCAGTTCAAAATCTTCCGGATTAAAAAATGAATTGCGGAAAGAACTTATTACTAATTCAGCACATGCTTTACTGGAGGAATAAGGATCATATCCACCCAACATATCATCTTCATTATATAAAATAGAATTATCCTCTTTATTCTCATATACTTTATCAGTTGTTATACAAACCACATTACATTTTCCTGCAAGTGGGATAACAGATTCCAGCACATTCGCAGTACCGGTAACATTTATATCAAAAGTTTCAGCAGGTTTTTGATAAGAACGCCTTACCAAAGGCTGTGCTGCTAAATGAAAAATATAATCAGGCTGAAAACTTTCTATTTCTTTTTTCAAACTATCAGCATTCCTGATATCAGCAATAACGCTTTGCATATTGGCGCACGGGAAAAGGATTTCAAATAAGCCTCCAGGATATTCAGGGGGCAAAGCATAACCTTTTATCTCCGAACCCAGGTATTTTAATAAAGCACATAACCATGCACCTTTAAAACCGGTATGGCCTGTTACAAAAACTTTTTTACCCTTATAATTTTCTTTTAGCTGTGTTACCAGGTTTTCCATTTTGCATTTCCCGATTGCCAAAGTTTTTCTAATTCAATTTTATCACGTAGTGCGTCCATTGGTTTCCAGAAACCGGTATGTTTATAAGCAACCAATTGTTTTTTATTTGCCAGTTGTTGCATAGGATCATCCTCCCACATAATGTTATCTATATCCGGGTTATCCAGGAAATTAAATACATCAGGTTTTAAAACAAAGAAACCACCATTGATCCATTTGTTATCACCTTTTGGTTTTTCTTTGAAATGGTCAACCACACCATTACTATCTATTTCCATGCTGCCAAACCTACCTTCAGGTTGTACAGCAGTTACTGTTGCAATTTTATTATGTGACTGATGAAAAGCAAGTAATTCTTTTATATTGATGTCTGCGACACCATCACCATAAGTAAGCATAAAATCTTCCTCACCAATATATTTCTGGATACGTTTCAACCTCCCTGCAGTTTTGGTATGTAAACCCGTATCCACAAGCGTAACCGTAAATGATTCTGTATGGGTATCGTGGACTTCGACTTTATTATCTTTCAGGCTAATGGTTAAATCGGAACTATGCAGGTAATACTGCATAAAGTATTCTTTGATGAAAAAACCTTTATAGCCAAGGCATACAACAAATTCGTCAAAGCCATAACTGCTATAAATTTTCATGATATGCCAAAGGATTGGCCTGCCGCCAATTTCAATCATTGGTTTGGGGCGCACATCGGTTTCTTCTGCCAACCTTGTGCCTAAACCGCCTGCAAAAATTACAACTTTCATGGTTGAGTTTGATGCAAAGTAATGGGAATTGAAGAATATCCAAACTTGGTGTTTTATTATTCTGATATTCCCCAATGAAGTTATCTTTGAAATTTTAAAATTAAATATGAAGACTTTAAGAGAAATTTTCGATGCACACAATGACAGACTATTACATAAATGGAATCATTACATTGAAATTTATGATAGGCATTTTTCAAAATTCAGAAATACAAATATTGTTTTTGTCGAAATAGGTGTAGCGCATGGTGGATCCTTGCAAATGTGGCGAGAGTATTTCGGGGAAAATGCAAAAATAATTGGCATTGACATAAATCCTGAATGTAAAAAATTTGAAGAAGGCAATACAGAGGTAATAATTGGTTCACAAGAAGATGTTACCTTTTTGGAAGGATTAAATAAAACTTTACCAGCAATAGATATTTTAATTGATGATGGCGGACATACTATGAAGCAACAGATTCTTACTTTTAAACACCTTTATGACAAAGTGAAATTTGGTGGTATCTATTTGTGTGAAGATCTGCATACGTCATATTGGTATGAATATGGTGGGGGGCTGAAAAATAGACATACCTTCATTGAATTTTCAAAAAACTTAATAGATTACATGTATGGTTGGTATATGAATAAATACAAAAAACCTACAATGCTGAATAATTACTCCAGGTCAATTTATGCCATGCATTATTATGATAGTATATTAATAATAGAGAAGGAAAAGATATCAGAGCCTAAAAATATACTTAAAGGCAATGAACAATTGACATACCATTATTCTGATGTTGGCCAAAGAAAAAAACTAAAAAATAGAATATTATCATGGATAAAACCTCGGCAGTAATTATTCTTTACAATCCATCCTATTCTGTCATTCATAATATTCAAACATTTTTTAATCATGTTGAAAAGATTTTCCTTTTTGATAATACTGAAACCAAAAACATTCCTCTTCACTTAAGCATTTCATCTCTTTCCAAAACAAACATTATCCATGATGGTTTTAATGAAGGTATTGCCAAGCGGTTAAACCAGGCCTGTGCTTTAGCCATTAATGATGGCTTTGATTATTTGCTCACAATGGACCAGGATTCTTTCTTTGATGAAAATGATATCACGAAATATTTAGAATGTATAAAGTCTGTAAACAGACAAAACGTTTCAATGTCCGGCATCAATTATCATCAAAAGAAGGTTGCTCCTGAATGTGCATTCACTGATGTGAATTTCCTCATCACCAGCGGAAGTATCATCAACCTCGCAGCATTTAAAGAAATAGGCAACTTTGATGAGAACCTGTTTATTGATTTTGTGGATACCGAATACTGCTTCAGGTCAATCAGAAAAGGATTTAAAATAATTGAGTTTCCCAATATTTACATGCATCATAATCTCGGTACAGTACATAAAAAATATTCACTGAAAACTTTTACAAAAACAAGCCGGTCATTTCACTCTTCAACAAGGCTCTACTATATGTACAGGAATTTTCTTTACCTGCAATCTGAATATAAAAATGATTTTAAAAATGAGTTGGCTATCCTGAAAAAAGATCTTCTCAACAGGATAAAAAATAAACTACTCTATACACCCAACCGTATCAGCACTATAAAATTATTATTGAAAGCTAAAAGTGATTTTAAGAAAAACAGGATGGGCAAATTACCTGATTAATACAACTGTTCCTTTCCTCTGGACTAAACCATTGCTGCATCTTGAAGATATATTTATCTTATACACATACACACCCTGGGGTTGTGGCAACCCTTTATAATTTCCATCCCAGCATGCGTTAATATTATTGGTATGAAATACAAGATTGCCCATCCTGTTATAAACTGATAAATCAAAGACATCTGCAGGCCCCCAGTATTTTACTTCAAAACAATCATTCAACCCATCATGGTTAGGCGTGAAAGCACTGGGCACTTCAAATACTTTTGCTTCAGGATTAAGAATTGATTTTACCAAAATTGAATCTTTATCGGAACAACCATTTTCATCAGTTACATCTACAAAATACCATGTATCAGCAGTTGGAGATACTACCGGGTTGCTTATTGCCGGGTTAGAGATATTTTGATTGGGGCTCCATTTGAACCTGTTGCCACCTGTTGCTGTAAGTTGTGCCTGCCAGTTGATACAGTCAACATCATTTGATTTTGTTATTGTAACTATGGGTTTATCTTTTACAGTAACAGTTGAAAACAAAGAGCCTGTTACTTTACAGGTTGTATCGGTAATAACAACTGTATATGTTGTCGTTTCAGATGGAAAAACATTAGTTTCTGCTGAATCCGGGTTCACAACAGTTTGAGATGGTGCCCATGAAAAAACATCACCTCCTGATGCTTTTAATTCAGCAGTATTTCCAATGCATATTGATACATTTTGAGGTGTAAGTTGGAATGCCGGAGCAGGTGTAACAATTACAGTTGTTGAATCAATATTATTACAATTATTTGCATCAACACCTGTTACAAAATAAGTAGTAGTGATTCCCGGATCAGCAATCGGATTAGAAATATTGGGGTCCGACAATCCAGTTACAGGTTGCCATGAATAACTGATAGCCCCCGAAGCAGATAACTGCGCAGTTGCATTTCCGCAGACTGTTGTATCATTACCTGCAATTACATCAGGCAGCGCCAATACGGAGAGCGTTACAGAATCTTTTTCTGAACAATATCCATTACCGGCAGTAACAATATATTTTGTTGTTGATATTATTGTTGCTACCGGGTCCTCAATCGTTGTATTATCCAAACCTGTTGGTGGGCTCCAGCTAAACATATTTGCATATTGCGTATTCGTAGCCAAAATCAGAGGTTGGCCATAACAAACATTTGTATCATTGATAGTGGAAACAACAGGCCTTGGCAAAACATTTACCGTTACACTATCTGTAGCTACACATTGATTGGAATCTGAAACTGAAACAAAATATTCAGTTGTATCCACTGGATTTGCAACAGGATTAAAAACATCTGGGTCAGACAAACCAACAGTTGGCAACCACCTGTAAGAATTTTTCCCGGAAACATTTGCTTCGAGCAACACAGCACCACCTTTACATATTGCAGTATCATTTACCAATTGTATAACCGGCAAATCAAGCACAGTAATGATTACATTATCCGAATCTGAACAACCATAATTATCATATCCTGTTACAATAAAATTTGTAGTGATTAAAGGTGATGCAACAGGATTTGCAATTGTTGTATCAGATAAAGCACCTGATGTTTTCCATTTATATTTTATTGCACCTGTAGCATTCAGTTGTGCTGTTGCACCAACGCATACAGAATCATCCGGTCCTGCATCCACAACCGGTAAAGGGTTTACTTTAATTATGACAGAATCACGTATAACAGGTTGGTTATTGCCAGTCAGGATGTCAAGGTAATATGTCGTTGTTTGCTTTGGTGTTGCTACCGGGTTTTGTATGGTTGAATCAGATAAACTTCCTTTTGGTGACCAACAATAATTTAACCCTGTAATTGCTGAAAGTTGAATGGAACTGCCGGCACAAATAACAGTATCATTTGTAATGATAGCGCTGTCAATTTTTACATCAACATCAATAGTATCTGTTGCAGTATCAAGGCAACCTGAATTAGTCTTTGCGTATAAATGAACAATGTAATTCCCATAACCAGGAAATTCAACAACAGGGTTCCTTGAAGTATCTTGTTTGCCAAATCCGAAATCCCACCTGATGCTGTCTGCATTCACAGATGTATCCTGGAACTGAAGAATTTTCGGGTCGCATGTAACCTGCTGATATGTAAACCCTGCATTGAGTTTGCAAATGGTATCGCAATTAATAACAACAATTTGTTTGCAGTAAGAGGTTTGAGTAGGGAGGCCTTCATCAACATTTAAACTAATGTTGTAAACGCCTGCACTATCATAAGAAACCGGTGGTGGGTCTGCCTGTGATGTCCCGGGTATATTTGAATTATTACAACCGGTAAACTTCAATCTTGTCAAAGTGTTATTATGTGCATTCGGGATAATTGTATATAAATCATTTCCTACCCTGAATAGTTTAGAAAAGGAATGAGGAAAACTTAAATTTCCAATATTACCTATAGAAACTGCTGATGGCAAACTAGTGAGGTCATTATTAAAATCAAGTCGAATAATATTGTTATAACTATCATTGCCATTAACAACAAATCCAAGAATCTGGTCGCAATATTTTTGAATATAAATATCAAAACATTCATGCAATAAACCACCAACATTACCAAGACTAAAAGGTGCGGGGGTATTGAGTAAAGAGTTTCCAAAATCTAAACGTGTAATACTATTATTTGTTGAATTCGCAACAAATACAAACCAATTATTATTATCTTTTATAGCATTTAACCCTACAGGCCCACTCAGCATTCCAAAATTTCCAAGATTTGTTCCGATTGGTGTACCCGAAAAATCGGCACCAAAATCAAACCGGGTTATTGTGTTATTATTATAATTAGCAGTAAAACCATACCAGTTATTTTTCTCGTTAAACACAAATAATTTGTGCGGGTAAGCCATATTACCCACATTGCCCCAATTCACAGTAGTTGGACTAGTATTCGTAATATCTGTACCAAAATCAATTTTTAGAATTTGAGGTTGCACTCCGGTAAATTCATCGCCACCTACCATTATGCCGTACCAATGATTACCTGTATTTACAATTTGTATCCCTTCAGCATCGTCACTTATTGCTCCGCTTAAATCTCCCATGCTAACAGCAGTAGGAGTATTGAGTAAACTATTGCCAAAATCCAAACGCGTTAAACCGCCTGGATGATTGTTTACAACAAAGACATAATAATTGCCATTTTGAGAAACAATATCTGAATATGTAGGTAAAGAAAAACTGGAATTAATATTTCCTAAATTTTTTCCTGTTGGAGGCTGATTCAAATCAGCCTGGCAAAAACTCCAATAATATGTTGTTGCGCCAGTAGATGTATTCACAAGATTTACGGGTTCATTTATACATACTGTATCCTGTGCAGAAAAACTTGCCGTCACTATATTATCAATTTTTTTCCCACAGGAATCTGCAATAAATGATGAACAGGTTGGATTAGTCTGATTAATTGGTGTTGTTCCTAAAATTGTACCATCCCATTGAGCGTTGCCTTGTTTATTTTTTAAATCATTGAAAGTATAATAAGCTAACAAACCGGTTTGCGATGATGGGTTGGGTAAAGATTGATTCATGTATTGTCTTATCTGCGACTGTGTTCGAGCAACATTCCATATTCTCACTTCATTAATATAACCAATTAGGTTCTCATTAGTAACATTAGGATTAAAAGCAAAAGAACCGATTGTAGTAATATAATCGTTTTGAAAAAGATTGCCACTGCAACTAATACTGCTCATTAGATATCCATTACGATAAAACTTTAAAGTTTTACCATCATATACCATTGCAGCATGATAAGTCTTATTGAGCTGTATGTCACAAATATCCGGCGTTTTAAAATAACCATTCGTTGTTGTTACTTCTGCAGAATTAGGTCTTAATAAATAATTGACACTACTTGGGCCTTCATGTTTTGAAACCAGGTCTCCTGCATATAATTGTGATCCCGTATAAGGTTCTGTACGATTAAATTCAGCTTCAACGGTAATTTGATCACCTGTAATATCTAAATCACCAATCTGAATACCAGACAGCGTTGATGATATTTTAGCCCAATTATCACAATCCTGTGCATTCAATAAAATTGAATAAGAAAGAAAAATCAATAAACAAATAAGGTTCTTCATAAACAGTTTAAGGATGCAATCCGGTTACCGGGATTAAAATATTATAACAAATATACTGAGGTTTTATAAACGGTTACAAACACAGAATATTTGATATGGACAGAATGAAATCAAAACACAATCCTGGTTGAATGGATACATCCGGTATTATAAAAACCGGTAGATATAATTTAAAATCCGGGCTTAATAAATTCTATTCACTCACCACCCCTTATTCAAATCCCAGCTTTCAAATTCTTTGGCAACATCTCTTAAAAATGAAGCGCCTAAACTACCATCAACAATCCTGTGGTCATAACTCAAGGATAAAAACATCATGTGCCTGATGCCAATGGTATCGCCTTGTTCGGTTTCAATTACAACAGGCCTTTTCTTAATTGCACCAACTGCAAGAATTGCTACCTGGGGTTGATTAATAATCGGTGTACCCATTAAACTTCCAAACGTTCCTACATTGGTTAAAGTGAAAGTACCACCTAAAGTATCATCGGGTTTTAATTTATTATTGCGGGCTGCGTCTGCAAGGCCATTGACTCTTTTGCTTAACCCAACGAGGTTCAGTTCATCAGCATTTTTAATTACAGGCACAATTAAATTTCCACTTGGTAATGCAGTTGCCATTCCGATATTCAAATCCTTCTTTATAATAATCTTGTCTCCATCCACAGAACTGTTTATCATCGGGTAACGTTTCATCACCCTCACCAGGCAATCAATAAATATAGGCGTGAAAGTTATTTTGGTGTTGTTCTGTTTTTCAAATTCCTTTTTATTTTTCTCACGCCACAATACCATATTCGTTACATCTGCTTCTGTAAAACTGGTAACATGCGGGCTGGTTTGTTTACTGTTCACCATGTGTTTGGCAATCAGCTTACGCATCCTGTCCATTTCAATGACTTCCACATTATCGCCATAATTAACTTCTGCTTCAGGCGTTTTTTCAACTGGCTGTACACCATTTGTTGCCGGCACTGCTTCCTGTTTCACTACAACCTGTTCTTTAACCGGTTCAGTTGTGGTAGTTTGAGCAACAGGTGCTGCACTCACTACATGGCTACCCCTGTTGGCAACATAATTTAAAATATCTTTTTTAGTTACCCTTCCTTCATTACCGGTGCCCGGGATATTTTCCAGTTCAACCATGCTGATACCTTCACTGCTTGCAATGTTCATCACTAATGGTGAATAAAACCGGTTTATCTTACCATTTACATTTGCAGGTGGTGTATATGGTTGAGGCACATAAGGCACTTCATTTACTGTTTCAGCAACAGTTTCTTCTTCCATTACAGGTGCCGGCGCAATCACTGTATCGTTGTTTACATTTGCAGTAACATCGGTTTCTATTTTTGCAATCACACTGCCGATAGGTACAACATCATTTTCATTAAACAAAATGGCCGCGATTTTCCCGGCAGCAGTACTGGGCACTTCGCTATCCACTTTATCTGTAGCAATATCCAGCACTGTTTCATCCTGGGCTACAGTATCACCCGGCTTTTTATGCCATTTTAAAATGGTTGCTTCCATGATACTTTCGCCAAGTTTCGGCATAACCAAATCAACTATTGCCATAATATTTTATTTTTTACATTGAGACCGGTAGCAATCCACTCAACTGTATTGTTTCCTATTTTTCAAACCAATACAAAATTCCACTCACAAAAAATTACCGGTTATGTTATCTTTTACTGTCCCGGCGCCCAATGATTTTTTTAAAAAAATTCAAAGCTCAAAAATATACTTACAAATGTTAGCGTCAAAGGTAAATGAATTGACTTAAATGTCATTTTTTACAAATGTGCATAAGAAGTGTAAAGCATTGATTGCCGTCAGTTCAATATTCCGCTTCCTGTCAAACCTGAACTTCATCATTCTGGTTTCAGTCTTCTTTGAATTGCCCACAGCCATCCAGACTGTACCTACAGGTTTTTCAGCAGAACCACCACCAGGTCCCATAATACCCGATACTGCAACAGCATAATCAGTTTGCATAACCCTTAACACACCTTTCACCATTTCCCTGACCGTTGCTTCACTTACAGCGCCATCTTTTTCAATTGTAGTTTGTTGCACACCCAAAACATTTTCTTTGATACTGTTTGCATAACTCACCACACTGCCCATAAAATAATCGGAAGAACCTGCAACACTCGTTACCAGGTGTGCTATATAACCCCCTGTACAGCTTTCAGCAGTTGAAACGGTATTATTTTTTTCTTTCAACAGACGGCCCAGTAAAACTTCAAATGTAATATCTTCTTCTATTGCAGTAAATGCTTTTACCTGCTCTTTCAACTGTTCAAAACATATCTCCAAATCTTTTTCCACTACAGTTTTATCACCCTGTGTGGTTAAACGCAATCTTACAAAACCATGATTGGGCAAATAAGCCAGCTTGATATGCCCGGGTAAATTATTTTCAAAATCTTTTATTTTATCAGCCAGCGCAGACTCACCAATGCCGGCAGTAATCAAAGTCCGGTAACCAATATATGGCAATTGAAATTTTTCTTTTATCAAAGGCAACACACTGTTTTCAACAATGAACTTCATCTCCTGTGGTACACCGGGCATACTGATAAATATCTTACCATTTTTTTCAAACAACATACCGGGAGCTGTGCCAATATCATTTTTTAAAACAGTGCACACATCAGGCACTTCAGCCTGTTTCCTGTTAACATCGAGTAATGGCATTTGTCTTTTAAACACATGTTCAAATAAATAAGTAACATGCGCCAATGTGGGTTCATGCATCACCATTTTACCACCAAAATATTGACAGAGCAATGGTTTGGTTATATCATCATTTGTTGGCCCTAACCCACCTGTGATTAAGATTATTTCCGCATCTGAAACAATTGACTCATCCAACACCTTCCAGATATCATCATACATATCACCAACAGCCACTCTCCTGTTTTCCCAAACTCCAATTTTATTTAATTCCTGTGCAATCCATGCACTGTTGGTATCTATCACCTGGCCTATCAGTAGTTCATCGCCTATGGTGATTATTGTTGCTTTTATATTTTTCATATCCGGCAACGAAATTATAAACTCATTTGTCATTATGCTATGAAATATATCTGTGCGGTTATTTTTTTATTTATTTTATCACCTGTTATTGCCCAATATAAAAATCCTAAACTGCAGGCATATATTTCACCCGGTATAACTTTAGTAAACCTTAGCCAAAGCAACCTTATTCCACCCGGCAAAAAAAATCAAACAAGAATTGGAGATATTTTTTCCTGTGGTGTACAATTTACTTCGCCTTTAAAAAATAAAAGGTTTGCGTTGAGCTACGGCGCAGGTTTCAGCCAGCAACATTATAGCTTTTCAAAATATTCAATCGGTGATTTTATTACTTATCTTTTTCTTTTTGATGCTCCCAACAACATTGATACTTTTAAAATAAATTATGTGCGTTTTACCAATGATTATTTTGATATCCCTCTATCAGCATCATTTACGATAACAAAACCCAAACGCAATTTCCAGTTAGCTGCAGGCATCAGTTTAAGGCCGGGTTTTCTTGTGTTCAACAAAGTCCAAATAGAATTTGATAACACTTATAATATTCCATCTGCTGAACAAATCACAGCTACTAAAAAAGATTACACAGGCAATGCTTCGAAATTTGTTTTCACTGCCACGCCATATCTTGAAGCTTCATTTAATACTCATAAAAATTTTGGTTTGTTATTCAGGAACAACCTGCCTTCTTTTTATTCCACACCACCGGACAAACAATTAACCACATCAACCATTGAGCTTTTTAGTTTTACATTTGGCGCATTCTATAGTCTTAAATGAAAAAACGAATGCGCAAATTTTTATTGCTTGCTTTTATCTCTTTTACCATTAATGCCACTGCACAAAATGTTGTTCAGAAACTCAATGCTGCTGTAAATAATTTTTTACAGGATGAACAAATGAAACATGGCATCCTCAGTTTTTACGTTACGGATGAAAACGGGAATAAAATTTATGCATTGAATGAACAATATGGCTTAGCGCCTGCAAGCACACAAAAAATTTTTACTGCTGTTGCTGCGTTTGGCCTGTTGGGAAAAGATTTTAATTACACAACATCCATTGGTTATGATGGAAAAATTTCAGATGGCCATTTAAAAGGCAATTTAATTATCAAAGGTGATGGCGACCCAACATTTGGTAGCTGGCGTTATGCGCAAACAAAACCTGGAACCATTTTAAATTTCATTGCTACATCCATAAAAAATGCAGGGATAAATTTTATTGATGGCGATATAATTTTAGATGATGCTACATTTGAATACAACCCTACACCCGGAGGATATATGTGGGAAGATATGGGCAATTATTATGGCAGTGGAAGCTGGGGCATCAACTGGCGCGAAAATCAATATGACCTTTTTTTAAAGCCCGGAAAAAATCTGAATGACACCACTTCAATCATCAGGACAGAGCCGCCACTAGCTGTGGAGGGTTTTAGAAATTTTATTACTACTGCTGATAAAAACAGCGGGGATAATACCATTTTATATTTACCACCTTATGGACAAACAGCTTTTGCAGAAGGAACAATTCCCAATGGTGTAAATGAGTTTAAAGTTTCAGGCGCAGTTGCCTATTCAACAGCACAATTCAAAAATGAACTGGAAGATTATTTTTCAAAAAATAATTTGAAAGTTATAGGCAGTTTTATAACAGGCGCATCATTTATCCGCCAGAATATACCAATACCAGCAATAGAAAATAATATTGCTGATTATCATTCACCGGCGCTTGACAGCATCACATATTGGTTCCTGCATAAGAGCATTAATTTGTATGGTGAATGTTTATTAAAAACAATTGGATTAAAAGAAAGCGAAACAGGTTCTACGACAGATGGCATCTATCAATTAAAAAAATTCTGGCAGCAAAACGGGATTGATTCTTCCGCTATAAATATTTACGACGGCAGTGGCCTTTCACCACAAAACAGGGTTACAAGTTTTGCAGAAGTGAATGCATTATTGTATGCTAAAAAACAAAGTTGGTTCCCTGCATTTTATGATGCATTGCCTGTTTATAATGGAATGAAAATAAAAAGCGGCACCATCAATAGTTGTAAGGCTTATGCAGGTTATTACACAGCCGCTAACGGTAAAAAATATGTGTTGTCAATTATTGTAAATAATTATGATGCTTCACAAGGCTCAATCACATCAAAACTTTTTAAAGTGCTGGATGCGCTGAAATGATAATTAAAACTTTATCCCTTTGTAAATATCAGCAAGTGTAAATTGATAATGGATTGAATCAATCATGAAATAATCTTCAGGCAAAATATATTCATCAAATTTCCAGGTGTGTTCTTCATCTCTTCTTGTCATTATACGCACATGCATTTTTGTTGAATCAACCATGATGTATTGTTTCAAAGATTCAATCTGCATATAAAGCATCAGCTTTCTTCCCAAATCAAAATCAGCAGTTGAGAAAGATAAAATTTCAAAAATAACTACCGGGTTTTTCAAAGTATCTTTTGGCAATTCTTCATCAAATTCCAATTCATCGCAGGCAACTACAACATCCGGGTAAAAAAATGAACTCTTAGATTTAACTGCAATCCGTAAATCATGAGCAAAGACTTCACAACTTTTATCCTGCAAAAAATTCCATAACCTACCTTGAATATTGGAAGCAATACGGTTGTGCATGATTGATGCACCGGACATTGCCATTATCTCGCCTTCCACATATTCATGTTTAAATTCCTGTAGCCTTTCCCACTTTAGGAATTCCTGTGGTGACATCCTTGGAATATATTTTGGTGCTGGTTCTTTAATTTCCATATTTTAAAATTAATACTTTAAACTCAAAAATATTTTGCCAAAGTATTGCTTAAATCAGCAGGGATGTCAATTCGCTTCCATGAATCTTTTTTTAGAAAATACAACACCACCCTGCCTGCGGCAAGTAATTTATTTTCTTCATTAAAAACTTCCTGGAAAAATTCGATATGATAACTGACAGGCAATGACCTCACCTGGGTTTTTATTGTCAGCAAATCATCATAAGTAGCTGGCCGGAGGTAACGCACATGCATTTCAACAACAGGCATAATGACACCTTCATCTTCCATTCGTTTGTAAGTAAAACCCAATGCACGCATACTTTCCACACGGCCTATTTCAAAATACTGTGCATAGTTGCCATAATACACTACATTCATCTGGTCTGTCTCTGCATATCGCACCCTCGTTTGTGTGGTTGATTCATACATGATTCAAAAATTTTTTTTATTGTAGTTGTTCATCCAGGTTTATCATAAGCCAGTCATGTATCACCGGTTTATTTATTAATCATCCCGTCAATACTAATCCTGCCGGGCCCGCAGAAAAATAAAGTAACAAATGCAGCGAGGTACATCAGGCTCATTTCAGATTCAGCAAAAGATTTGCCTGCATCTGCACCAAACACTACTACCAACATCAGAATTATCAATGGGATTACTGCCATCCTTGTAAACAAACCCAGTATTATAAATAATGAACACAAAACTTCTACGAAGATGGCTATGATTAATGTCAGCTTTGAACCCAGCCCCATAAAACTGTAAAAATGCGATTGCATTTCAGAGAAATGAATCATTTTCATGTAACCATGTTTTGCAATCAGCAAAATACCAAAGACAATCCTGGTAAACAGCATTGAGAAATTAAAAGCAGCAACACTGTATTTAATTGAAAAAAATTTTTTCATCCGGGGTTATTATTTGCGGCAAAAGTAAAGTTAATCAAGGTTTATCCACAATTAAAACACAGAATGTTTATAAGCTTTTGTAACATATTTACCTTTAGGCGGTTTTACTTTTATTTAAGAAAGCATTTAAAATATTTGCAGACACACATCGTTCACTCATCTTATGCAGCACAAGAAGTTAGCAACGTTCATTTGTTTTTTTTTAGCAGCTTATTATTTACAAGCCCAATCAACATATACATATAATGACCCCGATGCTGAATTTAAAGAAGCGAAAGCTTTATACGAGGAACAAAAATTCAGCCTTGCATATCCGTTATTTGAAAAACTGGTTTTAGATAATAACAGGAAAAGCAACATCCCTTCCAGCGTACAGACTGAATCAAAGTATTACAGCATTGTTTGCCGCCTGCAATTAAATGATGAAACTGCTGTAGATGATGCAACAGATTTTATCAACCTGGAACATAATGCACCCCGCATCGAAATGATGAGCTATCAGTTGGCCGAATATTATTATCGCCGGATGCGTTTTGTTGAAGCTGTTGCATTATATGAAAAAGTAAATGTCAGCAACCTCACCAATGATGAAATTGCCAACATGCAATTCCACCAGGGTTATGCATATTTTACTATGAAGCGTTTTGCTGAAGCAAAACCTTTGTTTGAATCTATTGCACAAATCCCTTCCAATCCTAATTATTATGCTGCCAATTATTATTACGGCTATATAGCATTTGCAGATAAAGATTATACACAGGCTTTAAATGCTTTTAAGATTATTGAAAAGCAACCTGAATACCAACCCATCATTCCGTATTACATCGCAGAAATATATTATTACAAAGGTGAAAAAGATGAAGCGTTGGCTTATGCAGAAAGTGTTTTGCAAAGCAGCCACCAGTATTATGATTTACAAATGCGTGAACTGGTTGGCCATATTTATTTTGAAAAAGGCCAATACAAAACTGCATTGCCTTACCTCGAAAAATATGTGAGCAATACGCAGAAGGTGAGCCGTGAAGATTTGTATGAATTATCCTATTGCTATTATGATGCACAGCAATATAAAAAAGCAAGTGATGGTTTTAAGGAATTAGGCGGCAAGCAGGATACCATTGCACAAAACAGCATGTACCTTCTCGGCGATTCTTACCTGAAGATGGGAAATAAATCAGGCGCCAGGAATGCTTTTCTTTTTTGTTCTCTCAACAGCAGCGACAAGCAACAAAAAGAAGTTTCTCAATTCAATTATGCAAAACTTTCTGTTGAACTGGGATATACTGATGTTGCGCTCACAGAGCTTAGAAATTTTCTTGCAGCATATCCGAATTCAGAATATACAACTGAAGCAAAAGAATTATTGGTGAATGTCCTTTCCAACACCAATAATTATGCAGAAGCTTTGAACCTGGTTGAATCTTTACGTTCCAACAGTGAACTTGTAAAAAAAGCTTATCCAAAAATTTTATATGGCAGGGCTGTTGAACTCATCAATGACCAGCAATTAGCGCAGGCAGATAATTTACTAAACAGGCTTTATGGTGTTGAATATAATGAACCTTATACAGGCTTCGCCAATTTCTGGAAAGGTGAAATTGCTTTCAGGAATAATCAATTTGATTCATCAGTTTATTTTATTCAGCAATATTTAAAAAATCCATCTTCAGATGGCGATGTAAACCCGAGAAATGCACATTACACTTTAGGTTATGCTTACCTGCGGCAACAGGATTATGCTGATGCGCTCAATCAATTCAGGTATGTAACCACAAGTGTAAACAGCAATTCACAACCATTACAGGTGGATGCTTACCTGAGACAGGCTGATTGCAATTTCATGCAGAAAAAATTCAGCCAGGCTTTGCAGATGTATGAAACTGTTATCAACAATCAATTGCCTTCTGCAGATTATGCATTGTATCAAAAAGCAGTTATTGCCGGCGCCAATGGCCAATATGCACAAAAAGTTGCGTTGCTGCAATCTATCAAAAACAGGTATCCATCATCACCACTTGCAGCAGATGCAGGAATGGAAGTTGCCAATACTTATCTCGCAAGTGAACAATATAACGCAGCGATACAACCATTAACTGCAATCATCTCCAATAAAAATTCTGATGCTTATAAACCACAAGCTTATTTAAAATTGGGCATTAGTTATTACAACCTGAAGGATAACCAGAATGCATTGAATAATTTTCAAAAACTGATTTCAACATATCCCAATGCACCTGAGAGTGATGAAGCAGTTGATTATGTCCGTGATATTTTTATTGATATGCAAAAGCCTGACGACTTTGTTGCATTCATGCAGAAAAGCGGCAAGCCTGTAAGTTATTCTGAACAGGATTCGCTGAGTTTTATTACTGCACAATCAGCTTATAACAATCAAAGCTATGCTGCAGCAACACAGGGTTTCAACAACTACTTATCCAAATTTCCCAATGGAAAATATTTTGTAGAAGCCAATTATTTATTGGCTGACATTTATAATACAAAAAAAGATTTTCAGCATGCGCTGCCATTTTATGACAATGTGATTAAACAAGCGCCCAACAATTATGCTGAACAAAGCTTATTGCATGCGGCACGCATTACTTATTTTGAATTAAAAAATTATCAGCAGGCAGAAATTTATTTCACACAATTAAAATCATTGGCAACATCACCTGAAAATAAACTGGAAAGCGAACGTGGTTTGTTGCGTTGCCAATACAAGCTGAATGAAATTTCTGATGCTGTTGCCAATGCGAATGATTTATTACAGCAGAAAGGAATTGCTTCTGATGATAAAGCAATGGCCAACCTGGTGATTGGAAAAAATTATCAAACAAACAACCAGCTAACTGAAGCAACAGATGCTTATAAAGCTGTAGTTGCTACCGGCAAAAATGAATATGCAGCAGAAGCACGGTACCGCATTGCCGAAATTCTTTTCCAGCAGAATGATTTAAAGAATGCAGAGAAAGCTGGTTTTGATGTCATCAATAAAGCCGGTAGTTATGATTACTGGATTACCAAAGCATATATTCTTTTAGGTAGCATTTATTTTAAAGAACAGGATTATTTCAATGCAGAAGCTACATTGAAAAGCGTGGTGGAAAATGCTTCTGACACAAGTCTGAAACAGGAAGCACAACAAAAGCTCGATGAGGTGATTGCTGAAAAAGATAAAAACAGTAAAGTGGTTAATAACAATTAAAACAATTTTTTCTTTACACCTGTACTGATTGTCAAACAGAAATTTTTAGAATGAAATACATAGCTATAATTATAGGATTGATTTGTATAACGCAGGTTTCTTATGCACAGAGAAGAAACAAAAAACAGAAAAAAGAAGTTGAGAAAAAACAACAGGCTTCAACATCTGATACTGCATTGCCACCAAGGACAGTTATTGTTACATCAGAATTTGCACCTGCTTTAAAACAAACATCAAAAATAAATTTCAGTGGCACCACTCCCCCACCCGATGCAACACGGCCATCATTGAGTTATGATATCCCTGTTCAGAATCTTTCATTTGCATATCAATCTCCAGAACTGAAAGCGCTTGCTGAAAATATTGATACAGGCGTGCATTGGAACAATACAAGTTTTGTAAAACTTGGTTATGGTAATTATACCACACCTTATCTGCAAGCCGGTTTATCATTTGGTGATGGTGTCAATTCAGTCATCAACATCAATGGGAAATTTGTTTCATCCAATGGCAAACTGGAATACCAGAATTATAGTAAACTACGCCTCGATGCACTCGGTATTTTTTCTTCTGCCAATAATAAAAATGAATGGAATGCCAATGTATATGTTGATAACAGCAGCCAGTATTTATACGGGTTCCAGCCCGACAGTTTAAAATTCAACAAGAGCGACCTCAAACAAAATTTCACAGGCTTTGGTGGTAAAATTGCAGTGCGCAACAAACAGGAAAATGCTTTTGGCATCAACTACAACCCTTTTGTTGCAATAGATATTTTTGGCGACAACCATGATGGCAGAGAAAATACTTTGTCGTTTGATTTACCTGCTTCAAAATCTATCACAAAAAATTTTGATGTCAATTTAGGAATTGCAGGTATTATCAATAGTTATAAAACTGATACAACAGATATCAGCAACACTATCTATTATGTAACGCCATCTGTAACTTACAAATCAACCAACCTGAAAATAACCGCTGGCTTTACACCATCGTGGAGCAACAGCGATTTCAGTTTGTTACCCAACTTCACTGCCGACATTAAACTGAACAATGAAAAATTTATTTTACAAGGTGGATGGATTGGTTATTACAACAAAAACACTTACCAGGCTTTGGCTGCATACAATCCATTTATTGCACAACCTACTGCGTTATTAAATTCATTGGTAAAAGAACAATATGCAGGTTTTAAAGGCAGCCTCGGCGACCACTTTACTTATAATGCAAGGGTATCATTTTTAAAAATAACCAATCAGCCTTTATTTGTGAATGACACCATCACCGGCAAGTCATTCGATATTGTGTATGAGCCATCATTGAATGATTTAAAAATCCATGGTGAAGCAGGTTACACTGCCAATGAACAGTTTTCAGCGCTGGTAGGCATAACATTTAATCAATACAGTAACTTAAAACAAAATGCGAGGGCTTATGGTTTAATTCCTGTTGAGTTTACTGGTTCATTGCGTTATGTGCCAATAAAAGATTTATTGGTAAAAGCAGATATTTTCTCCTGGCGCTCTATCCAGTACCGTACAAAAACATTTGGCCATGAAACACTTTCACCTGCATTCGATGCGAACTTAGGCGCTGAATTTGCATTCATGCCCAACTGGAAAGCATGGATTCAATTCAACAATGTTTTCAACAATACTTACCAGAGATGGAACCAATATCCTGTTTTGGGCTTTAATATGTTAGTGGGAGTTGTATATTCGTTCGGGCAATTAAAAATGAAATAATGTTTACCATCATACAAAAGTTTTTCGCATTACATCACCACCTATCATTACCGGGCATCGGGAGTTTTTCTGTTGAAACAATTCCGTCAAATATTGATTTCACCAACCGCAATATTACATCTGCCCGGCATAAAATTATTTTCAATAACGATGAGAAGCCTGTTGAAAAAAAATTGTTTGATTTTATTTCACGCGAATACAATATAGATGAAGCGCATGCAGCTCAGCAATTAAACAGTTTCACAGCACAATTGCAGGAAAAATTAAATGCACATCAAAGCATCAGTTTTACAGGGATTGGGACAATATCAAAACAATCAACTGATGCAATAAGTTTTCAACCTGAAACAACACCATCATATTATCCCGAACTTGTTGCAGAAAGGGTCATCCGAAAAAATGTTGCACATACAGTGCGGGTGGGTGAAGAAGAAAAAACTTCAGATGAAATGCAGGCAGTATTAAACCAACCTGCTGCTGCAAAAGATAGATGGTGGATTGCAGCTATCATCCTTGCAGCGATTGGCATTGCAGCTATTGTTGCTTATTATGTGATGCATCCTGCAAATTGATTTTTACATACTGAAATTTTTTACTGGCAGCACACAATGAATCATGGATATTTTCCGCAACTACACGCTGGAATAAAATTTCATGACCTGCATCATTCAAATGGATGCCATCACCACTATCGTATTGAAACAAGATACTGTCTTTTGCAGAAGCAAGGCAGGTATGAAAATCTATTGAATAACCACCGTAATAGCTTTGTATCCCGTTAAATAATTTAGCCTGGCTGGCAACCTGTTTTTTATTGAAGTTATTCCGGGGTTGTGGTGTTGCCACCCACACAGCAATATTATTTTTCTTTGCCTTATCTGTTATCCTTTTAAAATTTTTTCCTTGTTCACTCAAAGAAAAATTGTTCGCAGCATCATTAGTCGGATAGTTAATGATGATTGCATCAGCTTTCAGTTGAATGGCAGTTGTAATATTATGACCGGGCAATGGCAAAGGCCTTCCCTGTGGCGGAATATAATTATCAGCCTGTGCAGCATAAGTAGTGGTGCCTGGAACAGCAATATTATCTACATCATAATCCGGATTGATGTTTTTCAGGTATTCAGTAAATAAAGCCACCCATGATTTACCGGGTGATGCACCATCACCATAGGCTGTGGACGAACCTAAGACAACAATATGAAATGCTGTGTTGCAGGTTTGTGATTGCACTTGTACTATGCTGAAACAAGCAAATAAAATGCAGATGGCTTTTGTAAATTTTCTGCACATAGCAGAAATGCATTGATGTGTAAACATAGAGGAGCTTTAATGTGTAATGTAAAGAAATTTTGCGGGATGAAAAAGAGAAAAGATTGGAATTTGATTGTTGAAGTTGTACATTTAAACTTGATAGTTTATAAAACCAGCAGCTCACAAAAATATATATCCACTCTTTTATAACTTCGTCAAATGGAATGGTTCAAAAAATATGGTAAAACCTATTGGGCAAAACACCTGCGCAAAAACAGTCTTTGGACAAAGCGGATGGCAAACAGCAAATCAAGGTCTGCAGTAAAAAAAAATGATTAAACGTTTTATGATTGATAGAGACAATAATAAAGTGCACTAATTTAAATAACAGTAGCATTATTTTGTCATCTCAGCAATAGCCTCAAGTTTTTCAGTCAACTCAATTATTTCAACAATTGTATCCCTGCTTTTAATACTAAAGTTAGTCATATCTGATACCCTAATTGCAGTTCCTGCCATGCAAACCATGAGCATATTTGTACTCCCTGAACCAATTTCATTAAAATCAATATCAGTTGAAATAACAGCGTTACCACCATGTCTTACACATTGAACCCGTAAGTCAGCTTTGCATAAGTTAGTCGCCCTTGCTATCTTTTGATTTGTAGCATTAGAACTAGTCCCAAAAAAGTCATTAAAACTTCGGGATAATTCTGTTGCAAATCCAGTACCAGATGTAGTCTGTGCCGTCACCATACCAATTACTTCATAGTCCCATTTTACTGGTGCTGGGCATGAAATTACAGGAATGTAATGAATGATTTGTTGCAACCGTTTTTCTATATCACTTTTCTGTTGCCTAAAGTCATGCGCAATTTTATTAAGCAAGGGCTTAGAACAACTAGTACAATAAGCATCTTTATTTTGATTGAGATGTTTATTTATAAAATCAATTTTGGATTGTAGTAATAAGTCTGCACTTAAAAAACCGTGTAGGGATTTATTACAATTCGGGCATCTGTCATAATTCATTCTATTATTATTTTGGTCTGTTTAAAAATCATTTCAAATGAAAAAGTATTATTACAAGGGTGAAATTTTAAAATTTCCTAAACCTATCTCATTATAAAGATGAAAAGATGAAATCAAAATTAATTATAGAAGCTGAATTATAAATGATGAAAAATATTCTATTAAAAAATTGAAAAAGCTTTAAGCTCTTTATTATTTCTCAAAAGTCCCAACTCAACAATTAAAGGATATTCTTCGTTTCAACGATATTCAAAACCAATTCATCAGGGTTTGGAAAATTTGTTGGCAATAGGTCAATTCTAAAAGGAAGCTCCATACCTGTTAATTCTGTAATTTTTTTATCAATCAATCCATTGTCGTTGCAATAGTGAAAAGTCAGTTTCAGATACCGCCGTATAATCATTAATGGCAAAAATTTTCCTCTTGAATTCATCCATTCCATTAAATCTTTTTTCCCTTTTGAGCTGTTACATTTCATGCAAGCAAAAATCAGGTTTTCAGCATCATCCTTTCCACCAAATTTTCTTGGGAAAATATGGTCTAAAGTTAATTTTTCAACAGAACCACAATAATTACAATATTGCCCTGTTTGCAATTTTATTTTCTCATCATCAAAAATTGACCTCAAATTCATTGTACCATCTTTCAATCCTTTGAATAACCTTGCCCTAATCATAAAATTAAATCTGTCATATTTCATTTGCTTTTTATCAATAGCTGAATGAGCCATAGCCAGGTTTGCATAAGAATAGTAAATCAAATGCCGGGCTGTTTCAATTTTCTGCTTCGTCATTGTTCAATTGTATTTTAGGTTTTGGTGTTGTCAAATAAAACTAAATAACTCCTAAGCATTGGTGATGGCATTGTAATCAAAAGTCCATTCACCAGGTTATCGTCAATAAATCTAAAAGTACTATTTGTACACAAAAATTCAAGATAGAAATATATACTTAAAATGTAGTCAAATAGTGCAGCCAAACAAATAAGGTTTGAACAATGGTGAAATGGGATATTTTTATTTTTTCTTGTATTATGATTTGCTGACAAATTTCAACAATGCACAAGCCTGTTCTTTGAAATCTATTTGCATATTAACTGAAAAGCTTTTATTTATAAAGTGGCTGCCTTAATTCCAACGTTTATAACTTTCTGAAAAATCATTTTATTTAAAACGAGGTATGATACATTACTTTGAAATTGCATTTTTGTTGTGCGTTCTAATAATAATATCACCCCGATGGGGTTAAATAATTTAACCCAATTACTTTCCTATAATTATTTCACCCCTCCGGGGTTCATATATCACTCCCAATATCACCTTCCTGTTTTCATTAACCTGATTACTTGTTTCCGAATTGAAAGTATATTGCACTGAAATTACTCTCTTTAAATTTTTACAAAATGATTGATTCTGTCTCCAAAGTTTTTCATGATAAAATTTCTGCTGAACCTTTGATTGTCCGCTCACCCGGCCGTGTAAATATTATCGGCGAACACACAGATTATAATGAAGGTTTTGTTTTGCCCGCAGCAATTGACAAAGCTATTTATGTTGCCATCAGCAAAAGAAATGATGATGTGATAAAACTATATGCTGTTGACTTTAAAGAGGATTTTCAATGCACCATTTCTACCATACAATATTCTGAACAACACTGGCCGAATTATATCATTGGCATCGTTGACCAGTTGAAGAAAAGAGGAATCGAAATCACAGGTTTTAATGCAGTGATTGACGGTGATGTGCCTGTGGGTGCAGGTCTGTCTTCATCTGCTGCATTGGAATGTGCAGTAGGTTTTGCACTGAATGAATTATTTGATTTGAAATTATCCCGGCTTGACCTGGTAAAGATGGCGCAGAAATCAGAGAATGAATTTGTGGACCTTCAATGTGGCATCATGGATATGTTCGCCAGCATGTTTGGCAAAAATGAACATGCCATCCGTCTCGATTGCCGCAGCCTTGAATATGAGTATGAGCCTTTGCAGTTAGGAAACCTGAAAATTCTTTTGCTCAATACCAACGTAAAACATTCCCTTTCATCATCAGAATATAATGTGCGCAGACAACAATGCGAACAAGGTGTGGCATGGGTGAAGGAATACCATCCCAACGTGAAAAGTTTAAGGGATGTTACTGCTGCAATGCTGGATGAATTTGTTTTGTCAAAAGATAAATTAATCTATAAACGTTGCCGTTTTGTGGTGGATGAAATTGAGCGCCTGTTACAGGCCTGTAAACACCTGCAGCAAAATGATATTAAATCGTTGGGTGAAAAAATGTTCCGCACACATGATGGTTTGAGTAAAGAATATGAAGTGAGTTGTAAAGAACTCGATTTCCTCGTTGATTCAGTAAGGAATAACCCTGCTGTAACAGGAGCCAGGATGATGGGTGGTGGTTTTGGTGGTTGCACTATCAATCTCGTGCAGGCAGATGCGATTGATGGATTGATTGCACACCTTTCACCTTTGTACCAACAGGCAACAGGGCTCAATTTAACTGCTTATGTTGCGCAGATAGAAAATGGCACAAGTGTAGTGCAATAAAAAAATTTTCATTTAAAAGCAATTATTCTCCCTTAAACGTGAATTGCGTCAATGCATTAACGTTAGAGATGGTTAAATAAATCAGAACAGGCATTAAATTTTATGAAACGGATAGCAGTCTTTTGTGGTTCAAGTGCAGGCAATGATGCTGTATATTCAACCCAGGCATATTTACTCGGGCAGGCATTGGCAAAAAGAAATATTGAGTTGGTATATGGCGGCGCTGTTGTTGGGTTGATGGGCGCTGTTGCCAATGGCGTTTTAAGTAATGGTGGCAAAGTAACCGGCGTGATACCTGCTTTTTTAAAGGAAAAGGAAATTGCGCATAACCATTTAACTGAATTGATACAGGTTGGCAATATGCATGAAAGAAAAATGAAGATGAATGAGCTTTGTGATGGTGTGATTGCATTGCCGGGTGGCTTTGGCACATTAGATGAATTTTTTGAAATGCTCACCTGGGCACAACTGGGTTTACATCAGAAACCTGTTGCCATATTAAATACCGGTGGATATTATGATTCATTGTTTGATTTGATTCAAACAATGGTGGACAAAGGATTTGTAAAAACTGCATACCAGCAGATGATTATCGTGAGCGATAACATAGATGAATTGCTTGAAAAAATGCAAAACTATGTAGCCCCTGCAGTTGGGAAATGGATTGGTATAAAATAGTCTCCTTTCAAAAATATTTCATTAAACAAACTCGTTTATTTCACCCACCCCTGTCCTTTCAAAAAATCAATCAATCGTTGATCATTTGCAGATAAAGGCAATATCCACAATCCGAGTTTTTTTCTTGTCCAATAATTTTTTTCAGGGTTGCCTGGTTTTGCAAAACTGTATTGATATAAGACAGCACGGATGTATTTAGGTGGCTTATCTTTAAAAGGATTTTCCTTAAACAATGAAACAGCATTTTTATCATTATGCAAAAGTTTCCAGATGAGGTTAAATGTCCAGGTATATTGATCTGGCGTTGACATGGCAGCAAACCACATCTGCCAGTCAAGATGCAATTGATAAGGTGCAATCTGTGGTGGCATTTTATCAAGCTTCACAGGCAGCCCACGATAAATATATTCTTTCCATTCAGCCGAGTCTGTAGGATTGTCGCTGGACGTACCTTCAAAAACAACATTATATCTTTCTCTCCCCACTGTACCAAAAGCGCCATAAGTATTTACCAAGTCAAGCGGGTCAAAAGAAGTGTTCATAATTTGATTGGAAGAAACCAGGTTCACTACAGGCGCTACACTTAAAAATGCGACTACTATAGCTACCACCCATGCTGTTGTCATCATTGGTTTGGAAACAGATTCATTCACGTTTGGGGCATTTGCTTTGTCCAATAGTTTACGGGGTAAAACCTTTTGCCAGAAACCATCATCAAAACAAGCCAGTGCAGGAATGATAGTGAGCCAGTTTAAAAACGAAAGATTACCGCTGGCAATAATAGTGAGTTGGAATAAAATAATAATTACGCCTGCTATATGCCTTGCCACTCTTGGCCAGAAAACAAAAAATGGAGAAACCAGTTCTGCCAGGAAATTAAACCAGACACCAATTTTTAAAATTGAATGTGGCAGAAAATGAAACCACCTGCTCAAAGGTCCGGGTATCGGTTGTGTTTCGAAATGATAATACAAAGCAGTTCCATTACGCCATATTTCATCACCTCTTAATTTTATCAATGCAGAGCCAAGCATGATGCGAAATATCAACCAACGGAATAAAATAATAATGATTGTTGGTGGTGGCCTTTTTGGAAATGGACGCATATCCAATAACGGGCATAAAAAAATAGCAAGGAATCCTGTTTCATTCATTTGTATTTCCCAACCATAAGAATACCAGTCCTGCCCCACATGCACAAACGACATATACAAAAACCAAACAACAACCATCATAATAGCATTGGCATAACCCATTACAATTATTATCGAAAGAATAAGGCCAATCCAGGCACAAACTATCAACATGGTATCGGAATCATTCAACCAGAAAATGGAAGGCAGGTGAACAAAACCATTGGTAACACCAATAGCATTTTTTATTTGTTGCAGGTAAATTGAAACAGGCAGCAAACCATCAGAGCCAATCAAAGGCAATACTTCATTGATGAGTACAATGAATGCCACAGCATAAATCAATCCTATCATTCGAAGGATCATAAATCTTGTGAGCCGGTAAGTGCGCGGATAAGTTGCTGTTACATTTATTTTCTCAAATAACGTTTGCATACACTGTTGATTCCTGCATGAAAGTTAACAAAACCCATCTCATCATAAAAAAATATATCAATTGTTTAAATTACAATTATTCATTAAAGCGCTTTCAAAAAATGAAGTTTTGCAATGCAATATTTGCATTAAACTTTATTAGCAAATTGCATGTTTTCATTTAGAATAGTATTAGAAGCCCTTGTAAAAAGGATCATACAAAAACTAACAATCATAAGTATAAAAATGATTTCACTAAAACTTTTTACAATTTAGTTAGGCAAAAGGCGGCAGTTAGCTTTTCTTTGCAAACCCAAAGAGTTTTGGGCGAATAATTTAGTTAGAGCAAGAAATTTTTATTAAGGATGAAAGTCTTAAAGTTTGGCGGTACTTCAGTAGCCAATGCAGCAAACATTACCAGGGTTGTCAATATTGTTAATCAAAACAAAGAGGCGCAGATCATTGTGGTCAGTGCGTTGGGTGGCGTCACGGACACATTAATTAAAGCAGGCACACTTGCAGAGAAAGCTGATGAAGGGTTTAAAGATGTTTTAAAAGAACTGGAAAAAAAACACCTGGATGCTGCTCGTTCATTATTACCGGTAACACATCAAAGCAGTTGCCTGAGCATGATAAAGCAACATTTTAATGAGCTGGAAGAAATCTGCAACAGCGTTTTTTATTTAAAAGAATTATCGCTGCGTACCAAAGACCGCATTGTAAGTTTTGGAGAATTGCTTTCATCAAAAATCATTTCTGCATTCATGCAATCAAAACAGTTAGCACATGAATGGCTCGATTCACGGCAATTCATAAGGACTAACAGCAACTTTGGTTTTGCAGCAGTTGATTTTGAAAAAACTAACCAGCTTATCATAAATCATATCAAAGCATCCGAACAAAAAGTGTTTCTCGCACCGGGTTTTATTGCAAGTGATGATGAAAACCATACCACAACATTGGGGCGTGGTGGCAGTGATTACACTGCAGCAATTTATGCTGCTGCCGTGAATGCATCATCGCTGGAAATATGGACTGATGTGAGCGGTATGATGACAGCAGATCCGCGATGGGTGCCCAATGCCAAACCGATTGCCGCCATTTCTTATCTGGAAGCAATGGAGCTTTCTCATTTCGGCGCCAAAGTAGTTTACCCGCCTACCATTCAACCAGTACGAAATAAAAATATCCCGACATGGATTAAAAATACTTTCGCACCTGACGATGCAGGTACTATCATCCATGAACAGGATAACACAACTTCAGCAGATAACGATGGTCGCGACATCATCACCGGAATATCGAGCGTCAATGCCGTTGCGTTACTAAGCCTTGAAGGCAGTGGCATGATTGGTATCCCGGGGTTTTCAAAGCGTTTGTTTGAAGCATTGGCCGCTGAAAAAATCAATGTAATCCTGATCACGCAAAGCTCATCTGAACATTCTATTTGTGTAGCTGTCAACACCAGTGATGTGGTAAAAGCCAAGCTATCTGTGGACAAAGCTTTTGAAATGGAGATAGCACAGAAAAAGGTTGAACCTTTAATTGTTGAAACAGAGCAAAGCATCATCGCACTTGTAGGTGATAAGATGAAAAGCCACCCGGGCATCAGCGGTAAGATGTTTAATGCATTGGGCAGGAACGGTATTAACGTCAGGGCAATTGCGCAGGGCTCATCTGAAAGAAATATTTCTGCAGTAATTGCCAATGCAGATATTAAAAAAGCAGTGAACGTACTGCATGAAGCTTTCTTTGAATCTGTATTTAAACAACTGAATGTTTTTATCGTTGGTGCAGGTAATGTAGGCAGTAAGTTGATTCACCAGGTGCAGCAACAACAAAAATATTTACAGGACAATCTAAACTTACAGGTTAGAATTACCGGCATTGCCAATAGCAGGAAAATGTTGTTTGCAGATAATGGTAATGATATTGACCTTAGTAACTGGAAAGAACAATTGCAACAAGGTGAAGACATGCAACTGGATAAATTTGTTTCAACAATTATCCAGAAAAATTTACGCAATTCTGTTTTTGCCGATGTTACCGCCAACGCATCTGTTGCTGCAGTGTATGATCAGTTATTATCAAAGGCTGTTTCTGTGGTTGCCTGTAATAAAATTGCTGCTTCATCATCATACCAGCATTACATCAATTTAAAATCACTGGCCAGGGAATACAATGCATTGTTTTTATTCGAAACCAATGTGGGTGCGGGTTTGCCGGTTATCGGCACGTTGAATGATTTAAGAAGAAGCGGTGATACAGTTACAAAAATACAGGCAGTTTTATCCGGCACTTTAAATTTTGTATTTAATCATTATGATGCCACCAAACCTTTTGCAGATGTTGTGCGACAAGCGCAGGATGAAGGTTATACTGAACCAGATCCAAGGCTTGACCTGGGTGGTACAGATGTGATGCGAAAAATATTGATCCTTGCCCGTGGTGCCGGTGAAAAAATTGAAATGGAAGATATCACCAACAATAGTTTCCTTCCGGATGAATGTTTTGAAGGCAGTGTTGAAGATTTCTATGCAACAATGCTGAAACACGAAGACCATTTCAAAAAATTATACCAGGATGCTGCAGCAAAAAATTGTAAATTGAAATTTGTTGCAGAATATAACAGCTCAGCGCAGGGTTCAAAAAGTAAAGCAAATGTGGGATTGCAACATATACAGGCAGATTCGGATTTTTATCATTTATATGGAAAAGATAATATCGTTTTATTTTACACGCAGCGTTATCCTGAACAACCTTTGGTTGTGAAAGGTGCAGGCGCCGGCGCTGATGTTACAGCAAGCGGTGTATTTGCAGACATAATAAGAGTGGCGAGGGTGTGATGAAAAAAATAACAATACATAGCCCGGCAACGGTTGCCAACCTTGTTTGCGGTTTTGATATCTTAGGTTTATGTTTAAATGAACCATGCGATGAATTAACAGTTGAAATTTCACCTGAACCCGGTGTGCATATTATCAATAATGATGATTTTGATTTACCTGTACAGGCCGAAAAAAATGTGAGTGGCGCTGCTTTACTTGCTTTGCTGGAAGAAACAAAAGATGTAAAAGGATTTACTATCACCAGTGAGAAAAAAATTATGCCAGGCAGTGGCATTGGTTCAAGCGCAGCCAGCGCTGCAGGTGTTGTTGTTGCAGCCAACCATCTTTTAAACAACCGTTATACAAAACAGGATTTGGTGCGTTTTGCAATGAATGGTGAAAAAGTTGCCTGTGGTGTAAAACATGCCGACAACATTGCTCCATGTATTTATGGCGGCGTTACTTTGATACGCTCTGTTTTTCCTTTAGATATCATCAGCATTGATGCACCGGATTTACATGTTACTGTTGTTCACCCGCAGATTGAAGTGCGTACTGCTGATGCCAGGCAGATTTTAAAACACCAGGTACAGTTAAAAGATGCTATCAAACAATGGGGCAACATTGCAGGTCTGGTGGCAGGTTTTATTCAGCATGATTACGACCTCATCAGCCGCTCACTTGAAGATGTTATCATCGAGCCGGTACGCAGTATTTTGATTCCAGGGTTTTATGAAATTAAAAAAGCAAGCAAGGAAGCAGGTGCACTTGGTGGCGGTATATCAGGTTCCGGGCCTTCTATCTTTATGCTGAGTAAAGATGCACAATCAGCTTTAAGGGTAGAAACAGCTATGAAAAATGTGTATGATAATTTAGGTATTGCTTATCACACACATGTAACTACGATTAATAAGAATGGCGTTAAAATTGTCTGAAATACAATTAAATAAATTTAAATGATGAAACGGAATATTTTTTGAAGTAACCTGTAAAGCTTCATATCAACGAAGTTTTAATCCTGCTTAAAAAAGATATTCCTTTGGTCTGCATTAATTCTATTCAATATGAAATTTTACAGCTTAAACAAAATTTCACCTGAAGCCACATTTGAAGAAGCCACTATTAAAGGCCAGGCTCCTGATAAAGGATTGTATTTTCCATCTTCTATTCATACTTTATCAAAAGACTTTTTTGATTCAATTAAAACCAAAACAAAAGAAGAAATTGGTGTTGAAGTGATGCAGCCTTATGTTGGCGAAAGCATACCTGCTAAGGTTTTGCAGGACATCATACAAGAAACAGTCAACTTTGATTTTCCATTGGTGAAAGTGCATGAAGGTGTGTTTGCGCTTGAATTATTTCACGGGCCAACACTTGCATTTAAAGATGTGGGCGCCAGGTTTATGAGCCGTTGCCTTGGATATTTCAATCGAAATAAAAATCAAAAGACAACTGTACTTGTTGCAACCAGTGGTGATACAGGCGGCGCTGTCGCCAATGGGTTTTTAGGAGTAGAAGGTGTGGAAGTAATCATTTTATATCCATCAAAAAAAGTAAGCCCGGTACAGGAATTACAGTTAACAACTTTAGGAAAAAATATTGCAGCAATAGAAGTGAATGGAAACTTTGATGATTGCCAGAGCATCGTCAAGCTGGCATTTGCAGACGCTGATTTGAATAAGAAATTTTCTTTGACATCTGCCAACTCTATCAATGTGGCAAGATGGTTGCCGCAACAGTTATATTATTTTTATGCATTTCAACAATGGCCTTATCAGCAGCCACCGGTTTTTAGTGTACCAAGTGGCAACTTCGGAAATATTTGTGCAGGCATACTGGCAAATGTTTCAGGGTTACCGGTGAAACATTTTATTGCTGCATGCAATTCAAATGATGTGGTGCCGGCATTTTTACAAACAGGAATTTATCAACCTAAAAAAACAATTCCAACAATTTCCAATGCAATGGATGTTGGCAACCCAAGTAATTTCATCCGCATCCTTGAAATGTTTCACCAGCAGTTGAATGAATTAAAAAAAGTATTCAGCAGTTACAGCATCAGCGATGAAACAACAAAGGCAACAATCAGTGAAGTTTTCCAACAATATCAATATACACTGGATCCACATGGCGCTGTAGGTTATTATGCACTCATTGATTATTTAGGTGATGCTGTTATCAATTTATCCGGAGAACAAAATGGCGGCGGAATATTTTTGGAGACTGCACACCCGGTAAAATTCCCGGAAACTGTTGAAGCAGCAACCGGATATAAAATTGCTATCCCTGGTAGTGTCCAACACTTGTTTCATCAACAGAAAAAAAGTATTTATATGAATGCATCTTTTGATGACTTTAAAGAATGGATGATGCATTCGGGGAAATGATGATTTGCAGGTTCAAAATGTATTTGAAAAAATCAATCTGCATCGTTTCAATACTATATTCGCAAAAAAAATTTCATGGAATTACAAACATTGATTTCGGAAGCATGGCAAAACCGTGAATTGCTGAAAGAAAAAAAATATATTGATGCAGTTAAAGCTGCTGTTGAAGAAGTGGACAAAGGCAGGTTACGCACTGCATCACCAACAGGAAATGGTTGGCAGGTAAATGAATGGGTGAAGCAGGCAATACTCTTATATTTTGCAGTGCAACCAATGGAAACTTATCAAACACCTCCATTTGAGTTTTATGATAAAATCCCATTGAAAAAAGATTTCAAAGATTTAGGTGTAAGAACTATACCCGGCGCTATTTCAAGATACGGCGCATACATTGCAAAGACAGTTGTGCAAATGCCGAGCTTTATCAATATCGGCGCTTATGTGGATGAAGGAACGATGGTGGATACATGGGCAACTGTTGGCAGTTGTGCACAAATCGGGAAGCATGTTCATTTAAGTGGTGGCGTAGGCATTGGTGGAGTGTTAGAGCCTTTGCAGGCAAGCCCTGTAATAATTGAAGATGGTTGTTTTATCGGTAGCCGTTGCATTGTTGTGGAAGGTGTGATTGTTGAAAAAGAAGCAGTGCTCGGCGCCAACGTTGTGCTTACACAATCCACTAAAATTATTGATGTGAGCCAATCATCACCTGTTGAATACAGGGGCAAAGTGCCTGCAGGTAGTGTTGTTATTCCGGGAACTTATAACAAAGATTTTCCTGCAGGTTCTTTTGGTGTGAGTTGTGCATTAATCATCGGGAAACGCAAGCCCAGCACGGATTTGAAGACGAGCCTGAATGATGCATTGAGGGATTTCAATGTAAGTGTTTAATAAAATTGTTGCACTGATATTATTTGCCTGAAAATATTTTTCTTGTCATCATTTTATGCATGTAAGTAATCATGCAGCAACAATCCATCATTATAGTTTTTACTTCAATAAAATTTTCAAAATAAAAATAATGTGCCTGCAAAAAAACAAGTCATCATAATCGGAAGTGGTTTTGCAGGTCTTTCTGCTGCCTGCTTTTTAGCGAAAGAAGGCGTTGATGTTACAGTGCTTGAAAAACATCATCAACCCGGTGGCAGAGCCAGGCAATTGATGAAAGATGGTTTTACATTTGACATGGGCCCAAGCTGGTATTGGATGCCTGATATTTTTGAAAGGTTCTTCCATCAGTTTAATAAAAATGTTAGTGATTATTATGAATTAAAAAGGCTTGACCCTTCTTACAGGATTTACAGGGAAGATGATTTTATTGATATCCCCGCAGGTTATGATGCTTTAAAATCTTTATTTGAAAAAATTGAAAAAGGCAGTTCAAAAAAACTGGATGCATATTTGAATGAAGCAACATTCAAATACAAAATAGGAATGCAAAACCTTGTTTATAAACCCGGCCTTTCCATCTCTGAATTTTTTGATAAAGAATTATTGTATGGCATAACCAGGTTAGATGTTTTTTCTTCCATGCAAAAACATGTGAGAAAATATTTTCATCATCCATTCATTCAGCAGATGATGGAATTTCCTGTTTTGTTTTTAGGTGCGATACCATCAAAAATTCCTGCATTATACAGCCTGATGAATTATGCTGATATCAATGGCGGCACCTGGTTTCCGGAAGGTGGCATGTACAGCATCGTAAAAGCTATGCACCGGCTCGCAACAGAATCAGGCGCCAGGTTTTTTTTCAATAAAAATGTAACAGAGATAAAAATTGAAGATAATCTTGCCAAATCAGTAATCGTTGAAAATAATTTTGGCGAACAGGAAATTTTTTCTGCTGATATTGTTATCGGAAATGCTGATTATCATTTTATAGAAAACCAATTAATAGAACCATGTTACAGGAACTACCCTGAAACATATTGGAATAAAAAAAGTGTTGCACCATCCTGTATTATTTTCTATGTTGGATTAAATAAAAGGCTGGAGAATATTGTACACCATTCATTATTTTTTGACACCGGTTTTGACACACATGCTTCAGAAATATTTATAACACATCAGTGGCCTTCCAATCCTTTGTTTTATGTAAGCGCTGCTTCTGTTACAGACAGCACATTATCACCTGCAGGATGTGAAAACCTTTTCTTTCTTATCCCGGTAGCTGCAGGGCTTTCAGGTGATTCATCATCATTACGTGAAAAATATTTTGATATGGTTATTACAAGGTTTGAAAAACATATTCAACAAAACATCAGGGAGAATATTATCGTTAGGCAAACATATTCCATCAACAATTTCATTGAAGATTATAACGCATATAAAGGCAATGCTTATGGTTTGGCAAATACTTTAATGCAAACAGCCATCATGAAACCCTCCATAAAAAACAGGAAAATAAAAAACCTTTTTTATACTGGTCAATTCACAGTACCCGGGCCAGGTGTGCCGCCTACAATAATCAGTGGTGAAATTGTTGCAAAGCAGGTGATATTGCAATACAAATAAAACTCATATTTTGAAAATGAAGTGTAAGTTGGAATGATGAAAAAAAATTCAGAAAAATATCATGGATAAAGTTTTTCCTTCTTTTCAATAATTCACTATTTTGCCGGTTCATAATTGAAGAAAGCAGCAACCATACTATTACTTATTTTGCTCCTGTATAATTTTATCGGTTACAGGTTAATGTTTTACACACTGAAGTTGAAGGCTGAAAAAGAATTAGCAACAAAGATTGACAAAGATGATTATGATGAATCGCAACTCATCACTATCACAATACCACTATCATTGCCTTACTTAAATGACACAAAAGATTTTGAAAGGAAAGATGGAGCCATAGCACTGAATGGTAAAATCTATCATTACGTAAAAGAAAAAATATCGCAGGGCAACCTGGTTTTAATGTGCCTGCCCGATACGAAAAAAATGAGCCTGCAAATTGCAGAAAATGATTTTTTAAAAAATCAGATTGACCTTCAGAATAATGCAACAAAAAAATCCGGAAGTAATAATTCAATTTTTAAACTCGTACTGAGTGATTATATTAAAACAGATAATTCCACAATAAGTTTTTCAAATAACAAACTGGCAAATATTCATGCAGAAAACTATTCTGCATTTCTTCAAAAAGGTGAATCCAAAATACCTGAACAACCACCACGCATATAGTCTTCCATACTTTATTATTGCCAGCTTTGTTTATGCTGGTGTTTAATGCTGTTGTCAACAGCATGTTTGTTCATCATTATTGATTGTTCACTATATAAATTATTGCACAATGCAAACTATTTATAAGCGCAATGTATTTGCGTTCTTAATACTTGTTATATTTCAGGTATCCGTCCATGCACAAACAGATATGGATGCTATTATGATGGGTCAGCACAATCTTTGTGTTGGCCCTACATTCAGCCACAGCAGTTGGAACAAATACTGGGAAGGCACTTTAAAAAGAGATAACGATAACATTGGAACTATATCAACAAATACATATAGCATAATGGGTGTTTATGGTATTACTGACCGGTTAAACATTTTATTTGGCGCACCATATATCAGTACAAAAGCATCTGCAGGAACACTGCATAATTCAAGAGGTATCCAGGACCTTTCATTATGGTTGAAATGGATGCCGTTTGAAAAAAGGACTGGTAAGAATTCTTTATTTTCTGTTTATGGATTAGCTGGATTTTCCACACCACTCAGCAATTATCAGGCAGATTATTTACCACTGACATTAGGCCTTCACAGCACCACTGCATCTGCAAGATTAATGTTCGATTATCAGCACCGTGGTTTTTTTGTAACAGTATCCGGCACTTATCAATACAGGAATAATATTCGTATTGACCGCACTTCATATTATACAACAGAAATGCATATTACAAACGAAGTGGAAATGCCTGACATGGCAAGCTTTAATATCAGAACAGGGTTCAGGAGTTTTCGTGTAATAGCTGAAGCATTTTATCAGCAGAACAATACATTGGGCGGGTTTGATATCCGCAGAAATGATATGCCTTTTCCCAGTAACCGCATGAATGCAAGCATTGCAGGTGTGCATATAAAATACGTTCCTAAAAAACTGCCTGCGCTTTCACTTGAAGCCGGCAGCAGCTATGTGATTCATGGCAGGAATGTTGGACAGACAACAGAATATAACGCTTCTGTATTTTATATTTTTTCTTTATCAAAAAAGAAAAATAATAAACCACACACCTGCAAACTGTGCACAATAAATTAACCACCATTAAAAAAAATTAAAATGAAAAAGATTATATCATTAATAATATTTACGGCAATATTAAGCTCCGTGTTGTATATCTCGTGTTCAAAAAATATTGTTGAAAGAACAGATAACCTACCGGCGTTAAACCCGGTTTCACAGGATTTAGATGCCGGTACATGGAAAACGGTTTTGGTTTCAAGCCCTGGAATTTTTTCAGTGGCTCCACCGCCTGCAACAAACTCATCAGCATACCTCGCAGACTTAAACGAAATAAAAGGTTATCAGCAAGATTTAAGTGATAATGATTTGGAACAAATCCGTTATTGGGGTGCAGGTGGTGTTTTAAGATGGAATGAAATAATGCGTGAACTTGTAGCAAAATATAACCTTCCACCTTATCAACTGGAAGATGGTACATATCCTGCCCCGAGTCCAGTAAACCCATTTAATTATCCTGAATTCCCATTCTCAAATCCACCTTATGCCGCAAGGGCATTTGCTTATTTGAGCGCAGCGCAATATGATGCACTTGTTTCATGCTGGTACTATAAAAAATTATATAATCAACCTGCACCTAATACCGTTGATGCAACAATCAATGCGATGAATGGAAATTCAGGTTTACCATCATATCCATCAGAAGCAGCTGTGCTGGCTGGTGTAACATCTGAAATAATGAAGATGATGTTTCCAACAGAAGTAGCAAACATCCAGCAGAAAGTTGAAGCAGAAGAATTAGCAGCAATTCAAAGCGGCGCTGCTACCCGCACTGATATTAATGCAGGTGAAGCTTTGGGAAGGCAGATAGCAGCATTATTTACTGCACGCGCAAAAGCAGACCATGCAGGTACATCGGGTGGTAACCCTGATGTTTGGAATTCATTTGTTACAAACACAACTGCACGTGGTGAGACACCATGGTTTAGCCTGGAAATACCAAAACGCCCACCCATGTTGCCTTTGTTTGGTAGTGTTTTACCTTTTTTATTTGATTCATCAACAATTGCACAAATACGCCCGGGTTACCCTTTCTCAACAGAAAGCGGTGAATTTTTAGAACAGAACCAGGATGCTTATAAACAAATAAAAAATCCTACGAGGGAACAGGAAAGAATTGTTCAGTATTGGGCAGATGGTGTTGGGACATATACACCAACAGGTCATTGGAATGCAATTGCAGCAGATGATTTTATCAAACAGAATTATAGTGAAGTGCGTTGGGCACGCAACATGGCTTTATTAAATATGGGGCAAATGGATGCTGCTATTGTTTGCTGGGAAACGAAATATTTTTATTTCAATCCGCGCCCGACACAAGTAATACCTTCAATAAAAACGTTAACAGGCATCCCGAATTTTCCATCATACATTTCAGGCCATTCTACTTTCAGCGAATCGGCTTCAACAATTTTAGGCCATATCATTCCTGCAAATGCAGGTAAATATGAAGCCATGTCAGCAGAAGCTGCCGAATCAAGGTTCATTGCAGGGATACATACAAAAATGGATTGTGATTCCGGGATGGTTGCAGGAAAAAGAGTTGGTGAATATGCAATAGCAAGAGCAAAAACTGATGGAGCTGAATAAAAAAAATTTATAATAAAATGCACCTGTATTACAATTGAATGAATCATCTCTTATCAGATATAACATAAATATTTTACAAAGTTGTTCTGCACCTGGCAACACAATCACAACAGAAATATTATTTCATATTCAAAATGCCTTGTTAGAAACAACAAGGCATTTTTCATTTTTTTAAACATGAAAAAATAAAATTTTTCCTGTTTAAATTTTATAAGATTATATACAATTAACTAAAAAATATTATCCATTTTTTTATCCATTATGAAGTATGATTAATATTGCAGACCAAGCAGATGATAGAACTTTTTCACAAGACCAGCAATCAATGCAGTAAAATCACTGTAAAAAATTACAGCAGTTCTTTTGCATCGGCAATAAGGCTGCTGCACAAAGATTACCGGGATGACATCCGCAACATCTACGGCTTTGTACGCTTCGCTGATGAAATAGTGGATACTTTCCACGATTATGACAAATCACAGTTACTGGAATCATACCGAAAGGAAACATATCTCGCCATTCAGAATGGCATCAGTTTAAACCCTATCCTGCACAGCTTTCAACGCACAATCAATAAATACAAAATAGATTTAGCGCTGGTTGATGCTTTCTTCAGCAGCATGCAATCTGACCTGCATCAGACATTATATGATGAAACACACTACAAAGAATATATTTATGGAAGTGCTGAAACAGTTGGCCTGATGTGCCTCTATGTTTTCTGCAATGGTGATATGAATATGTTTCAACAATTGAAAACTTATGCACAAAGTTTTGGCGCAGCTTTGCAGAAAGTAAATTTTTTAAGAGACATGAAAGCTGACCATGATTTGTTGCACAGGGTTTATTTTCCAAACTGTAATTTCAAACAGTTTAATGCAGAACAAAAGCGCTCCATAGAATCTGAAATACAAAATGATTTTGATAATGCTTACAAAGGCATTTTGTTATTGCCTGCAAAAGTAAGATTGGGTGTGTTTGTAGCTTACAGGTATTATTTATCCTTATTCAAAAAGATAAAAAAACTGCAACCAAAAACTATTTTTGAAAAACGCATCCGCATTGCAGGAATCAATAAAATTTTCATTGCTGCCAAAGCAAGCCTGCAGTATCATTTCAACATTTTATAATAAGATATACAGGCGGCTGAAAAAAATTTAATATTTTTAGCGCAATTATGAGCCAGGCATCTTCAGTAGCGTTACAGGAGTTTAGGAATCATGTTGCCTTAAAATTCCAGTTGTACAACAGTTTATTTACTTCATTACCCTTTCACAGTATTGAAAAGACGGGCGTGTTACTTTCACTTTTTCTATTGCAGTGCGAAGAAGGTTTCAGCAAGAAACAAAGCCCTTCAAAAATCATCAATGATTTTTTGAAGCAAAACACTTCTTATGAAAAAGAAGAAGAGCGGATTGATTTGTTGTTCCGTTTTGTGCAATATGCAGAAAGACAGGTGGTGTTGTTTGATGCTTTGGAAGATGCAGCTTTTAAAGAAGTGAATGATATTAATGGGCCTGGTACAATAAAACAACTTTGTTCTCAGACAGGACAAATGCATAAAGAAAAAGAGCTGATAAAAAAGCTGAAAGATTTTGCAGTCCGTATTGTACTGACAGCGCATCCTACACAATTTTATACTGGTGAAGTGCTCGGCATCATCAATGACCTGGCAAAAGCATTAAAAGAAGATGACACCGAACTGGTGAATACTTACCTGCAACAGTTGGGCCGCACTCCTTTTCTTAAAAAACATAAACCAACACCTTATGATGAAGCTTTGAGTTTGTTATGGTTCCTGGAAAATGTTTTTTATGATGCTGCAGGTAATATCATGTCAATTTTAAAAAATGAATTTTCCGAATCAGTAGAAGTAAAACACCCATTGATACAAATGGGTTTCTGGCCCGGCGCTGACAGGGATGGTAATCCTTTTGTTACAACTGCAGTAACATTAAAAGTAGCAGAGGCTTTACGGTTCGGCATTTTACGTTCCTATCATAAAAATGCAAGATGGCTGAAACGCAGGCTTACATTCAAGGGGGCAAGTGAGTTAATCACTCAACTGGAAAAAAGGCTGTATGATAATTTATATAACAACTCATCTGAAAAAATTACACAGCAGGAAATTATTGGCATCCTCGAAGAGATTGTAATCGTGCTGCGGCAAAACAACAATCTTTTTATTGAAGATGTTTATAAACTGATTTTCAAATGCAGGATATTCGGGTTATATTTTGCATCGCTTGATATCAGGCAGGACAGTTCAATCCACAATAAATTTTTTGATTCGCTGGTACAACAGAAAATTCTACCTGCTAATTATAACTCACTCGATGAAGATAAAAAAATAGATGTGCTGTTCAGGTTGCAAAAGGCAGAAGTTTCATTTGGAGATAACGAGCTTTTTGCAGACACACTTCAATCTGCTGATGCAATCATGGCCATACAAAAGAACAATGGCAAAGAAGCCTGTCACCGCTACATAATCAGTCATTGCGAGAATGCATTGCACATGATACAGGTGTATGCATTGTTTTTACTGGCAGGATGGAAGAAAGAAGAAATGGCTGTTGATATTGTGCCATTGTTTGAAACAATTGATGATTTGATAAATGCATCAGTGGTGATGAAAAAATTGTATTCAAATGCTGCATACAGGCAGCACCTGAAACTGCGCAACAACATACAGACCATCATGCTTGGATTTTCTGATGGCACAAAAGATGGTGGCTACTTAATGGCCAACTGGAGTATTTACAAAGCAAAAGAGAAGCTCACAAGTGTTTCAAAAAAATACGGTATTGATGTAATATTTTTTGATGGCCGTGGCGGCCCTCCTGCACGTGGTGGTGGCAAGACACATAAATTTTATGCATCCATGGGACAGGAAATTTCAAACAAAGAAATTCAGTTAACTATCCAGGGACAAACGGTGAGTTCAAATTTCGGCACCATAGATTCTGCTCAATATAATATCGAACAATTGCTCAATGCCGGTATTTCAAATGACCTGTTTTCTGCAAAAGAAAATACTTTATCAGGCAGTGAAGAAAAACTATTGAAGCAATTATCAGCAGACAGTTACGAATCTTACCTGCAGTTAAAAAACAATCCGGTTTTTGTGGATTACCTCGCAGAAATCAGTGCATTGCGTTTTTATTCAGAAACAAATATCGGGAGCAGGCCCACCAAACGTGGCAAAGCATCTACGCTTACTTTGAATGACCTGCGCGCCATACCATTTGTTGGTTCATTCAGCCAGATGAAACAAAATGTTTCAGGTTATTATGGTGTGGGCACAGCATTGAAAAAAGCAGAAGCCAATCATAAATGGAAAAACGTTCAGGCACTGTATAAGAACTCATTATTCTTTAAAACACTTATTGATAACTGCGAGATGGCGATGATGAAATGTTATTTTCCACTCACACAATATCTTTCAGACAATCCACGCTATGGCAAAATGTGGAATATGATGAATAATGAGTACAACCTTACAGTTGAGTATATCAAAAAACTTTCGGGCCATGATACATTAATGGCAGATTATCCGGTAGAGCAATCGAGTGTACAGATGCGGGAAAGGATTGTTTTACCATTGGCTACAATCCAGCAATATGCATTGATGCAAATCCGCGAGAAGAAAGATTCACCTTTTAAAGAAAAATATGAGAAGCTGGCAATGCGTTGTTCATTTGGTTTGATTAATGCAGGAAGAAACTCAGCTTAAGATATTTGCATGTTGTAAATTTCGCAAATGCGCAGTGCGTTATTGACAGCAAAACGTTGCAATGATTTTATTGCATTGTTATCCAACAAAAAATAATAGCTCATTGCTTTTCAGGGCCTCATCCGCCATAGGCGAACAGGTTCCGCCTATGGCGGACTTAGAACCCTTACTGGCAAAGGGTTTCAGCCACTTTGAATAATATTAGTCGGACAATAATGATTTTTTTATTTGAAGAAAATATAGCCGATGATGATAGCTGCAATTACACCGATAATATCAGCAGCAAGGCCGGCCCATACAGCATAACGGACTTTTTTAATACCAACACTTCCAAAGTATAATGCCAGGATATAAAAAGTTGTATCAGAAGAACCCTGGAAAGTGCAGGCAAGTTTGCCAACAAAAGTATCAGGGCCATAAGTTTGCATTGCATCAATCATCATTCCCCTGGCGCCACTGCCGCTGAATGGTTTCATAATTGCTGTGGGCAAAGCAGGTACAAAATCAGTATTGAATCCCACTGCTTTTACAAGGTATGCAATACCATCTGTGATATAATTCAAAGCGCCGCTATCACGGAAAACACGAATAGCAACAAGCATGCCTACGAGATAAGGGATTATTTTCAGCACTACATCAAAACCTTCTTTTGCGCCATCAATAAAAGCATCAAACACTGAAACTTTTTTATACACGCCTCCAATAATAATTGCAACGATTATTATCAATAAAACAAGGTTGCCGGTAACAGAACTGAAAATTTGTTTTGTCTCAGGCCCCATTAAATAAACACCAAGCATGAGCGCAGCAACAATACCAATTAAGCTTATCATCCATGCTGCGAAAACAAAGTCCCATTTTAATTTTTGTTTTATACCAACAACAAAAATTGAAGCGAGTGTAGTAATCACTGTACCCAATACGCAGGGAATAAAAACACTCGTTGCATCATGTGAGCCAACAGAAATCCTGTAAGTAAAAATTGAAAGTGGTATCAAAACCAAACCGCTTGTATGCAATACCAAAAACATAATCTGTGCATTGGATGCAGTGCCTTTATTCGGGTTGATTTTTTCCAGGCTCTCCATTGCTTTTAAACCAAAAGGTGTTGCAGCATTATCAAGCCCAAGCATATTAGCGCTGAAGTTCATCACCATTTCACCCATCACTGGATGGTCGTTGGGAATTTCAGGAAACAACCTTTTCATGAAAGGGTTCAGCCTGCGTGCCATCCAGTTGATAGCGCCTGCTTTTTCTGCAATCTTCATCAACCCTAAAAAGAAAACCATAGTACCTGCGAGCGGGAATGCCACATCAATCACAGAAGATTTTGCTGTGTCAAAAATGCCATCCACCAATGTCTTGAAAATGGTGGTATCACCTAAAAAAATCCCTTTAATCAATGCAATGATAAAAGCGATAATAAAAAATGCAATCCAGACAATATTTAATGCCATGCACTGTCCCCCGGAGTGTTTTGTAAGTCGCTAAAATAAAAGAAACATTTTATAATTGCCCATCCATTATTTTTGCGCACTTTTTTAATTTTAAAAAATTCTCTCCGGGGAATTGAAAACTTCATTATAAGCGTTAAGATATTATGGCATTACAAGCAGGAATAGTAGGGTTACCGAATGTGGGAAAATCAACTTTATTTAATGCACTCAGCAATGCAAAAGCACAGGCAGCAAATTTTCCTTTTTGCACCATCGAACCCAATGTTGGTGTCATCACAGTGCCGGATGCAAGATTATTTGAACTGGAAAAACTGGTAAACCCACAACGGGTAGTGCCTGCAACAGTAGAGATAGTTGACATTGCCGGCCTCGTAAAAGGCGCCAGCAAAGGTGAAGGCCTGGGCAACCAGTTTTTGGGAAATATCCGCAACACGGATGCCATCATACATGTGTTGCGTTGTTTTGATGACGATAATGTTATTCATGTTGATGGCAACATCAATCCTGTACGTGATAAAGAAATTATTGATACGGAACTACAGTTGAAAGACCTTGATACTGTAGAAAGAAAAATTTCTAAAAATGAAAAGGTAGCCAAGAATGATAAAGAAGCTGCTGCAGGATTAGAAATTTTGAAAGCATTAAAATCACATCTTGAACAGGGAAAAAATGCAAGGGCATTTATTGTGGATGAGAAAGAAAGAAAAAAACATGTGGATGACCTTTTCCTGCTAACTATTAAGCCGGTGATTTATGTATGCAATGTGGATGAAAAATCTGTGATTACCGGAAATAAATATACTGATGCTGTGAAAGAAGCAGTGAAAAATGAGAACGCAGAAATTTTATTTATCAGCGCAGCTATTGAAAGTGAAATTGCAGCAATGGATAGTTTTGATGACAGGCAGTTATTTTTAGAAGACCTTGGTTTAAAAGAAAGTGGTGTGGTGCGGTTGATTCGTTCCACTTATCATTTATTAAACCTTGCAACCTATTTTACAGCAGGTGAACAGGAAGTGCGTGCATGGACAATACACCGTGGAATGTTGGCGCCACAGGCTGCAGGTGTTATCCATACTGATTTTGAAAAAGGTTTTATAAGAGCTGAAGTAATCAAATACAATGACTTCATTACATTAAAAAGTGAAGCAGCCTGCCGCGATGCAGGTAAGCTTGCTGTACAAGGAAAAGACTATGTGGTAGAAGATGGAGATATAATGCATTTCAGGTTTAATGTATAAAAGGATTGGATTGAATTTTTATAGACCCTGTGGAATAAAAATAACCACAGGGTTTATTTTTTCGTATCTTTAAGAGTATTCCTTTCATTAATCTATCTACTTATTTTGATCATGATGAAAATATTTACATTCTTTTTTTTATCTGCTGCAATCTTTTTTATTCTTCCTCAAGATTTATCTGCCCAGGTGAATGTCAATGATTCATTGGCGTTAGTTGACTTTTACAATAGTACAGATGGGCCACACTGGAAAAGCGATAATAATTGGTTATTCTCAAACCCGGTTTCAAAATGGAAAGGTGTAACTGTAACAAATAACAGGGTTGTTGGATTGAGCCTTAGCAAAAATGGGATGCATGGGAAACTACCTGCTTCTATTGGAAACATGGATCAATTGACTTTTATTGATATTTCGTATAATTCACATTTACACGGTCCAATACCACACGAAATAGGAAACCTGACTAATCTAATCACTCTTAAATTTTACAAGACAGGATTAAACGGTTTCCTGCCACATGAAATGGGGAATTTGGTAAATCTTAAATATTTGACTTTAGAATTATGCAATTTTCAAGGCAAAATACCCAACACATTCAAGAATCTCACATCACTTGTACAACTATATTTATATAAATCAAATCTTGGAGGTCAAATCCCTGCTTTTTTCCAAGAATATAAGAACCTTTATGATTTAGATCTTTCTTACAATAATTTTTCAGGTAGTATTCCTCATGAGTTAGGCAACCTCCCCAATATTGAATCACTATTTTTAAATAATAATAATTTATCAGGTTCAATTCCTGCATCCATTGGCAGATTAAAAACTTTATATGGACTATATTTAAATAATAACAAACTCTCTGGACCAATACCTTCAACCTTTAAAAAATTAAAAGCAAAGAGTACAACCTTACATATAGAAAACAATTTTTTCACATTTGCCGGCCTTGAAGATATTACAAGACCGCTTTATACTTTTTATTCACCACAGGGTAAGGTGCCACTATACCAATCAGGTAACAAAATCTGGGTTTCAGTTGGTGGCACTCCATCAAATGATACATACTATTGGTATAGAAATGGGATATTAATTGACAGCACAAATGCTGATTCTAGTTTTATAGTTACTGAAGGTGGCACTTATAATGTAAGAGCAAAGAATGCAGTCGCTAAAGCATTGACTTTATATAGCGAAAAAGTACATATTGACATTGATTCAGATTTTATTGTCTCCAACATCAAATCAGAAAAAAAGACTTTTGCATCCGTTTTTCCTAACCCGGTTAAAACAAATACCGCTCTCTCATTTTCTGCATCGGGCAAATACACCATCAACATTGTTGATATGAATGGTAAAACTTTACAGACAATAACAGGCGTTTCGAACAAAACTCAAAATGTTGTTTCAATAAATCTTTCTCATTACTCAAGTGGGGTTTATAATGCAGTGATTACTGATGAGAAAAATGAAAAGAGGGTTTTGAAAATATTAAAGGAATAAAGAAAAATGTTTTTTATGTTTCAGTACTTTAAATGAGTTTGTAATTCCCCCTTTCTCTAAATTTGTTCAGATGATTGTAATCACCTAAACATTATCAATTACAATTACACACTATGAAAAGAAAATTTACACTTTTAATGACTGCTGCAATATTTTTTATTTGCAAACTTAACACTGCAAATGCGCAGGTTAATTTGCAGGATTCGTTTGCACTTGTTGATTTATATAACAGTACTGATGGGCCACATTGGCACAATAATATTAATTGGTTAACACAAGCACCATTAAGTACATGGGCAGGTGTGGGAGTGGATAATGGAAGAGTAAATCAATTGTTTTTATCTGACTATGGATTAAATGGTACACTTCCTGCCTCGTTAGGTAATCTTACCAATTTAATATATCTTATTTTAGACAACAATTATTTAACCGGAACCATTCCATCCACAATTGGCAATATTTATTATTTACAATTCTTCTATTGCAACAACAACCAATTAAGCGGCAAAATCCCAACTTCAATTGGCAGCCTTTCCAAAATGCAGGAGATGCGTTTAGATAATAACCAACTTACCGGAATTATTCCTTCATCTTTAGGTAATCTCACTGAGTTGTATTTATTAAACCTGTCTGATAATGAATTAAAAGGATGGATTCCTTCATCATTAAGCAATCTTTCTAATTTAAAATATCTTTTATTAAATAACAATCAATTAAACGGAACAATCCCTGGTTCATTTGGAAATTTAAAATCTTTAATAAGGCTAGACTTAAGCTATAATAAATTAAGGGGAAATATTCCTGCCGGTATAGGAAAACTTTACCGGCTTAAATACCTGTATTTTGAAAATAACTATTTAAGAGGGAAGATACCTACAACATTCAGCAATCTGAACCGGCTTATTAACCTGCAGGCGGGGAATAATAATTTCAGTGGGGCAGCCCCATCATTTCTTACTACCAATCCTGCTTTAAAACATTTGGGGTTGGCTGTAAATAATTACACATTTGATGGAATGGAAGAATTGGCAGGGCACAATTTTGCAACCTTTGTATATGCACCACAGAAAAATATCAGCCTGCATTTCAACAACAAAATGTTTTCAGTTTCTGCTGGCGGCACATTAAGCAACAACACTTATAAATGGTATAAAGGCGCAAATTTAGTGGCAACCATTCAAGACGATTCCACTTTTACGCCTTCTGAAAATGGCAACTATTCTGTGGCTGTTACAAATGCTGTTGCAACTGAGTTAACCTTATACAGCGATACTATCAATTATGTAGCCAATTCAGATTTTATTGCATCCAACATCAAATCAGAAAAAAAGACTTTTACATCCGTTTTTCCTAACCCGGTTAAAACAAATACTACTCTCTCCTTTCCAGCATCGGGTAATTACACTATCAACATTGTTGACATAAATGGAAAAACAATACAAACTATAACAGGTGTTTCCAATAAAAAGCAAAATGTTGTAAACGTAAACCTTTCTCATTACTCAAGTGGGATTTATAATGCAGTGATTACTGATGAGAAAAATGAAAAAAGGGTTTTGAAAATTTTGAAGGAATAAAAAATGAAAGAATAATACTAATTTTATGAATTAATTATAAACGATAGATAATCGGAGAAAAAATATTTAGCGCTTTTTTC
>CAYNTP010000018.1:0-85522 GCA_964400415.1 uncultured Parafilimonas sp.
TCTTATTATTTAACCTAACGGAATTTTGTGTCCGTCATTTTCGAACCACCTCAGACATCAGTTTTGTATTTAATGAATAAGATAATTTTTCTGATTCAATCGTGTATCAGAATAAAGATAATGAAAGATTGAGAGATATTTTAAGAGACCACTGAATAGAAACCTTTCGGAGAAAACAAGCAAAATTTCTTCTGGAGATTTGTTTGTTTCTTTTAGCAATATTAATTACATCACCATCACAAAAGCCGCATATTCATACCGGGTTCGTGATAAGACCACACCAAAAGGAAAGCAAATACCCTGGATGATATTCAATGTTGAAATTTTCCGGAAAATAAATCAATTGATAATAATATAATTGCCAAAAGAAGTAACAACGCTTTACAGTCTTTTTTGATGATTTCTTTGATAGCAATAAATGTAAGCAATGTATTAATTAATTCCAGGCTTACATTGGCGTCCCGTCAACAGCAAGTTTAACCTAAATAATCCGTGTAAGAAATGATAGATTAATGGCAGGAAGTCAATAATAGAAATGAGCATAGCAGATTAAAAGATAAATACATCTTGCAGAACGCTGAAGCTTTCGAGTACGCCGGGTCCCCGATAAGAGATTCGGTTGAGGCATGATTTCTCCACGAGAGGCTCGGCTGAAACACAGTCTTCAATTGTTCTCTATATTGTTACAATCCCAATCTCCCTCAAAAACTCCCACGTTGCATCATAATACTCCTTCTTCCTTGTCCCATCTTCATCATTACCTTCCGGCACAAAAATTACCATTCCTTGCCGCGCTCTCGTTAATAAGACCCGATAGGCATTTTTCAAATACAATTTTCTTTCTTCTTTACGAATCGTATACCATCGGCTTCCTACAAATGAGTAGCCTTGCCAACCTTCATGAGAATATCTAAAATCTCCATCCCAAGTAACGCAGGCCCAATCTAATTCCAAACCTTGCACTTGAAATTCCGTGGCTACATCTTCCATATAATAGGAAGAACGAATATCATCTTTATCATCCAAAAACCAATGTATTGGATCCATTGGAGACTTTACATCAATGGCATACGGTTTAAGTCTTATTGCTTGTGATGAAACAACTATGCCATAACGTTCTGTCCCTCTTGCTTTTTCTTTAAGCCATTGCTTAGCCTCTTTTAAATCACGTGTTAGTACAATCGGATATTTATTTTTTAGTAACTCGTAATTTTTCTTCGCTTCATCAATGTTTAAGTCTAAAATATTCTTTACAAAAAGTGAAACATTTTCAGCTCTAAAAGAACGCATAGAAATAGAAAGATGTAAGTCTTTGTTGAAATAAACTGTTTTATGTTTCTCAAGCAAATTCAATGTATGGCCGGCCGCATACTCACTATCAGTCAGTCTGTCGGAAACGTAAACCTGCCATTCCGGAAAAGAACGATTTACTGATTCTATCCATTCGCTAATGCCTGCTTCGCCGGTATTAATTTCTTGCCCACCACCAACAAGACAAACAATTACTGCCCAATCTTTATGTCTGTCCATACATGAAATAAGAAACTCTGGTTCAGAAATAGAAAAACCGGATAGATTTTTCTTACGCTTCATAAAATTAGAAGTCTGTGTAATATCCCAAGCTCGTTGTGCTTCATCAAAAATGGTTACGTGCTCAAATGGTGGTGCTTCATCTTTCAAACATTCATCACGAAAATTATGCACGTTTTGAATCATTGATTTTACGGTACTAAATACTTTCCCTTTCCTCACTTTATTTCCTTGCTCTTGTTCTCTTTTTACTTTATCTCGTGTCAAAGCTTCGCGTAATATGGCTACCAATGGACCATTACCGGAAAGAAAAACAGTAGATGATTTCTCGTTATCCTTATAATTTTTTGCTCCAATATTTAAACCAACCAATGTCTTGCCAGCACCGGGTACTCCGGTTATAAAACAAATGGCTTTTTTACCATGGGCTTTTGCATCTACAATTATTTTTAAAATCGCGTCTGTTGTTGTAGATAAGTTCTTTGCACCTGCATCTGTGCGCGCAATTTCATCAACTGAATGTCCGCCGTACAATGACATTGCAGCTTCTATGATGGTGGGTGTTGGTGCATAGCGACCAGTAGCCCAAGTGTCTTGATTGATATTTTCTCCAACTGCGAATGCAAGAACATTTTTGATAACCTCATGTAAATTTGTCTCACTTGCCTTTATTGGAAACAAAAGATTATCGTTGTGAGGCATTTCAGATACGAAACAAAACGGCCTTTTTGATTCAGTACATATTAAAATAGGAGCGATTAAATTATCGTGGCTTGTTTCGTGAAAGTTTTTTAAATCAAGTGCATAATCCCAAACTTGATCAATTGCATTTTGGTAAAAATCCTTTTCTCCAACTTTAAATTCCAAAACAAATATTACATTCGAAATAATTAATACTACATCAATCCTTCTACCCATCCTTGGTATGGAATATTCGAAAAATATCCTACCATTATAGTTAGCTAGAATTTTTTTTAAAAAATTTATTTCATAGATCCATGCACCTTTTTGGGTTGGTTCGTCTGGAAAATCACTATTTTGAGTGATAATACCAAAAATTTCAGAATTTGAAGAATTGATAAAATTAGAAATGGTCTCTGAATAAAAATATGAATTCATTTATTTGCAAATCGTTTATACTTCCTATAATCTATTTCTATTATTAAAATCTGGTTAGAAGCGGTTCTTATTTTTAGAGTTTTTTTATTTCCCCCACAATGTAAGCATTTCTTCATCTACTACTTGGAAACAAGTGAATCCGCAATCTTCATTCAAACATTTTTCAATAGTTGTTTTTGCATTGGTATGATAGAAGCTTGCAATCTCTTCACAACATGATCCACAGTAAGGGCATGTGAATGGTTGATCGTACATAAAAAAAGTTTCAAGTAGTTGGAATTGTTTTTGATTCAACATAGAAATAATTTTATTATTAAAATAAAACCGTCACAATCTTTTCATCAAAAAAACATAACCCATAATTAGCAACAATCTTCCAGCCAGTATCAACAAAAAAATATTTCAGATAAAATCTGCTGCTCTGCTTTAAGTTTTTATTTCTACAAAAAAAATTTATTCTGTCACTTTCAAAACCCACACATAGCTGGAAACAGATTTCAAATTTTTCGGTATTGAAATTTCAATTCCTTCAGGTGTTTGTTCCCACTTCAGTTTTTTCTTATTACCAATCATATACACACGGTTATTTTTTGTTAATTCCATTTTGGTCAGAACAATTTTTTTGTCTGGGAAATTCATTAAGAAAATATATTTTGTCTTTCCATCTTTTGATTGTGTAAACCTGATGTTATCTCCTTCTCCAAAAACATGATACATCCTTGTTTCATAAATAGCTTCACCATTTTGTTTTATCCAGGTTCCTATTTCTTTCAGCCTGCTGTATGCAACAGGATCCCATTGGCCATCAGGGCCGGGGCCGATGTTCAATAAATAATTACCGCCTTTACTTACAATGTCAACAAGATTTTTTATCAGCACTTCAGCAGGTTTATATACATCGCCTTTTACATAACTCCAGCTATTGCCCATCGTCATGCATGTTTCCCAGGGATAAGGCAATCCTTCATCCGGTATATGTTGCTCAGGTGTGAGATAATTTTGTTGCGGTCCGGGAACTGCCCGATCCACTACAATTAATCCTGGTTGTTTTGCTCTCGCTTCTTTTACCATCAAAGGCATATTGATATCCTGGCTTTGCTCATTGAATTCAGCATAGCCATCTTTCAGATGCTGCAGGTAATCCTGTTTTAATTCATCATCAGTTTTTTTACTTACCCAACCTCCGTCCAGCCACAGGATATCAATTTTTCCATAATCACTCATCAGTTCATTGATTTGATTGTGGGTATAATCCACAAATTTTTTCCACTGGTCAGGATGTTTTTTGATGGAGTAATTTACATTACGGTCTAATGGCGGGAACCTTCTCCACCAATAATAATTACTATGCCAGTCAGGTTTTGAAAAATAAGCGCCAATCCAGAAATTGTCTTTTCTGAAAGCATCGAAAATTTCTTTGGTTACATTACTGCGCGGGTCAGAAGAAAAAGGGCAGTCTTTATCTGTAATTTTATAATCAGTGTATTTACTGTCAAACATGCAAAAACCATCATGGTGCTTGGTTGTGAAGATGACATATTTCATACCTGCTTCTTTTGCTGCTTCCGCCCACTTTGCAGGGTCGAACTTTGTGGGGTTAAAAGATTTTTTCAACGCTTCATAATCTTGCAGGTACTCAAAATAATTTTCAGCGCCTTGTTGTACTCTTGCACCTGTTGCCCATCCAACATCTTCGGGACAAATACTCCAGCTTTCCACTATGCTTCTCTGGCTATAAGGGCCCCAATGCATCAGCAATCCGAATTTCAAATCCTGCCATTGTTCCAGTCTCTTCTGAATTAAAGTATCCGGGTCCGGATAATATGTTTGTTGTGCCGTAACATTAGTTTCAAAAATAAAGCCAACACCGATGAACAGGATTGTAATTTTTAGAAAGCTGTTTTTAATTCTCATGATTTTTAGTTATTTAAAATTGGTTTGATTAATTTTTTTTGGTTCATTCTTTATGCATACAATTCAAAACATTGTGTATAGTTGTAAATGATACCCGGCAACCCTATGGCTTCCTGCAGTTGCAATTTTCCGGACATGCTTTTTTTGCTAATGAGTTGAATGGTTTGTTGCAATTGTTCTATGCGCTTTTGGTTAATAGCGTATCCTTGTATTAAATATTCGGTTAATCTTTGTATTGCCAATATCCTAAATTGTATTCTTTTGATTGAACTGACTCTATAACCCAATGCAATTATTGCATCTACGTTATAGTATTCAATATTATATTTTTTACCAACCACAGCAGTTGTCAGAAACTCCTTGACAACTGAATTACTGTTAACTTCTTATTCTCAAAAACGGTTATTAATATGTACGCTGATTTTATGTTTGTTTGATTAAACAAGGGTATCATATGAATTTATCTTAGACACTATGTATCTTCTTCAAACTTTTCTTCAATATGTGAATGTTTACCCTGAGTCATATATAACATTTTCATTCATGTAATACAGCTTTTTTAATTTTCAGTTATAAATATCTCATTCTTTCATTGCCCATTAATGGAATAGTATCCTTTATTTGGTAATCGCCACTTTCGTATTTTTCAATCTGTCATATACTCAGTGCATTTTATTTTCCTGGCTACAAATATCTTATTCTTTATGTTGTAGATAGGTCTAAATAAAAATCTTGTTTTGATTTTACACGATAGCCAACTGAGAAAGTGACATCAGGGAATATTGAGTAGTTGTTTTTTTTGTTTTGCCAAATTTCATCTAACTTTCTCTTTCTTTAACTGCTTACTTCTTAAAACTAATGGCCTGGAAAATCTATAAATATTTAAGAATGATTTTTTCAGGCCAATAAAAAATGAAACTATGAAAAGAATATTCATCGCCTTGCTAGCATGTACAGTTCTCTTTAGCGCCTGTACAAAAACATCCAACAGTGATCAAATCAGCATATCAGTTGCCAGCGATGCCAGGCAAGTGCAATTGCAGACACCTCAACAGATCAATGCGATCATAAAACAGAGTATAGAAAATACAGGTGCATTCAACTGGAGTGATGCTTCTGATCTCACTATTTACAGCGCTGTGATGCATAGCAAAGACCACCTGGTATCTGTAGGATATCAACCTGCAGATGAAATAAATGTTGATCAGCGTTTGAGCAAAATAAATATCAGGGATGCAAAATGGGCACAGGCAAAAGCACAGGTGATACAATTGATATTGCAGGAAGAAAAAGCAATGCAGCCAAAATTAACTGCTGCAAATATTGAAGTCTGGAAAGAATTCAAATTGCCGGTGATGGATGTGCGCATTGATAATTTCAATACAATAAAATTGTTGCGTAAAAGTAAATTGATACGATATGTTGAACCGATGGGTTATGAACCTGAAAATTATGATGCAGCAATGTATAACCAACTCGAACAAAGTTTGTCCGGAGGCAGTGGTTGTGGTGGTTATGTTGGAGATCCTAATTTAGTGGAAGGTGATGATTATATAAATATTTTACCCGGCGCCAAACAATCATGGAATTATACTTATCACAATATACCACAGGCATGGGATGTAAGCACAGGTGCAGGAATGAAAATTATGGTGATTGATACTGGTGTGAGCCCTGACCAGGATAATATGAACAGTGAATTTAACCAGGGTTATTCATCAGGCAGGACAATTGAGAAGATGGTAACACTGCCTGGTGCTGCTAATGCAGATGATGATTGTGGCCACGGTACAGCTATGAGCAGTACTGCAACTGCACCACGCTGTGTGGATGGTAATTCATGTGGTGTTGCTTATAACAGCAGCCTTATTATTTGTAAAGCAGTTAATGATGTTGTTATTGATGGTGGTAATGAAATTAAAGGCGTATCAGATGCTTACACTTATGCTGCTGATGATCCTTCTGTAAAAATTACAAGCATGAGCCTGGGCCGCATTACCGGATCTTCTCAAATAAAAGATGCTATTAGTTACGCTTATGGAAAAGGTAAACTGATGTTTTGTGCTGGCGGCACATCTACAGATTTTACTTCCTGGTGGGGTGTGATCTTTCCTGCAACATTACCAACAGTAGAAGCAATTACTGGTGTAAAAAATAAAGACAAACTTACTGCTTGTTCAGATTGTCATAAAGGCAAACAAATAGATTTTGTAATAGTGATGGAAAAGACAAGTGATAAAGGACATCCAATCTGCAATGCAATTAGTGGCGATGTCCCTTCAACAGTTGGCGGTTCATCAGTTGCTACATCTACTTCTGCTGGTATTGCTGCTTTGGTATGGGCAGCTCATCCATCAGAAACAAGGGAACAGATTTTGAACAGGCTTACAACAACTGCCAGTTCATACCCATCAAAAAATAAGAATTATGGTTATGGTAAACTGAATGCTTATGCTGCTATAGTGCAGTAAACTTTTTATGGTATAATTACTATCAAAAATTTTTAATAAACAAATGCATTTAGTTTAATAGGTTGCAAGGAAAAAATGTATTAAAAGAACAGGAAATAAAATAACCGAATGAGAATTGCCACTTATAATGTAAATGGTGTAAATGGCCACCTGCAGGTTTTGCTGCAATGGTTGCAGGAAACATCTCCGGACGTTGCCTGTTTGCAGGAATTAAAAGCGCCACAGGAGAAATTTCCATTGGATGCAATAACTGCTGCAGGTTATCATGCATTATGGCATGGGCAAAAGAGTTGGAATGGGATTGCAATTCTATCAAAACATGAACCGGCTGTTGAGATAAGAAGGGTTTTACCTGGTGATGACCAGGATGAACAAAGCCGTTATCTTGAAGCTGAGATTAACAATATTGTTGTTGGTTGTTTGTATTTGCCAAATGGCAATCCTGCGCCCGGGCCAAAGTTTGATTATAAGTTGAAATGGATGGATCGCTTCATTCAACATGCTGCCACATTGCAGGTATCAGGTAAACCGGTTGTGCTTACCGGGGATTACAATGTTATTCCCTCAGAACATGATGTATATAAACCGGAACGATGGGTGGATGATGCATTGTTCCGGCCGGAAACAAGGGCTGCATTTCAGAAACTGCTGGGTCAGGGATGGACTGATGCATTGAGGAAGTTATTCCCAGATGAAATAGTTTATACCTATTGGGATTATTTCAGGAATGCATACCAACGTAATGCGGGTTTGCGAATAGATCATTTTTTATTGAATGATATACTGGATAAAAGATTATTATCTGCAGGTGTTGACTGCAATGTTCGGGGATGGGAAAAAACAAGTGACCATGCACCTGTCTGGATAGAGTTGAAGGATGAGTGATCAACAGAATTTTTTGTCTATGAAAAATTTTGTTTAAGCAAATACTATTCAGTTAAACTTACTTGTGGTTATAAGTTGGATTGCTGGTAACAGGCATTACAGTATTCATTGGGTAATAGGGGTACATTGGAAAATTACTTCTTTCAATACCTATGCTGCCTGAGATGGAAAATGTCCGGGCATCATTCACATACATTAATCCTGCTTCTACCCTGGAGTATAAACCAAAGTTGTTTTCATTATAATAGTTTTTGTTGCCGGGTAACTTACTGAGATCTGTGGATAAAAACCTTTGAGAAAAATTAATGTAAGCCGGTGCTGCTGATATTGCACCAAAAGCAAAAAAATTATTATTTAATTTCCTGTTTAACTGCAAAGTGAAAGGAGCTGCAATTATTGCAGCACTGCCTCCTTTAAAAAAAGTGTATGATGTTGATATGGCTGCTGAATGGGTGAAGAACCATTTCTTATTATTATCATTACTGTCATTCAAATGAATGGGTTGCAGGTAGGCCGGCCTTTGAAGGAAATCATTTGAACCCAAAGATGTAAATGATTGGGCTTTTGCTGATACTGAAATTATTAATAGGGCAACCAATAAGCGCATTCAACAAGAGATTTAGATGATAAAGTTAAGCACGAAAAAAATAAATGTGTTGTTAATCGTAAGTATAATTAATATGTGTACAAAAAATAGGGAATAATTTTTGCTTTTGTGCGTTATTTTAAATGTCATTTTCTTAAAGAACTTCTATGTTAAAGATTTTGATGCACAGATATGGTGTAATTATTTTCATGTTGTTTGGGCATACTGTTTTGGCGCAGGAGGTAAGTGTTCAACTTTCACCGGGGATGATGAATTATGGAGGTGATTTGCAATCTGCGGCTTATACTTTTAAAGGAGCAGGATTTTCGTTTGGTGCTGATGTTTTTTACAGGATAAATAAATTCTCAATTCGTAGTGGTGCCCATTTTGGAAAAGTGCTTGGCAGTGATGCAAAATATACAAATTATAAGAGCCGTAACCTGGAATTTGCATCTAATATTGTTGATGGTAACCTTTGTTTGCAATATGATGTGTTCTCATTAGCAGAAAAAAAAATCACACCTTATCTTTTTGCCGGTGTTGGAATTTTTCATTTCAATCCTTATACAAATTACAACGGGCAAAAAGTTTACCTGCAGCCATTGGGTACAGAAGGGCAGGGGTTGACTGCATATCCACAAAGAAAAATGTATGCGCTTACACAGTTTAATGTGCCTGCAGGTATTGGTGTAAAATATAAACTCTCTGATCGCATACAGGTTGGCCTTGAGCTTTGTGGCAGGATGTTATTGACAGATTATCTTGATGATGTCAGTGGTAAATATCCTGACGAAAATGAATTATTCAAAGGCAGGGGCCAACTGGCTGTTGACCTTTCATTCAGGGGTGATGAACTTGATCCTTCACTTACATTTCCTTCAGATAAACAAAGAGGGAACCCTGCACATAATGATAATTATTATACCACTTCACTCACATTTATCTATACACTTACGCAACATTCATTATTTGGTGGTATCGGCAAGCGCAACAGGGCAATCAAAGATCTGGATTGCCCCAAAAATGTTAACCATCATTAATTAAACAAAATCAATCCGTCAATGAACAGGGTTAATTACCCATTTTATATGTTTGCAAAATCATGGTTTATCGTTCGCTTGAAGAATGCTTAATTGATCTTGAAAAAAACGGCCATCTTGTTAGGATTAAAGAAGAAGTTGATCCTTACATTGAAATGGCAGCCATTCATCTGAGAGTGCATGAAGCCAATGGCCCTGCATTATTGTTTGAAAATGTAAAAGGATCTTCATACCGTGCTGCATCCAATATTTTCGGAACAATTGAACGAAGCAAATTTCTATTCAGGAAAAGATTTGAAATTATTCAACAACTTATTCAATTAAAGAATAGCCCACAACAAATATTAAAGCATCCATTCAATTCAATAAAAACAGGTTTTGCTGCTATCGCATCATTGTCAAAAAAAACAAGCGCAAAAAAATTTGATGAAATAAAAATTACTGACCTGCCATTGATACATCACTGGCCAAAAGATGGTGGTGCTTTTGTTACACTGCCACAGGTTTATACTGAAGATATAACAAAACCAGGTGTGGCTAATTCCAATCTTGGTATGTACCGCATACAATTAACAGGTAACGAATACCAGTTGAATAGTGAAGCAGGTTTGCATTACCAGATACACCGTGGTATTGGCATTCATCAAACAAAAGCAAATGAAAAAAATCTGCCATTAAAAGTAAGTGTATTTGTTGGTGGGCCACCATCGCATACTTTATCTGCAGTGATGCCATTGCCTGAAGGCATGAGTGAATTGATGTTTGCAGGGTTGTTGGGTGGCAGGCGCTTCAGGTATTTTTATGATGAAGGATTTTGCATCAGTAATGATGCTGACTTTATTATTACTGGTGAAGTTTTTCCCAATGAAAACAAACCCGAAGGACCTTTCGGAGATCATCTGGGTTATTATAGTTTGAAACACGATTTTCCATTGATGCATGTACGCAAAGTGTATGCAAAGAAAAATGCAATATGGCCTTTCACTGTTGTAGGAAGGCCGCCACAGGAAGACACTTCCTTTGGTGAACTGATTCATGAATTAACCGGTGATGTGATTACAAAAGAAATCCCGGGATTGCAACAATTAAATGCAGTTGATGCAGCAGGTGTACATCCGTTGTTACTGGCAACTGGAAGTGAAAGATACACTCCTTATCAAAAAACAAAACAACCTGCTGAATTATTAACCATCGCCAATCACATACTCGGTACAGGCCAGCTAAGCCTTGCTAAATTTTTATTTATCACTGCTGATGAAGAACATTCAATTTCACCAAAAGTTATCCCATCATTTTTTAAATATGTTTTGGAAAGGATAGATCTGTCAAGAGATATTCATTTCCATACCAACACCACGATTGATACGCTTGACTATTCAGGCACTGCATTGAATGAAGGAAGTAAAGTGGTGTTTGCTGCTTATGGTGATGTAAAAAGAGAATTGTGTACTGAAGTGCCACAGGCCTTAAAATCATTGCAAGGTTTTGAAAATGCTGTTATAGCATTGCCGGGTATAGTTTGTTTGCAGGCAACAAGATTTACAAATTATGAGAATGCAGAAAAGGAAATGATGTTATTGAATGATCAGTTGAAAACATCTGATTCATTGCAACAATTTCCGTTGATTGTTATTTGTGATGATGCATCTTTTGCTGCAGGGAAAATCAATAATTTTTTATGGGTGACATTTACACGTTGCAACCCTGCAAAAGATATTTATGGTATTAATAGTTTTTATCAATACAAACATTGGGGTTGTGATGCAGTGATTATTGATGCTCGTATAAAACCTCATCATGCACCTGTGTTGGAAAAAGATGCTGCTGTTGAAAAAAAGATTGACAGGTTGTTTGATAAAGGTGGTAGTTTGTATGGAGTGTTGAAGTAATTACGGGTTATCAATTACGAATTACGAACCTGTATGTAGGTAGGAAGGTTGACCATTAACCATTAACAATTAACCATTAACAATTATCAATTCCTAATCACGCTGCAGTATTTGTCCTGTATTTGCCTGCACGGGGGAATAACATTTCTGCAATAAAAATCAGGATTAAACTCAGGACAGTAGTGGCTGTTACTTTACCAATGAAGAAAAGAAAATCACCGAACTCCATCCATTCAATAAATACAAGTAATGCTATATGCAGGAAGGTAAGTATGAGTACATAAGTGGAATATGAAGCCCATCCCATACTTTTTACTGATGGTTCAACATAACTAAGTTGTGTTGTTTCCTGTGGGATTAAAAGATTTAAAAGAAAGGGGCGCAGGTATGCAATAAAAACACAAGGCATAGTATGAAGCCCTGGCGTACCGCTGAAATAATCGAAGGTTAAACCAAAAACAAATGCAAGCAACATCAATGATGTACGGCCAATATTAAAAGGCAGCCATAAAATAAACAGGAAATAAATATATGGTTTTACATACTGGTTTACAGGTGGCACTTTGTTGAAGATATATACCTGCACCAGTATGAATAAAATAAAGCGGATAATATTTTTTAAGAATCCTGTCATTTTTCTTTTGGTGTTTTTGCTTCCAGTTCTTTTTGTTCAGTCCAGATCATATTGTCAACTAAGTAAGCATATTGGATGCTGTAAAAATCAGTGGATGTCTTCACTTTCATTTCGAGGAACCCACTGCCGGGATCGCCCTGGAAACCTGCTACTGTGCCTATCATAATTCCAGGTGGATAACTGCCGGATAAATTACTGGTTAGAACAGTATCACCAATTTTTACTTTGGCAGATTTAGGAATGTTGTGCATGATCACATACCTTGGATCTTTTCCATCCCAATCAACAAGGCCGGTATAAAAACCCTTCTTCATCATTGCGCTCACTTTACTGTTGCGGTTCAGCAGGCTCATTACACGGCAATAATTATCACTCACCAGTATAACTTTTCCTACAATTCCCCTTGGGCCGATAACACCCATATCCACCTGTGCGCCTTGTTTGGAACCCCTGTATAAAGTAAGGTAATTTGTTTCACCTGTAATATTATTGTTGACCACTTTAGCAGGCAAAAACCTGAACTTACGCACCCGCCCCAATGTATCTTTTAGTAAAGTATCAATTTGAATTAAAGTAGATGTATCAGGTCCGCCAAAACTTGATTTTAATAAGCCCCGCAATTCTGCATTTTCAGCAACCAGTTGCTCATTGGTTTTCTTCAGTTTGAAATAATATTCTATTGCATTATACTGTGCACCTACTTTTCCTGTTGCTTCATTGGCAATACCTGAAAAAACAACATTGTAGGTTTGATTAAAATTGATGAGGATGGCAAGGGCAATCCCCATTAAAACAAGGAATAAAAACAGGTTGAAAAACTGACGTATGAATGCAATTATATTTCTCATCGGCTCAGCCCCTTCTTTTCATTCCGAACTTACGGATAAAGAAGGAAATATTTTTATTGCTTATAGCTTTTATTAAATGCACTTGCAGGAAAACAGGTTTTAAAAGTGCGGCCCTCATACGGAGGTATTATAGTTTTTACTTCATGACAAAAGGATAACGCTGGTAATTTTTTAAAGCCAGACCTGTACCTCTTACAACACTTATCAGCGGGTCTTCAGCAATGTGAACAGGCAATTTTATTTTCTGGCTCAAACGTTTATCCAGTCCACGCAGTAAAGCACCACCGCCGGTTAAATATAAACCCCTGCGGTAAATATCGGCAGCCAACTCAGGTGGTGTTGTTTCCAAAGCTTTTAAAATGGCTTCTTCAATTTTGAAGATTGATTTATCCAAAGCTTCTGCTACTTCCTGGTAAGTTACCATGATTTGTTTGGGGATACCAGTTACGAGGTCACGGCCGTTTACAGCCATATCTTCCGGAGGTGAATCCAGGTCTTTCATTGCAGCGCCGATAGTAATTTTTATCTGTTCTGCTGTTCGTTCACCAATCAATAAACTATGATACCTGCGCAATGCTTCCATGATGTCGGCAGTAAATTCATCACCAGCAATACGGATGCTTTGATCGCAAACTATACCTGCTAATGCAATTACAGTAATACCTGTTGTACCACCGCCAATGTCAATGATCATGTTGCCTACTGGTTCTTCCACATCAATGCCGATACCGAGCGCAGCGCTCATAGGTTCATGTATCAAATAAACTTCTGTAGCGCCTGCCTGTTCAGCGCTGTCACGCACAGCACGTTTTTCTACTTCTGTGATACTTGAAGGGATGCAGATTACCATTCTCCAGCGTGGGGCTATCAAAGGTTTTTTAGGATAGATCATTTTGATCATTTCCTTTATCATCAGTTCTGCAGCATTGAAATCGGCAATCACGCCGTCTTTTAATGGCCGCACTGTGCGGATGCTTTCATGTGTTTTTTCATGCATCATCAAAGCCCGTTTGCCCACTGCCAGAACCTCTTTGGGGTTATTCCTGTTTAATGCTACAATGGAAGGTTCGTTAACCACCACTTCATCATTGTGAATAATCAGGGTATTGGCTGTACCGAGGTCAATCGCAATTTCCTGTGTAAAAAAATTAAAGAGTCCCATTTATAAATTCAGTTACGTATGTTTAGATAGAATGCCGCAAAGGTGCAGGATATAATCCGAAAATACAAAGTACGGTAATTCCATTTTCAAGGGTTTTTGTTAATATGCACAGGTGTGAGTTTTTTCGTTCCAAACTTTTTTTGGAAACCAGCAATAGAATTGTTATTGTGATTGTCTGAAAAACCAGGTTTCCCCTGTCATAAATTTTATTTTGTATTACTTTTTCTTGTTATCATACGTTTCAAACTCATACCCTATATCACCCCTGTAATACATGCCTTCAAAATGAATATCCTTCAATACCTTTTTTGAAATTTGCACTGCATCAGCAATATTTGAGCCAAACGATGAAACTGCCAGTACACGGCCTCCATTAGTAACAACATTTTTATCCTGGTCCAGTTTGGTGCCAGCATGAAAAATGATTGTTTGTTTATCATTGCCTTGCTGTAATTGTGGAAAAGAAATTTGTTTGCCTTTTTTATATTCACCCGGGTAACCGCCGCTCACTGCCATCACAGTTGCACAAGCCCTGTCATCAAACTCAATCAACACATCATTCAAATTTTGATGATGCATTGATAAAAATAATTCTACAATATCATTTTCCAATCTTGGCATCACCACTTCTGTTTCTGGGTCGCCCATGCGGCAATTGTATTCAATCACATAAGGTTCATCACCCACTTTTATCAAACCAAAAAAAATAAAACCATTGTAAATAAGATTTTCATTTTGCAAACCATCAATGGTTGGCTGAATAATTTTTGATTCAATTTTATGCATGAATGCATCAGTTAAAAATGGCAAGGGGCTTACACATCCCATACCACCTGTATTCAAACCTGTATCGCCTTCACCAATGCGTTTATAATCTTTTGCATGGCCGATGATTTTATAATCTTTTCCATTGGTCAATACAAAAACACTTAACTCAATGCCATCTAAAAATTCTTCAATCACCACTTTACTTGATGCTTCACCAAACTGCTGGTGAATGATCATTTCTTCAAAAGCATCCAACGCATCTTTTGTTGTTGCCGCAATCACAACACCTTTCCCTGCAGCGAGGCCGTCTGCCTTTAAAACAACAGGTGTTGGCTGATTGCTGATGTATTTTTTCCCTTCTTCAAAATTGTCTTTTGTAAACTCTGCATAAGCAGCCGTTGGGATGTTATGCCTTTGCATAAAATGTTTGGAGAATGCTTTGCTGCCTTCAAGTTGTGCGCCTTGTGCAGATGGGCCGACAACAATAATATTTTTTGTTGCGCTATCATTTTTTATAAAATCATACACACCTTTTACCAACGGCTCTTCAGGCCCCACGACAATCATATCAATTTTTTTTTCGAGTGAAAATTTTTTGATGGCTTCAAAATCATTCACACTTATGTTTACATTTTCACCACATGATGATGTGCCTGCATTGCCCGGTGCAATGAATAACTGTTCACAATATTTGCTTTGAGAAATTTTCCATGCGAGTGCATGTTCCCTGCCACCGCTGCCTAACAAAAGGATGTTCATTATTTACAATTAAAATTAAAGCGGCGAAAGTAATGGGTTTTACTGTAAAACAGTTGATAGTTCCAGATGTATAAATACAAATTTTTTTATCCCACAATCTTTTGTTGTATGGCTTTGGCAACTGCTTCTGAATTGCTGCTTACATGCAGTTTTTTATAAACGTTTTTAATGTGTGATTTCACAGTTTCAAAAGATATCATCATGGCATCGGCAATCATTTTATAGCTCATTCCCTGGACGAGGCATTGCATTAATTCTTTTTCTTTCTGAGTAAGGTGATAATCATTTTCAACAGGCTTATTGTTTTGAAAAAACTGTATCACTTTTCTTGCAACAGCAGGCGACAATGCAGAACCTCCATTATACACTTCAGTGAGTGCCTGGATGATTTCTTCTGGTGATGAATTTTTGAGCAGGTAACCGTTGCCACCTGCACGCAATGATTGGAAAATTTTTTCACTATCGTCAAATACGGTTAAAATCAGGATAGGCGTTTCAGGGAATTTATTTTTTATCAGCCGGGTGGCATCAATGCCATTCATGAAAGGCATTTCTATATCTGTAATAATGATATCTGGAAATAAATCTTTTACAACAGCAAGTGCATTTCTTGTATCAGCAAAAGCTCCTGCACAAATAAAATTTTCTGAAACGTTAATCAGCAATTGCAATGATTCGCGCAAATGCCTGTTATCTTCAAAAATAATGACCCTGGTTTTTGTAGTACCCATGTTGTAAAATTCATTATAATTTATTTGCCGCAATCTCCCGAAAATGAGGGATGGGTATTGCTATTTTTATTTTTGTGCCACTGCCTTTTTTTGAATGAATTTCTATTGTGCCTTGAATATTTTTTGTCCGCATTGTCATTGTATCAAGCCCGTTTCCAAAACTGTTTTCACCTGTTTCGAAACCCACACCATCATCTTCAATGTTTAATAAAAGTTTCTTTTCAATAAGTTTTATTTGGATATAAAAGTTTGCTGCATTGGCATATTTAACAGCATTGTTCGCTGCTTCTTTCACAATGAGAAAAATAGCTTTCCTGGTTTCCATTGTAAATTTTATCACATCTATGGAGTTGTCTATTTCAAGATGTGTTTTAAATGTGGCTACATCTTTTATCCTTGACACAAACTGTTCAAGTTTTTCATGCAGGTTTTCACCTTCATCATATTTGGGGTTCATCATCCAGACAATGTCGCCCATTTTATCAATCACTTCTTTTGTGTAGCCTGATATTTTTTGTAACAAACCATCATTGTTATTGCTTTTACTGTTGGCTGCCATTTTACTCAGCAATAAAATACTGCTAAGTGAACTGCCAACTTCATCATGCAAATCTGCAGCGAGTTGATTACGCACTTTTACTTCTTTTAACTGTTGTTTTATACGGTGCCTGTTTAATGCCACAATCAATAAAATAACTGTAAACACAAGACTGGTTATGGCAAATAAAACCAGCATATACTGTCGTTCAATTTTCTCTTTGTTAAGTTTTGCATTTGCATTCAACAACTGTATTTCCTTATCTCTTTTTTCTGTTTCATAAACAGCAAACATCCTCGCAATTGAGTCGGTTCGTTTTTGCCTGTCTAAGCTGTCTTTATATCCCAAACTCACGATGTTATAGTTATATGCCTGTTTAAAATCACCAAGGTTATAATAGAGTTTACTCAATAAAACTGAAGCAGTATAAGCATATTTGGCATCTTGTATTGAATCAAAATAATGGAATGATTCAGTAAGGTATTTTTCTGCGCGTTGATATTCTTTTTTTGAAATCAGGACATTGCCGAGGTTCATCCTGGCATATTCAATATTGCCGATGCTGTTCATTTCTGTAAACCACTTCAATGAAAGGAGGTAATAATGATAAGAAGAATCAATACAGTAATTACATGCTTGTGCATCTTTAATTTTCTGAAACACTTCACCCAGGTTGTCAGCCGCAATGGCAGCGCTTTCAACATCATTCAATTGAACAGAAATTTTATAACCTTTCCTGTAATAGTATAATGAAGAATCAAAATCACCTTGCTGCATCAGGAGGTAACCGATAGCGGAATAGCATGAACTTAAATGATCTGTTTTTCCCAGCTTTTGAGTGGTTGCTAATGCAGAAAAAATATATTTCTTGCCTTGCTCATATTGTTGCATATCGCCGTAAGTGGAACCCATGGTGAGATCAAGCACTGATAATATAAATTCATCTTTTTCTACCAAAGGCCTTGCTTTTTGTAAACAATTGATCAGCTTTAAATATTCTTCACCTTCCTGGTAAACATAGCCCAGGTTTATTAATGCTCTTCCTTTGGCGAAAGGCATTTTGCATTTTTGAAAATAACCTGCTGATTTCAGCAACAGGTATTCTGCAGAATCCCTGTTTCCTGCATAGTATTGGCACCAGCCTAAAGCCATATATGAAAACCCAAAGCAGGTATCATTTTTTATTTTGTTTGAAATTTCAAAAGCTATGTTTGCGAGTAGTATTGCCGAATCAAGATCTATTGCAGAAATATCAAGCGATCTTTTTTCCAGTGCTTCAACTTTTTTTACATCAGCGCTGATCTTCTCTGGAGATTGGTTAGAAAAATTGTTTTGTGCATTTACCAGGTAAATAAAAAATGTACAGGAAATAAAACAGGGAATGATCCTGTAAAATAAATGATGGTGTAGCAGACAAGGTTGCAATTGGAGTTGTTTTTATCAGAAAATTTTTGAGAAAAAACTTATTGTAAATATAATGAAAACCTTTATCGGTTTAGTTTTAATATCAGCAAGCATTTTGAACAATTTTTTTAATTAGTAAATCCAATTTGTTTTCTTTATACAAAATAATATCCCCCATATTCGGTATTGATAAGGTTGAGTTGGAAAAATAATTTTGGTTTCTAAATTTTAATACAATGAAACTAAAATTACAACTGGGGCATTTACTGTTTGCCCTCGTGCTGCTAACCGCAACATCTGCACAGAATTTATATACAGGCGTCTGGAGATCGGGCACTGATAACTATGCTTTATATGGCGGGCTTAACTGGAGTTCATTTACCAGTAAATGGAGCAGCCTTGCATCACAAAATCTCAGGCTGGTGGATGTTTCAACTTACATGAGCAACGGCACCCGTTATTACAATGGAGTGTGGCGTGCAGGCACTGATGGATATGCTCTATATAATGGAGTAAACTGGGATGATTTTGTAGCTGAATGGAGTGCCCTGGCTAAGAAAAACCTGCGGCTAATTGATATTGAAATTTACATGCAAGGATCTACCCGTGTTTATTTAGGCGTATGGCGTGCAGGCACTGATGGATATGCTTTAGTAAATGGATTAAACTGGACAGGCTTTGTTGCACAGTGGAGTGACCTTGCAAAAAAGAATTTACGGCTGATTGATGTGGCAAGTTATGTAGTTAACGGTACCAGGTTATATGCAGGTGTATGGCGTGCAGGCACTGATGGATATGCTTTATATAATGGACTTGATGCAACGGCATTCACTGCAAAATGGAATGAGCTTGCTGCACAAAACCTGCGTTTGATAAACGTTAGTAGTTATCTGCAAAATAATAAGAGGTTATACATAGGTGTATGGCGTTCCGGCACCGATGGTTATGCTTTATGGGATGGAACAGATTGGGAAAGTACTACATCCAAATGGGCTGAATTAGGAGCAGCTAATCTAAGATTAATCAATCTTGAAACTTATGAAACCACTTGTGATGCTTCCTGCCTGAATCATGTTTTAATGCCTGATGATTTGTCAACAGATGGTAGAGACACTTACAATTATCATATTACTGCCGGCAAATATCATTGTGAAGGTAAACCGGGTACATGCCCGCTTCCCAATCCTGGTGATTATGTAGAATACCGTTGGCCTAACCTGCAGATCGGCAATAATTATTATGCACGAAATTCAACATTGTTTGGCGCAAAAGACCAGATTTTCACACTGCCATTTAAAGAAGCTGCTAGTGCAATGGGCCATAACGGATGGAGATATAGTACAGGAGTGTGGCACCATGCAATAGATTATTACAGGAATGATGGAAGCACCTTCCAGGTGTGTGCAGCAGCGCCGGGTAAAGTTATCTATGTTGGCTGGGATTACTGGTCAGGAAACACTATGGTGATAAGCCATGATGTAGGATTAAGAAAGGATGCTTACCGTACTATTTATATGCACCTGCAAAATGGCCCTTCACATGATTGTAGTGAAGCATGGAACTCAACTGTGCCACTTTTAAAGGATACAAAAGAACAAAAAACAAAAACCAATTATATTCATTATCTAAACTCAACTGGTTGTCCTGAAAGTGTCTCACTGCGTGATCCCGATGTTCCGCATTGGGGAAAAGAATCACAGAAAATAAAAATAGCAGTGAATACAAAAGTAAAGGCTGGGCAGGTGATTGCCTGGGCAGGAAGTGCAGGCCCCGGTGGTTGTGGTTGTACTGACGGCACTACCAACACCAACACGCATTTACATGTATTTTTTGCATACAGGGATCCTACAGATAATCACTGGTATTTCTTTGATCCTTATGGCATCTATTCTGAACCTTATTGTTATCCAACAGGCGTGTCTGATGCTATCAATGGTCAATGTGCACGCTATCCTATCGCATGGAAATATGGCAAACCCAGTTATGCAACTACATCATTTGATGAAACAGAAAACCTTCAAATCATAACTGATGTAAAAACAAGTAAAGTATCTGTTATGCCTAATCCTTCACAGGGAAATATTACAGCACAATACAACACTGAAACCGGCGGTAAAATTCATATCTCTGTATTTAATAAAACAGGTTTGCTGATCTATGAAAAAGAGGCTTATGCCATCAGGGGAAATAACAGTTATCCTATCAATCTATCCAATGTTTTACCAGGAGTTTATTATGTTGAAATACAAAATGGCTTAAATAAGGCAAAAAACAATTTCATCATAAGCAGGTAAAAAAAGTAAAGCATAATGCTGTTATTCATGAATGCTGCCCCGATGTTTGGGGCAGCATTTTTATCAGCTATCTCTGATCAAATGAAGACTGAGCCAATCATAAGAAAACATTTGAGGTGTAATTGAAATATCTGAATCTCATTTAAATATTTTGCTTCACTATATACTAAAAAACCATTCGAAGAACTACATGATCATGTAGTTTTTTTCCATTTTGCCAGGTTTTATTTTTGGAATGGCTTGTTTTATTTCTTCATGTATGAAAAAGATAAAAGAGAAATAATACTATCATATATCTTTTTCAGAAATAGAAATTTATTTTTTATCAGTTGCCTGTGTTCAACGGGCGGAAAAAATACATTATGAAAAAAATTCTTACCTGCATTTGTTCATTCATTTTTTGCATCATCTGCAGTAACACCAATGCGCAAACCAACACATTTCCTTCAACAGGCAGTGCTGGAATAGGTACCACAACACCGGATGCTTCAGCTTTGCTTGAAATGAAATCAACAACAAAAGGATTATTGATTCCAAGGATGACAAAATCAAAACGCGATGCAATAGTAAGCCCTGCAAATGGGCTCATGATTTATCAGACAAATAACTCACCGGGGTTTTATTATTTCAATGGAAGTTCCTGGTTGTTTTTAGGTACTGGTGCAGGTGCCAATAAAAGTTTATCCAATCTAACTGCAACATCAATTAATCAGTCATTGCTGCCTTCTACAGGAAAAACATTTAACCTGGGGGATTCTACAAAAGTTTGGAAAAATATTTATACAAGTGGTGAATTATATCATTTTAAGAAACGAGTCTTCAGTGTTAAGGGAACAGATAATCTTTTTGTTGGTTCTTTAGCAGGTTCTAATAACACCACAGGTGGTGGCAATGTTTTTATGGGCAATAATGCAGGGTATATGAATGTTACCGGGGGCCATAATGTTTTTATGGGTAATAATGCAGGGTATCATAATGTTGACCAGGTTGACCTGGTAATTATAGGTGACAGTGCCGGATATAATATTAACACCGATGGTGGAACAATCTTAAATGGAAATGGTGCAGTTTTCATCGGCAGTCATGCTGGATTTTCAAACACATATGGTTTTTCTAATACCGCAGTCGGTTATTATTCTTTATATTCAAATATTGATGGCATAAACAATACTGCCCTGGGTCTTTTTGCATTACATTCAGCACAACATACAAATTCAAATGTAGCTTTAGGAAGTTATACACTTTCTAATTACAATCCGGGTACTTTTTCAGGATATAATGTAGCAATTGGTGATCATTGTATGCAAAATCTTGACTCAGGTTCATTTAATATTGGTATTGGTTACGGGTCTTTAAGTTCTGATTTTTCTATTCAAGGAAAAGGCAGTAACAATATTTCTATAGGGGGCAACTCACTTCGATATAATACGACCGGTAGTAATAATACCGTAGTTGGAAACGGTGCACTTCATTTAAATAGCATTGGATCTGGTAATACCGCATTGGGTGATTCTGCTGGAATTAATAATACATCTGGTAATAATAATTTATTCCTTGGTGCATTTGCAGATGCCCTTATTGGTAACCTGGTGAATGCCACAGCTATCGGGTATAATGCGAAAGTGAAAGCAAGTAACTCAATTGTACTGGGTGACAGTGTTGCTAATACAAATGTGGCAATTGGTACCAGAGACCCCGGGAATTATAAACTGAAAGTGGTTGAACAGAATTATGGTTTTAATTTAGAAGACAAATCGGGGCATAATTGGGAACAATATGTCAACTCCGGTTCAGGTAACCTGGAATTATATTATAACAGCAGCAATATTCTACTTGGTTCTTTTGATCATACAAGTGGCGCATACAGTGCTTTAAGTGATGAGAGAATGAAGAAAAACATTCAGCCTATGACATCAATGCTTGATAAAATAAATAAACTAAAACCTGTTTCTTATACTTTTAAAACCGATAACAACAACCGGTTGCATCTTGGCTTTATAGCACAGGATGTGCAAAAGATCTTCCCATCTTTTGTAACACACACCACTGTAAGCAGCAGGAAACTAGATGAATACCTGATGGATTATAGTGGCTTTGGAGTGATTGCAATAAAAGGTATCCAGGAACTGGAACAACAGGTACAGCAAAAAGATGATAAGATAGCCGACCTGCAATCTCAAATCAATGAATTGAAAAATATGGTAATGGCGATGCAGCAATGCATTCCCTGTAATGGGAATGTGCAGAGTGGATCAGCCTCAAGCGCAATCGGAAACAACAATGCATCTTTAAAGCAAAATGTTCCGAATCCATTTACTCATTCAACGATTATCAGCTATTATATACCTCAAAAATTTTCATCAGCACATATAGTTATTACAGATAAAAATGGCAGAACAATTAAATCAATTAATGTGCCCGGAAATGGTAATGGAAGTATTAATGTTGATGCTTCAACACTTTCTTCCGGCGTTTACCAGTATTCATTAATAATAGATGGAAAGCAGATCAATACAAAACAAATGTTGATCACAAAATAATATGAGCTTGATATTTTAAACAAAACATGCCTTAATCATAATCAGAGCATGATAAAAACATTAATAAAACAAAAAATCCCCTCTTCAATTCAGGGGATTTTTTGTTTCTTAGAATTTCTCCTTATTTTGAGCCACCATAATTGAAAAAAATTTCTAACTAAAATCATCAGCATGAACCAACCAACCACTGCAACAGGTAAACATCCCCGCGGCTTATATGTGTTATTTTTTACTGAGATGTGGGAACGCTTTGGCTACTATTTAATGATCGGTATCTTTTTATTATACCTGAAAGACACACACAGCAATGGTGGGCGGCAAATGGATAATGTTTCTGCTATCAGCCTGGTGGGTACTTATGTGGCATTGATTTACCTGACACCTTTTATCGGGGGATTGGTTGCAGACAGGATTTTAGGATATACCAAATCAATTTTTTTAGGAGGTTCTTTACTGGCGCTCGGATATTTTTTAATTGCGCTCAACGGCAGTGATACAGTGATGTATCTCGGTTTATTTTCTGCTATAGTGGGTAATGGTTTTTTCAAACCTAATATCAGCACATTGCTTGGTAATATTTATAACCGGCCTGACCTGAAACCCAAAAAAGATATTGCGTATAATATCTTTTATATGGGTATCAATATCGGTGCATTTGTCTGCAATTTCGTTGCAGCTTTATTGAGAAATAATTATACCTGGGGATGGGCATTTTCTGCTGCAGGTTTCGGAATGGTGATTGGGTTAATCTGGTTTGCATTTGGTTTAAAACATGTGAAACATGCAGATGTGATAAAGCCCGCACAGGAAGGGGATATGCATATTTCACAGATATTGGCGAAAGTATTTTTACCTGCTATTATTGCCGGTGTTATTGGTTGGTTTGTACCTGGTAATATTTTAGGTTCTGATTCAAATGATGCATTCATTTTTGCCTGCGTACCTATCATCATTTTTTATTTCAGCTTATGGTATAAAGCAAAGGGTTTTGAAAGAAAACGTATCGGTACATTGCTCACTTTGTTTGGTGTGTCTATCATCTTCTGGAATATCTATAATCAAAATTCTACAGCATTAACAATATGGGCGCAAACCTATACTGACCGTGAAGCGCCTAAATCTATACAACCGGCATTGAAGCCATTTGGTTTTTTGGAATCTGTAGGTACAGAACCCACTGATGTACCTGTTGTTGACAAGCAGTTCAGGCCGAAGGTGGATGCAGACGGAAAAGTGATTACACAAAAGGGTACTGATCTGTATTTCCAGAATTTGCAGAAAGATAAATATCCAGCACCTGGTGAAGACTTAAAATTATTTTCAACAGAAATTTATCAATCGGTCAACCCGTTCTGGATAATTGTATTAACGCCTTTAGTCGTCGGATTTTTTGGCTGGATGAAAGCAAGAAATAAAGAGCTTTCAACACCAAGTAAATTTGCCTGGGGCACATTGATTGCAGGCTTATCATCAGTGGTGATGATTGCTGCCTGTTTATCTACAGATATTTATTCCAATAAAGTTTCAAGCTGGTGGCTCATCAGCAGCTATGGTGTGTTTACGGTAAGTGAATTATTTGTAAGCCCGGTTGGTTTATCACTGACTTCAAAAGTAGCACCGCGCAGGTTGACTGCATTGATGATGGGTGGATGGTTTATCACTACATCAATCGGTGGAAAAATATCAGGGATACTCGCTGGTTTTTGGGATAAGTTTGATAATAAAGCTGTCTTTTTTGCAATAGGCGCTGTGGCTGCTATCGTTGCCTGCTTCCTGTTGTTGCCATTGACAAAGAAATTAAATACAGTTGTTGAAGCAGCAGCAGCAAGTGATGACTAAAACAAAAATTCAGTTGCTTTTTAATCCCAGCTTCTGAAGGAGCATTTCTTTTTTTGCTTTTGAAACAGAAAGCTTTTCTCCATTGTTTAATAATACATAACCGCCATCGGTCCTGATAAGGTTGGTGATGTGTAAAATATTGACGATAGTAGAATGGTGTATGCGCTGAAAAATACTTGCCGGCAATACTTCTTCTATTTCACCCAATGCTTTTGAAACAAGTATTTTTTTATTAGCTGATAAATGGATGGTGGTATAAGCGCCTTCAGCGCTGCAGTAATAAATATTTTCAGCAGGTATAAACTCAAATCCATCCCTTTGCGGGAATGCAATTTTTTGCCGTTCCGCAGGCTGCCTGATATTCTGTAAAAGGTTTTGAACATTGACTGTTCCTTCAGAAGCAAGAATTTTTTCTTCTGCTTTTTTTACTGCTTCTTTTAAATCATTTGCATCCACAGGTTTTAATAAATAATCAACTGCACTGATGCGGAAAGCCCTGGCTGCAAATTTATCATAAGCAGTAGTAAAGATGGTGCAGAAGTCAATGTGGTCAAGCATTTCAAGCATTTCAAAACCATTCATCCAAGGCATCTCCACATCCAGGAATATCAATCTCGGTTTATAGTTTTTAATAGCAAGTATGCCTTCTTTACCTGACAAACAGGAAGCCACAACTTCAACATTGTTGCAATACATTTCAATATCGGTTTTCAATGCATCAATGCAATGCGGCTCATCATCTATAATCAAAGCTTTTATCATCGGCGATACTACAGGTAAATTTACTTATAACTTTATTTTTATACTTATTCCTGGCTGGTGTTTATACGCAAAACTATTTTGTACAGGCACAAAAACCGGTTGTTGTATAAAACTGATCCCGGCAGCACGTTTTTTATTTTTCGATGAAATAATAAAAAGAGGAATACTGCCAACAGCAACAACTCCACCGGCAATAATAACTATGCCTTCTGTTTCTCCAATATTTGCATCTTGAATAAAATCATCTGCATCCCTAGTACTACCAATAACATACCCGGTTGCTGCCATTACTACGCCGGTACCCAGCATTACCCACGCAATTGTTTTTTGTGTCCTGCTTTTTTTCAGGTAATATTCTTTTGTAACTGCTTTGCTTGTTGTTTGAGCGAATCCCTGCACCACAAAAATGCACAAGGCGCTAAAAAGGATGATTTTTTTCACGGCAATTTATTTAGAATTATAAACAATAAAGCTATGTAATAGCTGCCTTGTGTAATCTTATACTTCACAGTTGCTTATTTCTATCTTACCGTTATCGCCAACTGATTAATATTTCAATCACAAAGAATATTCATCAAAGCTGATAACAACCAGGGTTCCTGTTGGGTTCCCGTATGCATCTTTTTTATCGGTGATTTCAATTTTTGCATTTCTTTCATTCAACACATTATCCAAATCAAGTCTTGCCTGTGTCAGGTGTTCACCTTTTGATTCATGTCTTGCACCAGGATTAGAAAATTTATTTTGCTTTGATGTTTCCCTGCCAATGCCATCATCTTCAATCCTGCATTCAATTTTATTGTTTGATTTCTTGATTGAAATTGTCATAGTACCACCAGCTTCTTTCGGCATAATGCCATGCCATACAGCATTTTCAATATAGGGTTGTATGATGAGCGCCGGCACCATGATTGATTTCAGGTCAATAGTATTATCAATATCAAAACTGTAGTTAATCTTATTTCCAAAACGCAGCTTTTCTAATTCTGTATATAACCTGCAGGTTTCAATTTCATCATATAAACTTATTTCCCGTTTATTCGAGTTTTGAAAAACAGTACGAATCAATTTTGAAAATGTGGTGAGGTAAATAATTGATTTCTCCTGCTCATTTTTTTGTATCAGTGATTTGATTGAGTTCATGCAGTTGAATATGAAATGCGGGTTCATTTGTGCCCTTAGCGCTTTTGCTTCCAATTCCATCATTTCCCTTTCGTGTTTGCTTTTTAGTTGTTCCTGTTTTCTTATGTAATTGATGCGCCATTGCACGAGTAAGAATGTTATAGAAATGAATGCAGTGATGCATAAAAAAATAAACCACCATGTTTTCCAGAATGGCGGGGTTATCCTGATGACTAAAGTTGTTTCAGGCGACCAGGCAATACCCCATTCCCTCACTTTTACCCTGAAAATATATTTACCGGGTTGAAGGTCTGAATAATTGATTTGTTTAATAAACCGGTTGGTATAAGTCCATCCTAAATCAGCATTTTCTAATTTGTAAGCATATTCCAACCTGTCTGGAAAGTCAAGGTCTTTAGCTGAAAAACCAATTGAGATGGTATTATGTTTGTAATCCAGGCTTAATTGTGAAAGGTATTGTGGCAATGTATCTATTGCTGCGGGTTTGTTGTTTACCATCAATAAGCTGATGTAAGGCACAATATTTTTTGAAGGGTGCAACAATGTTTCAACAGGTGCAAACTGTGTGGAGCCTGCACCTGAATAAGTAATAAACATAATATTATTACATAACATTTCTTTGCTCCCCTGGTTGAGCAATAAACCATTGCTACGGTTAAGGTAAATACATTCATTGGTCTTTGTATTGAACAGCAACTGGCTCTTTAATGTGCTGATTAAAAGATAATCTTTATAACATCCGTAAAACCTGGCGCCGTTTAAATCAATTTGAGAATTGATAAACTTAATTGTATCAATCACCTTGAATTGTTCAGGGTCTATTTTCCATAAATTATGCTTGGGTGTTGTAATCCATATCCAGCCATTTTTATCAATCGTGTATGAACCTTCAGTGCTGATAACCTGGCCGTTGATGAATGAAGAATCAAAATTTAATTCGCGAAAAATTTTTTTATTGATATGATATTGATATAGCCTGTTGTTGTTTGTAAAATAAAGGTATTGCCTGGCTGAATCAAATGACACTTTATGATTCGTAACAGGGTAAGCAGTTCTATTGTTTGTACGTGGTATTGAAATTTTTTCTGCATGAAGTGTAAATGGGTTATACCGGATAATTTCATTTTGATTTGTATTGAAATACATCAAACCATTTGAATCTTCAATTACATCAAACAAAACAGTGTCCAGCAGTTTCAGATGGTTCCATTTTTTTGTTACAGGAATAAACTGTTTTGATGCACTATCATAGATGGAAGTGATGTAACCTAATGCCCATAGGTTACCGGTTTTGTCACGGTGCAGTTTCCAGATAGATGTTGTATGCGGGATGCCATTTCCGGTATATGGCGGCATGTTTAATTTCTTTTCAAAAAGAAAATTTTTATCATACACATAAACACCATCACCGAGTAAAACACCTGCATAATATTTTTGTTCACGCTCATCCCATAACATACTCCTGATTTCAGGATATATAAAATTCTTTTTTTCTAAGCTGATGTTTTGAAACAAATTAAATCGTGGAGATGATAAAAATAAACCGCCGCCTTTTTCATAAAACACAATATTGCCAGGGCTGGTTTTTACATTTTGAGTTCGTTGATATTCTTTATCGAGTTCGGCATCGTTGATAAAATGAAACTGCTTGGTGAGCGTATTAAAAATAGCAGGTATGGTATCCCTTGGCGCTACATAAAATTCACTGTCCGATTTATGAGCAATATATTCCAGCACATGGCCATTGCCATACACATCAACCCTGTAAGAAGAGTTCCTGTTATAAGTATTATACAAACCGGTTTTGATATTATACACACACATGCCATGGCCCCATGTACTAAACCATATAATGCTGTCATTAACCTGGATTAATGCAGTTATATTGTTGGAAGGAACAGAAGAATCTTTTGCAATTGCAGGCCTGAAATTTTTCTGTAACTGTTTTGTTTTTTTATTAAAAGAATAAATGCCACTGCCATAACATGCAAGCCATAAAATATTGCTGTTGCTTTTATCTTCTATAATATTTCTTACAGAATTTTCATACCTGCTTTGCCAATCTACTGCCTTACCTTGTTGTAAATTGAAATGTGCACTGGCATTGGTTTTTGGGTTATACATAAAGAAGCCCCTGTTCCATGAGCCCAGCCAGGTAACACCTTGTGCATCTATGAGAATTTTTGAAAATTCTATTTGTGGTGATTTAGCCTCCCGATTGATAGCAATATCAATATTTTTAAATATACCGGTCTTCCGGTTAAAAAATAAAAGGCCATATTCAGGTGATAAAACCCATAAATTACCAGGTACGTCTTCAGCCAGGTCACCGATGCGGTAATTTGTTGGCCCATTTAATCCTTTATTACCATAATACATCATTTCACTTCCGTCAAATGAAGCGAGCCCTTTATTGGTGCCAAACCAAAGGCAGCCATCTCTTGTTACAAAGAATCTTTCCACTTCGGCGCCTTGCAATAATTCATCAGGTATCTTATGAAACCGTAAACCGGTCTGCAGTTGAGCAAGGCAAAACAGTGTTGGTGTAAACAGGCAGCTAAAAAAAATGAAAAACCGCATGCGATTTTTTATTCAAGATAATAATTATTTCTTCAAAAAAAATCTTTATTCAATTATCATGATTCTTTTTTGGAAACATTACATCAAGTATTCAAAAAGCAAAAAAGATAGGATTAATAATATTAACCCTGCATGGATAACTGTTAACCCGAATGTTACAATTGTCAGATAAGCAATACGGCTTTCAGTAGTTGTATATAATTTTCTGAAAATTATTTTTTACAATTTAAAACTAATCATTATGAAAAAGACTATTTTACTTTTTATCAGTTTCCTGTTACTGATTAATATTTTAAAAGCTCAAAAAACAGACCTTGGCGTACATGCCTTTGGAAACTCCGCATTTTATAAAAGTTCTTATGGTGATGTTTCTGAGACTTCGGATATGAAAGTTGGAGTAGGTGGTGGGATGGTGCTATCTGTACCAATCGGAAAGCTTTTCAGTTTCCGCCCCGAATTGAATTTTGTTTTAAAAGGTGGCTCTTATAAAGATGATGATTACAAATCAAAAGTTACATTAAACTATTTAGAGCTGCCATTAAATTTTGTTTATAATACAAAAGCTGGCCCTGGTATGTTTTTCGGAGGTTTAGGGCCTTCCGTAGGTTTTGGGCTTTCCGGAACTGCAAAGTCTGAAGAGGGAGGAGATGAAGATAAGGAAAAATTACATTTTGGCAATGATGAAGAAGATGATTTAAAACCATTGGAAATAGGAATTAATGTTACTGCTGGATATCAATTCATGAATGGTCTTTTTGTTGATGCAAGGTTCAATACCAGTTTAAATAATTTAATACCCGGAGACCAGGGGGATTCTGATACCAAATACAAATATCACAATAGTTATTTTGGTGTAGGCATTGGCTATATGTTTGGACTTAAAACAAAAGCTAAACCTAAACCAGCGGAACAGCAATAGAGATATTTTTTTATTTGACCTACCAGCTAATCATACACATGATTAACAACCAGGCTTGTTTCATCACAACTTATACATCATATTATGCAAGCAACCACCCTGCCAGTGAAGACTATTGTTTCAAACCAGGCATTGAATGAAGTATTTATACAAACCGGAAATGAAACCAACACCAATAAAATGATGGTCTATGGTATGCATCATTCCTTCGCCAGGTTTTTTATCTGGCTAAATGTTTTTGCTGTTGCTTTTTATTATTTTAAAAATCCTTTCAAAGCATTCAATGCTTTTAAAAATTTAAAAGCAATACGTGCTGGAGCAAGGGGGCGTCATCGTCAAATGAAATATGTAAAATTTAATGGCAGGTATTATTTCACTTATACATCACCAGGGTTCCCTTCAAAGGCTTTTAATCAATATATCCTGAACAATATCAAGCGGGTTGATGCAGGTAACCAGGAACCGGTTTTAGATACATTGATATTTGCCATAACAAAAAAATGCGGGTACCACTGTGAACATTGTTTTGAATGGAATATTTTAAACCAACCTGAAGTACTAAGCAGGGAAAATATTCTGTCAGTAGTAAAATCATTTCAGCAATCCGGTATCACTCAATTGCAGTTAAGTGGGGGTGAACCACTCAATCGTTTTAATGATATCGTTTACCTGCTTCAGCATATTAAAAGAGGAACTGATGTCTGGATATATACATCAGGGTATCATTTTACAATTGGCCGTGCTATCAATTTAAAAAAAGAAGGGTTAGCAGGAGTTGTTGTGAGCCTTGATCATTGGGTGCCCGAAAAACATAATGCTTTCAGGGGAAAGGCTGACGCTTTTTATTGGGCAGAAAAAGCTGTAAGTAATGCAATAAAAAGTGGTTTAAATGTTTGCCTCTCGTTATGTGCAACAAAGGAATTTGTAACAAGAAGGAACCTTGAATCCTATCTTGAATTAGCAAAAACCTGGGGTGTTGGTTTCATCCAGGTATTGGAACCAAAAGCCCTTGGACATTATGCTGGAATGGATGTTGCATTAAGTGATGAACAGGTAAAACTACTCGAAGATTTTCTGGTTGAATACAATTTCAGTGCATCAAAAAAACATTATCCTTTAATTATCTATCATGGGTTTTACAGCAGGCACCTTGCATGCGCAGGAGGCAGACATTATGTGTATGTAGATACAGATGGCAACGTGCATAATTGTCCTTTCTGCAAGCATAAAAAATTTTCAGCATTGAATGATGATATCAGAGAAAATCTTAAAAAGATGAAAATGGATCAATGTAGTGTGTTTGAAAATCCGGTAATAAAAAAATGGATGCAATGAAACATTTGAAATACCTGGTTTACCTGTTTCTGCCAGCATTAATTATTGTTGGATATAACATGGGTGGTTGGTATAACTTTCTCATCCCACTGATTTGTTTTTGGGCTTATCCCGTTGCTAACCTTTTTTTAACTGCCTCAGAAGAACACGCACATGCTACAAAAGAAAATTCAACAGCATATAAAAAAGTAACACTGTTGTTTGTACCGGTTCTTATTGCATTAACAGGTTGGTGTGTTTATAATGCGGGCACGCAACCTTTAGATAAAATTGAATTTACAGGTTTAGCTTTTTCATTAGGCCTTGTCAACGGGATATTGGGTTTTACACTGGCACATGAATTTATTCACCGCAGGAAAAAGTCAGAACGTTTTGCAGGTTACCTGCTGTTGTTACAAAATAATTACCTGCATTATTGTGATGAACACATACGGGGTCACCATGTAAATGCCTGCACACCTGAAGATCCGCATACAGCCCTCATTGGAGAAACCATTTATTCTTTTTTGCCAAGGACATTTTTCCAAACTTATATGAATGCAATTAAGATTGAAAGAAAAAGATTAGGCAAGAAAAAATATAAACTCCCACTATTGCATAACCGGCTTGTATGGTTTGCTGTTTTGCAGCTTGGGCTTATGGTATCTATCAATTTTTTACTGAATGAAAAAGCATTATTGTTTTTTATAGCTCAGAACATGGTTGCTATTCAACTGCTGAACATTGTTGAATATTTACAGCACTATGGTTTGATGCGCCAGAAAAATAAATCCGGTGTTTATAAAAAAATGGATGCACAACATGCGTGGGCCACAGGAAAAAAGAATAATGTTTTCAGTCTTTTTGGTTTGGAAAATCATGCAGACCATCATCTTTATCCCGGGAAGCCCTTCACTGAATTAATACCTGTAAAAGGTACACCAAAACAACCTGCTGACTTTTCGGTTATGATCTTCTTAGTTTTTATACCACCGCTATGGTTTAAAATAATGAACAAAAGGATCCCTTCGGAAATTAAAACTTATCAATTATGAAAAGTATTCATGAAAGATTAACCGGTATTGCACCATTGGTTTTTTTGCCTGCATTAATTATTCTCAGGAATAGGAAAAATGTCTATGTATTATTAACGTGCACTGTCATCACATTTAGTAGTTGTTTTTTAAGTTTTTATCAAACAAATACAAAGCCATCCACTGATGCAGCTACATTGCAGAAACTAAGCTCAGCGAATAAATATTTCATTATACATTTTAAAGACACTATCGTGGGGCTTGATTCCATAAGTGTAAAAGGAGATTCTGTTTATGGCAAATTAGCTGAGGTGCAAACACGTCATTCAGCATATCTGAATCCTGTTGCAGGAAGTAGTAAAAACAGGGTAAAATCAATTTACAAGAAAAGTGTATTAATGGAAGTGCATTTATATACTACTGCACAATATAATGACCACCCTGATTTTGCTGCAAATATTTCTTCTTTTAACAGGATGGATGTTTATGAACTGGATAAAAGAGCAACCAGGTCAAACCGTATAATTAGTATTGCAATTATTGGGGGATCTGTTCTCATTGCACTTATTGCAACATTTGCAATAACCTGTAATTGCCCGCAGGTGTATCTTGATAACAATGGCCAATATGATTTTCAAAGTGGTTTATACAGTGGGGCAGTATATTCATCACTGGAGCGGATGGATTATTTGCCTTTACAAAATTTGCCTGACGATGCACAAGATATTTCATTAAAAATAGCGAATGCGAAAAACGAAGAACAGTTTATCAATACAGTACAACTGTTACAGGTTAAACATCCTGCTGATGTAAAAATTTTACTGGATAGACATGGGAAAATTTATTCTTATAAAACTACCAATGCACCAATAATTGCAGCAACTAATGGTGATAATGATATCAAAGCATTATTAAAAAATACTGATGAGCTATATTATTCTTTTGATAATGCACAAAATGAAAATGGGTTCAGTTCGGTGGAATTGAAATTTCAAAAACCGCAGGATGCTGCAGTTGCCAACCTGGTAATTCATGCACGCAACTCATACTGGGGTGGTGTTATGCATAAAGAAATGTTGCATTTATTTGGTGATACCTATCAGTCATGGAGAAATAAACAGGAAAATGAACAACCGGCAGTTCTGGAAAAATGGCAGACCGACCAGGGTTTACCATTAATGGTGTACATAAAAACAAAAGCGGGATGGAAGTTTGCAGATTATTATCAGTTAGCGGGTAATACTGCAACGCGGGATTTGATGATGCATATAGATCTGAAAGATATTGAAGGTGATGTATTGGAAATAAAACTTGAAACTGCTTTCCAATTCTGGGATCTTGATTTTGCAGGCATTGATTATAGTGAAAACAATGAAGTGCAAACAAAAATTATTGAACCGGTATTGGCAATGAAGTCGGACAGCACTGATGAAAAAGATATTTTGCTGCAAAGTGATAAAGAATATGTGCACCTGGTGAATGATGAATTTATATCTGTAAAATATACTGTTGAGCAACCTTCAACAGACCAACACTCTTCTTATTTTTTAGTGAGCGGAGGTTATTATCATTCTCTTGAAAACATTACCGGTAAAGCAAACATTAATGAACTAATTAAGTTTAGACAAAAAGGATATTTTGATAAATTTTCAAGAGAAAAATTTAAAGAAGTGCAGGATGCTGTTGCACGGATAAAGCAAATGGAAGAAGGAAAATGAAAAGATGCTTTTAAGCAATTTCATTTTCAAAATTTATAATACACAATTCTTAATTCATCAGTAAAATAGTAACCATAAACACAGGTTAAACATAAGTCCGAAGTAATTTAACAAGATGGGCTTTGTATAAAATTTATCAGATTCAATTCAATTGTGAATGATATACATCATATCCATCTCTTCAAACAAAACTTAATAATATTGAACAAACAGGTTTTGCAATAATTTCCTTGCCAGTAATTAACATCGTTGTTATTTGTTGAAAAAAATGTAGAAATACCACTGGATTTTTATATTGAAATATTATCTTTATAAAAAGATAATTTACTCCTTTAATGCAAACTAACAACTATGAAAAAGGTAATCAATTATTTTATTTTCAGTGCTGTGCTTGCACTTTCTTTTGTTACAAATCCTTCATTTAGCCAGGCGAAGGAAGATGTTATTTTCATGAAAAATGGTGACAAGAAAACAGGTAAGGTAATATCTGTGAATAGTAATGCTATCAGGTTTACTTACAGTAATGAAACAGCAGTGTATGAATTTGACAAATCGGAAGTAAATAAGATTGAATTTGCCAGCGGAAGAACAGAAATTTTTGACCAACAATCAAATAATACCTCAACTGCTGCACAGGATAAAAGTATTGGGACTGTTGCAACTACGGCTGAAGAAAGAAAAGATAAAATTGCAGTTTTACCTTTTGAAATACAAACCAATGATCAGTCATTTTCAACTGCCACAATGAGCAAACAGGTACAGGAATCATGTATTAACGCACTTAAGGCACAATCGCCTTATCAAACAATCCAGGACCCGATGATAACCAATAATATCCTTGCCAAAAAAAATCTTACTTCAAATGACCTCTCCATGTTTACACCAAGGGAATGGGCTGAACTTTTAGGAGTTGAATATGTTGTTATCGGTTCTTATTCTATTGAGAACAAAGGCACATCAACTTATGGTAGTGGCTCTGCCAACTACAATGAAAAAACCAAATACGATAGCAAATCAAACAGCGATAAAACTAAGGGTACTACATTCGGTTCTTCCAGCACTTATACTACAGTCAACTATGATACACATGTTAATGTGAGCATTTATAATGACCAGGGGGAACAAGTATTTTCAGATACAAGAGAACCCATTTTTGGAGGAATTGATTCATATAAAAGCGCTTTAAAAACATTGATGAAACGGTCGCCATTTGGTAGAAAATAATTCATTTTTGTCCAAATACTTTTTACATCAATCATCAAATGACTTTGTTTATATCTGAAAGGATGTAGTACTATAATTTTTTTCACTGAAGTATTTTCTTTTCTGATTATTTCAAAAACCTGTCTTTATAAAGACAGGTTCAACTTGCTCCATCCTTTCCACCAGTCAGCATCTTCAGTGCCTGCCGGGCCAACTGCTCCAACATAATTTACTTGTGCAAGGCCTTCAAGTTTTGTATTGCTGAAGCTTGCAGCATTAAGTAAAGGTGAACCGGTCAATGGAGTAAAATCAGGAATGTCATAATTGAATGCTGCAGATAATTTTATTTCATCTGTTGTTGAAAATATTTTATTTCCAAAACCTGTTGTATTAAACCAGGCAATTGCATCATCTGCAGTCCATCCTGTTGGTGTGGAGCTTGCAGAATAGTCTATTGCTTTTGCACAACCGGCTACAATTATATTTTGCATCATCAGTGAATTTGAACTGATATTATTATCTGTTGGTGTGCCTTTGCTTGCATCTATCAGGATGCCTGTTGGATAGCCAAGTATCACTGAATTAAAAATGGATATGGAAGAATTTCTCCTGATTTGTGCGCCTGCAAGAAAAAGGCTGTTACCAATATTTGCAGTAGTTGCCCTCGGGCCTATTGCTGTAATGTTGCTATATACTGCACTCGTCTGCGGCAATAAACTACTTCCATTAGCATCGTTATCACTTTCCCAGGATTCAGATTTAGAAATATCTGCTATCGAAGAATCACGCATAATAATTCCAAACTGAACTTTACCACTGTATCCATTATCAGTATCAAAATCGTCGTCCAGTGTGCTGATAAGGATAGTATGTTTAAGATTTACATTGCCACCAAAACATTCTATTGCATCATCATTGGCTTTATAAATTTCGAGATAGTCTATTGTAGTGCCACTGCCCACTGCCGCAAGTGTCAGACTATTTAATTCATTATCGGGCAGGTATGCATATCCTGCGTATTCAATTCTTACATAACGCAGCACACCTGAATTATCATTATCATCTGTGCCGCCATATAGCCCAAGGCCTTCACCATTATTTACACCACCTTCTACCTGGCCGATACCGGGCTGCCCATTGAATGATGCATTTGTCTTTGCATTGCCACATATAACAATTCCACCCCAGTCACCACGCTTTGGCGATGCAGCATCTGATGTAAAAACTATCGGGTTTTCTTTTGTGCCATCTGCAATTATCTGGCTACCCCTTGTAATTACAAGTGCACCCCTGGATGTGCTTTCGCCCATTATTATCGTGCCTGGTTCAATGGTAAGTTTTGCGCCACCTGTAACATATACAATACCTCTCAATTTGTAAATGAGATTTGATTTTAATGTCCTGTCAGAAGTGATTTTTCCTTCAAGCAAAGCACTTTGGTTTGTGTTGGAACCATCGCTGTCATTATCTATGATGTAATTGTCCATCTCAATTTTCCTACACGCATTTGCGAATAAGATGATTAAACCGGTTAATGCTAAAAGCTTTCTCATATTTGTTTGTTTTTATTTTTTGTTTTTTTATTTGATTGAATAGCTAAATGTCAACGATACATTCGTGCCATATTTCCTTGTTAATGCCAATGCATCTATTTTGTTATCCGTAAATTTTTTATCATTATTCATATCGTGATAAAACCTGGCTGTCCTGTTTAAGATGTCTGAAATATTCAGTTTTATTTCACCCTTATTTTTTAAAACCCTTTTTGCAATTTGCAAATCCAGCAAAGGTCTTGGCGCTTCCCATATTGCAGGTACCTCTTCATTACCGACATATAAAATGCGGCGGCCAATTACATTAAACAATGCGGTAGTGTTCAATCCTATTTTCTCCAGGTCATATTGCAACCCGGCATTGACCAGGTAAGGCGACTGTCCCTGCATGGGACGGTCGAGTTTTTCATTCTCAAATATTACCCTGTTATAGATATAAGAAAAATTGCCTTGCAGTGTAAAATTTTTGAGCGCATGAATAAAGTCCAGCTTTTTCCGGTATTCCATTTCAGCGCCAAAACTTTTTGCTGATGCAGCATTGACATAATTAAAAGTATTGCTGGAACCTGCACCTGACTGATTAAATTTTAACTCTATAGGATTGGCGAAGTGCTTATAAAAAATACCTGCAGTAAATACTTCGCCTGCACGGGGATAGTTTTCATAACGCAAGTCAAAGTTGGTGATTTTTGTCCTCTCGAGTGTTTTACTCCCTGTGAATGTAGCGCCTACTTCAAAATCATAAAATGCTAAATTGGATAATTCCCTGAACTCAGGTCGAACCAAAGTCTGGGAACCTGCAATCCTTATATTATTTGTTTTATTTAGTTTGAATGTTATATTCATTGAGGGCAAAAAATCCCCAACCCTTGTGTGCAGATACCTGTCATCAGTTGGTCTTACACTACCAACTAACTGGTCAAAATTTTCATACCGCACACCCCATACAACCCTCAGCCAGTTTGCGAACGTGTTATCAGATTGCAGGTAAGCTGCATTTAAAATAGAATTAGCAAGATACCTGAATTGATTGCCTGACAATTCACCAAAGCCAAACTTGTTATTCTCTGTCCCGAAATTTTCTGCTGTAAAAATATGGTCTTCATCTAAAGCCCTCAGAATAGGATTGTCTGAAGGTAAATTGATAGCAAAAGGCCGTGCATCATATAACCTGTCTTTTACCTGTAAAAGGTAACCGGCTTTTATAGTCTGCACCCTTGAAAATAATTTAAACTTTTGGCTTATGTCTCCACCCGCACTGTAGATATAATCTGATAGCATAGAATATAAAATGCTCCCTGATTTTTGAGAATAAGTATTGGATAGCAATGCTAAATATGGAGCATCAGCTATAGTTGGGTCCTGGTTATATTGAATCCTTCTTTGTAGCGGGATGTATTGGTCAAGGATATTAAAACTGCCATACCAGTTAAGTTTTGTACCACTGGCTTTTATGTTATGTTCACCACTTAAAATTGTGTTGAAGAAAGTGTTTGTCCTGAACCTTAATTCACGTGCCCGTATATTTTCTCCATATTGTGAGTTAGCTTCAAAATCTTTTCCTGTTCTTAAAGTAACATCATTGGTGTTGTTGATGTTCAGGATATTTTTAAATGATATCCTGTTATCATTATTGAGTTTGATTGAAAAATTTGCCAGTGCACCACCTGAGACTTCCTGTGAATATTTGTTATTGTAATAATCAAAATTATCATAAGCTTTTGTGTCAAGGATGCTAAAGAATTTATTGACATAATAAGTATTTCTTAAACTCCTGTTGTATGTTACAGCAATTATACCACCAACTTCTTTTTTGAAAAGCCTGCTTTTAAAACCACCGCTGATTTGAAAAGCTTCACCCAATGCAAACATTGGATTGTTGTGTTGATTGACAGACCATTTATCAGCAGCAATTTGTTTTCCAAAATCAATTTTCTGTGACGGGCTCAGTTGTGCAAATGCATTTTTTGTTGGCATGTTAACCGGCAATGCTCTTGTTCCATTATCAAAGCCTAACCAATCTGTAGAGCTGCCCGGTGTTGTATAAAAATCTTTTCCAATAGTGTTTGTATTAAAATTTGTACCCGTTTCAATTTTTAAAAATCCTGAAGCAGGGATATCTCTTGTATTAACCTGCACCAAACCACCAGCCCATTCTCCAGGGTTTTCAGGTGCAAAAGTTTTATTGATGATAATATTATCAATCATTGCAGCAGGGAATATGTCGAATGAAAAAGTTTTCCTGTCAGGTTCTGTACTCGAAAGTAGAACACCGTTTAACATTGCCTGGTTATACCTGTCTGCAAGTCCGCGTACTATTAAATACTTGCCATCCTGTATAGAAGTACCGGGCACCCTCTTCAAAGCTTCGCCTGTATTTTTATCAGGCGACCTGCGGATTGCTTCAGCAGAAATGACTGATGCTACTGTGTTTGTATTTTTCTGAAAAGAAATCAATGCAGCTATTGATTCTTTCTTTGCTGATGAACGGCTGGATTGAACAACTACCGTTTCCAGTGTTCCTGAACTTTCAATCATCAATACATTCAATTCATTCACCTTAACTTCTGTTACTTCCACATCAGTTATTGTTTTTGTGATATAACCGATAGATGAAAAATTGAGTTCATATTTTTTATTGACTGAAAGGCTCATTACATACCTGCCATCCAGGTCACTGATGGCAGATGCTTTGCTTCCTGTGATGATGATTGTTACACCCGGAACCGGTTCATTTTTATTGTTTACAATTCTTCCTGTTAGTTGGGCTGTCTGTGAATAAGCATTTGAAAAAAAACCAAATATTAAAACGGAAAGGGTTACTAATAAACGTTGATACATCTTATAAATTTCCGGCAAAATTGAAGGGCTAATATTAACTGAATGTTACGCGTAGATTAACTGAATATTATTTTATTCAATGTTATGCTGACAACATTCTGATAGCATTGAATTGTACGAATAACAAATAATGTGATTCGTTACTTTCTCCCGTTTTAATGAGATATTATTAAATGCAAAAACAGGTTGATAGTTTTACCAACCTGTAAATTATTCTGCAAATACTTTAATCAACCTGAAACTGATGAAAACAAATGAAAATGGTTATTCCAGTCAAACAGGAATTTTTTTTATCTAGTTCAGTACTAAATATTAGTTGGTCATTTAATGTTGTGAATCCAAAAATTGTTGAACCTGGTTTGTAATAACAGACCGTGCTTTTTTGCTCATTCTTGAAACATAAATCTCATAAACAATCATTGCAACTATTCCAAAATACACCATATTCTCTCCACCCAGGTAATAAAATAAGAAGCATAGAACAATGCCAATACAAAATGAAAATAACGGATTATTTACCAAATGATGATTGGCCAGCCTTCTAATTGATTCTCTACCGATTACCTGGCTATCCATTGTAAAATTTTTTAAACCAACATAAGGCCCGGCATCCTTACCCTGCTTAATAACCCATACAGCCAGGATATCATTGCCTTCCCTGCATGCAACATCCCAGTCTGTAACTGTAATAGCGCTCTCTTTGCCATCCGGTTTGAGGATATAAATTTTATCATGCACATAAGTCCTTGACGAAATTGAAACAGGTGCAGTGCCTCCTGATCCCTGGTAAGTGCCACCGCCTCCACCACCTCCTGAAACAACTGTTTCAAAATTTTTATCCTTACCTACTACCTTACCTCTTTCGCTGTACATAGTGTAAGAAAACCTGCCTGCTGAAAATGTTTGTTCTGCCATTTTATTTAAGTTTTAAAGAGTACAATTTCTTTTTTGGGTTTAATGGATATTAAGATGTGCAGCGATGAATGGGAAAACCAGTTTTCAATAACTATCCGGCAATAATCACTTTTCCGTAGGGTTACACAATACCCAAATATATTGCAGAATGTTGAAAAATAAAAAACATATCACGAAGGAACTATTCAAACAGAGGGATATTTTATAAAACCCAAATCATTATCTTTCATATTGTTTGATTGGAATTTTATGTTTTTAAAATGATGATTCAGTCATTGTTTTATTATTTGTTGTTTTGTTTGAATGGCTATTGATACATCAGATACTTGCATTCTGCAACTATTCAATAATCAACAAAGGCACAACAGTTTTTGTTGAACTTAAAGGAATATTATAAAACAATTTCATTACTGTTTGCTACAGTTAATACATGAAAACTTATTAGAGGTCAAAGAAAATAAAATCCATACAGTGTATTTAAAATGATCCATATTTGGTTTCTCAATTCACAAAATCAAAAACAAATATTGCCGCTGAAAAATCAACGGCAATAAAAGTTAGTTGCATTTCTTATTAAAATTTATCCGGGAATTGTTTGGCAATACCATCTGTCAGCATGTCTGCCATCATCATCATGTGGTCATAAGCTTTTCCAAAATCCGCTATTGCCTGATCAAAATTATTGTTGAGGAGATCAACTGCATACGTGGTTGTGGTAGAGATATGTTCTTCCATCATTGATTCCATATCTGCCTTATTCCAGTTGTCAGGATTGGCTGATGAAAGAAAATCTGCAATGGCATCAGCATTGGCATTCCAGTTTGCCAGTGCAAGATCTAATGCTGCCTGGTCACCGCTCTGTGCAGCAGAAAGTACAGGAACAGCAAGATTGATATGCTCTGTCAATAAACTGGCTAATGTATCACCAGCAACCTGTCCATAATAAGGTACAATAGCATCGCCTAAATCCTGCTGGTTGGCAAGAAGCCTGTCCAATGTTGGTTGCAATTCATTAGGGTTGTGGTAAAACGCATCAACAGTGTTATAAGTCCATTGCATGTGCTCAGCCCATAGCTGGCGCATATTGGCCTGCAAGGTCGCATAAGCTGCATTGTTCATTGGCATTGAACTATCCTTATCACAGGATGAGAACATTAAAATGCATGCAATAATTATAGCTGCAATAAAGAATGACATTTTTGTCAGCAGTGATACCGGCCTTAAGGCAATAGCTGTCTTCGGCAGTATTGAAGTTGTGTTTGTACTTTTCATATTGATAAATTTTAGTTGGTTATTATTTTTAGAGAAGGTGAATTTGAAAAAGGTTACAAAAATTTTAATTGTTCCTTTTTATTATAGTGAATGTTGCTGTTATGAAATAAGAAAACTATAAACAGGTTGCAGAATTTTAAATATGTTATGTTTATATCAACAATTATTTTAGAATAAACATTCCTGCTGATTTACAAACCTGATTAATTACATTTGACGCCTAACGAAAACTTATGCCGGAACCAACATCGTATAAGCCATTTATAGCGCCTGAGATGCGCATGAAAGAATTTACAGTAAAGTCAGTGGTGATGGGTTGCATTATGGGTTGTTTATTTGGTGCAGCCAATGTTTATCTCGCATTGAAAGCAGGGTTGACAGTAAGCGCATCCATACCTATTGCTGTAATTGCCATCACCATCGGAAGGAAGTTATTAAAGACCACTATCCTTGAAAATAATATTATCCAGACAACAGGTTCTGCCAGTGAAAGCATTGCCAGTGGTGTTGCATTTACTTTGCCCGGTTTTTTATTTTTATCAATGGTTAACGGTCAGAGTGTTGGCGCAGATTTCTTCAACTACATGACCATTTTAATCTTAGCCATCTTTGGAGGGTTGTTAGGAACATTGATGATGATTCCTTTGAGGCGTTCATTGATAGTAAAAGAACATGCAACACTCCCCTATCCTGAAGGCACAGCCTGTGCATCTGTTTTGAAAGCCGGTGAAAAAGGTGGTGATATTGCGAAAACAGCTTTCGTTGGTTTAGGCATTGCTATGCTCTATGCGTTCCTTCAAAAAGTATTGCATATTATAAAAGATGTTCCTGATTACACCACTCAACTCACCAATAAATATTTTCCTGCTGCAAAAATCAGTGGTGAAATAACACCAGAATATCTTGGTGTTGGTTATATCATCGGGCCCCGTATTGCCGGTGCTTTGGTGGCTGGTGGTGTATTGAGTTGGTTGGTGTTTAACCCTTTACTTGCAACGTTGATTCATGACCAGACTATCATTGCTGAACAATTGATAAAACTTGGTTACCTCAAAGATGTAAATACTGCAGGCGGCCCAGGTGGATGGAACCCTGCTACACATTTATTTGATGACACTGCTGCAGCTATCTATCGTGCTTATGTGCGACAGATTGGTGCAGGCGCTGTTGCTGCAGGTGGTTTTATTACATTGATGAAAACTATTCCAACTATCATATCCTCTTTTAAAGAAAGTATTGGTTCCATCAAAGACCGTAAATCAGGCAACACACAATTGCGTACAGAAAAAGACCTTAACCTGAAAGTAGTTTTGTTTGGTAGTATTGCCCTTGTTGTATTAATGGCTTTCATACCGATGATACCAGGCGATTCAATCGGTAGCAAATTATTACTTGGTGTTTTGGTAGTGATATTCGGTGCTTTTTTCGTTACTGTTTCATCACGTATAGTTGGCATCATCGGCTCAAGTAATAACCCTATCAGTGGAATGACGATTGCTACTGTGATGAGTACCTGTCTTGTGTTTATCGGTATTGGATGGAGTGGAAAAGCTTATGAACCGATGGTGTTGGTAGTGGGTGGTATGATTTGTATTGCTGCTGCCAATGCAGGCGCTACATCACAGGATTTAAAGACAGGTTTCCTGATTGGCGCCACACCACGTAACCAACAGTTATCATTATTTATCGGTGCAATAGTTTCTTCGTTTGTTATCGGTATCACCATAAAAGTATTGGACAAACCAACCGCTGATATGATTGCACAAGGATACACGCATGCTATCGGCACTGATAAATTTCCAGGCCCGCAGGCAACATTGATGGCCACATTGATTAAAGGTATTTTATCATTCAACCTCGACTGGCAATTTGTTTTTGTAGGAGTAGCGTTGGCTGTTGTGATGGAATTATGCGGAGTTAATTCTTTGAGCTTTGCTGTTGGCGCTTATCTTCCTTTGAGTACTACATTGCCGATATTTTGCGGTGGGGCTATCCGCGGATTGGTTGACTGGCGTAAAAAACGTAAAGGTGAAACTGTTACAGAAGATGATTTGGGTAAAGGAAATTTATTTGCAACTGGTTTAGTGGCGGGTGGCGCATTGGCAGGTGTTATTGTTGCCTTGCTGACAGCAGGTAGTGAAAACATGGCTGCAGCATTGGAAAAAATAAATCTTGAACCTTCTCTCGTTCATGCATTGGGTGATGATGTGTATCAATTGATGGGGGTTGCATTTTTTGTTGTGCTGGCGGTGATGTTGTATAGGATGGGTATGAAGAAACATGATGTGATATAAAATTTCATTTTTCTTATGTTCTTTTGTCTTGATACAAAAGAACCAAAAAGCCAGGACAGAAATAATATTCAACAACCTTTTAACCCTGTAAGGGTGGCATTATTATAGAAATGTAATTATGCGAAATTGTCAATCCGTTTATCAGAGGCATTTTCAATCAAACGTTTATTTTTTTTCGATAAATATTTTGTTATGTTCTTTTGTCTTGATACAAAAGAACCAAAAAGCCAGGACAGAAATAATATTCATCAACTGTTTAACCCTGTAAGGGTGGCATTATTATAGAAATGCAATTATGCAAAATTTTCAATCCGTTTATCAGAGGCATTTTCAATCAAACGTTTAATTTTTTTCGATAAATATTTTGTTATGTTCTTTTGTCTTGACACAAAAGAACCAAAAAGCCAGGACAGAAATAATATTCGGCATATTTCTGTCTTTTGCCGTGATTGGGCTTTTGTAGTGATGATTCTTCTGCTTTTGCGCCTTGATGAAATTGGGCTGGTGGTTGTGCTTCTTTCTTACCTTTTATTTGTAATGATTAATGTAGCCTTTGTTGTTTTATTAATATATTCTCATATTGATTGAAATGAATGATTCATAATCCATATATTGTTTCTTCCAAATAATAATTATTAAGCTTATGCAAAACTCCTTATCTCGTAATTGGTTTTAAAATGTGGAACTTACTTTTGCACGCTAAATTTCAGGATACTGGCAGGAAAAAATATTAATATAGCATTGGTAGGTAACCCCAACAGTGGAAAGTCTTCATTGTTTAATGCTTTAACAGGACTTAATCAGAAGGTTGGAAATTTCCCAGGGGTTACAGTTGATAAAAAAACGGGTGTTTGTACTTTAGATCATGAAACCACATCCACAATTATTGACCTGCCCGGAACTTACAGTTTATACCCACGCCGCGATGATGAATGGGTGGCATATAAAGTATTGATGCATGCCGACAAGCACATTAGTTCAAAACTGATTTTATTAATTGTTGACGCAAGCAACCTCAAGCGTAACCTGCTTTTCTGCAGCCAGGTGATTGACCTGAAATATCCGGTAGTAGTGGCTTTGACAATGATGGATATTGCCCGTAAAAAAGGAATTGAGATAGACGTTGCCGGGCTTTCCACTGAGTTAGGTGTACCGGTTGTTGCAGTTAACCCAAGAAAAAATAAAGGTATTTCAGAGCTCAAAAAAACTTTAGCAAAAGCAGCAAAACACCAGGCTGTTTCACAAAGGGATTTTATCAACAACCATTCTTTGGCGCCACAGGCCATAGAAAAAATTAAAAATGTTATGCCCGGTGTAGGCGACTATGAAGGCATACATTATTTAATCAATCATGAAAATTTTGGTTTGTCTGATGACTTAAATAATGCAATAGAACAAACTGAAGTTGATACCAAATTTAATCCTTCTAAAACCCAGGCTGAAGAAATTGTGCAACGTTATGCAAGGATTAAACGTGTGATGCAACAAAATGTAGTAGAGCCAGACCCCTTGCAACGTAAATTATTTACTGAATACCTTGATAATATTTTACTCCATCGTGTGTGGGGTTACTCAATATTATTGCTGGTATTGTTTTTTTTGTTTCAAAGCATATTCTGGCTTGCTCAATACCCGATGAATTTTATTGACTGGAGTTTTGCTGAGTTTAGTGGTTGGCTTAGCAATGTGTTACCTGCGGTATGGTGGAGCGATCTTTTGATTAACGGGTTGATTGCTGGTTTGAATGGCATTCTTGTTTTTGTGCCGCAAATCATGATACTTTTTGGATTAGTCACACTATTAGAAGATACAGGTTACATGGCACGCATCAGTTTCCTGAGTGATAAACTTATGCGCAAAGTGGGATTAAACGGTAAAAGCGTTATGCCGATGATCAGCGGCTTTGCCTGTGCTGTTCCTGCTATCATGGCTACAAGGAATATTGAAAATAAAAAAGAAAGGTTGCTCACCATACTTGTTACCCCATTGATGAGTTGTAGCGCAAGGCTTCCTGTTTATACTATCCTGATTGCGCTTGTTATACCTAATAAATTTTATTTTGGCTTCCTAAGTTTACAGGGCCTTGTTATGATGGGCCTTTATCTTTTGGGAACTGTGATGGCATTAGTTGTCAGCTATATTTTTAAATTCATTATTAAGCTGAAAGAAAAAAGTTATTTCATTCTTGAGTTGCCTGTGTATCGTGCACCACGATGGAAAAATGTAGGCATCACGATGATTGAGAAGGCAAAAATATTTGTTACTGATGCAGGCAGGGTTATTTTAGTGATCAGTTTATTATTATGGTTCCTCAGTAATTACGGGCCATCGAAGAGAATGGAAGCAGTGCATGCAAAATATGAAACCATGCAACAGCGAACCCATGATGCAACACAACAAGCCTCAATTGAAAAACAATATAAATCTGAGAAACTGCAAAATTCATTTGCTGGTATCCTGGGTAAAAGCATTGAGCCGGTTATCAAACCTTTGGGTTATGACTGGAAGATTGGAATAGCATTGATTACATCATTTGCAGCGAGGGAAGTTTTTGTGGGAACGATGTCAACTCTATACAGTGTGGAAGATTCGGACAACTCAACCTTGCAGGAAAAAATGGCGAATGCAAAACATGAAGATGGTACTAAAGTCTATACATTACCTGCTGCATTATCACTGATGGTATTTTATGTGTTTGCCATGCAATGTATGAGTACACTTGCCATTGTGAAACGGGAAACCAAAACCTGGAAATGGCCGATAGTGCAGTTTGTTTATATGACCGGCCTTGCTTACCTGATGAGTTTATTGGTGTTTAATATTTTTTAAAATAACTCTTGTCTTTCGTTAGAAATATTACTTCATTGAGAATGATGAATGCTGTTTATATCATTTAAGCTTTTTGCATATCAAATAACTGGCTTCAAGTTTATTTTTATTTTGCCGCACCGCAATATTTTTTTAATGAATATTGTAAAATGTTGCAATGCCATTATTATTTATAAAAATTTTTATGGGAAGTGAGTAAGTACAATGAACAGATAAATTATTGATTCATGCTGAAGATTTTTATTTTTTGCTTTTCTGCTTTTTCCTTTTGTCAACTACAAGCACAGGAATTGGTTGTTGATAATCTTCAGTGCCAATACCAGGATTCGCCATTAGGTGTTGAAGATGCTTCACCCATGTTGAGTTGGCAACTTAATTCATCCGGGAGAAATGTAATGCAGGCTGCATATCATGTTTTAGTAGCTGATGATGAAAAACTATTGCAACAAAATACCGGTAATATCTGGGATTCAAAAAAAGTAGATACGGATCAATCAATACAGGTAGCTTTTGCAGGGAAAAAACTTCAACCCGGAAAATATTATTATTGGAAAGTGATGGTGTGGGATAATCATGGTATTGTTTCCAGATGGAGTAAAACATCTTCATGGCAAATGGGATTGCTTCATCAAGAAGATTGGAAAGGGGCACAATGGATAGCTTATGAAAAAATGCCCGACAGCCTTAGGATTGTACCAGGCATTCATGGTAAAGGTAATCCGGTTTTAGGGCCGGGTAAAGATATTTTACCATTGTTACGAAAAGAGTTTATAATAAAAAAACCGGTTAAAAAGGCAACAGCTTTTATTGCAGGGCTTGGCCAGTTTGATTTAAATATTAATGGCAGAAAAGCAGGTGACCATTTCCTGGATGCAGGATGGACAGAGTACAGTAAAACTGCATTGTATGTAACATTTGATATCACCAGGCAACTTAAGAACGGCGCAAATGCACTGGGCGTTATGCTTGGCAATGGTTTTTATTATACTCCGCGTGAACGTTACAGGAAGATTACAATTGCTTATGGCTTTCCTGAAATGATCTGCAGGGTTGCAGTAGAATATGCTGATGGTTCATTTGAAAATATTATAAGTGACACTACCTGGAAAACATCTCCCGGTCCTGTAACTTTTTCGAGTATTTATGGTGGCGAAGATTATGATGCCAACCTGGAACAGGTTGGATGGGATGCACCTTTATTCAATGATCAAAAATGGAAGAATGCAATTGTGGTTGATGGGCCGGCGCTGCTTAGTTCACAAACAGCACCTCCTTTAAAAATTCTTGACTCGTTTTCTGTAAAAAATATTTCACAACCTAAACTAGGCATCTGGGTTTATGATTTTGGTCAAAATGCTTCTGGGATATTTTCAATAAAAATAAAAGGCAAAAAGAATGACCAGGTTAAGTTCATGCCGGCAGAACTTATAACAGATGAAGGGTTGATTACACAGGATGCTGTTGGGGCACCTGTCTATTTCGATTATACTTTGAAGGGGGGAAATACTGAAGCATGGAAACCTCAGTTTACTTATTATGGTTTTCGTTATATCCAGGTGGAAGGTGCAGTACCTGATGGGGAACCTAATCCAAATAACCTGCCCGTTATAGAATCAATAAAAAGTTTGCATACACGTAATGCCTCTGCAAATGCAGGTAGTTTCAATTGTTCAAATAATCTTTTCAACCGGATAGATACTTTAATCAATTGGGCTATCAAAAGCAATATGGCAAGTGTATTTACAGATTGCCCGCATCGTGAAAAATTAGGATGGCTGGAAGAAGACCACTTAATGGGTTCTTCAATAAAATTTAATTATAACATTGCTGCATTGTGCAGGAAAATAGTGAATGATATGATAAGCGCACAAACTGAGGATGGCCTTGTGCCAGACATAGCGCCTGAGTATGTGCATTTCGAATCCGGGTTCAGGGATTCTCCTGAATGGGGAAGTAATTGTATTATCCTTCCCTGGTATTTATATAAATGGTATGGTGATAAACAGGTGCTGACAGATGCTTACCCGATGATGCAACGTTATGTACAATACCTCCGGAAAAAATCTGTTGATAATATTTTGTCTTATGGCCTGGGTGATTGGTTTGACATCGGCCCTGACGAACCGGGAGAATCACAACTGACTCCTAAAGGTGTAACTGCAACTGCTATCTATTATTATGACCTCAGTATTTTAAGTAAAGTAGCAAAAATATTAAGCAAGGAAGAGGATGTTTCGTACTATGAAAGTTCAGCCGTTAAAGTGAGAGAAGCATTTAATAAAACATTCTTCAACAAGCAAACAAAACAATATGCAACAGGCAGTCAAACTGCCAATGCAATGGCAGTATATATGGATTTGGTTGAACCACAAAATAAGAAAGCCGTTATTGATAACCTGGTAAAAGATATTCGGGAAAGAAATAACAGCCTTACTGCTGGAGATATTGGTTATCGTTATGTATTGAGGGTTTTGGAAGAGAATAGTTACTCAAATGTAATTTTTGATATGAACAGCCGAATTGATGTGCCTGGCTATGGATTTCAATTAGCACATGGCGCTACATCTCTTACCGAATCATGGCAGGCATACCGCTCTGTATCCAACAATCATTTAATGTTGGGCCATTTGATGGAATGGTTTTACAGCGGCATTGGCGGAATCAGGCAATCAGATAATTCAACCGGTTTCAAAAATATTATTATACATCCGGAACCAGTTGGAGATATTACAAACGCTGCAATAAATTATCATTCAGCTTATGGTATCATTTCCACACGATGGGAAAAAAATAATAGAAGTTTTAAATTAGATGTAACCATCCCAGCTAACACAACTGCAACGATTTTTCTGCCTGCACAAGGAGAATCTGATATTACTGAAGGTGGCCACCCGGTTCTCAATAAAAATGAAATGAAAACTATTAAACAGGAAAACAATTATATAAGTATAGCAGTAGGTTCAGGGCGATATCATTTCGAGGTAACTACAAAAAAATAAAAGATGTGATGATTGCATTTACCAATCTTTAGAGTTTTACCTGCAATAGACTGAAGTTGATTTTTCCAGGTTCAATGGAATTGCATGCTTTCAAATTTTCAATAGGTTGACATTTGTCAATAATTCATCTTATTGCTTTTAAACAATTCCCAAAGGAACTGAATGCAATAAACCTATTTACAATTATTATTTTCGGAGTGGACTGTTTTAAAAATAATTCCTGAAAAAAATAAATGCATCTGCTGAAAATATTTATCAGCATTAACGCACCATTGATTTTTCTTTTTTCACAATTTGCGTAAATTCGTTTTGTATGGCCGCAGCGCATGTAAAAGAGCAAGAGGTTTTATTACCCAAATATAATCTTACACCTGAACAGGAAAAGAACTTAATACTCAGGCATTACCGTGTCTTACTAAAGGCATTACGTCCCAAACTGAAGAAAGGAGATAAAGAGTTGGTACGCCGTGCATTCAAGACTGCTGCGGAAATGCATAAAACCATGAGGCGCAAGAGTGGTGAACCTTACATTCTTCACCCTATTGCAGTAGCGCTTATCTGTGTGGAAGAAATCGGGTTGGGTGTACGTTCTACTATATGTTCATTATTGCATGATACGGTTGAAGATACTGACATGACCATTGAAGATGTGGAAAGGGATTTCGGCCCTGAGATTGCCCGCATCGTTGATGGCCTTACCAAGATTGCCAATGTAAATATGCTGGATGCCAACCTGAGCCAGCAGGCAGAAAATTTTAAAAAAATTCTTTTAACGCTGACAGATGACCCCAGGGTTATCCTTATCAAACTGGCAGACCGATTACACAATATGCGGACGCTTGATTATATGAAGCGTGAAAAACAATTAAAGATTGCCAGTGAAACTATCTGGGTATATGCACCACTTGCGCATAGGATGGGTTTATACAACATCAAGACTGAGATGGAAGACCTTTCAATGAAATACCTGGAGCCGGAAGAATATAAAGACATCGCACAGAAATTGTCTGAAACAAAAAGGGAGAGAACCCGGTATATCAATGAATTCATCAAACCACTAAAAGATAAACTAAAGAAAGCAGGTTTTAAATTTGAAATTTACGGAAGGCCAAAAAGCATACATTCCATCTGGAACAAGATGAAGAAAAAAGGGGTAAGCTTTGATGAAGTATATGACCTCTTTGCCATCCGCATCATTGTGCATGCTTTACCAGAAAAAGAAAAAGAAGAATGCTGGAAAGTGTATTCAATGATAACAGATGAATACCTGCCATCACCAGAACGGTTACGCGACTGGATAAGCAGCCCGAAAAGTAATGGATATGAAGCACTGCATACAACAGTAATGGGGCCACAGGGTAAATGGGTGGAAGTGCAGATAAGAACTGATCGCATGAATGAAATTGCAGAAAAGGGGCTGGCCGCACATTATAAATATAAAGAAGGCAACAGTGATGGCGACCCTTTTGAAAAATGGTTTGCACAAATTCGCGAAGTAATCAGCAGCCAGGAAACAGATGGTGTTGACTTTTTACAGGATTTTAAAACCAGTTTCCTCGCAGAAGAAATTTATGTTTTCACTCCAAAAGGTGATGTGAAAATGTTACCTGTAAACAGTACAGCGCTTGATTTTGCATTCGCTATCCACTCTGCTGTTGGCAGCCGTTGTATCGGTGCAAAACTCAACCATAAATTAGTGCCCATCAGCCATAAACTGCGTAGTGGCGACCAGGTCGAAATTATTACAAGCAATAAACAAAAACCTTCTGAAGACTGGCTGAAATTTGTAGTTACTGCAAAGGCTAAAACAAAAATCAAGGATGCGCTTAAAGAAGAAAAAAGAAAGATTGCTTTAGATGGAAAGGAAATGCTCAGGAAGAAACTTGAAGGCATTGACGCAGTATTAAACCAGCAAAATATTGATGAACTGGTAAGCCATTATAAAGTGGCATCACAGCTTGATTTATTTTACAGCATTGCTGTGAAACAGATAGATCTGAAAGAATTAAAAGAATATCATGTTACCAATGAAAAATTACTGAAACCTATAAAGGTCGTAACTGAAATAAAAATTGACCAGGAACAAAAAGCGCAGGTAACACCTAAGAAAGATTCTGAGCTGATCATTTTCGGTGAGAGCAGTGATAAAATAAAATATTCTCTAGCCAAATGCTGCAGCCCCATACCGGGTGATGATGTATTTGGTTTTGTAAGTACAGGCAAGGGTTTGATTATTCATAGAACAAACTGCCCCAATGCCGCACAGTTAATGGCTAACTATGCGCCAAGAATTGTAAAAACAAAGTGGGCGAAGAATAAAGAAATCTCATTCCTCACAGGAGTAAAAATTATTGGTATTGATGATGTGGGGGTAATCAACAAAATCACCAATATCATCAGTGGAGAATTGCGTATCAATATTGCAGCCCTTACAATTGAAAGCGGCGATGGTATGTTTGAAGGGATGATCAAGGTTTTCGTTCATGACAAAGAAGAACTGGATGAACTGGTGTCAAGCCTGAAACAACTCAATGGCATTTACGAAGTACAGCGTTTTGACACAGAGGATGCTGCTGTTACTTAATTTTTTTTTCAGTAATGGAAGTGGCATGCGGTGAACTTACATCAATCGGAGTTTTCTTTTTAGGTTTCCCTTTTTTGTTCCATGCCATAAAGATGCCTTTTACTAAAGCAATCAACCCCAGCTTTTTTGCAGTGCCAAGGATATTTTTCTTAATACCGGCTTTTCCAGCAAATGGGTTAGCCAACATAGTTGCAGCACTCAGTAATATTTTCCATGCCCCGTTAGCCAGCATCTTATTCAGGAATGCAGGCAATATACTTTCTGTTGCAGATCGCACCAGTTGCTGTGGCACCAGTTTAATATCTTCACCCAACTCTTTTTCTTTTTCATTGATTGAAATTTTTAATGCTGCAATCTCTTCCCTTAATTCTTTCAGTGATTTTATTTTTGAAGGATCAAATTCTCCGGCTATGCTCATGTTATTCGTTTCCATGCTAATCTTTTTTGAAGAAATATTTAATGATCTTATCTACAAATACATTCAATAAAATTTTCCTGAGGAAAAAAATAATAAATAGGAAAATGAGTAAATAAAAAAGAGCAATAATCCCAAAACCGATTGTATAACTACCAGCCATACCTGAAAGCCAGAAGCCGGCAGCAATGCTTAGGAATATCAAAAGAAAAATGGCAACAATAGCAATGATTGCCACAGTAACAAAAGCTGCAGCAAAACGTGAGGCTTTTTCAGTAGCCTGCAGCCGTACCAGCAATATGCGTTGATCAATGTATTGCCTCAGCTTTTTTTTCGTTTCATCAAAATAGCCGGGGCCATCATTAACAGGATTTGTATTCATCTATGTAATTTAGTTTTTTTCAGGCTAAATCCTTCGCTTTGTTTTCAATATCTGAAATAAATGATTTCCCTTTTTTAATCAACCCTTTAAATTCATCTTCCATACCGGATAACTTATCTTTTAAGTTACCTGCAATATCTTCCACTTTTCCTTTTAATTTTTCAGCTGCATCTCCTGTTGCATCTGAAATATCAGCAATCAATTCTTTGCCTTTATCACTTTTGATAAACAATGCAAGGGCCACACCTGCAGCCACTCCGAGGATGATACCTCCTAAAAATTTTTGTCCTGAGGTCATAGTTGTAGATTTAATTGGATAATTATTTTGAGTATTGATGTATTCATTGATTATTTTCGTTTCTATGGATTCTGCTACGAGTAAACAAATTAACCGTTATATTTTTCTTGCAATTATAATTGTATTTGCTTTTTTTCTTTTTTCAGGATTAAAACAATTTTTTCCTGCATTCCTCGGCGCACTGATGTTTTACATCCTGAGTAAATCATTTTTTCAATGGCTTATATTGAAAAAAGGATGGAACAAAAATATGGCAGCAATCCTTGTTATCATCATTTCATTTTTCCTGATCCTGATGCCTATAGCCACACTTGTCAGTTTGCTGTATAGCAAGATTAGTGCCGTGCTGGTAAGCCCTGATTTCATAGCAAGCTCCATCAAGCAAGCAGATGCTGCTATCCAGGAGAAATTGCATATCAGCCTGATTTCCGAAGACACACTCAATTCAATTAAAACAGGCGCTTCTTATATTTTGAAAGAAATTGTAAATACCAGCCTCAATCTTGTTTCCACGATACTGATGATGTATTTCTTTTTATTCTTTATGATCACCAATTCCAGCCGTATGGAAGCAGCAGTTATATTATATCTTCCATTCAAACGGGAAAAGATAAAATTATTCGGCAATGAATTGGTGAGGCAGACATTCAGCAATTCAGTAGGTATCCCTTCAATTGCAGTGGTGCAGGGCGTCGCTGGTTTTTTTGGATATTGGATTGCTGGTATGAATGAACATGGTTTCTGGGGAGTGATTACCGGCTTTACATCATTTATTCCTGTGGTTGGCACCGGTATAGTTTGGGTGCCGATGGCAGCTTACCTGCTCATCATTGGCCATACCTGGCAGGGTATATTTATTATTCTTTATGGAGCAGTGGTCATGGGTTCACTGGATAATGTGGTGCGTTTTGTTTTGGCAAAAAAAATGGCGGATGTTCACCCGATCATTACTGTATTAGGCGTGATTTTAGGGTTGCAATATTTCGGGATCCTGGGTTTGATTTTTGGCCCCCTGCTGATATCCTATTTTTTCATTCTTATAAAAATATATTACCTGGAATATCAAAAACCGGTAATGGCAGCGAAGAAAAGAAAACGGAATATTATTCCCTCTTATATTCAACCGTTGCTTGGTAAAAAGCGCAACAATAAATAGCAATTTATATCCTGAAATATAGAAATAAACTAAGGTTCTATATTGATGGAAAAAGTAATCATCCTTGAATTGAGGGTACCCAAAACATTAGAGTATTTCAGGTTGGGGTCACGGTCATGAATGTTGGAAAGCCCATTATGAAATCTTATCTCCGGTGATAATGTTACAAACTTCAGGAAGAAATTAAAACCTACACCACATTCTACTGCATAATCATTCTTCTTAAGTTTGATGAGGTCTTCTGCATTTCGTTCATTTGAATTACTGGCGAGGTCTGCATCGAAAGTTACGCCACCCAACATATACACCCTGAAATTATGGATACGGTCCGAATTAAACTTCACCTGTAATGGCATTGAAAAAATAGTGGAGGTAAGTGTCTTTTTTTGAATCGCTGTTTCCTGTGAGTTTGGATATTTAATTGAATAGGTAAATGTTTTTGCACCACCAACAATTAATTGTGGCGCCGTTCTTAATTCAAACCTGTTACTGAGTTTTAGTGTCGCCATCAAACCGGCAAAAAAACCGCCACTCGCTTGTGGGTCCACAGAAAGCACGCTGTCATATTCTAAAAACCGGGGATGTTTTTCAGTATGCAGGTTCATATTGGCATAACCAAATGTTAGCCCGAAATAATAAGGCAGGTCATCATGGTCCGGGCGGTTTAATCCCATTTGTGCATTTACTAATAAGGCAGGAATTAAGAACAAGGCAAACAAAACCGGTCTTAGCAGAAAAGTTTTAAAGTTTAATACGTTTTTTGAATCCTTCATTTAGAAATCGTGTAATAAGAATAAGGCACAAACTGGTAAGTACCATTTTAAAAATACCAGCCTATAAACGAATTAACAAGCTACTTAATTGTAATGTAAAACAGTATTTTTTATGGCTTGCAAAAAGTGTTAAATTATTTTTTCCCTGGTAAAGAACAGCAACAATACAACAACGAACGGAGTTTTCATTGCTGTATCAACGTAGTGAATTTATTCGTGTCAACAATTTTTTTCTTTAATTCCTTCAGGTGTTGAAAGATGTTTTTGAATTCATCAAAATCAACATTGGCAGAAAGTGCTTTGCTGAACTGAGTCTGGAACTCTTCAGTAATAACTTTAAGATCCTGTTTCGGGGCGTTTTCAGTTTGCATATAAGAAGTGTTTGCTCAAAGTTATATAACATTCATCTATTTTTCCGCACAATAAATGCAGCACGTTCCTAAAGTTAACGATTTGTAATAGGAACTTTTGAACCCAACTTTATCGAGGATAGCGAGGAAGTTTTCCCTGTCGGGGAAAGCCTGGATAGAATTATTCAAATATTGGTAAGCCCTCTTGTTGCTGGCAAACAATTTTCCAAAAGCAGGCACCAGTTTGAAAGTATATAAATTGTAAAAAGGCCTTATTACTGCTGACCTTGGGGCCGTACATTCTGCAATTGAAATTTTTCCTCCTGGTTTTAATACCCTGTAAATTTCAGATAAACCTTTTTCTAATTGTTCAAAATTTCTTACACCAAAAGCCACAGTAACTGCATCGAATGTAGCATCAGGGAATTGCAGTGCTTCACTATCACCTTCCATCAATTCAATTGCTTTATCCAGTCTTAATTGACTGATCTTTTTTTTACCTACCTCCAACATGCCTTCGGAAATATCTATTCCAATAATTTTATCAGGTTTCAGAATTGAATAAGCAGTGATAGCAAAATCGCCGGTACCGGTTGCAACATCTAAAATTATTTTAGGTTGTATTTTTTGCAGTTGCTGAATAGCTTTCCTGCGCCAGCTTTTATCAATTCCAACACTTAAAAAGCGGTTGAGGAAATCATACCTGCCGGCAATTGAATCAAACATTGCTGCCACCTGGTTTTTCTTTCCTGCCTTGCTTTGTATATCTGGTACTACTTTATCATGTGCATACGCTGCCATAGCCGCGAAGATAATCCTGAATGCGGAGATAGTGGCCTGGGGTTATTGTCATCTTTTTTTATTGATAATAATACCGCATATAAGTATTCTGACCTGTTGCACCTGTAACCTGTTTAAATGTCATTAAATGATTATGGTACTCGCATTGAATGGTAGCTTTACCTGATGCAGGTGAGGTGAAGTAAATAATTTTTTTTGTGAGTTTATTATCCTCATTATAATAACACTCGTTAATCAGAGTTTCCTGCAATGTCATATCATAAATTTTTTTAGAGTTGTTTGCATCGTTGTACCTGTATGAGTAATCTGATAGGATTTTCCCAGAAGGAGTAGTAATTAATAATTCCGACAACCTGTTGCTGGTATCATAAAAAAATGATTTTTTCATCACTGTATCTTTATCCATTGCTAACTTGTACATCTTTACCATTTTTTGATCTACGTCAAACTCCTGTATTGTGCTGCCTGTTTTGGAATATTTGGAATTGTCCCTGTTTTTTATATAATCTGTTGTTGAAATATTATTGCCTGCACTATCATATTCATACGTTGCTACAGTTACGTTCAACGGATCCTCGTTGTTAATTGTCACAAGTCTTATAAAGGTAATTACTTTCCTGTCGAGCCTGTTGTTGGTATAATAATCATCTTCAGCATAAATGGTTTGTCCTTCTTTGTTATACTCATCTGTCCTTATACAATTACCTGAATCATCAAAGCGCCTGGAGGCAATTAAAATGCTGTCTTTATTTTTTGATTTATGGTTGTATTGGTAAATGTTTTCAATTTTTACACTTTCGTTCCTGATAGCAATCCGGTCATTAAAATCGTCAATACTTTTATCGTACAATGGTTCCTGTGCTAAGAGATGAGATGAACCAAAAATAATAATAAGGCAAAGAATAAATAATCTCATTGAAGCAATTTATTGATGGGTGATGTTGTAAAGATGCAACTTTTTTTGTTTGATGCAAAGTTGGTTGGACAACCGGAAACAACCGGAAATGCTTGTTCCTGCTATCATACAGAAGAAAGTATAATAAGGTACTTCGATATTGTGGACAAGTTAAAAAAGAGATTAATAGTAGTTCTTTGACTGCAACAAAAAAATATGCATACACCTCATGATTCGAGACGGGAATTTATCAACCATGTTATTTATCTGAATAGCGATAACCCTGATTTTTTTATTCACGGCATAATTGTTGGTTAATGTTGCCGGAATTTATCAACATAATTTTTTATATCATACCGCACCATTTTACTTTGTAACAATATACTTTTTCAAATCTTACAAACCATTATGCAAACAGGAGAAGATATCAGGATATTGAATGAAAAAATTCAACAGGCTGCATCATTTATTGACACATTGAAAAATGAATTATCAAAAATTATCGTAGGCCAGCAGGAGATGATAGACAGGTTGATAATTGCCTTGTTGAGCAACGGCCATATATTGCTGGAAGGTGTGCCGGGCCTTGCCAAAACTCTGACTATAAAATCACTGGCACAGGCTGTGCAGGCAAAATTCAGCCGCATACAATTTACACCAGATTTATTGCCTGCTGATGTAACCGGCACAATGATTTATAACCAGCAACGCAATGAATTCATTGTTCGTAAAGGCCCCATATTCGCCAATTTTATTTTGGCTGATGAAATCAACCGTGCACCTGCAAAAGTGCAGAGCGCCCTGCTGGAGGCTATGCAGGAAAAACAGGTAACTATCGGTGAACAGACTTACACTTTACAGGAACCTTTTCTTGTGCTGGCAACACAAAACCCATTGGAGCAGGAAGGCACTTATCCATTGCCTGAAGCACAGGTGGACCGTTTTATGATGAAGGTAATTGTTGGTTACCCTGATAAAAATGAAGAGCAACTCATCATGCGCAGCCAGGTGCAGGATTTGCAGCAACAGGTTATTAACCCTGTTGTTAATATTGATGAAGTCAACCTGGGGAAATATTTAACAAGGCAGGTGTATATTGATGAAAAAATTGAAAAGTATATTGTTGATATAGTTTTTGCTACAAGATATCCTGACCAGTATAATTTATTCAAACTAAAAAACAGTATCAGTTATGGCGCTTCACCAAGGGCGAGTATCAACCTGGCATTGGCAGCCAAAGCAAATGCGTTTATGCATAAAAGAGGTTTTGTTATCCCTGATGATATCAAGACAGTTTGTAAAGATGTGATGCGCCACCGCATAGGTTTGACTTATGAAGCAGAGGCTGAGAATATCAATACAGAAAGTATTATTGGTGAAATATTGAGAACTGTGAATGTGCCTTAATCATAAAACGGTAATTGATTTTATCAGTGAATTTTTATAAAAAAAATTAAACTACTTCAGTGGAAGTAAATGAACTTTTAAAAAAAGTAAGGGCGCTTGAAATAAAAAGCAAACGGTTAACCAATCACCTGTTTACCGGTGAATACCATACTGCTTTCCGCGGGCAGGGCATGGCATTTAAAGAAGTGCGGGAATACCAGCCTGGTGATGATGTTCGTTTCATAGACTGGAATGTTTCGGCACGCATGGGACATACCTATAGTAAAGTGTTTGAAGAAGAAAGGGAATTGAGCGTTTATCTTTTACTCGATATCAGTGCAAGTAGTTTGTTTGGGACTTTCAGGCAAAACAAACAGGAGCTGATAACTGAAATGGCTGCTGTCATTGCATTTTCTGCTATAACCAATAATGATAAAGCAGGACTGATGTTTTTCAGTGATAAGGTTGAAAAATATATTCCGCCTAAAAAAGGAAAAGACCATGTGTTGTACCTGATGCGTGAAATGATAAACTTAAAACCACATTCATCACATACTGATATTACAAAAGCGGTTGGATATTTAAACAGCGTAACGAGGCATAAAAGCATTGTTTTTATTTTGAGTGATTTTGCTGATGCAGGTTATGAGCAGGCATTAAAAGTTGCAGCACGCAGGCATGACATCATTGGTGTGCAGGTGCATGATAAAAGAGATATTGAATTGCCGAAAATTGGTTTGATACAATTGAGAGATGCTGAAACCGGCAAAACAGTTTTAATGAATACCAATAACCCGCTTGCAAGACAGGAATACAACAGGCAGTTTATGAAAATCCAGGAAGATGCAAGGAGGAATTTCAGGCTGGCTGGTGCAGACCTTATTCAACTGGCAACAGGTGATGATTATGTAAAAGCGCTGCAGGAATTTTTTATGAAAAGAGCATGAGAAACCGGATAACAGTTAATAATCTAAATTCAACAATATCTGAGCTGCATAATTATTTTGGCAAAATAAAATATGGTGCAGCATTACTAATTTCATTCCTGTTTCCATTGATTTGTTTTACCCAATCTGTTTCTGCATCATTAGACAGGAATAAAATATTATTGGGCGAACAGGTTACACTCAATTTCACTTTGAACAACCTGAATGAACACGGCGCTTTTGTTGCAAACTGGCCGCAAATAAATGATACAACAAATCATGTGGAAGTTTTAAAGCGAACTAAAATTGATACCATTGCAGTAAGTGATACTTATTCCTATCAACAAAATTTTACACTGACATCTTTCGATTCAGGAAGGTGGCAGATAGGGCCTTTCATGTTTATTATCCAGGATAAAATAACAGGTGAAAAAATCAAACTCACTACATCTACTTTGTATTTAACTGTATTGCCCGTTGATGTTTCTGATATGACGGATTATCATGCAATGAAAGAAATCATTGATGTGCCGGTTGCATTTGACTGGAAGCCGGTGATAATTGCATTAATCGTTATTTTGATTGCATTGATTGTTTTCCTTCTCATCAGGAAACAGAAAAGAAAACCACAGGAAGCGCCAAAAGAAATTCTGAAAGGGACAGCATTGGAAAGAGCAATTGAAAAATTGCAGGCAATGGAAAAAACAGAACTGACATCAACAGGTATCATTAAAAAATTTCATATTGATATTGATGAAATAACAAGAAAATATTTTGAAGAGATGATGCAGGTGAAAGCGATGCAACTCACAACACCTGAACTCTTCGGAAGGTTGCATGTGTATATGCAGGATGCTAAACTAAGGCAAAGTTTTCAGCAGGTGTTTGAAACAAATGCTTCAGTAAAATTTGCCAAGTACACACCACAACCACAGGAAAGTAAAAACACTTTAAAAGCAGTAATCAGCAGCCTGCAGCAGATTGATGATTTTGTAAATACAGCAAGAAATCATGCTAACAGAATGGTACAGAAATATTGAGTTTGCCTATCCATGGGTTTTAGGTGCATTGTTGCTGATGCCCGTATTGATTTATGAATATGTGCGGCACAACCAGAAGCAGCAGGCAGGAATGTTGGTAACTACAACACATTTCATAAAAGGCAATTCAGGTTACAGGATAATATTGAGGCATACACTTTTTGTATTGCGTTGCCTGGCTATTGCCTGTTTGATAATTGCATTGGCAAGGCCGCGACAAAAATTTACTGAAACACAAAATGAAGGGCAAGGAATTGACATCATGTTGTGTTTTGATATCAGTGGCAGCATGACTGAAAAAGATTTTACACCCAACCGGCTAGAAGCATCAAAAAAAGTGGCGATTGATTTTGTACGCAACAGGCCTGGTGATGAAATTGGTATCGTGATATTCAGCAACCTTAGTTTTACACTTTGCCCGTTGACAACAGACCATAATACAGTCATCAACCAAATCAACTCCATTGAGAGTGGTTACCTGCAGGATGAAGGCACGGCGATTGGCAGTGGCATTGCAACAAGTGTTGACAGGTTGCGCAACAGTAAAACAAAATCAAAAATTATTATCCTGCTGACTGATGGCGTTGATTTCGGTGGCACCATACCACCGGATATTGCTTTACAGATGGCAAAATATTATGGAATAAAAATTTATACAATCGGCGTCGGCTCTGAAAAAGAAGTGGATGAAGTGGTTGATACCCCACTTGGCCCGGTGGTGCAACATAAAAAATTACAGTTTAATGCACCATTGCTAAAACAACTTGCTGATGGAACTGGTGGCCAGTATTTTCAGGCAACAGACAATGCGGCATTACAAAAAATTTATGGCAGCATTAACCAACTGGAAAAATCAAAAATTGAAGTAACATCTTATAACCGTTATACAGAAAAATTTCAGCCACTCATTATTGCAGCTTTGATTTATCTATTGCTTGAAATGATTTTGCGTTATACTGTTTTCAGGAAATATCCTTAGAAATAATAATCACTTGCGGTATGGCTCAGGTGAATGGCTTTTGCTTCAATATATCTTTTAAAATAACTAAGGTCTTGCTCAATCATTTTTTTCAGTGAAGGGTTCAGCCACTCTGCAACAAAAGAACCAATATAACCTGCCGGTGGCCGGTAACTTATCAATACTGTAACTTCTGTGCCACTGTAACTATCGGCAAAATTTATTTTACCTGCAGTTTCAATTTTTGAACCGGGCATTGAGCGCCAGCTTAATTCATGGTTTTCTTCCTGGTCAATAATTTCCGCATTCCATTCTACACGCGGTGCCCTGCGTGGCGTTTTCAATACCCAATGCGAATGGCCCTCATCAATGACTGTAATTTTTTTGATATGTTTTAAAAACCTGGTGAGCCCTTCTAAATTTCTCCATGATTCATACACCATTTTTCTTGGCGCCCTTACAATAAAACTGGTACGGATGTTTACTGCTGGGATGTGCATCACAGGTTTCCCTTTTTGTATAAATGCTTTAGCCGGGCAATTGCCGGATACACCGCGATACAAAAAATAAATGCCACCGTAACGAAGTGTTTTTTTCAACAGGCTTTGCTTACCTGCAGACAAGGAAAACAATAACACACCGGTTGCCAATGACATGATACGTTCTGCTTTTCCAACATTAATCACATTAGAACTCTCATTCAATTTATTTGCCCTTGGTTCAAAGGTATTGCCGGTAAGTTTAAAATCAGCCATGATTACATTTATACAATTAATGCTGCAAAGCCCGTTCCATTTCTATTTATTTATCAAAACTCTACAGTTATCTTCGTAAAATGCTTGCAAGAATTTACAAGTCCACGGGCAGTTGGTACATAACAAAAACCAATGACGGCACATTATATAATGCACGCATCAAAGGTGTATTTAAAATTGATGAAATAAAATCAACCAACCCGGTTGCAGTTGGTGATATTGTGGAAATTGAACCTGAAATTGATAATCCCGGCAATGCTGTTATTATTAAAATTCTTGATAGGAAAAATTATATTGCGAGGAGCTCGCCGCATCATAAAATGCAACACCACATAATTGCCTCCAATTTAGACCAGGCATTGTTGTTAGTAACATTGAAGGAACCAAAAACATCACAGGGATTTATTGACCGTTGCCTTGTGTCTGCAGAAGCATATCATATACCTGCAACAATTGTTTTTAATAAAACAGATTTATACAGGGATAAAGAATGGGCAACATTTGAAAAACTGGAAAAAATTTATAACAAGGCCGGTTACCCTGTATATGCAATCAGCATGAAAACAAAAGAACACCTGGGTGACATCAATGAATTACTTAAAGAAAAGATAACATTGTTTTTTGGACATAGTGGCACAGGCAAAACGACAATGATTAATTATCTGCTGCCACAATTAGGGTTGCGCACAAAAGAAGTAAGCAACTGGAGTGGAAAAGGAATGCACACAACAACATTTGCAGAAATGTTTGACCTGCCATCAGGCGGGAAAATAATTGATACACCAGGAATCAGGGAATTTGCTATTGATGATATGGAGCGTTCAGAACTGTCTCATTATTTCCCGGAGATGAGGGCAATATTACAAGGCTGCAGGTTTAACAATTGTTTGCATATTGAAGAGCCGGGTTGTGCAGTAAAAGATGCTGTGGAAAAGGGAATAATATACCCGGAACGTTATGTAAGTTATTATAACATTCTTGAATCTATACCGGTAAATAATTATTGAATTTCACGTAAACGAATTGCAAGCTTATCGGCAGTCTTTTTGTCCTTGCCATTATAAACTAACGTTACCCCATTAAAAATGCTGTACTGTAAGGAAAGGGCATCACCACGGTATTTATAATGCCATTCAACCATGATAGGGTCGTCTTCTTTAGACATTAATTGAACGTGACGTGTTTTTCCTAAAGCATTCGCTATGCGGTAAAATTCCTGTAGCGTTCCGCTTTCATTAATTACCATTTCGGTTGTGTTACTATATTCAAACGTTTCCATTTTCTATCAAATAATAAGGTTAGCCTCCTTAAACAACTTTCATTCCAATACATACGAAAAATGTTGCCAAAAGTTTTAATTACAATTAAATAACATAACTAAAAAGCTTGTCTATTTTTCGTGGGATGGTTAGCGCTCAATTTCTTGTTCTCACATCGCATTAATCGTAATTGCGGCCATATCTAACAACAACAGAATAGACAAATTTTGGAATTATTTCGCTGCATTATAACGGGCGAACCATGAAGAATATTTGATATAATTTCCGGCAATACGTGTAATTTCTCCGTGTATGCCTTGTTTGGATATGTCTTTGACTTTTTTCGCAGGTACACCTGCATAAATAGAACCTTCTTCCACCACTGTTCCTTCAAGCATTACAGCGCCTGCAGCGATGATTGAATTGCTTTTAATTTCACACCTGTCCATCACTATAGCGCCCATACCAATCAGCACATTATCCCTTACCACACAACCGTGCACAATTGCGTTATGGCCAATCGAAACATTGTTGCCGATGTCTGTCCCGTTTTTCTCAAAAGTGCAATGGATGACAGCGCCGTCCTGTATGTTTACATTATCGCCTATGCGGATGTAGTTTACATCGCCCCTTACAACTGCATTAAACCATACACTGCAATTGTTGCCCATTACCACATCACCAATGATTGTGGCATTCGGTGCAACAAAACAATCATTACCCAACAAAGGAGTTTTATCAAGACAGGGAATTATAACAGCCATAATAAGTATGTTTGAATATCGAACTTAAATAAAATTACAGGATAATGGCTGTTATTTCAAACAGTGATATTTTTTTTAAACATATTGCTCAAACATCTGAAGAGCCTATAGGACTTGAAATAGTTAAAGCAGAAGGAATTTATCAATATGATGCTGATGGCAAAAAATATATTGACCTGATATCAGGATTTAATGTTGCAAACATTGGCCACTCCAATCCTGGTGTGATTGCTGCAATAAAAGAACAGGTGGAAAAATATATGCACCTGATTGTGTATGGTGAATTTATCGAATCGCCTCAAACTGCTTATGCCAAATTGCTCACCAGTCATCTGCCTGCATCATTGGATTGTATTTATTTTACCAACAGTGGCGCTGAAGCAACTGAAGGCGCACTAAAACTGGCAAAACGTTTTACCAACAGGCCAAACATTATTGCTTTCATTAAAAGTTATCACGGCAGCACACAAGGTGCATTGAGTGTGATGGGTGATGAATATTACCGGAATGCTTTCCGTCCGTTATTGCCCGGCGTTTTCCATGTGGATTATAACAGTGATGAAGTATTTGATTGTATTAATGAAAATACAGCTTGTGTTATATTAGAAACTGTGCAGGCAGAAAGTGGTATCACCGTTCCTTCAAAAAAATGGATGCGACAATTACGTGCTGCATGCACTGAACATGGTGCAGTTTTAATTCTTGATGAAATACAGGCAGGTTTTGGACGCACAGGAACGCTTTGGGCTTTTGAACAATTTGATGTTGTACCGGATATTTTATTGCTGGGAAAAGCACTTGGTGGTGGCATGCCTTTGGGTGCATTTGTTGCCGGCAAAGAAATGATGCACCGGCTTAGTTTTAATCCTGTACTTGGTCACATCACAACATTTGGTGGCCACCCAGTAAGTTGTGCTGCTGGTAAGGCAGCATTTGAAGTTTTGCTGAACGGAAATTTTATCAGTGATGTTTACTCAAAAGAAAAATTGTTGTTGGAAAAATTACATCATCCTGCCATTCAGCAAATCAATCATTGTGGTTTATGGGTCTCATTACAATTTAAAAATGCAGAATTAGCTCAGGGCATCATTCATGAATGTGTCAACAATGGTTTGATAACAGACTGGTTTGTTTTTTCACCAGACCGTTTACGGATTGCGCCACCATTAATCATTTCTCAACAGGAAATAGAAACTGCCTGTAACATTATTCTGGATGTAATCAATAAAAAATATTGACATTTCATTCATGATATCAACACATCAAACAAAGCAGTGTTTGATAAAAACCATAATTGAATTAGGTTTGCGCCCGATAATTTAAAAAAATATGAGTATAACAGTTGTAGGTACAATGGCCTTTGATGCAATAGAAACACCATTTGATAAGACTGATAAAATTGTTGGCGGCTCTGCCACTTATGTAGCTTATGCTGCATCAAATTTTATGAAACCTGTTCAGCAGATTTCAATTGTTGGTTATGATTTTCCAAAGGAAGAATTGAATGAGCTTCAAAGCCGTGGTGTTGTAACCGAAGGTGTTGAAATTGTCCCCGACAAAAAATCATTTTTCTGGAGCGGGAAATATCATCTTGATATGAACACCCGTGATACATTGGTAACTGACTTAAATGTTTTAGCTGATTTTAATCCAAGAGTACCTGCATCATACCAGGGATGTGATTTCTTAATGTTGGGCAACCTTGTTCCTGCAGTGCAGCGTGGTGTGATAGAACAGTTTACAAATAGGCCAAAACTCATTGTGCTTGATACAATGAATTTCTGGATTGAAACAGCCTGGGAAGATTTGAAAAAAGTTCTCACTATGGTAGATGTTTTGCTGGTAAATGATAGTGAGGCCAGGCAGATAAGCGGTGAACTTTCATTGGTAAAGGCAGCAAAGAAAATAATGTCAATGGGCCCGAAATTTCTCATTGTAAAAAAAGGCGAACATGGGGCTTTGTTGTTTAATGAAAACAATGTGTTCTTCGCACCTGCCTTACCGTTAGAAGATGTTTTCGACCCCACAGGCGCCGGGGATACATTTGCAGGGGGCTTCATCGGCCACCTGGCAAAAACTGAAGACATATCTTTTGAGAATATGAAGACTGCTATCATTGTTGGTTCTGCAATGGCGAGTTTCTGTGTAGAGAAATTTGGTGTACAGCGCTTAAAAGAAATTACAAAGGAAGATATTGATTCAAGATTGCAGCAATTTGTACAACTTGTAAACTTTGATATAGCTTTGGTTTAATTGCTATACTTTTTATTTACCAAAGCTTAAATTTACTGCATGAGAAAGATTTTTGTTTTCACTGTAACCCTGGTTATTTGCTTAAGCTCTTGTAAAAACCTTTTTAACCATAATGATGAAGAGATAACTGTTGATTCAACCATTAATAAAACTACTTCATTTAATAATTTATTTATTGACAGCAATACTATCAATAAGTTCCTTGATAAAAACCCGGAGTACCAGAAGTATATCAGGCAGTATAGTGATTTTTATAAACTGCGCAATTATCAATGTGCATGGTTTGACAGCAGTGGCATTGCAGAACAGGCATATAATTTTATGAACCTCTTATCCAGCGCAGTAAGCACTTATAGTGACAGCACATTATACAATAAAAAGCTTGCTGACGAAGTGGAAGAGTTCCAGAATGACACAGGAAAAAATGCACTAAAAACTGTGCCTGATATTGCTTCAACAGAATTAATGCTTACGGGGCAGTTCTTTAAATATGCTTCAAAAATTTACGGTGGTTCAGATATTAATGTACAGGAATTAGGCTGGTTCATACCTAGAAAAAAACTTGACCTTACCAATCTGCTCGATACATTGATTGCGAACAAAGCAGAAATCAAAGATGGCGAAATACCATTAAGCCCTGCTTATAAAAAATTGCTTGATTACCTCCCTGTTTATCGGAAGATAGACCAGTCAATGAGTTGGGATTCTATTGCTACACCTGTAAAAGCATTGCATGCCGGAAGTAAAGATGCTATCATACCTATCATCAAACAACGCTTGTATGCATTAGGTGATTTAACCGAAAATGATTCAACTGACTTATTTGATTCTTCATTAAAAGCAGCAGTGAAAAATTTTGAAAAAAGAATGGGTGGAGTACAAGATGGAGTTATCGGTAAAAACTTTATCAAGCAACTTAATGTTACACCGTCAAAAAGAATTGAACAGATACTTGTCAACCTGGAAAGGTTGCGTTGGTTGCCACGAATGAATGACAGTTCCACTTCCATCATCGTTAACATACCTGAATATAAAATGTATGTTTATAATAAAGGCGAGTTGCAGTTTGATATGAATGTGGTTGTAGGTGCATCTGCAACAGGCACTGTAATTTTTACCGGCAACCTTCGGTATATTGTGTTTAGCCCTTATTGGATTATTCCACCGAGTATTATTAAAAAAGAAATTTTACCAGGCATTGCCCGCAACCCTAATTATCTTGCAAGCCATCATATGGAGGAATATGGGAAAAACGGCAACCTGCCAAGGATACGTCAATTACCCGGCGCTTTTAATTCTTTAGGTCGTGTGAAATTTTTATTCCCCAATAACTATAATATTTATTTTCATGATACCAATAATCATGGCGCATTCAATTCATCGAGCAGGAGTTTAAGTCATGGATGTATCAGGTTAAGCGAGCCCAAAAAATTAGCGATGTACCTGTTGCGTGATGATACATTGCATTACAACAGCCAGAAAGTTGACAGCCTGATGAACCTTACAAAAGAAAAATGGGTGACCTTAACAAACCCTGTGCCTGTGATGATAAGTTATTTCACTGCATTTGTTGATTCAACCGGCAAACTCAATTTCAGGAATGATATTTACAAGCATGATTCAGCGATGGCATCGAAATTATTTACACCAAAGAATGATTTGATTGCAGGTCAGTAATTTTTTAGTGAGATGATTTTTTATAAATTAAATCGGATATAAAACTCCTTGTTTTGACACTTCATCATTTGAATGTATTAAACTACATTTGAGTCCTTTTTTAAAACAGGTTTGTGAAGAAAATATTCTTCATCTAAACATGTCAGATTGCAGCAATTCGATTGATTAAAGAATCACTAAAAAGAACAGCTATAAAAAAGATAATTTTATTTCTTGCACTGATAAATGTTGTGCAGATAAGTGTTGCGCAATGGCAACCGGTTGGAGACAAAATTAAGACACCCTGGGCAGCAGATGTTTCATTCAATAATACATTGCCAGAATATCCTCGACCGCAAATGAAGCGTTCAAGTTGGAAAAACTTAAACGGATTGTGGCAATATGCTATTGTGCCTAACTCTTCAAACATCAGCAAATCCTATAGTTTTGATGGAAATATTTTAGTTCCATTTGCAGTAGAATCATCTTTAAGTGGCGTTGGAAAACATGTTGGCAAAGACTCATTGCTGTGGTACAATCGTACGTTTGAATTACCCGGAAGTATGCGCAAAGGTCGGATACTGCTTCACTTTGGAGCAGTAGATTGGCGGGCACAGGTTTATATAAACGGCCTGAAAGTTGGCGTTCATGAAGGAGGCTTTGATGCTTTTACTTTTGACATCACAGATGCTTTACAAAAAGGCGGGCAACAAAATATTGCTGTATGCGTATGGGACCCGACAGATGATGGCCCTCAACCTAGAGGCAAACAGGTAAATCATCCCAACGGTATCTGGTACACTTCCGTAACCGGTATCTGGCAAACAGTGTGGCTTGAAAATGTGCCGGAGACCTATATTATTTCTACTCGGCAAACACCGGATATTGATAAACATCAATTAAAGATTTCTGTTAATGTAGAAAATTTACAACCCGGCGATAAAATTATCGCTACTGCTTATGACAGTAATAAAGAAGTCGCATCACAAGTTGCAGATGCTGATAATAATATCATACTCACAATTCCACAGCAGAAATTATGGTCGCCGCAATCACCATTTTTATATGATTTGAATTTGAAAATAATAAGAGGAAATAAAAATGTTGATGAAATAAAATCATACTTCGGCATGCGAAAAATTTCAATTGCTAAAGATGTAAATGGCATCGAAAGATTAATGCTCAACAACCGGTTTTTATTTCTATATGGCCCACTCGACCAGGGATGGTGGCCAGATGGCTTATACACTGCACCAACAGATGAAGCGTTAGCTTTTGATGTAAAAGAATTAAAAGCGATGGGCTTCAACATGATTCGTAAGCATATTAAAGTTGAGCCTGCCAGGTGGTATTATCATTGCGATAAGTTAGGAATGTTGGTATGGCAGGATATGCCCAGCGGAGATTTAGGTGGCAACGACTGGTCGCAACACATACGAACTTTAATGCCAGCCAATCAGAAAGTTGATGACTCTCATATTTTAAAAATACAAGAGCAAGGATTGCGTTTTGATAAAATCCGCACACAGGAATCAGAAGATATTTATCACCGTGAATGGGCAAGTATAATGAATCAATTGCACAACTATCCATCAATTGTAGTCTGGATTCCATTCAATGAAGCATGGGGCCAATTCAAGACAAGGGAAATAGCACAATGGACTATTAACAACGACTCTTCACGATTGGTGAATTACGCATCCGGCGGAAACTTTTTTCTTAATGCCGGCCCTATTTTAGATATGCATTACTATCCTGGCCCTGCAATGCCAGACCCAGAAATTTATGGACAGGACCATGTGTTGGTGTTAGGCGAGTTTGGTGGATTGGGATTGCCGGTAAAAGGGCATCTTTGGGAAGACAAGGGTAATTGGGGTTATGTAAAATTTGACGACAAGCAAAAACTTTTTGAAAGATATAGTAGTTTGATAAATAGTCTCCCGGATCTGATTAAAGCAGGCTTATCCGCTGCTGTTTATACACAAACCACAGATGTAGAAGTAGAAACCAATGGCCTTTATACTTACGACAGGAAAGTATTGAAATTTCCACTCTCTGAAATATATCAACTACACCAACAGCTTTTCAATTCCAATTTAGTTGATATTAAAAAGGAGTAATAAAAAGAAAGTAAACATGTCCTAATCATAGTTTTTTCCTATCGGTTGCAGCCTCACCAATAGAAACATTAGATATATCAAAAGTTTTCACTTTTGAAAAAAAACTTACAGCATCTCAGGAAAGCATGAATGATAGTATGCTTAAGAAATTTTAGTTTGTTATCATGAAAACAAATTAAAACATGGATCACAATAATTTAACCTTCCAGTTTCAGATTGTTGCATGCGATGACTTAATCTTAATTCGTTCCAACATAATACAAGGTTTTTGCCTGAAAATTCATGATTGTTGATACAAGGATGTACTTATATATCTCAAGCCGGAATCAACAATAATTGTAGCTACAGTTTTATCAACTCCTGATTTTTCAGCAATTTTATAAGCAACTGCAATGTTTGCCCCAGTTGAAGTAGAGGTAAAAATTTCTCCTTCTTATGCAAGCCATAAGACACATCTTGTATGCAACATTATTCGCAAAAAAAATAGCCGAATATTACAACATCTCCAAATTATCCTCAGCGATTAATTTATTTTTTTCTTTCTTTTATACAGGTTAAGTTGGGCTTATTAAATAGGGGTTTAAAAAAAAATTAGATAATTAATTCGTAAAAATGAATCTCCTTGCATTCGTTCATGTGGTTATTAACCCTGGTATGGGATCATCTTGAAAGGAAATGCCTTCATTATAATTTGTTTAATCATTATCCCGTGTTATGAATTATTAAAATTCCAGCAGGACTATATACAGATCGTTTGAAAATTGAAAAAAAATTATGGACATGTTTTTTAAAAAACACTCTAATATCACGGAAGGCAACACTAATGTTACTGTCATTTTTCTTCATAAACGATTGCATCATTTACGATAGAAATTGGAATTTTATTGGCGGAGCACCATTTTGAACATTCCTCATAAAATTCTTTCCATTTATTTTTGGCCCAGACAGGCACAGCATTTTGCCACCTCTGTTCACTTGGAAAGTAAACATGATAAGTTCCCATGGTCAGCTCAAAAATCAATGTTCCTTCATCACAAGTTGCAACTAGCTCTTCTCTCCAACGGGGTGAAAATGAAATTTTACTCATATAAAAAATTACTTATAGTCACCGGTTATCATATTCAGGAATTGAAATACAAAAATCAGGATCCAGGGAGCAATACTAATCCAGAAACTAAGATTCATATTATTTCCGGCAAATAGAAAGTAAAACCCTGCTAATGCAAGAAGCAGGAAAATAATGGCATATATTAATGTGGCAGTTTTAGAATATTTACTTGTTTGAAGGATGTGAAAAACATTTAAGAGAAACCTCAAACCAATATAAGCATCGAAACCTAATATAAACAGTGAAATAATTTTCAGAAATGACATGGAGCAACAATTGAATATATTTTTTCAAACTTAATATTTCTTAGTTAAATTTTTTCTCTGGTTTTGAAAACATTTTTCCCATCGGTTGGTGTCTAACCAATCGAAACACTAACTATGCCATGAAGCAAAAGCGTTTTATTTTTTTTATATGTTGGCGGGTGGTCTTTCTTGAAAATTTTATTTTACTTATTTCTTATGATGTAAACTAAATAAGGCAATATAAACAGGCAAAAAAGAAAAAGTAACCAAATGCGTCCTGCAAAAATGTTGTAGTCCCTAAAAAGATATTCCCATGATTTATTTGTTAATCTTCCTAATGAAAATTCAAAGGCAACTGTCAGAATCACCCAAACAAAACCAATTAGAAAAGCTTGCTTTGAGTTTTGGATGCTTAACATTGGGGATACAAACCAAATGTATATTGAACAAAGAATTATCAGTGTTATTGTTGACAACTGATGGGCACGAAATTCATTAAAATACTTTATGAACACCAATTCTCTTAGTGTTGCATTGGCAAATGCAATAACTATCATTGGCAGCCATAAAGCAATATGTTTAATGGTCATATTTTGAAAGTTGCCATGTTAGTAAAAGAATTATAATCGCTGCAGTAGCAGTTGTTGGTTGCATCCATGAAACATAACCTATTATTATTACCTGAACCAAAAGCCATAGAAGAATGATGATACCACAAACATAAGCAGCTTTTCGCGCTAAGCGATGTCGCCTGAGCATGAAGATTGCAGCGAGGAAGGCTGAACCACCAACTACGATAAAAAGAAATAAACCCGGAATAAAATAGCTACTAAATGGGCTTCCTTTCAACCATTCCTTCGGAACAGACTCTGCACCAGCCATTCCATAGAATCCACCTGAAAATGCGTTAATTGCCACAAGCAGAAGTAATATGATCAACGAATAGCGGATAATATTTTCAGACAATTTGTTGCTGTTCATAGTTTATTAAGATTTTTATTACCGGTTGGTGTCTCACCAACAGAAACATTATCTATACCCTGTAGCAAAAGAAGCTTTTATTTTTTTTGATAAATAATCTTTCATCATCGTATAAAATGCTTAAAGTATATTGAATTCAAACAACACACCTTTATTAACCAGTGTATCTGATTTGTTGTGCTAAAAATTGAGAATACATTATTGCAAGGGATTCCTATCCTTCAGGATGAGCGACGGTCTATATAGTATGCCACGAAAGAAATGATTGCACCGCCAAAACACATACCTGTGCCGATGAGGCGCACAATATCTACCCCTCGAATGTTCGCCCAGGCAGGGCTACTTATCATGGCCAGAAGGCTCATTACCCCAAAGAGAGTAAGCAAAATGGAAATGCGTGGGAACCTGCGATGTTTGTTCATTGATTTTCTTTTTTGATTGTTAAACTGATTCGGGATTATCACAAATTCAGCTTTGCATGTACCTAACGGATAACGCATTGACGATGGCTATAGATTCATTTTTTCTTTTGTTGGTAAGTCTGCCGAATAATGAACTAAAGTACAGATTATCCACAATAGTTCATCAGGGATTTTCCTATCGGTTGGTTTCTCACCAACCGAAACTTTATCTATGCTTTGTAGCAAAAGGGAGTTTTATTTTTTTTGATGAAAATTCTTTTTGTGTCTTGGGAAAGGGTGGATTAGCATATTTGTATAAAAGAAATTTAATTTATATATAACTGTACTGTCCTTAACTTTTACACGGTGGCAAAGAAAGTGATCGTTCGGGAAAAATACTATTGAATTGTGTTCGTATATCTATTTTGTAATGTCATCAATACTTATATCCTCAAGTTGTTTAGTAATAAGTTTAGCGCATAGTTGATATTGAAGAGTTTTAACTATTGAGGTTGGATATGGGTCAATTATCACAACGGACTTCGTTTCAAAATCAAAATTCTCAAGAATCATTTTATTGATTTCTGTGTCTTTACTACCGTAACCAATAATTATTAGCATGTCAGCATTTTTTAGATTGTTTCTAAAAAATCTAAAAAGCTTTTTATAAAGCAAAGGTTCTTTATACCTCTCTATTTTTGATGTTGTACCAGTTAGGAAATCTGCATGATAGTTAATAAAACACTGCTCGTATTCAAGAGTTCCATTTTCGTTTTGCGTTTCTTTAAAAATATCTCCAAAATGGATACCAAATCGTGTCTTCACATAAGTCTCGGGCTTTAATTTACCATTCTTCGATGTATAATAAACTGCGTAATCTCTACTGCCATGTAATTTATATAGTCGAAATCTCTTATCATAAACACCAGTATAGTGCTGTAATCGTATTTTATATTGCCTACCTGCACAATTCAACTCTCCATAGTATTTCGAACCCAATTCTTCAAACCCATCGCATAATTCTCCCATTATCCAGTCTGATGAGTTAAAACTTTCGAAGAATAAATCATGATTTAAGGAATGAATATTTATATTATTATTTTCGGATAGTCTTTTCAAACAATTTAAAATTCCAGTATAACCAGGATAAATAGGATAACAAGAATGTCCTATGTTGTCGTACCATCGAACATCGTTTTTATCCTTTAAGTAGTAATCAATTAACTGAGCATAGATATTATCAAGACGATTAAGTAAATCCGAAACTGAACTGTAATCCTTTAAAAAGGGCTCTGCTAAAGATTTTACTTTTTCATTTTTTTCGGCAGTATCTTTCAAAAAATCATAAAACTTTTCATAGTCAAATCCATTATTGATTTCATTGTAGAATTTAATAAGTTCCAAACAAAAACTAAACTGCATATCATAACTCGTCCTGTAACCAATATTGGGCTTTTTGCCATCAATTGAAAAACTTAATGTTCCATCAGTGCTAAAAACAAATTCGTTGCCAGTACATTTTGTTAAAAGATCATTCAGTTGTGAACCTACAGGGTAGCCAATATTTGCAGAAAAACCAGCACCTATTAAAAATGAGATTGACCGCTCCATTCAATTGGAAATTATAATTTTAAGTAATTAATTGTGAATGTCCAATAAATACCTTTTTCAATCAAAAGTTGTACTTGCAACATTTCAAGTACAGCTAACAAACTTTTAATGTCAGTATTTGTAAGAATGTTAATCAGCAATGGGTTATCGTTATTCCAAAAACAATAAATAATTATTAAAAATAAATATAGAAGATTAAATTCATTGTCTTTTTTTAAATTTCCCTATCGGTTGGTTTCTCACCAACCGAAACACTAACTATGCCTTGAAGCAAAAGCGTTTTATTTTTTTTATGAATAATCTTTTTCTTTCGGTTGGTTTCTCACCAACCGGAATATTATCTATAAATAGTAGAAAAGCAGAACAATATTTCATTTTGCTTACATTCATTCCTTATGAGAGATAAAACACATAAAACATTTTCCCTCTCATCCATTTTATCTTACGCTAAAGGTAGCTTCACATAAAATGTTGTGCCTGCACCGGGGGATGTGGCAAACCATATTTTGCCGCCGGCTTTATCAACAATTGCCTTGCAGATTGCAAGTCCCAATCCTGTTCCTGATGATTTGGTGGTGAAGTTGGGTGTAAAAATTTTTGATTGCAATGAATCTTCAATACCGCTGCCATAATCAGTCACTGCCACCACCACATCTTTATCCTGTGTGTATTGTTTTATCTGTATGCGCGGTATCTCTGATTCAGGGTAGGCTTCAATTGCATTCTTGATAAGGTTGGTAAATAAACGGTTGATCTGTGATTTGTCTGAAATGATTTCAACACTGCCTGTTGGTTCATTAAATTGTATTGAAATACCTGAATCAGTTTTATACAGGTTTACCAATTTGTTAAGCAATTCAGTAATGTCAAATCTCTCAGGTGATATATTTTCAATATTGGCGAACTGTGAAAAATCACCTGCAATTTTTGAAAGCTGGTCAATCTGTTCAATCAGTGTAGAAGCCAGCTTTTTAGACAACTCAACTGCATTGGGAGTATCATCCTGCATAGCTTTTTGCAGGTATTGTATGCTGAGCTTCATCGGTGTCAGAGGGTTTTTTATTTCATGCGCCACTTGTCTTGCCATTTGCCTCCATGCGCCTTCACGCTCACTCTTTGCAAGCGCTTCTGCACTTTGTTCTAATTGCTTCACCATTTTATTATACTCAGAAATCAACATGCCTATTTCATCATTGCCTTTCCATTCTATTTCTTCATTCAATGCGCCGATTTTTATATCCTTCATTTTATTTCCAATCAATTCAAGTGATGATGTTATGCGGCCGGTGATAGCTACAGCAATGGCGCCTGCAAAAATGAAGATGAGCGCATTCAAAATAATTAATGTAACAAGGAAATCAGATATTTCTTCTTTTAGTTCATTCTGCGAACGAAGTGATGGGATATTCAGGTAAGCAATCGTTTCTTCTTTCTCATCTTTAATTGGCATATAAACATTGTTGTAAGAAAAATTGCCAATCTTTTCTATCTGTGTTATCCTCGTACTCTGATTGTAATGCAGTTCATTAAAGGCAAAAGGGTTCATACGTGTACTGAGTATTTCCCTCGTATAAATAAAAGGCTGTGATGAAACAATGAGCGCACCGTTTTTTGCATAAAAATTAATATCTGTATTATGAATGGAAGCCATGTCTTCAATCTGTTTTTCAAATTCACTTCCATTGGCTGATGGGCCTGTCCCGAAATCATTGTCAGGTATGATTTCTGATTTCACCATCTGTTCAATCTCATGTGCAATGATCTGTGAGTTAGTGATAAGTTGGTTGGTAGTGCGAACATTGAACCGGTGAATAAAAAATGAAATGGTGACAATACCTATTACCAGAAAAGATAAAATACTCACACCGATAAATGTCAATTGTATCTGCGAACGTAAGTTGAAACGGAATAAATCACGGATCTTTGTTAACCCAGGCCTGTCATTGATCATCTTCCTGCCACCATACACGGCAAATGCCAGTATGATAAATAAAACAAAGAGGTAAGCAAAGAGCGTTATTAAATTAAAAACCCAGTTATTCTTTTTAGCTATTACAAGTAATTTATTGTTCCCGGTATTGTACCAGAGCTGACTGTAGCCAAGTGAATCTTTAAAATAATAACCAGTTACCGGGAGCTGTGATGGGGTAACAGTATCAGCAAAATTAAAGCCAGTAAATGAGCTGACCAGTTTGCGGTTATCGTAGATCCCAAATACATAACCATTTTCAGTAAGGGTTGAAATGCTATTTGTCTGTCTTAATAATTCAGGAACAAGGGTTGTGTTTTCATACGACCTTGGTTGCACTAATACAAACAGTGAACCAAGATAACTGGAATCTTTTGTAACACGTTTTTCATAAATATAATTGTAATTATCCTGCAGGTTCCTGTAAACATATAAGCCTTGCACCTTTGTAGGTTTGCTCCTGTTTTCAACCACTGAATTGATCACATCATAAGTGGTAGAATCATCATTGTATAATGGCGCATTATTATTATCAAATACATACACTTTGGTGGTGTATTTATTGAGATAGGCTGAAAGGTTGGTTTGTATAAGGCTGTCTTTTATCTGCCTGCTGTCAAAAGGATTTTTAAACCTCTCAAAATTATTCTGAAGAAAGTCATCAGAGAAATTTTGCAGGGCAATATGGACTAAAAATATCCCTGATGAATCCGTTTCTTCTTTTATTGCTTTTGCTGTATTCAACCTTGACTTTTTTTCTGTGATGCTATTCTGATACACCATCAGCGATGAAGCAAAAGCTGTTAATATCAATGCCCAGATAATAAAATAAGAAGAGCTGACTAATGAAGTGAAGGATGGATTTTCTCCATTCTGAATGAAGATGTATAATGCAAGCACAAAACCTGTTACCACCAATAAGATTTTAGCATCAACAAAAAATATTTGTGTTGTGATAATGAGGAAACTGAAAATAACAATTAAAATATATTGCCAGAAATAAGGCAGTCGTGTTAGTGAAGCCAGTTTAACAAACAAACCCACAAGGTAAATCCATACATACAATGCAATGCAGATAATAATAAATCCAATGAATGAATAAATGGATAATGAAAAGAAATCTGCGGTATTAAAACTGATATTGGAATGTGCCACCAGGCTGGTGATGATGTAAGTAATATAAAAACTTATCATCGGAATAGCCGGGAATGCAACATAAGATAATACTTTGCAGGATGCAGGGTATTTCATTCTTATTTCATCTATTGAAAAGTTCCGCATTTTTTTTCGGAAGAAAAGAATGATCCATAACAGCATCAGCATATTCAACAACAAATCACCGAGGGAATGATTAAAAGAACCTCCATGATAAATATTCGTATCAAACAAAGGCCTGATGCGGTAATTGAATGGGAAACGAAAAAATAAAATGATCAACCTGATCAACAGGAACGTAACAATTAAAAACGCATACCCGCTCATGAAATTTCTCTCAACAGTAATATCGTTGGCAACCTTGTTTAAAAAAATAAAAAGGAACAACAATGCAATTACCCTGAAAAAAATAAACAATCCTGTTGGTGAGTCACTATATGCCTGGTTGATTTCTTTTATACCGAATTTTGAATCGTTGGCGGATGTCTTAATAGTTGTACCATCACCATTAAATGTCAGTTCATAATTGTTGCCGATAGATTCATTCATTGCAAATTTTGACTGCAGGTATTCATTCTGCATAAAATATTGCCAGCGTATTGGAATCAATGATACAAAAAAATATGAGGTATTATTTTTATGCAGTGTTGATTTTATCAATTCAAAAACACCATTCTGATAGTTGACAATATAACTACCATCTGTTTTTAAAAGATCATCATTTTCAACAGCCATTTTATTGGTATTCCAGAAGATCTCCACGGGGTTGCCGAGGTCATTAACCTGGTACACAAAAATGCCTTGCGCATCGCTGAGTATCTGTTCTTTTGCAGGTGATGGGCCATCAATAATAATACCTGCAACAGCAGCAGTATCGTTCAATAAATTTTTAAATGATTTTTCCTGGCCTTCAATATAGTTGCTTAAAATATTGGCAACTTTCTGTGATGATGAACTATACGATAAATAATTGGTGAAAATAAAAGAGAGCGTATAGAGCCAGGCCGCTGCCAAAAATAGACCGGCGTTTTTATTGAATGCATGTTGAATGGTCTTTATCAAACAACAGAATTTTCTTTTTTTACAATATTCCAGATAGCATCCATCTCTTCAAGTTCCATGTCATAAAGGTTCTTTCCCTGTTCTTTCGCTATTGTTTCCATCCTTGTAAAACGATGAATAAATTTTTTATTGGTCTGTTCCAATGCATTTTCCGCATCCACATTCAAAAACCGTGCATAATTGACAAGGCTGAACATTACATCACCAAACTCTTCTTCTGTTTCTTTTTGATTGCCTGATTGAATTGCCTGTTGCAACTCTTCCATTTCTTCCTCTACTTTCAACCACACATCTTTAGCAGCTTTCCATTCAAAGCCTACCTGTTTTGCTTTCTCCTGTATGCGGGCTGCCTTCACCACGGCCGGCAACGAAACAGGTACTCCGCTCAACACAGATTTTTTGCCTTCTTTCAGTTTTATTTTCTCCCAGTTCTTTTTTACATCTTCTTCATCTTTCACCACCACATCGCCATAAATATGCGGGTGCCTTTCAATCAGTTTATTGCAGATTGTTTCCAATACATCATTTAACGTAAACTGGTTTTGCTCTTTGGCAATGCGTGCATAAAATAAAATGTGCAACAAAATATCACCAAGCTCTTCCTTGATATTTTCCCAATCCACAGTGGTAATTGCATCTGCCAGTTCATAAGTTTCTTCTATCGTCATGGCACGCAATGTCTGGATAGTTTGTTTTTTATCCCAGGGGCATTGTTCACGTAAATCATCCATGATTTTTACAAGCCTTTCAAAATTTTCATTGTATCCCATCTTGCTGTTTTAAATTTTCACTAAAATACACCACGCAATTTAAGTAGCAATATATACCTTGCCGCCTCGTTTTTCGTTACAGGTATAACAAAAAAGAATTTATGAAAAAAAGCGTACTGCTCTTAACACTTCTTTTTGCTTGTTGTTTTGCTGAGGCCCAGTATTATTATAATGATATAGTTTCAGTAAAAGCATCTAACAATACTTATAAAAAATATAAAGAAAATAATATCCTCAGTGTTGTTGCTAAAAGTGAGGAAAGTGACGGCTCGCCAACAACCGGTTTTGTTTACTGGAAAAAAATTACAGATGGTGCATCCAGGATTTTTACGCATACAGAACTGGAAGCAGCAGGCACATCTGATGATATTGAAAAATATTCAAACGACAGGCTGGTAAGTTCACAGGATAGTTCAGACAATGTATTAACCTTAACAGAATATCATTATGATAATGCAGGAAATATTGAGTTGATAAAAACACAAACAGAAGATACAGCTATGGGTACGCAAACAGTGGAACTGCATCAATGGTATTATACCGGTAATGTGCCTGATTCAATGATCAGGGTTAAGAATAATACCGATACTACTTTTGTCCGGTTTAAGAAAGGACAGAATAATAATATCAGTGAAGAATTATGGGTAAAGAAAAACAGGATCATTGAACATTATTATTATTATTACAATGAAAAAAATCAATTGACTGATATTGTCCGTTTCAATGTGAAAGCACAAAAACTATTGCCTGATTTTATGTTTGATTACAATGATAATGGAACATTGTCCCAACTCACCCAGGTTCCGCAGGGTTCATCAGATTATGTGATCTGGAAATATGTGTATGATGACAGGGGTTTAAAAATAAATGATGTTTTATTTGATAAACACCAGGAATTACTGGGAACCATCACTTATACTTACAGGTAAAAAATGCTATACCCGTTCAACAATGTTCAGGCTTTTGCTGGAAATTAAACAACTGTTTAATTTTGCTCCATTAATCTCTGAATACCATGAAAGATAAAAGGAGGCACATCCTCGTTACTGCTTTGCAATTGTTTGCAGAAAAAGGTTTTGAGGGAACAACAGTCAGGGATATTGCTGAAAAAGCATCAGTGAATGTGGCGATGGTAAATTATTATTTCGGTTCAAAAGATAAACTCTTTGAGCAGATACTGGATACAAAATTTACAACAACCCATGGTTTACTGGATGGAATTTACAAAGACAAATCACTTTCCTATATAGAAAAAATCTACAAGGTCATAGACGCTTATATTGAATGGTTTTTTACACAAAGAAAATTTCACCGGCTTATCCACCAGGAATTATTGCTTCACCAACGAGAAGACATGCAGGTATCAATTGTAAATTATTTGTTTAATAATACAGAAGTTTTAAAAAACATTATCCGTGGCGGAATTAAGAAAGGTGAATTTAAAAAAGTTGATATTGAAATGACTATTGCTTCCCTTGTAGGCACACTTAACCAGGTATTGCTTTCAAAAAGGTTTTGTAATAAGCTCTTAAATAAGGAATGTGATTATGTGCCTTATGACGACACTAAATTCAGGAAGCGGCTGGCTGATCATCTTAAACAGCTCATGAAACAGCAACTGCAAAAAAAATAAAACCGGTTTTACAATTGTCACGTCTTTCCCTGTTTAATGCACCCGGAATAATACAGGTATTAAAAGACTTTTTTATTTTTTACAATCAGCTTTCAAGGCAGCATATTTTTTTCCCGTCCCAAGACTGGCCCAGTCTTTGCTTTTGGGTTGATTTGAATGCTGAAAAAATTAATACACAAATTTTTTTAATTATCGTTTTTCAAAAGGTTCATTAATTTTCTCTCTATTACATTTGCAACACAACATAGTTATTTACTGTTATGAAAAAACTGTTTTTTATTATCCTTTTACTGCCGGTTTTTCACCAGGGTATTGCCCAGTCAAAAAGAGCTAAAGCAAAGGCAGATAAAATCACAACTGCCAATCTTGAAACGCATATCCAATACCTCGCCAGTGATAAATTGGAAGGCAGAAGGGCAGGCACACCGGGTGAAAGATTGGCGATGGAATACATTACAAAAGTTTTTGAAAAATATAAACTCACACCAAAAGGTGATGATGGTTATATACAGGCATTTGATATCAATGAAGGAAAAAATTTCAGCGCTCCTGATAATTATTTTTCTGTAAACGGAACAAAGCTTGATCAGAAAGGTGATTATTATCCATTGGCATTTTCTGCAAACATGGGTGCTAAAGGTAGTGTGTCGCCAATGTTACGTGAAAAGGACCAGATATGGTTCTGGAATATTGCCGACATACTTGATGATAATAAACACAACCCGCATTTTGATGTTACTGAAGCAATAAAAGAAGAAGCAATCAATGATGCACAGAAAGGCGCAAAAGCATTGATTGTTTATAACAGCTCTTCACTTCCTGATAATGTTTTGTTTGATAAAAAAGATACAAGCGCTGCTGTTGCAATCCCTGTTGTTTACCTGACACAAGCTGCGATGGGAAGATATTTTTCCGACCCTACCAATGTTTTTGACCTTGACCTGAACGTGCATATAGCAGTTGACAACCGTGTTGCACACAATGTTATTGGCTACCTGAATTTTAATGCACCTAATACTATTGTGATTGGTGCGCATTATGATCATTTAGGTTATGGTGAAGATGGTAACAGCCTTGATGGTAAAGGTCAAATTCATAACGGCGCTGATGACAATGCAAGCGGTACTGCTGCATTAATGGAACTCGCAAGGATTTTATATAACACCAAATCACGCGATAATAATTATTTATTCATAGCATTTTCAGGAGAGGAATTAGGTTTGCTTGGTTCCAAATATTGGCTGGAACATCCTACTGCAAAAGTGAACATCAATTACATGATCAACATGGACATGGTGGGTAGGTATGATCCTTCACGCAAACTCACTATAGGTGGTTATGGTACATCACCGACATGGGGTGATGTTTTTTCAACAACAAAAGATGATAATCTCGTTGTAAAACTTGACAGCACAGGTAGCGGCCCCAGCGACCATTCAGTTTTTTATCATGACAGTATTCCTGTACTTTTCTTTTTCACCAATACAGAACCTGATTATCACAAAGCCACAGATGATGCAGATAAAATCAATTACAATGGAGAAACTGAAATCATTGATTATATCGTGAAGATCATCAATGCTGCCAATGATAAAGGCAAGCTTTCATTTCTTGCAACAAAAGACCTTGAAATGAAAAGTATGCATCTGCCGGTTACTTTAGGTGTGATGCCAGATTATGGTTATACAGGACAGGGCATGCGTATTGATGGTGTGAGCAAAGGAAAGACAGCAGAAAAAGCCGGCCTAAAAGCTGGTGATATTTTGTTGCAACTCGGCGATTATAAATTTGTTGATGTGGAAAGTTATATGAATGCATTGCAGCATTTCAGGAAAGGTGACAGGACTACAATACGTATTTCAAGAAATGGTGAAGAAAAAACTTTTGAAGTTCAATTTTGATTTAACAATAACAACAATTAAAAGTAAGCTCAATACAATTTTTCATCTAAAAAGAATCTTTTAATCATTTGGGAAAATAGATGTATGGTTCAAAAATGAAAAGATAAATTTATGATGAATGGTTTTAGTTGAAACGTAAAAATTGTACTTAGGTAGTTGCTCAAATATTACATTATTGAGAATTATATTTTAAAGCATCGGGCTTATGTTTCGGTGCTTTTTTTTTTTTTTATTCCCATAATTAAAAGCCATAAACAAATCCCGATTTCTCCAATGCTTGCAGGCAAACTTATGTATGAGAAAAGCTCTATTGAAGAATAATCTGAAATCAGTATCTGTCCTGCAAAATTTATAAGATAACCAAAGCATCCAAGCATTAAGAATATGCCTAAAATTTTGGGTAAAAACCCTGACTTAAAAACCAAATAACCAAATGGAAATAACCAAAGCCCTGAGAATATATGAACAATCCTCATACCGTTGGCATGTTGGTCAAGGTATAACATAACCTGTGTTTGAATTTGAGCGACTGATAATCCGTTTTGGTGATCTGTTTGGTTAATGAGTGTAAGGATGTTTAACAGATTTTGGGTATTTAAGAAAAATATTGGCACGCTCATCACTCCCAATAAAACCATAAGCTTTGCATGGTTTTCGTTTACGGGTTTTAATAACTTGTATAAAACGAGTGGTAAAAAAAGAAAGAGAGTATAACAAAGTAAACCAATTACAATCCAAAGCCGGAAAAGTGTTTCATGAGAAATAATATTTTGATAAGTCAATGATGCATTTTCTGAAACAATGATTTTGGAGGGTGCATACATTAAACTAAATAAACCAGTCAACACCACACCAAAATATATCAACCCTGCAATTCTTGCTAATCTGTTATTTGAAAATCCCGTTGACATAAAATATAGTTTTGGCTAATTGCTTTTCCATTTCAGAGCAATATAAAATATGACTGCTGTTATGCTACTTTCCACTAATGCATAAAAAACATAAAAGCTTCTCCAGGGTGTTAAAGATTCTATTGCAATCAGCAACATGATGATTGAATAAAATATTCCAAAAGCCATATTCAGTTTCCTGTTTATTCCTCTTTTCAGGAAGATGGATAAACAGACCATTAGTGCAGGTATAATCAACAATATTGAAGCGCCAAATAATTTCATCGGGCTATCCAGTAATGTAGTACCGTTTACAATTTCCTGAGTTTTTTGAGGAACATATAACTCAAAATAATCTCCGTATAAATAACAAAAAGTCAGGGATGCCCAGAGTGCAGATAGTTTGATTTTGGTATTTATTCTTATGTCATCATAACCATTAACGGCTTCGTTTTTTGAATTCATATTGATTATGCTTAATTCCGCGTGATACGTTTATCTTATTGAAATTGTTACAAACATTTTTAAATTTCTTTATGTTATTAATACAAATTCAATACAGCTTTTGAATTAATATCCCGGGCTTGATTGTACGCAGCATTATTCACTGCTTTCTTTCTTGAAAATATTTCCTATACCCTTACCGATTTTCTGGATGGTTTCAATCCCTTTATTCAATGGCTCAGCCATGATATCTT
>CAYNTP010000019.1:0-74967 GCA_964400415.1 uncultured Parafilimonas sp.
AGAGACAGGTGAATCAGTCAAGTTGAAATTAATAATAAACAGGTAGTCTCTTATTCAGAAAAAATAAAAAGGGCTTTGTGAACAACGCTAAGCCCTTTGTTTCTCGTTTTGATTGAAATTGTTTTTACCGCTTTGTTGTTACTTACAAGAGTTTTTCATTAGAATTTTATTTCATACTTGCAGATAATTGTGAAAATGACAATAGTTCTTCATCCCTAATTTTCAAAAAATATCCATTATTCAGTTTCTCATTTATTCAGAAAACAGATAACTAATGCTGAATAAAATAATGTTCAACTTATGTAAGACATCATATTAAAAACTTAATCTTCTCCTACCATTTATCAAGCCCTAATAATTTTCTACCTAAGGCAGAAAGCTCTGCAGTTTTATATTTTGTTTTTTCCCAGTTGCGCGGATCGCCGGGGAAAGCATATCCTTCCGGTGCTATTCTGTTTTTCCATGAATTGATTCTCCATTGCCGCAATGGTTCATTATCTTCTTCAGCCGGCATCATTGAAATGTATTGAGCAATCCTCACCTTGTCACCGCTCCTGTTAGCTCGTATGCCATGTGGCTGCAGGCTATTAAATATAAGCAAATCACCTGCTTCCATTTTTACTTTTGTTGGCGTAAAACCTGTTGTGTCTGGTTTAAAATGATCACGGTTTGCAGGCTGTGTAAGTTTCCAGGTATCATAACTCCTGAACAATTCAGGTATGCACTGAAAGCCACCCATATTTTCATCTGTCTGATCATTGAGTGCCAAAACACCCTGCACCTGTTGAGGTTTTGTTTCCGGGTCGTAATCCCAATGTATAAATGCCTTGTATTCATAGCCGGGCCGTAATGGAAAATTAAGATTGGCGCGGTCAATAGTACACCATAGTTTTTCAGTTCCCCATATGTCAGCAAATGCATCATATACTTTTTGCATTTGACGGTTTTCCCATAAATACTGGTGGTTATACACTTCAACCATTCCTGTGTTGGTTAGTTCTTTCATCTGAATTTCTGCCCTGGGTTGTGTGTACCAGGTGGAAGGATCGTTTGGATTTTTTTCTTCAAATTCCCAGATAAAATCAGCCGTCTTCTTTGCCTGTTCTTTTGACACAGCATTTTTGATGACGATATAGCCGTTGTGTATCCAGAATTTCCAGTCATTTTCACTCAAGACCCTTAATGGTTTTCCATTGCTGCGGTCATTCAATTTTATAGTACTGCTTTTTGCTGTTGATGGGTTACCCGGAATGTCTTTATGAGCATTGTTGGGTATCATTGTTGGCGCCATGGTCGCTGCCATTGTTTGTTTATCCATAATTTATTTTCTTTCTTGAATAAGAATACAAAGATGGGTTCTTCATGCCAATCGTCTTTTATCTATAGTGATAAGTTTTTGTCCTGTATTGACCATTATTTATAAGAATTATATAAAAACGTAACTTTATAGGAAACAATGGTCAGTGAAGATTCAATTGGAAAAAGTAAAATTTGAACCGGGAAAATCATTCCGTGTTTTTATGCCCAGCCTCAGAAATTATTTTTTCTGGCATTATCATCCAGAGTATGAGTTGGTGTATGTGGAGGCAGCAACCGGCATAAGGCATGTAGGGCAACATGTATCCGGTTATGTAAAAAGCGACCTTGTATTGATCGGGCCTAATATCCCTCACCTGAATTTTGATTATGGCCTGAAAACAGAATACAAACAAATTGTTGTACAGTTCAGGGAAAATTTTTTGGGTTTTGCAATGGCAACAGCACAGGAGTTTGATGCAATAAAAAACCTATTCAGCAAATCGGTTTATGGTTTATCGTTTACAGGTGTTACGAAAAAAAATGCTGTTGAAAAACTTAAGGCATTGCAATCAAAAGATCATTTTCAGCAGTTGCTTTGCCTGCTTGAAATTTTGCAGGAGCTTGCTCATTCAGATGAAGTGATGGTGCTGAATGACATGGATACAGGCATACGTATTTTTTATAATGATAAAATCAGGATGGCTTCTATTTATGAATATATCAATGCGCATTACAATAAAAACCCTGATGTAAATAAACTGGCAAAGCATGTTCATTTAAGCACACCGGCATTTTGCAGGTATTTCAAAAAACAAACAAAAATGACATTCACAGATTTTGTAAATCAATACCGGGTCAACCAGGCAAAGACATTAATGTTGCAGGGTGAAAATATTTCCGGTGCAGGTTATGCTGTTGGGTTCGACAGCATCTCGCATTTCAGCAAAGTATTCAAAAAGATAAATGGTGAAAGCCCTTTACAATTTAAGAAAAAATACCTGCGTGACTGATCTGAGTTTTGTTGCATACACGGTGAATACTTCTTTAATATATTTTTCTTTCAATGCATTAAATTTTTAGTTTAAAAAATTTCTCCCTTGTTTTTTCTACATTGCTATCAGAAAAAAAATTTACAATGGGATTATCTATCCATTTTAAAGGGAACATAAAAAATTATGATATGGTTCCGCAGTTGGTAGAAGAGGTTGCAGATATTTGTGAAGCTATGCAATGGGAAGTCACTGTTTTAAATGATGAAGATGTATATGGTATCGTGTTTTCACCTGAAAGATGTGAACCTTTATTTTTTACATTCAACAAAGACGGTCAACTCGTTTCTCCAATAATGCTGGAATATAAAATTGAACCGGCTACTACCATTTCAACCAAGACACAATTTGCAGGGATGGATACACATATTGCTTTAATAAAGTTGCTGAGATATATCAGTGAAAAATATTTTTCTTATTTCCATTTATTTGATGAAGGAAATTACTGGGAAACAAATGATGAAAAAATTCTTCAACGACAGTTCAGGAATTATAATATGATAATGGATTCAGTTGCAGATGCGCTCGGAAATATTAAAGTAACCGGCCGGGATAATGCAGATTCTATAGCCAATAAAATTGTTGAATATTTAAACAGGAAAAATAAAAATGGCGAGTAATTTATCCAGGTAATTTTTTCAGCAATGTTTTTGTTGTACTGTTCAAAAGAAAAAAATATTTTATGCAGGCAACTGAATAATGAACCGGCTTCCTTCACCTTCTTTGCTTTCTGCTTTTATTGTTCCATTATGTTCTTTTGTAATGATGTCATAAGCTAATGATAATCCCAGGCCGGTGCCTTCACCTGTTGGTTTGGTAGTAAAGAACGGTTGAAAGATTTTATTGATGATTTGATTTGGAATTCCATTGCCATTATCACTGATAGTTATTTCTACAGCGCCGTTTCCATTATAGTTGCCTGCTGTATTTCCATTTGCAGCGTGATTCACTTTCGCTGTATGAACAGAAATAGATGGTTTATAACCATTTTCTTTTAGTAGTCCATTTGTTTTACGTTTATCATTCACTGCATAAAATGCATTGTTGAGAATATTAAACAAAGCCCTGCCGATATGTTGCGGAATAATGACAATTTTACCATTGCCTGATTCGCCTGCAGATAGGTTTTCATCGAAATCAGTTGTAATATCAGCTTCAAATGTTTTGTCTTTTGTCCTGATGCTATGATACACCAAACGTAAATATTCATTGCATAAGGCATTGATGTCCGTTGGTTCTTTTACACCTTTGGATTGTGGTGAATGTTGCAGCATATTTTTTACAATAGCATCTGCACGTTTGCCGTGGTGAATAATTTTTTCCAGGTTTTGCTTGAGGTTCTTTGCAATATCGCTGACCATTTCCAGGTTGCCTTTTGCAAGGTTATCATTCATTTCATCAATTAATTCATCGCTGACTTCAGAAAAATTATTTACAAAGTTTAACGGGTTTTGAATTTCATGGGCAATACCTGCAGTGAGTTCGCCGAATGAAGCCATCTTTTCCTGTTGTATCAATTGTGTCTGTGTTGCCCTCAACTCCTGTAATGTTGCCTCCAGTTCTATTTTCTGTTGATCAATCTGTTGTTTCTGTTGTTGCAGTAAAAAAAGGTCTTTTTGTTTATGCCTGTATGAAAAAATAAAATACAGTATAAAGCCGAACAAAAGAAGTAATACCAGGATGCCTGCAAATAAAAATACAGTAACATCAAGAGAATTGATTTGTAAGAATTCAGGCATGTTTTATCAATTGTTTTTGTGAAGCAAAATTCAGGCTTACAGCTATGGTATATGTCGTATATAACAAGCCACTGCATATCAGAAGAAAATTATAAATGATCATTGGCGGGTTTTTCAACTGGTAAACTTTTATGCTGTGGAAGCCCCAGACCAAAAGGCTCATTGCATAATACAATAATACGGCACAATTAAACCAAAATACGCCTTCCTGTAAAAGATTTTCATATTGTGCTGTCTCACGGATCCTGATAAAAAGGCTGAGTGAAAATATGATCAATAAAACACTTTCCAGTAAAAAGGTATTTGTGTTTGTAACAGATAACGGCTGAAAAAATATTGTATTGAATATTTCAGCCAGTATAAAAAAAATGAGACATGACCACAATATGATGTCCCATTTTTTACTGCGAAAAAAATCCCTGTATATCAGCACGTAAAAAGTAAATTCGACAGGTGTGAAAAAATGATAAACGATGTTATTGGAGGTGTGTAATCCATAAGACACATACCTGGCTGTTATTTCGCTCAGCAAAGTGAGTATAACCAAAACTGCTAACATACGGAATGGCCTTTGCGAAGACTTTATAAAAATAACCATCATCATTGCTGAAGCAATTAATAAAGAATAATAAAATCCGTGGTAAAAGTCGTTGAACATAATAGTAGTTTAATAACCTTTAGGACAGTTAGGTGGGCAGGGGTCTGCTTTATCAAAAACTGATGAAGCTAATGCCGAATTTTCCCTACTTTTATTAATCATTAATGTATCTTTTCCCGCTGTTGAATCATATTTCCCGCCCACAAGGATAAGGTGTACGTTTACATATCTTGCCTGGTCTTTATCAAAAGTGCTATCCTGGCCAAAGAAAATAAATACATCATCAGCTGTGCTATCACTACCATTGGGATTGAGGTTATGGTTTATTAATGTATCCAGTTGCCTCGCATTAAAAGAAAAAGCGTGTAAAGTCTTCGCTTTACCACTATCATCGGCTTTTAATGGTGAAGAAACATCCCATTGTTGCATATAGTTTTTTGCAGTATTCCACGAAATGGCACCACTTGTACTGGTTCCCCTGAGTACCAGTGGGAGTTGTTCTGCAGATGGTTTGGTAGCAATAAATATCAAAGCAGTGATTAAGGCAGCGCCTCCCATTTTTACGATATCAGATGCATTAAATTTCATGAGATTGATTTTTAATTTGAATGTTATAATCCTGTTTTTGCAGCAAGGGCTATAGTACAAATATCAACCTCATTGATGTGGCGGGGAATGTGTTTTCATTATTTACGGTGCTTTTATTTTTTGCCTGATGCACTTTTCAATTCTTATGACAAACATAAAGGTAGCGCACATCAGTTGAAATATGTCTCAGGAATTTTAAACACTGAATTTTCTTTTGATACTAAGGATTAAAATAAAACGGCGATATTAATTGCTTGTTCGAATTTGTATTTTCAGGCACTGCAATAGGTTCTTTGTAATTGTTGTTACCTTTACTATCAATGAAATCCGTTTTAATTATTGCTGCATTTTGTTTTGGAGCAATTGTATCTTATGCCCAAAATACTGATTCACTTGTAGCTGCTGAAAGAAATTATACAAAAGAAGATACCGTTAAACTCAATATGCTATTATCGCTTTCCAACAGTTATGCATCCATCAACCCTGATGCAGGTTTGGTTTATGCAGCCAAAGCAATTGCACTTGCTAAAGCGTTGAATGAAACTGATAAGTTGGGTGATGCTTACAGGTTCCAGTCATATTGTTATTATCGCAAATCAGATTTTCTTGTTGCTGCAAGCAGCATGCAGCAATCCCTTAATAGCTATAAAAAGGAAAATGTATTATGGAAAGTTGCCTATACACATTTATCAATTGCTGACGATTACCGGATGGCATCGCTCTTTCCGCAGGCTATTGATAACATTCTGCAATCAATAAAATATTTTGAACAAATAAAATTCCCTTATGGGATATCCATCGCTGTTGAAAACCTGGGTTTGATATATATGAGCACAGGTGAGTATGATAAAGCATTGGTACAATTTTTAAGAGCTACAAAAATTGATGAGACCACTGATAATAAAAATAATAAAGCCCGTCTTTCAACAAACTATCTCAATGTTGGTGATGCCTATATGCATTTGAAACAAAATGACAGTGCTGTTGTGTATAATAAAAAAGCCCTGGCCTCTTTTGAGGCTGAAGGTAATTATTCATATATGAACAATGCACTTTTCAATCTCGCCTTTATCAGTAGTGATGAAGGCAATCACCTGCAGGCGCTTGATTATTTTAATAAGGCATTGGAGAATAGCAATAAAAGCAGTGATTTAAAGGGTATTGCTTCTACATTAGGCAATATTGCTGACCTGTATGGTGAATTAAATGAAAAAGATTTAAAAACTTTGCGCATTACACGGGTACAGCAATACAGCCAGGCGATTGATTACTATAAAAAGGCTATTGACCTGGATCAACAATCTTCTTCAAATTATAACCTAATTAACGGTTACTATTCTTTGTCTGACTTTTTATCTAAAATCCCGGATTCTTTATTAGCGCCCCTGCATTTTACAGATGATACAAGGAATAAAAGTGTTTTGGAAAATATTGAAGCAGGTTTAAAAAAAGCAAAAGAATTGAACCTCCTCGACCAGCAGCAGGAAGGATATCAACGGCTCAGTTATGCGCATCAGCAACATAAAAATTATTATGCAGCGCTGCAGGATTATACAAATTTTATCGATGTGCGGGATAGTATATCTAATGCAGAAACCCGAAAAAAAATTACTCAAAGGGAGATGCAATATGAATTTGATAAAAAAGAAAGCCAGTATTTGTTGCAACAACAACTGGCCAATTCAAAATTACAGCAACAAAAACTCCTGAATACCCAACAACAACAGGAACTGCAACTGGCCAATCAGCAAAGGAATATCCAGCAGCTGGCAATTTCAAAAACACAGGCAGAACTCAGCAATGAACAATTACGTCGCCGTGAAAATGAAAAGCAACTTACTATTGCGAAACAAAATCAACAATTACAACAATCAAAACTGAGTCTGCAGCAAAGCGAAATAAAAGCAGGAAGGGTGCAGCGCGATATTTTTATTGCAGGCTGCATTGCATTACTTGCAATTGCGTTTTTTATTTTCAGGAATTTTTATAACCAGAAAAAAGCCAACCGGAAATTAGTTGCTTTGAATAAAGAGGTCAGCGCTGAGAAACAAAAATCTGATGAGTTATTGCTCAATATCCTTCCTGAAGAAACCGCCGCTGAATTAAAACAAAACGGTTATTCTGAAGCAAGAAAGTTTGACAAGGTTACTGTTTTGTTTACTGATATAGTCAACTTTACCGGCATCAGTGAACATCTAAGCCCGCAGGAACTTGTGGCAGAACTCAATTATTGTTTTAAAGCTTTTGATGAAATCAGTACAAAGAATAACCTGGAAAAAATAAAAACAATCGGAGATGCTTATCTCGCTGTTTGTGGTTTACCGGTTGCTGATGAAGAACATGCATTGAATACAGTGCGTGCTGCCATTGGTATCAGGAATTTTATGCAGGAATATAAAGCATTGCGCCAAAAAGAAAATAAATTATTCTTTGAATTGAGGCTTGGCATCAACAGTGGTGTTGTTGTTGCGGGCATCGTTGGAATAAAAAAATATGCTTATGATATCTGGGGCGATACAGTGAATATGGCTGCACGTATGGAAGAATACAGCGAGCCTGGAAAAATAAATATTTCACAAAAGACTTATGAACTGGTAAAAGACCATTTCAAATGTGCCCACCGTGGTAAAATTGAAGCAAAACATAAAGGAGAGATTGACATGTATTTTGTTGAAGAATAAATTACATGCTGAGCTGCTTTTATTTATTACAACTATAGCTACATTATTTAAGCCCTACTGCATAAACACAACTGTCAGCGCTTCCGAAATAAAGTGTATTTCCTGAAAGAACAGGTGATGACACTATAGGGCCCAGTTTATACAATTCGTCCATCACATAAACGCTGGTAGCATAATTAGAATAATCTTTTTTGCCTGCGATATATGCAAAATCAAGGTTGCCCTGTCCGTTTAAAATGGTGGGATTCGCTTTTCTTCCTGGCGTTAAAAACTCTTTCCATTTCGTTCCGTTGGCAGCAAGGTCAAGCGCATACATCTTGCCGGTGAAATCACCAAAATATGCAGTGCTGCCTGCAATAGCCGGAGAGGAATAATTATAGCCATTGGTTTTCATCCTGAATTTTTCTTTTCCTGTTTTTGTATCCAGTGCGAGAAGCAAATAACTGTCAGATGTGCCAAAATAAACAGTACTATCCTGTATGGCTGCAGTAGTCAGTACCCAGGAGTTATCACAACCGAATTTCCAGGCTAACTTACCGGTATTTGCGCTGATGGCATAAAAATACCCATCCCTTGCGCCGATATAAACGAAAGAGTCAGATACTGCAGGTGATGCCTGTATGCCTTCCAGTAAATGAACTTCCGGTTGGTCCTGTGTTTTGAATTTCCATTTTTCTTTTCCTGTTTGCGCATCTATTGCATATAGCCAGGTATCCCAACTGCCAATATATACAGTGCCGTTTTTTATAGCCGGGTTTGTATGAATGATACCATTTGTTTTGAACTTCCATTTTAAGGTTCCACTGTCTGCATTTACTGCATACAAATAACCATCACTGCTGCCAAAATAAACAACTGCACTTTTTTGACCTGCATCAACAACCGGTGAAGAAAGAAAAAAATCATACAGGTCTTCCATATACAAACTATCTGGCTTCATCGTCCATAAACCATAAGCGCCCACTTTTTTTTCACCACCTGTTTTAAATTTCCAGGCCACTTCACCGTTTGCTGCGTTAATTGCATAACAATAGCCATCATAACTGCAACAGAATATTTTACCATTATAAAAAGCAGGTGATGAAGAAACAGCGCCACCTGTATGCAGCTTCCATTTCAGTTGGCCACCTGTTGCACCGAGTGCATAAATGTTACCATCTTCACTGCCCACATAAACTACCCCGTCAACTACAACAGGAGATGAAAAAACTTTTCCATCAGTTTTAAACTTCCATTGCACTGTATCAAAATCGTGAAATGAGTTTTCTTTATAAATACCTGTGTGTGCTTCATCGGCATGAAAGCCTGAATATTGAGCTTCTTTTTTATTATTGACACAAGCAGTAAGTATTAAACAAATAAAAACAGTAAGGTTAATTTTTTTCATCATAACATGTTTATTTCAAAGCGTGCGAATAAACGAAAATATTCACTACAAAATGTAGCGAAGCGATTTTGTTTTCATAAGAAAATTATAACTCTTAAAAAGTGCTGCTGCTGATAGAATAATTAAAAGTATATCGGTAAATCTTAAAAATATTTTGTGTAAGAAAAATGCCACATCTGAATTTTCGTATCTTTTCAGCCTATGAAGAAATTAATTCCTTTTTTACTGGTTTGGCTGCCTGTCCAGTTATTGGCACAGGCGTTCACAAAAAGTGAAATTTCCCGTTGGGAAAATGAAGCAAAAAATGTTACCATCATCCGCGATAACTGGGGCATCCCGCATATTTATGGTAAAACAGACGCTGATGCTGTTTTTGGTTTAATGTATGCACAATGTGAAGATGATTTTAAAAGGATGGAGATGAATTATATTGAGAAACTGGGGAGAATGGCTGAGGTGGAAGGTGAGTCTTCTCTTTATGATGATTTGTTAATCAGGATGGTGATTGATTCATCAGATGCAATCCATGATTATAATAATTCCCCGGCATGGTTAAAGAAACTTTGTAATGCATTTGCCGATGGTATGAATTATTTTTTATACAAACACCCGGAAGTGCACCCTGCGTTGCTGCATCGTTTTCAACCCTGGTATCCATTGTTGTGGACCGATGGCAGCATTGGCGCCATCAATACTGCCGGCATCACTGCTGATGATTTGAAAAATTTTTATACCGGTAAAGATGCACCTGTTGTTATCAATACAAATAAAAATGATGAAGTGCTGACAGGTTCAAACGGGTTTGCTTTTTCACCAAAAATAACTGCATCACATAATGCAATTTTATACATCAACCCGCATGTTACTTTGTATTTCAGGCCTGAAGTACATGTTGTGAGTGATGAAGGCCTTGATGCTTATGGCGCTGTTACCTGGGGACAGTTTTTTGTGTACCAGGGTTTCAATGAACATTGTGGCTGGATGCACACAAGCAGTTATGTAGATGCTGCAGATTTATACATTGAACAACTGACCAAAACAAAAAATGGTTGGGATTATTTGTATGACGGGAAACAACTGCCGGTAACAGAAAAACAAATTGTGATATACTATAAAAACGGTGATGCAACAATTAAAAAAACATTCACTGCACTTTATACCAATAACGGCCCTGTCATGGCAAAGTATACAGGCGCTGATGGAAAATCAGGACAGGGTCAATACCTGAGCGTTAGAGCAGACAACAGGATATTAAACGGGTTGATACAATGCTGGCAGCGCACCAAAGCAAAAGGCATTGCTGATTATGAAAAAACACTTGAACTCAAAGGAAATATTTCCAACAATACAGTGTATGCAGATGCTGATGGCAACATTGCTTACTGGCATGGCAACCGCATCCCAATCCGGGATACAAAATATGACTGGAACCAACCTGTTGACGGCACTACATCTGCCACTGCCTGGAAAGGTTATTATAACATGGACCAGATTGTACATAGCATCAACCCGCCAAATGGATGGTTGGAAAATTGTAACTCAACACCATTTACCTGTGCAGGAAAGTTTAGCCCAAAAAGAGAAGATTATCCTGGTTTTATGGCGCCTGACGGCCAGAACTTCAGGGGCGTAAATGCTGTGCGTGTTTTGAGCAGCGATAGTAACTATACTATTGATAAAGTTATTGCAGCAGGTTATAATACTTACCTGGCTGCTTTTGAAAAATTAGTGCCTGCACTTGTCAATGCTTTTGAAAAAAATATTTCAAAAGATGATACGCTGTTTGAAAAATTGAGCGGCCCTGTTGATGTTTTAAAAAACTGGGACTTACATTCGGGAGAACATTCTGTTGCCACAACTCTGGCAGTGGAATGGGGTGAGAAATTAATGCGTTCCATTTATAAAACCGATGGAGCAGACCAGGTGGAGAAAACAAATAATTTTGCAGCTACAGCAACACCACAACAATTGTTAGAGCCATTGCTTGCAGCAATTTATAAACTTGAAAATGATTTTGGCAAATGGCAGATTGAATGGGGTGATATCAACCGTTATCAGCGATTGACAGGCGCTATCAAAGAAGTGTATGATGATAACCAACCGAGCATACCTGTTGGCTTTGCTTCATCAAGATGGGGTATGATTCCTTCTTATGCCAGCCACACTTATCCCGGCACAATAAAGAGATATGGTGATAATGGCAACAGTTTTATCTGTGCTGTTGAATTCGGGAAAAAAATAAAAGCAAAAGCATTATTGGCCGGTGGTGAAAGTGGTGACCCGCATTCAAAACATTTTAACGACCAGGCATTGATGTACACGCAGGGTAAGTTCAGGAATGTGTTGTTTTATAAAGAAGATGTGTTGCAACATGCAGAGCGTACTTATCACCCGGGTGAATAATTTCGTTTATAAAATTCAAACGCTTCATTTATTTTGAATGAAGCGTTGATGATTGCATCATTAATAATATTGGATGCATGGTTTTATTTGTAGTATCAGAATATAAATTATAACTGAGGATAAAATCAAAATAATATTATTCATTACATCAACATCAATCCAATCAATTCCTTTTGATTACCCAAGATGTGCTTCACCTGACATCACTTTCTGGTACAGGTCTGAAATCCTGTTCTGGGTACACATTTGTTGAAAAAGCTCACGTACCGGTTTGTATTCATAATGCAAAGCACATGGCCTTTTATCATTGCATTTGTCAATACTCAAACCGCATTTTTTAAATACGCCCTTTCCATCAATTGCTTCAACAATTTTGATTATCCTTTGCTCCATTTGTTTTCCACTGATAAAAAATCCCCCATTGGGGCCTTTACTGCTTTTGATGATATTATCCTTTACCAGCTTTTGTAGTAGTTTGCCAACTGTGTGTTCGTTTTCATTGATGAATTTTGCAATTTCCTTTATACCGGATTTTTCTTCCGATTGATGTTTTGAAGCCAGGTATATCACTGCTTTTATTGCCGCCTTACAAGTTAAACTTAGCATAGTAACCGATTGAAAAATTTACCAAAGAAAATTATTTATGAATTTACAGGGAGGGAAATATATTAAATTCTGTTTTGTTGTGGTAATTTTTTTTCGGTTTCATCAAAAAAATGTTTGCCGTATTTTAATTGTGAATGTTTGTAGCCATTGTTAATGGCTTTTTGATGTATCATGTTTGGTTATGGTAGAAATGAAATAGTTATGATAGCCATTCATTTTTTATGCATTGTTAATTGGGCTGATTTTCTATTACAGATGATAAACAATTGAAGTGATAAAAAAAGGGTCTAGGGTTATGGTCGTTATAAATGGTCAAGCTTCTCTGATGTAATTTTCCCAGGCAGAGGTTAATATTTTAAACTGTTATTGTTTTACTGCCTGAACTTTTTTGATACTGCCTTTACAGCAGGTGTATTTTACAATAAAAGTAAGGAAATGCTTTTATTATAACCAAAATTTTTTTGCAAAAAGTGAAATGGATATATGAAATAAAAAAAGTAATGCAGAATTTCCCATTTCAATGGTTTTGATAACCTGACAGGGAGGGGAGAAGTAATAATGAAAAAAACTTCTAACCTTAGTAACACAAGCACTCCCGAATAACCAACCTTATTAGTTTATTCTATTTGATTGTCTTTTTGATAATGTTTCCGATGTTCATCATTCTCTTAAGTAAGTCCCGCATGGGTATAAAGGTTCATATTAAAATCACCATAACCTGCCATGATTTTTATTGAGGCTACATTGTCAAAAATTGATTTTATTTGTAACCTCTTATCCATGCAGGATGCGATAGCTTTTTAACAATCAAAAATTATTGTGATGAAACGGATACTTCTTTCCCTGGTGATGGCGTTGCCATTGTTTTTAACAGCACAACAAAAAATAAATATCATCCCTCAGCCTGTGAGCTTGATACAGAACAACGGAGATTTCATCATTGATAATAATACTTCGTTGCAATACAACCCAACCGATAAAATCCTGCAGGATGCTGCACATTTTTTTGCATCATATATCAATCATATTTCAGGGATTGAACTTTCTACCAATTCGCATAAAAATAAATTTATTGAATTCAGGTTATCAAAGACTGCTGAAATAGGTGATGAAGGTTATTTGCTGAATGTTACTCCTTCATCAGTTGTTATAACTGCAAACACAAGGGCAGGTATTATTTACGGGATGCAATCTGTTTTTCAAACTTTACCTGCTATCCGCACCAATGCTGTGTTGCAGGTGCCATGCATGCAGGTTAAAGATTATCCGCGTTTTAAATGGAGGGGAATGCACCTTGATGTATGCCGCCATTTTTTTTCGCCTGATTTTGTAAAAGAATATATTGACCTGTTGGCAAGTTATAAGATGAATGTTTTTCATTGGCACCTCACTGATGACCAGGGTTGGCGCATTGAAATAAAAAAATATCCGAAGCTCACTTCAGTTGGCGCATGGAGAGTAGATGAAAACGATAAGGTATGGGGCGACAGGCCACAAGCGAAAGAAGGTGAACCTGAAACTTATGGTGGATATTACACACAGCAGCAAATCAAAGACATCATTCAATACGCAAAAGAAAGAAATGTAACCATTGTTCCTGAAATTGAAATGCCGGGCCATAGCGCTGCTGCTATTGCTGCTTATCCTTTTTTAAGTTGTTCACAAAAACCGCAGTTGCCAATGACCGGTGGTAATTATAAAGATGTATCATCTGTGTTGTGTGTGGGCAATGACAGTGTATTTACTTTCATGGAAAATGTATTGACTGAAGTTATCAATCTTTTTCCTTCTCAATATATTCATATTGGTGGTGATGAAGTGGATAAGACATCATGGAAAAATTGCCCGAAATGCCAGGCGTTGAAAACAAAACTGGGTTTGAAAAATGAAGAAGAACTGCAGAGTTATTTTATAAAAAGAATTGAAAAATTTATTGTCAGCAAACACCGTAAGATGATTGGATGGGATGAAATCCTTGAAGGTGGTTTAGCGCCTGAAGCAACAGTGATGAGCTGGCGCGGTGAATCAGGTGGCATTGCTGCAGCAAAGATGCACCACGATGTGGTAATGACACCTGGCACACCTTTATACTTCGACCATTACCAGGCCAACCCTGCAACAGAACCTCTTGCTATCGGTGGTTTTAATACTTTAAAAATGGTGTATGATTATAACCCAATACCACAACAATTGCAAGGTGGTTATGAAAAATATATTTTAGGTGCACAGGCAAATGTGTGGACTGAATATATAACAACTCCGGCGTATGTTGAATACATGGTTTTGCCCCGAATGGTTGCTTTGGCAGAGGCAGTCTGGACACCGTTGAATGAAAAAAACTGGGATAGTTTTAATGAGCGGGTGCAATCACAGTTTAAAAAGTTTGGGCAGTTGGCCATCAATTATTGCAAGGGTAATTTCAGGGCTGATATCAAGCCAGCAATTCAGAATGGAAAATTGTATGCTTCACTTTTCAGTGAAATTTATCAAAGCGAAATTTTTTACACTACCAACGGTGAAGTCCCGACAATGCAGAGTGAAAAATATACAGCGCCTGTGCCAATTGATTCAACATTGACATTAAAAGCTGTTATTGCTGTTGATGGAAAAATAATGAGCAAGGTGCCTGCACAACAATCTTTTGTTATGGATAAAGCCGTAGGTAAAAATGTGGTTTATACCAATCCTGTCAGCCCTTATTACATGGCAGACGGGCCTAACTCATTAACCGATGGTGTACGTGGTACTGATAATGTTGGTAAGTACTGGCATGGCTTTGTCGGGAAGGATTTAATTGCCACTATTGACCTCGGCCAGGAAGAAAATATCCATACAATTTCAATCGGGTGTTTGCAACATTACCGCGACTGGATTATGATGCCGCAATGGGTGAAATTTGAAATCAGTGATGATGGAAAAAATTTTACAGAAGTGCAGACAGTGAAAAATGATATACCGCAGGATGAAATGACGGCCATCAAAGAATTTACTGCAAACTTCTCTGCGAGAAATGCAAGGTACATTCGTGTAACTGCAAAAGCATTGGATGGTTTGCCGAAAGGCCATCCCGGCGAAGGCCAGCCTGCATGGATTTTTGCTGATGAGATTGTGGTGAACTAAAAGAGAGCTAAAACGAATCCAGGATTTTTCTCAGGTTTTAAAAACGATTAATTGTTATTAAACACAGGGCAACATTTGTTGCCCTGTGTTTAACTGCATTTGATTCAATAAATTTTTACTTTATATCATATATCAATATTTCAAAACTCATTTGCATTTTAATCCTGTTCACCCGGGAATTAATTGTCTTCTATTTCTAAAACTGCAGGGTGATAAAGCGCCAATATTTTCTTCTTTTTTCAAAAATATTTTAATTAGTTAGGAATCCTAACTATATTTATGATGACAATATTGTCGTGAATAAAAAAAATTTTCTTATTATGGAAATCAAAGGCTACGATTATGGTAAGGTAAACCTGGAAACATCCCCTGTCACTTTAAGTGACCTTACCTTATTGAAACAAACGGTTTTATGGTCCGATGATGACGACCTGTATTTAAAGATGGCAGGTGTGGTATTAAGAGATCAAACTAATGATGTGCTTGATTTATGGTATGGTTTTGTTGGCGCCAATGAACACTTGTTGTATTATTTCACCCACAATGGCCAACCTGATACAAATTATCTCTCTGCTGTACGAGCGAGGTTCGGCCAATGGATTTTGGATCTGTGTCAGAAACCTTATGATCAGGATTGGTTAAACTACCAATATGAGATTGCAAAAAGACATCACAGCCTGAAGAAAAATCAGGTAGATGGTATTGAAGCAGTCCCGATTATCCACTACAGGTACATGACTGCATTTATTTATCCGATCACAGCAACTATCAAACCTTTTCTTTCAAAAAAAGGCCATCCTGATGAAGATGTGGAGGGTATGTTTAATGCATGGTTTAAAGCTGTTACCCTTACAGTGGTTTTATGGACTTATCCTTATATACACTCAGGTGAATTCTAAAATAAAATCATACCTGAAAAAAATCGGCATAGCCGGGTTATTGTTCTTTTTAATTAAAGGACTTGCCTGGCTATTCCTGTTGTATTTTTTAAAATCCAAACTATGAACTTGTTGTATCAAAGATTGTTTTTGTAATTTGTAAAAAGAAAGTTTTTTTGCAGTAATATCATGATATAAAATGTGGGAATCAGGAAATACCTTCAACAGTTCAAATTGGATCATACTTTTATTTCATGATATATTGCAATCAATTCAAATCAAATGATGAGATCTGATTTTGACCTGAAGCAACAAAATAATAATATCGGGAGTAAAATAGTTGCTGCGTTCGAGAGAGTGGCACAGGCTTTCAGGGTATTGCTCTGGCAGGAAAGCCTCGAATATGCTTTGACCCCGATACAGGTGCAGGTACTGATATTCTTATTATATCACGACAGTCAGAAAAGGAAGATAACCTACCTCGCAGGTGAGTTCAATATGACGAAGGCTACCATCAGTGATGCAATAAAAACATTGCTGCAAAAAAAACTGGTAACAAAGGATTATGAGCCACATGATACAAGGAGCTTTATAATTAACCTTACAAAAGAAGGTAAAGAAATTGCCCGTAAAACATCTCTCTTTACAAAGAAACTGCTGGAGCCAATTGAAAACCTGCATAATGATGATCAGGAAAACCTGCTCCTGAGCCTGATGGATATTATCCGGCACTTAAATAAAGCCGATGTAATTACAATTCAACGCATGTGTAATACTTGTATTCATTACCAACCACCAAACAGTAACAAGAAAAAACCATTCTGTAATTTACTGAACCAGGAACTGCAGGAAACTGATCACAGGATAGATTGCCCGGACTATGAAATGAAAATTTAAAGAAGCAGAAATCAATTTTTATTTAATAAAAAATTTTCAATACCATTCAGGGTTAAACTTAGTTGAAATACTTTTTCAAAAGGGGCAATTACATTTGCAGGCAAATAAGGAAAGTCGAAATATTTTTTTTAATGTAAAACAGTTTGAAAAATTATTAACGACCTTGCGGCCCTTGAAAAAATTGCAATCTATAAATATTGTGTTTTCAAAATTTGATTGTGAGTATATGATTGTGAAAACCTGTAATTACAAATTCAAAAGATGATCAAAGAAGAAAAGCGTAACAAAATTGTTGCAAAATGGTTACTGATTGGTGTGGGTATGTTGATTGTGCAGGTATTGCTGGGAGGCATTACCCGGTTAACAGGTTCAGGGCTTTCAATTACAGAATGGGATCCAATCATGGGAGCAATACCACCATTGAATCACAGCCAATGGGAGAGAGCATTTGATGGCTACCAACAGATTGCACAATACAAATACCTGAACAATCATTTTACTTTAAGTGATTTCAAATTTATTTTTTTCTGGGAATGGTTTCACCGTTTATGGGCCAGGTTAATGGGATTAGTCTTTTTATTTCCATTTATTTATTTTTTGGTGAAAGGGTATTTTAAAAAATGGATGGTCTTTCCATTGGTTATGCTTTTTGTATTGGGTGGTTTGCAGGGTTTGATAGGTTGGATAATGGTGAGCACAGGACTCAATGATCAGAATTTATATGTAACACATTTCAGTCTTGCCATACATTTTATTGCAGCTATGATATTGACAGGTTACACCTTAATTTTTGCTCTTAGTATCATTATACCATCTCAACAGAGAGTGAAGAATGATTCATTGAAAAAATTTGCATCTATCATTTTAGCCCTATTGACATTGCAACTCATTTATGGTTCATTTATGGCCGGACTGAAAGCTGCAGTTACTGCACCTACATGGCCAAGTATTAACGGGAGTTTTATTCCTTCAGGCATCTTCACAAAAGATTTTATTGAAAATGCATTGCACAATCCTATTGCCATCCAGTTTATACACCGCACACTGGCATACATAATTTTTATACTCGTAATCTTATGGTGGGTTAAAGCCAGGAAAGTAAAAATTTCCCCTGCATTTAATAAAGCAAAAAACTGGTTGTTGGTTCTTGTTTTATCACAGGTTGTACTTGGCATCCTTACTGTAGTCAACAGCACTTCAATTGTTGCAGGTAAATTTGGTGTGTTTGAATTTCTAGCAGAGTTGCACCAGCTTACCGGGATGTTGCTTTTGCTTTGCCTGCTATCTGTATTGTATATCCTGAAATTTTCACGGGGATAATCCTATTTTCTTTTTACCCGTTTTGGGCTCCTGATAAAAGCATTGCCGTTGTTCAGTTCGGTTGCAAGGCTATTGATAGTTTTGCTTTCAAACAATTGGATTAACTGCTGCTTGATTGTCTTATACTTTGAATGCATAGGACAGGGATTAGTTTCCGAACATTCATTCAGGCCTAACACACATTTCTGTAATACTGCGTCTTCACCCAATGCATTTAAAACTTCTTTCACCGGTAGTTGCCTTTGTTTATCTGTTATATAAAAACCTCCGTTGGGTCCTTTTACTGAACTGATGACATTATCTCTCGTAAGATACTGAAGTATTTTGGCTGTAAAATGATGCGGGGAATCAATGGCTTTGGCTATTTCATCAATGCCCAGTTTTTTGTCGTCTGAACTCTTTAATGCAATATGAATGGTTGCCCGCAATGCGTATTCACAAGTTTTTGAAAACATAATTTTTGTTTAATAAAGTGATAAAAGTAAAACAAGGAGAGCGTTTTCAGAAACAAAAAAACTGATTAATCCAAAAAAAAAATTGCCTTTTCTTTGAATGGTTGTACTGAAACACCTTTTGCCTCCCCTGAATTACATCATAAATAAATAAAAATCAAACGTCCGTAAGAAAAATTTTTCAAATAAAATAAAAAAAGACAAATTTGTCTTTTTTTATTTTAAAGCTACAAACTTCTGTCATGAGAAAATTTAATTTCATTGAATTTTTAATGAATCCGAAAAAATGGTGGCTTCCTTTGCTCATCATTTTTGTAATCAGTTTTGCGGGTGTAATGATGATTGGTATCCATACTTACACCGAAGCGCCCCCCATACCACAATATCTCTCGGAAAAAGGCGAAACCATTCTTACCAAAGAAGATATTCTGAAAGGCCAGGCTGTCTTCCAGAAATATGCATTGATGGAATACGGAAGTATGTTTGGAGATGGCGCTGATCGCGGCCCTGATTATACAGCAGAAGCGCTTCATGAAACAGCATTGCTGATACAACAATTTTACCTGTCAACACTTGATGGTGAAAACAAAGATGTTGCATTGGTAAAAAAAGGAATTGATGAACAGGTTAAAAATGAAATAAAGAATAACCGGTTCGATAAATCAGTGAATACAGTTGTGCTGACGGATGCTCAGGTGTATGCTGTAAATGGTTTACAGCAATATTACCAGCAATATTTTTCAGGAAATAAAGGTTCATCATTTCGCCCTTCAGGATATATTAAGTCTGCTGATGAAATAAAATCTTTGTCTGCATTTTTCTTTTGGGGTGCATGGGTTTGCGGTGTGGAAAGGCCTGGTGAAACATATAGTTATACACACAACTGGCCTTATGATCCGGCTGCAGGAAACTTGCCCAGTGGGGCAGTTATTTTCTGGAGTATCATAGGTTCTTTAGGTCTTGTTTTAGGTCTTGGCATTGTATTGTATTATCATGGAAAAATGGAGAAGCTGGAAGATAAAATTGTTGTGAACAAGAGCAGGCCATTTATGTCAAGGGAAGGGATCAATAAATTTCAACCCGACGCTTTGCAAAAAGCAACATATAAATTTTTCTATACTGCTATTTTGCTTTTTGCAACGCAGGTGATTGCAGGGATTTTGACAGTACATGATTTTGTTGGCTTCGTAAATTATTTTGGGTTTAATATCACTTCTGTTTTACCAGAAACTGTTACCCGTAGCTGGCATGTGCAATTATCATTGCTTTGGATCTCTGCCTGCTGGATAGGCGCTTCACTATTTGTGATGCCGATGATTTCACCCAAACAACCAAAGGGACAATTAAAATTAGTGAATACAATTTTTTGGCTCACAGTTGTAATGGTTGCAGGTTCTTTTGCTGGAATTTTTCTCGGGCCACAAGGCATCCTTGCGAAGAACTGGTATTGGTTTGGCCACCAGGGCTGGGAATATGTTGAATTGGGGAAAGCATGGCAGATATTACTGTTTGTTGTTCTGGCATTGTGGGCAATCACTTTGTTCAGGGGGATAAGGCCTGTAATGAAATTAAAACAACCCTGGGCATTGCCCAACTGGTTGGTATATGCCACATCAAGTATTATCATTTTATTGTTGTCTGGTTTTATTGCAACTCCATCAACCAATTTTGTCATTGCAGATTTCTGGCGCTGGTGTGTCATCCACATGTGGGCTGAAGCTTTCTTTGAAGTATTCACAACAGTATTGATTGGTTATTTCATGGTGTTGATGGGGCTTGTGAGTGTGCAGGCAACGATACGTGTCATTTATATTGCAACATTATTATTTCTTGGTTCAGGATTGCTTGGCATCTCCCATAATTTTTACTGGAATGCAAAGCCGGTGGGCACAATGGCATTAGGTGCAGTGTTTTCAACCCTGCAAGTGATACCACTGGTTTTATTGACACTTGAAGCATGGCGCTTCAGTAAAATGCCCAAACTTCTCGAAAAAAATAATCATGTAAACGGTGATTTGAAAAAACGTTTTGGTTTTTCTGAAGTGTTCCTGTTTTTACTGGCAGTTAATTTCTGGAATTTCTTTGGCGCAGGTGTGCTTGGTTTTATCATCAATTTGCCAATAGCCAATTATTATGAACATGGCACTTACCTAACGGTTAATCATGGCCATGCTGCATTGATGGGTGTTTACGGAAACCTGTCATTGGCTGCTGTTTTATTTTGTTGCCAGCTTTTATTCAAAGAAGATTGGTGGAAACCGCGAACTGTAAAAATGGTTTTCTGGTCAATTAATATTGGCTTGTTGCTGATGGTATTCCTTGACCTTTTCCCTGTTGGTATCTGGCAATTTAAAACTGTTACTGAAAAAGGTTTGTGGTATGCAAGAAGCGAAGCATTTATTGGTAGCACAGGTTTTCAGACATTGACATGGCTGCGCATTATTGGTGGTGCAATGTTTACACTGGGTGGTGTGGTGCCGCTTGTTTGGTTGGTTGTGCGCAACAGGAAAAAGTTTATTAAAAAGAATATTACTGAAGAAAAAGTGGATACAACAGGCAATGGGTTTCTTTTCCCTGAACCAACAATGGGGGTTTACAATTAATGTTTGTTGTAAAAAAGAAACATGATATGAAATGAAGCATAATTTTTTTCCCAACAAAATGAATTTTTTTTAGTTGGTTTTAATCAAAAAAATAATTGCCGATAAATAAATAAAGCAGGCATATCAATCACACTATCTGGCGTAGTAGTATGTTGGTGAATATGAAACGGCCTTCAGTAAAATGAAGGCTGTTTCTATTATGTCATAACTATTTTTTTTCATTAATGAACATTCTATTCTTCTAATATCTTCCCTTGTAATTATTATTATTGTATAAATTAGTGAGGATATTTACACGATATGAAAGTATTTGCCACAGCTATAGTTATCATTTTTTGTTTTGTATTTTTTTATTGTTGTGTTGAAGCAACAACACCCGGAAACACAGCGGCCCCTGAATATGTGGGAAGTGAGAAATGCCAGAGTTGTCATTCAAAAGAATATACTGCTTATGAAAGCTCTGATCATTTTCATGCTATGGATTCCGCTTTGCCACGCTCAGTAAAAGGGGATTTCAATAACAGCATTTTTATTTATTATGGCGATACCAGTTTTTTTTATACAAAAGACAATCGTTATTATGTCAGGACAAAAGATTCAACAGGCAGGAAAAATGATTTCATGGTGAGCTTTACTTTTGGATGGCAACCTTTACAACAATACCTCGTGCGTTTTCCTGATGGCCGCATACAGGCATTGCCTTTTTGCTGGGATACAAGGCCGAAAGAAAAAGGCGGCCAGCGATGGTTTCATATTTATGGAAAAGAAAAAATACCACCCGGTGATGAGTTGTTCTGGACAGGTATCAACCAGAACTGGAACAACATGTGTGCTGATTGCCACACCACCAACTATTTCAAAAATTTTGATGTATCAAATAATAGTTTTCACAGCACATGGAGCGAACAGAAAGTTTCATGCGAATCCTGTCATGGCCCTGCATCCAACCATATTGCATGGACAGAAAAAAAATATAAAGATGATGACAGCCTGAAAGGTTTTGTCATCAACCTTGCAGGTGAAAAAGTAAACTGGAAATTCAATAATGAAAAAGGAATTGCATACCCCGACAAAGTTGTTCATAATAATACGTTGATAGAAACCTGTGCACGTTGCCATGCAAGGGCATCAAGGTTGAGTGATTATTATTATCATGGACAATCATTTCTGCAATCACATATTCCTTCCACCATTAATGCAACCAACTATTATATTGATGGACAAATCAAGGAAGAAGATTATGAATATGGTTCTTTTTTGCAAAGCAAAATGTATGCTGAAGGTGTTACCTGTATCAATTGCCATGATGCACACACCATGAAGGTGAAGCAACCGTTGAATACTGTTTGTTTTTCATGTCATGCACCATCAGTATTTGATGTGCAGGAACATACACATCATGCAGTTGCCAGCACAGGTTCACAATGTGTGAACTGCCACATGCCGGTTACTAATTACATGATGATTGATGAAAGGAGGGACCACAGCATCAGGATACCCCGGCCAGATCTTTCTGAAAAACTCAACACACCTAATGCCTGCAATAAATGCCATACTGATAAACCAGTTACCTGGGCTGCAAAATATTTTATGCAGTGGTATGGAGATAAATTGCCTGCTGCAAAAACTTATGGTCAATTGATGTATGCCGTTTCAAAAAATACGGATGAAAGCCTGAATGATTTGAACCAACTGCTTACTCAAAATTATCCTGACATCATTAAAGCAACAGCGCTGGAACAATACACTGAATTTTATTCACCCCAGTTGAGTGATGAAATAAAATCATATCTGCAAAGCGCTGACCCTGACCTCAGGTTGAATGCTGTGCGTGCATGTGCAAACTTTCCTGCTGATGTATTGTTACCTGAAATCACTCCTTTGCTGGATGACAAAATATTGGCTGTTCGCACAGAAGCGATGAATACATTAGCGCCTTTGTATGCGCAGTTGGATGAAAATAAAAAACAAAGATTTGATGCTGTGATGAATGAATATCTCGCTATACAAAAATACATCAGCGACAGACCTGAAGGATTTTTAAACCAGGGAATCGTGTTGGCTGAAACAGGGAGAACAGATGAAGCAGAACAGATGTATTTAATGGGAGTGAAAAGGTTCCCGGGTTTCATTCCTTTTTATGGCAACCTTGCAGATTTGTACCGTGCAAAAAATCTTGAATCAAAATCAAAAGAATATCTCGATAAAGGCCTTGCCATCGCTCCCAACAATGGCACATTACATTATGCACTCGGGCTTTGGTATATACGCAACCATGATGAAACAACCGGTATCAATGAATTAAAAAAAGCAGCATCACTCGAACCTGCGAATGCGTCTTTTGTTTATGGTTATGCAATTGGTTTGGTTTCAAAAAAGGATGCGCAAAAAGCATTGCAGTTACTGGAAAATTTTATCGCTAAAAATGGAAATGACCCGATGATATTAAACGGGCTTATATCAATTTACCAGGACCAGAAACAAATAGATAAAGCAAATTATTATGCCGGAATCCGTAAGAATGTGTTTGGGTATTGAGAGAAAAATTTCTTTTATCAACATTAGATTTCTTCACGCGAATATTTTTCTTCAATGAATTTTCCAATTAATAAAAAAGGAGTTGCCTGAAATATATTCATTCCAGGCAACTCCTCTGAAACCCTTTACCACACTGCATTTCAGCTTATGTGAAATTTAATTCTTAATGTTGAAAACAGTTTTGATACGATTAAAATTCTGAAATCAATGAAAGCCATCTTGCTGCAGATGCACCCCACACTTCTTTATAAGTGGCAGTATTAAACTGCGGCCAGTATGGTGAATCTTCATTACCTCTTGCTTCCATACCAACAGGGATAGCGCCAACAGTTTCTCCGGGCAATGCAGTGTAAAGTTGCGGGTAATTACTTCCTTCACCCCAGATATAAGATTGGCCAAAAGGATTTTTACCAACAATCCAGAACAGTTGTTGTTCTGCAATATTCATCAGCTCTTTATCTTTTAAAAATTTTCCGCAAAGCGCAGCGGCTTTGCCTGTTGATAATTGCACTGCTGCATTTCCTTTGAATGAAAACCAAACAGGGAATACACGTAAATAATGCTGGTCATCAAGCTTCACACCATTATGAAGCTGTTCTTCATAATCTTTACCTGCACCGCTGAAAATTCCAACCTGCACTTTATAAAAGTTGACAGAATCTTTTACTTCATCCACATTATACACACCACTTGGCACAAGCCCATAAGGCGCTACATATTGCATAATTGTTTTCAGGTAATTACCATACAACCTGATGGCATCAGCCCATTTTTTATAATCAGGATTGTTGGGTTGTGTTTCGCACAATGCAGTTAATGCCTGCATATACACCTGGTCGCGTGATTGGTGAGTGTAATGAACAATTGATTTTTTATTGAGATCGCGATAGAAAAACCCGGTGAGTTTGTCTTTATCATTCAAAGGTTCTACTCGCTGACATTGTAAAGTGTATTGAATGGCTTTAGCAGCTTCATCAGCATAATATTTATCACCTGTAAGCTGATACAACTGGCTTGCAGCAAAAGAAATATTAGCTGCATACTGACTGTTGGAAGCCATAGCTGCATGGTCGCCGCCGCCGCCAATACTGCTGATGTCATTGAAGCCAAGACTATCGAAACGTTTCTTTGCATAAGCAAAATCTTCGATTGCCACTTTGCGTAAATTTTCTTTCAATGTTGAAGAGTTGTCAATGTTCATGGATGCATAAGCTTCAATACCTGAGAAGACAAAATTTTCAAAAGCCCTGTTATGTACATGCACCAATCGCCAGCGTGTTGAATCATCTTTAGTGCCAATAAATCCATCAGTCCATAAATTAGTGCCCCATGTCTGCGCCCTGAAACCGTTGCCCAGCCTTGATTTCAGGATGCAATCAATTCCCCACTCAGCTTCTTCTTCCATGCGCAACGATAATTCTTTTTCATTTTTTTCTTTTGCCCGTTTGCCCATCTCAAGCAATGATTGAACGATTTCGCCTGATTGCAAAACCTGTTGCGACATATCTGCTGCATCATGCCATCCGCCATTGAATGGAAATATTTTTCCATTATAAATAGCATGAAGGTCGCTGTGGCAAACACCATGTTTTCCCGGCACAGCATAACCACATCGCTCACAGAAAATAAAATTCAAAACACGCCATGCAGAATTGTCCCAGATATTTTTGTTGATGTAAAATGGTTGGGTGGCAACATCCTCAACCTTTATAAAATACTGTCCTTCTTTTTTGAAATCACTGAAATCAATTGTTTCAAAACTACCTATCCTTGTTTTGTCTTGTTTGATATTTCCCTGGTACACCACACCTTTGCTGATGTTGTCAATGAGCTGAAATTTACCATCATTGTTGCTGACGTTTACGATAGCAGTCTTTTCACTTTCTACACCATAGCCGGTAGTAGAATAGATGATGCGGTTTTGTGCCGGTATCCATCCACTCACTACTTCAGGGTTTACTACTGTTTGCAATGACACATCATCAATATCAAATTTTAATGAATCGCCCATGGTGCGTTCTTTACCAAAAACTTCAATGGCAAATGAGAGCTTCGTTACTTTATCACGTGCCAGTTCGCTCATCTCAACAAAACATTCATTCCATTGGCCATTGATAAGATTTATTTCATGATAACCTTCACGCCCATATTTATCCGGCACTTTTATTTTACCATCATTCTCAACATATAAATTCAGGTAGATGCTGTTGGCCCCTTCGCAATTTGGATAGATGTATAAATGAATGCGGTTGTATTTTTCCCAGTTGGCGCCACCAACATCAAAGCTTGCAAGTGAAGTACCGAAGCCAAGTCCCCAACCTAAAAACTGTGGATAGGTGGTAGGCGCTACTAAACGTAAACTTCGTTTGCCAGCAATACTTCTTTCATCGGTGAGCCTCATGCCACCAATGCCTTTGTGCGACCATTTGTTAAGCGATTCCATATCGCAAAGCACATCTGATGTTAATACTTTTTTGGTGAGGCCAAATGATTCAAATGATTTGCTGTAATCCAATGGCAGCGGGCTGTGTACATAACCCGTGTTCCGGATGTCATCCTGTAGTTGCTTGTCAATTTGAGAATATAACATGCCCACTGAACAGAGAAGAAGAGAAGCAGATAAGAAAAGTTTTTTCATGCGCGTGTCTTTTGATTTTTAGTTTATAAACATAACAGTTCCGCTAAATGCGAATGAGATTTATAATAAATAAAGCAGAGGAAAATGATACTGCGTAAAAATAATAAAGCGGGTTGAACTATGTATTCGGAGTATTAAACTTTTGATGAACGGTATTAATTTGATGAAACAGTTTTAGCGGATGAAATAATATTTCTATCACTGATTTTTACCACTCATACATAAAACCGGTTGTAAGCTGGAGTATTGATTATTTTAGGCAGGTTTGTAAGAATGAGCATTGCCGGTAACTTCACATTGAACTTGTATTAAAAAACCAAACTTAATCAAATGAACTATTCAAAAATTCTTTTTTTGTTTTGCCTGAACGTGTGCATTATTTTTTGCACCAGTTGTGCAACGATGGCGCAACATGAATCAAAGCCAGTTATCATCGGATATGTAGGAGGCTTTAACGGTAACATTGTGCAGGCATCTTCGATTGAAGCCAAACGTTTATCACATATCAATTATGCATTTGTTGATGTAAAAGATAACAGGGCATGGCTGCATAATGAAAAAACAGATACAGTTAATTTCAGGAAATTGAATGAACTGAAAAAAATCAACCCTGATTTAAAAATCATGATTTCAATCGGTGGTTGGACATGGAGTAAACATTTTTCAGATGCAGTATTGACTGATACTTCCACTTCCAATTTTGCACAAAGCGCTGTAGATATTGTTTCAAAATATGACCTCGATGGTGTGGACATTGACTGGGAATATCCCGGCATGATTGGGGACAGCAATGTGTTTCGTCCGCAGGACAGGACTGGTTATACCAACCTGTTTAAAAACCTGCGTGAAAAATTGGATGCATTAAGTACACAGACGCATAAAAAATATTTTGTTTCAACTGCCATAGGTGGTTCATTGGATTTTTTAGCGCACACACAAATGGAAGAAGCACAGAAATATCTTGACTACATCAACCTGATGAGTTATGACCTTGATGAGACTTATGACAACTTTGCTGCGCATCACTCCAATTTATTTTCACCACCCAACATGCCCTATATTTATTCGGCTGATATGTGCATTCAGAATTTAAAGAAAGTAGGAGTGGACCCTTCAAAAATTGTGATGGGCATTCCGTTTTATGGAAAAGGAAAAGTGGTTGAAAGCGCCGACAATCATGGCTTGTATCAAATACCTGTCCGTCCTATGTTTGGCGGTGGTTATACTTATCTGAAAGACAGCCTTGTCAATAAAAAAGGTTTTGTGAGGTATTGGGATGATGTGTCAAAATCGCCATATCTTTTTAATGCAGAAAAGAAAATTATCATTGTGTATGATGATGAAGAATCGGTAAAAGATAAATGTGATTACATAAAAAAATATAAACTGGGTGGCGCTATGTTCTGGACATATTTCAGCGATAGTAAATTATACCTGCTGAAAGTTTTGGATAAAGAATTCGGTTATGAATAATACATAACATTGATGCACAACTTGCAGGGCATAAGTTTTGATTGAATAATCAATGCAGGAGAGGATGATTAATTTTAAGATACATCATCGAAAACCATCTGCATAATTTAATCATGAAACAGGAATTTAAAGTCGGAGACCATGTAACATGGAATTCAGAAGCAGGATATGTATCCGGTACAATAATAAAAATACATACTGCTGATTTTGATTATAAAGGTTATACCCATCATGCTTCTGTTGATAACCCGCAGTATGAAATTAAAAGTGATAAGTCAAACCATATTGCAGCACATAGAGGAACTGCGCTTAAGAAAATAAAATAATTATTGGTATTAAAAACCGGAGATAACCAATAGATAGGAGTTGATAAATTGGCAGGATTTACAAAAGGGGCTATTGCCCCTTTTTCAATCTTCCAGGTAACCAAATTTACCCTGGTTATAATCATTAAATGCCTGCAATATTTCTGCTTGTGTATTCATCACAAAAGGACCGTGTGCGGCAATAGGTTCATGTATTGGTTCGCCGCTTAATATCAATACAACTGCATTCTCTGTTGCTTCAATAGTGAATGACTCTCCTTTGTTTTCAAACAAAGCCAAATGGTCTGTTGCAACTTTTTCTGTTGCATTGATGATGATGTTTCCTTCTATCACCAACAAAGCAGTGTTGTAATTTTCAGGAAAAGAAAAGCTCGCTTTTGCACCTTTATTAAGTTTTGCATTGAATAAATGTAAAGGCGTAAATGTGGTAGCGCTCCCTTTCACATCTTTATATTGTCCGGCAATTACTTCAATCTCACCACCATTGTTTTCTAAATGAAAAAGGTTGATGTTTTTATTTTCAATCGCCTGGTATTTGGGTTGGCTCATCTTATCTTTTGCAGGAAGGTTAACCCATAACTGCACAACCTGGAAATCGCCACCTTTCCTGCTGAATTCTTCTTCATGGTATTCTTTATGCAAAACGCCTGAAGCTGCAGTCATCCATTGCACATCACCTTCGCTAATTACACCACCGCCACCACCACTGTCGTGATGTGCTACCTTGCCTTTATAGGCAATAGTAACAGTTTCAAATCCACGGTGCGGATGTACGCCTACTCCTCTTGGTGTTTTGCTCGGTGGAAAATAAAATTTAGAATTATAATCAAGCATGATAAACGGGCTCATGCGTTGCATGCTTAAACGTTGCCCATTTCCCGGTATGAAATTATGTACCCTGAATCCATCACCAACATAATGTGGTGTTGCAGGGGCTATGATTTTTTCTACATTTTTTGTTGCCATAACTGAAATTTTTATGATGCAAAATTAATGTTGCACCCAGGCTGGTACATTGATGTATGATAAGTAATGAAGGTATTGGTTGTACCCAGGTTAAAATCAGTATTGCAAAATACTTGCAGAATGCAAGTATTAAAATAACTGGCACCTGAATCAAAGAAAATGCCACCTGGATATGATTTGAGTAATTGTTAATTCAAATAATTATAAATGAAAAATCAAGTAGCGGTTTTTGATAAAATCATTTTTTGAAATTCTTTCCTGCCAGTTCTTTTCTTACCCTGCTAAGGCTTTCTGGTGTGATGCCGAGGTAAGATGCCACCATAGCTTGCGGGACACGCAGTAAAATATCCGGGTAGATTTTTATGAAATCAAGGTAACGTTCTTCAGCGGTTGCGCTTAAGAGTTGTGTAATTCTTTTTTGCAGGTACCTGATATGGTTGTGCAGTAATTTATTGTTGAATGCAAGGAATGATTTGTTTTGTTCTGCAAGGTTCAAAATAAATTTTTCATCAATTTGCAAAAGCACACTGTCTTCCAGCGCTTGTATAAAATAATTAGATGGCTGGTTGAAATAAACACTCTCCCTGTCAGTAACAAACCAGGATTCAGGTGCAAACTGGAGAATATGTTCTTTGCCTTTTTCATCAATTGAATATTGACGCAATAACCCCTGTTCAACAAAAAAAGCAGATTTGCAGATTTCACCCTGGCGCAATAAGAAATTGTTTTTTGGGATTGTTACATGTTTACATTTTTGTATCAGTTCATCCAAAACATTTTTATCAATATCAATGTTGGAAGTAAGGAATGATGTAAATGTAAACCCGTTCATATTGATATGTTTTCAGGAGATAGAGCTAAGATATGTTTTTGAAAAGGCTTTTACATTTTAAATAAATTTTTTTTTGCTAAACTTAATAAGCGTTATTTTCAACTGATAATATTTTTACCAAAATAATATCGCTTTTACTATGCTAACTGCTTCGGATAATGCACCTGGAAAAGAAAACCTGCGCAGGGAAATGGGTGTGCATGCACTTACGTTAGCTATCATCAATATTATTGTAGGTACCGGTATTTTTGTTTTGCCTGCATTGGTTGCAGAAAAGCTTGGCCCTTCATCCGTTATTGCTTTTATTGTATGCGGGATATTGATTTCATTGGTTGCATTGTGTTTTGCTGAAGCAGGAAGTAAGGTTACAATATCGGGTGGTGTTTATACTTATATAGAAATTGCTTTTGGCCCTTTTGCCGGTTTCCTGGCTAATAATATTTTTTGGTTTGGTTCCTGTGTATTTTCTGATGCAGGGATAGCAAACGGTTTGGCAGATACACTCAAACTTGTTTTTCCAATATTTGATAATGAAGTTTTCAGGATAGCATTTTTTCTTATCCTGTTTGGCGGTACGGCGTTAATCAATATCATGAGTTTAAAAAGTAGTGTGAGGTTTGTCGGGCTTATAACTTTTGGAAAAATAATCCCATTGATATTATTTGTTGTGATGGGTATCAGTTCTGTTTCTGTAAAAAATCTGGCCTGGACTTCATTACCCTCATTAAGCGATGTAGGCGCCACGTCATTGCTTTTATTTTTTACATTCATCGGGATAGAAGGGCCTGTATCCAATGGAGGAGAAATCATCAACCCGCAAAGTACAATACCAAGGGCTATTTTCAGGAGTATTTTACTGGTGTTGATTTTATATATTTCAATCCAGTTGGTAACACAAGGTATTTTAGGTGATGACATCATTCAACATAAAACGGCGCCTCTTGTTGCGGCTGCAGGCGTGGTATTTGGAACAGTTGGTGCAACCATCATTTTAATAGCAACAATTGTCTCGATGCTGGGTACTATCGCAGGTGATATTTTATCTATTCCGCGTGTACTTTATGCTGGAGGAAGAAACAGGCAGTTGCCTTCAATATTTGTAACTGTTCATCCGAAATTTAAAACACCATACTATGCAATCATTGCTTATTCATTATTGGATTTCATCATTTCTATATCCAGCCAGTTGCAACAGTTATTAATTATTGCAAGCGCATCCATATTGCTTATCTATTTAGGTGTGGCGCTGGCAACAATAAAACTCAGGAAAAAGATGCCTTCAAAAAAAGGGGAAGGTTTCCGGATTCCAGGTGGCATTTTAATTCCGTTGCTTGCTGCATGTGTAATTATCTGGTTGCTTACTCACCTGAGCAAAAAAGAGATGTTGTATGAATTATTTTTTATTGTCTTCTTCTGTGTGATATATTTTATAATGAAGCTGACAAGGAAAAACAAAAATAACCTTTCACAAAGTCAGGAACAAAATGCTTAGTCATGCGAAACCCGGAGATTTCGTGGCACTAATCTTTTTCAATCAATCTTTCATCAATCGAATAAACAGACACTTCATCTAATAACGGTGTGGCCTTTGCGTTGTTAATAATGACAGTTACTGCATCTGCATCTGTTGATGGAAAAGTAAGGATGCGTTTATGGCCCACAGTATTGCCTTTTATTGCTTTGACTGTATTATTGTTTTGCTGAAGTTGAATTGTGAAAGAACTTATTTTCTGGCCTGTGGCTATATCTTCTTTCAATACAATACAATTGATGTTTTGTGTTGAAGGCAATTTGATAGTATAAGTAGAAGAAGCTGCATTAAATTTTTTATCTGCGATAGCATTGCCAAAACTTTCATCCCTTAATTTTTTGAAACCCACCAATGCGGCAGAATCATGCGCATCAATCAATCCATCCCTGTCAGGCGGTACATTCAATAATAAATTGGCGCCACGGCCAACAGAATTTAAATATAACTCAAACAACTGTTCAGGTGTTTTTACTTTTTCATCTTCTTCCTTGTGATAAAACCATCCCGGCCTGATGCTTACATCACATTCAGCGGGTATCCAGTTTTTGCCATTTACATTTCCATGATTTAAAGTATCTGTTGATGGTGCTCCAATGCCTCTTGTAAAACCTGCTGTGTCCAGTAAATCCCAGTTGGGGTCACCTGCAAAACCTTTTTCATTTCCAACCCATCGGGCATCTGGGCCGATGTCGCTGAACAAAACCGTGTTTGGTGCAATAGCCCGCATTGTTGTTTCAAAACGGCGCCAATCATACACCTGTTTTTTCCCATTCGGGCCTTCACCGTTGGCACCATCCCACCAGAACTCAAAAAACGGACCATAACGTTGAACCACTTCTTTCATCATGTTTACAAAAACATCATTGTAAGCAGGCGTGCCATATTTAGGATGGTTGCGGTCCCAGGGTGATAAATACACGCCCATCTTCAAACCATATTTTTTGCAACTATCACTCAATTCACGCAGCACATCGCCTTTACCATTTTTCCATTTGCTTTGCGAAACGGTATGTGTTGAATATTTACTTGGCCACAAACAAAAACCATCATGATGTTTTGCAGTAAGTATGATGCCTTTGGCGCCAGCAGCTTTTGCAATGCGGCACCATTGGCCACAATCCAAATGTGTTGGGTTAAAAACATCTTCAGGCTCTGTTCCTTTTCCCCACTCCAAATCAGTAAATGTGTTTGGCCCGAAATGCACAAATAAATAAAATTCCATTTGCTGCCATTGCAGTTGCCGTGGAGATGGAACAGGCGGGTTAACAGAAACTTTTTGCGCCCATGAATAATTGAGTGCAAATACAGTTGTTAATAACAGGAATATCTTTTTCATGTGAAATATTTTTATCAATTTATTTACCACATTTCATTTTTAAACCAAAGGGTTTGCCTGAAAATATTTTATAAGGTATTGAACACAACCTTAATTTTTTTGAATATCAATGCTCATTAATTTAATGCTTCACTATAACCGGTGGCGCTTCTATATCTTTTTACAAGCTGCCATGTAAGTTCTGCGCTCAGCAATGCAATCAGCGCAAAAATAACAGCATCAATATTTCCGGCTAAAAAGCTCCCTGAAAGTGCGATTATATAAACCGAAAACGGGATTATCGTCATTATTACAAGTCCGGTTGTATTGAGTTTTATTTTAAATGGACGATGTGCATCAGCCATTTTTTTTCTCAATGCTATCAATGATACAAATTCAAGAAACAGACCTGCGCCATATAAAGTTATATCAATAATCAGCAAATCTGCGAAGGTCCAGAAAATCATTGCGCTTACAATGACTGCACAAACGATGATGGAGATATAAGGTGATTTATATTTTGGATGTTCAGCATTTAATTTTTTGGGCAGTAGTTTATCTTCACTCATTACTTTGGGTACACGTGATACTGATAATAAAACTGCGGAGAATAAACCCAATGTACTTGCCAACCCGCCGATTGCAATCAAAGAACCCAGCCAGTTGCCACCGATGATGGAACCAACAGCAGGAAAACCTTCTTCATTCAACACATCATAATTAATACCGCTGCTTTGTGAAGTCAACACTGTTAATACATAAACTATAAAAATTAAAATGGCAGCGCTGATGGTTGCACGCAGGTATGATTTCACAGGCTTGTCCACTTCGCCTGCATAAGTCATTGCATTATCCCATCCGCAGAAATTCCACATGATGGTGAATAATGCAAGGCCAAGCGAAGAAAAATGGATGCCGCTGAGAGAAATATGCGGTATGGTGAGCAATACATCATGCGATGCAAATGCAACAATAAAAAGAATAAGGAATGGAATAATTACAACTGAACTTAATACAATTGAAGTTTCACCAACAGGAACAATGCCTAAAATATTTAAACCCGCACTTGCCCAGATGATGATTAAGCAAATCGGGATTTTATAAGCTTCAATACCCGGGAAAAAATAAGAGGCATACTCAACAAATAAAACCGGGTAAATAGCAAGGTCAACAAAAGTGTAGAGCCATGTCCACCAGCCTTCATAAAATGCAAAGCGTATGCCCAATGCTTTTTTTACCCATTGGTAATATCCACCTTCTACCGGCATCATGCTGTTGAGTTCGAGCACAGTGCAAATAGAAGGTATATCCCAAAGTATAGGAACAAGGACTAAAAGAAATAAAGCGCCGTTATTGCCTGCATAAGTCAATAAAGGCTCGAGGCCATAAGGGCCACCGGAAACAGTTAAAAAAATTACAGCTACGAGTTGGATAAGGCGCAACCTTTTTTTGCCTTCCAGCGATTTAGTCATATTGGGTAAATATATAATTTACAAATACCTCATGCAGGGTTTTTGAAAAAAAATTTTTTTAAAGCATACAGGAGTTGAAATATTTCTGCTTGCCAGAATTTCATTACAAACATTAATTACCCTAATTTTGCCGTCCTAAAATTGCCCGGTAGTATAATGGTAGTATCTCAGATTCTGGCTCTGATGGTCTTGGTTCGAATCCAGGCCGGGTAACTTTCTTCATCCGTTTTCTTTCATCTTTTTTATGGGTCAAAAAAAATTAATTCGCTTTGAAGAGCTGAAAACATTTCCCAATGTGCTGGAATACCCGGAAAATATTAATGGTAAATGGAATGAGTTTTTCAAAAACACCAACCCTATCATTCTGGAACTGGCTTGTGGTAAAGGTGAATATGCAGTTGGGTTGGGCAAGTTATTTCATGAAAAAAATTTTATTGGCATTGACATCAAAGGCAACAGGATATGGAGGGGCGCCAAAAATGCATTACAGGAAGGATTGACAAATGTGGCATTTCTCAGGACGCAAATTGATAAAATCACTGAATACTTCACAACAGGTGAAGTGAGTGAAATATGGATAACATTTCCTGACCCGCAATTACGTTTATCCAAAATAAAAAAGCGGCTGACACATCCGAAATTCCTGAGATTGTACAGGCAGATATTACAAGCAGGCGGCATCATCCATTTAAAAACAGACAGCCCTGATTTGTATCAATTCACAAAAACCGTTATTGATTTTTACCGATTAAAAATTATTGTTGATAAACAGGATTTGTATAAAGATGAAAACATCAGTGATGTATTAAAAATTAAAACACATTACGAAGGACTTGATATTGCACAAAGCAACAGGATACATTACCTTGCTTTTGAATTGAACAATGAATTCGAAAAAGAAAAGGATGAACAACTAAAAAATTTATTCCGTGAAGAAGCAGCAAGATGATGAGGATGATTATTATTTCAACAGCGATGGGTTTGTTGTATTTACAAAAGAATACCTGTTGGAGCGGGGATATTGTTGTGGCAACGGTTGTGTGAATTGCCCTTATGATTATAAAAATGTCCCTGAGCCGAAAAGGAGTTTGTTGTTGCAGAAGAGGAAAGAAAAAAATGATGAAGGATTGAAAGGTTCTTAAAACAACAACATGTGAAAAAGTTTTCTATTCCCGGCATTTATAAGAAAAAGATTTATGGCAAAGGCAAAACCTCAATCAAAAAAACAAAGGTTGAAAGACCCGGTCAATAAACATTCATTTTTTGAAGATGTATGGGATGTGGCAAGACAGATACCCAAAGGCCGTGTTACGAGTTATGGCGCTATTGCAAATTATCTTGGCACAAAGATGAGTGCAAGAATGGTTGGTTGGGCAATGGGTGCATCACATTTTGCACCTGCCAAAGTGCCTGCACACAGGGTGGTCAACAGGGTTGGTTTATTAACTGGCAAAATGCATTTTGGTGCGCCTGATGCCATGCAAAAACTTTTGGAGAAAGAAAAAATTAAAGTAGAAAATGATAAAATAAAAGATTTTGAAAAATTATTCTGGGACCCTGCAAGAGAGCTGATGTTGTGATGAATCAATTATTGCGTTAAAATTTTTACCCAAAGTCAAGCTCTGTATTATCACCGATATTCAACTTACGGCTTAGACCTTTTACACTCGCATCGCTGCCTATGAGTGAATTGTCAATAACCACTTCAAAAAGACTGGTATAAGAACCGATAATACTATCTCTCAGGATTGAATTTTCAAGTGTGGTGTTTGCGCCTATTGAAACGTGCGGCCCGATGATTGAATTTTTTATTTTACATCCGGCGCCGATTGCAACAGGTGGGATGATGATTGAATTTTCCTGCTGCATAGTCGGGTCTATAGCACCACCGAATTTTTTCAAAAGAGTTGTGTTGCTTTCCAGCAGTGTTTCTTTTTTACCGCAATCAAACCAATTCTTCACACGAAACGATTGAAACTTCACACCACGCATTATCATACAATCGAGGGCTTCGGTCAAACTATATTCACCGTCGTTTGTATTTTGTTGTGCAAGTATTTGTTCAAGACAATCAAAAAGAATTGTCGAATCTTTGATTTTATAAATACCCACCAAAGCAAGGTTGCTTTTAGGGATGGCGGGCTTTTCAATTACATGTTCGATAAATCCATCTTCAGCTATTTCTGCCACACCAAAACTACGGGGGTCATCAACTTTTTTTAACCCCAGCATATTATATGGAGAAGCAATCACTTCCTGCACATTATAATCGCAGATGGTATCGCCCAGCGTTACCAAAATTTCATCATCACCTATATATGACTTGGTTAATTCAAGTGCATGGCCTGTCCCAAGCCTTTCTGCCTGTTGCACAAAATGACAGGTCAGATGGGGATAAGTCTGCAACACATATTCCTGGATTTTTTCACCGAGATAACCAACAATAAAAATAAATTCATTGATGCCTGCATCATGTAACTGGTCAACAATAAAACTTAAAATAGTTTTACCTGCAATAGGTATCAAAGCCTTCGGTTGCGTATATGTATGTGGCCTTAGTTTGGCGCCTGCGCCGGCCACAGGTATTATTGCTTTCATCAAAAATGCTTTTGTTGAAAAAACAACGCCTCATGTTCAAAATACACATTCAACAAGTGGGCGAATTTAATAACTTTTGTGGAAGTGTGAAAAATGAAAGTGGTTGAATGCAAAAGAAAAAAAACAAGACTGCCAATAATTAAGGCTTTGTTGATGTTTAACCTTCCTTACTTTTAATTATCATTGCCACTGTATGATTAATTCAATAGATAATTTCCAGGATGTTTTTTTTATCGGTGTTGCAGGCACAGGTATGAGTGCATTGGCACAATATTTAAAAGGCATAGGAAAAAATGTGAGTGGCAGCGACCGGTATTTTAAAACAGGTGTATCCAATGAAATAAAAAATAAACTGGAATCAGATGGAATTAATTGTTTTGAACAAAATGGTGAAGGCATCACAACATCAACACAGTTGGTGGTAGTTTCTACTGCTGTTGAAGATACTGTTGAAGAAGTGCGGAAAGCGAAGCAGATGAATATCCCCATCATTAAACGAAGTGAATTGCTGGCACTGATTGCAGCAAGTAAAAAAACAATTGCTATTGGTGGCACATCGGGTAAGAGTACAACTGTTGCTATGTTGTTTGAAATTTTAGACCACGCAGGTTTGCAACCTGGGTTAATCAGTGGAGCCGGCCTGACACGTTTGATCAGGCTAAATAAAATAGGGAATGCTGCTGTGGGAAAAGGGGAGTGGCTGATCATAGAAGCGGATGAAAGTGATGGCAGCATTGTGCAATACAAACCTGAAATAGGTGTGTTGCTGAATGTTGATAAAGATCATAAAGAACTGGATGAACTGATGAAGTTATTCGGGCAGTTCAGACAAAACAGTAAGACATTTATCGTAAATGAAAGCAATAAGTATGCTGCTGCATTATCACAAAACAAACAACTTGATTTTTCTTCAGAAGCAGGCAGTGAAGCAGGATATGTGTTGAATGATTTTGAGCAGAAAGGTTTTCAAGTTTCATTCAATGTGCGGCAGGTAAAATTTGAGATGAATGTTTTGGGAAAGCATAATGCAGAAAATTCATTAGCTGCAATTGCTGTTGCTGATTATTTGGGTGTTGAAATGCAAATCTGTGCTGAAGCATTGAAACAATATGAAGGAATATATCGTCGCCATCAGGTAATAGGATCGAAGGCAGGTGTTACATTGATTGATGATTTTGCACATAATCCTGCAAAATGTGCTGCCAGCATCAAGGCTTGTCAGCCTGTGGCAAAGAAACTCATTGCATGGTTTCAACCGCATGGATATACACCCACAAAATTTCTGCGTGCTGATTTTGTAAAAGAAATTGCTGCATCATTGAGGGACGGAGATGAGATATGGATGAGTGAGATTTTTTACGCTGGAGGCACCACCACAAAAGATATTTCAGCCGGCGACCTTATCAATGATCTGAAAGCATTAAATATCCATGCTTATTTTGTTGAGCAAAGGAACGATTTTGCAGATGCAGTAAAATCACATCTCACAAATGATTGTGTTATCCTGTTGATGGGTGCAAGGGATCTAACGCTTGAAGCATTTGCGCAATTTGTGTGGGCCAGGTTGAGTTGTAGCTTACCTGGTAAATAACTACACGATGAAAGTAGTTAATTATTCAGGATTATTTTCAAACTTTAGTATTGGAAGTAATATAGCGTACCAGGCTGCGTTTGGCAATCGGTAATAAAGTTTCTTCAACCGGTAAACTGATATTGGTCTCAATAGCATACACAGCCGGATTAGGCAATTGAGAACGGTTGCGAACAAGTTCAGTTTTAATATGTTCAAAAGTGTTGACAAAGCTGCGGTACCAGGTATCAATAAATTCTGTGCGGATGCTCCTGTATTTCTCATCATGTTTTTCGTAAATGCTCAAACGGTATTGATAGATCCTTGTAAGCGATAAGGCACTGCTCAGGAAGAAATAACCTTCATTTTGTTCCAGTGGAATAATACCTACCGGTGAAATTTTGATTTTATCTTCAATATGCTCATACAGTTCAGTGCCATTACTGATGGTATTGCGCATTTGCGCTGAAGCATAATGAATGATTTCTTCGAGTTGCTGCATTACATCATCATCGTCCATCATTTGCTCATATAATAATTGCAATTTCTGCATTTGAACCCCGGTGAGTTTTTTGGGGAAATGCTCCTGTAAAAACTTCTTGTTTTCCCTGAATGCAACCAGGTTATTGTAATGAAAGATTACATCAGCCAGTTGTGGATATAATTTATGTTCATCAAAATATTTATTGACTTCCTGGAGGTAAGCAAGCAAAGTATATTTCTTTAGTTCAAAGTCTATATACCCGTCTGCAAACCATGTTTCTGATAATGATTTCATGTATGGATTTTATTTGTTATGGTTTAACCGTCATTACAATTTAATTGATTGGATTACCATCAATTGCTTATTTGCAGGGAAAATGTTGAATACAATTTACACAAATTTTAAACACAAACTTTAGAATGTAGTGGCTCTTTTTCCCCATTTTTTTTATTTCCTGGTAATTGATTGAAAAGCCACGATAAAAGCAATTATTTGTTTTGTTAAAAAATAGAGGTAGGGCAATGCTTTTATTTCTTGAAGCATGCGCTTTACTGTGCGGAAAATTTTTTTATTATGGCTGCCGCCACTTTTTCTCCATCCATTGCAGCACTGACTATTCCACCGGCATAACCTGCACCTTCACCACAGGGATATAGGTTTTCAATTTGCGGATGATGTAATTTCTCTTCATTGCGGGGTATGCGCACAGGTGATGAAGTGCGGCTTTCTGTGGCAACAATTACAGCTTCATTAGTTAAGTAACCACGCATCTTTTTCCCAAAATCCTTAAAACCCTGCTGCAAAGCTGAAAAGATAAATGGTGGTAAAATATTTCTCATATCTGCAGATGTGATGCCAGGAACATAACTACAACCAGGTAATGAAGCTGAAATTTTATTGTTGATAAAATCAACCAATCGTTGTGCCGGTGCAACAAATTTTCCACCACCTTCTGTATATGCTTTTCTTTCTACTGACTGTTGAAAATACATGCCGGATAAAGGACCAGTATTTTTAAAATTCTGTTTATCTCCCTTGTAGTGAAGAATATCTTTTTGATGGACTTCTACTACTATTCCACTGTTTGCATAAGGATTATTTCTTTTACTTGGGCTCCATCCATTTACTACCAATTCTTCATTGGCAGTTGATGCTGGTGCGATAATCCCACCAGGGCACATACAAAAACTAAAAACACCTTTGCCATTAACCTGGTTAACTAAACTGTAAGCAGCAGGCGGCAAATGTTTATCACGTGGTGAACAATGATATTGGATGGAATCAATAATATGTTGCGGGTGTTCTATCCTTACACCAAGTGCAAATGGTTTTTGTTCAATTAAAATTTTCTTTTCATCCAGTAAAATAAAAATATCCCTTGCTGAATGCCCTGTTGCAAGTATATAAGCATCTGACTTTAGCTTGTCGCCATCTGCTGTTGTGATAGATTCGATTTTATTTTTACTGATAGTAAAATCAACTAATTTTTTTTGAAATAAAATTTTACCACCGCAATCTTCAACCTGTTGCCGCATGGCTGTGATGATATGCGGAAGTTTGTTGGTGCCAATGTGTGGATGTGATTCATACAAAATGGATTCTTCCGCACCAAATTGCGCAAACAGGTTCAGTATGCTTTGGATATTTCCTCTTTTGTTACTTCTTGTATAAAGTTTGCCATCACTGTACGTGCCTGCTCCACCTTCGCCAAAACAATAATTACTTTCTGTATTTAAAGTGCCTTGTTTGTTAAGTGCAGCAAGGTCCCTTCTTCTTGCTCTCACATCTTTTCCTCTTTCAATAATGATTGGCCTGATACCATGTTCAATCAGTTTAAGCGCTGCAAATAATCCGGCAGGTCCGGCACCAATAATTATGGCTGAGTGTTCTGATTGATGAACATCACGAAAAATAATTTTCTCAAATCTGTTTTTATTAAATGGTTCGTTAATAAATGCGTGAACAGTTAGATTAATATAGGGTTGTTTACTGCGGGCATCAATACTTTTCCGGGTAACCTGGAAGCCTGAAAACTCCTGTGGCTTTACATCTAACGCTTTGAGAATATAGTCTTTAATGATGTTGTTATCATCTGCTTCCTGCGGCAATAATTTTAATGTTACTTTCTCCTGCATTTGTCAGATTTTTTACTCTAACTATAACTTAACAATTCTTGTTTAATCTTTTTACCGATATTTGTATCTCAATAAGAAAATAAAAAAAACGAGATGCCAATTAATAATTTTCTTAACTTTAAAATTGAATTTCTGGCATTGAGTTTGAATATATAATTCTACTTAAAACAAGTAGTCAATTTTCTCATAAGCAGTTAGTTTTGGTTGCGGCCCCTGTTTCTACAGGGGCTTATTTTTTTCCAGTATTTTTCTTTGTAACCAAAGGGAAGCAAGGTAGCCCAATAAACAACCGACAGCATCAGCGAGGATGTCAGTATAATCAAAATCCCTTTCTATTGCTACATACTTCTGTAAGATTTCAATAAAAATACCGTAGCATATTCCCGCAATGCTGATTTTAATCAACAATTTTTTGGATAAACGCCCCATCTTAATGAAAGGATAAGCGGTTAAAAAAACTATCCCGCCAAACAGGCCTGCATGCACCCATTTATCAAAATATATTTCATCTAAAAAACTCGATGTTGGTACATCATCACCTGGCATCAGAAACAATATATTGGCAATGATGAACCAAATAATTGCAGGGAGGAACTGTGATAACTTTAATTTCATTTGGGCGCAAATCTAAATGAAAAGCATTCATTCATCATGCTGGTATTCATTATTTGAACAGCAGTGAGGTTCTTTTAAAATTTTCTATCAGCAAAAATGCGGGAAAGTAGTTTGAAGGAATTGAAACATAGTTTATACTTGCCAGCTTCAATCACTTCTTTAATTTTCCTCAAATGGAATTTGAAAAAAAAACTTACGACTGTTTGTTACAATAACTTGTTGTTTGATAAAACTTGTAAGAAAAGGTTTTACAAATGTGTGAATGAGAAAAAATAGGAACAATATCAAGTATTGATTTTACAGCTGGTCAGACTTTCCCTGAAACAAACATTTCACTCATTGTTGGCGTAGGGCTGCCACCTTCTTTCTCCAAAGTAATCGCAAATGCCTGCGGGTTACTGATTTTTTTCATTTTACAAAGGCCGGTACAATTGCTGATCATACCTGCATCAACAGGCTTGCCGTCAACAATTGCCCAAAGCTGGTATTGCATGCCTGTTGGTGTCTTTTGCATATTTGCAGCATAGATATAAACGTCTTTAGAATTTTTATCCCATAATATAGTTGCTGCATTTTGTTCTTTGCCTGGCATAGGCTTCATATCAATGCGCATCATTGAAGTGTCTTCATACATATCAAGGCTTTTTTGATAAGAAGCATTATTTGCCATTAAAACATTTCTTTCAGCCAGTAAAGCCTGGTATTGTTGTTTTGAATTCTTATAACCGGAATAAAAATAAAAATTTAGAGCAGTGCTGCCTATCAATAAAATGATGCAGGCAGCTGCCAGCCATTTCCATACACCAACAATTCTTTTATTTTTTTCAGATATGTATCCGGGTGTTAATTGTTTTGTTATTGTTGGTTCATCGAATAACTTTTCTTCAATTAAATTTTTTATTTCATCATGTGGTTGTACAGGATTAGCCAGTAAATGTTCTTCAAGATTTTTTTCAAACGAAATAATGGCTTCATCCAGTTCAGGATATTTCAAACGCAATTGTTCCAGTTCAACAGCTTCTTCATCGGTTGTTAAACCAAGAACATATTGTTCAATTATCCCACTTTCTATGTAAGCTTTTATATCCATTAATTTTTTAATAATGATCTTAATTGAACCAATGCACTGCGCAACCTTGTTTTTACTGTACCCAGTGGTATATTCAATACTTTCGAAATTTCATCCTGGGTATAACCTTCAAAATATGCCAGTTCTACCAGGAGCTTTTGATCATCTTTTAAACTATTTACAATTTTACGTAAACCAATCATGTCGGTATTTATGCTTGTTGTCCCTGCTGCTGAATATACGTTTTCAGTTAACTCACGGTTTTGTTTTTGCGTATGATGGCTTTTGCTACGCAACACATCAATACTTGCATTACGGCAGATATTTATCATCCAGGTAAACAACCTGCCTTTTGATGCATCATACAAATCTATCTGCCTGAAAATTTTAATAAACACTTCCTGTAAAACATCATTGGCAGTTTCTTTTTCATGCACAATAGATATTATCACATTATATAAAGCGCCTGAGTAGTGGTCATACAAATAACCGAAAGCAGCCTGGGAGCGCTGTTTCAGGAGGTGTATCAATTCAGGTTCGCTATATAAAGCCGTTGAAGACATATGTCGTAGCAGATGGTGTTTTACCCAACCATTTGCTGATATGCATCTAAGGAAAGAAGGTTATCTATATCTGCAGGGTTATCAACTTCAATCTTTACCATCCATCCTTCACCGTATGGGTCATTGTTGACCAGTTCCGGGTTGCTGGATAATGCATCATTGACTTCAACTACTTTACCTGCAACAGGCAGAAACAGGTCGCTTACGGTTTTCACTGCCTCAACAGTGCCAAACACTTCTTCTGCGCCGAGGCTTTTACCAACAGTGTTGATATCAACAAAAACGATATCGCCTAATTCGCCCTGTGCAAAATCTGTAATGCCGATGATAGCGGTTTTGCCATCAACTAATTTGACCCATTCATGGTCTTTGGTGTATTTTAATTCTGAAGGGAAACTCATAAAAAAAATTTGATGTACAAATATTCATTAAAATCAGTTAGAAAACAACCTTAATTCAGCATGCGCATTTTCATGCGGACATTTTTGAGCGGCCTGTCATTGGGGTCTGTTTGTACGGCAGCAATTTTATCTATTACATCAAGGCCTTTTATCACTTCGCCAAACACTGTATAGTTCTGGTCGAGAAATGGTGTGCCACCAATAGTTTTATAAATTTTTCTTTGCTCATCAGTATAGTAAAACCCGATATTGCCTCCCTGCCTAATGCTGCATTCTATCTGGTTCAACATAGTATCGTTTACTGCTTTTCCCTGAACAATATAAAACTGGCAATTGCTGCTTGCTTTCTCCGGGTTATTAGTTCTTGCCATAGCCAGTGCACCTTTTTTATGTATGAGGAATGGCTTAAACTCTGCCGGTATCATCCCACCCGGTGCTTCACCACCACCCAGCATGGCAGCGCTGTCAGCATTCTTACTTTCGGGGTCGCCACCCTGAATCATAAAACCATTGATGACACGATGAAACAATAAGCTGTCATAAAATTTATCTTTCACTTTAGCAATAAAATTATCCCGGTGCAAAGGAGTGGAGTCGTAGAGTTTTACAATCATAGTTCCAAAGTCAGTTGTAATTTCTACTAACCTTTCTTTTGAGGATACAGTTTTTGTAGGAGTTTTTTTGATTATTTTTTTTGTGGTTTGTGCCGATAAGCCAACCATTACCAGGAGGCATAAAGTTGTTACTGCAAATTTTCTCATAAGTGATTTTTAAAAATCCTGTTGTTCGAAATAAAATAAAATATGGTCTTTTAAAAAATTTTCCTGTTCAAATAATGACATTGATTTATGTTCCTTCAATTGTTTGAAGTGGGGCCATCCGTCTGCATCTTTTCCTTCCAGTTCAAAATAACCGCTTGGCGCCAGCAGTGTGCAGATGGCCACATGCATCAAATCCTGTTTTTGTTCTTTGGTGATTTTATCTTTTATAAAACCTGTCTCCTGGATGCCGATAAGAAATAAGATTGCTTCCATATCAGGCTTTTTACCAAAGCGTTCTACCAGCTTTGCTTCAAGGTTCCACCATCGCTGCTGTAAATCTGTGTCAACAAACATAATAGTTGCAAATATAATATTGGATACTTGCCGGAAATCATCTCTTCTGACATTAACTGTTTCTTTCAGATTTTATGATGGTTTGAAAAACATCTGCGTATTTGAATGAACAGGTTTTGATGATGAAAATAATTTTTAACCGGTTTATTGCCTGCAAAAATATCTTTGCATAAATCTATTGACGTTGTTATGTTACAGGTAAATGTGTTAAGAAGCAACCCGGCGTTTGTAAAAGAAAGGCTTGCTGTAAAAAATTTTGGCCAGTTGGAATTAGTTGATGAAGTCATTTCATTGGATGATGAGAGAAAAAGGTTGCAGGCTGAATTTGATTCACTGCAATCCAATATCAACAGTTCCAGTAAAGAAATTGGGAAACTGGTTGCAGCAGGAAAAAAACAGGAAGCAGAATCGTTGAAGGCTGAAATTGCAGGATGGAAAAAGTCTTTAGAACCTGTAAAGCAACAGGCTGATGCGATAGAAAAAAAACTGGCAGATACATTAGTGATGTTGCCCAACCTGCCTGCATCAATAGTGCCTAAAGGTTTTGGTGCGGAAGATAATGAGGTGGTGAGGGAAGGTGGTAATAAACCCAATCTGCCGGAAGATGCTTTGCCGCACTGGGAGCTTACAAAAAAATATAAGCTGATAGATTTTGAACTGGGTACAAAAATTACTGGTAGTGGCTTCCCTGTTTATACAGGCAAAGGAGCTAAACTGCAACGTTCATTAATACAGTATTTCCTGGATTACAATACAAGTGCCGGTTATACTGAAATCATTCCGCCATTTATGGTAAATGAAAACAGCGCTTTTGCCACTGGTCAGTTGCCTGATAAAGAAGGGCAGATGTATTATGTGAATGAAGATAAATTTTATCTTATACCAACATCAGAAGTGCCGGTAACAAATATCTATCGGGATACTATCGTAAAGCAGGAGGCATTACCCATAAAGATGACAGCTTATTCTCCCTGTTTCAGAAGGGAAGCCGGGAGTTATGGAAAAGATGTAAGAGGTTTAAACCGTTTACATCAATTTGAAAAAGTTGAAATAGTTCAAATCGTAGAAGCTGATAAAAGTTATGATGCTTTGGATGAAATGGTTGGCCATGTAGAAAAACTTTTGCAATCGCTTCAATTGCCTTACCGGATATTGAGATTGTGTGGTGGCGATATGAGTTTTGCCAGTGCAATTACTTACGATTTTGAAGTGTTCAGTGCTGCGCAAAAACGCTGGCTGGAAGTGAGCAGTGTCAGCAATTTTGAAAGCTATCAGTCCAACCGTTTAAAATGTCGTTATAAAGATACTTCAGGTAAGAATCAATTGGTGCATACTTTAAATGGAAGTTCATTGGCCTTGCCAAGGATTGTAGCCTGTTTGCTGGAAAATAATCAAACAGAAAACGGCATACAATTGCCTGAAGTTTTGCTTCAATATTTTGGAGACATAATAATTGATTAGTTATGCCTGATAATAACTTTCGTACCAACCGGAATCAGGTTGTATAATTCTTCCACGTCTTTATTCCGCATGCTGATGCAGCCATCGGTCCAGTTGCGGTAACGGTTGATTTGAAAATCTTCATGGGGCCATGTACCATGAATGCCAATACCCCCTCCAATCTTTGCATTTTCTGGAATGATACCATCACTTTTTCTTTCATGAAACTTTTCGTAATCTTCCTGTGTAGGATAATTAAGCATCATAAACCTGTCCCATTTAGGATGAGTTCTTTTTGAAATAATAGTGAATGTTCCTTCAGGTGTTTTCCTGTCGCCTTCATATAATTTATCCCTTAAATCTTTGTTGCCAAAAACCACAGGATAAGTTACAAGCCAGCCTTTTGAATCATACACATTCAATTCATATTTAACCTTGTTGATTACGATGTAATAAGGTGAGTCATATAGTTGCGTAGAATGAAAAGAAGTGCAACAGAAAAAAATTAATAAGAATGCAACAGGCGACATCAGTTTCTTCATCATCCGGGTTTAAAAACTTATAACGATAAAGAAAGCTTTTGCTTGTGCAGTAAAAAAAAATAATAATTCTTTTAACGGATTATAAAGTGATACTGCAATAGACAACAAAAATTGCAGCTATAGAAAATACAATTAAAAATTATTTCCAGGTAAAATCCAGTTTATGCAGATTGTTTAAAGTTACTTTCAAACTGATGCATTTCAGGCTCTATAATATTTCTGTCGCGCATGTAACGGAAAGTCTTTAAAACAAGAGATACAACTGCTATATAGCAAACGGAGATGATAAGTATTGTTGTGGCCATAGTTATTAGATTTGTATCAAAGTTGATTAATTATATCTTTTTTAAAGAAATAAATGAATAAAACTTATATACATAAAAGACACAAAAGAAATACAGGATTCCCTTGTGTCTTTTTTATGACCGGTTGCAGGGAAAACTATTTATGCTTACTGTTTCTTTTGTATTGTAAAAGCCATTCGTAAAAATTCAAATTATTGACACTCCAGGTTGGATCATAAGCCTGGTTCCAAGCGCTATGCCCAACACCCTGAAGGCCAGTTAGTATTGCAGGGATGGGGGGATTATTTGAATTGATGATATTGGTATAATTTACAGCATTGTTATAAAATGCATCAGCAGTACCACATATATTCCAGCAGGCAATTCCATATTTATCTACATTAGGGATATTGTTAGGGTGATCTGCACTGGCTGTACTAACAGGGCCTATTGCTGCAAATTGTTTGCAAAGGCTTGTATCATCAGTAACACAACTCCACAGGCCCCAACCACCGGCACTGTAACCTGTTATATAAATCCTGTTTGTATCAATCCTGTAGTTATCTTTTAAATAAGCAAGCATTGTTTTAACATGTGGTGCGCTCCATCCCCATCCATTCGGGATCGGACATTGCGGAGTAAAAACTATGAACTTTTTTGTATGTCCGTTAGTTGGACAAACAGCAGTAGCATCCCATCCATCTGCTATTCTTTTTGCTACTGTTCCATCATGTAATAACAAGTTGATATTTTTCCCTTGCTCACCAACACCATCGAGACAGATGAGTAAAGGATATTTGATGGTTGAGCTGACTTTTTTATATCCTTTAGGCAACCATAATAGCGCCTGGGATGTGGGATAAGTATAATCGCTTGTCGGAACGGTAATTTGTTGCTGTCTGCCAACCAGATTATCAGATGTTGTAGCAAGGCTTACATCAGGATTTGCTGTAACGGCTGTTGAGACCGTTTCTTTTGTACATGAAAATACAGCAAGCAATAGAATTGCAATAAATGCAGAAGTCAATTTTTTCATTGTGTAATTGATTTAGCTTTTAATAGGTGGATTTTATATAGGTGCGGAAAAAAATTCTGACAAAGGAAACAAAAACTATACCATTAAAAAACTATTTGGCTGATGTGGATAATAAAAAAACCCTTCAGCAATGAAGGGTTTTTGGGCTATAAATTCAGTTTTCTATTTTCTGAAGCCATTGCCATTATTTAATTTACTATTGTTTTTACTAAAACTAAAATATATTATCAGACCTAATACCATCCACAATAAAGCACTGACTAAAGTTTCTTCCGGTAGGCCAACAATCATTGCAGTACATACAATCATACCAAGTATTGGTACAACGGGTACCAATGGAGTTTTAAATGGACGATTAAGATGCGGGTCTTTTTTACGTAAGATGATAATTCCGAGGCAAACCAAAACGAATGCAAATAAAGTACCTATTGAAGTAAGGTCACCGGCAACATTCACCGGAACAAATGCAGCAAACAATCCAACGAAGATGAATAAAACAATGTTGCTCTTGTATGGTGTGCGGAACTTTGGATGAAGGTCGCTGAATATCTTAGGTAATAAACCATCAGTTGACATTGTATAGAAAACCCTTGACTGACCCATTAACATCACAAGTATAACAGATGAAAATCCAAGCAGAATGGCAAATGAAACTAATTTTGCCAGCCATCCATATCCGGTCATGTAAGTTTGAATAGCATAAGCAACAGAAGCTTCTTTACCAGCTTTTACAAAATCAGTATAAGGCGCTACACCTGTTAAGACATAAGAGAAAAGTATATAAAGAATCGTACAAATAACTAAAGAACCAAGGATGCCGATAGGCATGTCTTTCTTAGGATTTTTTGCTTCCTGTGCAGTTGTAGATACTGCATCAAAACCAATAAAAGCAAAAAATACAATGCCCGCTCCTGTAAGGACACCTCCCCATCCATGCCTGAAGAAATCAGTATAAGTATATTCCGATCCATCCAGTTTAATTGCAGGCTTGGCATCAGCAGGAATGAAGAATGGTGTATGGTTGGCAGGGTTGATAAAACTCCAGCCAATTGCAATAAAAACAAGTACAATGGCCACTTTTACGATAACGATGATCATGTTCACCTTTGCAGATTCCTGAGTACCTTTGATTAATAGTATTGATAATAAGAATAAGATAAACAGTGCCGGTATGTTCATGATGCCTGAATGCACCACCCCGGTCAATTCATCATGATACGATTCAAAAGGCGAATGGCACCACTCATATGGTATTGTCTTCCCAACAAGTATATTCAGGTATTCGCTCCAGGAGATAGCTACTGTGGCAGCACCAAGTGCATATTCAAGTATCAATGCCCAACCGATCACCCATGCAACCAGCTCACCCATAGTTGCATAAGCATATGTGTAAGCACTACCCGCAATCGGGATCATGGATGCAAACTCTGCATAGCATAAACCTGCAAATGCGCAACCAATAGCAGCAATAATAAATGAAATAGTTACTGCAGGTCCGGCATGTTCACCCGCAGCAGCAGCAGTTCTTACAAACAAGCCGGCGCCTATAATTGCACCAATACCTAAAGCAATAAGGTTACCTGCATTTAAAGAGCGCTTTAAACCTTTATCAGATTCTTCAGCTTGTGCTAATAAAATTTCAATTGATTTCGTTCGGAATAAACTCATACAGTGGTTTTATTTGCGGAAAAGTAAATAATTTATTTTTTCTGCAAATAATTTCTTTTGCAGCGGTATCAGGATTTGTATGTTGAAACGAAAAAAGTATTTATCAATATTATTGAAAAATTTTTGTAAGGATAAAGATATTCATGCCTGCTCTTAAAATGTTGTTTTGTTGTAAGCCTGATTGCTTAATAATTGTAAAAATGAAATACAATATTTTAAATTATTATTCTTTCAGTATCGCATTATGAATTTTATTGATTTAAATTTGGTTTCATATCCGCTGAAAGCCACGCTTGTTTTATCACAACAAAAGTCTATCTCTAATGCCAAAGAAAAAAGTCATCATAATCGGTGGTGGAGTCGCCGGTATGAGCGCTGCACATGAATTAATTGAACGTGGTTTTGAAGTTCATGTTTATGAGAAAAAAATAAAACTGCCTGGCGGAAAAGCAAGAAGTGTCAATGTGCCGGACCCCGATGACAACGATCATAAAAATCCCTTTCCGGGAGAACATGGGTTCCGCTTTTTCCCGGGGTTTTATAAACATATTATTGATACCATGAAACGCATCCCGTTTCCGGGAAATAAGAATGGTGTATTTGATAATCTTGTGCCTGCACCACATGTAATGCTTGCAAGAGAAAATGCTAACCCGATTGTGATGCTTGACAGCTTTCCAAAGTCAATAGCTGATTTTGAATTTTTATTAAACTCATTACATCAGCCGACAGGTTTATCTCATGATGACATGAAATTTTTTGCCACACGTGTATGGCAGTTGATGACGAGTTGCCGTGCAAGACGTGAAAATGATTATGAAAGGTTAGGGTGGTGGCAATATACCGAAGGCTCAAAAAGGGATCAGGCTTACAGGGATTTGCTGGCAAAAGGTTTGACCCGTACATTGGTGGCAGCACGTGCTAAAACTGCAAGCACAAAAACTGGTGGAGATATTTTTCTGCAACTGGTTTTTAATATGGCAAACCCCGCTGTGGCAACTGACAGAATATTAAACGGGCCTACCAATGACCAATGGTTGTTTCCCTGGCACCAATATCTGGTAAGCAAAGGTGTCCACTATCACTTTCTTTCAAACGTAAAAAAGATTGAATGTACCGATGGAAAAATTACAGGTATCTGGGTGCATAAAGTAAATGCTGATGCTACTGCATTGCCCAATGTGCAAACAGAATACAGTGGCCTGGAGAAACATACGGCTGATTATTATATCTGTGCTGTTCCTGTAGAAGTGGCAGCGCCTTTATTGCTCAGTGATATTTTAAAACCTGGCGAAACCATCCAGCAATTCCGTGACTCAATCATGTTTAGCGATGATACCAAAGAGATACTTAAAGACCCTGCTATTTCAATGATGGATGTGGTTAATAAAGAAATACAAAAAGCAGCGATTATGAAAGCTGACCCAACACTTACTGGTATCATTGAATTATCCAATGATGTGTCCTGGATGACGGGTGTGCAGTTTTACCTGGAGGAAGAAGTAGAACTGAATAAAGGCCATATCATTTTTTCTGATAGCAAATGGGCTGTTACTGCTATCTCTCAATCGCAATTCTGGCCGGGTTTTCCAATGAACAAATTTGGTGATGGTAAAGTGAAAACAATTTTATCCACCGATGTTTCTGACTGGGATACACCCGGTATTATATATGGCAAACCGGCAAAGAAGTGTACTGCTGAAGAAATAAAAAATGAAGTGTGGGAACAAATGAAAAGGTCGCTTGTGATTGATGGTAAACCATTATTAAGAGATGAAATGATACACACCTGGTTTATAGACCGCGATATTGTTTTCAATACTAAAAAAATAATACAGGGAGATTATCTCTCAAAAAATAAAGAACCACTATTGGTGAACAAAGTTGATACCTGGCGGCTGAGACCTGAGTCACATAGTTATATACCTAATTTATTTTTTGCTGCTGATTATGTGCGCACCCACACCGACCTTGCTACAATGGAAGGCGCCAACGAAGCAGCACGCAGGGCTGTCAACAATATCATTGAAGCTTCAGGCAGTGATGCGCCACTTTGCAAAATATGGGATTTACATGAGCCATGGGAACTTGCTTTGTATCGCTGGCACGATTACAGGCGTTACCAAAAAGGGCTTGTATGGAATGAGTCTTTCCCCTGGTGGGTGAAACTCTTGCAATGGATTACTTCAATATTTAAAAAAGGGGCAAAAAAATCTTCTGCAAAAAAAAGGACTAAGTCTTAACTGATGCTTATGTATATGGGATGTGAATAATAAAATCAGTGCCTTCACCTTCATGTGTCTCCACATCGAGGGAGCCTTTATGTGATTTGATAATATCGAAGCTTAAGCTCAATCCAAGACCTGTACCCTGACCTGTTGGCTTGGTAGTAAAAAATGGTTGAAATATTTTATCCATTATTTTTTTCGGTATGCCTGTGCCATTATCAGAGACTTTTATTTCTAATGTATCTTTTCCATCCTTGTCAGAATTTTTTTTTGTACTGATAGTAACAACAGGACTAAAATTGTTGCCTGCTGTTTTTTTCTTTTCACTCACTGCATAAAATGCATTGTTCAATAAATTCACAAGCACCCTTGATATATCCTGCGGCACAACATTGATTTTACCGGCATCCGGGTCAAATTGATTTTTAAAGTCTGAATTAAAACTTTTGTCTTTTGCACGTAAACCATGAAAACTTAATCTCAGACATTCATCACATAATGCATTGATATCAGTTAATTCTTTCTGACCTGTGCTTTTTCTTGAATGCTGCAACATCCCCTTCACTATTGAATCAGCCCTGTTGCCATGTTGCAGTATCCTTTGAGCATTACTTTTAATATCGGCAAGGATAGCAATCGCTTCTTCTGTATTATTTTGTTCAAGTTCTTTCTTGATGTCATCAATCAAATCAATATTTACTTCTGAAAAATTGTTGATGAAGTTTAAAGGGTTTTGTATTTCATGTGCAATGCCTGCTGTCAATTCACCCAGTGAAGCCATCTTTTCACTTTGTATTAATTGTGATTGGGTATCTTTTAATTCATTCAAAGTTTTTTGTAATTCATTATTCTTGGATGCAATAATATCATGTGCCCTGATGCGTACATTTTCATAAACCAGCGAGATAAAAAATATCAGCAATACAAGCCCTGTATTGCAAGACAAATTGAAGGCAAGGTTTTCCTGGTTAAAGGGTTTGGGAAAAATATAACCATACGAACCTAATATGGTGAATATTGAAATAAAAATCAAAGCAACGATTGCCCAGACTATCCCGCTTTTTTTACCGGCTAATAACAATATTACAATAGGAGTTGTAGCCAACCAGGGTAATACAGGTGATGCTTGTCCACCTGAAAAATAGGCACAGCCTGCAATTGATATTATGCCTGTAAAACCAAAAACATTGGCGATAAAAAATATATCAATATTTTTTTTCAGCAGGAATAATAAACCGGTAAAAATTACTGCTGCCCAAAACATAATATACATTCCCATTGTATAACCTACTATCCATGAAATGCCCACATAAAACAATGAAAATATAGCTGTGATAAAAAGCCCGTATGCAATCAATCTTGCCCTGCGCTGGTACTCCCTGTCAGAATTGATAGAGTCAGGAATAAAAAAATCAACAACTCTTTTCAGCATACAATTTTTATAACTTTTTAACCTGTGATGTGAATAGCTATAAAATAGGAAACCCATATCCACAAGCCTTCAATAATTCCCAACACAACCTGGAAAGCATGTTTTCTTTGAGAGATGTGTTTGAAGAATAAAGGTAGCATACTGCATATCAAACCTTCACCCAAAATAATATACCAGGGTGTATTGTAAATCATTTTGCAATTCTGATAATACCACCAACCTGCGGCTTTTGCCCAATGTTCAAACAATGGTATCACTGCAAAACCGATAACCAGTGAACACAACATGCTAATCCACATCTTTTCCTTGTTGCTTATCAGCCACCCGAGATAACCAATCTGCACCAGGATGACAGCCCAGGCAAATGGCATGTATAAAGGCGAGCAGGCTATCATTGGTTCATTATTGGGATAAACTAAAGTGCCGGTGGATTGAACAAGCCAACAGTCTGCCATCAATTCTACAATCCCGGCTGCTATTCCAAATATTAATAGTTTATGTAAAAAAATATCCCTGCGCAGGAAAGAAAAAATTGATAAGATGATGAACATGCCCAATGCCAATGCAAAACCTGAACGCCAGGTGAGATGGTAATGAGCACTGAGCCATGCAACAGACACAGTTATTACAAGTGTTGCAATAACAAATTTTACTTCTGTTTTATTGACGTGTTGCCGCAACCTTGTGATGTACATACAGACTAATTATAAGCAGCGTGGAAGAATTTCACGAAAGTTATAACTAATTATTGATATTCGTTTTAATATAAATTCAAAAGCAATTCATGAAATCATATTTATTATCGCTTTCACTTTTATTTTTTACGGCTTGTACAACAGTGCAGGTAAGCAAAACAAACAAAGAAAATATTTTAACTGCAACTGAACTACAACCTTTCGGCAGGTATTTTTTTGATGCACAAAACAACCTGGAACTCATAAGTTCTGCAGCACATTTTGGTTTTAGTTTTAAAGGCGCTACCTGTTCCATTTTTACTTTTATTAATGATGCGAACAGTCATAGTTATTTGCAGTATGAACTGGATGGAGTTTATAAAGGAAGGTTGAAAGTGACAGGAAATAAAGTGCAGCAAATACTTATTGATGCAGGTAATGATGGCAAACATACCATCTGGATTTATAAAGCAACAGAAGCAATGACCGGCCCCATCATCATCTCAAAAATTGTAGCTGAAAATATTAAATCAATTGCGCCGGTTAATAAACCATTGATTGAATTTATAGGAAATAGTATAACCTGCGGCGCACTTGCTGATACATCTGATGTAAAATGCGGGCAGGGTGTTTACCAGGACCAGCACAATGCATATAATGCTTACGGGCCAAGGGTTGCAAGGGCATTGCATGTAAATTATTTATTGAGTAGTGTAAGTGGCATTGGAATTTATCGGACCTGGAATATGGATGGCCCCTCTATGCCACAGGTGTATGAAAAAAGAAGTTTACAACAAGACGATACTGTGCATTGGGATTTCAAAAAATATTCACCAAAAATTGTAAGCATTGCTTTAGGTACAAACGACCTCAGTAATGGTGATGGTGTACATCCGCGGAAACCATTTGACAGTAGTTTGTTTGTGAAAAATTATATCGCATTTATACAGTTGGTGAAATCAAAATATCCTGCAGCAACAATTGCATTACTGAGCAGCCCGATGGTAAATGGCAACAACAGGATTTTGTTGCAAAATTGTTTAAGCGCTATCAAAAAAAATATTGATGCTTTGTATCCTGGTGATAAACCTGTGGTATTATACTTTTTTAAACCCATGCAACCACACGGGTGTAGTTTTCATCCCAGCGTTGAAGACCATGCTGTGATGGCAGATGAGTTATATCCTTTCTTTAAAAAATTGCTTTGACAGAAATTGAAAAGAATTTTTTTGAGAAAATTTTATGTTGCCCGGATGATATTATTCAAAATTCCTGAAACTCTTTGCCGGCAAGGGTTTTAAGTCCGCCATAGGCGGATGAGGTGATGAAAAGAAATGGATAATTACTATTTGTCGGACAACAGTGAAAAAAATATTATCCTGGTTTTTTTCAAAATGAATTATTGAAATTCCAACTCAGCAACAACAGGAAAATGGTCAGATGCTTCTTTGTTTTGAATCACCTTGTGTGATAATGTTTTGAAAACATTTTTTGGTTTTGATGCAATAAAATCTATAGCGCCTGTTTCACCATCTTCCCAAAATGTAGGCGGACAGTTGATGCAGGTGCGTGTGAAATTTTTATCAAGGATATTGATGATGCTACTGCCTTCATTTGCATTAAAATCGCCGGCAATAATAAATGGTAAATCAGTTTCACCTGCAATGCGACAGATTTCATTTATTTGTAACAACCTGCTGTTTTCATGATAAGCTTCAAGATGTGTGCAACCAAAGCGGAATGATTTTCCGCCAGGCAAAGTAACTGTTCCTGTTGCCAGCATCCTTTGTTCACCACCATCCACAGAATCTTTAGGCAACTGATATGCTTTTGTATCTGACAGTGGATATTTTGATAAGATGAGGATGCCATATTGCCCGCCATCAAAGTCCATAGCTTTTGCAAAAAAGAATGAAGGATACCCTGCTTTCTTTGCAAGTAAAGCTGCTTCATTGATGTTGCCTGAGCGTTTTGTATTTACATCTATTTCCTGCAATGCAACAACATCTGCTTTTTGTTTTTTAATCACTGAAGCAATCGCATCCACATCAATAGTGCCGGGCTTTCCGGGAGGTTCACAATGATGAACATTATAAGTCATCACAGTGATAGAATTTTTTTCAATGGCATGATAAGCAAGATTTATTCCTGTAAATGAAAAAGAAAAAAACAGGGCTATCAACATCATGCACTTTGAAATTACTGCTTGCATTTTTTTATTTTTTGTTTTAGAAGTTTTTGAAGAATGTATTGGATGTTCCTGGGCAAAACCTTGTTTATATTATCATTCGTTTAATAACCCTTTATACTTTTCTATCATTTGTTGTGCTGTTTCTGATGACAAATTTTTAATAACAAATTCATTAAGCGCTGCATTCAATTCGTCAAGCTTTTTTGTCTCATGATGTGTTGTATATGATGTCCGCAATAAATTTATCTTTTCAAAATCCTGTATGCCTTCAATTAATTTTTCAAAACGGATAGATGATAATGGGCCGGGGTAAACCTGGTAAGTATCACCTGCAGGCCATGCAGTAAAACGACTATCCTGTAATGGATTTTTTGGCCAACTGTTATAAGCCCAGCGTAAATATCCATCCATATTTTTTGCAGCAGTGTACCAACCTATCCATACCGGTTCATCAGGAGGTGAAAACGTAAAAAGGTTGGGATATTTTTCAGTACAGCAGGTGTACCATGTACTTACTTTTCCCTCCTTTTCACGTTGATGTAAAATGCTGTCTGGGTAAACCCATCTTGATGCCACACAATAATCATAAATATCATTTTCAATTTCAGGATGATAATCGCCTGCCAATGAAATTTTCCAGTTCTTGTCAATTGTTTTCAACAAAGCAATCACTGACTGCATATCTTTCATCGGCCTTTCATCCATTGCAATTGTTGTTATGTTGAACCAGCCTTTTTCTTTCAGGTGTTTAGTAAAATCTGTCAGCATCGTGGCCCAGAAAGTATTGTATGCAGTTGTGCCGATAGCGCCTGTAAACACTGTGTCTTTATGCAATGATTCATCGTAATATTTGAATGCGATTTTCCATGGCACCATGCTGTAACAATTAATCCTTTCAGTGATACCACAACTCATTACAAACTCTATATATTTATCAAATAAAGTATAATCATACACCCATTCACCATTTTGTTTTTTTGTCCATTTTATGAGCCCGGGGTAATCATCATAGGTTTGATGGTTCCAGGGTTCATCCACGATGCTTGCTGTAATAATTTTTTGCCCTGCACCGGCGAGCAGGGTATAATATTTCCGCATCCATTCAAAATGTGCATCGCTCCATAAAGGCACTTGATGCACCCTTGCAATTGCTGCCGGATGTTGCCAGAGGTCTAACTGGAATTTCCAGTCTTTGGGTGATGGTAATAATTTATCAATTACAGTTAATGAAATTTTCAACTCATATTTTTTGCCTGCATCCACAATTACTTTTCCTGCATAACTTCCTGGTGTTGCATTGGCTGGCACACGAATGGTTAACCAAACAGGTTGTGTGGTGTTGCTTTTTAAATTGTATGATTTGATGTTTGTGTTGATGATGTCTTCCACTTCTGATGAATCAAAATCTGTTGATTTGCGATAACCACACCCACCACTGAATTCGTCCGTCATTACATATTGCACAAAACCTGTTGAAATATTATCAGCGCTGATTGTATGGCCGTTACCATCAGATAAATTAGTTGTTGCAACTCTTACATCATTGATGTTTTGTTTAGAAAAAACAAGGATTTGAGTATGTACTTTTTCATTTTTCCATGCTTTGGTTTCCCAGGTGTTTCTCTTTGTTATCACCGGTGGTAACAACTGCGCAAAACGTTGTGCGCCGGTAGCAAAACTTACTGTTGTTGTTTCATTGATTTTATTCCATGCATCCTTGCGTTGTGCCGCTGTTGCATGTTGTGATTTTTGTTTGGCAAGGCTGACATCCTGTGCAGAAACAACAGAAGAAAATATTATACAGATGAATAAAAAAGTTTGTTTGATGTATCGCTGCATTTCCGGAAAATTTGTTTAATGATAGCGGGTTCAAAGTAATAGAAGTTTTCTGTATAAACTATCCTTCATTTGTAATATTCTCGGGATGTTTTAAAAATGAAACACCGCATTTTTTGCAAGCAAAGGGTATTGCATTTTATATGATAAAAGAAGTGGGTGAAGACAGCATTGTCAACTAACTTATTTTTCATGCAACACATGGCACAAATTTTTATATCATTTCTTATCCCATCATTCTTTATTAATTTTAGCCAAATAATTTTATAATGAAGACAACAGCCATATTGTTATTTGCATTTGCGATTGCAGCATTGTCGTTTCAAAAAAATAATAAACAGATGGAAAGTGAAAATGATTTACCCTCAACCAATCCATTCAGTCAACCAAGTACTTTGCCTTTCCAGGCGCCACCTTTTGATAAAATAAAAAACTCTGATTATGAACCTGCGCTGGAAGCAGGCATTCAGCAACAGTTAAAAGAAATTGATGCGATTGCAGGTAATTCTGCTGCTCCCACTTTTGAAAATACTTTGGTAGCGATGGAAAAAAGTGGTGAGCTGATAAGACGTGTCAATAATGTTTTTAATGTGGTAACAGGCGCCAACACCAATGATACATTACAGGCTTTGCAGGAAAAAATTGCACCTGAACTTGCAGCCTTGCATGATGCTATTTTTCTCAATGATAAATTATTTCATCGCGTAGAAACGATTTATAATAATCTTTCAAACCTGCATCTCGATAATGAATCAAAGAGGCTTGTTGAATATTATCGCCAGCAATTCCTGATGGCGGGTGCACAACTTTCTGAAGCTGATAAAAACAAACTCAAAAGCATCAATGCAGAAGAAGCAACATTGATGGCAAAGTTTACCAACAAACTGGTGAATGCTGCAAAAGACGGCGCTTTGGTAGTGGATGATGCTGCTGCTTTATCAGGTTTGTCAGCAACTGATAAAGATGCTTTTGCACAGGATGCTGAAGCAAGAGGTTTAAAAAACAGTTGGCTGATTCCGTTGCAAAACACTACACAACAACCTGCATTGCAATCATTGAGTAACCGTGATACAAGAGAAAAATTATTTCATGCATCATGGGTGCGTGCAGAAAAAAATGATTCCAATGATACACGCTCAGTTGTCCTGAGGCTGGCTACGATAAGAGCAGAGAAAGCCAATATACTCGGGTATAAAAATTATGCAGCGTGGAAACTGCAGGACCAGATGGCAAAGACACCAGAGGCTGTCAATCAATTTTTAAATCAATTAGTGCCTGCTGTTACCGGCAAAGCAAAACAGGAAGCAGCAGAGATACAGTCATTGATAAATCAGCAGGGTGGTGGTTTTGATTTGCAACCCTGGGATTGGGAGTTTTACAGCGAACAGGTGCGTAAAGCAAAATATGACCTTGATGAAAATGAAATCAAACCATATTTTGAATTGAATACAGTGTTGGAGAAAGGTGTGTTTTATGCAGCCAATCAATTGTATGGTCTGACTTTTAAAGAAAGGCATGACATACCGGTGTATCAGAAAGATGTCCGGGTATTTGAAGTGTTTGATGCAGATAAAAAACCGTTGGCATTATTTTATTGCGATTATTTTAAACGTGATAATAAAAGTGGAGGTGCATGGATGAGCAATATGGTTGACCAGTCAAAACTGCTGCGTACAAAACCTGTGGTGTATAACGTTTGTAATTTTACAAAACCTGCACCGGGGCAACCTGCATTAATCAGTTTTGATGATGTAACAACAATGTTTCATGAGTTTGGCCATGCATTGCATGGCATGTTTGCCAATCAAAATTATCCATCACTTTCAGGCACCAATGTAGCCCGTGATTTTGTTGAGTTCCCATCACAGTTTAATGAACACTGGGCGCTCGTTCCGAAAGTTTTAAAAAATTATGCAGTGCATTATAAAACAGGAGCGCCCATACCACAGTCATTGATTGATAAAATAAAAAAAGCTTCAACATTTAATGAAGGTTATGCATTGACAGAAGCTATTGCTGCTGCTGCATTGGATATGCAATGGCATACCATTCCTCCTGATACAACAATCACTGATGTGGATGCTTTTGAAAAACATGCATTGCAGGTAACAAAACTTGATTTACCACAAGTGCCGCCGCGTTACCGCTCTTCTTATTTTTTGCATATCTGGGGCAATGGATATTCAGCAGGGTATTATGCATATCAATGGACAAAGATGCTGGAAGAAGATGCTTATTCATGGTTTGAAGAAAACGGAGGTTTGACAAGGGCCAACGGTCAACGGTTCAGGGATATGATTTTATCGCGTGGCAATACAGAAGATTATAATGTCATGTTTAAAGATTTCCGCGGACATGCACCTGATATAAAAGCAATGGAAAAAAATCTTGGTTTGCCTGTGCAATAATTTTTTTGATTGTTGATAGTAGTGTTTGTGTTGATGATTGAAGCTCCGGGATGATATTGTTGTAGTATTAAATTCTCACTACAATCTTACCTACAGTCCTGCCTGTTTCAATCTGCAGGTGTGCAGCCTGCATCTCATCAAAAGAAAATATTTTTGATACATGCGGTTTGATAACACCTGCTTCTATCAGCTTTGCAATTTTTTGCTGGTTTTCACCGCTTGAATGTACCAGCATCCTGTAACCAACCATCCCTGCTGCTTCTGCCTTTGCAGCAACATCTTCATTTTTACCCGATGGTATGCTGACAATGACGCCGCCTTTTTTCATTGCCTTTAATGATTGGTCAATATTATCACCACCGATTGTGTCGAGCACTTTATCAATCTGTGAAATGGATTTGTCAATTGGTTGTGCAGTGTAGTCTGTATGCTCGTCTGCGCCAATGCCTAAAACGAAAGCCCTGTTGACTGCAGATGAAGTGCCAATAACATAAGCGCCAAAATATTTTGCCATCTGCACAGCAAAATGACCAACACCGCCTGCTGCCGCATGTACCAGCAGCCTGTCGCCTTTTTTTATTTTTAAAATATCCACCACTACTTCCCATGCAGTGAGTGCAGCAAGCGTGGCAGCAGCAGCTTCTTCAAAAGAAATATTTTTTGGCTTGATGGCAATATGTGCTGCAGGCGCTGCCACATATTCAGCATAAGCATTTGCAATACCGGGGAAGTTTATCATGCCAAACACTTCATCACCTTTTTTAAAACCGGTAACTGATTTGCCTGTTGCTGTAATAACACCTGCAACATCCCAGCCCAATATCATCGGGGAAAATTCTTTCAGCCTTGCAGCCACACCTTTGCCTGCACGGGTCTTTACATCAATCGGGTTGATGTCTGTGGCTTTTACTGAAATGAGGACTTCATCGTCTTTTATTCCGGGTGTTGGTATTTCAGCAGGCTGCAGGTTGTCAACACCACCAAACCCTTTTAATATGATTGCTTTCAATTAAAAATATTTTTACAAATTTATTGCTTCCTTAAAAATTGATTATAATCATAGTTTCTATGTGATTTCATTATTACCTTAGTCTCCGATTCATTGTTCACTTTTAAATCAGAGATTATGGAACCGGCAATTGGAATTAAGTCAGAAAACCTGCAATCAGTATCACACGCATTGAATACTATCCTCGCAGATGAATTTGTGTTGTATACAAAAACACGTGGTGCACACTGGAATGTGGAAGGCCCGGATTTTCACAGCATGCATGAATATTTTGAAAGTATCTATCATGAGCTTGAAGACATCATTGATGAAGTGGCGGAACGCATGCGGGTACTTGGCCATTATGCATCAGCAACATTGCATGAATACAGCAAGCTCACACATCTGGCAGAAGACCCTGTTGATTCCAATACATCATTGGATTATATCAAAGCAATGCTTGACGACCATGAAGCCATCATCATCCATTTGAGGGAAAGCATCCATTATTTTAATGATGAACTCAGGGATGCAGGCACAGCAGATTTCATAACTGCGCTGATGCAGAAACATGAAAAGATAGCCTGGATGCTGAGGTCGCACCTTAAATAAATTTTCAAACAAAACATTCATACCGGACAACCAAATCAATTTACTATGGCTTCCTTAATGAACTTGCACTTACAATACAGGCTCTGGATATCCAACATGAACGAAGACATCAATGTGTTGAGGATACTGCAGGATTATATCAATGATGGCAAAACAAAAACAACTGATGCAGCCACATTGGATAAGCTGAATACTTACCTGTCAATTTTTGTTGACACCAGGAAAGAACTGGATGATATCAGGCATGAGATGTACCTCAACAAAATGCGTATTGCTGCTTTGGAAAAAGCAGACAATGCACAGGAAGGCGATGTGGAAAAAGATATCCATCATGAAGAAATAAAAAAACGGTATGAAGATTTCAAGGCAAAATTCAAGGAGATGAAGAAGGAGTTTAAGAAGCTGGAGATAAAATAATATGGATAATAAAATGAAGTATGATTTAAGTTTTGCCTCGTAATATTTTTTTCCGATTTCATTTTTTGAAATACACATCAGTGCATTCTTGCACTATCTTTTTTTACCAAAACGTATCGTTACCGTCCGGGAAATTTTTAATTAAATAATAATGGATAGGGTGTGTTTTTATATGCCAGAGACATGACTGAGTTGCATATTAATAAAAGATATTTTACTCCGAATATATGAGGCTTGTGGTGGAGGGTATAAATTTTTTTTGATTTGTATTTTCATTAATCTGTATATTTAAGACCTCAAAACCAATTCCCTTCGTATAGGATGCTGAAACTAAAAACACTGTTGGTTATATTCGATGCCCAGATTGCGCCTTCCCTGGTTTCCTCTTTCAGGGGTGCTGTGATATCTAAAGTCGGTTTTCAAAACCAGGCCTTTCATAATCATGATGGCGATAATTTTATTTATAAATATCCATTGATACAATACAAACTGATTCATGAAAAAGCATCATTGTATTGTGTGGGTGATGGAGTGGATGAGATACATCATTTTTTCGGGTTAAAGAGTTGGGATATCATGTTGCAGGATAAACTGGTGCCTTTAAAAATTTATAAATTAAACCTGAATACTTTTAATATGAATACCTGGGATAAAAAATTCAGGTATTCAATTTATAACTGGCTTGCCCTGAATGAAAAGAATTACGGTATTTATCATGCTATGCAAAGCCTGGTAGAAAAAATTTCTTTTTTGGAAAAAATGCTGACCGGCAATATCCTCTCCTTTGCCAAAGGTATTGGCTGGCATATAGACAAACCGGTTGAAGTGAAAATCCAGGAATTGAAGGGGGAAAAGATGATCAGGTAATGGTGTGTGCTTAAGATTGTATTTGTTGTGAACTTCTGAAATTATTATTATTATTAGAAGAATACACATAAGAAATACAAGATCGTAAAACAAAATCTAAGGGGTGTTAGAAAGGTAAATGTATTTATTGATATGATAAAAGTGAATTTGAAAGAGTATTTAATTTTTTAAAGGTTTTGAAATGATGTGATTTATTTAAATGCAGGATAAAATAATAATTCAAAATTTTAAAATACAAAATGAAACATTTCAGTTTTTTTCTATTGATTATTGTTGCTATAACTGGTTGTAAAAGCAGTATTCAGTCTTTTAATGAAAGTGCTATTTCTTATGCAGATAATGATAAACGAATAGATGAGCAGGAATATAAAGCCCTAATGAAACAAATTTCTTCATCTGATGAGAGAGTATTAAAACAATTTAAGAGTGATAGTGGTGAAATTGACAATGAAAAAGTAGTTTCTTATTTATTGAAATATTTTAAAGCAAAAGATATACCTCTTGGATTAGAAGACATTTGGCAACCTGGTTCTATTAACAAAAAAGAAATGCCATTTAATATTAATGTGTACCTTGAAAACTCGGCAAGTATGGATGGTTATGTTAAAGGTGTAACTGAATTTGAGACCGCGATATACAACTTATTGGGTGATTTTAAAATTAATGGAGTATGTGATAGTCTGAATTTAAATTATATCAACAATAGCATTCCATTTACAAAAAAAGATGCTTTGCCTGTAGATATTCAGGACTTTATTGAAAAATTAGAACCTTCAACATTCCGACTGAAGGGTGGCAATAGAGGTGTTTCAGATTTTAGTGTTATTCTTTCCAAAGTTTTAGAAACTGTTAATGATAGTAATGCTGTAATTCTTATCTCGGATTTTGTTTTTAGTCCTGGTAAACATGCAGATGCGCAGGATTATTTAAATAATCAAAGTGTTGGTATCAAAATTTCTTTTGCAGAAAAACTAAAAGTATTTGATTTATCTGCAGTTGTTATACAATTATATTCTGAATTTAATGGTTTGTATTTTGATAAATCTGATAAACCGATTCAAATTAAGTGTAAGAGGCCATACTATATATGGATAATTGGTAGCTCTAATCAAATTGATCAGATACTGAGAACAAAAATTTTAGATAATATCAGGGGGGGGTATTCAAATAGATTAGTATTTCGGCCAATTAATAAAACAAATGAACCAAGTTATAAAATTCTTTATAGACCAAAGATTGGAGAATTTAGTGCTAAGCAATTAAATGAAAAAATAATTTCAGACGCTTCTGTTTCTACAGATAATCAGAATAAAGGATTATTTGGCTTTAATGTAGCTGTTGATTTTAGTAACAGTTTACAAAACTCAAATTATTTCTTAGACACTTCAAATTATATAACGAGTGATAAGTATTATCATTTAAATGTCGAAGCTATAACTGATAAGAATAATGTCTCACTCTCAGGTTTTTCACATTTGTTGAATCTTCAAACAAAAGTGTTGAGGGATGAAGTATTGAAAATCAATGTTATTGGCAAAACACCAAGTTGGGTAAATCAATCTACCTCAACTGATGATACAAACATCTTAACTGACAGTGATGAGCAACAAAAAACATTTGGTTTGAAGTATTTAATAGATGGTGTTGCTGATGCTTTTTATCCGCATACAAGTTCAAACATAATTAATACATTTTCGATAACGATTAAAAAATAAATTTTATGGTAGAATTTTTCGCAAGTTTATATGAATGGTTTGGGTTGATGCCACTCTATTCAACGGATATGGGCGATCAACTTAGAGGTTGGGACATTACCTGCACCGATTACATTGGAACGCCTTGGTATGTTTACATTGGTTGGATAATGATAATCGTTACAGCATTTCTTTATGCTTTGCAATATCATATTTATGATTCTACTAAGTTTAATAAAAAACATCATTGGTGGATAATGGCGTTTATAATAGTTGTTCTCAACTTCTTGGTTGCCTTTATAATTCCGTTCAACACAGTAAATGCAGGTGATTATTGTAATCAATTAAATCTTTCCGTTTCCGATTGCATTGGCTTCGGTCTTTCAAATGCACTTTGGAGTTTTATTCTCTTTTTAATTATTAGCACTATCCCACTGATTAGAAGATTCAGCACGAATTGCAGACACACAACTTTTTGGAGACCTTAAAAAAATAATCAACATGGCTCGTTTATTCATTTTCGCAATTGGCGGCACAGGTTCAAGGGTTTTAAAATCTTTGACTATGCTTTTGGCATCGGGAGTAAAACCAAATTCAAATATAGAATTTGAAATTGTTCCTATCATTATTGACCCGCATAAATCCAACGAGGATTTAAAAAGAACTCAACGGTTGCTTGGCAACTATCAAACCATATCAAACGAAGCGGGTTTGGCCAACGGATTTTTCAGCACCAAAATTACAACGCTTGATAAATTAGTTTCTTCTCAAAACCGACTATCGGGAAATTTTACTTTCAACCTGCAACAAGTTGGTGGTATAAGATTCAAGGAATACATTGACTATAATCAGTTGGACGAACCTAACAAAGCATTAGCCGATATTTTGTTTTCGGGCAAATCAATCAACAAGCGACACGAGGAAGTTAATCTTTTAGATGTTGAAATGGATATTGGTTTTGTTGGAAATCCGAACATTGGCAGCGTGGTTTTAAACCAGTTTAAAGATTCGCAAGAGTTCAAAGAATTTGCGTCTAACTTCAATGAAAAAGATAGGATTTTCATAGTCAGTTCTATTTTTGGCGGAACAGGAGCTGCAGGTTTCCCGACTATTTTGAAAAATATCCGTGATGCAAAGAACAACCCTAATATTGATGGGAAAGGATTTTTGCAAGATGCAAAAATTGGTGCTGTTTCGGTATTGCCTTATTTCAATATTGAAAAAGACAACAGCAGCCCAATTCAAAAATCAGATTTTATAGCGAAAACAAAAGCGGCTTTGTATTACTACAAAGACAATGTTACGGGCAATAATTCAATCAATTCACTTTATTACATTGCAGATGATTATAGCGGAAAACCATACAAAAACGACCCTGGTGATAACGGTCAAAAGAATGACGCTCATTTTGTTGAAATGGCATCGGCTCTTGCAATTATTGACTTTTTGGAAACACCCGACAGAGATTTGGAAACATCAGAAGGCAAAACTGTAAGACCCATTTACAAAGAATTTGGTATTCGAAATGATTCTGATGCAATCAAATTTTCCGACCTTGAGGATTACACAGAACGAAAAGTTGCTTTGCGACTTTCACAATTGGCTTTGTTCAGAAAATATCTCAATGAACATTTAGCTGCTGCTATAGAAAAAGAAGCCTGGAGTAATGATAAACCCGAAATCAATAGGAAATTTATGGATGATACTTTTTACCGAACGAATATTTTGGAGTTTCTTTCTTCTTTTGGTGATTGGTTAAATGAAATGAGTAACAATAAGAGAGGGTTTTCACCATTCAATCTTGATTCAACTATTGATACTTTAATTAAAGACAGAACAGGCAAATACGGAAAAATCTTTAAAAGTAAAGTTGATTATAGCGAATTTGATAATCAGTTGAGCCGTACTTCAAAATATTCAAAGAAAATAGATAGAAGTTCATCAGAAAAGCGATTCATCAGTCTATTCTTTGAAGCAACAGAAAACATTTTAAAAGACTTTTACGGATTAAAAAACTAAGAGATTATGAGCAAAATATTCGGATACACAAAAAAAGGCGGTCAGCATTGGTTTAATTCTGATGCTTATTCCGATAAAGAAATTGAAGCAATCAAAGACCCCGAAGGTGGTAGCGAAATTTCATTGCCTACGGCAATTCCTAGCCCGTTTGCAAGAATAGATTTAGTAAAAACGGCTTTCAGAAACATTGCTAAATCACCCAATTTGAAAGCATATACCAAAGACGGCAATGTTGTTTCCGGAAAAGACGATGAAAAATTAGTTTCTGATGCCTTAGACCTTGCTGAAATGTTGTTCAACATTGACAGTATCAAGGACCAAATAAAAATCATTGTTTGGGATAAAAAAGCCGAAATTGAAAAACTGAAAACCAGTTCATATAAAGGACACAGACAGTTTGCCGAAACATTGGAATTGTATTTAGACCAAGATGCAGCATCTTACAATTTTGATTTGCTCAAACGTCTTTACCTGATTGAATACAACCACAAAATAATCGGTTGCACTTCGCCAGCTACTTTGTTTTTTGCAACAGCAAACGATTTGAGCCACGCTCAAATTAGATTGACAAAAAACGATGTAACTTTTGACGATAAATACACACCACTTTACGAGAGAGATTCGGAGTTTCAAAAGTATTTCTATTTGCTTTTCAAAGCCAATCCAACACTTTCACAACGCTTGACAGTTGTAAATGAATACTTGGAAAAGAATTTGAAAATTCTTGACACAGAAAATCACAGGTTGTATGAAGAAATTAATAACTTAAATGCTGCCTCTTTTGCAACAAATTATTCAGAGTTGGACACAGGTGCAACAGGCGACAGCGTTGAAGTGGTTGGCGTTGCATTACGCAAACGCAAAAAAGAAGACATTGTTAATTCAATTCAGTCAAGCGATTTCATTATTAACCCTTCAAAATACAGAGGCGAATTAAAACCGCTTGTGTTGCAAAATAATCTGAACAAACCTTTCAGATATGCAAACGATAATTGGGACAACACAATTAAAATCCCATTTACTGACAACGAAACAGTTTTGGAAAAACGCAGATTGCCAAGCCTAAATATCCAATATCCGTATTTAACGGTAAGCGACTTTTTAGAGCCGTATTTAATCCGTTTGGTTTATCCAATCAACAAAGACAAATTCTTTGACGGCAATGTGAATGTTGAAGTTGGGGACGATTCCAAAGGGTTTATTTTGCCTATTAAAAAACAGTTTTTTGACTATTTCAATTCCGATGATTTGGTAAGTTCATCTCCCAACAAACCGAAAATTGAAATGGTGCAAGGTGCAGCAGGTTCAGTAAAAGTAATTTTAAGTATTCCAATAGTAAAACAGGATGAGTATATATCATTTGAACGGATTTATTATCAATCACCTGAAAATCAAATTGGTAAACCAGATGAAATAAATAACAAAGGTGTGATTGTGGAACATCAGTTTGGTGTTACGCTTTTCCCTTTCATCAAAACAAACAATCCAAGTATTGAAGCATATTACAGAGTGCAATTAGTGGATAGAGATGTTATAGGTGTTTTGAAAAATACGGATTACGATTTGAAATTTTTCTCAAACACAGGACACGATGCAGTTGAAGTAAGAGCAAAGAAAACGAGAAGTAGCAAAACGCCCGATGCTGTTGAAACAGCAACATCACAATACTATGTATTGCATAACGAATTTGATTTTATTCAAATCAAAAATGTTGTAGCTTCTGGTGCTTCGGGAATTATTATTCCTAAATGGCAACCGTATTCACAAGGCAAGGAAGTTTTCAGTTTTGCCGTTGATTTCGGAACAACAAATACACATATTGAATATAAAGTTGGAGACGGTTCGCCAAAACCTTTTGACATTACGGCTGATGATGTGCAGATAGCTACGCTATTTCACCCGACCAAAACAACAGAGGACTTTGGCGGAACAGGTGCGATTGCCATTCGTGAGTTGATTGAACACGAATTTGTGCCGCAACATATAGGCAATGGTTCTGAATACAAGTTTCCACACAGAACGGTAATTGCAGAAAGTCATTCGCTGAATTTAGAAACAGAAACTTTTTCGCTTGCCGATTTCAACATTCCGTTCATTTATGAACGTAAACCAGAGAAAGACAAAATTCAGTCAAACCTGAAATGGGCGAAAAGAGAAATGGGTAACGAAAAACGAGTAAGAGCATATTTTGAAATTATAATTATGCTGCTACGCAATAAAGTTCTGCTCAATAAAGGCAACTTATCACAAACAAAATTGGTTTGGTTCTACCCTTCCAGTATGAAACACGCAAGAAAAGGAGATTTAGAAAAGACTTGGAACGAGTTGTTTAAACAATATTTCAATCCTACACAACAAGCGGTTGGAATAACAGAATCATTAGCACCGTTTTATTATTTCAAAGGAACAAACAAGTTGCATGGCGGAGCGTTCAAACCAGTTGTTTCTATTGATATTGGTGGTGGAACTACTGATATTGTTGTATTCAAATCTAACAAACCGTTGCTAATGACTTCATTCAAGTTTGCGGCAAACGCCATTTTCGGGGACGGTTTTAGTGAATATGGTGCAGCAAGTTCAAACGGATTTGTCAGAAAATATTTTCCTTACTTCGAAAATTTGCTTGCAACCAACAAACTTTATGACTTGTCAAAAGTTCTTTCTTCTATTAAGGACAAGAATAAAACGGAAGACATAAACGCCTTTTTCTTTTCCATTGAGAATAATCCGAAAATCAAAGACAAAAAACTGTTTTCATACAATTCATTGCTTGCAAACGATGAAGATTTAAAAATCATTTTCATCTATTTCTACTCTTCAATCATTTATCACATTGCGGATTTGATGAAGCAAAAACAAATTGAATTGCCTAAGCACATTGTTTTTAGCGGAACAGGATCAAAAGTTTTGAATGTAATTACTTCTGACTTAAAAATTTTGGCAAATCTTTCAAAATTAATATATGAGAATGTTTACGGTAAAAAGTTTGAATCGGACGGTTTGAGTATTGAAACAGAAAAAGAAATGCCGAAAGAAGTTACTTGCAAAGGTGGTTTGATGTTAAATGCAGAAGATTTGGCTATTGATATTCGCACCATAAAGGCAACACACACTTGTTTGAATGGTGTGGACAAACTTACTTACGACCAGTTGGACGAAACCGCAAAAGCCAACATTGCCAACTACGTTGGTGAGTTCAATAAATTTTTCTTCAACTTAAATGCTCAATACAATTTTTCTGAATACTTCAATGTAACTGAAAAATCATTAAGAATTTTCAAAGAAGAATTAAGCAAACATTTAAGAGATTATTTGGAAGAAGGATTGGAATACAACAAAAAGTTAGATGAGATAGCAACTGACGACAAGGAAATTGAAGAAACGCTTTTCTTTTATCCTTTAATTGGAGCTATCAATAATCTTTCAACTCATTTATCACAATTAACACAAGTAAACCACTAAGATGAAACGAATTATAACATCGTTTTTTTCAGCCCTGTTGCTATGCGGATTTTCCCAAGCACAGGTAAGCAAAGAATCATACGATGAAGCAGTTGATTTACTGAATTGCAAAACAGTTGAATTATCTTTGAAAAATGATAAAAATCTTCCCGATTTTCAAAAAAAATGCCCTTGTGGAGCAACAAGCTACACACAAATAAATCAATTTCTTAGTTCGGTTAAATTAGATGCTACGATTGCCCTATCAAACGAAGTGGAAGGGTTAAAAAAATCGTTCAAAGAAAATTGGAAAAAAGAAGATGTCGTTACATTTCTGTCGGAAAGCATTTTTACTGATAAAACAAAGTTTCAAAAAATAAATGCATTTGCTGAAAAACGAAAAGGCAAGCCCGAATTTGAAACTTACAAAGCGGGGTTAAAAGCTGATTTATCTGCAAAACTTGTTGAGAATGCACCGCAACAAAATGTTGAACCCACAACTACAAGTGTTCAACAATCAACATTAGAAGAAAGAGTTGCAGAACTTGAAAAAAATCAGAACAACAAAAAAGGTGACAATGGAATATTAGGCGGACTTGCTGATTATCTAATTATACTTTCAATTCTGTTGGGAGTATTTGCTTTGGTTAAAAATTTAAGAAAGTCAAATGGTGAGGAAGATTATGACATTTTGGTAAACAGACTGATTGAAAGCCAAAGAATGAATTCACATTTTCAATCACAAAATATTTATAGAAATACCCAAAACAATTATGTTAGTTCTAATGAATTAAAAGATGCAAACAATAGGATCAGAGATTTGGAGTTGCAAGTGAAAAATCTGAATGATCAGATACAAAGTGTTCTAATTTTGTCAAATTCCACAACGCAAATTTCACAATCAAGCAATCCGGAAAGTATCCAACCCGAAAAAAGGGCTGAAATATTTTTCCTTTCAACACCAAATTCTGATGGAAGTTTTAATGAAAGTTCAGCATCATTTGCACACAAAGAAGGAGCAACCATTTATCGTTTTACAAAAATTGGAAGCAATAGAGCACATTTTCAAATTGATGAAAAAGATGCTTCGGCAAAACTTGCCTTGCAATATCCTGACAAAAATATTGACCCTGTTTGTGATGCCGTAAATGCTTTTAATCCTAAAGCAACACGCATAACAACCGTTGAGCAAGGTGAAGCAGAATTGCAGGGTAATAAATGGATTATAAATAGGAAAGTTAAGATACGTTATGAAAATTGAAATATTTGAATTTATTCTTGTTGGTGTAATTATTTCCATTCAGTTCTACGTTTTTCTAAGAACTTATTTACAAATCAAACTTTTCAAAAACATAATACCTGGAATTGATTCTATTTGGGTATCAAAAATTTTTGTTCCTAAAGAAGAACTTGAAAATGTATCGCCTAAAGAAATTTTAGGAAACTTAGAAGCTTATAAATCTAGCCTGATATCAAATCAATTACGGATAGCAGATGGAGATTTTGAAGATAATTTGGATACTGATTTGCAATTTGATTCAAACCATCAGGGAGATATTGATGAAAGGGTAGAAGTAACAATTCTTGAAAGTAAAGTTGGGAATAAAATATTCAAAAAGATACTCTTCTCAATAAACAATTATCTTGTTCGTAATCGTGGTGCTGCTACTGATTTTAATCTTACTAAAGATATAGTTGAGAGAAATATTGATGCAGTTGAAGAAGACATAAATCTTTCTATTAGTGTTCCATTATATCTTGGTCTAATGGGAACAATGATAGGAATTGTTATTGGACTTTTCAATATGCCTGATTTAGGCGTTATTATTGACACCCAGGCTAAAGACTCTTTGCTTAACACAGGAATTGCAACTTTAATCGGTGGGGTAAAAATTGCAATGATTGCAAGTTTTACAGGGTTAATGTTTACAATTATTAATTCAGGTTGGATATTCAAGGGCGCAAGAAGTAAAAGTGAAGGGAAGAAAAATGAGTTCTATACTTTCATTCAGATTGAATTGCTTCCTTTAATAAATCAAGGCCTTGCTTCGACTTTAGATTCATTGCAAAGAAACCTACTAAAATTTAATGACGAATTTTCAACTAATCTTAAAGGGTTGAAAGGTGTTTTTGATTCAAGCAAAAGTGCAATAATTGAACAGAAAAAATTGCTGGTGGAATTGGATAAATCAAAAATCTCAATGATGGCCCGGTACAATGTTTCAGTATTACAACAATTAAATATTTCAGTAGAAAAGTTTGAGAAGTTCAATTCTTACCTAACAAATGTTACAGAATTCGTTGCATCATCTCAACAAATTGTATCAAAAACAAATGCACTTTTAGCAAGAACAGAAAATTTTAAGAAAATAGCGGATAGTCTTGAAAATAGGTTAAATCAAAGTGAACATCTTTTGCAGTTCCTTTCGATGCATTTCGGCAAATTAGAAGAGTTTAAGGAATTCACATCAAATGCTGTAGCAGATGTTGGATTTGCTATTTCCGATACTTTTAAAGAACTTAAAGTGCATATTCAAAATTCAAGTGAGGCTGTTAAGCAATTTACTGTTGACGAAACTAATATCTTAAAGGATGTATTTGCAGAGAGTAGAACAAGTTTGGATAATTTGGAAAATTTAGAGATACTAAAAACTGATGTTTCGGAATTTAAACTTACAACTACAAGTCAGGGTAGTAAGATAGAACAAAGCATTGAAAAAATAAATGAAAATATGCTGAAGTCAGTGGCGTCTCTTGAACAAATCATTAAAGAGAACTTTAGCAAAAAAAATAGAAGCATAAGAGCATTATTTATGAACCTTTTCAAATCAAGGAAATTATAAAAAATGAAAGGGAAAGGTCATAGCTTATTCTGGCCAAGTTACTCTGATTTAATGACGAGTTTGTTTTTTATTATGTTAGTGTTGTATGTGTTAACATATCTGAAACTTACTTATCAGCAAAAGGCATCGGAGGATCAACTTAGAAAGATAAAAGAAATTCAGGCTGCAGTTAAAGAATTGCCAAGAAGATATTTTCAGTATGATTCAGTTTATAAAAGATTTTCTCTTGTCCAGAATATTGAATTTGATAAAGGGAAAGATATTATTAAGCCTAAAGATGAACAATATCTTATAAATGTAGGAGTATCAATAAGAAGTTTAATAAATAGCCTGAAAGTAAAATATGCTAATCTAGATATTAAGTATGTTGTTATTATTGAAGGTATGGCTTCGATGGATAACTATATTGATAACTTTCCATTAAGCTATAAGCGGGCATGGGCAGTAATGAAGTTATGGCAAAGAGATAAAATAATGCCTGACCAATCTGTTTGCGAAGTTCAAGTAGCAGGGTCAGGAACTGGAGGTATTGGAAGATATCCGACAAAAGATGAAGTAAAAAACCAAAGAATTCTAATACAAATTGTTCCAAAAATTGGAAGAATAAATATTAAATGAAAAAGAGAATTATAATAATTACATATTGTGTATTCTTATTTTCCTGTACTCAATCTGGCAGGAGAAATAGCTATCATCAAGAAAATGCGACAGCTGAAAAAACAAAACAAAATTTGAGTGTTGGGAAAGTGAAGAAAACAATTGTGAAAATGATAAAAAAAGATGGGGTCTATCAGGTGCCAATTGAAGTAAATAGCGTTAAAATGTATTTTATTTTTGATACAGGTGCTGGCATAGTTTCAATTTCAGAAACAGAAGCCAGTTTTTTATACAAACAGGGCTCTTTAACTGATGAAGATATTTTGGGCAAAGCTAATTTTATCGATGCTAATGGGTACATTTCAGAAGGGACAATAATTAACTTAAAGACAGTAAAGGTGGGAGACAGAACACTAACTAATATTCAGGCATCGTGAGGTGGTTCGAAAATGACGGACACAAAATTCCGTTAGGTTAAATAATAAGAAC
>CAYNTP010000020.1:0-73902 GCA_964400415.1 uncultured Parafilimonas sp.
TTCTTCTCTGACTTTCATTTTGTTTGGTTCGGTTTTACTATGTCGTACAACGTTTGTATTACCGAAAGTACGAACATGCAAATAAACAATAAGAAAAAAATTGTTTTATTCATTTACAACTCATTATCTCAGTTTTGCGAAAGACAAATATTAAATTCTTGTGTTTCGTAAATACAACTTTACTTTTGCCCATTAATCTTTCGATATTCTCAGGCTTGCTACAAATTTGTTCCGATAATTTTTTGAAATAATACTAAATAAATTTTTAAATCAGTTTCAGAAAAATTAAACTATCTACAAGGCATTTCTTTAATTCCACAAAGCATATCAAATCAGTTTAAAAAAATATAGAAATAATTTCCCTTCCCATCAATGTCTCTTTAGTGAAGCTATATGCGCAGAAAAGGACATTGCGTTTTGCGGGTACGAAAGTTCATTATTCCTCGCAATTTCAATCAAGACAATTCGAAATGCTATGACAGGAAAAGTGGATGTCGCATTATGAGGTTTAACGCTATGGTATTTGCGAATATTTATAATTATTGCTGCCCGCCACCATTATAAAAAATCCTGTGCCATGAAAAACAATTACACCGGAAAAATAAAAGCGCCATCTATACCCGGCGCCTTGTAAAAACAATTAAAGTGTATTGAAACCCCATAAGTGAACCGCTTCATTCAATCCCTCAATGCAGCGGGGGCTTACATCAAACCTCTGCGCCGCAACAGATTTTTATTACATGATACAACTGGCGCAAAGCTTCGTTTAAGCCTTATATGTTGTGTGCTGTGCTACTTGGTGTAGAGTTTTGCGCTGTTCGTTTTCAAGTATTCTTTAATTTGCTCAAAGTTCATGTTAGCCAAGTCCAAAGATATTTTGTCTTTGATTGCTCTAAAAGTCTTGACTGTGTCAAATTCTTTTTCTGGCACTTGCTTTTTAATTTCAGTCTTCATACTCTAAAATTTCTTTTGGTGAACGTATTTCTAATGATTGATAATTTGAGCGGATGTTTATTGAATTATAGCCTCTAATTCTATAAACATTAACGATGTGTTTAAAATTCCAGCTTACCAAAATGTCAACCTTGTAAATCGTAGCGGTCGCAATATGGATACAGTCGTCAAGGCTTGTTTGCCCAACTACTTTTTCACTAACATATTTGGAAGCAAGAGATAATATTTCGTCGGTTACGACTACTCTCTCAACGTTTTCTTTTGGCAAGTTTTTAAAATGTTCTTTGACGTTTTCGGGTGCATTTAATAATTCTGTTTCCGTTAAGTCCGAAAACACACAAATAACTTTCCCTAACTTAACTCGTTCAAAGAGTTGAAGTGTTGCTTCGTCAAATTCCTTGTCAAACGCACCGCCAAAAACGGAAGTGTCAAAATAAAATCTTTGCATTTTGTCAAGTTATTAATTCTACTGTAAAGATAATATTTTTCAGTCGCTGCGTCAATTATAGGGTGTCAAAAAGCATAGCACACAACGGTTGTATTACCTAAAGTACGAACATGCAAATAAACAATAAGAAAAAATTGTTTTATTCATTTACAACTCATTATCTCAGTTTTGCGAAAGACAAATATTAAATTCTTGAGTTTCGTAAATACAACTTTTCTTTTGCCCATTAATCTTTCGATATTCTCAGGCTTTCTACAAATTTGTTCCAATAATTTTTTGAAATAATACTATATAAATTTTTAAATCAGTTTCAGAAAAATTAAACTATCTACAAGGTATTTCTTTGTCTCCACAAAGCATATCAAATCCGTTTAAAAAATATAGTAATAATATTATAGCGCAAATGCCATAGGGTTCAACTTAATATCATCCAATAGAGAAAAACCTTTTAGTCATTAAGCATACAAATATTTTATAGAATGCTCAGGTTGTTCTTTTATTATGCAACAATTTGCTGACAGCTTCATTAAATGAACCTGCCTTTGTTATCTCTCCTGCGTTTACAAAAAATATTTCATCTGCATTTTCAATTGTATTCAGCCTGTGTGCAATGATGATCCGGGTTGTGTGAACAGGCAGTTTTTTCAAAATGTCTTCAAGGAGTTTTTCAGTGATGGTATCAATATTTGCTGTGGCTTCATCAAGTATCAACACTTCGGGGTTGCGTATCACTGCACGCATGAATGCAATGATCTGTTTTTGACCGAGACTAATGTTGTCGCCTGTTGATGAAACTTTTGTTTGCAGGCCGTTTTCAAAAATTGTCAGCAATCCTTCAAGGTTAGTTGCTTTTATCACGGCTTCCATTTCTTCATCAGAATAATCTTTATACTTCTCGTTTCCATACAAAATATTATCCCTGACTGTGCCGGTAAATAAGAATGGTTCCTGTAAAATAAAACCTATCTTCTCAGTACGTTCTTCATCACTGTATGAACTGATGTTTTTTCCATGAAGCAATACGGTTCCTTTCGATGGATCGTATAATCTTGCAATCAATGAAGCTGTTGTTGATTTGCCGCCACCGGTCGGACCGACAAAAGCATAAGTTTTTCCCTGCTCCAGTTGCCATGAAACATGATGTAAAATTTCTTTTGATTCATCATAACTGAATGAAACATTTTTAAATTCAATAATCGATTTCCCTGGTTGTAATAATCCGTCGCTTGTAATAGAAAGGGTGGATTGCATCGAAAGAATTTTCGTGATCCTTTCCCTACCGGTTGGTGTTCTTCACCAACCGAGGCGTTAGTCAATAATGCAACCTTTCAACCTTAACAAAAGAAAAATGGAGAAAACAAAATAATGTTTCTCCATTTTACAATTCCTGATTCCTGACCTGAATTATTTACTGAGCTTTATGCATTTTGCATTTTCGGCACAACCGGAACAAGACCGTGTTTTTTCATTATCATTCCTAATTTCTGATGGTCTGGTGGGCCGCCTGCATTTAATACGTCTGCCACTTCTTTAAAAAAGATCGGGCCAAGCAATGCAGGTGTTAAGACTGCAAGCGCTTTGGCATCCACTTGTTTTAAATTATCAAAACCATGTATGGCGCCACGCGGAATGAAACAGGTTTCGCCCGGTGCAATATCAATCGGGTTACCATCAACAGTGAAAGTTATTACACCTGACAACCCATAAATGGTTTCATCATAATGTTCGTGGTAGTGGGGGATGGGTACCTTTGCACCAACAGGAACAGTAAATTCAAACATGGCTGCAGAGCCATTAGTGTCGGCTGATTCCAGTAAAAAATCAATTGTTACCTGGCCGACTTGAATAGTTTCTTTTTTCATAATATTTTTTTTTAAAGAACAAAACTATTCTGTTGTTTCAGCAAAGTCCTTGATTTGAGATAAGAAATTATTTTTCTGTAATTTTTTTCCTGATGCGGCTTAAAGTCTCCGGTGTCATTGATAAATAAGCTGCGATATGATACAGTGGAATCCTTTGCAATAATTCCGGTTCCTCTTTTACAAAACGAAGGTATTTTTCTTCAGGTGTTTCAACAGTAGCTTCTGCAAGCCTTTTTTTCAACATATAATTTGTGTCCTGCTGTGCCCTTATAAAACCCATTGTAAAAGGTTGAATATGGGTGACAGCATACACCCAGTTCTTTTGATTGATGCGTTGAAGTATGCTGTCTTCCAAAGCCTGTACACAGAGTTCGGTGGGCTTGTTATCCAGGAAACTTACTAACTCACTGCACCACCCATTTTCAGTTTTGAAATAAATCGTGCGTTCTTCGCCATTGTTATTGATATAGTATTGCCTTAAACAACCTTTTTCTACAAAGTAAACATACCGGACTATCTCACCTCCACGGTAAAGATGTTCGTTCTTTTTCACATGTATCGTTTCAAATAACTGATTCAGTTGGATTAAATCTTTACCTGAAACATTGTACGATTTTATGAGTTCATCTGAAAGTGGAGAATTATTCATGATTGTTTTTAAGTGCCTTGCTCATAACGCCTGGCGGATTTGCGAAGATAATATATCCAAAAATCATTTCATAGTTACACGCGCAAAGTAGCGGAGACTGCTGATGAAGATAAATAAAAAAGCTGGAAATTTATTCATTAGTTGGATGTAGAAGATACTTGATGCTTGTCAGAATATTTTGAAATCTTCTTCAATTTTTTCCTGTGTTCATATATTTCATCAAGAAGTTGCCTGGTGCTATAAAGATTTAGCCTGGATTTTGGTTGAAGGATTATTTTTGAAATTTTGCTATTTGAGTTCAGGATTGCACTAAATGCAATGTTTGTGTCAATAACCACTCTCATAACCCAAGCTTCTTTTTCGTTTTTTCCCACCGCCCCTTTTTGACTTTCCTGACTAAATCGTCAACTTGTTTTTGAGTTGCTTTGGAATTACGGGCTATTTCTTTAAACGTAAATAAGTTTGCTAAATCTTGCAAGTCTTCAAGGTTAGTTGTGTTTGGTAACCTGAAAACTACTTCTTTAGATGTCCTTTCAATAATCATTCCTTGCTTTTTTGTAAAAATATGGATTGCTTTTTATAAATTTTAGTACTGTATTTGTTGCTTCCTATCGGTTAGTATCTCCAGCCGATAGGAAAGAGTATATGGATAAATAACTGTTGAAAGGGAAGGCAACATCAGAAAGGAATTCTCATGCTATTTTCTGGATACATATTCCCTGTTCCTCTCGACCCAAAAAGCGAGTATAACAAATAACCACATAGATTGCCCTACCCATGCCACCTGACTGATAGAAGTGGGTGGAGGCGAAAAAATACTTGCAATAAATGAAACCAATAAAAGTGCTACCAATATCCAAAGAACGATAGAGCCTGTTTTGTTCTTTGCTCTTGTTGACCGCATATACAGGATCAATCCAATAATAAAAATCAATAGTTCGACAGACGCAGAAACAATTGGCTGGTTCCATAACTTCAAGCCAACTTTTGTTGAATCCGAAGCAAGCGATAGTGGAAGATCGGGAAGATGAACAATGAAATCTAAAAACCAGTGGCTCAATACGACCAATCCAAGAATGAAGGCGTGATACCAATTACGTTTGAAAAGCCAATACACTAATCCGAATAGAAGAGACCAGCCGATTGCCATCACAAGACTGTGTGAATAAGGATAATCTGTAAAGATCAGTTGTATAGATGAATTTGTGTCTGGATTGATCGAAGCATGCTCTATATTCAGCAACAGAAATGTAGGCCACAACAAGTCAAGAAACTGACAGGCGATAAATAAAATGCCTAAAGAAATAGGCGCAGCCTTTTTTGCGCTTAATCCAATACCGTAGTGTCCAAGAAACATAACTTATTATTTTTTTTAACTGTAATGATTGCTTCGTTTGTTTCAATCTCACCAAAGATTAAATTCTAAAACCCTCTCATTTTTTCCCATTATAAAAATTATCCAAAAATTCAAACTGATCACCATCTGTTGCTTTTACTGATTTTGATTCTACATTAATATCCATCATATCAGGGTTTTTATCACCAGGTTTTATTGCAGGCCAGTTGGGCAAACCTTCACCGTTTGGATTATAACTGATGATGAAATTGGCAAAATAGTTTTCCATTGTTTTCGAAACTGTATAATCATCTGCTGTCCATGCAAACACTTTATTTGAACTGAGATTGCCTAATGCGTATTCAATTTCACTTGCATGTGGAGCACCAATCAGTTCTGGCATTTTCGGTGCATTGGGGTCTTTTTTTGCAGTGCCACCGGCAAGACCGGTTGTTGTGGTTTTATCAATGAGTGGTGGCAACATCCTGCTGAATAAATAACGGTACACCATTTGCGAAGAATTGTTTACCTGTAGGTCAATCCACTTCCAGGTGGCATACACGATAAACCCATCAGAAGCAAGGTCAGTGGCTGAGCGTTCAATTTCTTTTTCATTACTGTGTGGCCATAGCTTCAACACTGTCTCATAATCTTTCGGATAAAATTGTTTTACTTTTTTAATGAAATTTTCTTCAGTGTAAGGCAGGCCTTGCATAAAAGACATACCTGGGATTTCAGCAGAATTCCAACCTGCCAGCAAAGGAACCATTGCCTGTTGTTTTGATTCAAAAGTCTCAGGCAAACTATTCTTTAAAAAATAACCATCAATCACTGCGGGGAATCCAAACCTGCCGGAGGCTTTATAAATTTCATATACATCTTTTGTGCTGAGTTTCCTGAGTTCAGCCAATGTGGGAAAGCCGGCTTTTTTTGCAAAATCCAATCCTGTCTTTTCTGCTTCTGCCAATGGAACAGGTGCAAGCGTTGGCTTTATGCCTGCACCACTTTCGCCGATGGCTGCATTGAATAAGTTTTTTGAAAGCGGTGATGCCATCAATTCACTAACAGAGATTGAACCTGCTGATTCACCTGCAATAGTTACATGGTTGGGATTGCCGCCAAACGCAGCAATGTTTTTATGCACCCACTGCAATGCAGCTACCTGGTCAAGAAAACCATAATTGCCGGAAGCTTTGTAAGGTGATTCAGCGCTTAATTCAGGAAGCGAAAGAAACCCGAAAATATTCAAACGGTAATTGGCTGTTACCACCACAATCCCTTTTTGTGCAAGGCTTGCACCGTCATATCTTGGTTCGGATGCATCACCTGCAACAAACCCGCCACCATAGAAATAAACCAGCACCGGTAAATCTTTTGTATCCCGTTTTGCAGGAGTCCATACATTCAGGTAAAGACAGTCTTCACTCAAACCATCAGAGCGGCTATTCATATCACCAAACACAATGGCTTGCACTGGCCTGGGGCCAAATTTTTTTGTTTGCTTTACACCATTCCAGTTATCCAGTGGTTGCGGCGCTTTCCAGCGCAAAGGCCCGATAGGTGGTTTGGCAAATGGAATCCCGAAATAAAGTTGAAGGCCGGTCTTGGTATCATAATTTCCTTCGATAATACCATTATTAATTTTTGTTTGCACTGCAAAATAATTGTTGTTGTTTTCCTGTGCGACAGATGAAAGTTTAAATATCAGGATGAAACTTACAAACAGAAAGATTTTTTTCATGATAATCGGATGTGTTTTAAAAAATGACAATATAATTCATTTTACCAAAATCAAAACGGTGATAAATATTCATGATTTTAAATTGATGATCATGAATATCTATGCAATTAAAAATTATGGCGGAAACACCCCTGTAATTGTCGCTTATGCACAGCGTGTAGTTTCTTTGTATTGTCAATATTTGTATTGAAAATTTATTTATCAAAACAAAATTAATTTTTATGACAAACAACAGTGTAACACTTCACCGTGTCATCAAAGCATCGCCGGAAAAAATATTTAAAGCTTTTAGTGATGCCAATGCACAGGCAGCCTGGCTACCACCTTATGGTTTTTTATGCGTGGTAGAACAATTTGAATTTAAAGTGGGAGGTGCATACAGGATGAGGTTTATCAATTTCTCAACAGGCAACGGTCATTCATTCGGTGGAGAATTTGTAGAAATAAAAACAAATGAGTTTATCAAAAATACAGACAGGTTTGATGACCCGAATATGCCTGGTGAAATGACAACTTCAGTCTGGCTCAATAAAGTTATATGTGGCACTGAAATAAAAATCATCCAGGAAGGGATACCGGAAATGATACCTGCGGAAATGTGTTACCTGGGCTGGCAGGATTCATTGGATAAATTAATAAAACTGGTAGAGCCTGTGATACCGGATGAATAAATGAGGTGAGCAAAATTTTAAGCCGATGCAGCCTGGTATTGATCAATTAATTCAATTGCCTGCATTGCTTCTTTCACATCATGCACCCGCAGAATATTTGCACCATTCAATAAAGCAATTGTATTTAAAACTGTAGTGCCATTTAATGAATCTGCTGCAGTTATGCCCAGGGTTTTATAAATAGTGGCTTTTCTTGAAATGCCCGCCAGGATTGGCTTTTCGAGCATCCTGAACACTGAAAGGTTTTTCAGCAACTGGAAATTGTGCTGGTGTGTTTTACCAAATCCAAACCCCGGATCAATAATAACGTCATGGATATTGTGCAGTTTGCATTGCTCTGTTTGCCGGATGAAAAAATCAAGTACTTCACGGGTTACATCTTCATAATGCGGGTCTTGCTGCATGGTTTCAGGTGTGCCCTGTATGTGCATGCAGATATAAGGCACATGCAACCTCCCAACGGTGGTTAACATATCTGCATCCATCGTTGCACCGCTGATATCATTTACGATGCAGGCACCAGCCTCAACAGCATGTCTTGCAACAGCAGCGTGATAAGTGTCAACAGAAATATATGATTCAGGAAAGTTTTTTTTGATGGTTTCAATAATCAATAAAACCCTTTCTGCTTCTTCATTTGCAGTCAGCCTGGCACTGCCTGGCCTTGTACTCTGACCGCCAACATCTAAAATAGTAGCGCCATCCTCTAACATTGAACCTGCTTTCTGTAAAGCTTCGTCTTCTGTCTGCAATCTGCTACCTGCATAAAATGAATCAGGTGTAATGTTTAGTATGCCCATCACAACAGGTTTGTTAATAACCAGTAATCTTCCGTTGCAGTTAAGTGTAAACATAGTTTGTTTGATTATTTTTGGCGCGAGGCAAATGTAACCTGCTATTTTTATGCAGAAGTGAAATGCCTGTTTAAAAAATTATTATTTGTGACTACAGAACAACAGTTTGATAAAGTAATTGATTCCTGTAAAAATATTTTTCTGAAAAAGACCAGCGATTATGGAACAGCCTGGCGGGTGTTGCGCACCATATCAGTAGTGGACCAGATTTTTATAAAAGCATTACGCATCAGGAATATCCAGGACCTCAGCGAAAGAAAAGTAAAAGATAATGTTGCCAGCGAGTTTGCAGGCATTATTAATTATGGAGCAATAGGGTTGATGCAGTTGCAGATAAATAATCCTACGGTGGAAGAACTGACTGTAGAAAAAGCAGGTGCATTATATGATGCTGCTATTGCTGAAACAAAGGCAACACTGCTGAATAAAAATCATGATTATGGTGAAGCCTGGCGTGAAATGAGCCAGGAAAGTTTTGTTGATTTAATATTGATGAAACTGTTGCGGGTGCGGCAGATATTGAACAATGATGGCAAGACACTCATCAGTGAAGGCATTGATGCCAACTATATTGACATCATCAATTATGCTGTCTTTGCAATGATACTGATTGATGAAGGGAAACATAAAGGTTAAAAATTCAATGGTGCAGGTCAGAAATTTTGCCTGGTCTGCTTTCTGAAATCAAAAGAAGAAATATGGCAACAAACAAAAAATATTCACTCCTTGTTATACGCTGGCTGGTAGGATTGCTTTTTATTTTCAGTGGTTTGGTGAAAGCCAATGACCCGTTGGGCTTGAGTTATAAAATGCAGGAATTTTTTGAAGCATGGAACTGGTATTTTTTTAATGACTATACGCTTGCATTTTCACTTGTGATGAATGTGTTTGAAGTGTTGGCTGGTGTTGCATTGATCATAGGCTGGCGTATGAAATTATTCAGTTGGCTGTTGTTGTTGCTCATCATATTTTTTAGTTTCCTTACAGGGTATGCAATGTTTTCAGGTAAAATAAAAACCTGTGGTTGCTTTGGTGATTGTTTGCCGCTCACACCTGCCCAATCTTTTACAAAAGATCTCATCCTGCTTGTGCTGATATTGATTTTATTCATGTACAGGAAAAAAATTACATCATCTGTTAATCCTATTGTTGCAATTGTTTTGCTTGTAGCCTGTGTAGCAGTTGTGGGAGAATTACAGGCACATGTTATGAAGCATTTGCCCGTTGTTGATTGCCTGCCATATAAAAAAGGCAATAACATTATAAAAGAAATGCAACCACCACCCAATGCAATACCTGACAGTGTGGTGATGGTGTTTAAATACAGGAAGAATGGCGAAGTGAAAGAATATACTGCTGAAACATTGCCTGCAGATCTTGATTCTACTTACGAGTTTATTGACCGCACAGACAAAGTGGTAAGAAAGGGAAATGCAACACCAGCTATTGCAGACTTTGCATTGTTTACAATGAATGATACAGATACCACTGATGCATTGTTGCAATCGCAGGATAAATATGTATTGTTGTTTGCAAAAGATTTCAGCAATTTTCAAAAATGGATGAATGATGATTTTAAAAAGCTGATGCAGGAGTTGCAACAAAAGCATATCCACTTTTACATAGTAACTGCTGATAAACAAAACGCTGAAAAAATAATTGGGAACCTTCCTGCAGATTTTTTATTGAGTGATGGCACAGTTATTAAAACTGCTGCCAGGGTTAATGCAACATATTTTCTAATGCATGGCGCAGATATAGTTGACAAGTTCAGTTATGTAGATTTGAATAAACACCTTGGAGAATTTTGAGCGATATAAAATAAAAAACCCAGTCGTAAAAACGCCCGGGTTAAAATCTGATGTAGGGTTGAAATTGCCGATTGCTTTTTAAATATTTTATAACAAACCCATTGTGCAGTTAGCTATGGAAGGGTGCTTTTATTTTTTGTAATTTTTTTATCAACTTCATTTGAACTCTTTATTTGAAAAATGGTTAGCAACGCCCGGATCTATTAATCTTAATGATTCAAACTTAAGATAATAGTAAGCGCATTAAAACGGGAAAAACCCCGTATTTCACAGTGGATTTACCCACATTGGGAAGAATAGAACTAGTCATTCAATTTGCGTTGAAAAGATCCTTTGATTTTAGTGTAAAATCGCTGGAAAATTTCTTTGAATTATTTATTTAATAAAATCACTTGCTCTGCACAGTTTGGTTAAACTGTATTTTTACGGAACTTAATTTTGTGAAATGAATCATATACAGAACGGAAGATTAGTTGTAACTATAAATGAGAAAGGTGCAGAATTACAAAGTGTACAGCTTGATGGCTTAGAGTATTTATGGCAGGCAGGCCCGACATATTGGGCTAAACATTCGCCAGTGCTATTTCCGATTATCGGTGAGTTGAAAGAAGGCAGCTATATTTTCAACAAAAAAGAATACAAATTATCAAGACATGGTTTTGCAAGGGACAGGATGTTTGATGCAGAACAGGTTTCAAATACTTCTGCAATTTTTACTTTAAAAAGTGATGAAGCTTCTTTAATGGTTTATCCTTTCCCATTCATTTTCCAGCTGGAATATGCAATCAAAGCAACAACACTTTCATGCACGTATCATGTAAAAAACACTGGCGATAATGTAATGTATTTTTCTGCCGGTGGCCACCCGGCATTTAATGTGCCATTAAACAAAAACCTGCTTTACGAAGATTACTTCCTGGAATTTAATAACGATGAAATTTTAGACCGTTTTCTTTTGCATAAAAGCTTAACTGGAAATGACACTGAAAAAATTTTACTCCAAAACAAAACTTTGCAGTTGAAGCCATCTTTGTTTTATACAGATGCAATTGTATTGAAACATATCAAAAGCAATGAAATAAAATTGTTTTCCAACAAAGATGAACATGGGTTGAGATTCAGGTTTGATGGCTTTCCATTTTTCGGGATATGGGCAGCAGTAGATGCACCTTTTGTTTGTCTTGAACCCTGGTGTGGTATAGCAGATAATATTTTTCACGACCGGCAATTGATAAATAAAGAGGGCATTAATAAATTATCTCCCGGTGAAAATTGGCAAAGGACATGGAGTATTGAATTGTTCTGACCAAATGTATTTTCTACAATAATATTCTTTCTGAAATTTTAATGTTGTATTTTCTAAATCAATTAATACAAATAAGGTAAAGATTCATTTATAAAAATTTCTTTATTGATTTCCTGATCTTACAAATTACTTATCAACGTATCTTGGCGGTTGCTTTTTTTCAAAAAAATACGTTCAGTTTGAAACCTCGCCAGTCGAAAAAATATTGCGTAAGAATTTTTTCAGTCAATGGTGATGAATCTGTTGAAATTTTTAAATAAAAAAATCAAATGAAAAATTTTCTGCTGTTGATGATTTTGATAACTGGCATGCACTCTTACAGCCAGGAGAAATTTCAACTTTTATCACCCGATAAAACTATATGTGTAAATATTTCTGCCAAAGACAAACTCACATATTCAATTAATGTGGACAATAAAAATATTATCCATGATGCAAACATCAATATGCAATTAAAAAATGGGATAGAATTGTCGGATGGATTGACAAAAATATCAACTAAAACAAAAAGTGTTGATGAGACGATTATTGCACAGGTGCCTGTAAGCAGGAGGTTGATTCCTGATGTGTATAATGAACTTGTTATTCTTTTAAAAAATAATTTCACTGTTGTTTTCCGTGCTTATAATGATGGTATTGCTTACAGGATAAAAACCGGATTTAAAGATTCAGTTACAGTGCAGGATGAAACAGCTACATTTCCCTTTTCTGATCATTCATTTATTTGGGCGCCTATCATCCAGAAACGAGATGGGCTTGATATTTTTCATACCAGTTTTGAAGAAACTTATCCCTATAAAAATTTAGACAGCATCAGCAATACAGACTTTATGTATTCACCTGTACTGGTGAATACAACCGGTAATATTAAAGTGGCTATTACTGAATCAGACCTTGATGATTATCCCGGGATGTTTTTAAAAGGAAATTCATCCAATACATTAACCTGTGTATTTGCACATTATCCATTGGAAGAAAAAATGATTGACGGTGAATATCCTGAAATGGTTGTAATAAAAAGAGCTGATTTTATTGCTAAAACAAATGGCACAAGAAGTTTTCCCTGGCGGGCAATATTGATAGCAAGAAATGATAAAGAATTACCAATGAATGACCTGGTGTACAGGCTTGCATCACCTTCAAAAATCAGTGATGTTTCCTGGATACATCCGGGCAAATGCACTGATGAATGGATCATTGATATCAATCTTTTTCATGTACCGTTTAAAAGCGGTATCAACACAGATTCCTATAAGTATTATATTGATTTTGCCAAACGTTTTGGGTTCGACAGGATCATGATGGATGCAGGTTGGAGCAACACTAAAAACCTTTTTGATATCAATCCGAATATCAATATGGACACGATTTCTGCTTATGCAAAAAAACAGGGAATAAAACTTAGTATGTGGACGCTTTCCATGACACTCGACAGGCAACTTGACAGCGCATTGAAGCAATTTAAAAAATGGGGTGTTGATTTTATCATGACAGATTTTATTGACCGCGATGATCAGAAGACAGTCAATTTTTATAAGCGCATTACTAAAGCCTGTGCCAAAGCTCATTTGATGATTATGTTTCATGGTGCTTATCCGCCCAAAGGTTTCAACCGGACTTATCCGAATAATATAACACGTGAAGGTGTGTTGGGAAGTGAATACAATGCGTGGAGTGATAAACCAACATCAACACATAATTGCATCATTCCTTTTACAAGAATGTTGGCAGGCCCTTTAGATTATGAACCGGGTTTACTGGATAATGCAACACCACAACAATTCAGGCCAATCTGGGGAAAAGTAATGAGCCAGACTACACGTTGTCAGCAACTCGCCATGTTTGTAGTGTATGATGATCCGATGCCAATATTTTCAGGTAATCCTTCACAAGGTTATATGGAGCCTGAATTTATGGAATTGTTGGGTAGCATTCCTGCGGGATGGGATACAACTATTATCATTGATGCAAAAGTGGGCAACTATATTATCACAGCGAGGAAGAAAAATAATGACTGGTATATTGCAGGCATGTGCGATTCTTCTGCGAGGGATTTTACAATTGATCTTTCATTTCTTGACAATAATAATTATACCACTACCATTTGTAAAGATGGTGTCAATGCCAACAGGAATGCAATTGATTATTCAATTGAAAAAACTTCAGTAAAAAGAAACAGCAAAATACCAGTTCATCTTGCTCCTAATGGCGGGTTTCTTATAAGGCTGATAAAACAACCATAATTCCATTCAATAATTAAAATGATGTTCGTTAATTTGCCGGTAATAAAAATCTGCAATGGCAAAACCTTCCGGCAATATTCTGATCATTGATGATGAACGTGCAATCAGGAAAACCCTGAATGAAATCCTTTCATATGAAGGGTTTAAAATTGATGAAGCTACTGATGGTGAAGAAGGCCTGAAAATGTTCAGTGATAAAACTTATGATGTGGTTTTGTGTGATATTAAAATGCCGAAAGTTGATGGCATTGAATTTCTCACAAAGGCTGGTGAAATAAACAGTGATGTGCCGGTAATAATGATCAGCGGGCATGGCACCATTGAGACTGCTGTTGATGCAGTAAAAAAAGGCGCTTATGATTATGTTGCCAAACCACCAGACCTGAACCGGTTGTTGATTACCATACGCAATGCTTTAGATAAAAATACACTAAGCACTGAAACAAAAACTTTACGCAGGAAAGTAAACCGTGTAGATGAGATGATTGGCGATAGTGAGCCAATGAGAAAAATAAAAGAGACAATCGAAAAAGTTGCGCCAACCGATGCAAGGGTTTTAATAACAGGTGAAAACGGTGTGGGGAAAGAATTGGTAGCAAGATGGCTGCATGCAAAGAGTAAACGTGTTGATCAGTCTTTGGTTGAAGTGAACTGTGCTGCCATTCCATCTGAGTTGATAGAAAGCGAATTGTTTGGCCATGAAAAAGGATCTTTCACCTCTGCCATCAAACAACGTATCGGGAAATTTGAACTAGCCAATAATGGTACTTTATTTTTGGATGAAGTGGGTGATATGAGCCTGCCTGCACAGGCAAAAGTTTTACGTGCATTACAGGAAGGTAAGATAACAAGGGTTGGTGGTGATAAAGAAATCAATGTGGATGTAAGGGTGATTGCTGCAACTAATAAAAATCTTTTGAAAGAAGTTGAAGATAAAAATTTCCGTATTGATTTATACCATCGTTTAAATGTTATTCTCATTCATGTGCCATCCCTCAATGAACGAAAAGCAGATATACCTTTATTGATTGATAAATTCCTGAAAGATATTGCTGAAGATTACGGGCAGGCAAGAAAAGAGATTGATAAAAAAGCAATCGAAGCATTGCAAAACCACAACTGGTCTGGTAACATACGCGAATTGCGTAATGTGGTGGAAAGGTTGGTGATTCTTTCAGGGAAAGTGATTACAGAAAGTGATGTAACAAGTTATGTTTTGATTTGATGAAACAAAAAACAGTCATCATTATTGTTGGCGCTACTGCATCAGGTAAAACCCAACTTTCACTTCAACTTGCCAGGCAATATAATACTTCAATAATTTCAGCTGACTCAAGACAATGCTTTAAAGAATTAAATATTGGTGTTGCCAAACCAACTGCCGAAGAGTTGTCTTCAGTAAAACATTATTTCATCAACTCACATTCTATTCATGATGTAGTCAATGCACAGGTTTTTGAAAGCTATGCGTTGAATGCTGCAGAAGAAATTTTTAAAGAGAATGATGTTGCTGTTATGGCAGGCGGCACAGGGATGTATATAAAAGCATTTTGTGAAGGGCTTGATGATATACCAAATGTGGATGCAACAATAAGAGATGCAATCATCAATTCATATCATCAAAATGGTCTGGAGTGGTTGCAGAATGAAATAAAAAAAGATGATCCGTTGTTTTGGGAACATGCAGAACAAAAAAATCCTCAACGCCTGATGAGGGCGCTGGAAGTTTATAGGGCTACAGGTAAATCAATTACAACTTTTCAGAAAAAGAAAAATGTTACGCGTCCATTCAATATAAAAAAGATTGGCATCCATTTATCAAAAACACAGTTGCATGCAAACATCAATAACCGTGTGGATGAAATGATAAAAGCAGGCCTTGCGGATGAAGTAAAATCATTGATGCCTTACAGAAATTTAAATCCTCTGCAAACTGTTGGTTACAGAGAAATATTTGAATACCTCGATGGTATAATTAGCCTTGATCAATGCATCGAAAAAATTAAATCCAATACAAGGCAATATGCAAAAAGACAGGTGACCTGGTTTAAAAAAGATAAGGAGATTGACTGGGAAAAACTGTGAATGGGAATTAACAAAATTACTCAGGCAATATTTGATGGAATATGTATAACTTATTGAAATAATATTTGTTATAAAAGAATTTGTGTAATTATAACACATTAAAAAAAATTTTGCAGTTTATAAAGTATTGTTAACTTACGCCGTCTTGTATTAATATTTCTAACCTTTTTAACAATTCTTATGAGTTTAAAGATCGATTGCAAACCGGTGCGTGTACTAGTACCGTGTTTATTATTTTTTCTATTCGGGCTTTCAGCAAGCGCCCAGAAAGTGGTTACCGGGAAAGTAACCAACACAAAGGATAACTCTCCAGTTGGTTTTGCTACTGTAACAGTTACAGGAACCAATATTGCAACAACTACAAATGCAAATGGCGAGTTTACAATTAATTTGCCGGCAGGCCAAAAAATGCTGACAATTAGTTCAATTGGTTTTACGCCCAAAAATGTGGATGCATCTTCTGGCAATGTTTCCGTACAACTTTCAGAGACTACTTCATCTCTGGATGAGATAGTGGTTACTGGTTATACAGCACAAAAGAAGAAAGACCTCACAGGTTCTGTAGCTGTAGTAAATGTTTCTAATCTAAAGTCTGTTCCTTCGGGTACTACAGAATCATTATTGCAGGGACAGGCATCAGGTGTAACTGTTATTAACTCTGGTATGCCTGGTGGTGGAAGCAGTGTTTACATCAGGGGTATCACTTCAATTGGTAACGTTGACCCATTGGTGATTATTGATGGAACACCCGGAAGCCTGCATGATTTGAATGTTAACGACATTGAATCAATCCAGGTTTTAAAAGATGCTGGTGCAGCTTCAATTTATGGTGTCCGTGGATCTAATGGTGTTATCATAGTTACAACAAAAAGAGGCAAACAGGGAAATGCCAAAGTAACGTATGATATGTATTATGGTAATCAGGTGCCGGTTAAAGGTTTTGATTTAGCAAATACCCAGGAATTTGCTAATGTTGTTTTTAAAACCTATGAAAATGATGGCATACCTATTACAGCAGGCACTAATGCAGGTAAACAATTTGGCACAGGTGCTAATCCTGTTATACCTGATTATATTATTCCAACAGGTGCAAAAGATGGTGATCCGGGCACAGATCCTTCTGACTATGTTTTGGTAATAGGCGCAGCTACCGGAAATAACCAAATTACGAGGGCAGATAAAAGGGGTAATAACTGGTATAACGATATCTTTAAAAATGCACCTATCCAAAGTCATACTTTATCAGCCAGCGGCGGTAATGATAAATCAACTTATTATTTTTCTGTTGGTTATTTAAATCAAAAAGGAACTTTGATTGAAACTTACCTTAGAAGATATTCAGCCAGGATAAATACAACATTTAATATTAAAGATAAAATACGTGTAGGTGAAAATGCTTATGTATTTTATGTAGATAATCCCCAGGTTACTAATCAGAATGAAGGCAACCCAATTTCTATGGCTTATCGTATGCCACCAATAATACCTACTTATGATATTATGGGCAATTTTGCAGGTACACAAGCAATTGGTTTGAGTAATGCAGAAAACCCTGTGGCAAACCAATTGCGTTCCGCAAATAACAAAGGAAGGGATTGGCAAATCAATGGTAATGTTTTTGCAGAAGTGGATTTCCTGAAACATTTTACTGCAAGAACAAGCTTCGGGGGTAATATTGATAATTATTATTACTGGAGCTTTAACCCTACTCCTTATAACAATGCTGAAGGTAGCACTGCTGCAAATGCTTATTATGAAGGTTCAGGTTATAATAGTAGCTGGACTTGGACAAATACTCTTACCTATTCCAATATTTTTGGGAAACATAATGTAAAAGTCCTTGCAGGTTCTGAGGCAATCAATAATTATGGCCGTTACAGCAGTTCCAGCAGAGGTAATTATTTCCTGACAGATCCTGATTACCTGGTTTTAAATACAGGTGATCCATCTACTCAATCAAACAGTGGTAGTGGCTACAGAAGCGCTTTATTTTCTCTGTTTGCCAGGGGTGATTATTCATTTAATGAAAAATATCTTTTCAGTGCTACAGTACGTCGTGATGGTTCATCATTATTTGCTCCAGGAAACCAGTATGGTGTATTTCCTTCCTTCTCTGGCGGTTGGAGAATCTCACAGGAATCATTTATGCAAGGTCTTACCTGGTTAAATGATTTAAAAATCCGTGGTGGCTGGGGTAAATTAGGTTCACTCAGTAACACTCCATCTACCAACCAATATACTTTGTTCGCACAGGATGCTTATAATTCATATTATGGTATAGGAGGTGGTGCTACTTCTTCATCACTCGGTTTTTATGCCAGTAACTTAGGAAATACTGCAACTACCTGGGAAGAAGATATTGTAACAAACATCGGATTGGATGCAACTATACTGAAAAACAAATTAGACTTTTCTATTGAATGGTATAAGAAAGCAATCAGTGGTTTGTTGTTCCAGCAAACTATAACCTATTTCGCAGGTGGCGCTTCTGCCCCTTATGTGAATCTGGGTAATATTGAAAACAAAGGAATTGATGCTTCTGCAACTTATCATGCCAATATAGGAAGCGATTTTAAATTGGATATAACTGGTACTTTCACTTCATATAATAATAAGGTAGTTAAACTTCCTTTCCAATATGTGGATGAATATAGTGCTGGTTCAACCAGGATTGGTGCATTTTCACGTTTGCAGGAAGGACATCCTGTAGGAGCTTTCTTTGGCTATCAGGTTATAGGGTTGTTCCAAAGTGCTGATGATGTTTCTAAATCACCAACACAGGAAGATGCTCAACCGGGTTTCTTTAAATATAAAGACGTTGATAAAAATGGTGTAATTGATGATGGTGACAGGACATTCTTTGGTAATCCAAACCCGGATTTTACTTATGGGTTAACAATTAATGCAAGTTATAAGAATTTTGATTTCTCAGCATTCTTCTATGGTTCTCAGGGTAATGATGTTATCAATTATGTAAGGTATTGGACTGACTTTTACCAGGTGTTTAATGGTAATGTAAGTAAAGATGCGGTGTACAATTCATGGACACCAAACAACCTCAATGCGAAAGTGCCTGTACTTTCTCAAAAGGCAGGATTTAGCAACACAACAGTTTTCAATTCTTATTATCTTGAAAATGGTTCTTACCTGAGGTGTAAATCTTTGGTTTTAGGTTATACTTTACCGAACCAGTTTTTGCAGAAATTTCATATTGATAAATTCAGGCTTTATATCCAGGCAGCTAACCTGTTTACTATTACTAAATATACAGGATTGGATCCTGAATTGCAGGGCGCTGATTTAAACGACAATACAAATTTTGGTATTGACTTAGGTAACTATCCTTCTAACCAGAAACAATTCCTTGTTGGTGTAAATGTTGCGTTCTAAAAATCTTATAAAATAATTATATATGAAAAAAGTTTTTAAAATATTCATACCTTTTTTATTAATTCTTCTCACAGTCATATTTGCTTGTAATAAGAGCTTTTTAAATAAACCTCCGCTAGGTACATTAAACCCTAGTGTTTTGGCTAATGAAAAAGGTGTTCAATCATTATTGATAGGAGCTTATTCCTGTCTTGATGGTGAAGGTGGAAGTGGTGCAGGATGGGGTTCTGCTGCATCTAACTGGGTATATGGTAGCGTTTGTGCTGATGATGCTTATAAAGGCTCAACACCTTCTGACCAGGGTGATATTTTGCCATTAGAAACATATTCCACAAAAAGCGCTTCTAATCCATATCTTTTAAATAAATGGCAGTTTTGTTATACTGCAGTACAGAGGTGTAATGATGTATTACGCGTATTGCCACAGGCAACTGATATCTCTGCAGATGAACAAAAAATTATAATTGCCCAGGCCCGTTTCCTCAGAGGCTTTTTCCATTTTGAGTTGAAAAAAGTTTTTGGCAATGTACCTTATGTTGATGAAACAATAAGCTTAGATAGCTCTGCTCTCATTGGCAATGGCACTGATATATGGCCTAATATTGAAGCAGACTTTCAGGCTGCAGTGGATGATTTGCCTATAGACTGGCAAAGTACTGGCGAAGTGGGAAGGGCAAATAAAGGTGCAGCAATTGCATTTCTTGCCAAGACTTATATGTTTGAACATAAATATGACCAGGCTGCTCCATTACTGGATCAACTGATCAATAATACAGGTGGTGTTGGTGTAACAGGTGGCGGAGTAAGATATCAATTAGTAAACTTTGCTGACAATTTTAATCCTGCAACAAGGAATAGCGCTGAAGCAATATTTTCCGCTCAGATGACTGTACAGGATGGTTCTGCTGATGTAGGAAGTGGCAATGGTAATTATGGTGATGTTTTGAACTTTCCTTATGGTGGTGGACCTGGTGCATGCTGCGGATTTTTTAATCCTTCTCAAAGCTTAGCTAATGCTTATAAAACAGACGCGAATGGTCTTCCTTTATTAGACGGTTCCTATAATTCAGGTAATAAAGTTAGTGACCCTTCTTCTCCATATACAGGTACATTGGACCCAAGGATTGACTGGACTATTGGTAGGGAAGGAGTTCCTTATCTTGATTGGGGCCCGCATCCTGGTGATTCATGGATCCGCGACCCACAAAATGATGGTCATTTTAGCCCTAAGAAAAACGTGTATGCTGCATCACAGCAGGATGCTTATTCTGATGTTGCATCAACTAACTGGGCTGGTGTGGAATTAGTTGCCAATAATGTTAATCTTGTGAGATATGCTGATGTTATTTTATGGCGTGCAGAATGCTATGCACAAGCAAATGATCTTTCAAATGCTATGAAGTTAGTGAATGAAGTAAGGGCAAGGGCAGCAAATCCAACAGGTTGGGTGTATAAGAACGCCAGTTATGATGCTAACAGCAGTAAATATTCACCTCAAACTACTCCTGCAGCAAATTATAAAATTGGGTTATATACTTCTTTCCCTACTAAAGATTATGCAATAAAAGCGATTCAATTTGAAAGAAGACTTGAACTGGCTATGGAAGGACAGAGGTTCTTTGATCTGCAACGTTGGGATGATGGTTCAGGTTCGATGGCTGCAACATTGAATGCTTATGTACAATATGAACAGGCGGATCGTCCTTCCTTTGTTGGAGTTACTTTCACTCAAGGTACAAATGAAATTTTCGCAATACCGCAAAGTGCGATTGATATTCAAAATGCAGATGGTCAGACACATTTGGTTCAAAACCCGGGTTATTAATCTTTTGTTTTCATAATATAAAAGGCAGTGTTATTTTAGCACTGCCTTTATTATTTCTAAACATTTAATTGCAGTTAGTGAAATCCAGAACTTTATTTTTTTATTTTTTCCTGCTCATCAATTTTTCATTATTTATTTTCTCCTGTCATAATACAACTACAATTTTTCAGCAGATTCCTTCATCAGAATCAGGGATAAATTTTATCAATCAGATCGTAGAATCTGATTCCATCAATCCGCTGGATATGGAAAATATGTATAATGGTGGCGGAGTAGGTATAGGTGATTTTAATAATGATGGCTTGCAGGATATATATTTTACAGGCAATCTTGTAAGCAACAAATTATATCTGAACAAAGGCGACTTTAAGTTTGAAGATATTACTGACAAAGCAAATGTTGGTGGAGAAGGAAGATGGTCTAGGGGTGTAGCTGTTATTGATATCAATAATGATGGTTTGCTTGATTTGTATGTTTCTGAAACAATGAAAAAAAATCCGCAGCAAAACGCCAACCTCTTATACATCAACCAGGGGATTGATAAAAATGGTGTGCCACATTTTAAAGAAATGGCTAAGGAATATGGATTGGCTGATACATCACAATCAACACAAGCTGCATTTTTTGATTATGATAATGATGGTGACCTTGATGTGTATATAGCTGTGAATGTAATTACTAAAGGAAGGTTTATAGATCAGTTCAGGCCTATTTTGAAAAACGGTGAAAACCCAAGTACTGGTAAACTATTCCGTAACGATTGGGATAGCACGTTGCATCACCCCGTGTTTACAGATGTTTCCAGGCAGGCTCATATTCAAACTGAAGGGTATGCGCATGCAATAACAATTTGTGATATCAACAACGATGGTTGGAAAGATATGTATGTTTCAAATGATTTTCTTACAAACGATTTGTTGTGGATCAACAACCATGACGGGACATTTACCAATGAATTATCTGATTATTTTAAGCATACTTCAGCTAACACCATGGGCACGGATATTACCGATATGAATAATGACGGCCTTCCTGATGTTGTCACCCTTGATATGAACCCTGAAGACAACTACAGGAAAAAAATGATGTTGAACCCTAACAGTTATCAACGTTATCTCAATAGTGATATTTATGGCTATACTTACCAATATGTGCGGAATACTCTACAACTCAACTGTGGCAATACTTTGGGAGAAGATGATTCAATCAAACATCCTATTTTCAGCGATATTGGTTTTTATACAGGGTTCTCACAAACAGACTGGAGTTGGACACCTGTTATTGGTGATTTTGATAATGATGGTTACAGGGATATCATCATTACAAATGGTTATCCTAAAGACGTTACAGACCACGATTTTATTTCTTTCAGGACGAGGTCGCAATTTGTAGCCAGTAAAAAAAATTTACTCGACATCATTCCGCAGGTCAAGCTTAACAATTATGCTTATCATAATAATGGTGATTTGACTTTTACTGATGTAACAAAAGACTGGGGTTTTGAAACTCCTTCCTTTTCAAACGGAGCTGTTTATGCTGACCTCGATAATGATGGTGACCTGGACCTGGTAATAAATAATATTAACGATATTGCTTCTGTCTATAAAAACACATCAAGAGAGAAAAATAAAGCAACCACCAATTTTATAAATATAAAATTCGAAGGCGATTCAAAAAATATAAATGGTATAGGTGCGTTGGCTGATATTTATTACAATAATGGCCAACACCAGTTTTGGGAAAATACTCCATATCGTGGTTACCTTTCTACCATCCAGGATGTGGCTCATTTTGGCCTTGACACAGCTTCTGTAATTGATTCTGTTGTGATACGCTGGCCTGGTTTAAAAAAACAAATAATCAAAAATGTAAAAGCTAATCAAACACTGGTTGTACGTTCCAAAGATGCGCAAATACCATATAGTTATAATGTAAATGTTATTGACGCGAATGCTCTTTTTGATAATATTACCGATTCGTTACAAATACATAGTATCAATAAGGAAAGGGATTTTATTGATTTTAATATTCAAAAACTTTTACCACATAAATTTTCTGAATTCGGCCCGGGGATGGCAATCGGTGATATCAATGGTGATGGGTTGGATGATATCATCACAGGTGGTTCTTTCTTCTATAGTGGAAAAAAATTGTTACAACAAAAGAACGGAACCTTTATACAACAGGATTTACAGAAACTCAAAGATTCTCTGAGCAAACAAGCAGAGGATGAAGGTGTATTGTTATTTGATGCTGATGGCGATGGTGACCTTGACCTATATATCGCAAGTGGCGGTTATGAAGCAGACCATAATGCACCAAATTACCAGGACAGGTTTTATATCAATAATGGAAAAGGAGATTTTACTTTAGATACTTTGGCACTGCCGGAAAATTTTACCAGCAAATTTTGTGTCCGTGCTGCTGATTACGATAAAGATGGTGACCTTGATTTATTTGTTGCAGGTCGTGTTGACCCCTGGAATTATCCTAAACCTGTTTCAAGTTTTATTCTTAGAAATGATACTAAAAATGGTGTAGTAAAATTTACTGATGTAACAAAAACTGTTGCGCCTTCACTTATCAATATTGGTTTAACATGTGATGCTGTATTCACAGATTTTAATAATGACGGTTGGCCTGACCTCATACTGGCTGGTGAGTGGATGCCTGTTACTTTTTTAGAAAACAATAAAGGGGTGTTCAAAAATATTACTGCTTCATCTGGTATTTCAAATGCTGTGGGTTGGTGGAATACAATTGCTGCTGGCGATTTTGATAATGATGGTGACATTGATTATATAGTGGGCAATACAGGATTAAATACTTTTTATAAAGCTGATGACAAGCATCCTGTTTCTGTTTATGCAAAAGATTTTAATAATGATGGAAGCTTTGATGCAATCACTTCGGTTTACATCCCTGATAATAACAAGGATAAAATAGTGAAAGAGTTTCCTGTAGCTTCCCGTGATGAGCTTATAAAGCAAATGATAACAATGCGCAGGAAATATGAAAGCTATAAATCGTATGCTGTTGCACCTATGGATTCAGTGTTATCACCTGCTGATTTAAAAGGCGCCAATATTTATCATGCCAATGAACTTGCTTCAGCATATTTAAGAAATGATGGCAATGGTAAATTTGTTTTAAGCAAGTTGCCTGCAATGGCTCAACTATCCATGTTGTGCGGGATGAGTGTTGCTGATTTTGATGGTGATGGAAATTTGGATGTAGTCATTAATGGAAATGATTATGGCACTGAGGTAGGCACTGGAAGGTATGATGCTTTAAATGGCCTGGTGCTTAAGGGTGATGGTAAAGGAGGCTTCACTCCTTTATCTATTTTGCAAAGTGGAATTTATATTCCAGGAAATGGGAAATCATTAGCGTTGTTGCGCAATAATAAAAATGAATGTTTGCTCGCTGCAACTGAAAACCGTGGCCCATTGCGTGTATTTAAACTGAATAAAAAAATTACTTGTCTGCCAGTTCAGCCCAATGACATGTATGCAATCATTGAATTGAAAAATGGTAAGAAGCGAAGATTGGAATTTTACTATGGCATGTCATATCTTTCTCAATCATCGCGGATAATTAATATCAACGATGCAGTAAGGTCTGTTCAGATTTTTAATACGATGGGTAAAAGCAGGAATATAAATTTTTAAAATTCACTATCCCTGCTGTTTGAAAAATCAATTCAATGAAATCTAAACTTCAATTAAAGTCATCAGCATTTATTTATTTTTTTTCTATCCTGTTTTTCTTTTTTGCTGCTTGTAAAGATTATACGAAGAATAGTCTGTACAAAGATGTTCCTGATGCCAGTATCAGGGCCGGTGAAAAACTGGCAAAGCAATATTGTGCATCATGTCACCAGTTTCCAGAACCATCATTGCTGGATGCAAAAACATGGGATAATGGTGTGTTACCACAAATGGGCCCGAGGCTTGGGATTTTTGGTTATGGGTTTAAAAATTATCCTTCAGCCATCTTTGATACAAACATCGGTAGAAAATTTTATCCATCTCAACAGGTAATTTCATTTGTGCAATGGCAAAATATTATTGACTATTACACTGCTACTTCACCTGATTCTTTGCTGCCAGCAAGAAAAAATGTTGAAATAAAAATGAATGAAAAATTATTTCAACCAATTCATCCATCTTTTACTTACCCGATGCCCGGTGTATCATTTGTAAAAATGGAACCCAATCATCAACTGGTTATCAGTGATGCCTTTGCTAAAAAAATTTTTGTATTTGATAGCACATTACAACTGACAGACTCTATCAACACAAATGGTGCAGTAACTGATATTATTAAAGATTCCAATACACTTACACTTTGTAATACAGGTGTCCTTAATCCAAACAATGGGAAGTTTGGGTCTATTGAAAATATCTCTCTTAATCATCCGTCTGTTACAGATACAATTCAGAAAAATTTAATGCGCCCTGTACAAATCAATAAAGCAGATTTGAATAAAGATGGTAAAGATGATTATGTAGTATGTGAGTTTGGTAATCTAAAAGGAGCTTTATCATGGCTTGAAAATAAAGGCAATAATCAGTATCAATATCATTTAATCAGTACGGCTCCCGGCGCTATCAGGACTTATATTACAGATTATAATCATGATGGTTTGCCAGATATCTGGGCATTGTTTTCACAAGGCGATGAAGGTATTTTTTTATATACCAATAAAGGCAATGGGGTTTTTGAATCAAAACGTTTGTTGCGGTTCCCTCCGTCTTATGGTTCTTCTTCATTTGAATTGATAGATTTTAATAAAGATGGTTTTGATGATATCATTTATACCTGTGGCGATAATGCAGATTATTCACCGGTATTAAAACCTTATCATGGTGTCTATATTTTTTTGAATGATGGTAAAAATAATTTCACCCAGAAATATTTTTATCCAATCAATGGTTGTTATAAAGCCATCGCAGAAGATTTTGATAACGATGGTGATTTGGATATTGCAACAATTGCTTTTTTTGCAGATTATCAAAACCACCCTGAAGAAGGTTTTGTATTTCTTAAAAATAATGTTGGTTATAATTTTACTCCTTATAGTTTGGAAGCAGCAAAATATGGAAGGTGGCTCACTATGGATGCAGGCGATTTTGATGGTGATGGAAAAATTGATTTGGTACTTGGTAATTTTTCAATTATTCCCTCTAAGAAAAAACCAAAGATTAACTGGATGCAGCAACCACCTTTCCTCGTACTAAAAAATATTCAGTAATAATTACCCTGCATATAATAAAAAAATCGTTGGTCTTTTATGCAGGTTGATTTGCTCCTGTTTCCAGTGTTTTATTTTTTTTGTCTTGATAAATTCCGTTGATGCAGTAATATCTGCTGCAATGCAAAGCAGTGTTTCTTGCCTGGCAACTTGTAAAATATCCCGTACCAATTGCTGGTTGCGATACGGTGTCTCAATAAAAATCTGTGTACAGTTTTTTTTGAGAGATTCATTTTCCAGTTCAGTTATTTTCTTTTTTCTTTCGTGTGCATCTACAGGTAAATAACCAACAAATTGAAAACACTGCCCGTTCATACCACTCGCCATCAATGCTAACAATATAGCATTTGGTCCTACCATCGGCACAACAGTTGCATTCATTTCTTGAGCAACATGAATTAATTTTTGCCCAGGGTCTGCTATACCTGGACAACCCGCTTCACTCATGATACCGATAACTTTATTATCCTTGATATCGTTTTTTAAAAAACCGATGGCTTCATCTTCTGCTTTATGGATGGTATGCCAGGTATAAGCATCAATATTAATTTCTTTCCAGATTTTTTTTAAAAACCTCCTTGCAGTCCTTTCATTCTCCACATACAAAACCTCGCATTTTTCAACTGCATTTTTAATGTAGGACGGTATAGCTGACAATGCAGCATCATCTTCATGCAAAACAATTGGTATCAGGTAAACTGTTGATGGCATTATTGTGATGCTTTTGGTAATAAATCTTTTACTTCATGCAAACTCAGTGTGGCCGCTACAACCGAATAGGCCGGCGCCAATACCCAACCGATAACAGGCACTACCTGGATTAAATAAAACATCAGCCCATTACCGATGGCAAGGCCTTTGTGTTCTCCTAAAAAATAAATGCTTTGCTGTGCGGACAACTTATTTCTTTCAAAACTATAATCGAGCATTGAAAAACCATAATAGTAACATTCAACCAGCAGTGCAAGCAAAGGTGTTAGCCATCCTGCAATAGGTACTAATGATAAAATTAAAATAGATACCATATACACAGTTTGCCAGATACAGTTGCGTAATGCAATCCGGATACCCCTTGCAATATCTTTCAAAAATTGTTTTGTATTGAAGTCAAAATTTTTTTCTTCAATAATGGATGCAGTTTTTTCACTGATATATGAAAAAACGGGTGAGCCTAATATCAGCCATATATATTTGAACAACGAAAAATACAACAGCATCTGGCCTATCCATAAAATGATGCTGGCAAAGGTTACAAAGAAACCAAGCAAGCCGGAATCATTTTTTGCCATCCAGTTTTGCAATCCTGTATGAACGCGTATCCATTCAATAAATGTGCTGGCTGTTTTGCCAAAAAAATACATTGATACCACAAAGAGTAAAGTATAGATGATGCCCGGTATGATAATCCATTTCCATAACCGGTGGCGACGTATAAAAATATGCGCCTTATGAAAGCTCTGTATTGCTATAATAATCTCTTTCAGCAACAGTATTTAATTTTAAGCATTAAAAATAAAACAATTGGTGAAAGTGCAACAACATATAAAAGATGAGAAGGAATTTTTGGCATCGTTGAAAATATTGGATGATAATTTTTTCACAAGAGAAGATGTTGTAAAAATTGCCCGTGAACTTCTTGGAAAAATCATTGTTACAAATTTTAACCATCAGCTTACTGCTGCAAGGATTACAGAAACTGAAGCATATAATGGTATTGTTGATAAAGCATCTCATGCTTATAACAACAGGCGTACTAAACGCACTGAAATTATGTATGCAAATGGTGGGGTTGCTTACGTGTATTTATGTTATGGCATCCATCATTTATTTAATGTGGTAACAAATATCAAAGATGTGCCTCATGCAATATTGGTAAGGGCGGTTGAACCTTTGTTTGGCATTGATGTTATGCTGCAAAGAACCAATAAACAGAAAGCTGGTTACAGGTTAACAAGCGGCCCCGGAAATGTTTCAAAAGCTTTGGGCATTTTCACACATCATACAGGGATTGATTTAAAAAGTAATGATTTTTTTATTGCAGGTGATGGGATGAAAATTTCACCTGGAAATATTGTTGCCACGCCGCGTATCGGGGTTGATTATGCGGGCGAAGATGCATTATTACCTTTTAGGTTTTTTATCAGGGATAATAAATATGTGAGTGGCTGATAGTTGAAAATTGTTCCTTAACAGTTACAATTAGGATTTTATCTTCGCGCCATGTTATACCAGGCGCTTCGAAAACTGTTTTTTACTTTACCTCCTGAGGGTGCACATTATTTTGCAATGAACAATGTAAAAGCTGCCTGTAATTTTTCTTTATCAAAAAAAATAATTCAGAAAAATTTTACATACACTAATCCCGCATTAAAGAAAAATGTTTTCGGGTTAAACTTCAGGAACCCTGTTGGGTTGGGTGCGGGCTTTGATAAAAATGCATTGTATTTAAGGGAACTTGAAGCGTTGGGTTTTGGATTTGTTGAAGTTGGAACTGTTACTCCAAAACCACAACCTGGCAATGATAAACCAAGGTTGTTCCGTTTGCCAAAAGATAAAGCGCTCATCAACAGGATGGGTTTTAATAATGATGGTGCAACTGTGATTCAGAAAAGACTGGAAGCATGGAAGGCATACAATGCGAAGGTTTCAGCAATTAATTTTATTGTTGGTGGCAACATAGGAAAAAATAAAATTACACCTAACGAAGATGCATGGAAGGATTATGAAACCTGTTTTAAAACATTGTTTGATGTGGTAGATTATTTTGTAGTGAATGTGAGCTCACCCAACACGCCGGGCTTGCGTGAACTCCAGGAGAAAGATGCTTTAAAAAAAATATTGGAACACTTACAAAATATCAACAATGGCTTTTCAAAACAAAAGCCTTTGTTGTTGAAGATAGCGCCTGACCTGAATGAGCACCAGCTTGATGATATCATCAGCCTTGCTTTTGAAATAAAACTGGATGGTATTGTTGCAACCAACACAACTATTGCAAGAAACAATCTTATAACTTCTCCATCAACAATTGAAGCGATTGGTGCAGGAGGTTTAAGTGGTAAGCCATTGCAGGAAAGGTCAACACAAGTACTGAAATATTTAATGAGTAGCTTCAAAGATAAAATCCCGGTTATTGCAAGCGGTGGTATTTTTAATGGTGATGATGCAAAAGAAAAACTGGATTGCGGCGCTTCACTCGTGCAGGTATGGACAGGATTTATTTATGAAGGGCCTGCCATTGCAAAAAAAATCAACAAAGCTTTGTCTTAATGATTTTCTTTTCCGGATATAAAAAATGCCTTTAAGAATCTTTCTCTTTCCAGGTGTTTGATAATTTTATTATCATTAAAAATCCAATATGCAAATAACCAATTCTATCATTATGCCAGAACTAAAACGGCCTGAAATTAAATCTTCATTTGAGGTTTCATTGTTGCAGAAATTAAGATTGATTGAAACATTAAATAATGAATCCGGTCTTACATTAATGAAAAACTTTTTAAAAGAATTACAGCCTGAATAAAAGGGGCCTTTTGTTTTCCGATACAGAGAAGATAGTGAACGAAACAGTTAAACATTATCAAGTCTAAACCCTGCTTCCCTGTTTTTTATTCCTTGCATTTTAATAATAATTATTTTCCTGTTTGCTCCTGTTGTGCATCATCCAACCTGCGTTCTGGCCGCATCTGTGGGAATAACAAAACATCCTGTATCGAAGATTGATTAGTCATCAACATACACAAACGGTCAATGCCAATACCAATCCCGCTTGTAGGTGGCATGCCATATTCCAATGCCCTTAAAAAATCATCATCAATATACATGGCTTCATCATCGCCGCGTTCCATTAACCTGGATTGTTCTTCAAATCTTTCCCTCTGGTCAACCGGGTCATTTAACTCGCTGTAAGCATTGGCAACTTCTTTGCCATTAACCATTAATTCAAATCTTTCAACAAGTCCTGCTTTGCTCCTGTGTTTTTTTGTCAGCGGGCTCATCTCAACAGGATAATCAATGATGAATGTCGGCTGGATAAAATTATCTTCAGCCTTTTCGCTGAAGATGGTATCTATCAACTTTCCTTTGCCCATGCTTTTGTCTGCTTCAAGATGTAATTGTTTGCAAACATCAAATAAAGCTTCTTCATCCATTTCACTTACATCAATGCCTGTGTATTTTTTTATAGCATCGTAAATACTGATACGTTGGTATGGTGCTTTAAAATTGATAATGTGTTCTCCAACTTTTACTTCTGTTGTACCATGCAGTGCGATAGCAACCTGTTCCAGCAACTGCTCAGTTGTTTCCATCATCCAGAAATAATCTTTATAAGCAGTGTACCATTCAAGGATGGTGAATTCAGGGTTATGTGTCCTGTCCATTCCTTCATTCCTGAAATCACGGCTGAATTCATACACCCAGTCAAATCCACCGACAATCAATCTTTTTAAATACAATTCGTTGGCAATGCGCAGATACAATGGAATATCCAGAGCATTGTGATGCGTAATAAATGGCCTTGCTGCTGCACCGCCGGGTATTGGTTGTAAAACAGGTGTATCAACTTCCAATGCGCCACGCTCATTTAAAAAATTACGCATAGTATTGATGAGTTGGGTACGCTTAACAAAAACATTTTTAACTGCAGGGTTTATAATCAGGTCAACATATCGTTGCCTGTAACGAAACTCCGGGTCTGTTACTTCATCATATACATTTCCTTCTTCATCACGCTTTACTACAGGTAATGGTTTTAATGATTTTGCCAGTAGCTTAAAACTTTTTGCATGAATGGAAATTTCACCGGTTCTTGTGATGAAAACAAAACCTGTTACGCCAATAATATCACCGAGGTCAATGAGGTGTTTTATTACTTCATCAAACAATGTTTTATCATCGCCAGGGCAAACATCATCTTTACGAACATACAATTGAATTATGCCTTTGCTATCCTGTATCTTGATGAAAAAAACTTTGCCTTTATCATTGATGCTCATGATGCGGCCGGCAACACAAACATCATTGAATTGCTCTTTAGTTTCTTCACTGAATAAATCTTTTATATCCTTTGAAAAATGTGTTACAGGATATAAAGGCGCAGGATAAGGGTCAATATTCAATGCCTCTAATTTTTCCAATTTGCTGCGGCGGATAATTTCCTGCTCTGATAAATGCGCACTCATTTATAATTGATAATTGATAATTGTTAATTGATAATTGTGAATTTTTAATTCGTAATTTTTAATTCGTAATTCGTAATTGATAATTCGTAATTCGTAACCTGCCTACCGGCAGGCAGGTTCGTAATTTCAAATTCCGGCCGGCAAATATAAGCCAACAAAAAATCTTTCCAATCCCGGCACTGTTTGGCCCGGAACTCACAGGTTGCAAGGCTTTCAATAACAATTCATTTCTATCTTTATTCAAAAATCTTTTATGCCTGATTTTTATATTGACCCGGATATTGCGAAAGCCAAAACGCTGAATACTGATTTCTATACACAAGCCGGATTTTATGATGCTGCCAAAGAAAAAATCTTTGCACCATCATGGCAATTTATTGGCGATACTGATAAAGTTAAAAATACAGGTGAAGCATTCCCATTTATTTTATTGGAAAATTTTCTTGATGAACCATTATTGCTTTCAAAAGACAAGGAAAACAAATTGCATTGCCTGAGTAATGTGTGTACGCATCGTGGCAACCTGGTAGTGAATGAACCTTGCCGGCTCAATCAACTTCGTTGTAAATATCATGGACGTACTTTTGGTCTTGATGGAAAATTTCTTTCCATGCCTGAATTTAAGGAGGTGGAAAATTTTCCTTCAAAAGATGATGACCTGCATCAACTGCCATTATTCAAATGGGGAAAATTATTATTCACCAGTCTCAATGAAAAAATTAAACCGGATGATTTTTTTGATGAGATGATGAAAAGAATGGAATGGTTTCCTATGAATGATTTGCAGTTCAGGGAAGACCTTTCAAAAGATTATTTTGTTGAAGCCAACTGGGCTTTGTATTGTGAAAATTATCTTGAAGGTTTTCATATTCCCTTCGTGCATGCAGGCCTCAACCAGGTGCTTGATTTTGGTGAATATACCACTGAAATTTTTCAGTATTCCAACCTTCAGAAAGGTATCGGGAAAAAAGGTGATGTATGTTTTGATTTGCCATCATCATCACCTGATGCAGGTAAAGAAGTAGCCGCATATTATTTCTGGGTTTTTCCCAACATGATGTTTAATTTTTACCCCTGGGGATTGTCGTTTAATCTTGTTGAACCGGTTGATATCAGCAGGTGCCGTGTCAGATTTTTAACTTATGTAAGTGATGAAACAAAACTGGAAAAAGGAGCGGGGAGTGGTTTAAATACTGTTGAGATGGAAGATGAAGAAGTGGTACAAAATGTTCAGAAAGGCATCCGGTCAAGGTTTTACCAGCATGGCAGGTATTCAGTAAAAAGAGAACAAGGCACACATCATTTTCATTCTTTGATTTCAAAATTTATGCAATAAAAAAATCCCGCTTTTCAGCGGGACTTTTGTTGAAATGAAAATGAAAATATGTTTACATTCTTTCCTTTGATTGGATATTCTTAACCGTAGCTTTTCCAGGTAAATAAATCTGGAAGCCAACATGCAGGTTAAGGTCAGGTGTTGATGGACTGTTACCAAAACCAACATTTTCATCAAATTTTAAAAGCGTTTCCAGTGCAACATTTTGTGTTATAAAATAAGCATAACCGGGTCCTAATCCAAAGCCGAGGCCGTTAGTAGAACTGCCGCCTTTTGTATTGGTGCCCTGGAATCCTACATTGGCTTCTGCAAACCACCTGCCAGCTTTTAATAAATTATATTTTGGGTTATTTACATAATAACGGCCTAATACACCGATTCCATAATTTGTATTGTTATACGATGTTCCGTAAATCTTTTGAGTGGTATAACCAAAATTAATATACCCACCAAGAGCAATCTGGTTATCTATCATCCATGCAGCTTTTGGTGTGATATCAATACTCGTTACTGCACCTTTCTTAAGCCCGATATTAAAATTAGCGAGGTCTGCACCAACTATTACATTACCTTTTTCAAGTTGTGCATTGCTTTTAAAACTGATGAAAGAGAAAATGGTCAAAAATGCTAAAATGATTTTTTTCATAAATTTTATTTTAATGGTTTAAAGAGATACATCTCATTGTTTTATTGCTGCACAACCCAATGTTAAAAACTATGCCAATATTTTTTTTTAAGAATTTATGTCATCATTTTTTTATTCAGCCAAATCTGTGTTATCATCTTCCAGCAAGTTCAGGTTAACTGTTTCACTACCTGCAATGCCTTCAATTGAGCCTTTAAATCTTGTGGCATTGAGCAATACTTTTGATAATTGTTTTTCCCTTGCAGACCATAACCTTTCCATAGCATCACGTTCTTTTTGAATGCTCATCTTCATGCTTAAAAAACCTTCACGTATTGCTTTCCATTGTTCATTAAATTCACTGCCGGTTAAGTAATCATACAGCATCGTCATTTTATCGCCTTTGTTTTCCTGGCTTTTTGAAAGCGCATAAATTTTTAAAATACTTGTTCGCAATACTGCAGCAAGGCTGTTCACTTCGGCAAACGTGCAGATATAAACTCCATCTTTCTCACCAAATCTTTCCATGTCTTTTGGCATGCTTTGCGTAACGATTACTGCAACATCTGCACCCTGGCTGCGCATGTCTGCTTTTAATTTGTCAATCCAGTCATTGGAGAAGTTGGCAGTGCGTTTGCTTTCATAAATAATTTTACCACATTCATTACCGAAATTATTATTTACAACCTGTATGCAATCAGCGCCGCGTACACCTTTGCCAACAGGTAAAATTGTATCATGCGGGAAAGTATTTTGTAAAATATTTTCCAATAATAATTCCTGCACTTCACCCTGCAATTGCATGCTGCCCTGTTCCGCTTTGCGCTTCATCTCTTCAGCAAGTTTTTTCTGGTCTTCCAGTTGTTTATCCTTTTCGGCAAGGCGCATACGAAAATCAGTTTCCATCTGCTCTATCTTTTGTGCTTCTATCTTTCTGATTTCAACAGAAAGTTTTTCCCGCTCTTCAATAATTTTTTTCTGCACTGCTAATTCCAATTCTGCTTCTTTGCGGTTTAGGTTTTGTTCTTTTTGCAGGAACTCCAATTCTTTTTTCCTGGCTTCCTTTAATTTTTCTTCATTATCTGCAACAGACTGTTGCAGGATTTTTAATTGGTTTTCAAAATCTGCACTAAGTGATTTCCTGATGGATTGTTCAAGGTCTGATTGCATTTTTTTCTTTTCATCAGCAAGTAGCTTTTGATACTCGTTATCTTTTTCTGATAATTGTTTTTGCAGAGCAACTTCCTTCTTTTTAAAATCATCTTCTTTCTTTTGTTGCCAGTCTTTCATTTGCTGGCGCAATTCTTTTTGTACTTCTTCCCTGATAGCATCTGTTGGTTCAAATTCTGTTCCGCACGAAGGGCAGGTTATTAATGTTGTCGTCATATCAGTTTATACTTTATCGTAAAGGTAAAAGACTAAAATTTTTGAGTGGTGATTGTGGATAGATTTATGTTGAAAGATTAGGTAAAAAATAATTTGAGCTTTAATGAAAAATAAAATGAATTATTAGTTATTATGTTATGTGGTCGGATTCATTTTTGTGATGTTATTCTTCTCCAAAATAGTCGCTGTCAATTTTTTTAATTTCATAAGACTGTTGTGTTGTACAACCAAGATTAAAATCAATCATTAGTTGAGTCAATTGCTCACCATCAATCAAAACAATTTTCGTTTCATTTCTCGGAGTGTAATCTAATGCTTCCTTAGTAAAATTTGATGTAGTAATAAATATTCCCTTTTTTGCTCCCTGTCCTGCTAATGCACCAACAAATTTTTGAATTTCTGGTCTCCCAACAACGTTGCCTGTTTTCCAACGCTTGGCTTGAATATATATTACATCAAGCCCGAGTCTATCTTCCTTAATTGTTCCATCAATTCCTTCATCTCCGCTTTTTCCAATTGCTTTTCCAGCATCTTTTATTGAACCCCCATATCCCATTTTTACTAATAATTCAACTACCAGTCGTTCAAAAAAAGAAGGGGGGAGGTCAATGACTTTATTTAGAAGTTCTGAAGCCAATGATTTCCTTATTCTCTGATAAGCTTTGTCTAAACTTTCTTCAGGTGTTTGCTCGTTTGATAAAATATTTGTTGCTTTATCTTCTGTTTCATTGTCATTGCGAGATGCATTTTGAAATTCAAGGAATGCAGGAAATTGCTGCAAATATTTTGCATCTATTCGGTCAGGGTTTTTGGCCAAAGTTTTTCTGCCAAGGTCAGTTATTACAAAAGAAGCTCGTTTAGGAGATTCGAGAAGACCTGCTTTTTTCAGATAGGTTTTTGCCCAGCCAACGCGATTGTCAAAAATTGCTTGATTCCCACTTGCTAAAAGTTCTTTTCTCTCATCATCAGTTACTTTAAATTCAACAGCAAGACTTTCTATTAAATCTCTGTATTTGTGTTCTTGTCCGTCAGAAACAAGTTTGAGTAATGGAAGCATTAAAGTCTGGTAATCAGGTATCATATTTTTTTGTCAATTCGTTTCTATGCTTTGTTACGGGTTCTTATAAGTTTTCGTATAACAACAATTTTAAAAAAGCGTTTTGTTGAAAAGTTTAAAACTTCTTCATCAGTATAAGTGAAAGTTTATTATTTCATCCTCTCTTTTATAAATGCAATCGTTTTTGTATATGCATCTTCTGTTGCTACCTTATTATAATTCGGGTTGCTTGGATTGGCAAAAGCATGCACTGCATCATAACGATAAACAGTTAAATGTTTTCCTGCTGCTTTCATATTTTCCTGGAACTTATCCACTATTGCAGGTGTAATGCCTTTGTCTTGATTAGCAAAAAATCCAATCACATCGCAATGAAGGGTTTTCAAAACATTTACATCATCTTCAGGCATGCCATAATACATGATGCAACCCGCTACATGATTACCGCCCAGCAATGCAGATTGTAAACTCCAACTCCCTCCAAAACACCAACCGATAGTAAATACTTTTGCATCATTGCCCATAAAACTGTAAGCGCCTTTAATAATGCTGACAGCTCTGTCCGTTTTTACTGATTGTACCAAAACTCTTGCCTGGTCCGGCGTAGTGGCAACTTTATTATCATACAGGTCAAGGGCAATAACATTGATGCCAAGGTCATGACTGAGTTTTTCACTTTCCTTTTTAATATAATCATTCAATCCCCACCATTCGTGAATTACAAGAATATAATAATTGGTGGGTTTCGTTGCTTTAATCATCCACGCATGTGCATCAGTGCCATCATCGGTTTTGAAATGTATGTCTGTGCCATCATCGCTTTTGAATGTGAATGGAACAGGTGCATCGTGCAAAGACACAAATGTTACATCGTTAGCTAATGCAGCAAATTTATCTGTTGCGCTTTGTGAACAACAAGCCGCCATTTTTGTTTGTGCATTAATTGAAACAGAGGCTAACATCAACATAAAAAATAAATTTTTTATTTTCATAGTTTACATTTTTATTCATGTTCAATCATTAGAAAAACGCATTATCCTAAATCAATTTCCTGGTGCATTGCAGGGATATACACTTCTTTCAATCCTGCAGCTTCCAGTTTCTTTTGAAAATCCTGCTGCACGTTAAATTCACCATGCACAATAAATGCTTTTTTTACAACACTGGTATCCTGGCATTTCAGAAAATGTAACAGGTCGTTATAATCTCCATGTGCGCTCATGCTCCGCATCACACCCACCTGTGCATTTACATCAAATTCCTCACCAAAAATTCTTACCCGTTTCACTCCATTCATGATTAACCCGCCTAATGAATTAGGTTCACAATAACCAACTATCAAAATGGTGTTGCTGCTTTTTTCAATGTTGTTTTTTATATGGTGTTTAATACGCCCTGCATCAGCCATACCGCTTGCAGCAATAATCACCATCGGCCTGTGGTCATCATTCAATGCCTTACTTTCAGTAACATTTTTAATAAATGTCAGTTCGGGAAATGCAAAAGGGTCGCTGTCTTTTTTTAATAAATTTTGTATGACAGAATTGAAATTTTCAGGATGGTCTTTTACAACTGTTGTTGCTTCCAGGCTTAACGGGCTGTCCACAAAAACAGGGATGCCTTTTAGTTTTCCTTTCAGGCTGAGGTCATTTAAAAAATACAACAGTTCCTGTGTGCGCCCCACACTGAATGCAGGTATGATGAGCTTGCCTTTTTTATGCATGCAGGTTTTCTCAATCCATTCATAAAATTCTTCCGGTGAGTTGGCAATTGATTTGTGCAATGAATTCCCGTAAGTGCTTTCAATTATAATATAATCTGCCTGTGGAAAAACATGTGGCTGCCGAAGGATAACATCATTATATCTTCCCACATCACCACTGAAAGTTACCTGTCTTGTAGTACCGTTTTCAGTAATGCGCACATGTACAGCAGCGCTACCTGTAATGTGGCCTGCATCAGTATATAAAACTTCAACACTTTCATCAATAGAAAACCAGTTGCCATATTCAACAGTATTAAACATGGGCAATGAATTTTTCACATCATCAGTATCATATAAAACATCAAAAGGCTCCAACCCTTTTTTTGTTCTTTTTTTATTGGTGTATTCAATATCGTCCCTTTGTATTTCTGCACTGTCCATCAATAAAACTTCTGCAAGGTCCTTTGTTGCAGGTGTGCAATAAATTTTTCCATTAAATCCTTCTTTTACCAATTTTGGGATGAGGCCGCAATGGTCAATATGTGCATGTGAAAGCAATAGATGTGTGACTGATTTTGCATCAAACCTGAAATTGCTGTTGAGAGGAAATGTATCCCTTCCTAATCCCTGGAACATACCACAATCCAATAAAATTTTCTTACCATTATTTAAACTAATCAAATGTTTTGAGCCTGTAACCGTTCTGGCTGCACCGTGGAAAGCAATCTTCATATTTTATATTTTGTGACCCTAAGATAGTGTATGCTGTAAAATTGTTGATAGTAATATTTTTTACGGGTTAAATAAAGTTGTACCTTAATAGTCTAAAACTTGCCGACATGAAAGAAAGTAAAACCTCCCGTATTGCCATTATTTTATTGGCAATTGTTATGGCAGTATTTGGTATTTATCATTTTGTTTATCCTGAACAACTATTATTGTATGTACCTTCATTTTTGCCTAATGCCGGTAATTTGTGGGTATATATCCCGGGTGCCGCATTTGTTTTAGCGGCTATTGCTTTTCTTACCAATAAGATGGTAAAGACTGCCGCATATTTATTGGCTGCATTGCTTTTTATTTTTGTGTTGACTATTCATCTGCCCAACTTCCTGAATGGGAGCGATTTTGAAAATCGCCAGTTTGCTTTTATCAATTTATTAAAAGATACCGCTATTGCAGCTTTTGCTTTGCATATAGCGAGTAACTCCACCAACTAATTGTAACTAAAATAAAATGTCGCAGTTTGCGATATTTATTGCAATCTGTTATGCTATCGTGTGCCGTTGCTTCACACTCCATGTAACCCAAAATTCTGCAACGGTTTCATTATTGCTGTTGGTGCCGTTAGAATAACATTCAATTGTTACTGCATTACCGGTTACAATGGCTTCTTCAACTGCATCAGAAATTTTTTTGCCATCCATGCATGTGAATAGAATTTTTCCTGTTGCCTTTTTATGAAACTTTCCCCTTTGTTCTATTACCAGCATGCTGATGCCGGGTTGCCGTTTATATACATTGCCCATGCATAAAATTCCTGTACTCATTTCGCCTGCCATTGAAAGCACTGCAAAATATATTGACCTGAATGGATTGGTGTTAAACCATTTTTGTTTCACACTGATTGATGCATGTGTTGCATCAAAAGATTCCAATTTTAATCCGGCAAAAAATGCAGACGGAAGTTTTGCCAGCAGGAACTGCTTAAAGAAAAAATTATTGCTGATACGTTTGCCGAATTCCTGAAAGTTGCTGTTCATAATATTTCAGTATTACAAAAATTAAAACTAAATAATTGCTTGCTATGTTTTGAAAATTTCTACTGGGTATGATAAAGAAAATAGTTAGAGTTGTTTTGCTTATTTATTTTTTTGTGGATAAATACCCCTGCTAATAAACGAGGTTGCCAATCTTTGGGATGGATGATTAAAGACATTGACTTTTTCTATTAATTTGCCGGATGCTTTCAAAGCTTATCATACAGAACTACGCAATAATTGATTCTATCGAAATCAATTTCTCTTCTCATTTCAATATTATAACAGGTGAAACGGGGGCAGGGAAAAGTATTTTGATGGGGGCATTAAGTTTGATTCTTGGCGAAAGGGCCGATTCTTCCGTATTACTTAATCATGAAAGAAAATGTTTTGTTGAAGGCATATTTGATATTGAAAAAAGAAAAAATGTTACCCGGTTTTTAAATGATAATGATTTCACTGCAGATAATGAATTAATATTAAGAAGGGAAATTGCTGCAAATGGAAAGAGCCGTGGTTTTATCAATGATACACCTGCCAACTTGCAACAATTAAAACAACTGGCTTCCATGCTTGTGGACCTGCACCAGCAGTTTGATACACTTGAATTGAGTGATGCAGATTTTCAGCGGGAAGTGCTTGATGCTTTGGCGGGTAATGAAAAATTATTGAGCCAGTACAATACACTATATGTTGAATGGAAATCCACGCAACAGCAGTTGGAAAACCTGGTTAACCAGAAAAACAATTTTCAGAAAGAACTTGATTATAACAGGTTTTTATTTGATGAGTTGAATGATGCCAACTTCAGTGAAAATGAACTCGAAGATTTAGATAGCGAGCTGAAGTTGCTGAGCCATGCAGAAGAAATAAAAAATGCTTTGAATGCTGCTGTGTATGAACTGAAAGAAAGTGAAACACCTATTGTCCAGGTTTTAAAAATGCTCATCAATAAATTAAACGGATATACATCTTTCAACTCTGGCCTGCATGAAATAGTACAAAGGTTACAAAGTGCACAAATTGAACTGGCAGACATCAGCGTTGAACTGGAAGGACTGAATGAAGAAGTGAATTATGATGAAGAACGGATTAATTTCATCAATGAACGCATTGCTGTTGGTTACCGCCTGTTGAAAAAGCATGGTGTACAGACAACTGCAGAATTAAGACAGATAAGAAATGAATTGCAGCAAAAATTAGATGCTGTTTTAAATATTGATGAAGCAATTGCAAAATGTGAGGATACATTCAACCTGCAAAAACAGCAGCTTGAAAAAATTGCTGATGACCTGTCAGTAAAGAGAAAGAAGATGGTTGCGCCTTTTGAAAAAAATGTAAATAGTTTGCTGACACAGGTGGGAATGCCCAATGCAATCATCAAGGTAAATGTAACTGATGTGGCATTAAACCAGTTAGGCAAAAACAATATTGAATTTTTATTCGATGCCAATAAGAGCAACCGTTTTGAGCCTTTGCGAAAAGTGGCAAGTGGTGGTGAGTTGAGCAGGTTGATGCTTTGTATAAAATCACTCGTAGCAGAAAAGATAAACCTCCCCACTTTGATATTTGATGAAATAGATACAGGCATTTCTGGTGAAGCAGCCAGGCAGGTGGGTGCAATTATGCAACAACTTTCAAAACAACGGCAGGTGGTTTCTATCACCCATCAACCGCAGATTGCAGGCAAGGCAGATGCACATTTCTATGTGTATAAGCAGATAAAAAATGATGCTGTTGTAACCGGCATAAAACTATTGGATAAAGATGAACGCATTCAGGCGATTGCACAAATGCTCTCAGGTGAATCACCTACTGCTGCTGCCATAGAAAATGCAAGGGAGATGATTAGTAATTAAAGAAAAAGTCTTGCATAAATATTCTTTTGAATCAGTAGAAAAAATTAATACAGTAATGAGGATTTCATTCCTGTATGTGATTTGATTTCTTTTCTATACTGTATCCTCAATTTGGTTATCAATAATTTTTTTTTAACCATAAAAGAAAGCCTGTTGTGCAAGTATCAGCCTTATTGTAGTCAAAATGGAAACTAAATAATGTAATAAGGTTGTTGTGGGGGGTTGATGTGCCTGTTACTAAGGTTATAGTTTTATTGCATTGAAATGTTTTTCAAAATAATATAGTTCATCTTTTGTTAGTTCAGTGCTTACAGAAATGATATAAGCGCATTCGTCAGAAATATGTTTTAAATAATCTATAGGTTCTTTAGACATACATTACTTCTTTAAGAATTTTCGGGCCGATGTATTTACTTAACCCGTTTGCAGTAACAATTTCAACTTTTTGATTTTTAAAAAGGTTTTCAAAAATGTCATATACCGCCATATAGTTATCAAAATTTTCTTTACCTGGTTCAAAATCAATCAGCAAATCAATATCGCTATCCTTTGTTTGTTCATTTCGCAGGTATGAACCAAACAACCCGACATTTGTAACACCAAATTTTAATAACTCTGGTTTGTTGGTTTTTAAAATTGTAAGAATATATTCTTTTGTTGTCATTTTAATATTTTACTCAAAGGTAATTCTCTTTAGGTATTTCGTATTGTTTTGAATATTGCATGAGCCAGGGTTTTTCATACATAAGTTTTATCATGCATGGATGTGGCGATTATAATGTATAACCTTCTAAAGATTAGTTTTTCTTCTTAAATATTTTATCGGGTGTTATTGATATGATAATGCAGTTGAAAAAGGTTTTCACACATTCATCTATATAACCATAATACAAAATGAGACAATTTATTGCATTCGTCAAGCAATGATTGAGAAAATAAAAACCCCGGTAACAACGCCAGGGTTTTTATTACAAGTAATTTGTTTATTCCTGATACTGTTATTTATTTCGGCATTTCAAAAATTGCAGGGTCAATCGTTGCATTTACATCTGCTTTTGTAATTGCAATTGATACTGCATATTGGCCCATATCAACATCGTTTTGATATGCAATGAAAACACCATAATCAGTTTTCTGGTAATTTGAATAAGTTGTATTGGCTGTAACTTCCTGCCCCATTACGGATGCTGTTGTCGAACTCTTAATAATATACCACGTAGCAGGGTCAATAAAATAATCAGTTTCCTTATTAAACTTGTTGGTGTATTTTATTTTGTAAGCATTCACATCACCAACTTTTTCCTGGCCTGCAAGTTCCGCTTTACCGCTATCTGCTGCATAATTTATAAGTGGGTCAGGTGCAAGCAAATCATCATATTTTACCTGGTATTCATCATCGCCCATAGCTGTCGGCGAAGATGAACCCATGAATGGATTAACAGACCAGCCACCTTTGTCAGATATAACTTCAACAATGTTTTGTCCATTAAAATCAGATTCGGATTTATAACCTTTCCCTCTGATGATGGAAATCTTCGTATTGGCCGACATTCCCATAACGTTTAATGAACCTTCCATATAAAGGGATGTGATTTGTGATAATTTGTCTTTACCACCCAGGGCATCAATGTGTTTTGAAATTATATCATCAACAGTTTGCCCGAAAGTTATTACTGCTGCGAGTAATGTGAATACAGTCAGAATTGATTTTTTCATTTTTGATTTGATTTAAACTGTAAATAAAAGGAATATTATTTGTTCAATTGATAAAATTATTTACCATTTAGTTTTTTATTTTGAATTATGTTTGATGAATTATTTTTACGCTTTCAAAATCAACACACATGTATAATCTACTCAAAGGAAAGAAAGGTATCATCTTCGGTGCATTAAATGAACAAAGCATCGCCTGGAAAACAGCACAGGCCTGTTACAGGGAGGGTGCCGAACTGGTATTAACCAATGCACCAATTGCATTGCGCATGGGTGAAATAAAAAAATTGAGTGAAGAATGTAATAACGCTCCTGTCATCCCTGCCGATGTGGTGAATATGGATGACCTGAAGAAATTGTTTGAAGAAAGTATGAAACATTTTGGTGGCGGCATTGACTTTATCCTGCATTCAATTGGTATGAGTCTGAATGTGCGCAAAGGGAAAGCATATACTGAAATTGATTATGGCTTTAACCAGAAAACACTTGATATATCTGCCATGAGCCTGCACCGTGTTTTGCGTACTGCATGGGACCTTGATGCATTGAATGAACATGCCAGCGTTATTGCGCTTACTTATATTGCTGCACAGCGTGTATTCCCTGATTATAATGAAATGGCTGATGCAAAAGCATTGCTGGAAAGTGTTACCCGCAGCTTTGGGTTCTATTATGGTAAAAGAAAAAAAGTCAGGGTGAATACTGTATCACAGTCACCAACAAGGACTACTGCCGGCAGTGGTGTAAAAGGGTTTGACGGTTTTATTAATTATGCTGAAAAGATGAGCCCGCTGGGTAATGCTTCAGGTGAAGATTGCGCTGACTATTGCGTTTCCTTATTCAGTGACCTTACAAAAATGGTCACCATGCAAAACCTGTTTCATGATGGTGGTTTTAGTTTCACAGGCGTAACTGCAGAAGTGATTGAACAAATGGAAAAATAACTTTACTGTTATTTTTGATTTATAACTGAAATATTTTATTGCTGTATTCAACTACAAAAGGTTTACGAAAATCAAGGCTCACATTTTTTATGTGGGCTTTTTTTTTGGTATCAATGTTTGTATGTATTTTATTAATTTACCATTATAAGGATATCCTATTTCACTAATTAGAATTTACTTTGCACCATTATGCAAACAGATTTTCTTGTAATTGGTTCGGGTGTGGCAGGACTTACTTATGCTATTAAAATTGCTAAAGCCTATCCTGGGAAAAAAATTATCATCATCACAAAGACAACAGCAGATGAAACCAATACTAAATATGCACAGGGTGGTGTTGCAGGTGTTTGGGATGCCAATGATAGTTTTGATAAACATATAGAAGATACTTTGATTGCAGGCGATGGTTTATGTAATGAAAAAATTGTAGAGATAGTAGTAAAAGAAGGCCCTGAACGCATCAGGGAAATCATCAGCTATGGTGCAGAGTTTGATAAAGATGAAGCAGGTGAATACAGCTTAGGCCGCGAAGGTGGCCATAGTGAAAACAGGATACTGCATCATAAAGATGTTACAGGCAGGGAAATGGAAAGGGCTTTGTTGAAAGAGATAAAAAAGTTTAACAACATCGAGTTTATCAATTATTGCTATGTTGTTGATATCATCACTCAACATCATCTTGGATACCTCGTTACAAAATCAACAACTGATATAACCTGTTATGGTGTTTATGTTTTAAACATCAATAACAACCAGATTGAAAAAATTCTTTCACCTGTTACTGTTTTGGCTACCGGTGGATGTGGACAGGTGTATCGTACAACTACCAATCCACGTATAGCAACTGGTGATGGTGTTGCAATGGTTTATCGTGCAAAAGGAAGAGTAGAAAATATGGAGTTTATACAATTTCATCCTACTGCTTTGTATGAACCCGGTGTGTCTCCTTCTTTCCTGATTACAGAAGCTGTGCGTGGTGATGGTGGCATCCTTCGCAATAAAGATGGTGAAGCATTCATGGAAAAATATGATGAAAGAAAAGACCTGGCGCCACGTGATATTGTTGCCCGTGCAATAGATAATGAAATGAAAAAATCAGGTGCTGAACATGTTTACCTCGATTGCCGCCACATGGATATGGAAAATTTTTTACATCATTTCCCTAACATCCATGAAAAATGTTTGAGTATGGGTATTGATGTTTCAAAACAAATGATACCTGTTTCACCTGCGGCGCATTACAGTTGTGGCGGTATAAAAACTGATGAATGGGCACGCACTTCTATTTTTAATTTATATGCCTGCGGCGAATGTGCATGCACAGGTTTGCATGGCGCCAACCGTTTAGCCAGCAACAGTTTGCTTGAAGCAATGGTATTTGGCCACCGCGCTTTTCTTGACACTGTTGAGAAAATGAAACATGGAAATCATGATGCTTTTCATAAACAGAAAACTGACCTGGTGCCTGACTGGAATGCACAGGGAACATCCGAACCAAAAGAAATGATATTGATTACGCAAAGCCTCAAAGAGTTACAACAAATCATGAGTGATTATGTAGGTATTGTGAGAAATGATGTGCGCCTTGACCGTGCTATGAAAAGGCTTGACCTATTGTTTACAGAAACTGAAGCTTTATATAAATCAACTAAAGTATCACCACAGTTATGTGAGCTGAGAAATTTGATTACTGTTGGATACCTGATTGTAAAAAGCGGTGAGTTCAGGAAAGAAAGCAGGGGGCTGCATTACAACACTGACCATCCTTTGAAGAGCAGGATTGTTCAGAATATTATTTTATAAGAAATGAATTTATCCGGATGTATCAATGCTTATCATCTAAAATAAAAATAACGGAACAGGCATTATGTATTATCTGATTTATGGTCTGTTATACCTGGTTTCATTATTGCCATTCTGGATTTTATATGGCATCAGTGATTTTGCTTATTTTATTGTTTACAGGTTGATTGGTTATAGGAAAAAAGTAGTGATGGAAAATCTTGCACTTGCATTTCCTGGAAAAACGTTGGAAGAAAGAAAAGTGATTGCAAAAAAATTCTACAAAAATTTTACAGATAATTTTATTGAAGTGATTAAGCTTTTGAGCATTTCTGAAAATGAATTAAAGAAAAGGTTTATTGTTGATTATGAACAAATCAATAGTTTCTATGCATCAGGCAGGAATGTACAATTTCATCTTGGCCATTTTTTTAACTGGGAATATGCTAACCTCTCTCTTTTTGAAAACCCTTTATATACTGTCTTAACTGTGTATAAGCCTTTAAGCAATAAGAATATAAACAGGTTGTTTATGAAGTTGCGTTCAAGATTTGGCGCCAGGCTGATTTCAGCACGTAAATTCCTCCGTGATTTTATGCCTTACAGCAAACAAAAATACCTGCTTGTGTTTGTTGCAGACCAAAACCTTGGAGCCATTCGTAAAGGTTATTGGCTCCCTTTTTTCGGTAAGCTCACTCCATTTGTTACAGGCCCTGAAAAAAGCGCTAAGCTCAATAATTCTTTAGCATATTATGTTTATTTCAGTAAAGTGAAAAGAGGTGTTTACCAGGTGAAATTTATTTTGATTACTGATGATGCCAGGTCAATGAAGGAGGGTGATATTACAAAAAAACTCATAAGCCTGTTAGAAGAAAATATCCGTGAAAATCCTGAAAATTATTTATGGTCGCACAGACGATGGAAACATGTGTATAATCCTGCAATTCATCGTGTCTTATGATGAATGTTGATTGTCTTCTGCAAAAAATAAGCATCCATCACCATAACTTAAAAACCTGAAATTGTTTTGTAAAGCGTAGTCATATACTTTCTTCCATGCATCACCAATTACTGCTGCAACCAAAAGTAATAAAGTAGATTTCGGCTGATGAAAATTTGTAACCAGAATGTTGGCTGTTTTTAACCTGTATGGTGGTGCAATAATGATTTGTGTTTTGGCTACCAGTTTTTTTAACCTGTGTGCTTTCATCCAACTCATCAATGCATTTATTGAATCGCTGAGAAGTATATCAGCATTCAAATCATAAACATCCCATTGCCGGATGCTGATGTCTTCAATTGTTATTGCATCAATATTTTCTTTTTTCAGTTTATTAAAAATTTTCAACCCCATCCAATACAAACTTTCCAAAGTCCTTAAACTCGTAGTGCCTACAGCAATAATATTTTTATATGATTGGTTGGATAATTTTTCCAGCAAATCAATATCCACTTCAAAAAACTCTGCATGCATTTCATGTGCTGCAATGCTTTCAGATTTTACAGGTTTGAAAGTACCTGCACCTACATGCAACGTAACAAAACACTGCTCTATATTTTTCGCTGATAATTTTTTAAAAACTGATTCTGTAAAATGCAGGCCTGCAGTTGGCGCTGCTACTGAGCCATCATATTTTGCATAAATAGTCTGGTATCTTTCTTCATCATCTTTTTCTGCAGCCCTGTGCATGTATGGTGGCAATGGAATGTTCCCTGCGAGGTGCAACATTTCTGCAAAACTTATTTTATCATCACACCAAAAAAATTCAATCAAAAAATAATCCTGTTCTTTTTTTATTTTTTTTGCGCTGAAACTAATTTGTTTGTTACCTGCTGTAATATTTTTTACAAGAGTTTCTTCTTTCCATTTTTTTGCATTGCCCACCAGACATTTCCATACAACTTTTTTTGTCTGCGACATTGCTGTTGTGATGTCGGCATATTCATCACCTGGTTCGAGGCAAAAAATTTCTATCGTTGTTCCGGTTACTTTTTTAAACAACAACCTTGCTTCAACAACTTTGGTGTTATTAAAAATGATGAGTGAATTTCCTGGCAACCAATTATCAATATTCAAATAAATGTCTTCGTCTATCTTTCCATTTTGATAAACAAGCAGCTTGCTTTCGTCCCTGTTTTCTTTTGGGTGCCTGGCAATTTTTTCGTCAGGCAAATTATAATTGAAATCTTCGATTAATAAATCTTTTGGGCTCATATTCTCCTTCATTCACAGCTTATTCACTGCATTTACACATTGCTTTTGAAAATTGATGTTGAAAAATACCTGTAACCCTTATTGGCATTGAGTTTCGGCCATATTTTTTCATGTGGATAAATAGAAATACAGACTTTTTCTTAAAAAAGTGGGAAAATGTGTTATTTTGTGTCAATATTTTATACATTCGTTGTCATAATTGAATAAATGGCTGGTTTTCTTGGTGAATATGAAGCAACAATAGATGCGAAGGGGCGGTTTCTCCTTCCGGGCAGCTTAAAAAAGCAGATGCCTGAAGGAACCAGTACCATCGTTATCAGCCGTGGTTTTGAAAAATGTTTGTTGCTGTATCCACTGAAAAGTTGGGAAGCCATTGAAGAAAAAATTAAAAAGTTAAACGAATTCAACCCAAAGGTAAGCCAGTTCAGGACATTGTTTGTAGGTGGCGCCAGTTATGTTGATTTGGATAGTGCAGGCCGGATTTTATTGCCTGCATCATTGCGGGAATATGCGGGACTGGGCAAAGATATTTTGCTGGCTTCTGATATAGATAAAGTAAAAATATGGGATGCTGGTAAGTACAAAAAGCTCTTTGAGGAATTTTCATCTGATGCTTTCTCCAACCTTGCGGCTGAAGTAACATCGGGATTAAACTTTTAAAACAGTAATATGCATGAGTCTCCTTATCATGTTCCTGTTTTATTTAAGGAAGCAATTGATGCGTTGGATATTCAACCCGGTGGTGTTTATGTGGATTGCACTTTTGGCGGTGGTGGCCATGCAAGGGGTATCCTTGAAAAATTAAATGCTGATGGCAGGTTGATTGCTTTTGACCAGGATGCTGATGCAAAGCAAAATATCCCTGGTGATGACCGATTGATTTTTGTGCCACATAATTTTCGCCATTTGCAACGATTTTTAAGATTGCATCACCATGAAAAAGTTAATGGTGTGCTTGCCGACCTTGGCGTAAGTAGTTTCCAGTTTGATGAAGCTGAACGTGGTTTTTCTACCCGTTTCAAGGGCCCATTGGATATGCGGATGGACAAACGCAATGACAAAACTGCGTTGGAAATCTTGCTGAATTATACAGCGCCGCAACTTCATAAAATGTTTGAGCAATATGGTGAAGTAACGAATTCAAAAACGCTGGCAAATCATATTGTTCAACAACGGGGTAAGGTTGTTATAAAAGATATTGATTCATTCAGGTCATTGTTGCACCCGGTGGTGAAAGGTAACCCCAATAAATACCTGGCACAGGTGTTCCAGGCATTGAGGATTGAAGTAAATGATGAGATGGGTGCATTAAAAGAAATGTTGCATCAGTTGCCATCCGTATTGGTGCCGGGAGCAAGGGTAGCCATCATCACATTCCATTCAATTGAAGACCGCATCGTAAAGAATTATTTTAAACAGGCCGGCATTACCGAAGACGATAATAACCCCTTCAGCACAACACAAAGAAATCCCGAATTCAACATCCTGTTCAAAAAACCAATAACACCTGCTGCGGAAGAAATTAAGCAAAACCCCAGGGCACGCAGTGCAAAACTGAGGGTTGCTGAAAAAATATAGCAGGGTATGATTTGCTATTTGCCTGTAGCCGGTGATAAAGTATAAACACTTTATTGATTGGATGAGTTCTTGAAAATTATTAAAGGATAAGGTTTTAAAAAAAATAAAAATCTTTTTTTAATCACCCCTTCGCAAATGCCGTAGGGAAAATAAAAAGATAAATGGAGAAAATTAAATCGCCAATAAAATATACATGGATACTGAAGCACTTTGGTTTTTTAGTCTTCCTGTCAGTGCTCGCAGTAATTTATATCGCAAATGGGCATTGGGCTGATAATACCATCCGTGATATCAACGTAACTGCCAAACAGGTGAAGGACATGGAATATGAGTATAAGAACCTGAAGAGCCTCGAAATGTATCGCAGCAGGGAATCGCAGGTGACACAAGCTGCATCTGCATTGGGTTTGAAAACGGCTACAGAACCCCCTGTAAAAATTGAAGTGCCTGCAACAACATCAAAAAACTGAAAAACCAAACATAGATTACAATTTGACACGTAAGGTTGTTAACTGAAAAAAAGAACACAAAACTGTAGATGGAGATTAAAAAGGACATATTATGGCGCGTTTATCTCTGCTTTATAGCAATTGCCCTGGTATGTGCTTGTGTAATTGGGAAAGCATTTTATATTCAACAATTGCAGGGTGCGTACTGGCGTAATACGAGCGACAGTATGCACACCCGCATTGAAGAAGTGGATGCTGAACGTGGTACCATTTATAGTGAAGATGGTCAGATGCTCAGCACCAGCATCCCTCAATTCAATATCTATATTGATTTTAAAGCTGACGGTCTCATTCAGAATAATGGTAAGCTGTTTAAAGAAAATGTGGACTCACTGAGCATTTGTCTTGCCAATCTTTTTAAAGACAAATCAGCAAAAGAATATGAATCTCTTTTAAGAAAAGGATATACTTCAAAAAACCGCTATTTCTCTTTAAAGAAAAAAGTAAGTTTTGACCAGTATCAGCAATTGAAAAATTTTCCACTCGTGCGCCTCGGTAAAAACAAAAGTGGTTTTATCGCAGATGTACAGAATATCAGGTTAAACCCATACCAGTTGCTCGCTTTCCGCACCATTGGTCTTGAAAGACAGAATGCACAAAAAGTTGGCCTTGAACAAACATATGATTCAGTGCTGAGAGGCACTACAGGTAAGCGTTTGGTGAGGTATATCTCAGGCGGTGTGGCAGTGCCGGTGAATGAAGATTATGATATAGAACCTAAGAACGGGAAAGATATTGTTACAACATTAGACAGCCGCATACAGGAAATAACAGAGAATGCATTGATGAAGATGATGGTGCAGAATGAAGCAGAACATGGATGTGCCATTGTGATGGAAGTAAAGACTGGCAAGATAAAAGCTATTGCTAATCTTGGCAGGCAGAAAGATGGTTCTTATTGGGAAGATTTTAATTATGCGATGACACCTACTGAGCCGGGCTCAACTTTTAAGGTGGCAACCATGCTTTCTATTTTAGAAGATAAAAAATATAACCTGAACAGCATTATCAACCTGGAAGGTGGCAAATGGAATATCAACGGCAGGACAGTATATGATGCAGAAGAACATGTTCAATCTATTGTTACTGTAAAACGTGCATTTGAATTAAGTTCAAATGTTGGTATGGCTAAACTTGCTTATTCAAGTTATGCGTCTAACCCGATGCAGTTTATCAACCACCTGAAATCATTGCACCTTGATACCACAACAGGAATAGATTTATATGGCGAACGCCCACCATTCATTGACCATCCCGGAAGCAAATACTGGAGTGCAACTACATTACCCTGGATGGCATTTGGGTATAATGTTTTGGTAACGCCACTGCATATCTGCATGCTCTATAATGCTGTTGCAAACAATGGTGAAATGATGCGCCCTTATTTATTAAATGCAGTGAAACAGGAAGGAAAAATAATTCGTCAGACACAGCCACATCCGGTTGAGAAAATTTGTGATAGTACAACACTGCAACAAATCAGGGAATGTCTTGAAGGTGTTTGTTCGGAACCTGGTTCTACTGCTTATAAATTATTCAAAGGAGAATCATATTCTGTTGCAGGCAAAACAGGAACTGCTTTGGTTGCAAATGGTAGAAGAGGTTATGCCGACCATATTTATCAATCATCATTCGCAGGATATTTTCCTGCCGATAACCCGCAATATACTTGTGTGGTGGTGATAAAAAATAAACCACATGCAGCTTTGTTTTATGGCGCCTCAGTTGCAGGCCCAGTGTTTAAAGAAATCGCAGACAGGTTAACAACACTCAATTCTCCTTTGCCTGATAGTACGCAATATTTAGATGCGAAAGCTGATAAAAACGAAAAATATAATTACGCAGGGTATCAGCCTGATATTAAAACTGTGCTTGCTGCCATGCATGTTGCATATAAAGATTCAGCAAAAACTGAATGGGCAAGGATGAGTAACAATCAATCACAGGCTGTTCTTTCTGATATGACTGTAAGCAAAAAAACAATGCCATCATTAAACGGGCTGGGATTGAAAGATGCTTTGTTCATCTGCGAAAATGCAGGTTTGGTAGTACAGGTGGAAGGTGTGGGAAAAGTTTCTAACCAGTCTATTGCAGCAGGAGCAGCGATAGCAAAAGGGCAACAAATAAAACTTGAATTGAATTAAGTGAAAAAACTCGAAGACATATTATATAAGGTCCGCATCATATCCATCATTGGTGAAAGGGATTTGTATGTCAGTTCTGTAACTATTGATTCAAGGAATATTGATTCAGGCGCAATGTTCATCGCTGTTAAAGGCGAGAAAGTTGATGGCCACAAATTTATTGACCAGGCTATTCATGCAGGCGCTGCTATCATCGTTTGCGAAGAATTGCCTGCGTCAACATCAGGTGCAACATTTGTCCAGGTTAAAAATTCTCATGAAGCAACAGCATACATCGCTCATAATTTTTATGATGAACCATCAAAGAAATTAAAATTAGTTGGTGTTACCGGCACAAATGGAAAGACAACAATTGCTACGCTGTTGTTCAAATTATTTTCCGGTTTGAATTATACATGCGGACTGGTAAGCACTGTACAAAACCAGGTTGGAAAAAATGTTATTCCTTCCACGCACACTACACCTGATGCCATAAGTTTAAATGCATTATTAAAACAAATGGTGGATGCAGGTTGCACACATGTTTTCATGGAGTGCAGCAGCCATGCAATACATCAGCACCGTGTTACAGGACTTGATTTTGCAGGCGGCATTTTCAGCAATATCACACATGACCACCTCGATTATCATAAAACATTTGAAGAATACATCCGTGTAAAAAAATCATTCTTTGATAATCTTGGCAGCACTGCTTTTGCAATCTCCAACCTTGATGAAAAACATGGCATGGTGATGCTGCAGAATTCGCCTGCTAAAAAATATTATTACAGTTTAAAAAATGTTGCTGACTTCAAAGGAAAGATTTTGGAAAATGCACTGACCGGTTTGGTGATGTTGGTGAATGAAAAAGAAGTGCATTTCAGGTTGATTGGTGAATTCAATGCTTACAATCTTTTAGCTGTGTATGGCGCTGCAGTTTGCCTTGGTGAAGCAAGTGAAAAAGTGTTGCTGGTATTAAGCAGTTTAACCGGTGCAGAAGGAAGGTTTGATTATTTTATCAGCAAAGAAAAAATCATCGGAATTGTTGATTATGCCCATACGCCTGATGCGTTAGAAAATGTTTTATCCACTATAAAAAAATTACGCAGTGGTGATGAACAGGTTATCACTGTTGTGGGTTGTGGTGGCGACCGTGATAAAACCAAGCGCCCCGAGATGGCAGAGATAGCAGCAGCATTGAGCGACCGTGTCATCTTAACCAGTGATAACCCACGCAGTGAAGACCCGGGCGCAATATTAAAAGATATGGAAGCAGGGTTGAATAGTGCAGGCAGGCGGAAATCAATTTCAATTGTTGACAGGAAAGAAGCAATTAAAACAGCAGTGAATCTTGCCAATGGTGAAGATATTATCCTGGTTGCTGGTAAGGGCCATGAAAAGTACCAGATTATCGGCAGCAACAAATTGCATTTTGATGACAGGGAAGTGTTGAAAGAAATGTTTGAATTATTAAATAAATAAACTAATAGCCAAAAGCTAAAAGCCAACAGCTAATAGCTAACAGCTAAAAAATTATATGCTATACTACTTCTTCAAATGGTTAAATGAGCACTACGATATTAGCGGTGCACGCCTGTTTGAATATAATTCATTCAGGGCAGCAATGGCTGTGTTGTTTGCATTAATCATTGCCACAGTGTATGGAAGAAGAGTGATTAACCTGTTGCGGAAAAACCAGATTGGTGAAACAGTGCGTGACCTGGGTTTGCAGGGTGAACAACAAAAGAAAGGCACACCAACAATGGGTGGCATCATCATTTTACTCGCGATTGTTGTCCCTACTTTATTGTTTGCTGATTTGAATAAAACTTATATCAGGTTGATGTTGCTCTGCACTGTATGGTTGGGTGTGATTGGATTTTTAGATGATTATTTAAAACTGAAAGCAAGAAAGAAAGCAAAGCAATTAGGTGAAGCATATAAAAAGAAAGACAGTGATGGGCTTGCAGGTGTTTCAAAAATTATCGGGCAGGTTGGATTGGGCATCATCATCGGCGCTACTTTATATTTCAGCAATAATGTTGTGGTTGAACGTGAATTGATAGGAAAGCAAACAGTTGTTGATTCAAGTTTCCTGCAAAAGGGTGAAAAGAGGGCAAAAGATTCTAACATTATTGTGAGGAATGTTAATGGTGTGGAGCGGAGGTTTGCAGAAGTAAAAACACCTATCACAACAATTCCTTTTGTAAAGACACATGAGTTTAATTACAGCAGGCTGATAAGCTGGATTGGGCCAAATGCTCAAAATTATACCTGGATAATTTATATCATAATTGTAACATTTATCATCACTGCGGTTTCTAACGGCGCCAATATTACTGATGGCCTTGATGGTTTGGCCGGTGGTGTGAGCGCAATTATCGGCGCTGGTTTGGGCATCTTCATTTTTGTAAGTGGCAACTATGTGCTGGCTGATTATCTCAATATCATGTATATCCCCAACCTCAGTGAACTGATGATTTTTGTCGGCGCTTTTGTTGGTGCATGTATCGGTTTTCTTTGGTACAACACTTATCCGGCACAGGTATTCATGGGTGATACAGGCAGCCTCGCATTGGGTGGCATCATTGCATCACTCGCTATCATCGTGCGCAAAGAATTACTGATACCAATTTTCTGTGGTGTATTCCTGATTGAAAATTTAAGCGTGGTGATACAGGTAACATATTTCAAATACACAAAGAGAAAATATGGTGAAGGCAGGAGGATTTTTCTGATGAGCCCGTTGCATCATCATTATCAGAAGAAAGGTTTTCATGAAAATAAAATTGCAGTAAGGTTTTGGATTATCACCATTTTATTGATGGTGGCATCCATCATCACGTTGAAGATAAGATGAGTGGTAAAACGGGAATTAAAATTTTTGCATGGAAATGTTGATGATGAAATGTATTGATGAATAATGATATGCTGTACAAGGGAGTGACACAACGAAGATGACACAAGTACAGGCGCTGGTAACAAAATAAAAAAACATAATGGCACATAAACTTATCATACTTGGTGGAGGCGAAAGCGGTGTAGGCGCTGCTTTGTTGGGCAGGCAACAAGGTTATGATGTGTTTTTAAGTGATGCTGGAACAATCAAAGAAAAATATAAAAAAGAATTAAGCGATAACCAGATTGAGTTTGAAGAAGGCGGGCATAATGAAGAAAAAATTTTCAGCGCTGATGAAATTGTGAAGAGCCCGGGCATACCTGAAAAAAATAAAATGATAAAAGCCATCCGTGCAAAAAATATTCCTGTAATCAGTGAGATTGAACTGGCATATCGTTTTAAAGGCGACAGTAAAATAATTGGTATAACAGGCAGCAATGGAAAAACTACAACCACATCATTGATATATCACATCTGTGAAAAAGCAGGATTGGATTGTGCATTGGTTGGCAATATCGGTTATTCATTTGCCAAACAGGTAGCTGAAAACCCGAAGCCTTTGTATGTGGCGGAGATAAGTTCTTTCCAGTTGGATGACATTAAAGATTTCCGTGCTGATGTGGCATTGTTGTTAAACATCACTGAAGACCATTTAGACAGATATGAATACAAATTCGAAAACTACATAAACAGTAAATTCAAGATAATACAAAACGCAACAGCAAATGATTACTTCATCTACAATGCAGATGATGAAGTGATAACAAAAAAACTTCAATCAACAACATTACTTACCAACACATTACCATTTTCCATGAAATACGAACCAAACGACGGAGGCTACATCAACGGGAAAAATATGATGCTGCGTGTCCAGGATGAACGCGTAAGCTGGAGTATCTACGATTTTGCCCTGAAGGGTAAACACAATCAATATAACACGATGGCTGCCTGTATAGCTGCCGCAACAATCGGCATCAGAAAAGAAAAAATACGTGAAGCAATTGCTGACTTCAAAAGTCTTGAACACCGCATGGAATATGTGGCTACTATCCGTGGTGTTGAGTTCATCAATGACAGTAAAGCCACCAATGTAAACAGTACCTGGTTTGCACTTGAAAGCATGGAATGCCCGGTGGTATTGATTTTGGGCGGCCTTGACAAAGGCAATGATTATTCTTTGATTGAAGGCCTTGTGCGTGATAAAGTAAAAGCTATCGTGTGCCTTGGTGTTGATAATGCAAAAATCCATGCTGCATTTGATGATGTGGTGCCACAGGTTGTAGATACTGCAAGCGCTGATGATGCAGTGAAAGTTTCTTATGGGTTGGCAACAAAAGGTGATGTTGTTTTATTAAGCCCTGCATGTGCAAGTTTTGATTTGTTTAAAAATTATGAAGACAGGGGCACGCAATTCAAAGAGGCAGTAAAAAATCTGTAATAATATTTTTTACAAAAAAGAAGTAATACAACAGGATGTTAGATAAAACATTTAAAACAATTGAAAGCTTAAAAAATCCACTCGCGGATTTAACCGGCCCTGCATTGAAAGGATGGGGGAGCCGTGCCCGTGGTGATAAATATATATGGAGCATTGTTGTTTTACTTGCATTGGTTTCATTACTCGTTGTGTATAGCGCCACAGGTTCTTTGGCTTATAAATATTATGATGGAAATACTTCTGTTTATTTATTCAGGCAACTTTCATTTATAGTAGTAGGCCTGTTGGTGATTTATTTTATGCACAGGGTTAATTACACCATCTATTCAAGGGTTTCATTGTGGCTTTTTATTTTATCCATTCCATTATTAATCTATACCTTATTCTTTGGCGTTGAAGTAAACGATGCCAGCCGTTGGATTAAACTGCCCGTTATTAATCTTACCATTCAGACCAGTGACCTGGCAAGGCTTGCTTTGTTCATGTATTTGTCACGTCAACTGAGCAGGAAACAAAATGAAATCAAAGATTTCAAAAAAGGTTTCCTGCCTTTAATCATTCCCGTGGGAATTATATGCGTGTTGATAATGCCGGCGAATTTATCAACGGCATTATTAACCGGATTAACATCATTGTTGCTGATGTTTATAGGGCGTGTCAGCATTAAACACATACTGCTTGTACTTTCCATAGCTGCAATACCGGTGCTGTTGATAATTGCTGTTGCGGTTTCCACTTATGATGGTGGCAACAATGCTACTGCTAAAAGCAAAACCGGTATTGCAGCATCATTAAATTCTATGGGAAGGTTTGGCACATGGGTGCAACGCACACAGGATTTTATTTATGCTGAAGACCAGGAGATTCCTTACCAGGTGCAGCAACAAAATATTGCAATTGCAAATGGTGGTATTTTATTCGGGCTCGGGCCAGGCAACAGTAAGCAACGTAATTACCTGCCACAGGCGTATAATGATTCTATCTATCCAATCATCATTGAAGAATATGGTTTGATGGGTGGTTTGTTCATCATCTTTTTATATCTCGTATTCCTGTTCAGGTGTATCCGTGTGTTCAGGAAATGCCCTTATGCGTTTGGCGCATTTCTCGCACTGGGATTGAGTTTCACGTTGGTGATACAGGCGCTTGCCAACATGGCTGTTGGTGTAAACCTGATACCGGTTACAGGAGTAACATTACCATTGGTGAGCATGGGTGGTAGTTCATTTTTATTTACCTGCGCATCTATTGGAATTATTTTAAGTGTTGCGAGAAATATTGAAGGACAGGTAAATCAACCTGCAACAGTACAGGTTGAAAATGAACAAACACAAACAAGTGAAAAAGCAAAAGGATAAAAACAAGATTATAAAAAAGCAGAAGGCAATCAATGAGTGGGAGTGAAAAAATACAAGAGGCAACAACTGCAGGTTCAGAACAAAAAGCTGAAAGCCTTCGCATGAATGAAGCAGGTGGATTGAAATTCATTATTGCTGGTGGTGGTACAGGCGGGCATATTTTTCCTGCAATTGCAATAGCAAATGCGATTAAGGAATTGCAACCACAGTCACAGTTTTTGTTTGTGGGTGCAAAGGGAAAAATGGAAATGGAAAAAGTGCCGCAGGCAGGATATGCCATCAGGGGTCTAAACATTGCAGGTTATGACAGGAGTTCTTTGATAAAAAATATCGGTTTGCCATTCAAGCTCATCAGGAGTTTTTTCCAGGTGCGGAATATTTTTAAAAAATTCAAACCTGATGCAGTGATAGGTGTTGGTGGTTATTCCACATTTCCTGTGTTGAAATTAGCGCAGCAAAAAAACATTCCATCATTTATTCATGAGAGCAATTCGTTTGCAGGCAAGAGCAATATCATGTTGGGAAAACATGCAACGAAAATTTTTGTTGCAAGTGAAGGCATGGAGAAATTTTTTCCTGCAGATAAAATCATCATCACTGGCAACCCGGTAAGAAAAGCAATTGCAGCAAGTGTGGAGACAAAAGATAATGCAATTAAGTTTTTTCATCTCACTGCTGATAAGCCAACAGTTCTTGTCATAGGTGGTAGCCTTGGTGCAAGAAGTATCAATGATGTAGTAGCAAAACACCTTGGTGAATTTCAACCATTGGGGATACAACTTATCTGGCAGACTGGAAAAACAACAGCATCATTTTATCTCAGTAAAGCAAAGTCTTTGCACAATGTGTGGGCGAATGATTTTATCAATGATATGGATAAAGCTTATGCTGCTGCAGATGTTGTGGTGTCAAGGGCCGGCGCAATGAGTGTTGCTGAATTATGTGTGGCAAAGAAGCCGGTGATTTTTGTGCCTTATCCTTTTGCAGCAGAGGACCATCAGACTGTGAATGCAGAATACCTGGTCAGCAGGAATGCAGCATTAATGGTGAAAGATGATGTGGTGCGCAACAGGTTGTTTGATAAAATCATCAGCCTGGCAAAAGATAAAAACAAACAAAAAGAACTCAGCGAAAATATTGCAGCGTATGCAATAAAAGATGCTGATAAAAAAGTGGCGGAAGCAATATTGGAAATTACTGCCGGCACACATTAGAATAGAAAAGAAAATATTTTTTTAATAATGATGATACCAGTTAAAATAAAAGAATTAATAAGTGCGACTGCAGAAAACGGGAGCCTTGTCAATATTTATTTTATTGGTATTGGCGGAATCGGCATGAGTGCATTGGCAAGATATTTTAACAGCCGCGGTGCAAAGGTGAGTGGTTATGACAGGACAGCAACACCACTCACAAGACAGTTGGAAGCAGAAGGTATTGAAGTGCATTTTAATGAAGATATAAATGCTATCCCGAAGAATGCGGATGTAGTTGTTTATACACCTGCTATCCCTGCAACTCATGCAGAACTCGTGTATTACAGGGAAAATAATTATACAGTTGTCAAACGCAGCGATGTGTTGCAATGGATAACTGAAAGTTCGTTTGATATATGCGTAGGGGGAACACATGGCAAAACAACCGTAACCACCATGATTGCGCACATCCTTCGTGACAGTGGTTATGGTTGCAATGCCTTTCTGGGTGGCATCTCTGCTAACTATCAAACAAATTTCTGGGGCAGCGATAACAATGTGGATGTGATAGAAGCAGATGAATATGACAGGAGCTTTTTGAAATTGTCGCCTGATGTAGCAGTGGTTACTGCAATGGATGCAGACCATCTTGATATCTATGGCACTATTGAAGAACTGGAAAAAGCATTCATTGATTTTTCAAAAAAAATCAGTAACGATGGTTGCCTTGTTTCAAAATATGGTTTGAAGAGAAGTAAAGATTTGAGCGCTGCTACACATTTTACTTATGCTTATGATAATGATAAAGCAGATGTATATGCATCAGGGATACAAGTAGTGAATGAAGCTTACAGGTATAATATAATTGGTAAAGGTTGGGTGTTGAATGATGTGGAGTTGCACATTGGTGGTTTGCACAATATTGAAAACAGCATTGCAGCCATTACTGTTGCGAAGTACATGAAGATTGATGATGAGAAAATAAAGAAAGCAATAAAAACTTTCAAAGGTGTAAAGCGCAGGTTTGAATATTTTTTAGGCGGGCCTGAAGCAAAAGGAAAAAATAAAGATGTTGTATTGATTGATGATTATGCGCATCATCCTGCAGAGATAAAAGCATTGTTGAGTGGTGTGAGAAGTTTGTATGGTGATAGAAAATTAACAGTTGTGTTTCAGCCGCATTTATACAGCAGGACAAATGATTTTGCAGCAGAGTTTGCACAGAGCCTTGATATGGCTGATGAAGTGATTCTGTTGCCGATTTATCCTGCAAGGGAAGTGCCGATGGAAGGTGTAACGAGTGAACTGGTATTGAATAAAATGCAGTTACCGCAAAAACAGATTTTGGAAAAAAGCGCAATGCTTGAATGGGTGAAACTGAACAGGCCCGGGCTTTTGGTCATGTGTGGCGCCGGTGATATAGATGCTTTGGTGGAACCTGTAAAAAATATTTTGATGCAATAATATGAGCCTGAAAACTAAAATACGGTCAATTGGTTGGTCAGTCATGGGACTGTGTTGCGTTGTGTTGCTCGTTGCTGCAATGAAAACAAAAAATAATAAAACATGCAGCAATGTTGTGGTGAATATTGAAGGCGCGCAACAACATGTTTTTGTGGATAAGGCTGATGTGTTGAATGTGCTTTTGAAAAATAAAATAAAAGCCGGGCAGACATTGGAAGATATCAATTTAAAATCTGCAGAAGAACAACTGGAAAAAAATCCCTGGGTGAAAGATGCAGAATTATTTTTTGACAATCACCAGTCATTGCATGTTGATATTGAAGAACGCGAACCAATAGCAAGGGTGTTTACTGTTGGAGGCCATTCATTTTATATTGACAGTTCAGGGTTGCGCTTGCCGGTGAATGATAATGCTACTGCAAGGTTGATTGTGTTCACATCATTTCCTTCTGATAAAAAAATATTATCAAAACCGGATAGCATGGTGTTGAATGATGTCAGGCAAATTGCACAACACATCAATGCAGATAGTTTCATGAATGAACAAACTGCGCAGGTGAACATCACACCGCAACGCTCTTATGAAATTATACCGGTTGTAGGCGACCAGGTTATCAGGTTGGGTGATGCAGAAAACCTCGATAAAAAATTTGCAAAACTACTGGCGTTTTACCGGCAGGTGTGGAGCAGGGATTTTGAAAGATACAGTGTGATTGATGTGCAGTATGAAGGACAGGTGGTAGCAGTGAGAAGGGGTGAAGCCAATGCAGTTGCAGATACTGCAAAAGCTGTGCATCAGTTAAAGAAAGCAGATGCACAATTGCAGGCGGCATTGAGTGATACAACTTATGCAGCGCCAGTGGTTACGAATAAAACAATATCAACAGAACATCATACAACAATAAATGAAAATGTGAAAAAGCAGGTGGTTAAAAAGTCAATTGATAAAAATCCAAAGGCAGTGATGAAGAAAAAACATTGATACAGTCCTGTTGATGTGATTATAATGATTGTTGAATGAAAGATGCAGTTGATAAAAGTTCTTTTAAATAAAACATAGCATGAAATTTTTTCTGTAAAGAAAAATCAATGCTGAAAAATTTTTTTAATAACAACAACTAAAACAATCTCTATGAACCAAAATGGAAGCGGCATGACAGAACCTGTTTATGACGAAACTGGTATGCCGATTATTGTAGGCCTCGACATTGGTACTACAAAAATTGCTGCGATTGCCGGCAGGAAAAATGAATACGGCAAACTGGAAATACTTGGCTTTGGCCGTGCAGACAGTAATGGTGTGCAACATGGCCAGGTGCTGAATATTGACCAGACTATCAAAGCCATTCAGCAGGCATTGATAAGTTGCTCTAAGAGTAATCCCGACCTTGAAATCAAAGATGTGTATGTGGGTGTTGCGGGGCACCACATTAAAAGTTTGCAGACACGCGGCGATATCGTTCGTCAGAACCCTGATGTTGAAATTGAACGTTGGGAAATTGACCAGTTGATAGAAAATCAACGCAAGACTTTTATTCCTGCAGGCGACCAGATTATTGATGTGATACCACAGGATTTTCATGTGGACAATTACCAGAACATCAAAGATGCTGTGGGGTATAATGGTGTAAAAGTGGGCGCCAATTTTCACATCATTACCGGCGACAGGAATGCGATACGTAATATCTATCGCGCAGTTGACAAAAGTGGTTTGAAAACAAAAGACCTCGTGTTGCAACCACTCGCATCATCAAGTGCAGTAATGGGTGATGTGGACCTTGAAGCAGGTGTTGCAATTCTTGATATCGGCGGCGGCACAAGCGACCTTGCAGTGTTTTATGATGGCATCTTAAAACACACTGCTGTTATTCCTTTCGGTGGTGAAAATATTACAAGCGACATACGCATGGGATTGGGCGTGTTGAAAGCACAGGCAGAAGCAATGAAAGTGCAGTTTGGTACTGCATTGGCAGATACTGCGCTGGATAATGCATACATTACAATACCCGGGATAAAAGGTATGGCGCCAAAAGAAATCAGCGTGAAAAACCTGGCATCAATCATACAGGCAAGGATGAGCGAGATACTTGACTTTGTTACATTTCATCTGAAACAAATCGGGCTCGACAGCCGCATGCTTACAGGTGGAATAATATTAACCGGTGGTGGTTCACAGTTGAAACACCTTATCCAGTTAACTGAATATTGCACCGGCATCAGTGCACGCATTGGTTATCCCAATGAGCACCTTGCACCGAATCATATTGATGAATTAAAAAAACCAATGTATGCAACATGTATTGGTTTAATACTGAAGGGCTATAACGATTATGAACATAAGAGAAAGGAGTTTGATAATAAGTTTAAAAAAGTGGAAGTGCCGGAGATATTTAAGAAAGATGAAGTAGCTGTGGTTGAAACAAAAGAAACAAAAAAGACAAAGGTCAACATTGCATCACGCACTAAAGGCCTGAATGGTTTCTGGGATAAATTCAAAGACAGCCTGATTGATTTGTTCAAAGAAGAAGATGATAAAGAAATTAAGTAAGCTATTAACCATTAACTATTGGATAGTAGCAAATACAATTATATTAAATTAAAAAAAGGCTAACAGCTAACAGCAAATAGCCAAGAGCTTTTAAAAACTTACTTACTAACTACAAAAAAAATAATTATGATACATTTTGATTTGCCCAAACAAAAATCATCAATAATAAAAGTATTGGGCATTGGTGGTGGTGGCAGCAATGCTGTCAATTACATGTTTGCACAAAATATTGAAGGCACAGACTTCATCATTTGCAATACAGATGCGAAAGCATTGGAACAAAGTGAAGTGCCCAACAAAGTACAACTCGGGCCGCACTTAACACAGGGCCTTGGTGCAGGCGCTAATCCTGAAGTTGGCCGCAATGCAACTGAAGAAAGCCTTGAAGAAATCAAACGCATACTTGAAGTCAATACCAAGATGGCATTTATATGTGCCGGCATGGGTGGTGGCACAGGCACGGGTGGTGCACCAATCGTTGCACAGGTGTGCCGTGATATGGGCATACTTACTGTTGGTATTGTTACTACACCTTTTGGTTTTGAAGGGCCGAGAAGGTTGTTGCAGGCTGAAGAAGGCATCAAAAGGTTACAACCTTATGTTGATACATTGCTCATCATCAGCAATGATAAACTGCGCATGCAATATGGTAATCTGAAGATGAAAGAAGCTTTCAGCAAAGCAGATAATGTATTGGCTACTGCAGCAAAATGTATCACTGATATCATCAATAGCCGCGGCCACATTATTGTTGACTTTGCCGATGTATGCACTGTGATGAAAAATGGTGGTGTTGCCATTCTCGGCAGTGCTGCTGTGGAAGGTGAAAACCGCGCCCAGCTTGCAATTGAAGAAGCATTGAGTTCACCATTGCTGAATGACAGCGATATCCGCGGCGCCAAATGGATACTCATCAACATCAACAGCGCTGAAGGTGAATTTGAATGCACGATGGATGAACTGGAAATCATCAACAGTTATTTAAGGATGCAGGCAGGTGAAACAACTGATGTTATTGTGGGTATGGGTTATGACCCTTCACTGGAAAGAAAAATAGGCATCACATTAATTGCAACAGGCTTTGAACAAAAAGACCCTGTGGCTGCATTGCATAAAGAAACAATGCCGGCAAAACCAATGGAGAAACCACAGCCGGAAAAAATTGTTATGACACTCGGCATGCCTGGTGAAGAAAAGAAAATGGATGTGCAACCTGTTTTGCTTTTTGAAGAAAAGAAAGATGAATATGCGCCAACATTATCTATGCCTGTTGAAGAAACAGTAGTGGAAGAAAAATTAACCACACCGGTTGCGGATGAAATAAAAGAAGAACAACAGACATTGCATTTTGAATTGGAAATACCGCAGGAAAACACAATTGAAATTGTGCAGGAAAAAGAAGAAGAGCCGGAAGAAACAAACCCGTTGCTGAATTTGTTTTATGAAGAAAAAACAGAAGAAAAAACAGGGCAGCCATCATTCCTGAATAAGCCTTCCAACATTTATGCGCAGCAAAAAGAAATGCCTGCTGATGAAAAGAAAAAAGAAGAACCAAAAAAAGAAGCAACAGTGAGGCCATTGTTTGAAGAAGAGCAAATGCAGTTTGATGTAGTGATAAAAGAAGATGCGCCTGCAATGAAGCCTGTGCAGGCACAGGTGTATAACGTTCCGGGCAATGACGAAGAAGCAGAACAGAAACGCAGGGCTGAAGAACGCATGCATAAACTGCGCAACCTTTCTTATAACATGAATTCATTAGATGCGGGCAATGAATTGGAGAATGTGCCGGCTTATGTGCGCAGGAACCTGGAATTATTCGGCAACAATAAACTGACAACTGTAGAAGATTTTTACAGCAAAACGACAGTGAAGAAAGACGAGAATAACCAGGCGCAAATTTCTACCATCAATACTTTTCTCGATGGTAAAAAACCGGATTGATAACCCCGGTATAGAGTTTTAGTTGTGCCCTCCCGGATTACCGGGAGGGTTTTTTTATGTGAGTTGGATGATGATTAAACAGGAGCAAAAAAAATGCTCCCTGGTTAATGGACAAGGAGCAACCCAAATGTTTTCACAACGGAATAATCCTTATTGTGAATTGCTTTCAGTCCGTAAATGTATTAAAAGTTTTGTATTTTCCAATTTTACTTTAAACCACATAATTATGAAGAAAAATATTTTAGGGTTGGATTTAGGGACAAATTCAATTGGATGGGCCTTAGTGGAACAAGATTTTGAAAATAAAGAAGGGAAAATTTTAGGGATGGGGAGTAGGATTATTCCGATGTCACAAGACATTAAGGATGAATTTGGAAAAGGAAATTCTGTATCGCAAACAGCAGAAAGAACAAATTTCAGGGGAATTCGAAGATTAAGAGAACGTAATTTGTTGAGACGAGAACGTCTTCATCGCGTATTGAATGTTCTGGGATTTTTACCAGAGCATTATTTAAATGAGATTGATTTTTCTAAACGACTAGGAAAATTCAAAGAAAATACAGAGCCAAAGTTAGCTTATTGCGAATCTGGTTTTTTATTTCAAAATTCATTTTTGGAAATGTTGAATGATTTTAATGGCGAAAAAATTCCGTATGATTGGACAATATATTATTTGAGAAAAAAAGCCCTAACTCAAAAATTAGAAAAAGAAGAATTAGCTTGGATTATTCTAAACTTCAATCAGAAAAGAGGGTATTATCAATTAAGGGGTGAAGAAGAAGAGGAAAACCCTAATAAGTTGGAAGAGTTTCATTCTTTAAAAATAGTGGATGTAATTCCTGATGCTGGAACTAATAAAAAAGGAGAGACTTGGTATTCATTGATTTTGGAAAACGGTTGGGTATACAGGCGCTCAAGTAAAATAGATTTATCTGATTGGAAAGATAAAGTAAAAGATTTTATTGTTACGACAGATTTGAATGATGATGGTACAGTTAAACGAGATAAAGATGGAGTAGAAAAAAGAAGCTTCAGGGCACCAAAAGAAGATGATTGGACATTATTAAAAAAGAAAACAGAGCAGGAAATCTTTAAATCAAATAAAACAGTAGGTGCTTTTATATATGATTCACTTGTAAGTAGTCCTAAACAAAAGATAAGGGGAAAGTTGGTTCGCACAATTGAAAGAAAATTTTATAAAGAGGAACTTATTGCTATTTTAAAAAAGCAAATTGAATTGCAACCGAATTTATTTACTGATGATTTGCTTAATGCATGTATTTATGAACTGTATAGAAATAATGAAGCCCAGCAACAAATATTAATAGGTAAGGATTTTGTACATCTGTTTGTAAATGATATCATTTTCTATCAACGTCCATTGAGGAGTCAAAAGTCTTCTATTGGTAATTGTGTTTTGGAGTTTCGAACTTTTAAATCAAAGGATAAAAATGGACAAGAAATTATTAAAAAGGAATATTTAAAGGCTATACCAAAATCTCACCCACTTTACCAGGAGTTCAGAGTATGGCAGTGGATGTTTAATTTGAGAATCTATAAAAAGCTGGATGATACTGATGTGACAATTGAATTTATTTCTACAACAAAGGATTGGGAAAATTTATTTTCATTTTTAATGACACAAAAAGAAGTAGATCATAAATCAATTTTGAAATTCTTATTAAAAGATTCTGAATTCAAGGGTAAGGCGCTAAATGCTGAGATGGATAAATATCGTTGGAATTATGTTTTTGATGAACTTAAGAATGAATCAAAAAATTATCCGATGAACGAGACATGTTATGAAATCAGGAGAAGGTTGAATAAAGTTGAAAACATTCCTGAAAATTTTTTAACCTATGATGTCGAATATCGATTATGGCATTTAATTTATTCAGTTACTGATAAATTAGAGTATGAAAAAGCTTTGGTTTCTTTCGCAAAAAGATACTCTCTTCCAATTGATTCTTTTGTAGAAAATTTCAGGAAGTTCCCTCCCTTTAAAAGTGAATATGGTAGTTTTTCAGAAAAAGCCATTAAAAAATTATTGCCTTTAATGCGATTGGGTAGCTATTGGAGTTGGACAGATATTGAAGAAGCAACCAGGTCAAGGATTGAAAAAATTATAACCGGTGAAGTAGATGCTGAAATTAAAAACAGGGTGAGGGAAAAAGCTATTCATCTTCAAAAAGAAGAGGATTTTCAGGGACTTCAACTATGGTTGGCACAATATATTGTTTATGGCAGGCATTCTGAGGCTGATGATATAGTAAAATGGGATACTGTAGAAGATTTGAATTTGTTTTTGAAAGAATTCAGGCAACATTCACTTCGCAATCCAATTGTTGAACAAGTTGTAACAGAAACTTTGAGAGTTGTAAAAGATATTTGGATACAATTCGGGAAAGGCGAAAATGATTTCTTTAATGAAATTCATATTGAGTTGGGTAGAGAAATGAAAAATACTGCAGAGGAGAGAAAGCGACTGACGAATATGGTTACAGAAAATGAAATTACTAATCAACGAATAAAATATTTTCTTGCGGAATTAGTAAAAGATCCGTCTGTTGAGAATGTCCGGCCTCATTCTCCAATGCAGCAAGATATATTGAAAATATATGAAGATGGTATAATAAATTCAGGAATTGAGATTCCTGAAGAAATCGCGAAAATCAGTCGATCAGCCCAACCGACTTCTTCAGAGTTTCAGAGATATAAACTATGGTTGGAACAAAAATATAAATCACCTTATACTGGGCAGGTTATTCCATTGAATAAGTTGTTTACAACTGAATATGAAATCGAGCATATTATTCCGCAATCAAGATATTTTGACGATAGCTTTAGCAATAAAGTTATTTGTGAATCAGCTGTGAACAAACAGAAAGACAAACAACTTGGGTTAGAATTTATCAAAAATCATCAAGGAAGTACTATTGAATTAGGAGGAGGAAAAAGTGTCAAAATATTAAGTGAATCAGCTTATCATGAATTCGTCAAAGAAAATTATAAAAATAATAGAAGTAAAAGGATGAAGTTATTGTTAGATGAAGTACCAGAACAAATGATTAACCGCCAGTTGAATGATACAAGATACATAAGCAAATTTATTTCTACTGTTTTGTCCAGAATTGTAAGAGAACAAGCGAATGATGAAGGATTCAATTCTAAAAACGTCCTTCCTGGTAATGGTAAAATTACTTCTAGATTAAAACAGGATTGGGGGTTAAATGATGTTTGGAATGAATTGATTCTACCCCGGTTCATACGGATGAATCAACTAACCAAAAGTAAAGCGTTTACAAGTTGGAGTGAAAACCATCAAAAGTATTTACCAACTGTTCCATTAGATCTTGCCCGGGGTTTTCAAAAGAAAAGAATTGATCATCGACATCATGCGATGGATGCATTGGTGATAGCGTGTGCAACACGGGATCATATTAATCTTCTAAACAACCAATCAGCAAAATCAGAAACAAGCAGGTTTGATTTGCAAAATAAACTAAGAGTAAAAGAAACCTATGTTGATCAAAACCTGAATAAGGAAAAGATAAAATATGGTGATTTTTATAAGCCCTGGAAAACCTTTACAGAGGATGCCCGTAATGGTCTGGAAGGAATTGTGGCAAGCTTCAAACAAAACCTAAGAGTAATCAATAAGACTACTAATAAATATGAAAAATATGTGATTGAAAATGGGAAGAAAATAAAAAAACATGTTCGTCAGACTAAGGGTGATAGTTGGGCTATCAGGAAACCAATGCATAAGGACACAGTCTCTGGCGCAATTCGTTTAAGAAAGAAAAAATATGTTTCATTGAATGCCGCATTGGAAACGCCAAATGAAATTGTAGATGTGAATTTAAGAAAGCAGATTAGAAAGATGATTGGAGAAAAAAATAACACTAAAATGTTGAAAAAATTTTTTAATGATCAAAAGAATCAATGGAATGGCAATGATGTTTCCAGAGTTGAAATTTTTTATTGGGATAATGAAAATGTAGCTTCTCGTGTTAATTTAGATGTATCATTTAATGAAAAAAGAATTACTGAAACCATTGCTGATACAGGTATTCAGAAAATTCTGCTCTCACATATTGAAAAATATAAAGGCAGGCTTGATGAAAAAGGTAAGGAAATACCTGCGGAACATTTGGCATTCACCCCGGAAGGAATTGATGAAATGAATAAGAATATTCTCTCATTGAATGATGGGAAAAAGCACAAACCGATATATAAGGTAAGAACCTATGAGCCAAAAGGAAACAAGTTTCAAGTAGGGCAAAAGGGTAATAAACAATCTAAATATGTAGAAGCTGCGAAAGGTACAAACCTTTTCTTTGGAATTTATGTAGATGAAAATGGTAAGAGAAGTTATGATACTATTCCATTGAATATTGTTATTGAACGACAAAAGCAAGGACTTAGCTCGGTGCCGGAAACCAACTCCAATGGAGAAAAACTTTTGTTTCATCTATCTCCAAACGATTTAGTATATATTCCTGAAGAAGGTGAAAATGCAAGACAAAAGATTTTCTTCGATAAAGATTCCGAACATATTCATAAGATATATAAGATTGTTAGCTTTACTGGTAGCAGGTTGTCAGCAATACCAGTAAATGTTTCATCAGTTATAGTCAATAAGGTTGAATATACACAACTAAACAAAATCGAATTAACAAAAGAGAAAGAATCCATGTTCAAAATAAAAATTGATCGGTTAGGTATTATTACTAATAACTGATCGCATTTTTATAAAATTGATTAAATGTGTGTTTAGGCATGTGATAATATATGAAGGGAAAATCATGAATTTGTTATTGTTAATTTTGTTATGAAAAAAATCATGGGCGACAATAAACATAATATAGAAGATCCGGCAGTTGGTTATGGACAAAGGAAGTGGATGCTGAAATCATTTGAGAGTTTTGATGATATGGAAGAGGAACAGTTGAAATATTTTGCTACAATATCCCACGAAGAATTATTGCTTTCATTGAAAAGGCTAAGCCTGGCAGCTTACAGGTTTTCTGATGAGGCAACTTTGCAACATGTTGAAAGAAAAATATTATTTTAACCTTGATGCAAAATGAATATTTTTTTCAAAGATCACCAGGAAATTTTAAATGCCCTGTTACAAAAAGGAGTGTCGTTTATCCTTAGTGGTTGTTATGCTGTGAACTGCTATGGATATAACAGAGCTACAAGTGATTTGGATATCTGGTTAAAGCCTGATAATGATAATAAAACTTTATTGCTTACCGCGTTTGCATAGTTTGGTTTTGATGAAGATGGATTAGAAACCATACGGTGATGGGATTTTACCAAACCTAAAAGGATTCATATTGGCAGCGATAAACAACCTGATAAAACAGAGTTAATGACACACATTTCAGGAATTAAATATACTGAAGCCGATGAAAAAAAATAAAGGCCAAACTTGATAATATTGAACTGTCAATTATTTATTACCATCACCTGATTCAAAATAAAAAAGCAACAGGAAGATTAAAGGATAGTGCAGATGTGGAATATTTAGAAAAAATTATGCTCCTGAAAAAAAGAGACCCATGATAAAACGGACACTTTATTTCGGCAACCCGGCATATCTTAAAACAAAGCATGAACAATTAGTAATTGAGCTTGTACAAACCAATGAAGTAAAAACTGCAGCTATTGAAGATATTGGGGTTTTGATTTTAGACAATCAACAGATAACAATTACCCATGCAGTGATTGCAAAACTGCTGGCCAACAATGTAGCGCTCATCACCTGTAATGACACACATCATCCAACAGGATTGTTGCTGAATTTAGATGGCCACACATTGCAGAGCCAACGTTTTCAACAGCAGATAGATGCAACAGTGCCACTGAAAAAGCAATTGTGGCAACAAACTGTAATGGCAAAAATTTCGAACCAGGCCAATTTGTTTGCTATATACCGGCTGCCCAATAAATATTTAATCAACCTGGTATCAAAAGTAAAAAGCGGTGATGCAGGCAATTGTGAAGCGCAGGCAGCCAATTATTACTGGAAAAATATTTTCCCTTTGTTCCCGGGTTTCAAAAGGAGCAGGGAAGGGGAGCCGCCGAATAATTTACTCAACTATGGTTATGCAATATTAAGGGCATTGGTAGCCAGGAGCCTGGTGGGTAGCGGGTTGTTGCCAACGCTTGGTATTTTTCACCGCAACCAATACAACGCTTACTGCCTTGCCGATGATGTGATGGAACCTTACCGGCCTTACGTGGATAAGGTTGTGTTTGATATAGTGGGCAACCATGGGAATTTTTTAGAACTTAGCCCTGACATGAAACAGCAATTGTTGGGCATACCTGCGATGGATGTATTCATTGATGATGAGAAAAGCCCGTTGATGAATGCAGTGCAAAGAACTACAGCAAGCCTTGCCAAATGTTTTGAAGGCACATCAAGGAAATTGCTATATCCTGAATTTCCGGCAAAACTTTTTTGAGATGGATTTTGAACGACTCAATGCATATCGTATTATGTGGATTATGGTGATGTTTGACTTGCCGACAGAAACAAAAGCTGACAGGAAGAGATACACCCGTTTTCGAAAACAAATCCTAGATGATGGGTTCAGTATGTTCCAGTTCAGTATGTATATCCGTCATTGTAACAGCCGTGAAAATGCAACGGTGCATATTCAAAGGGTAAAAAATATTTTACCTGCAAAAGGGAATATCGGAATTATGTGTATCACTGATAAACAATTTGGCCAGATAGAAATATTTAATGGTAAGAGTGAAGCGAATTTACCACCGCCAGTGCAACAATTAGAATTGTTTTAATTGAAAAAACAGGAATAAAAAAAAGGAGTTTTGCCCCTTTTTTTTATTCTAATGACATCCTGGAATCCTTTGCTGTTGCGGGTTTTGACAAAATCAGATGTCAAAGACCAAAGCTATTTAAATACTGAAAGCAATTCACAACGAGTGCAGCAAATAGCTTTTATGCTGTGTGGATGTCAAAGACCAAAGCTATTTAAATACTGAAAGCAATTCACAACTGAGTGATAATACGAGTGATGACCTGCAGCGATGTCAAAGACCAAAGCTATTTAAATACTGAAAGCAATTCACAACCACTTTTTAACAAGCTCTCAAAATTCCCATGATGTCAAAGACCAAAGCTATTTAAATACTGAAAGCAATTCACAACTGCACCAGGCGGATTTTATCATAAGCAAGGATGTCAAAGACCAAAGCTATTTAAATACTGAAAGCAATTCACAACACTCAGAACAATTTTAATAAGAACAGCATCGATGTCAAAGACCAAAGCTATTTAAATACTGAAAGCAATTCACAACCAATAAATTTACTTAATAACTTATTAAATGGATGTCAAAGACCAAAGCTATTTAAATACTGAAAGCAATTCACAACGATACGGATAATCCTTTACAACAGCAATTCGATGTCAAAGACCAAAGCTATTTAAATACTGAAAGCAATTCACAACGTGCTGCTGGCATTACTTAAATTCAGGCCAGATGTCAAAGACCAAAGCTATTTAAATACTGAAAGCAATTCACAACATCCTGCAGGAGTTGGATATTTTCCTGCAGATGTCAAAGACCAAAGCTATTTAAATACTGAAAGCAATTCACAACTCCGGTGCTTGTGCTTGTTACCGTTACTTTGATGTCAAAGACCAAAGCTATTTAAATACTGAAAGCAATTCACAACCTGTTTGGAGCTATAATAGATACAGCAGGAGATGTCAAAGACCAAAGCTATTTAAATACTGAAAGCAATTCACAACCATCAGGCAGGTGGAAGAGGGCGAGCTTATGATGTCAAAGACCAAAGCTATTTAAATACTGAAAGCAATTCACAACCGGTTATTGCATCGCTCCTTCCAGAGCCTCGATGTCAAAGACCAAAGCTATTTAAATACTGAAAGCAATTCACAACTGATGTTTGCAAAATCGTAATTGAATTTCTGATGTCAAAGACCAAAGCTATTTAAATACTGAAAGCAATTCACAACTCAGGTGGGTATGCAAATACTGCGAAGATTGATGTCAAAGACCAAAGCTATTTAAATACTGAAAGCAATTCACAACCCTCCGGAAGAGATGAATACGAATCCGCAAGATGTCAAAGACCAAAGCTATTTAAATACTGAAAGCAATTCACAACCTACGTGGCATCTTTAAAAAATTTTTGTTGATGTCAAAGACCAAAGCTATTTAAATACTGAAAGCAATTCACAACTTATAAATGGTTTACCTGTCTTTTCATCAAGATGTCAAAGACCAAAGCTATTTAAATACTGAAAGCAATTCACAACCCGGGTTGACAAATATTGTTAATGCCACAAGATGTCAAAGACCAAAGCTATTTAAATACTGAAAGCAATTCACAACAAAAGCACAAACAGTTACGCCGAAAAGTACGATGTCAAAGACCAAAGCTATTTAAATACTGAAAGCAATTCACAACCCATATAAACAAAACCTTTATATAACAAATGATGTCAAAGACCAAAGCTATTTAAATACTGAAAGCAATTCACAACTGTTAATCGTGTGCCCATGAAATGTTAAAGGATGTCAAAGACCAAAGCTATTTAAATACTGAAAGCAATTCACAACCAGAATGGTATTGAACAATAAACATTACAAGATGTCAAAGACCAAAGCTATTTAAATACTGAAAGCAATTCACAACAGTATCTATCTCTTTTGCGTTTTTGAAATCGATGTCAAAGACCAAAGCTATTTAAATACTGAAAGCAATTCACAACTTATTGGATGTGTGAGATGGCCTAATTTTCACGGACAGATAATTCCAATAAATTTACAAAGTTTAT
>CAYNTP010000021.1:0-72818 GCA_964400415.1 uncultured Parafilimonas sp.
TTGGAGATGTCCAGCATTGTGCACCTCTAAAAGATGCTGCACAACTTGATTTTTTATATTCAAAGATGAAAGCTGATTGATTCATGTTTGTTTTGAACATGATGAAATAATTCTTTATTGATTCATTTCTCTCCATGTACAAAAAGCATTGATGGAGATATACTTTTTTCCAAATACCCCTCATTTGCAGCGCTAAAAAAGTTAAGGTATAATTTTGCATCAAATCCATTTTAGCAGAATACATCAACCGCAAGTATGAAAAAAAATAGCAGTCAATCATTAACAGTCAGCACAGAAATTTTTTTTGTGCTGACACTGGATTTTTCCAAAGGAATCATCCTGGACGATTTGATTGCCAGGAGTAATGTGCGGAATGATTTTTTCATCTTCGTTTTATTTGAGGCTGGAGAGGCAGTCGCAAAAATTGATCTCAAGGAATTAAAATTAAAAAAGGGTGACTTATTGATCATACCTCCGGATTCTTCAAAGGAACGTGTGTATATCAGTAAAGATGCTGTTTTGAAAATTGTCGCTTATACAACTGAGTTTATTACACAATTGAATTTACCTGATCGCTTCTGGGATGTTACAGATTATTATTCTACCAAACACAAACCTGTCTGGCCACTGACAAAATCAGTAGCAAAAAAACTGGCTAAACTGGTAACAGAGATGGAAGCAAGAAAATCTGATGAACATAAACACCCATACAAAAGCGAAATCATGAAATATATTTTCATGATTTTCATTCTTGAATTAGCTGCTCTTGCTCCACAGTATTCGTTGGAGAACAATGAAAAATTTACAAGGAAAGAATCACTCACCATAGAGTTTTATGCCCTGGCGAAAAAGCATTTTCGTGAACAAAGAGATTTAAAATTTTATGCAGATGCGTTGTTTGTAACACCTAAACACCTGACCGAAACTGTAAAAGAAGTAAGCAAACGAACCGCAGGAGAAACAATAGACTCATTCCTCATTCAGGCAGCAAAAATCCAGTTAAGGACTACATCTAAAAGCATTGCCGAAATATCAGATACACTGAACTTCAGCGACCAATCTTCTTTCGGAAAGTTTTTTAAAAGAATGGAAGGATTATCCCCGAAAGCATATAGGGGCAACCGTTCGTAGGTTTGCTGTTTCCGAAGTACAAGCTAATTTTTTGACTCGCATTTACAATATTTTGTCAGGATTCCGACTTTCAAACCAATAATGCCGATAACCATCCCTTCCCCAGTGTACCAGGTGCCGGTACTTTTGCATCGTCAATAACCAATAAAGCATTAAGGTTTTGACTGAGTAAAAAAAATTTTAAACAACAATAAATTAAATGATCATGAAAAAGATTTTAATGAGTGCAATGGTCGTGGCATTGCTGACAGGAGGTGCATCAACTGTTATGGCACAAAAAGAATTTTCAGTAAGTGTAAAAGCTACTCCTCAATTTAGTTTCTTACAAAATAGTGATGATAATGACAACATCACTATAAAAAAGAAAGCCACCTTCAATACCAATTTCGGGGTTGGTGCAGGATATAATTTTACTGATAATCTTGGTGTAGGAATAGATGCGCTTTATTCTCTCCAGGGTGAAAAATCTGAAGTATTGGGACAGGAAATAAATCAAAAACTGGAGTATGTAAAAGTGCCGGTTTATTTCTCATACAATACCGATCCTTCCAAATTAGTATCCTTCTATGGTAAGGTTGGCCCACAGCTTAGTATTCTTACCAATGCAAAAATATCAGGGGGAGAAAGTGATAAATTCATTGATAACAAAGACAGGTATGAAAAGGCAACCTTTGGAGCTATGGCTAATGCAGGTGTACAATTCAAATTAAATCAGAAAATCTTTTTACAAACAGGATTGCAGTTTGATTATGACTTTACAAATGCAGAAGATAAGGATTTCATTGGTTACATACCCGGAAGGGCGAATACAAATAATATGACTGCAGGTGTACAGGTAGGTTTGAAGTACAGGTTTTAGTTTTTGGTAAAGCAAATGTTAGACGACCGGGAGCTGCCTCAAAATAAAGGGGCAGCTTCTATTTAAAACTGAGTTAGCTGTTATTTCATCAATTATAAAATCAAAAAACGAAATTCAAAACAGAAGGAATCACAACAATCAGGATGCTCTTAATAACCTTCCAGGCTTTAACGGAATATTTAAAAAATTACTTAGTTCAGTATTTTGTGAACTAAAATAACTTACTTATCTTTGCACCATCAAACAAAAAGACCATGTCAGAAAAAATTAAACTTACGAAAGAACAGGTGGGATTGATAGAACAATACGCTGTGATGATGGAGCAAACCAATCTGCAACCGGCAATGGCCAAGATTCTTGCTTTACTAAATGTGGCTGATGAAACTGAATTAACTTTCAATCAAATCCAGGACACACTGGGGTTGAGCAAAAGTGGTACAAGCCAGGCAATCAATCACCTGTTGGCAGCAAACAGGATTGAGTACAAAACAAAATTGGGTGACAGGAGAAGATATTTTTATGTACCCATTCAAAATTGGAAAGGCACAGCAACCAAACTTTTTTCCGGATTGGAAGCATATATGAATCTCAATAAGAAAATATTGGCACAACGAAGTAAAAAAACAAAAGAATTTAATGAAGCCCTGAAAGAAATGACTGAATTTCTTAGTGCGATACACAAAGTGTATTCAGACAGAATCAAATAATTTTTTTTAAAATATTAGTTCAGTAAATACTGAACTAACTAAACATAATAATCGTATGAAAAAATATTGGTTAACATTTGTAGCAGTTGCTTTGTTTGGAAGTGCAACAATTGCTCAGCAAAAAGATACTTTGCGGCTCACGCTTACAGAGGCAATTGACTATGCTGTAAAAAATAACCCGCAGTTAAAGAGTGCACAGTTAGATGAAACAAATAACCAGTTTAAGATAAAGGAAGTAAAATCTTCTGCATTGCCACAGATTACAGGTAGCGCAGGGGGAACAGATAACTTCCAGCGGGCTTCACAACTACTGCCCGGTGATTTGCTGGGGCAACCGGGTAAAACAATACCTGTAAAATTCGGTACGCGTTTCCTGTATGATGGCACATTAAAGCTAAACCAGACAATATACGACCCATCATTAAAAACAGGACTGAAAGTTGCAAAAGAAAGCCAGGGATTATATGAATTACAATCATTTCAATCCAAAGAAGATTTGATTTACAACATGGCAAATCTTTATATACAGATTCAACTGGCAGAAAAACAAAAAGAATTGTATGCAGGGAATATTGACAGAACAAAAAAATTATTGGACATCACCAGCCTTCAACTGAAAGAAGGAATTGCCAAAAAAGTGGATGTTGAACAATTGAAAGTGAACCTCACCAATATGCAGACCCAACTTTCAAATGCAGAGAATGATTATGAAAAGGCAATTGACAACCTCAAACTATTAATGAACCTTGATTTGGAACAACCTGTTGTGATAACTGCACCCGTTGCATCTGAACAGATAACTGTTTCAAAACAATTAAACCTGGATGCGAACACTGATTTGAATATTCTTGATAAACAAATCCAGTTACAAAATCTGAATACAGAAAATATAAAAGCGGGATATAAACCATCCCTTTCCTTCTCTGCCAATTATGGACGTCAATGGCAAACTGATAAATTATTTAAAAAGGATGCTACCACAGGTATTTCTTCCGGGTATTATAGCCTGAACCTGAACATCCCGATTTTTGATGGTTTTAAAAAGCGCAACCAGATTGCCCAGAGTAAAATTGCTGCACAGCAATTAGAATTAAACAAAGTATATACTGCAAAAAATATCCAGACTCAATTCAGGACAGCTAATAATAATCTCAGTCAAAACCAGAAAGTATTTGAAGCACAAACACAGAATATGAAACTGGCTGAGGACTTATACAATGTGGCAAAACTATCCTATACAGAAGGTGTATCTGATTTGTCAGAACTGATCAATGCCGAAAACAGCCTCCGTGAAGCTCAATCACAATACCTCACCGCTTTGCTGCAAACAAGACTCGCTGAACTGGAAACCATGAAGGCAAGCGGACAATTGAGCCAATTAATAAGAGAACATTCAAACAGAAAATAATTAAAGCATTAATAGAATAAAACAATATAAAATGAGAAGTCATAAAAATAATAAACGATCAAAGGTCATTATTCCTGTTACAGTTATTACTGTGCTGGTTATTATTGTGGCATATACGCTCGCAGGTAACAAAAAGAAAATTGAAGAAAGAGCTACTGCAGTTCCTCAAAGTGTAACCGCTATACCTGTAAAAATTGCTTTGGCTGAATTAAAATCAATGGATAACAATATTCAACTGACCGGCTCATTTGAAGCACGACAGACGCTGCCATTGATTGCAGAAGCACAGGGTTCTATTATTCAACTCAACATTCACGAAGGACAAAGTATCAAAGCAGGACAAATTGTTGCACGAATAGACCCCACTTCTCTTCAATCCAGTTTAGCATCCGCACAGGCTACTTATAATAATGCTATAAAAAACAAAGAACGCTATGAACGTCTGGCAGATGCCGGTGCTATCAGCCTGAAACAATACGAGGATGTAGCATTGAATGTGGAGAAAGCACATACTGATATGAAAAATATTCAACAACAAATGAAATATACCATCATTCATTCCCCTATGTCTGGCTTTGTGAGCAAAGTAAAAGTAGAGCAGGGAAGTTTTGCTTCACCGGGAATGGAACTGGGCAGTGTGGTGGACATTTCAACATTGAAAATGGTGGTAAAAGTAGATGAGCAGGATGTCATCAAACTGAAGAAAGGGCAGGCAGTATCCATCAAAACAGAAGTATATCCTAACCATGAATTTAGCGGTACGATTAGTTTGATTAGTGTACAGGCTGACGCAGGAAGGAAATACGATGTTGAAGTACAGGTTCCCAATAGCAAAGAATTCCCTTTGAAAGCAGGTATGTTTGGCACTGCGAAATTCAATACTACTAATGTTGATAGCGGCGAAAAATTATTCATTCCCCGCCAGGCAATTGTCGGTAGTATCCAAAACGCGCAGGTGTTTGTATTAAATAATGATAGCACCGTAGCGCTAAAAAATATTGAAGTGCAGAACCAGAGCGGTGACCAGCTCATCGTGTTGAAAGGACTTAATCAAAATGATAAAGTAGTTGTATCAGGTCAGATTAATCTTCAGACCGGAACTAAAATCCGTGTAGTAGAGTAATCATCTTTCCATTCAAACTCAAATTTATTTTATGAACATTTCAGGTATATCAGTTAAACGCCCCACATTGGTAGTAGTGATATTCAGCATACTGGTGTTGCTGGGGTTGGTTGGTTACAATACACTTACTTATGAATTGCTACCCAAATTAAGCACACCGGTAATTACTATCACTACTGTCTATCCGGGCGCAGGACCTAATGAAGTGGAAACCTCTGTAACTAAGAAAATTGAAGAAGCAGTTTCCGATTTGGAGAACTTAGATAATACACAATCCATTTCACAGGAAGGTGTATCAGTGGTAACCGTGAATTTGAAATACGGAACCGATGTGGACATCGCATTGCAGGATGCTCAACGCAAGGTAAATACCATTAAATCCGATTTACCACTATCAGCTAAAGACCCAAGCCTCGGTAAATTTTCTTTGGATGAATTGCCTATCATGCGCATTGGTGCCTCTTCAGATATGGATGAGCGTGAGTTCACCGATTTATTGGATAAAACAATTAAACCGGAATTAGGTCGTATTGATGGTGTTGCTAAAATAGATATCACCGGAGGTGAAAAACGGGAGATTAAGATTAATGTGAAAAATGAAAAACTGAAGTTTTATAATATATCAATCCTGCAGGTATCCAACGCCATCGCAAATGCGAACCTGAATTTTCCAACAGGCAGTATTAAAAACACACAACAGGATGTATCCATCCGCCTGAGCGGAAAGTTGGTAAATCTTGATGAATTAAGAAATCTCGCTGTTACCACTGCTTCCGATGGCAGCCAGGTGTTATTGAAAGATGTTGCAGATATATATGATTCAAAAGAAGAAGCCACCACCTTAACCAGGGTAAATGGCATCCCGTCTATCGGTATTTCTATCGTAAAAACGAAAGAAGGTAATACTGTTGGTATCAGTAAAGAGGTGAAAGAAAAATTAACACAATTTGAAAAGAGGTACAGTGCTGCCAATGTGCATTTCAACATCTCTAACGACAGTGCTGATTTTACCAAAGAAGCCGCTAATTCTGTTATTCATGATTTGATCATTGCTGTTATACTGGTGGCAGTCATCATGTTGTTCTTCCTGCACAATATCAGGAATGCATTGATTGTGATGATAGCGGTACCCGTATCTATTGTATCCACATTTGCAGTGATGGCTGCATTCGGCTTCTCATTAAACCTGATGAGTTTGCTGGGCTTGTCACTGGTCATAGGTATCCTTGTTGATGACAGCATTGTGGTATTGGAAAATATTCATCTGCGAATGGAGCAAGGCAGCTCTGCCTGGGATGCGGCAGTGGATACCTGGAAAGAAATCGGTATCTCCGTTACTTCCATTACTTTGGTGATTGTAGCTGTGTTTTTGCCTATCGTTTTTGTAACAGGCATTATTTCCGATTTGTTATTTCAGTTTTCTGTAGTTGTGGTTGCGGCTACTTTAATCAGTTGGCTGGTTTCATTCACATTAACCCCCTGGCTGGCAAGCAGGTTTACAAAGCTCTCACATTTGAATCCTGATAAGCTTAGGGATAAACCTTTGATATGGTTTGAAAATGCGATTAAATCATTTCAGAATTTTTTCAAAGGAATACTTCAGTGGTCATTACATCACAAGCGTATCACGTTTACTGCTATCATGGCATTGGTGATTGCATCATTTACTTTAGTAGGCAGTGGTATGATAGGTTTTGAGTTTGCATCGAGCGGTGATAATGGAGAGTTTCAGATACAGGCTGAAATGCCAAAAGAAACCCCATTGACACAAACAAATTTTCTCACACAAAAAATAGAAAAGGAACTTTTAAGCGACCCTGATGTAACGAATGTATTTACCACTGTTGGTGCAGCATCCGGTAAAAGCAGTGCAGCTACCAGCGCCTATTTTGCCCAGGTAAATGTGAAGTTAGTTCCGAGGGAAAAAAGGTCAATGTCATCCAGCGAATATGCTGCTAAAACAAAACTTAAAATCCAGGAAACTATTCCCGGTGCAAAAATCACCGCATCACCTGTAAGTATGATTTCAGGTAGTGCTACTGCGCCAATTCAATTTGAAGTGCAGGGCCCAAACCTGGATACTGTTTTAGCGATTGGCGATAAAGTAAAAGCTATCATGGCAAGCGTGCCAGGTACCTCAGAAATAAAAGCTTCCATGGAAGGTGGAAGCCCGGAAGTAGCAATTAAAGTGGACAGGGATAAACTGGCTGAATTGAATTTGTCATTGGATGTAGTAGGTGCAACCATGCAGAATGCATTTGCAGGAAATGATAACAGTAAATTTTTAGTGGGCGATGAAGAATATCCAATCAGGGTGCAGCTTGACCAGTTTGACCGCCGCAATATGAATGATGTAAGCAATCTTACATTTCAAAATTCAAAAGGTGATTTGATAAAGCTCAGCCAGTTTGCATCTATTGAACCTTCAACTGGTCCTACAACATTGGAACGAAAAGATAAAGTGCCAACAGTGACGATTACTTCACAGGTAGTAGGCCGCCCTGTAGGTACAGTGGGCAATGAGGTACAGGCAAAACTTGACAAGATGCAATTGCCCGCAGGTGTGAATATTGCAGCAGCAGGTGATGTGAAAAACCAGGCTGAAGGTTTCACCAGTTTGCTGATTGCATTGATGGGTTCTATCATTTTAGTATATCTCATTATGGTTGCCTTGTACGACAACTATGTGTATCCTTTTGTGGTAATGTTTTCTGTACCTGTAGCAATGATTGGCGCTTTCCTGGCATTGGCATTAACCATGACCAACCTGAGTATTTTTGGTATGCTTGGTTTGATTATGCTTGTGGGACTTGTTATCAAGAATGCCATATTAATTGTGGACTTCACCAATCATTTAAAAGCAAAAGGTAAAAGCAGTTTTGATGCATTGATAGAAGGTACAATGGAACGTTTTCGCCCTATCCTGATGACAACAATTGCAATGGTAATTGCCATGATTCCAATTGCGGTTGCAACCGGTGCAGGTTCAGAATGGAAGAACGGATTGGCATGGGTGCTGATTGGCGGATTAACCAGTTCAATGCTTCTGACTCTTATCATCGTACCTGTAACTTACCTGGCAGTTGACCGCATCAAAGAAAGGTTGGCAAAAAGAAAAGCAGCAAGAAAAGAAAGGAAATCAGTTTTACAATTAAAAGATATAGTAGCTTAAGAAGAATAAAATATAAAAAGTAGAAATGAAAAAAATCACAATTGCAGTTACTGTAGTAATGTTATCAGGTCATGTTATGGCTCAACAGGATTCTATAATAATGAAAGAAAAATTGAAAGCAGCATACCTCGATAAAATTGCCTGGAAAAATCCTTTGTTGAGGCAGGCAGGAATTTCAACTGATGTATATGGAGCCGGAAAAATAAAATCAGATTTGTATGGTAACTCATTTTTCAAAGGGAAGTACAAAGCAGTAAGGACAAACGCTTATTTCAATGCACCTGTCCTGCATTTTGGAAAGAACCTGCTTACCGCCGGAATGGCTGTCAGTCATCAAACCATTCATCTTACGGATATAGTCAACCTGGACCCTTCTTTTAAATTTGGCGATAGAGTTGATCATAATACATTACTAAGGCCATCGCTGAATTTCACGCGGACTGATAGCATGTTTAAATTACCTGTAATTTATTCAGCAACCGGTTCGGTACTGATAGAGCCAAACAGTGGGGAAACAAAATTTTCAGGAACAGGAATGGTCTTGTTTACTCTGAAGCATAATGAGAAGACAACTTTCTCTGTCGGAGCGATTGGAATCATTGACCCTTCAGTACCGTTCCCGATTTTTCCGGCAATCAGTTATTACCACCAGTTTAAACGGGATTTAATGTTTTCATTGGATCCGTCAGGTATTGCTTTGCGCAAAGAGTTCAATTCCAGGAACGCTCTTACTATTTCCAATACTATGGGCAGCAACCTGTCACTCTTTAAACGTGATATCATCAATCTTCCTGTTGAGCAAGCATACACCACTTTTGAAATGAAGTCGGGATTGACCTATGAGCATCTGTTCAGCCGGAAAATAGTAGCATCTGTCAGCGCCGGTGCAAGTTCAATGCTTACATCTAAGGTGTTAGACGGGAAAAGCAATACCTTCATTAAAAGCACGCAGTCAACTGTGCCTTATATCAGGTTAGGTATTTCGCTTCTACCGTTTTGGAGGGGATTGGAATAAAAAGATTGGTAATATTTTGAAATGAATCAGTGACTTTGATTGAATCGTTTTTTGGGGCTCATGTCGTGACTGATTTTTTACTATAGCTTTCTTCTTTGAATTTTATTGATTATATTTGTTTGCATATAATTCATAAATGCATTCAACAATTATATTTAGATACATATAAGTTTTGATTATTTATTAATTTCGTTGCAAAAACATATAACAAATGGCTACAAGCCTTTCAGATTTTGTCAAACAAAAACGTAAAGAGCAGCACCTTACTCAGGCTGAATTTGCAGAGAGGTCGGGAGTTGCACTGACAGTCATTCGGAAAATAGAACAGGGGAAAGAAAACCTGAGCCTTACAAAAGTCAACCAGGTATTACTCATGTTTGGCCATCAACTGGCTCCTGTGAGCACAAAAGAATTACAATCATGAGACAGGGAAAAGTGTATTACGATGAAATTTTTGCAGGCATCATTACTGAAACTGATGATGGTGAATACCAGTTTTCTTACGATTCAATATACATTGAACAATATCCCGGTCAGGAGATTACTTTTTCAATGCCTGTATCTGATAAGGTATATCATGAAAAAAGATTGTTTCCTTTTTTTGAAGGTTTGATTCCCGAAGGATGGCTTTTGGATATTGCTACTGAAAGTTGGAAAATCAATCCCAATGACCGGATGGGTTTGCTTTTGGCTTGTTGTTCCAACTGTATCGGGGCAGTGAGTGTAAAACCTTAATGCCAATGAAAAAAAGTAAATGTCTATACTGTGGAGGAGCCATCGCTTCCGGTGATTACCATGAAAAATGCAGTGCTATTTTTTTCGGAACCAATACGCCACCGTTGTTAGATTACAGCCTCTCTGAAATGGCAAAACTGGCAAAGAAAATAGTTCAAAGTTCTGTAACAGTTCCCGGTGTTCAACCCAAATTGTCTTTGGGAATAATCAGCAAAGCGCTAAAGAATAAAGATATCGGGAGGCTTACCATAATGGGCGCTTTGGGAGGAGATTTTATTTTAAAGCCACCAACGAACCAGTTTCCTGATATGCCAGAAAATGAATTTATCACAATGCATCTGGCAAAGATGTGCGGGATAAGAACCGTACCCTTTGCGTTGATTCGTTTGAAGTCAGGGGAACTGGCATACATCACCCGGAGAATTGACCGTACGTTATCCGGAAAGAAACTACATCAGTTGGATATGTTTCAAATCACAGAAGCATTTGACAAATACAGAAGTTCTATTGAAAAAGTAGGGAAAGCGGTAAAGGCTCATTCAGTTAATACATTATTGGACCTTCTCAGGTTGTTTGAGCTGATTGTATTTTGTTTTATCACAGGAAATAATGATATGCATTTGAAGAATTTTTCCTTAATACATACAAATGGATGGGAGTTAGCACCTGCGTATGATTTATTGAATGTATATCTTCATTTACCAGGAGATAGGGAAGAAACTGCTTTGACAATTGGTGGGAAAAAGCAAAAACTCAGCAAAACTGATTTTGAAAAGATGGGGTTGAACTTTGGACTAAATGAAAAACAAATAGCCAACACTATTGCGCGGTTTCAAAAGAAAAAACCTGAGATGATAAAGATGATTCAGCATTCATTTCTATCAGCGAAAAAGAAAAGTTTGTATGTTGAAATGCTGAAGACCAGAATGAATGTTTTTAAGTGAATAACTGAAAATGATTCACGGAACGTAACTGTTAAACAGTTTCCAGTCAATTACTTTAATAGAGTAAAAGACTTCACCTCAAATACTCCCTGACCTTTGAATTAATTATCGCTTTTACACTTTTCCAGGTTTGACCTTTTAAACTTACAGGGGCTTCACTTTCTTCAGCATCAGCAAAGAAAGTGATTGCCTGTGGTACGGTAATCAATAAATTTTGAGATGAATATTTTTCTTTATGAAACCTGATGAAATCAGCAACGGTATAGTGTTGAAGCAGTTCTGCAATGTCCCAGAAATCTTTCTTTTTTCCCCTGCCTAAAACGGCCTGTACTTTCATAGCAATAATATCTTCTGTAGAAAACATCCTGATATTGTCAATATTGATTCCGGGTCTTATTAATGGATGCGGATGACGGATAAGATCAATTTTTAAATCATCAATAAAACCAAAGATTCCAAATCTGGGGTTTTTTGTTCTGTTGACAAATGAATCTTTAAATTCATTTTCGAGTGCTCTAACAACAACTGAATTATCAAATGATTCATTTGAAAACAAATCCAGATCAACAGACTTCCTGTGTCCATATTGTAGTGCCAATGCAGTACCACCAACCAAAGAAAAATTCTTTAGCTCTTTTATTTCCATTAATTGTTTTAGTATGGAAAAAGATCCGGGTTCGATTGCCTCAGTTTGTAACATCTGAATTCATTAACAGGCTTATTGATAACTGCACTTGCGAGGTACATTGAAGTTTCAGGTAAAAATTTTGCATTGAGCAAAACTTTGGTAACTTTTTCATCACCATAATATCTCCGGCAATTTCTGATGTCATCCACATCACCGCGTTCAAACACTCTTTCAATCACAAAACTGGCTTTGACATCATAATCAATCTTTTCAAAATCAACATCCCAGAAAATGCGTTTATTAAAAACAGGTTTTGCTTTGTCTTTCATAAGATAAAGATATTGTTATTTCAGATTCTTCTCTGTATATCATTTCTCATTAACGATAATAGTTTTTAATTGAGAAATTTTAATAGTAAATTTAAAGTCTGAAATTAATGTTATGAGAAAAAACTATGCCCGCATATTGGTCATTTCAATATTCGTTATCCTCATTTCTGTTTTTAATTATACAAGATTAACAGGAAGTGAATGTATCCGTGCCATACATATTGTTACACTCCTGGTATGCGGTATGGGAATTGGAATATTTCTTATAAGTCTTATCGCACTTCTTAGAAATAAATCCAACAAATAACAAAGCGGCGCCTGACTAAGTATGAATAAAAAATTCTACCTGCATTTACAATTTCAATTATTTCTTTCTTAATATAAGGTAGCAAAATATATAACAATCGTTTATCAAAATCCATTTCCTATTTTTACCTAATCCGTATTCATTTCAAAGCAAGAGCAAATCCCTATTTGACTGACCATTTACATAATGAGGAACACAGCAAACAACCCGGACAAACCATCATTTTCTGAAAACAAATTAATGCTTTCTTTTCAAAATTGATTTCCGGTATTTTATTCCCCATTCTCCCATTGCAGAAATAATTTTATTCAGGCTTTTACCATAAGCTGTGAGTTCATACTCCACCGTTACTGGCATCGTATCCAATACAGTTCTTTTAACAAGTTGATTCATTTCCAGGTCTTTCAATTCTTTTGACAACACCTTGGGAGCGATGCCATCAATATGCCGGCATAATTCCATAAACCTGAATTTCCCGTCATAGTAAAGAGCTGCTAAAATTATTTTTTTCCATTATCCACTCAGCAGGTCCTGCGTGTCTTTGACACCTTGTACAAGGTTGCGGCAACCGTCTGAAAGTTTTGATTGTTGTTTTTTCATATTAGCAAATTTAAGCTACTGGTAACTATTATTCAAACCAGTTACCAAAATGATACTACTTACTAAAAGGTAACACCTGTAACATTTGTAACTGTATTAATTAATTTTGCAATTGAAATTTTAAATAGAATAAAATGAAAATAGCAGTAATTGGCGCAACTGGATACGTAGGCGCATCTATCATAAACGAATTGACAAGCCGCAACCATGACGTTACCGGGATTTCAAGAAAAGAAAAGGTTTCTGACAAATCAAATTTGACTTATGTCAAAGCAGATGCTCTTAATGTGAAAGAACTTGCTGAAATATTAAAAGGTAACGATATTGTTGTGAGCGCATTCAATGCAGGCTGGAGCAACTCTAACCTGTACCATGATTTTCTTGCAGGTTCCAAAGCAATCCAGGAAGCTGTAAAACTTTCAGGTGTTGCACGTTACATTGTTATTGGTGGTGCAGGCAGTTTATTTGTTGCAGAAGGGGTGCAGGCTGTGGATACGCCTGATTTTCCAAAAGAATATCATGATGGTGCTGCTGCTGCAAGAGACTACCTGAATTATCTGAAACAAGAAAATAGTTTAGACTGGGTATTTTTCAGCCCTGCAATTGAAATACACCAGGGCATTACAACAGGGCGTACAGGAAAATATCGCTTGGGAAAAGATACTCCTGTATTTGATGACTATAACAAGAGTACCTTATCAGTAGAAGATGTTGCTGTTGTTATTGCTGACGAAATTGAAAAATCTAAACACCACCAAGAAAGATTTACTGCAGCTTATTAAGAGCAACTGTTTCCTGTTTGATAAAAAATCATTAAGAACAACAAACAGCTTTTTTTTTCAATTCGCAATTAAAAATGTTGCTGTTTGATGTAATGATTATGTTGTGTGTTATTTCTTTTTAAACCATGAATAATCAAGAGAAAATTTTCCCGGACCTGTTAATGTTAATGCAATAAATGTAGCAAGATAAAAGAACCTCAATTCTAAAATCTGGAACCCATCACCTAACATAAATGCATGCAGAATAAATATAACCAGGAAGTTTATTGATAATATCAGTGAAGCAAACCTGGAAAACAATCCAAGTACTAAAAATATGGCACATATGCCTTCTGCAAACCCTGCCATATAAAATGAAGGGACTGCACCAAGGCCTATCGGGTCCATAAACTTTATTTCCTGGCCTGTGAAGATTACAGTTAGTTTTTCAAAACCATGTCCGTACAATAAAACAAGGCCTGCAACTATGCGTAAAAGAAACAAGCCTGCATCATTTCCATTTTTCGAATCCTTTGTCAAAAAGTTTTTGATTTTCATTTTTTTCATTTTTTATTATTACAAAAATTATTTCCATCCGCCACCGAGTGCCCGGTATAAATCAACAGTAGCCTGCAATTGCTGCAACTTATCACTGATGTTACCTAATTGTGCTGAAAGCAAATTCGTCTCTGCTGTTAATACATCTGTGTAGTTAACATTAGATGTAAATTTCAATAATTCCTTTGTATAATCAACTGCTTTATTCAATGAAGCAATTTGTTTAACCCTTGATTCATTGATGCTGGCTGCATTGTGGTAACTGTATAAAGCATCAGCCACTTCCTGGCTTGCTGTAATCAGGGTTGACTTGAAATCAAATAAAGATTCTTCCTGAGTAGCCTCTGCCTGTTTTAATCTTAGTTTGTTCAACCCCTGGTTAAAAATAGGTTGTGTCAAGCCACCAAGCAGGTTGCCATAAAATGTACCATCGAAAAATCCTTTTAAAGTATTGATAGTTGTAAATCCGCCGGTACCGGAAATAGTTAACGAAGGATAGAAATAAGTACGCGCAACATTGGTCATCTCAAATGCATTGCGGAAATTCAATTCAGCTTGTTGTACATCGGGACGGTTAGTGAGCAATTGAATTGGAATGCCGGTCTCTAAATTTGTTGATACCACTTGTTCATCTAAAGTACTGCGTGGAATACTATCCGGCATCTGGCCCAGCAAAACGCTGATAGCATTTTCAGTTTCACGTATGTTTCTCCTGATATTTTCTGCTTCAATTTCTGCTGCATACATGTTGGCAATACTTTGCTCAACATCTGCACCTGTAACAACTGCATAAGTTTTCAATGCACTCATGGTGGCAGTATCACTTCTCCTTATCTGAAGTGTTTGTTCTGCAATGCGCAACTGTTGGTCATAAGCCATCAAAGTATAATAATTGTTGGCAACTGCAGCCACAACTTCAGTTTGAATGGAACGACGGTATGCTTCACTTGCCAGCAATGCTGCAAGGTTTGCCTGTTTGATACTTTTTAATTTACCCCAGATGTCTGCTTCCCAACTTGCAGATGCTGTTAATGAATATTGGTGCAATACAGAAGTAGAAGTTACGTTTGGGTTATTCGCTTTTATTTGTGCAAGAGAAGGCTTATTCAATGTGTAGTCTGCATCAATACTTGCAGTAGGCAGAAATGCGGCTTTGCTTTGTTGAAAATTTGCATCTGCATATTTTATTCTCGCAACAGCAATTTTCAAATCAAGGTTGCTGTCCAGCGCTCTACCAATTAGTCGCTGCAAAATAGTATCTGTAAAATATTGCTTCCATGGAATGTTCGCAATGGAAGCAGTATCTGTGCTGTCGCTGCCACGAAAATTGCTTGCAGTGGATGTTACAGGATTTTGATAATTGCGTGTAACATGACATGCCGCAAAAGTGAGTGACAATAATAATATCACAATAATTCTATTCATCTTCATCGTCTATAGATTTTGGTCTTGCAACTTTTTCCTGCAAGTTTTGAAATATTACGAATAAAGCAGGTATCACCAACAAGCCAAACAATGTCCCCACAAGCATTCCACCTACTGCGCCTGTACCGATACTTCTATTTCCTTCCGCGCCAGCGCCGGTTGCAAACATCAACGGCATCAGGCCAAAGATGAAAGCAAATGATGTCATCAGTATGGGCCTCAACCTGGCTTCTGCTCCTTCTATAGCTGCCTGAACAATTGATAGGCCATGCCTTCTTCTTTGAATTGCAAACTCAACAATCAATATAGCATTCTTTGCCAGCAACCCGATAAGCATGATAAGACATACCTGTGTGTAAATGTTATTATCAATTCCAAATATCTTATCAAACAAAAATGTTCCTGTAAGACCAATAGGTAATGATAATATTACCGAGAAAGGCAACAGGTAACTTTCATATTGGGCGCTCAGTAAGAAATAAACAAAAATTAAACAAAGCAGGAACACAAAAGCTGATTGCGTGCCTGTGCTTAATTCTTCTCTTGTAATTCCCGAAAATTCATAACCATAACCTGCAGGCAGTGATTGAGATGCCACTTCCTGGATTGCCTTGATAGCATCGCCTGAACTAAAACCATCATTTGGAGCGCCTGTAACAGACATGGATGTGAAAAGGTTGAACCTTGAAATATTTTCAGGGCCATAAACTTTTGTCAGGCTGATGAATGTGGTGATAGGCGCCATCTCACCTGAAGCAGTTTTTACTTTTACATTATTAAGGCTTGCTTCATCACTGCGAAACTGGTAATCTGCCTGGATGAGGACACGGTATTGTTTTCCAAACTCATTGAAGTTTGAAATATATTGGCCGCCAAAATAACCCTGCATTACAGACATTAATGATGATGGCGAAAGGCCTGCACGTTCTGCTTTTGCCACATCAACAGAAATCTGGTATTGCGGGAAATTAGGATTAAACGATGTAGTTGCATATTGTATTTCCGGCCGCTTTTGAAGAGCGTCAAGAAAGTCCTGGCTTACTTTGTAAAAGTCAGCAATAGAGTGCCCGCCTTTATCCTGCAATTGAAATTCAAATCCGCCACTGGCGCTGAAACCCCGGATGGTCGGAGGTGATAAAAAGAAAATCTGTGCATCTTTTATCCCTGCTGTTATTTTGAAAAGTTGTTGAATAATTGCATTGGCACTTTGGTTTTTTCCCTTGCGTTCATCCCAGGTTGTTAATTCCATTATTACCATTCCATAAGCGCTACCGTTACCTGCTACAAAGTTTTGACCAACGAGTTGCAAAGTATTTCTTACTTCGGGGAAAGTATGTGAAATGCTGTCAACTTTTGTTACGATGATATTTGTTCGTTCTAAACTTGAAGCCGGTGGAAGGCTGATACTGGCAATAATGATTCCCTGGTCTTCACTTGGAACAAATGAAGATGGAGTTGTTTTCATCAACAGGAATAACCCGGCTGCGAATATTGCAATAATGAGTAATGCTATCCATTTTTTTAATGAAAGAAAATGGACTGCTGTTTTATACCTGCCTCTTAACCTGTCAAAAGAAACGTTGAATGCCGAATAGAACCTTTGTATAAAATTTTTTGGTTTTTTTCTTTCGTCATGAGGCTTTAAAAACAAGGCACATAACGCAGGGCTTAATGTCAAAGCATTGATGGCTGAGATAATGATAGCCACTGCCAGCGTTAATCCAAATTGTTTATAAAACACACCAGCAGAGCCTGAAAGAAATGTTACAGGTATAAACACTGCAGACATCACAAAAGTAATTGAAACAATAGCTGAAGCTATTTCACTCATTGCATCAATTGATGCTTTACGCGATGACTTATAACCTGCATCTAATTTTGCATGCACCGCTTCCACCACCACAATAGCATCGTCAACCACAATACCAATTGCAAGGAGGAGGGCAAACAGAGTAAGAAGATTAATACTGAAACCAAATAACTCCAGGAAAAAGAAAGTACCTATGATTGCTACAGGTACAGAAATAGCTGGAATAAGTGTTGACCTGAAATCCTGTAAAAAAATAAACACAACAATGAACACCAGGATGAATGCTTCTAAAAGTGTCCTTAATACTTTTTGTATGGAAGCATTTAGTACGGTATCAACATCTATTAATAAAGCGTAATGCAAACCCTGGGGAAAAGATTTGGCGGCTTCAACCAACACAGCTTTTGTTCCTTCAATAACTTCCCTTGCATTAGAACCCGCTACCTGTGCAACTGCAATACCTGCAGCCGGCTTGCCATTTACATAGTTGAAGGAAGAATAAGTTTCAGCGCCTAACTCAATTCTTGCCACATCTTTCAACAACAGTTGGTTGCCATCACCCAGTGATTTGATGATAATGTTTCCAAATTCATCAACAGACTTTAAGCGCCCGGTATATTTCATTACATATTGGAAAGTCTGGCCGCTGTTTTCACCTATGCTTCCCGGGGCAGCTTCTATATTCTGACTTTCCAAAGCAGTTGTGATGTCAGATGGGTCAAGCCCATAAGTGGCCATCACATCAGGCTTTAACCATATACGCATACTATAATCTTTCGCTCCAAACACATTGGCATCACCAACACCATTGACCCTTTTTATCTGGGGGATAAGATTGATGTTTGCATAGTTTTGAATGAATGTCTGGTCATAAGTACTGTCATCACTATATAGCGCAAAGATTAACAGGTTACTGCTTTGTCTTTTGATAACAGTAACGCCGGACCTTGTAACTTCTGCAGGCAACAAACTGGTGGCACGTGATACCCTGTTTTGTACGTTAACTGCTGCCAGGTCGGGGTCTGTTCCTACTTTAAAAAAAACATTGATGGTAGCTGAACCCTGGTTGGATGCTGTAGAAGTCATATAAGTCATATTCTCCACACCATTTATCTGTTCTTCCAAAGGAATGATTACAGAGTTGAGCACTACATCAGCATTTGCACCTGTATAGTTTGCAGAAACACGAATGGTAGGCGGAGCAATATTGGGGTATTGTTCAATCGGCAACGATATTAATCCCAATATCCCGAGTATGACAATTATAACTGAAATGACCGTTGATAATACAGGCCTTTTAATAAATGTTTTTAACATGACTAATAATTAGATTATTATTTCAATCTCACTTTTGCACCGGTATAATCTTTTCGCCATCTTTTAATTCGCTTGCGCCTTCTACTGCTACAACATCACCTGGTGCAAGACCGCTCTTTACTATATAACTTTTTCCATCCGGTGTTGGTGTTACATCAATGGCAGTATTTTTAACAGTACTGTCTTTAGCCACTACATATACAAAATGTTTTCCCTGCAGGTCATAAGTGGCGCTTTGTGGAATTACTAATGCAGAATCAATTGTTTTTGGCAAACGGATTATACCGCTATTCCCGCTTTTAAGAATGGATAAAGGATTGGGAAAAGTAGCCCTGAAACTTACTGAACCAGTTTCAGTGTTTACAAGCCCACTGGCTGTTTCTATCCTGCCTTTGTCAGGATACAAAGTTCCATCAGGAAGCAATAACCTGACATCAGGAAAATGCTTTAGCTTATCCTGCAAAGTAGCGCCTTCCATCTTCATGGAAATGTCAAGCAGTTGCTTTTCATTCACACTAAAATAAGCGTACATATTACTTAATGATGAAATAGTGGTTAATGGGTCTGTACTTGAACTGTTGATATAACTTCCTTCCTTATGTGGCAAAGAGCCTATGATACCATTCATAGGGCTTGTGATTGAAGTATAGCCAACATTAATTTCTGCGTTGGTTACTGCCGATTTAGCTTCTGTTACTGCTGCCTGTTTTGTTTTCAATGTATATTCTGCTGATTCCAGTTCATAACTGCTGATGATATCTTTTTGCACAAGTGGCCTTACTTTATTTACCGTCATCTGTGCTGATTCCATTTCTGCTTCAGCAGTTCTCAATGAAGCTTCAGCAGAACGGAGGTCCTGTTCATATTGCGGGTTGCTGATGCGGAAAAGTAATTGCCCTTTCTTTACTGTTGCACCTTCATCCACAAAAATCTTTTCAACATAACCATCAATTTTCGGCCTTATTTCCACTACATTTTCACCCTGTATCACAGCAGGAAAATCGTAATAGATTCCTACAGTATCGGGTTCAACAGTTAAAACTTTATAAGATTTTATTTGACCCGCTGCGTTATTGTTTTGTTGTTTGTTGCTACAAGAAGCAAACAAAGCAGCAATAAAAACAATGGTTGGATAATATTTTTTCATATTCATGATTATAAAAAAAACTTTGCAAATGAAAAAAAGCTAAGGATTCATAAGTTATGAAATAGACAAAACCGGAAATTCTATCGTCAAATCGATTATTCATTCTGTCTTCAAAATCAAATACTTATCTTCAAAATTCATTTTCCGATGCCAGTGAAGCTGATGCCGGTTACTTTTGAAATTGTTTTCATAACTATTCCTTTTTTTGTTTAAAAGTTTAAAGTTCCATAATTACATAGTCCTGAGCCAATGAACTGCATCAAGAAATAGTATTGATGTAGTTTAATTCGTCTTGCGATGGCCATACCGTTCTGTCCCGCTCCTGTAAGTACGATGATGTCTTTAGTTTTTTTCATTTTAGTGCCTTTATATTTTTACAATACAAAGTTCAATAAAACCAAAGGTTAGAAAGTTATACAGATTACAGTTTCCGCTACCAGAATTACTTTTTTTACAGAGTTCCGGTCATTTAATTTCAATCTTTCCTCCTGATAATCTAAAATCATCATTTTATTTCATATTGCCTTTCATCAGGGTTTTATTGTATTTATTCTGCTTCTCTGAGTACAAAATTGGAAGTACAGTGTTTTAACCCATATTGCTCTTAATCGGGTGTGAAATGAGCAGGATCAGTAGTTTCATTTTTTTCGTTGGGCTCTTTATACTTATATAAATCAAAAGCACTTTGGTAGAGTTTGTCTTTGGCAATTTTATCTATATTATAACCTGTGATATTACATACGGCAGCATTGTCTTTTATCCAATTACTACCGGAGGGTTCAGATGCAGAATATGTCTTGTCATGAAATAGATTGACCGCAAAACTATCAACAGGTTTCAGTTTACGAATACCCACCTTTGTACAACAAACTTGCTTCAAAACCAAAACTATTTACCAGCAAGGATTGTTGAATTTAAAAATCTCAAAATCTACAAAAAATTAATGGAAATCGCTGTTTTCCCTGCAATGTGGGTTAATACAATAAATAAAAAAGGAACTTTATAAAAGTCCCTCTTCATAAATAATATAATGTAAAAAAAACTAACCAGTATTTGAAAATTTAAGAATCATAACTCCACTTCACCCAGGTAGCGCCCCATGTGAAGCCACCACCAAAAGCAGCAAGAATTATGTTGTCGCCTTTCTTTAATTGTTTCTGCCATTCCCATAAACATAATGGAATAGTGCCGGCAGTTGTGTTGCCATAACGCCCGATATTTATCATGACCTTTTCCTTCGGCAATCCCATACGGTTAGCAGTTGCATCTATAATGCGCAGGTTAGCCTGGTGTGGTGCCAGCCATGCAATATCATCAGCAGTCAGGTGGTTGCGATGCATGATTTCTGCACACACATCAGCCATACCGGTAACTGCATGTTTAAATACAGTTTTACCTTCCTGGAAAATAAAATGTTTTTTTGCAGAAACTGTTTCATGAGTTGCGGGTTCAAGTGAACCGCCGGCTTTCATGTGCAGGAATTCTACACCAGAGCCATCAGTTTTTAATATACTATCCTGGATGCCGGTATCATCTGTTGAAGGTTCTAATAGTACTGCACCAGCGCCATCACCAAAAATAATACAGGTAGCCCTGTCAGTATAATCAATGATTGCGCTCATTTTATCAACACCTACTACCAACACCTTTTTATACCTGCCAGATTCAATAAAAGAAGCACCTGTTTCAAGTGAAAACAGAAAGCCACAGCATGCAGCGCTTACATCAAAACCCCATGCATTCTTTGCACCAATTTTATGACAGATAATGTTGGATGTTGATGGGAACACCATATCCGGCGTAACAGTGCCAACGACTATACAGTCAATTTCAAGTGGGTCAAGGTTTTTCTTTTCAAGAATTTCTTTTATGGCAGGAATAGCCAAATCACTACTGGCTTTGCCTTTTTCTTTTAATAATCTTCTTTCACTGATTCCGGTACGCGTCTTTATCCATTCATCGTTTGTATCTACCATCGTTTCAAGTTCCTGGTTAGTTAGCCTGTACTCCGGAACATAACCGCCTACTGCAGTAATAGCGGCCCTTATTTTATCCATATATGAAAATTAAGGTTCAAAAATATAACATTTGATGTGAACTACTTATGAGAAAATATTAAGCTTTATTCAGCTCAGTAAATTCACCGGTCTGTCTGTTTTTCCGCACATTATCCCAGTTAAAATATCTTCCATTCATTGCAACATACACACCGTTCGGTAATGTTTGAACAAAAGCTATTGCACTGCCAAGGTTAAATAATCCATCCGAACTACCAAATTTATAAGGTATCATCGCACCAGTAAGCACAATGGTTTTATTATGGATTGATTCTGCAAGCACCTTAGCCGTATCAGTCATTGTATCTGTGCCATGAGTGATGATAATTTTATCAGCATCTGCAGTTTCGCATTGATGCCTGATGAGTTCCCTGTCTTCATCAGTCATCGTCAAACTATCAATCATCATCAATGTCCTGATGTCCACATCAATTTTACAACGGCCTAGTTTCAACATCTCCGGCAGGTGGGAATCTTTGAAAAACAATTCCCCGTTTAATTCATTATATTCTTTATCAAATGTGCCGCCGGTGATAAAAATGCGTATTGACATATTTGTTGTGTTATTTGTTTTTTGCAGAAAAATACAAATGTGGTTATGAATTATTTTTCCCTTTCAGCATCGGGACAAAAGAAAAATAATCAAACCATTCTTCATCATAACTATCATCTTCTTTTTTGGTAATGCGCAGCATGCGTTGTTTATCACCTTCATTTAAAGGTAGCACCATGAGCCCACCAGTTTTTAATTGTTGCACAAGTTTTGGCGGAACAAAAGGCGCTGCTGCAGTTATCAGTATCTTATCAAAAGGTGCATAAGCCTGTAATCCTTCAAAACCATCACCATAAAAAAATTTGATATTCGGATAGCGTGCCCTGAAAACAAATTGTTTATTGTTATCAAATAATTTTCTTTGTCTTTCTATGGTAAAAACCCATGCACCCAATTCTGCCAAAACACTTGACTGGTAAGCGCTACCCGTCCCTATCTCCAATACTTTTTCACTGCGATGGATATTCAATAACTGTGTCTGGTAAGCAACAGTATAAGGTTGTGAAATGGTTTGTTCCGCATCAATCGGGAAAGCCCTGTCTTCATAAGCAATCTTATCAAATGCAGAATCTAAAAAAAAATGCCTCGGTATATTATACATGGCTTCGAGTACCAATTCACTGGTAATCCCTTTTTTGCGTAGTAAATCAATCAACTTCTTGCGTAAACCTTTATGTTGGTATGTATCTTCAAATTTGCGCATCGCTGCAAACCTAAACTGCTTATTAAATATTTCAATGATTGTTGCTTAAAATAATTACTGCAGCATTTATCATTAATTCAAATCAGAAAAATATCCCTGTTATTTTACTACAGGAAATGCAGATATACGCAACCTGGCTGCACCCATCGGAATCAATGTAACCTTTTCTGTTTTTGTATCAACAGTTACCGGGCTTTGTGGCAAGACACTGCATAATTCATATTTATCCAAACCCCATTGCGGAATAATTTTTCCATTTGCTTTTATTTCAATAGGCACTGTATTCTGGGCAAATGGAAAATTATTGTCAGGCCAGTTTTTTTTAATGATAGTAAACTGTTCTGACAAAGGTTTATCATTTAATAACAAACCATAATTCCATTTACTTGCAGGATAAATTTCATAAGCAGGCCATTTAGATTGGTCTGCATCTGCCTGCCATTTTGAATCGCTGGTTGCAGATGTTTTGCTATCCATTTTTTTATAATCTTCTGCAATCTTTAATGAAAAAGTAAGTGGCCCATAATTTAAACTCACACTGTTTTTATTTTCTGTCCATGTTCGCAATTTCAATTTCATTGGTAATGTGAGTTCAATAATATCTCCATCCTGCCATTCTTTTTCCAACCTGATATAAGATGATTTTTTTGCATCAACTTGTATTGCCATTCCATTAATTACAACTGATGCATCATCACACCAGGAAGGTATCCTTAAGTACAAAGGGAAATTGTTGGATGTTTTTGTTTTCACTTCAATTTTTATATGCTCATCAAATGGATAATGAGTTGTTTGAATCAATGTAACATCATTACCATTACCAACTTTTGCTTTTACTTCACTACAGTTATAAAAGATTGCAGCAATACCGTTATCAGGAGTTGCCATCCATAAATGTTCTGCATAATAAGGCCAGCCTTGTGAATGATTGTGCTGGCAACACCTGCTGCTGAAAGGGTTCATCATTAAAAACGGCCCTGCATTCTGGATACCCGGCGCATGGTTTTTACTGTCACTCACCACCATGTTGGGAGCAGTTAAATATCTCAATCCCCTGAAGTCTGGCATCACTGCTGCAGGATAAGTATTGAATGCAACATCCTCTGCATTATCCGCCCACATGGGGTCGCCTGTGATGCCGGTTAATATTTCATCGGAAGACATTTGTTCCACCATGCCGCAGGTTTCAACAGCCTGGCGAGGGTCGGTATAACCTTTACGTGCATCTTCATCAGCGCCAAACATACCACCGGGTACCTGACCATAAATTTTTCTTATCAAATAAAAATCATTGTATGTAGCATTTAAAAAAGTGGAGTCTTTCGTTTCCATAAAATATGTTGCAGGCTCCCTGAAACTCTGAGCTACATTTACATTGTGCCAGTTGGGCAAATTATCCTGTTGCATCCAGTTGGCTGTATTGCGATGAATTTTATCTGCAAGGCCAAGTAACCATTGTTCACCTGTATAATTATACAACCAGTAAATGCTATACAGGTTATCACCACCACGGCTGTTTTCCCAATAGGTTTGCAACAATTTATCATCAGGCAATGTGGATTCCCATTTAAAATATTTTGTCATAAAAGGTATCACACGTTTATCATTACTGTATTCATAATATGATTGCATGCACCACAACATAATCATGTTTGGCCAGAGGTCTATATTTCCATTTTTATCCGGTTTTGCTTTAGGCCCGAAATAACCATCGGGTTGCTGGCTTTCAAAAACTTTATCCAACCATTTTTTTGTTTCATTAATGATGGTATCATCATGTAAAATATATCCCATATCACCATAACCTTTCAACCAGTATGGCACTTCTTCCCATCCATGGTCACCTTCGCCATTACCACTATACCAGGCATTATTTTTTTTATCAAGCCATGCGCTGATTTCACCCAAATGACCTGTTAACCCATCCCGTTGTAATTGCAGATATTTCAATATCCAGCCTCCGGGTTTGATACTACCTGCAGGCAGCTTGATAAAATTCAATGGCAGCAATGGCGCTTTATTACTTACATAAAATGAATTGATAGCTGTAGTGGATGGCCTGGTGACATCAGTTGCTTTCACATCTATACTTTGCGCAACAACGCAATCTGAAAAACCTATAATCACAGCAACAACAAATAAAAAAATATTCCTCATGGTATCAATCTTTATTCAGATTTATTAATGCAAATTCATTAACGGCAATTAAAAACGGGATTACAAAATACAGATTCAAATTCATTGTCGCATATTAAAACCTTAAAGCCTTAAAAATAAATTACTGGTGATGCTTTCAATAATCTTATTAAATTGAGCCCTGAAAACCAACTCAGCTACATGCAAAGATTTCAGGGCATTTTTGGCATCATACTTATCCTTGGCCTGGCATACCTTTTATCCAACAATAAAAAGAGAATCAATTACAGGCTTGTAATCAGTGGACTCTTACTACAAATGACAATTGCTGTCCTTGTTTTAAAAGTTTCATTTATCGGTAAATTTTTTCAGTGGCTTGGTCATGGCATGCAGGACATTGAAGCATTTGCAAGGAAAGGTGCATCGTTTGTTTTTACCGGTATTGCTGTAACACAGAATGATGGCAGCACTGCTGATTATGTAAAAGGTGGTTTTGTATTTGCATTCAATGTAACAGCTACTATTATTTTAGTGTGTGCATTGGTAGCAATATTTTATCATTATAATATCATGCAAAGGATTGTTGCTGTCATTGCAAGGGCCATGAATTTTATCATGCGGGTGAGTGGTGCTGAAGCATTGAGCAATGTTGCCAGCGCTTTTGTAGGACAGGTGGAAGCGCAGGTGTTGATAAGGCCTTATTTAAAAGGAATGACAAAAAGTGAATTACTGGCGAGCATGAGTGGCAGCCTTGCCTGTATTGCCGGTGGTATATTAGTCGTGTATGCTAATATGGGCGCAGAAGCGGGTATGGACCTTGCACCAAAACTTATCACAGCAAGTTTAATGGCAGCGCCGGGAGCATTGGTGATTGCTAAAATAGTTTATCCGGAAACAGAAGAAAGTGAAACCCTTGGTAAAGTAAAACTGGAAGTGCACAGTACTTATGCCAATGTAATAGATGCAATTTCTCATGGCGCTGCTGATGGTTTTAAAATTGCGATGAATGTTATTGCAATGCTCATCGGGTTTATCGCAATCATTGCGACGGTTGATTTTATTTTAGTGCATATAGGCCATTTATTCAATCCGCATTTTGATTTGACGCTCGACTTTATTTTTGGAAAGTTATTTTATCCTTTTGCATGGAGCATGGGTGTACCAGCACAAGATGTAAACAATGCAGCAACATTGCTTGGCCAAAAACTTACTATCAACGAATTTGTTGCTTTTAAAAATCTTACTGATAAAACCGTTCCTATTTTAACTGATAAAGGTTTGCTGATTATCAGCATCGCCATTTGTGGTTTTGCCAATTTCAGCAGTGTTGGCATGCAGATAGGCGGAATCGGCGCCTTAGCACCTGAGCGTAGAAGGGACCTGGCTACCCTGGGAATGAAAGCACTTTTATGTGGCACACTTGCTTCTTACCTTTCTGCAACCATTGCAGGCATACTTATATAAATAGCTGATTATCATTGTTATAGAATTTTAACAGGGTTACCTTTTCCTGTTTTGGGTATTAATGCGTAAAAGTTACACAAATAACGATTTGCATCAGTTTCAGCTATAGAGATTGATGCTTTTTTTTAACGAACAAAAAACTAAATGGAAAAAACAAAAAACTTAGCGATTATAACTTTTGACAGCAAGAAAACAGATTTGATAGAGTGGTCTTATTTCAATAAAAACATTTTACTCAATCATAATATTACAGCGATTGGTTCAGCAGAAAATATACTGGAAGGCACGCTGAATAAAAAAATAAATTATATACAGCCTGGTAGTTTTGGTGGTTACAGGCAGTTAAGGCAACTGATTGAAGAAAATAAAATTGATGCTGTCATTATTTTTGGTGAAGCAATTGAAATTGAAAGCAACAAGAATCTGAAATTAGTTTTAGAAGCAGCTCTCAGGAAAAATATCATTATTGCAGCGAACAGGACTACTGCAGATTTTGTGGTACATTCATCAATCATGGATAAAGATTATTCAATTGAAATAAAAGAAAAAAAACAGCCTGGTGTAAGGGAAATAAAATACCAGTTAAAAAAAGCAGGCTAATTTTTTAAAGTAAATTGAACGAGTATGAACATTTCAATACCGGTTAACAGCAGGCTCAACAGGATTGCGGTAAGCGTATTCTTTTTTATTGCAGGGCTGACGAGTGCAAGCTGGGCAAGCCGCATACCTGATGTAAAAGATAAACTACATTTAAGTGATGCAGGATTAGGAGGAATTTTATTTGCCTTACCTGTTGGACAGCTTATCAGCATGCCTTTATCAGGTTGGCTGATTTCAAAATTCGGCAGCAGGCAATTATTAATCTGGTCATCCATATTTTTCCCGCTCACTTTAATCATGATACCGCTTGCAACAACATCCTGGTTGCTGATAATTATTTTAATTGCATTTGGTCTTTGGGGCAACCTGCTCAACATTTCAATGAACACACAGGCCGTTGGTATTGAATCAATGTATGGCAGGTCTATAATGGCATCATTTCATGGGTTATGGAGTATTGCCGGTTTCAGTGGCGCCTTACTGGGTAGCATTTTTGTTTCAACTGATATTCCACCATTATATCATTTTGTAGTCATTGCAATTTTGATTTCTGTTTTAATCTCCGGGTTCTACAAATTCACTTTACCATCAACCAATGTGCGTGAGGAAAAACCAAAGCTGTTTGTAAAACCCGATAAATCAATTTTGTTATTAGGCCTCATTGCATTTTTCTGCATGATATGTGAAGGTTCAATGGCAGACTGGAGCGGTGTTTATTTTAAAAGCGTTGTGAATGCACCTGAAAAATTTATCACACTCGGTTATGTTTGTTTTACAGGCACTATGGCAGCAGGAAGATTTCTGGGTGATAAAATGATTACAAGATTTGGCTTTACCAATATTTTAAAAGCAAGTGGTTGCATGATAGCAGCAGGTCTGCTCATCACGATTACTTTACCTTATCTGGAAACAGCAGCAATAGGTTGTTTATTGGTAGGCGCAGGTGTATCCTGTGTTGTACCAATGGTGTATGGACTTGCAGGCAGGTCATCAAACATGTCGCCGCAATTTGCACTGGCAGCGGTTTCAACAATAGGCTTCCTCGGATTTTTAGCAGGACCGCCCATCATTGGATTTATCGCCCAGCTTTCCAGTTTGCGTTGGTCTTTTGCATTAATTGCTTGCATGGGTTTTAGCACTACATTACTTGCAGGCAGTTTGAAAAAAGTTATCAGCCTGAATTAGTCTTAATCGAACATATCATTAACCGCACAAATTGGGTAGTTAAGCGGTCATGTATTATCTTGCCGCCCTTAAAAAAATTATACTACCCATGAATGATGTCCTGAAGATTTCTATTGATGCTGCTATTGAAGCAGGAAAAAGAATCCTTGAAGTGTATGGAGAAGAATTTAAAGTTGAAATTAAAACAGATAATTCCCCATTAACTGAAGCTGATAAAAAAAGCCATCTTGCCATTAAAGAAATATTATCTCCACTTTCTATTGAGATGTTGAGTGAAGAAGGTAAACAACTACCCTATTCCGCCAGGAAGGATTGGAAAAAATTCTGGTTGATTGACCCATTAGATGGTACGAAAGAATTTATCAAACGCAATGGTGAATTCACCGTAAACATTGCATTGATTGAAAACGGCTATCCTGTTGCAGGTGTTGTATATGTGCCTGTAACCGGCAAAACATATTACGGCGCTGAAGGTACAGGCAGCTTTGTATTTACGTATAATAGTAGCGACAATAAATCAGTGGAATCTTATATGGCTTCTGCTGAAAAAATTCCAGGGGCCGATGTACCTGGAGTTTATACAGTGGTTGCAAGCCGCAGCCACAACACACCGGAAACAGAAAGTTTTATTGAAGAAAAGAGAAAGGTTTATGGAGATGTGGAACTCATCAGTTCCGGCAGCTCATTAAAATTATGTTTAGTGGCAGAAGGTAAGGCCAACATTTATCCACGCCTCGCCCCCACTATGGAATGGGATACTGCAGCCGGTCATGCTGTTGCAAAATTTGCCGGTTGTAAAGTTTATAATTTCGAAACCGGAAAAGAACTTCAATACAACAAAGAAAATTTATTGAACCCCTGGTTTGTTGTTGAACGTAATTAATGTGAACCAAACATTGAAATCAGTTAACCTTTCAATGTTTATAAAATCACGATTTGAATGAGTGAAAATAAAGGAGCCGGAAAAGCGCCTTTTCCTGATACTTTTATAATTGGTATTCAAAAAGCTGGTACTACCACACTGAATGACTGGATGAGCCAGCACCCTGATATTTTCTGTTATAATTCATTAAAAGATATCCCACTGTTTGTAAAGTTTCCGCAACCTGAACAGCTCAACAAAAGGTTGTTGCTGGAAACACCTGCTTACAACAACGAACCGGTAGTGCTGCACGCTGCAGTCAATTATATTTTTTATCCATCATTATTAAAACAGATTGCAGAAAAAAACCCCGGTGCAAAACTGATATTAATTGTACGCAACCCGGTGGCAAGGGCCATATCATCTTATTTTTATTTCAGGAAAATGATGCGTGAGCAAAGAGATATTGAAAATGCATTATTGTATGCACCAAAAAATAATTTTGAAATCACACGCGATAATAACGACTTCACTTATATAGAACATGGGTTTTATTACGAACAGGTAAAAAACTGTCTGCAATATTTTTCAAAAGAACAATTATTAGTGTTGGATTATGATGACCTGAAAAATAACCCGGAAGTTTTATTGAAAAATGTTTTTCATTTCTTACAGGTTGATGAAACATTCATGCCGGACCTTACTCCTAAAAATGTAACAGGTGAATTAAGAAGCAAATACCTGCAACAATCTATCTTAAAAAAAAGCCCTTTGAAAAAATGGATTGTTGACAAAATTGTTGACCCCATCATGCCGGTGAACAAAAGAAAGATGCTGAAAAATAAATTGTTTGAAATGAATACTTCCAAACATAAACAACCGGTTGCTGATGTAGAAATAAGTGATGAGACAATGCAGAAAGTGAAAGCAAACCTGAAAGAATTTTATCTGGAAGATACTGCTTCACTCGATGAATTATTGGGCACTAATTTTTATGCTCAATGGTTTGGCAATGAAAAAAAAACAACAAAATAATTAAACAGCGTTATGTATAAAATTGTCCAGATGGTGCCGGCTTTGGGATGGGGTGGAGCCCAGGTATTCTGCATACAGTTATGCAATGAACTGGCAAAATATCCTGGCTATGAAGTAACGCTGATTTCGATGTACACACATGACCCGCAAAAACATTTGCCGCTTTCCATGCTGGATAAAAAAGTAAAATTTATTTCATTGGGTAAAAAGCCCGGCATTGACCCGAAAATGTTTTTGAAGATTTATAAAACATTAAAAGAAATAAGGCCTGATGTGGTACATACACATTTACATTCTGGATACTATTGTTTCTATTCTTATTTCAGGTTAAAACATCCGTTCAAAAAAGTGCATACGCTGCACAACCTTGCCAAACAGGATGCACCACCACATGGAAGAAAGATGTTTAAATATTTTTTCAGGCGGCATATCATTGAATGTGTAACCATTTCAGATGAAGTGCATAAAAGCGCTGTTGAAGAATATGGCGCTTATGTGAAAACACTTATCTATAATGGTTCGGATGAAGTGAAGCCAACAGAAAAATTCAACGAAACACAATCCGGGATAAACAGTTTAAAAAAAGATGCCTCCACTAAAGTGTTATTGAATGTGGCAAGGATTACGAGGCAAAAAAATCAGAAACTGCTACTGGAAGTAATGCAGGAATTGACAAATGAAAATGTGATTGCTGTTATTTTAGGTGATTATGTTGCAGATGATAAATCCATTTATGATGAACTGATAACCATCAAACCTGGCAATGTTTTTATGTTGGGTAAAGTAACAAATGTGAGTGATTATTTATTATGCGCTGACGCATTTATTTTATCATCCATATTTGAAGGCATGCCAATCAGTTTGCTGGAAGCATTATCAGCAGGAGCCATACCTATTTCAACACCTGTAGGTGGCGTTATCAACCTTGTAACAAAAGATATTGGCTTCTTAAGTGAAGATGTAAGTAAAGAAAGTTTATTAAAAGCAGTACAGGCTTTTCTTGCTGCAGATGATGCTACCATCCGGCAATTAAAGAATAACGACAAAACTTTGTACAATAAAGACTTTAGCATGCAAACCTGTGCTGCTAAATACAATGCTTTGTATCATTCATCGTTATAAAAAATTGTCCGGATTATAGATGAGAACAAACACTTTACTTCATCATAAAAATTTATTAATGAGATATGCCTTGTAAACAGGACACGTAAAAAAGGAAAAAATAAAAATAAATACTTATGAAAATTGTTGTTGTAGGAACAGGATATGTTGGATTGGTAACAGGCGCCTGCCTGGCAGAAGTAGGAACTGAGGTTACTTGTATTGATGTGAATACAGAAAAAATCAGCAACCTTAAAAATGGAATTTTACCAATTTACGAACCAGGCCTTGAAGATATTGTGATGCGCAATTTCAAAAAAGGCAGGCTCAACTTCAGCACCAGTCTTGAAGAATCAATTGAAGGTGCACAAGTCGTTTTTATTGCAGTGGGCACACCTCCGGGTGAGAATGGTAGCGCTGACCTGAAATATGTATTACAGGTTGCCAGCCAGGTGGGCAGTTCAATGAAAGGCTACCTGATTGTCGTAACTAAAAGTACAGTGCCGGTTGGCACAGCATCGAAAGTAAAGAAGGCGATAAAAACCGCATTGGAAGAAAGAAAAGCATCGTATGATTTTGATGTGGCTTCCAATCCTGAATTTCTGAAAGAGGGCGCTGCTGTTGATGATTTTCTGAAACCTGACCGTATTGTTATCGGTGTTGAAAATGAAAAAGCAAAAAACTTACTCAGTCATTTATATGAACCATTTGTATTGAACGGGCATCCTATTTTATTTATGGATATCCCTTCTGCAGAAATGACGAAATATGCAGCTAATGCCATGTTAGCAACCAAAATCTCATTCATGAACGATATCGCCAATTTGTGTGAACTGGTTGGTGCTAATGTAAATGAAGTACGTAATGGCATTGGTTCAGACCCACGCATCGGCAACCGTTTTATTTATCCGGGTATCGGTTATGGTGGTTCATGTTTTCCAAAAGATGTAAAAGCGTTGATAAAGACAGCAGCGGAATTCAAATACAACATGCGCATTTTGCAGGCTGTAGAAGATGTAAATGATGACCAGAAAAGTGTAATGTTTAAAAAAATCAATAAACATTATAATGGAAATGTGGAGGGAAAAACTTTTTGTATCTGGGGGCTTTCTTTCAAACCGCAAACAGATGATATGCGCGAAGCGCCATCACTTGTTTTGATTGAAGCATTGCATAGCGCAGGCGCTAACATCAAAGCTTATGACCCTGTTGCCATGCCTGAAGCAAAACATTTGCTGGAAGATAAAGTGGAATTAAAAGAAGATGCAATCAGTGCAGCAGATGGTGCAGATGCAATTGTGTTGGTAACAGAATGGGCAGAGTTCCGTTTACCGGATTGGGATTTGATTAAATCGAAATTAAAAAGCAATGTAATTTTTGACGGGCGCAATATTTACAACAGGAAAGAAATGAAAAAGCATGGTTTTGTATATTATGGCATCGGCCATGGTAAAGCATAAATTCATTTCGACTTACAATCACAAAGCGGCAGGAAAGTAAACCCTGCCGTTTTTTTATTGAATAAAATTTAATGCTTATCTTGACGTAAGTATAAATGGATGCCATGAAAAAAATTATGCCCCTTCTCTGTTGTTTCTTATTATGTGTTCAATTTCTTTTATCTCAGACTTTCGAAGACCCAAACAGGCCATTGATACATTTTACTCCAAAAGAACATTGGATGAATGATCCCAATGGTATGGTTTTTTATAACGGAGTTTATCATCTTTTTTTTCAATACTATCCCGGGGCATCAGTATGGGGGCCGATGCATTGGGGCCATGCAACAAGTAAAGACCTGGTTAACTGGGAAGAACAACCTATAGCATTATACCCGGATAAACTCGGTTATATATTTTCAGGAAGTGCAGTAGTGGATAAAAACAATACTTCAGGTTTTGGTTCAGCAAAAAAACCTCCGTTGATTGCCATATTCACGCAGCATGATACAGCAGGCGAAAGGGCTCATACAAAAACTTTTCAGAACCAAAGTATTGCTTACAGTACCAATGGCGGCAAGACATGGGTGAAATATAAAAACAACCCTGTTTTAAAAAACCCGGGTGATGAGGACTTCCGAGACCCCAAAGTAATGTGGTATGCAGAGGGCAATGAATGGATGATGACATTGGCTGTAAAAGACCATGTAGAATTTTATTCATCTCCAAATCTGAAAGACTGGACCAAACAGGGAGAATTTGGAAGAGGCATCGGAGCGCATGGTGGCGTTTGGGAATGCCCTGATTTAATTTCATTTGATGATAATGGGAAAACAGTTTGGGTCTTAATAGTAAGCATCAATCCTGGTGGGCCCAACGGTGGTTCTGCTACTCAATATTTTGTTGGAAATTTTGATGGCAAAACATTTACCCCATTCAACGATAAAATAAAATGGATTGATTATGGCCCTGATGATTATGCAGGTGTAACCTGGAGCAATACCGGTGATAGAAAAATATTTTTAGGATGGATGAGCAACTGGGCTTATGGGCAGCTTGTTCCTACATCAGAATGGCGTGGTGCTATGACGATACCCCGCAACCTGAGCCTTGTGCATGTGGGTGATGAAATTTATGTTACCTCAAAACCTGTTGTCGAATTAAATGTGCTTACAGGAAAAGCACAGGCTATCCCAAATCTTATTGTTTATAAGCAATATGACCTTACTCCTGAACTTGTCAATGCACCCAGGTCATTTAAACTGGATTTTACAGTAAAGGATGCAAAGAGTTTTGCAGTAAAACTTTCCAATGAAAAAAATGAAAGGCTCCTCGTTGGATACAATGAAGCAAAAAAAGAATTCTATATCAACCGTGGCGCTACAGGCAATGCAGATTTTCAACAGGACTTTGCTAAAGAACGTTCAGCGCCAAGAATCTCAACTGCTGATAATATACACATCACTTTAGTGGCTGATGCCAGTTCAGTTGAATTGTTTGCTGATGATGGATTGACTGTGATGACAGAAATATTTTTTCCTACATCACCATTTGATTTAATTCAATTAACAAGCAATGAACCTGTCACAATAAACAACCTGATTTATTCGCCATTGAAACCAATGCAAAAATAATTTTATTATGCCCAGAGGTTTGAAGGGTACTCCCCCTTCTCAACAAGCCTTTTCACTTCCCTTGATACAACAGGTGCATCTTCTTTATATGTTACTCCAAACCATTTTGCAGAAGTTGGTATTACTTCCACCTGCCCTTGTCCTGATTTAATAAAATAATCTGTTACAGTTGGGATTAAAAATTCAGCTTTTAATTCCTGTGCATTTTTATCAAGGAATTTTCTAAACTCACTTTCGCAAAGATCAATGAAAGTGGAATCGTAACAGAAAAAGTTCATGCTGACTTTAGTGTTTTCAGAGAGCTTGAAAAAATTTCCATTTTCTTCATCATCTACAATCTCATTACCCTTTCTTGATATTTTTAAACGCTCTTTTATCCCGGTCATTTTGTTGTTTTCATCAATTGAAATCACACCTCTGCTTACAGTGCCATGTTCACTTAAAGTGTTCACCAACTCATAAGCGATAGAGCCATATTTATTTTTATTACAACCATTCTGCAGGAAATCAAATGCTTTTTGAAAAGAATCTTTCCCATAATAATCATCAGCATTAATTACAGCAAAAGGGTGATCAAGTTTTCCTTTACAGCAAAGCACTGCATGCGCTGTGCCCCAGGGTTTGGTGCGTTCAGGGTTGGTCGTATATCCTTCAGTAAATTTATCCATTGACTGGTAAACATAATCCAATTCTATCCTGCCTTTCAGTTTGGGTTCTAATGCCTGTTTAAAAGGTTCTGCAAAATCTTCCCTGATTATAAAAACCACTCTTTTAAAACCTGCCGCAATTGCATCATAAACGGAATATTCAAGAATAGTTTCACCACTCGGGCCAAAACCTTCAGTTTGTTTCATACTACCATAGCGGCTTGCCATGCCCGCTGCTAATATTACCAGTGTTGTCTGCATAGATATAGATATTTTTTGGCTGCGAAACTACTTAATTTCACCCTAAAAAAAATCCGGTAATCTCTATGATGGAAATTACCGGTATAAAACGATTAATGTTTCATTTCTATTTAATAAAAGACACGAAAGTATTTTATTCTAAAATGCGCTCTTCAATCTTCCCTGTATGTTTATTTTTTAAAATCAGTTTTTTAGCACCGTAATGTGTTACTTCTTCTTTTACCAGGTAATTGTCTTCATCATAGTCAACCAGGTTGCTTGCTTTTGACAGGCCTTCCTGGCCACGCCAAACCTGCAGGTCAACAGGTTCCCACAGTTTTGTTTTTGCCGACCTGTAAGCCGCATCAATAATTGCATTTACCACATATCCATCGTAGAAAGATTCCTGTGGTTGAGCACCATTTTCAATACTCCTGAACATATCAGTAAACATGTGGTTATAACCAAGATCATTGACCTCATCACCAACAGGAAAGAGCCAGCCAGTGTTGCTTTCAGCTTTCTCTGCTACATAATCAGCGCCTTTGCCTGTAGTGAACATCTCAAAGCCAGTTCTCAAAAAATTATTGATCCAGATGGTACCTTCAGTGCCCATCACTTCATCACGCAGGTCAAGGCCACCCCTGAAAGTCCAGCTAACTTCAAACTGCCCTATTGAACCATTTTCATATTTTACCAAACCAATAGCATGATCTTCCGCATCAATTGGCTTTACCTGTGTTTCAGCCCAACACATCACTTCCACAGGCTTAATGTCTTTGCCGATAAAGCTGCGTGTGATTTCAATACAATGGCAACCGAGGTCAAGAATGCAACCACCACCTGCCAGCTCAATATTCCAAAACCAATTACTGTGTGGGCCGGGATGTGTTTCCCTTGATTTGGCCCATAAAATTCTTCCCAATGCACCATTCTTTACACTACTAAATGCTTTTAAAAATTTAGGTGTATAAACAAGGTCTTCAAGATAACCATTGAAAATTCCAGCTTCTTCCACTGCTTTCAACATACGTAATGCTTCATCACCATTGCGCCCCAAAGGTTTTGTGGTTACAACAGGTTTTTTATGTTTACAACAAAGCATCACTGCTTCTTCATGTACATAATTAGGCAAAGCAATACAGACTACATCCACATCAGGATGGGCTATAGCTTCTTCCATATTGGTAGTGTAATGTTCACAGCCATAATCATCAGCAAATTTTTTTGCATTTTCTTCTTTGCGGGCATAAATACAGATGATCTTGTCTTTACTTCGCTGCCCGTGAATGGAGTCAGCATAAAAGCGTCCAATAAAGCCTGAACCAAGCATTGCAATTCGTAACATAAGAATGATTTTATTGAATGAAGATGCGCAATTTATTTATATTGTTTATATCCCCGAAAAATATGTTTATAAGCCCAAAATTTCCTGCATGAAAAAGTATAAAACGCGTTGATAAAACAAAACAAAAATATTTGGAAAAGGCTGCTTAGAAATCGTACATTTACACTGTAAGATTGAATTTAATGTTGCCGCTTGAACTGACCGTTATTTCGGTAGCGGTTGCAGCAAGACAGCAACAGCAATGAAATCAAACAGATTTTTGAAATGATGACAGCAAATTGATGAGTGGAAGCTCCGGCAGAAACCCAGAAATAAGCAGTCAGAAAATCAGGAATCAAACGATTGAAGGCTGTAAAAAGCCTGATGTCATTGAACAAAACTCCGGTTTTGTTTAAAAGAAGCAACAGGGTTAGTAAGTTAATTTCTGTTGCTTTTTTTTATTGTGTAAAATGAAGAAATTAAAATGCTTTAATTTCTTCTTGATTCAACTTTCAACACAAGTAATTTTTTTCAATCTAGGTTGCACTTCAGCAAAAGATAAGTTTGTTTAAATAATAATCACTGTTTCATACATCTCTTTAGAAACATTCCTATCATGTTTTGTGTTTATTGCATGGCACAAATAAATCTATGATCGCAAAAGCAGGAAGGTTATTAAAAGATTTCGATTAACAACCAACTATTTTTTGCTCAATATTTTTTTTTCAAAATACAGAAGCAATATTTTTTTTTCACTATTGTCCGGCAAAAAATGATAACACTTTGCTTAATAAGACCTCATCCGCCCAAGACGGACAGGTTCCGCCTATGGCGGACTTAGAACCCTTACCGGCAAAGGGTTCCAGCTATTTTGAAGAATTTTAATCGGACAATAATGATTTTTTTTAATTATTTAGTTTGGAAAAATCCGGTGTAAGCCCTGTCATTCTTTTTAATGCTTCACCAAAATCTTTCTGCATCGCAGGCGGCATATTTTTTATTCTCGCTAAATAATGATTCGCGCCAGGCACCATAAATAGTTTTGCATTTACCTTATCAGTAAAATCTGCTTTGCATGCAGACCATGTGTCACGGCCGCCATAGATGTACAAAATATTGTTACCTTTTGTAGCAATCCATTCATTTATTTTTTTATCAAATCCAGGATCATAAGGATGGCGCGGAATACCAGGTGGTAAGATTGCTGATGTTGGATTTTCACTGGTGAAATATTGAAGGTATTTTTTTAAAGGAGTAATATCATATTTATAATATCCTGTTTGCCAGGTCATGTAATAATGAGTATAATAATTCTTTGTCATTTCATCAGAAAAACCGGAAATATAATTTCCAAAAACTTTATACAGACTTGCCAGGTAACTGTCAAGATCTTCATCTGATGGAATATCTTCTTCCTGCAACGTAGTTGTCTGCCAGAATGCAAATGGATATTCGAGGACAGCATATTCATAAGCCTGCCCTACTCCACCTACTGCAGAATAATGTAACTGTCTTTCAGGAAAAGGAATTTTTTGTATCGCTTCTTTTTCATGTTGCAGTAAAAACATCTGCAGGTTCCTGATCTTTTGTACGCAGGATGGCCCACCAGCAGTATCAAGAAATGCATAAATCCTTTTGTCTTCAATATCATTTGGAAACGGCGCTACATAAGGAACAGAAAGGTCAACATCATCAGGATAAAAATAGCGATAGATCAAAGTGGTTTCACCGCCACGGCTGATGCCTGTACTGATCCATTTGGAATGATATAAACTATGAAATACCTGGTTGATGTGGTGCAGGTCTGCTGTTGCCTGTTCAAAAGTGCAATATTGCCATTGCAATGAATCAGGCCTTGATTTATTGAAATAACGAAACTCAACATTCAGATCATTACAGTTCAATATCTGTTCCAATTCATTTTTGGGTGCCCTGCCATTATAACCTTCAGTTTCTATTACCATTGGTTTTGAGAAATCCCTGTGCAGGAGGGCTAACTGCTGGTAAAAAAATCCTTTAGTTGTATCGCTGTGATCAACAGGTTGACGGATCTCAAGTTGGTATTGCAAGCTATACGGATTGAAAGTTACAGTTTTTCTTATAACTCTTACATCTTTCAAAGCTCGTAAAGCGCTATCAACAGACATTTCATTCACCTGTCCATAAGAGAAAGAAAAACTCAACAACAATGAACATAGAATAAGAACAGTAAAACATTTAAACTGCATAATTTTTTTCTTTTTCATAAACAAACAATTTAATCGAATATAGTTTTTTTAATGTACATGGAATAACCCGTTGCAATCTCAAAATGAGTATGACGGGTCTTAAAATGGAGAATTATTATTGCTCAATTCAATCAAAAGAAATCATCAAATAAATTTAATGAACTAAAATATTTTTCATTAGTTCACCAAGTAGAAACAAAATAGGATAAACAGGAAAATATCTGAATATGTTTATGGATGTTGAATAAGTTTGCATTGCATTTATCCAGAATTAAATAATAGTATCATGAAATTAGAATATAACCCAAGATATCCATCAGTTGAAGACCTGAGAAAAAAAGCCAGGAAAAGGATCCCGGGATTTGCATTTGATTATCTTGACGGAGGATGCAACGAGGAAATAAACCTTTATAAAAACACTGCAGAGATCCGCGAGGTAGAACTGCTGCCACAGTATCTTAAAAAACATACCGGATCTGATATGAAGACTGAATTATTCGGTCATGTTTATGATGCGCCTTTTGGAATAGCACCAGTCGGATTGCAGGGATTAATCTGGCCCAACTCTCCTGAAATACTTGCCAGGGCTGCATTCAAACATAATATCCCTTTTACTTTAAGCACAGTGAGCACAAGCACCATCGAACGCATCAGTGAAATAACTGAAGGCCGGGCATGGTTTCAATTATATCATCCTGCAGAAAATGATCTGAGGGATAAAATCATAAAACGTGCATCTGACCATTGTCCTGTTCTTGTAATTCTCAGTGATGTACCCACATTTGGTTACCGCAATAAAGAAATAAAAAATGGTCTTGCCATGCCACCCAGGATGACATTGCATAATATTATACAGATTATGGGGCGGCCCAATTGGGCAATCAGGACTTTGATACATGGCCAACCTTCATTTCAAATCATGAGACCCTATATGCCAAAAGGAATGAACATGCATCATCTTGGATTGTTTATGAATAAAACTTTTAACGGCAGGTTGAATGAAGATAAGATTTCTGCTATCCGCGATATGTGGAAAGGAAAATTAATGTTGAAAGGAATCGTCAATGAAATTGATGTTGAAAAATGTATCCAAACCGGTATTGATGGCATCATTGTTTCCAATCATGGAGGAAGACAGTTAGATGCAGGAGAATCAACCATTCATTCATTAAAAAAGATTGTTGAAAAATATAAAGGCAAAATAAAAATAATGATGGACAGTGGGCTCCGTTCAGGACCAGACATAGCAAGGGCGCTTGCTACCGGAGCAGAGTTTACATTTTTAGGAAGGACATTTATGTATGGTGTTGCTGCATTAGGCAATGAAGGCGCAGATCATACGATGGTTATTTTAAAAAGACAATTAAGGCAGGTAATGGAACAGCTTTGTTGTGAAAGCGTAAAAGATTTTCCATCATTCCTGGTTAAGTAAAAAATTCTCAGTTCATATTGATTAACTATGCAAGAACTTTTTTATCTCTTGCGTATTTTATGACTATACAGTCATATTATTTGCCTGTAAAAATCTATGAAGCACATCACTTCATTTCGATTGCAGGGTAATCGTTGTCCCACATTCTGATGAAATGAGTGTTAATTGATATGCAATTTGTTCAGCCCGCATTTTCATATTCCTGAGACCTTCACCAGGTGTTATCATTTCTTCAATAAATCCCTGTCCATCATCTTTTAAAACCATGATTACAACATCTTCCGATACATCAAAATGCACTGAAATATTTTTACAACCTGAATATTTAATACTGTTATTGACTGCTTCCTTTGCAATCATCAAAAGGTTTCTTTTTACTTTCTTATCCAGGTCAATATCATGTTGCAAAACGAAACTGATGTTTATTCCTTTTGCAAATGCTACCGGCCTTGTCAATCTTTCTATTCTCGCAAATAAATTTGATGCCTTATCATTTTTATCATCCAACACCCAAATCATATCCCGGATGCCTTCCGACATATTTTTTAATGAATCTTCAATCTGCAAAAAATAAGGTTGCTTATCTTTTGCATTTTCTGCGAGGTGTGTAAAAATTTTCAGTCCATTCAGCGTACTCCCAATATCATCATGCAAGTCACTGGCAATTTCTTCCCTCACTTTTTTCAACTGTTGCTGTTGTTGTTTTACCTGTGCAATTCTGTACCTGTAAAAAGCATATAATAAACCGGCTGTTACAAGTACAATCAATGTATAAAACCACCAGGTCTGGTACCACATAGGAAGGATAGTAAATTCAAAGACAGCAGAACTACTGTCTGAATTGTGCACATTGTCCACCTTACCCTGTAAATGATATTTACCCGGCGGCAATCCGGCAAACGTTATCTGGTTATTGTTGCCCAGTTGAATCCAGCCATCATTTAATTCCGGGATCCTGTAAGCATAAGATATCCTGTTATGGTTTGAATAATCCGGTGAAATGATATAAAAAGTAATTGGGAAAGATTTAAATGAAAAATGTGAAGCGCCCAAAGTATTGACCTCTTCTGTTTTCCCATTATCATTCAGATAATCAATTTTACCTACATATACCGGCTTTTTTACTGGTACCACAAAATGATTATTCCTGGATATCCTGGTAAAGCCATCAATACCACCAAAAAAAAGATCATTACCGATTGTACAACCCGACCTTTCATCAAACGCATTTGATTGCAATCCATCTTCCTGGTAATATGCAGATGCTTTGCCGGAGATTAAATTAAACCTTGTCAAGCCTTTATTAGATGATATCCAGATAACAGAATCACTTTCATTAAGGATATTATAAGTGGCATTTGAACTAAGCCCATCCTGCTGTGTAAAATATGTACAGGAGTTATTTTGTAAATTAAATTTTATTAAACCATAACCATAAGATGAAATCCATAAATATTTTCCATCATTAAAAATATCAAAAAAGAAATGTGGCGGTGCAGGGTGGTTGTTACCGGGGAAATAGTTATGAAAAGAATCAGTTAATGGATCAAATAATGTGATGCTGTTATCACTGAGCAACCATACATTTCCAAAATTATCAGTCTTGATATTATGATAACTATTTTCAAACGGGCCGTTTACATTACCATCCCTGTTTTTAAATACTTTGACATAATGATTTTTAATATCCCATTTTACAAATCCCTCTTCATTCATACTCCCCATCAGAATGATACTGTCATTATATTTCATGCATGTGCTAAAGAAAAAATACTGTATTGGCTGCAGCTCTTTGAATACAGCAGATGCATTTTTTACATTAAATTGATCACCCACCTGTTCCATGTAAAGTAATTTTTGATTGGAAGAAACCAGCAAACCTTTCTTATCGATCCGCATCACAGATTCTATTTCACCATATTTTTTACTCTCTAAAATTTCAGTTTCACTGTTTGTCCTGGTATTGATTTTAAATAATCCCGATGCTGCACATGCATAGATGATGGAATCATTATCAGCAAACAAAACATTAACCGATTGTATTTTACTCAAATCACCTGCTTTTGCATTAAATGCATAAAATTCAAACTCCTCATTGATTAAATGATTAAGCCCTTTTGTAGTGGAAACCCAGATATTCCCAAACCTATCTTTGAAAAGATAATTGATGTTATCATCTAAAATAGTGTTGGAAAAAAAATTGGAATGTTTCACCGTATTTACTTCTTCATTGCTGTCAATCACTTTGATCCCATTAGCAGTTGCCAGCCACAACTCACCTTTATGCCCATACATTATTCCACGGATATCTTCATTTTCAAATGCTTTAAAACGGTGATCTGTATTTGAAGAAGCATGATAATTTTTTCCATCGGTTTCAATACATTTAATGCCTTTATCAGAACACAGATAAATTTTCCGTGAAGCATCAATAAAAATACTTCTTACAGAAAAAGTACTGTTGGCATTTATCTTTAATTCCTCTTTTGAAATTTTTGAAATCAGCTTTTTGGTTTCACTGTTATAAATTAATACACCTTCACCTTCAGCAACAACCAGCATATTCCGGAATGAATCGAGAGCAATAGTGCAAATATTGAAGTCATGCTTTTTATTGAAAGGGTTTTCAGTAACAGCAATACTTTGATTTGTTCTTTTATCCAAAACATTAAAACCATAATAAGTACCGATCCACAAATTATTTCCAGGATAGTCCCAGGCAAGACACCTGACCCAATTAGTTATTAAATGACTTGTAACTGCATTATATCTTTTCTCAACTGTTAAACTTCCTGTTTCAAATACATCAATGCCACCCAATGCAGTTGCTATCCACAACTTGCCATTTTTATCAGGCACCATATCAGTTACAAAATTTTCACTAAGGCCGGTATTGCCAACCGGATCTTTTTTTACTGTAATAAAATTTTTCCCATCAAAACGGTTAATACCTTCCTGTGTTGCCACCCAGATAAAGCCATATTTATCCTGTATTATTTTCCCTGCATTATATGAACTCAAACCATTATTAAATGAATAAGTCCCGAACTGGTATTGCTGTGCACATACTGTTTTAAAACATATCATGCAAACCTGGGACAGTATTATTAAAAAGAAAGCCTTAATATATTTTACAGTTAGCATGCTTATGAAATGTCCTATTAAAAATATTGGAAATTTTAATAACATGAATTATATTGGCTGATAAAAAAATTTTCAAAACACCAAAAACAACTTATGAAAGCAGCCTGGACAATCATGTTGTACATGAATGTAGAACCCGAAGGATTTGATACAGGGTTCAGAAAAAATCAATGGGAAATGTTGCTAACCGGCAGTACTGAAAAAGTTCAGATCATTGCGCTTGTTGACAGGAACCCTCCCAATAAAAAAGTTAGGCGTAGAGAAAAAGAATTTCTTTATCCATCTATTTACAGGATAGAAAAAAATATTGAAATAAAATTGTCAACAAAACCATTACACATTATCAAAGATGATGACATTGGTAAACATACAGTGTTGAAACAATTCCTGGATTATTGCATTGAAAATTTTCCTGCTGAAAAATATATGCTGTCATTCTGGGATCATGGTCTTGGCAATGGTGTTACTGCCAGTCCTGAAAAACCAGAAAAGAAAGACGTAGAAGAATTGAGTCAAAGAAAAAACCTGTCTGTTTTAGGTCGCAGGCATGTGAATGCCATCAACCAGCAAACATTTTCCCGGGTACCTGTTGGCAGTACTTTTCATTTTGCGAATACTGCTTTATTAAAAAAGTTCACCCTTAGTAACAAGAAAATATCAGGATTAACATCAAACAAACCTGACACCAAACAGGATTATCTCTATGCCAAAGAAATCAGTACAGCCATCAAAAAATCTTTTGGTAAAGAAAATAAAATTGACATCATCGCATTTGATGCCTGCTGGATGCAGACATTTGAAAATGCATATGCACTCAGGGATGTAGCAAAATATATGGTGGCCAGCGAAAACCTGATCTCACTTCAGGGGTTTGGCTATTATCTGTTTTTTAAATATCTCTCAGCAATGCCAGATGCTACACCTGAAGATATTGCAGCTTTATTAATCAAGTCAAGTTATTTAAAAGTTTCAGACACACTGGAAGCAAAAACACCTGAAGAACTTGTAAAGCTTTACTACACCAAAATATATGATGATAATAAAATGACTTTATCCTGCATTGATTTATCAGTTACAAAAATGGTTGCGGATAAAATTGATGCATTAGCAAGGTTGCTCGAAAAAGGATTGGATGATTATTTTGATTACATCAGGATAGCCCGTTTTTTATGCTTAAGTTTTTTTGATGAAGAAGATCCTGCAGGGTATGATTTAAAAGTTATAGACCTGGTTTATTTTTTAAAAAAGCTTTCAGAAAACCTGCTCACAGCTTTACATTCAAAAGATAAAAATGATCCTGACATTTATTCGCCAGTCATAAACCTCTGCAATGAAATATCGGATATAGCAGAACTACATTTTGTGATTTATAAAGAAATGGGGCCGGCCATGCGGGAAGAGAAAGAAGCAGATAAACGATGGGGCACACATGGCTTCTCAATATTTTTTCCTGAACATTATTTTGAATGGAAGAATTATAAAAATTCAGAAGGCTGGTATTTTGAAACACATAAAAGCATACAGATGCCATTTGCAGTAGAAAATTATTGGAAAGAATTCCTGAAAAAATATTTTGCGATGCTGAATAAGAAGGTGTGAGGGGGGATATAAAAAACCTGGCGCAAGAAGCGGGCACCAGGTTTTTTTAGATAAATCCATTACTCAAAAATTGAATATTGACTTAATAGACAAAGATGTTGTTTATAAAATGAAAATATTTAGCGCGCTGTAAAATTGTATGAGACACCAAAAAACCAGCTACGTCGAGTATCTGTAATTGTCGGCACTAAATTATCAGTTGTGGTATAAAAAATTGGTGTTGAATTTGGATTTGAAGAATCTCTCCTGTTTACTCCCGTTTTTACAGTATTACTAAGTTTTTTTACTTTACCCCAAATCAAGCCACCTGAAATAACAAACCTCCTATTAGAACCCAATAGTAAACTACCACCTAACATAAAATTTAATTCTGTTTCTGTATTAACTGCGAGACCTGCCGTTAGTGAAATATTGCAGTTACTACTGATCCTCGGATAAGCATGTACCAAAACCCCAAACCCAATTTTACTTTTACCAGAATTTTCTCTAATCACAATTTTACCAGTAGTATCCACAAGGGTTTGAATAGAATTAGTTGTATCATCTGGTCTTCGATATTTTACTGTTGAATCAATAAATACATAATTGGCATCTTTCAGACCTGTAAGAAAAATGCCAGTGCTGAAATCAATTTTAAAACCACCAAACAACCGCATTTCTTCAGTTTTGATATCATTGCCTTTTTTGTCTTTAAATGTCATTGTCAGATAATCATAATTCTTTAATTTCTGCGCAAGAAAAGAATACGTTTGCATATTAAATACCCGGTTATACAACTTATCAATTTCTTTAATAAGCTTATTCAGATCATCATCTTCTTTTTGATCTGTTTTGTATTTAGATATCAATTCTGAAATTGACATCCTGAACACTTCCTTCACTTTATCATTGATATATTGAAGGTTTTTCAAATGTCGTTGCATAGTGGCTGAATTAAAATTGAAATTTGCATTGTAATAAAACAAATCGTTTCTTAATTTAATAAGATTTTCAGCATTTGAATTTGCTACTGAATCTTTATCCTTTGATTTTTGTAATTCTGTTTTGTTTGTTTTTCCAATATCTTTTTTCGATGTATCACTGGCATTTATATTTCCGGTTTTTTCAAGAATTGATTTAAAATTTGCTTCATCTTCCAGGAAATTATCTTTATAGGTAAAAGATAAATTAATAGAATCATCAGCGCTATAATTCATTAATTCCACTTTAAATTGGGATCCTACCGGCGGTGTGTACCACATTGATTTTTTCCATTTATAATATTCAATACCTATGCAACAATTCTTGCATTCGGGGCTATCCGGGCAACCTTGTTTATTTGGGTTGGCAGATATTATAGGCTTTCTTACTTTTTTCTTCAAAGTGTAATAATCCCCATTTTTCATATCATACAACCAAATATATTCACCAGGCAATTGCTTATCATATTTATTATTCATACAATGTTGTAAGTTACCATAACCAAAAGTTTGCAAATTGTTGAACATTTCTTTAGTAATGAATACAAATGATGGATTCCCTAATGAAATTCCTATTGATTTAAGTTTTTCAAGAACCAAATCCCTTTCTGTATTATCTTTCACAACATCATCCTTGCCATTAGCCTGCTCTTCATTACTCATTTTTATTGCTTTACCCGGTTCATTATTTTTCGATTTTAAGTTCATTGATACATTTTTTATATTCTTACCTGAATCTTTCAATTTATTTAAGTAAGTTTTAATAGGAATTTTTATTTCCATGCCATCCTTCATTTTCTTAAGATGCTTTTCTACGATTTTTAATGAATCAAATAAATCCTTCAAAGTAATCGGCTTAGAGAGTTTATTTTCTTTATCTTTTTCTTCTGTATAAGTATATCTTAATGTAGAAAGTAAAATGATACTATCAAAGTCTTCTTTTGGAAATTTAGTTATTAATATTTCATCAATGTTAAGTGAATCACTAAAAACTTTTGCGGTATCATTCCATTTAATTTCCATAGACACTAGTTTTGAAGATTGACTCATTGCATAATTGCTTGCAAGCAGGAATACAATAAACAGGATTGTGTTTTTCATGTGTTTATTTTTTTAACGATTATTATATTTCAACTTTAATTCATGTTTATTTAACCATTTTTTCTCTAAAATGAAATACCTTTTATATGATGAACCGGAATTATGTAGGAATAGTTTTCATCATCGCCTGCAAACACAAAACCAATAAGCAGGTTATCCTTAACAACAGGAGCGCCTGAATCACCAAATGTTGACATTCTGGTAGTCATAATAATATTCTGAAAACTTTTTCCACTTATCTCACAGGTTGTGGATGTAGCAAGTATGGTCCCTGTTTGAAGACCTGAAACCCTACCGATTGACTCTACCTCATGGTTCAATAAAAGGTTTATGTCACCTTCATCTGCTATATCATTAATAAATCTTCCATTAAAAAAATTTTGCATTTGCATATTTTCATCCGCATCTGCCAAAGCATAATCTGATGATATTTGACAATTTGACCATGAAACTTTTAATGTATAATTTACCTGGTTAAATAAATCGGGAACTACAACTTCAACTTCAGAATTACTAAAATTTTCATTTCTAAAATTTATTTCCTGTGAACCCAACATCATCACATGGCAACAACTTAAAATATACTTTTTATTTCCTTTTTTAACGATTGCAGTTCTTGTACCATATTCTTTTGAGTGGTTCTGTTGAAAAATTTTTCCACCCATCTGCAAAGGCGAAATATTGTCGGGATCAGGATTTACAGGGTTATTTTCAATTGCCAACTGAAAATTTGATTCTTTAACTTCTGTAACATCGGTTTGCATTTTTACTCCTTTATGCACTATGAACTCTGGTACAGGGTTTTGAAGATTTTCAATTTCATTTTTTGTTGCTACAAAAAATATCAGGGATATAGTATTTTTTTTATCAAAATTCTTATAACCAATTCCACATCCTTTATACCCTTCAATTTTTTTTGAATATTCGAAATAATGATTGTTTTGAATGTCTTTTGCAATAGCAAATAACAAGTATTCATTTATCACCTGGTTTTCTAATTCAAATTCAATTTCTGAAATACCTCCACTCCAGTAAAAGCAATTATCATCTTTACAATGATACCATATTGAATTACCATCAATATTTGAGCCTGTAACTACTTTATCAATATCCAAATTATCTCCAGGCATTTTATATGTATTACAAACGGCGTTTGTGGATGGTTCACCAATACGTGTATTCAGGTATTTATTAACGGTTAATATCATTATCCTACTCTTTTGGGAGTTGATGAATTATTTTGATTTGATGTACCTGATGTGCTTACATCTCCAGTAATTGATCCCGATGAGTTGTTCCCATTATTTTTTATTGAGATAAGTTTACTTAAAAGATCGAACCAAAATGATGCACCAAGAGAAATTGCAAATGCGGTTAATAACCAACCTACCAGCATTGTTCCTTTTTCCTGGTATGGGTTACCATCACAATGAAATTTCTCATTACATTTTTTAATCTCATTTTTCAGCTGTTTTAATTTTGTGGTGTCATCAGGGCTGCAACATGATAGTCTTTGTTTTAATGAATCACAGATTTTGCAACTATCTTTATTTGGCCATCCTAACCCTGCTATATTATTAGCCTTATCAATATCCGACATCACAGTATTTTTTGCAGTTTCTAAAATGCTATCAGGTATTTTCGATATTATACTTCTGGTAATTGTATCTTTAATAATCACTGTATCTTTTTTAGCACTATATGATGTGTCTGAGTTTTGATGTGCAGATAAAATCTGCGAAGTGTCAGATAGTTGTTTTACCAAATCTTTATATTTTGGTACTGAGACAGTGGCCAACTGAACAAGGTTTTCCCTGGCTGTTTTATCTTTTGCAAGAATTTTATATATGGCAATTGTATCCACATTAAAATTTATTGCAAGAAAAAAACCTATTAAAAACAGCATAAGCCTATTTTGCCTTTTATACCATCCCGTAGTTCTATCCATTGTATTATTGAACCAACCATCCAATGCGCTTTCGAATTTATCAATATCATTATTAGCATCAAGGAATGTTTTTTGCAAATGGTTCAAGGTATCAGGATCAATAGAAATTTCCGGGCCATTTAGAGGCCGGAAAGTTTTCAAGCTAAACAATGCCTCCCTTAGCAAATTTATTTTGGGGGTTAAACCATCATAATTGTTTCCTATAAGAAGATATATTAATGTGGATGAAAAATCAACGGCATTAATATATGCAGGTTTACTATTCCACTTACTTTCACTGAGATATTTTATCGTCGGATAATTGAAAAATGCCTTTGTAAAATTGCTTTTGGACTTGTATGAAGGGTTAAAAAAACGAACTAATGAAAACCATATTTCAATAAAAGCATTGGTGATTGTAAAATCAAAATTTTTATTGTCATCTTCCAACATCCTCCTTATTCCTTTTTGAAGCATCCTGCCTCTTAAATTAAACCATCTCGCTAACATCTCCTGCAGTATCGTCGCCAGCAAACTATACAACAAATAAATAAATACCAATCCGATAAATACATCGAGGGCAACATTGTTAAACATAGGTGAGCTTTTTTAGTTGACAGTGAATAAAAACAACATGTCAAACTTAAAATCAAACATCACCTTATGAAACGGGAAAATCTGCAATTCTTGTCGTGATTTTTCACAATGGTACTATGGGAAAATTCCCATGCTTATCATTCTCATGTAAACGCAGTATTACATTTCAGAAGAAGTAATTATTCCTGCTTTCAATAAAATATATTGAAGTAAAAGAAGTAGAAATTTTTCAGAGGAGTTTATCTTATCTCACCAAAACATTCATAATGCTGTACTGTGGGTTCAAGTTCTAAAAGATATTTTTTGTCTTCGGCATAATACTTTGCCTTTTCATAGTTCTTCCCTGCAAATGCTTTAATACTTTCTACATTTACCCACCACGATACAGACCAGATATGTGTGATATCACCTTCCTGTTTTTGCCACACCTGTGCATTCAGGTTGCCGGGTGTTGCCCGATAATCTTTCACACCTGTCTGCATTACATAATTCATGTATGCTTCTGCATTTTCAGTTGATGTTTTTCCATGCCATATCCTGACAATCATAATCGTAATTTCAAAAGTTGAAGCCGGATATATTTTCATACCCGGCTATAAATTAATTATACCATTTCAATGGCTTCAGCCTTTACTTCACTGCGTTTATCATCCCTGAATAAAATAATAAACAATACCAGCACTACAACAGCAATACCACCGGGAATTACCCAGATTGCTTTCCAGTCATGTCCGCCGTTTGCTAAAGTATGTTGGTCAACAATTTTACCCGAAAGGATGGTTCCGATCAACATTCCCACGCCATAAGTTGCCAATGTGATGAAGCCCTGTGCTGCACTCTGAAACTTAACTCCTGCATTGTTATCAGTATAAATCTGGCCGGTAACAAAAAAGAAATCATAACAAATACCATGAAGTAAAATACCACCAAGTAACATCCAGTCAAGACTTGTAGTATTGCCATACGCAAAGAATGTATAACGGAGCGCCCATGCAAGCATCGCAAATGCCAGCATTTTCTTAACTCCCAATCTTGCAAAGAATAAAGGCATCAGAATCATAAACAACACTTCAGACATCTGTCCGAAAGTTTGTTTACCTGCAGCGCCTTTCATTCCTATTTCATTTAAAAACGGGTTGGTGAAATTATAATAAAATGAAAGCGGGATACAGATAGCAATTGATGCGAGAAAGAAAATCAGGTAAGAGCGTTTCTTCAATAAACGTATTGCATCCAGGCCTAAAATTTCTCCGACAGAAGTCTTGACACCTTTTTTTGCAGGTGGTGTCTTTGGTAAAACGAAACTGTATAAACCTAACAAAGCAGCAGCACCCGCAGCCATTTTAAATGTGAGCTGCAATTGTGTAAGTTGGGTGGTAGCATCTTTTTGTTCCCATCCAAGCCAACCTATGATTAAACCAGCAACAATCCAGCCTATACTTCCCAGAACACGAATTAACGGGAATTCAGCATTCGGGTTACTCATCTGTCTTAAACAAATTGAATTCACCAACGCAAGTGTAGGCATATAAAGGATCATATAAATCATGATATATGTAACAAATGAACTATAGTCAGTAGCAGTTGAACATAACCACAACATAACCGCTCCTGCAAAATGCAACACACTCAATATCCTTTCAGCATTAAAAAATTTATCAGCAATTAAACCAACAATAAACGGCGCAATTACTGCCCCGATACTTTGACTTAAATAAGCTGTTGCAATTTCACTTCCGTTTGCATTAATTGCTGCGCTTCCAAGGTAAGTACCCATTGTAACAAACCATGCACCCCAGATAAAAAACTGAAAAAACATCATGATAGCCAGCGAAACCCGAGTTGTTGCTTTCATACTTTTTTATTTAATCGAATGATTGATTGAAAAATGATTGTTTATAATAACCGATTGCAAATGCTCCAAAAATATTCAAATGGCTCATTTATATCAAGAAGCAATAATAACTAAATTTTATTTTCCCACATTAATAATTACAGAAATTCGATAATTCGCTTTCTTTGTAAAAACAAAAACCTATGTTATCAAAAACAATACAGGAAGCATTAAACCGCCAGGTACTGGTAGAGGCGCAGTCATCACAGGCATATCTTGCAATGGCAAGCTGGGCTGATATACAACCGGGTTTAAAAGGTGTAACACAATTTTTCTTTAAACACAGTGATGAAGAAAGGATACACATGCTGAAGCTCATCCGTTACATCAATGAACGTGGTGGGTTTGCAGTTATACCGGCATTGGCACAACCTACACTGACTTTTGTTTCACTGAAAAAAGCATTTGAAGAATTATTCAGGCATGAAGTAAGTGTGAGCAACAGCATTAATGAATTGGTGGATATAGCCCTCAATGAAAAAGATTATGCAACACATAATTTTTTGCAGTGGTATGTAAACGAACAGATAGAAGAAGAAAAACTGGCAAGGGAATGCAATGATAAACTGGAATTGATAGGCGATGATAAAAGCGGTTTGTATTTATTCGACCGTGACATCATGTTGATGGGTAATGAATAAAATTTGTATGCATAAAACGACAGGAACGGATAATGAGCATACATCCGTTCCTGTTATTTATTTGATTATCCTTCAAACGAACTATAGAAGTAAGGGGTCTTTGCTTCAAACTCTGCACTACATGTGTCCACCATTTTATAAACCCTGGTAATACCTAAAGCTTTACGTTTTTCATACACCTGTTCTGCAGTACAATTATTTTTTACAATACGTGCAATTTGTTCATCACTGAAGCCATTGTGTTTTGCTTCTTTCAACAGGTCTTCTGTCAAATCTTCCAAAGTATGATGAGCTAATTCTTTTTCGATTCTTACTATTTCCTGTATCTGGTAAATAAACCAACGGTCAATATAAGTTTCCTGCACAATAGTTTTAGCGGTAACACCCTGCATCAAAGCATCTTTGATACGGAAGATGCGGTCCCATTTTGGTGTCTTGATATATTCAATCAACTCATCACTCTTCATGAGGCTTTTCCCATAATAACCTAAACCGACAGCTTCATTTTCCAAACTCTGACAAGCTTTTTGTATAGCTTCATTAAAGCTCCTGCCGATAGCCATCACTTCACCCACGCTTTTCATCTGCAAGCCAAGCGTATCATTTGCTCCTTTGAATTTGTCAAAATTCCAGCGCGGCATTTTTACAATCACATAATCCAATGCAGGTTCAAAATATGCAGACGTTGTTTTTGTAATCTGGTTTTTTAATTCATCCATTGTATAACCGATAGCCAGTTTTGCAGCAATCTTAGCAATAGGATAACCGGTTGCCTTGCTCGCCAATGCAGACGAACGGCTAACTCTCGGATTTATTTCTACAGCAATGATTTCTTCAGTCTCAGGATTCAATGCAAACTGCACATTACAACCTCCTGCGAAATTGCCAAGGCTGCGCATCATCTTCATTGCCTGGTTGCGCATCTCCTGGTAAGCTGTATCGCTTAATGTCATCGCCGGTGCTACTGTTATTGAATCACCTGTATGAATGCCCATCGGATCAAGGTTTTCAACTGTGCAGATGATAACAACGTTATCATTTTTATCACGCAACAATTCAAGCTCAAATTCTTTCCACCCCAACACAGCTTTTTCTACTAATACTTCATGAATGGGTGAGGCCTGCAAGCCACGTTGCAATGCATCATCTAATTCTGATTTATCATGTACAAAACCACCACCTGTTCCACCTAAAGTAAATGATGGACGAATCACTAATGGGAAACCAATCTCCTGTGCAAATTCTTTCCCTTCTAAAAAACTATTGGCAACATGACTTGGCGCTACACTGATGCCGATATCAATCATCAATTCCCTGAATTTTTCCCTGTCTTCAGCCACTTTAATAGCATCAACATCAACACCAATCATCCGCACATTATTTTTTTCCCAAACACCTAACTCATCTGCTTCAATGCAAAGGTTCAATGCAGTTTGTCCACCCATTGTCGGCAACACAGCATCAATTTCATTTTCCTGCAGGATCTGTTCAATGCTCTCTACAGTCAATGGCAATAAATACACTTTATCCGCCATCATCGGGTCGGTCATGATAGTAGCCGGGTTACTGTTGATGAGTACAACTTTTATTCCTTCTTCACGTAAACTTCTTGCAGCTTGTGAACCACTGTAATCAAACTCGCAGGCCTGCCCAATGATGATTGGACCGGAACCAATAATTAAAACAGATTTAATAGAATTATCTTTTGGCATATCAAAACAAATTGTGCAAATGTAATTGCCGGCAGGTTATTTTTTGTTTTTAATCTGATAATGTTAATTACATGGTAACAGTTTTTATAAAACGAATGATTGTTTTCGAGTAATGTGAAAGGTTCATCTGATGATAGAAGTGTAAAAAGGAAAAATTCAATTAAAGCATTTTCCTTCACTGATTATAGATTAAATTCAACTAACAACTGTAAGTATGGAGCTGATGAAAAATAAATCATTAAGGGAAAAGAAATATCATTTTACTTTTATTTCTACAAAATGTTTATTTTTCAAACCGGACATTTAGTACTTGTCATATTATTTTCTTTTGAAGACAGGTTTAATAAATGTTTGACTCAAAAATTTTTTAACTATTTAAAAAAAATCTGATGCGCAGAAGAACATTCATTAAAAACTCAGGTTATGCAACTTTAGGTTCACTGTTAATTTCAAATAAGATGTTCGCAGGATCATACTCTTCTCAACATGCAATCGGTTTGCAGCTATTTACTTTCTTCAACGTTATTGATGAAGATGTCCAGGGCACTTTACAAAAAATTGCTGATGTTGGTTATAAAGAAATCGAATCGGCATTCAGTAAGAAAGGCGGTTATTATGGAATGAAGCCAAAGGAATTTGCAGCTATGTTAAATGGTATGGGTATGAGTTGGAAATCACATCATGTATTGGGTGCACCTTTCAAATTACCAAAAGGAGCAAAATTGCCAACTGATGCAAATGGGAAACCCATCACTATTCCACCCATGAGAAACCTGGAAGAAAATATGCAGGAACTGGTAGATGAAGCAGCAGATGGTGGTGTGGAATACCTGGTTTGCGCTAATATACCAACCGGCACTTTGGATGAAATCAAATCTTCTGTTGAAACATTGAACAAAACTGATGAAGCCTGTAAGAAAGCAGGAATCACATTTGCCTATCATAACCATGATATGGAATTTCATGAAGTGGAAGGAAAAATTCCTTATGATATTTTACTTTCAGAAGGAACAATGCAGATGGAACTTGACCTGGCATGGGCAGTAAAAGGCAAAAGGGATCCTGTTGAAATGTTTAAGAAAAATCCTGGTCGCTTCCCGCTTTGGCACGTTAAAGATCTTGATGCTTCACTTGAAAACATAATGCCCGTTGGAATGGGGACAATTGATTTTAAAAGAATTTTTGAAAACGCATCTAGTGCGGGCATGAAACATTTTTTTGTTGAACATGATATGCCTAAAGATCCGATGAGCAGCATCAAGGAAAGTTATAATTACCTGGCCAATGTTTTGAAAGTGTGAAAGGAAATACATTAATGTTTTAAATTAAAAAAGTGCAGTTGAATGAATGATTTCAATTGCACTTTTGATGTATGATGGATTGAATCAAAATTTCACAATACAATTTCTTATTGTATCTCACCTAACACTTCATCCAGGTTATCTGCTAATGCTTTCGCATTTTCTTTATTAAATACAATCGGCGGTTTTATTTTGAGCACATTGTGCAATGGCCCATCTGTACTCAACAAAAATCCACGGTCTTTCATTTTTTCTACAATAATATCTATTTCAGGTATTGCAGGTTCTTTCGTTTGATGGTCTTTTACCATTTCAGCGCCAATGAACAAACCATGTCCGCGCACATCACTGATGATCGGATATTTTCTCATTAACAGCTTTAATTCTTCCATTAAATAATTCCCTGTCTCCAATGCATTTTCCTGCAATTGCTCATCTTTAATCACATTTAAAACAGAAAGGCCTGTTACCATCGAAACCGGATTACCACCATAAGTATTGAAATATTCCAAACCATTATTGAACGCATCAGCAATTGCATCGGTTACTACAACTGCTGCTAAAGGATGACCGTTTCCAATTGGTTTACCCATCACCACAATATCAGGTTCTACATTCTGTAATTCAAAGCCCCAGAATTTTTCACCAACACGACCAAAACCTACCTGCACTTCATCAGCGATACAAACACCACCAAAACTGTGAACATGTTCATACACATTTTTTAAATAGTTTTCAGGCAATGGTATTTGCCCACCCACACCTAAGAGTGTTTCACAAATAAATGCAGCAGCAGGCGTTTTCTTTTCTTTTAATTGCTGCAAAATTTCCAAAACAGATGCAGCATATTTTTCACCGGCATCTTTATCATCATACTGAAATTTTCCGCGATATAAATCCGGTGATAGCGCTTTGTGTATATATGGTTTTTGTCCACTTCCACCTTTGCTGTCAAATTTATAAGGGCTCATTTCAATCGCAAGTGTTGAAGTGCCATGATAAGCATGATCAAGCACAATCACATCATTGCGTTGTGTGTAATGCCGTGCCATCCGGATTGCAAGGTCATTGGCTTCACTACCTGAATTGGTAAAATAACAAACCTTTAGTTTTGATGGCAATGTTGCAGTCAATGCTTTTGCATAATCAATGATAACATCGTTCAGGTATCTTGTGTTGGTATTGAGCTTAGCGATTTGTTTTTGCATAGCACGAACAACAACAGGATGGCAATGCCCTACATGACTAACATTATTTACACAGTCTATAAAAGTATTTCCTTTATCATCATATAAATATTGCAAAGCGCCACGCACAATCTTCAGATGTTTTTTATAACTGATGCTGAGGTTGCGGCCAATAAAATTATCCCTTTCCTGTAATAAATTTTTATAATCATCATTCACATCAATGAGCGGTGCAAAGCCACACACATTCCTGAATGCATCAGCAGCTTTGATTGGGTTGATTTGAATAAGTTGAAACAATAATTTCCATGCTGGTTGTTCTGTAATAAAATGATGTTCATTATTACTATTTAATGAAGCATAAAAAGCAGATTGTGTAACACTGATACAGAGACGGGCTGCAATGAGATAATACAAAATATCTGTTTCTTCAACAGTGAGCGGGTTAACTTCATGATAACCTTTCACAACCTGCTTTGCAACAGTAAGTGGGTCATCTGAATGCAACATAGAATATGTGCACGCAACAGCTACATTATTAATCAATGCAGAATATACCATATCACCAAAGTCAATCAAACCTGTAACTGCATCATCATTCACCAGCACATTATAATCGTTGGCATCATTATGAATGCATGCTTTGCGAAGTCCCTGCAATACGGGCAAAGCTTCTATTTGAAACTGCAATAAAAAATAATTGGCAATCCTCCTCTTTTCATGGTCTTTAATAAAATGTAATTTTTTTTCAGCCAATGTTGCTTCGCTGATGTCCCACAAGTAATGCCTTTCAATTACCGGATGAAAATATCCTTTCATGGCTACATCCATTTTTCCCAAAAAACTTCCAAGACTTTCACAGAGCGTTGTTGTTTTATTTTTTTCATCCACCCAGAATTTTCCTTCCAGGAATGAAAGGACCCGAATGAAATATTTTTTTCCATCACTTTCAACAATCGTAATGGACTCTCCATTTGCATTAGGAATTTGTTTTTGAAAAATATTTTTCAAAAATGAATTTGCCAGCAGGCCCAATACTTCAGTTTGTGCTTCGATAAAAGGAAAATTATCCTGGGAAACTTTTAAAATAAATTTTTCCCGGGCAGGTGTTTGCAACAAAAAATTTTGTTCATCATAACCTGCAAGCCAGGAAATGTTGGCATCTATGTTATAGAACTCTTTTACAAGTTGTGTAATCTGTTCGATGGAGAAAGTCATTAGCTATGAGATATTTTATTTAATTATTCTATAATTTCAATTATTTTCAATCAATCTTTTCAAAAATAATCTTTAGATATTGATATACCTGTTAAACTATTTTTCGAGGATTAGTAAACTCCATATCAAGAAACAAAATGCAGTATTGATAAATGTTTTTATTAAAAAATCGAACTATATCATCTAAATATTTTTAAAAAGGATAAATTCTAATGTTCCTTCAGGAACATTTCGTGTGTAGATAATCATTTTTCAATCCATTGATCAGCGTTCCGTAGGAACGCATGATGCTATTCCAGTTGTTTAAAAATATATTTTTCATCCCATTCAATTTCAAACGCATCCAGGAACCTTTTATATTCATCTAAAAATGTTTCTTTTCGGTGATGTATTTCCTGGTTTTGTATATAACGGATTACATTATCCACATGGCTTTTTGAATAGGAGAAAGCTCCATATCCTTCCTGCCATGCGAAAGGGCCAGAACATAATTTTTGCTCTTTGATCCATTTGCTGCTTTCTGTTTTTACGTTTTGAATTAATGATGATATTGATTGATGTGGTCTCATACCAATAAAAATATGGATGTGATCAGGCATTCCGTTTATTTGTAACATTTTGTGTTGATTATTCTGGAAAATACCGGTTATGTATTGATATAATCTTCCTTTCCACTCATTCTCAATTAGCGCTGCCCTGTATTTTACTGCGAACACAAATTGGATATGGATCTGTGTATATGTATTTGCCATAAAAATCAATTTTGTGTTGATGTAATTTAATGTTTTGCATCAAACGTTCCTACGGAACGCCATGGATTTTTATAAAATCATTTTTCTACCCATCAAATGTTCCTACGGAACATAATGGAACATTTATCGGGTTTCTACCAATCAAATGTTCCTACGGAACATAATGAAATATTTAACGGGTTTTCACCTATCAAATGTTCCTACGGAACAATACCTTGTTCTGGTTATCCATCCTTTGTAAATTCTACCCATCAAATGTTCCTACGGAACATTGCATTGTTCTGTATTAATTGCCATAATATCGTGAACACATACCATTTATTAAATTTTTTATGTCCCTTAGAATTGAATACTCTTCTTACTTCTCATCCAACATCATTAAAATATGTGCAGCAGACCAACTGAAATTCCTTGCATTCAATCCCTGGCCGGTCAATGGATGATAGTTTTCAAATATTGGCGTATCGGATAACATTCCTTCGCCGTTTTGAAAAAGTTTTTCAACCATCTCTTTTGCTAATGCATTGTATCCATAATTCTTCAAGCCTTTTATTCCAAAATAAAACTGGTCTAACCAGACAGGCCCCCGCCAGTACCCGTTTTGAGGATTAAATTTTGGGTGGTCAGCTTCCAATGTAGGCAAAGGCACTTTAGTATTAAACTTTATTGTATCTGCCATAATTTTTTCAACAGCAACGGCATTATCTTTTGTTGCAATGCCCGCCCACAAAGGAATCCAGCCTTCAGGCCCCTCTGCGCTGATGTGTTCTTTTTTATCTAAAAGCCTGTCATAATAATAACCTGTTGATATATCAAAAAACCTTTCATTGATTTGAGGCGCCAACAGTTTTGCCTGTTCTTCCCACTGGTTAACTTCATTGGGTAACCCTAATGCATTTGCGATGTCGGATAGAAATAATTTTTCAGCGTAGAGATAAGCATTCAAATCAATACTTTCCTGGTTCAGTGACCAAGCATGTTCATTATTTTTTACCATCACTGCGCTGTCAAACCGAACTGCATTGTCCATTCCACTCTCCCAGGCTGCAGCAATGCGGGTGCCATCAGTGGAACCATATTCACACAAACCATTTTTATCATGGTCACGGTTCTCATACCACCACTTATGATAAGCTACGAGTTTAGGATACATCTCTTTCAAAAATGATTTATCATCTGATTTTTCATATACTTTCCACACAGCCCACGCTGCCAAAGGCGGTTTTGTATCACGCCAGTTATTTTCTGATTTATCTGCATAAATACAATCAGCCACCATGCCATCTTTATCCTGGTAATCAAACATGCAACGGATATTTTCCTGCGACAATGTTGTATTGAAATAGCTCAACCCCACAGCCTGTTTCCAGCTATCCCAACTCCACACTCCATAAAAGCCCTGGTAATTTACAGATGGAAAAACACCATCATGCAAAATATCTTTGAATGCACTACGCCAGTTGGCATTGAGTGTAACAATACATTTTACTGCAAGCCTTTTCAAGTCATCATTCATAATACCTGCTTGCGAAAAATATTTTTTCAAATAACCGTTCCAACGCATTTCATTCTTTTTTAATTCTTCATTAAATGAAAGATAATTTTTCGCAGGGCTTTTTTCTGAAAGCGGGTAATATCCCTGTTCCTGCACAATTGAAAAGCTTTTACCAGGCGATAATTTCACCGGTTGAAATGTAGTTACATAATTTTCAGATGAAATTTTTATTGCCGGTTTTGATGCAGCATCATATTGAATATAAAACCTGTCATTGTTTTTCGAAATATCTACATTTATTCTATCAGCATCTTTAGTAATAACAGCATCATCCAAAAGCAATTTACCACTAAACCCAATTTTTATAGCTGCTGCATTTTGTCCATTATTAGTAATTGTTGTATTAATCAATGCCTGGCGATTGGAGATAAAAATCAATTGCATTTTTATTTTCAAGTCACCCAACTGTAATTCCTGCTCCAGCAACCCGGGATAGTAATGCATATTGGATATTGCATCTGATAAACTCAATTCATTTCCATTCTCTGAAATGTGGAGTTGTGCAAAATTTGCAGACAACCAACGACCATTCATATCCATCACCAACGGCCCAATAAAACCACCCAAATCATTTTTATTTGCCGGCAATGCATAAGCATGCCAGGCACCTAAATCACTGAAAACAGAAGGTAGAATATTTTTTACATCAGTTACAGAAGTTTTAAGATTTAATACATCGGGGAATTGCGAACGCTGTGCAAATGAATTTACAGAAATGAAAATAAAGAATGAGAGAATGAAATTCTTAATGAATTGTGCCATGAAAAAATTTCTTTTAATTTTTAAATTAATTGAAAAATAACACGCATTAACTATAATGAAATTTTACCGCAAAAACACTAAGTCAGGAAGCTTCACAAAGGTCTTTTCATTTTTTTGTCGCAGTACTCCCTGATTTCTTCAATTCTTAGTGGTAAAACATTTGTTTTTTTCAATTTAATCTCAATGCTACTTTGAAGAGATAGACTCAATTATTTTACTTTTGTCACTTATAAATATGTTTCTACTTCTTTGCAACTTCCACCACATCCTCTCCTGCAAACACCGGCCTCAACGTAAACGAATATGAATAATTCCTGTAAGGCAACTGGTATTCCGAATGTGGCTTTGCCCCCCAGGCATTATCACCACCAACACCACATTGTGCATAATCAATATTCCACCAGATTAAATTATCATTATTCATAGAACCACCATGATTATTTTCTGGTGCATAACGGTCGAAGTTAAGCCGGTTCATGTTGAAATGCAGAATGCCTGTACTGATAAGAGAATCTGCCACAGCCACCAATCCATCTCCTTTTTTATTGAGCAAACCCACCCACCGGGTATCCGTACGATAACCACTTTCCTGTGCCCGTGCATAAGGATGAAACAATGAATCAGCAGGCATCGCAAATACATCAACGTTAGCTGCATATTTCCTGTCGGAATAATTATCAAACGGCCCCTTGCCCAGCCATTTTGCTTCATCATACCCACTGTTTAAAATCACCCTCATGCCAAAACGCGGCAACTCAGGTAATGAAGAATCACCAGCCAGCATGGTAGCATTTATTTTTACATCGCCATTTGCATTTATAATGTATGAAGTGATATACTTTGCATCAACAGATGGTAGCAAATGAATAGTTTTTATTTCATACGCCAACTCATTGGATGTATCAATAATAAATGAAGTAAGCTTTGCATCATCAAATGCATGTTGCCATACAGCGCAACGAACCTGCTGGCTGTTGCCGATATCATTATCTGTTGCTGCCCGCCAGAAATGTGGCTGCAATGCTTCCTGTATTAATTCATTTTTATTTATACTGTATCCATTCAACAAACCTTTGTCCCTGTCAAAAGAGACAGAAAATTTTTCTCCCTTTATGATGATATTATTTCCATCTTTTTCTTCATGCAATTGTTGAAAACCCATTATTGATGGTAAATATGAAGCATCATAATATGGCAACCTGAATTGTTCAGTAGCTACAGTGAAACCTGCAGGAACCAATGGAGCCGCATCTTTTGTAATTGCTTCAAGATTCAAAAAATATTCTGTGCGTGGCTGCACATTTATTTTTGGAAATGGTATGACAACAATCGTTGATTGACCGGGTGATAAATTGATTGAAGGCAATTCACCCTTTGAAATTATTTTACCATCAGCTTTTATATTCCAACGGATGATATATTTATTTAAATTGGTAAAATCATACCTGTTGGTGATTTTTATTGCATTGTCGCTGAGTGGCACTGTTTCAAAATAAACATTCTGATAAACTTTTTTCAATTCAAAAGCCTGTGGATGTGGTGTACGGTCTGCAGCAAAAATTGCATCTGCAGGAAAGCTGGTATCACTCGTTGCGCCAACGATGCCCATATCACGTCCATATCCCCATATATTCCTTCCTTTCTTATCTTTTATTTTAAAAGTCTGGTCCACAAAATCCCAGATAAAACCACCCTGCAACTGGTCATGTTTATATATTAAATCCCAATCATCTTCCAGGTTGCCACCACTATTTCCCATCATGTGTGCATACTCACATTGAATAAAGGGCTTAGGCCGCCACTCTTTTACATACTCCATCATCACACCCAGGTTTTTATACATCGGGGGAATGATATCGGTGTAAGGTGTATTCTGTGCTTCTTCATATTGCACTGGTCTGGTGTTATCATTCTCTTTTAAATATTTGTAAGTAGCAATAAAATTTTCACCAAAGCGGCTTTCATTTCCCAATGACCAGGTTACAATGCAAGAAAAATTTTTATCTCTTTCAAACATGGCTGAAGTCCTTGCGAGGTATGCAGCTTTCCATTCCGGTTTATCAGATAAAGTTTTTAACGGTGAAAAACTCATGCCATCACATTCAATATTGGCTTCATCAACCACATAGATTCCGTATTGGTCACAGAGCTCATACCACTTTTCATTATTTGGGTAATGGCTGGTACGTACTGCATTGATGTTATATTGTTTCATCAGCTCAATATCTTTCAGCATCAATGCCGGTGTTATCACATTTGCAGTAAACATATCATGTTCATGACGATTAGCACCTTTTATTTTTATCGCTTTGCCATTTACCAAAAACAATCCATGTTTTATTTCAACAGTCCTGAAACCGGTTTTATGTACAATGGATTCTATGATGTTCCCATTTTTATCAAACAGGTTGATAACAACAGTATAAAGATTAGGAGTTTCTGCAGTCCATTTCCGAACATCAGTTATTGTTGTATTGAAATGAAAATTTTTTTGTGTAAGAAATTCCTTTTTATCATACAAAGGCTTTTCATTAATACCATCCAACAATTTTACCTGCAGCGATTTTGATGCATCTTCTTTTTCAAGACGGTTTAATTCTATATCCAGGCTGAAAATTCCGTTTGTATAATTTTCATCTAATCCTGCTTTAATAAAAAAATCACGAACGGAAGTTTTTGGTCTTGCAATAAGATAAATACTTCTTTCAATACCGCTGAGTTTCCACATATCCTGTCCTTCAAGGTATGTGCCATCACTAAACCGGAACACCTGCAATGCAACAATATTTTTCCCTGGTTTTATGTACGGTGTTATATCAAATTCACCGGGTGTTTTACTGTCTTTGTGGAAACCGACATATTTTCCGTTAATCCATAAATAAAAAAAAGAATTGACTGCACCCAACCTGATGAATACATCTTTTCCTTTCCAGTTTTTCGGTAGCTCAAAGTTTCTTTTATAAGAACCAACCGGGTTAAAATCTTTTGGCACATACGGCGGGTTGGGTGGAATAGGATATTCCACATCAGTAAAGATGTAACTATCATATCCTTCAGTTTGCCAGTTGGCAGGCACTTTAATATTTTTCCAACCACTTACATCAAAATCATTTTTATAAAAATCAAGCGGGCGGTCTCCGGGATTTTTTACAATATTAAATTTCCATACACCATCCAATGACATGACAAAAGCAGATGTGTCTGCTTTCAATGCTGCTTTTTCAGATTCATAAGGAATAAAATATGCATGCGGCTTCACTGTATTGTATGAAGGCAGCTCTGGATTTTCCCAATCATTTTTTTGGGAATGAGCATTGGTATAAATAAAAGGGAAGAACAATAAGAATAATAAAAATCTTTTCATTTTTACCAGGTCTTAATTTTTTTCAAGTAAAAAATTTATTATTGAAAAAATACAATAATCTCAAAGTATGCCTATGCAATTTAATGAAATGAACATCTCAAAAAGATAATACATTTCATGGATAATAGTTTACTGATATACCAGGTTAACTTAAATATACCATCCGGCTTATTAATTTTATTCTTTGCCAAAGTTTTTAATTGAAATGCTGAGTATAAGTAATAAAAACGTTGTATTGAAAGTAAAATGGATTTTTTAAAAACTTGTTTGCCTCAACTCATCCATAACATGGATGAACAAAAAATGAAATATTGTTGCTTATCATTATTTTTACTGATAAATATTCAGACATGAAACCAATCCACTTTTTTATTTTTTGTGCAGCCCTGTTCATCAGTGCATGTAGCAACCCGAAAGATTCATCATCAACTTCAGACTCTACATCTTCAGTTGCTGAAACTACACCGGCAACAATGATGGCGGCAGCCGTTGACAGTGGTATCACTGGCAAGAAATGGAAACTGGTTGAATTAATGGGTAAACCTGTTGCAGATTCTGTGAATGGCAAAGAACCTTTCATTATGTTTAATAAAGAAGACAGTAGTTATGCTGCCAGTGGTGGTTGCAATGGCCTTGGTGGCAAGTTTGAATGGAATGAACAAACACTACGTATCCGTTTCAAACAAGGAATGTCAACCATGATGGCCTGCCCTGATATGACTGTGGAAGATGGGTTAAAAAAAGTATTAAGCGATTGTGATAATTATTCGCTTGGCGGCGACAGCATCCTGACTTTAAACAAAGCAAGGATGGCTCCTCTAGCAATATTCAGGGCTGAAAAATAATTCTACAACCTGTTTATGTTTAACGGAGTTATTTAAGGTACTGCTGTTGAAATGATGCAACCTCAATCAGTCAGCACTCAAAAAAATATTTTATTCGAAAATGCCGGTACGTTAGATAAGTTATTTATTGCTCCACTGGAATTTCTTAATACCGACAGCAAAAAACACTGCTGCATAACCAATTGTTGCCAGTAATGCTTCTGTGGAAGTGCTTGTCCATTTGGAAGGGTCAACAGCATCGGCAATGATTGTTTGCACTGTGCCATAAGGCGACCATATAACATATTTTTTGACGTAATCACCGAGTACTCCCAACTGCCCTAACATTCCCACCATAATAAAAATAAAATACACTAAACGCGTGGTGGACTGTACCACTTCAGGGTTTTTTATAAGCCCTACAATCACCTGCCCCATTGCGAGGTAAGCTGCAGCACCGACAATGGCAGCCAAAAAGGCCAACGCATAACCAACTGAAGGTATCACAATGTGGTCTGCAAAATATCCCACTAACAAAACTGCAGCAGTAATAATAATTATCATCAGCAACTGTACCAGCAGGCGGCTGGCCATGATGCTCCATGCAGGCAATGGAGCAACCCTTAACCTTTGAAAAACTCCTTTATCCCTGTCCCTAGCAACACTATTGGTATAACCCATTAAACCGGTTGCCATCAGGCCCACCGTGATACAAGTGCCCAATGCAAATGCGCCACCAACCTGGTTGATTATTTCACGCCAGGAAAAAAGTATTATCACAGGCACCAATACGGTAAGCGTTACAGCCCTCCTGTTGCGCCATTGTGTGCGCAAGTCAGCGCGTAATAAAGATTTTAAAACAGCAGAGGTGGTTGGTACTATTGCTTCCATCTTATTTATTTAAATGCGGACTTCACGTCCGGTTAAACCGATAAATACATCTTCCAGGGTTATCTTACCCTTTCTCGAAACAGCTATTACTTCAGGGTCATTGCGGTGTAGGTCCATCAAAACCTGCGGCTCATCAATGGCAATGATTTTGCCATGGTCAATGATAGCGATACGGTCGCAAACAGCTTCTGCTTCTTCCATAGAATGGGTAGTCAGCAAAATGCCACGGCCTTTTGCACGGATAGATTCCATCCTATCCCACAACTGCCTGCGTGACTGAGGGTCAAGGCCGGTTGTTGGTTCATCAAGCAATAATAATTTAGGATTATGCAATACGCATAAACTTAATGAAACACGTTGCTGTTGTCCCCCGGAAAGCTGACTGAACCTTTTATCTTTTGATTCGAGAAGATTATTCTCTGATAAAATTGTATTTAATTTTTCATCCGTTAATTCAACACCGTAAATACCTGCATAGAGTTCAATAATTTCTGTAACTTTTAGTTCAGGTTGAAAGTTGGTGGACTGTAGTTGCACACCCATTGATGATTTTGCATATAAAGGTTTTTTCAGTGCATCATAACCGGCTACGAGGATAGTTCCGGAATGTGGTTTTATCAAACCTTCAATAGCGCTGAGTGTACTTGTTTTACCTGCGCCATTCGGGCCAAGCAAACCAAAAATTTCACCGCGCTTTACATGAAAAGTAACATCTTTTACAGCCTGGAAACTACCGTATTTAATGTTGAGGTTTTCTACATCTAAAATAAAATCATGATGATTCATTGCATTTATTTTTTCAAAAGTAATGGCAGAGGCATGAGTGCAGGAAATTGAAAAAGGCTAACAGGTTCAGCATATCGGTAAATGCAGGATAAAAGCAGGTAAATCTTTTTTATAACAGAATTATAAAATCAATTTTTATAAAGCATGTTTCACATAAATAATTTCTTACCCATGTATTACCGGAACATTATTAAATAAAAAATTTATTGCGCAATGATTTATTATCCTCGAAAAAATCAATCAATTTTTTAAAAGATAGCTACAAAACAAATCATGCAATCTGCCACTATGTTCATTTAGTATTTCAAGCTTAACTTTGCTGCTTCAAAAATAAATTATGGACTACCGTATAGAAAAAGATACATTAGGCGAAGTAAAAGTTCCTGCCAATGTTTACTGGGGCGCACAAACACAGCGCAGCATTGAAAATTTTAAGATTGCACAAGACATTAATAAAATGCCCAAACCTATTATACATGCATTTGCCTTTTTGAAAAAAGCGGCTGCACTTGCCAATAATGAATTAAAAGTTTTACCCGATAACAAATGCATGGCTATCGGCCAGGTGTGTGATGAAATTTTGGAAGGAAAATTAGATGACCAGTTTCCACTGGTTGTGTGGCAAACAGGAAGTGGTACACAAAGTAATATGAATGTGAATGAAGTGGTGGCTTATCGTGCACATGTTTTGAATGGTGGAGCATTAAGTGATAAAGAAAAATTCCTGCACCCGAATGATGATGTCAACAAATCACAATCATCCAATGACACTTTCCCTACAGCGATGCACATTGCTGCATATAAAATGCTTGCTGAAACAACTATTCCCGGTATTGAAAAACTGCGGGATACTTTAAGAGCAAAGAGCAAAGAATTTATGCATGTGGTAAAAATAGGCCGCACACATTTTATGGATGCAACTCCACTTACTGTTGGGCAGGAATTCAGTGGCTATGCATCACAGTTAGACCATGCATTGAAGGCTATCAGAAATTCATTATCACACTTAAGTGAACTGGCATTAGGTGGCACAGCAGTTGGCACCGGCATCAACACCCCAAAAGGATATGCAGAACTGGTTGCGAAAAAGATTGCAGATTTAACTGGGCTGCCTTTCATCACTGCAGAAAATAAATTTGAAAGCCTGGCAGCACATGATGCAATTGTGGAAGCACATGGCGCTTTAAAAACAACAGCAGTCAGTTTAATGAAAATTGCCAATGATGTGCGTATGTTATCATCAGGGCCACGTGCAGGCATTGGCGAAATTTATATTCCAGACAATGAACCCGGGTCTTCCATCATGCCGGGAAAAGTGAACCCCACACAATGTGAAGCATTAACGATGATTGCAGCACAGGTGATGGGCAATGATGTAGCAATTAATATTGGAGGCGCTACAGGCCATTTTGAATTGAACGTGTTTAAACCGGTAATGATTTATAATTTTTTACACAGCGCAAGGTTGATAGGTGAAGGCTGTATTTCTTTCAATGATAAATGTGCAGTAGGCATAAAACCAATTGAAGAAAATATTAAAAAACATGTTGATAACAGCCTGATGCTCGTTACTGCCCTCAACACAAAAATCGGTTATTACAATGCAGCAGCGATAGCCCAGGATGCACACAAACGCGGTATCACATTAAAACAGGCAGCGCTGGAATATGAATTAAAAGGGCTTGATTTTAAACATATCACTGCGGAACAATTTGATGAATGGGTGGTTCCAAAAAATATGGTTGGAGAAATAAAAGCATAATGCTTTAAAGAATAAAACAATTTCTAAGGCAGCCTTACGTTATTAGAGCTGACCAAGTGTACGACCATGAACAAAACTTTTTTCTATTTAATTTTTGCCTGTTGTATTACAACTTTTTTTTCCTGTGAAAAAGAATTGAGCGAAGAACATGATACAGCAATACAGTCTGAAGGTAGTTTATGGGATAGTACCGGAAGTTGTTTACCTTATACAGTTTATGGCACGGTGTATGGCGGCATTACACCGGGTTCAGATACAGCTTATGTAGAAATACAGGTGGATGTAACTTCAACCGGTTCATATAAAATTGAAAGTGATTTACAGGACGGTTTCCAGTATTCAGATTCAGGATTTTTCAGCAATACAGGTTTGAATATTGTTCATTTAAAACCTATAGGTACACCTATTATTCCCGGAACGTTTACATTTAATATCAATTACGACAGCACCTATTGTTCATTTACTATAAATGTACAAGACAGCACCGGTACTGGTTTGGGAGGTCATGACACGACAGGTAGATCTGATTTAGATGGTAGCTGGCAGTTTACCACCGGCGATGGAACATTCTCCGGCAGTTTTGATACAGCATTTATTGAAACTGATACTACCATTTGGGGAACAGGTGGCAAGATGCTCACCTTACAAGGTTTTAAATCACCTTCACTTGATACAGTGCTTGAACTACATTTATATTTACCTACAGACACAATACAGGTTGGCGCATATAATACCACTGACCTGCCTCCAAACAACTCAGCATTTTTTGCATTGGTTGATTATGATTTGAATACAGGTATTGGCACACCCATTTACCAGGCTTTGCCAAATGATACTGCAGCTACAATAATTACCTTTAATATCACTTCTTATGATTCAATAACACATATTGTTTCAGGGACATTCCTTGGTACAGCAGGTGATGTAAATGATGACCCCATAGTCAACGTTGTCAATGGCAGTTTTACTGCAACTGTATCGCCATAAATATTTTGAAAAAATAAAGCCGGTTGGCTTGCATACTATTGCTTCAATCATTTTGTGATAAAGAAACACTGAATTATTTGATAAAAAATTCAGGAGAATAAGAGATGAAATCTCCAAACAAAAAGTTTCTTTTACAATTACATTGTTTTCATCTCATCTTTTATTTCAGGAGTATTTACTTCTGTAGCTGATGCAGTAGTTATAGAATTATTAGCATTGTTTTTTGCCGGAAAGAATTTTTTCTGCCAAATCAGCAAAGCAATTACACCGATAGAGATTGATGAATCTGCAAGATTAAAAACAGGTGCAAAGAAATCAAAATCCTCACCTCTCCAGGAAGGTATAGGAAACCATGAAGGATATTGTGTATGGATTAACGGGAAATAAAGCATGTCCACCACTTTTCCATGGAAGAATGTTGCATAACCGCCGCCGGCAGGAAATAAAGTTGCAATGGTAAAAGGGTTGCTATCAGAAAAAATCAAACCATAAAACATACTGTCAATAAGGTTGCCAAAAGCGCCTGCATAAATCAATGCTGCACAAATAATAAAACCCTTGTGGTATTTCTTTTTAATAATCATCCTTAAATAAAAAGTGCCAAGGATGACTGCAACCAGCCTGAAAAGCGTAAGAATAATTTTTCCAAAGCCACCACCAAATTTCAAACCCCAGGCCATGCCTTCATTTTCAACGAAGTGCAGCCGGAACCAGGGGCCCAAAACATTATGTTCCTCACCAAGAGTGTAATTGAGTTTGATGTAAAATTTGAGGGCCTGGTCTGCAATTAGAATCAGGATTATTAACAGCGCAATATTTCTTCCTTTCATTGAAAACTTAATTTGGAAAAATTGAGAGCCGCAAATATAGGATTTAAAGATGTGAGCAATTGGTTAAGTTACAAAATTGGGTAGAAGGGCATTTCCGGAGGAAAAAATACAGGGAAAACAATCAAATGCTTAACTGATGTAAAAAGTTTCTGCCTTGGAGGTGGAATGAATTTTCAATGGCATACCATTAAATTTTTAAAAGATAATTCCAGGATAACAATTTCATATAAATGAAATCACATTGCAAACCGATTTGACTATGGAACAATTAAAAGTTATTGCGGAACAACTTTTTATTAAAAAAATCAGGCTGACAAAGAACCTGCAATAGCATTTTACACCCTATCGAAACTAATAAGTACAATTACCTGCAAATAAAATCGCCCGTTAATAAGTATATTTGAATTTGACCGAACAAATCAAAACCTAAACAATAAGAACTAAAAATAACTGAAGCACAAATACTTTTCTGTGAATTAAATGAAAATCACCCTAACTGAAATGAAAGAACAATGCTAAACTATCCCCATTACTTTTTTGAAGAAATGAAAACGAAGAATAAAAAAGCTTGAAAAAGTTTCAATCTGCTTTAAAATTTAAATGAAGATGAAAGAAGAAATTATTTTATATCGCATAGGTAACAATGTGACACACCTGGAGGTTAAGGTGGAAAATGACACTGTTTGGCTCAACAGGCATCAATTAGCCATCTTATTTGACAGGGATATAAAGACAATTGGAAAACACATTGTGAATGTTTTACATGAAGAACTATCTGGATATTCAGTTGTCGCAAAATTTGCGACAACTGCCGCCGATGGTAAAATTTATCAAACTGAATACTACAATCTTGATATGATTATTTCGGTTGGTTATCGTGTAAAATCACAGCGCGGCATTCAATTCAGAATTTGGGCAAACCAGGTTTTAAAAGACTATTTATTAAAAGGCTATGCCATCAATAACAGGGTGAACAGGCTGGAGGATAATTTTGAAACTCTAAAGAAAAAAGTGAATGAAATAGACCTGCAAATCAATACCCACCTCATCCCCACACAAGGTGTATTCTTTGATGGCCAGGTGTTTGATGCTTATGAACTGGCATCTAAAATTATCCGCTCAGCAAAAAGCGAAATTATTCTTATTGACAATTATATGGATGAATCCACACTGACCCATTTATCAAAAAAGAAAAAGAATGTAAAGGTATTGCTGCTTACAAAATCTATCAGTCAGCAACTGGAATTGGACGTACAAAAAGCCAACACCCAATACGGAAATTTTGAAGTAAAAATTTTCAACAAAAGCCATGACCGGTTTTTAATAATTGACCAAAAAGAAATTTATCATTCAGGTGCTTCACTGAAAGATTTAGGGAAACGGTGGTTTGCATTTTCTAAGATGGATAAAGAAAGTGTACGAATTATGGATAACATAAAAATGATAATGAAAAGTAAAATGACAAATAATTCTTAATCATTCAAATACTTCAAAATGAAAAACGAGATTGTTCTTTACTACCCGAATGAAAATACCGAACATATTGAAGTAAGAATTCATGAAGAAACTGTATGGTTAACACAAGAACAATTAGTTTACTTGTTTCAAAGAGACCAATCTGTTATTTCACGTCATATTCGAAATGTTTTCAATGAAGGTGAACTGGAAGAAAAAAGCAATATGCAAAAAATGCATATTCCAAATTCAGATAAACCTGTCGCTTTTTATAATCTCGATGTTATTATATCAGTAGGCTATCGGGTGAAATCAAAACAAGGCACACAGTTCAGAATCTGGGCAACAAGAGTTTTAAAAGACTATTTGCTCAAAGGTTATGTTATCAATAATCGAATTGCCCGGATAGAAGACAATGTTCATGACCTTACTGAGAAAGTTAAGCAAATAGACCTGCAAATCAATACCCACCTCATCCCCACACAAGGTGTATTCTTTGATGGCCAGGTGTTTGATGCTTATGAACTGGCATCTAAAATTATCCGCTCAGCAAAAAGCGAAATTATTCTTATTGACAATTATATGGATGAATCCACACTGACCCATTTATCAAAAAAGAAAAAGAATGTAAAGGTATTGCTGCTTACAAAATCTATCAGTCAGCAACTGGAATTGGACGTACAAAAAGCCAACACCCAATACGGAAATTTTGAAGTAAAAATTTTCAACAAAAGCCATGACCGGTTTTTAATAATTGACCAAAAAGAAATTTATCATTCAGGTGCTTCACTGAAAGATTTAGGGAAACGGTGGTTTGCATTTTCTAAGATGGATAAAGAGAGTGTGTCAGATATTTTAAATGAAATAAAGGAATTGATATAGAACAAAAGGAAAGTTTGAAATACTGGTAAAAAAGACTTATAGTTAAGTATTAAAATTAACTTGAAATCT
>CAYNTP010000022.1:0-69127 GCA_964400415.1 uncultured Parafilimonas sp.
GGAAACTGTTTTATACCGAAACATTTAATGACAGGGCTTCAGCAAGAGCAAGAGAAAAATATTTAAAATCCGGTATTGGAAAATCGTACTTGAAATCATTATTGCAAACTGGCAGTAACAATTAAAATAGTTAACTATTTTCGCGGCTGATTTTCTGGTCCTGTAGTACAATGGATAGTATAAGAGTTTCCGAAGCTCCAGATCCAGGTTCGATTCCTGGCGGGACCACCAAAATAAAATGGTGATCATTTCCTATTCTGTTTTCCACGAACTATTTTTTCCCATTACTTAAAACTTAAATATTGTATTTATCAACGAACTCAAAAATGCTGATGATGATACACTATTCATTATTTTCAATTCATCAGTAAGACCTGTTTCATTATCCAGGAATTTCAGGATTTGCTCAATCTTATTTTTCTGAAATAGCTGCGCAAATAATTTATCACCTCTTATTTTTTTATTGTGAAGCACATTTAATAAAATGCTGTCGTATAAATGAAACCTTTTTTCAGTAAGGCTTTGCAGGTGCAATGGATTTTTTCCACGTATCAATGCATCAGTAATTTTTGCAGAATGTTTTTGTATGAATTGAAATGTAAAACCTGTGCTGCCTTTTGTTTGCCCGCCCGCAGTACCGATATTTATAATGCATCCTTCACCTTTTGAAAACCTGTAATTCGTCATGGGTATAATGCCTGTTTCAATATGGTTAACAGAATAATTTTTGATTTGGAGTTCACTGCTGATATATGCATCCAATGCCTTATCATACTCCTGTTGATCCATAACATTTTCAGAAAACAAAGTATATTCAATCAATGCCTGGTTACCTGATACCGGGAGTAAATAAATGAAAGCAGTACCATTTTTCTGATCAACCCTGAAGTCCATAAAATTTGCAATGCGGCCATCAAATTTTTTTTCAGTAGTTTCTATCATCCTGCCTTTAAAATGTTGTAATAAGACATGAACATTTTTTTGTTTCCTTGCTGTTTGTTGCCAGTCTTCAAATATGATGCTGTTGAAAACATAGTTTGCAGAATAATTATTTTGTCTTGTATTGACGAGGGCAAAGTTTTCTCTATTATGTATTGAAGTAACTTCTTCATTAATTATTTCAATATTTCCTGGTTGTTTCGCTTCATCCAAAACTTTTGTATAAAGATCAATCCCCCGTATCATTTTGTATTGATAAGGTTGCAAATCATATCTCGCTGAAAATTCATTTGAATAAAAATCTATTTGCTGCCAGGCATGATATACAATGTCTTCAAAGGGCCCGGGTTGCTTTTCCCAGAAACACCATGTTTTATCATTCCTGTTTTTTTCATCTTTATCAATCAGCAATATTTTTTTATCGTAGAAAAATGTTTTTTGTATCATCTGCCTCAATAAACTCAACCCTGCACAACCGGAGCCTGTAATGATATAATCGTAGTGTTGCATTTCTGTTGGATAAAGATAGCAGTATGATTAATCAGCATTTATAAAATATTATTGATCATAGGCAACAAGATGAATCACCTGTCCTTCATAATAATATATCCTGCCGTTGGCTGCAAGGTATTTTTTCTGGGTTGTTTTATCACGCAGGAATTTATCAGCAAAAGTTTTTATCTCATCATGTGTTTTAAAAGGTATGCCATCTGTTGGTTGTAAAGAACGAACATAGCTTTTTATATTTTCAATATAGGCAGTTACACAAAGATCAGTGCCTGCAAAAATTTCTGAATTGATAATACGGTTACCGGTTATAGCAATGAAACCTGCATAAGCGCTGTCGCTGCTGCGCATTTTTTCAATAAAGTACCGCAGGTAAGAAGAGTCTTCCGGTTCAGGTGTTTCAAAAGCTTTCATGTAAGCAGAAGTCTGGTTCTTTTTATTTTTTTCGAGCAATACTGTATCTATTTCCTTCCACACTTTACTTTGCCGCCTGGTAACATCAATTTGTTTTCGCACTTTAGCATCAGCGGTACCTGCATGCCTGAATGCTTTTGCCTTGTCATCCCATCGCCCTTTTTCTATACAAAAAACAGGTATATAATTTTTCTTCCTGTGTTTCGGGATGATCGTTGTTTCTCCGAATGCCCTGTCTTGTTTACCACCTTGAACAATTTCACCACTCATCAGCATCACATTATCTTTCGATTTATTTTTAATAAGCAAAGTGGAAACATCAGCGCCACCACTTGTCATTTCTTTCACTACAATTTTATGTTGCCTTAATGCATCATCAAAACTGATAAGGTTGCCATCAAACATTTTATTGTCAGCATTGATTGCACCTGGACCACTACCCTTAAAACGAATAGGTATGAGCTGTAGTTTTTTGTAAGTCCATGGGCTATCATACTGGATGCTCAGTTCATTGTAGGTAAGTTGTGCCAGTGCCGTTGAATAAAAAAATATCATGGCAACGAAAAAAAATAAATGCAATATTTCTGGCCGGAGCTTATGCATCGCAATTAACTAAACGAAAAAGTTAGTTGAAATATTCAATTTTCTATCGGTGATAAAATTAACTGATGTGAGTACATAAAAAAAGCCCCGCATTAACGGGGCTGTTATCCTGTTGAAAAATATTTTTTACTGCATCATCTGACTTGCATCCTGCATACCCTGGCCCTGGTTTTTATTCTGGCGTTTGAATAAAGTAGCATCCATTTTACCAAAACGATAAGTAATACCCAACCTGAAAAGTTGCGGGTTATTTAACCTGTAATAATCCTGGTAAAAAAATGGGCTTGTTGAAACCTGTTCATTAGATCTTGTTTTGAAAATATCATTTACACTCAATGTCACTGCCAATGCCTGGTTTTTAAGGAAGGTTTTCTTTATTGCAATATCTGTGCTCCAGAAAGGTAAAATATAACCTTGTGAAGAAGACTGTGCAGATTGTGGAGGGCCCCACATGCGGCCACCCTGGTTAATAGGCAGGTTGGTTTTGCTTTGATAGTTAAATGAAAGCTGTGCTGTAAAGTTTGCAGGCAACTTAAAGTTGTTGTTCATTTTTCCAAACCAACTGATCATTGCATCCTGTGATTCGATACCAAGGTTATCTGTATTGATCTTTGAATTATACAGGTTCACGTTCAGGTTAAAATCCCACCACTTGGTAACATAATTCACTGAAGTCAATTCCAATCCATAAGAATATGCTGAGTTGGCATTTACATAAGTATTGATCAACTCATTTTTATTCAATGAAGGATTATATACTGTATCAAGGTACCTGGTTATAAGTTTATCAGTGTATTTGTAATAAATAGATGCCAGGAATGTATTGTTCTTTTTGCCATAAGATTTGCTATAAGAAAATTCAAATGAATTGGTAAACTCAGGCCTCAGATCAGGATTACCTCTTGAAATATTCAAAGTATCAGTCCTGTCTGTATAAGGAATTAACTGGAAGAAATTCGGCCTGTTGATGCGGCGTGAAAAATTCAATTGCAATTCCTGTTTGCCCCCGAGTTTCTGGCTAAGGAAAACAGAAGGGAATAAACTGATGGGATATTTATTGGTGAAATGCTGGCCTGTATTGGTTACATCACCAGTATAGTTGCTGCTTTCTGCACGCAGTCCAACCTGGTAACCAAAATTTTTTATGCTGCTGGTAATGGTAGCATAAGCAGCATACACATTGTTTGTATTCTTATAATTTATACCAGAATTTGAAATCGGGATTTTTGTATCATTACCATCAATATAATACAGTGCACTGTTCTGACTGGTCTTTGTGATCTGCGCCCTCAAACCTGCTTCCAGTTTAAGATTTTTTGTAATCGGGTTTGTATAATCAGATTGGATAGTTAAGAAACTATTGGTACCATCAGAAATTTGTTGTTGAGTTGTATTATATAGAAAAGAGTTATCAGCATTGTAAGTGTCAGTAGAATATAAAGAATTGCCTTTATTCTTTCCACCAAAATAATTTCCATCAAATGTTAGCTGGTGACCGTCTTTTACAAAATTTTGAACAAGACCGAATGACAAACCGTTACCATCGAATGTACGGTTATTGGTGGAAGTACGGATACCTGCATATTGCATGGTATGTGTAGGATAAATACTATCAGTTTCAATATTGCTTATATCGTTTGGTGTGAAATCACCATGCATCTTCATGCCTGTAATTGAAATTGTAGTCCTGTTACTGAGGAAATAATCAATGCCTAATCTTCCGAAAGTAAAACCACCATTATTTTTTGAAGTTGTATTCTGATTGATGTTGGTAGTAGTATCACCAAAAAAATAAGACTGGTTGGTAAAACCTGTAGTCAGGCTCTTCCTCGAATTGTGCATGACTGCAGCAGTGACATTGAATTTACCCTGGCGCACACTGAAATTACCACCCAGATTATAACCACCCCTGGTATCAACACCAGCCATTAAATTACCATTGTAACCTGTTTTCTTATTTTTCTTTAAAACAATATTTAATATACCTGCATTACCACCGCTTGCATCATATTTTGCTGAGGGGTTTGTAATCACTTCTATTGATTGAATAGCATCAGCCGGTATCTGGTCAAGAGTTAATGTAGTGGGCCTGCCATCAATATAAATCTGTGGTGTGGCATTCCGGAGTTTCACATTACCGTCAATATCCACCTGCACAGAAGGAACATTTTTCATAACATCAACTGCTGTACCACCGGCGCTGGTAATATCTTTTTCAACATTAAATACTTTCTTATCAATATCCATTTTTAATGCACTGGTTGTTGTGGTAACAGTTACATTCTGCAACTGATTTACATCAATTTCCAATTTAATATTGCCCATATCTTTATCCATTGCACCGGGCATCAGCATAGTTGATTGCTGAACATTTTTATAACCTACAGCGGAAATTTTTACTATTAGGTTAGCAAACAATGGAAGCTTTTCAAAACTGAAATCGCCATTTGCAGTTGAGTTCAACCCTTTCAATAAAATCTCTTTTTTCTTCTTGCTGGAAGAATCAAATTTTGATTGTAGCAGCAACACAGATGCACCTGCAATGCCATGGCCTGTGCTATCCACAAGCCTGCCATACAAATGACCTATTGCAGCAGATTGACCACCTGGTTTATATCCACCGCCATTGCCCGGATACTGGGCTGATACATGAAAAGTAACTACTAATGCAAATACCGAGAGAATAAAATTTTTCATAACTTTTTTTATAATCAGGACGCAAAAATATACATGGAAATATTGGTGCATATTCTAAATGAGACAAGCGGATAAAAATGTGCGACAAAAGGAAACAGATGTTAACGATAAATTAAAGGCTTAGCTTTTCCCTGTGAGTATTGTAATGGCATCTTTATAATTATCACCGACAGGTATTTCAATATCATTAATAAATACACTGTTTTTCCTCACTGATGTGATATAATCTTTGGATACAATAAAAGATTTTTGTACACGCAGGAACATTGATGGTGGTAATTGCTCTTCAATTGCTTTCAAAGTGATACGTGCCACTAAAGGTTTGGTAGTACTTTTCAAATGAATTTTCAGGTAATCTTTCAATCCTTCAATCCACATAATATCTGCAAAAACCACTTTCACCATACTATAATCTGCATTGATAAAAAAATAGGGGTGTGGTTCTGCATTATTGTTTTCTTTTTTCGTTTTGAGCTGGTGCAATTCCCAGGCTTTATTGCATGCTTTAATAAATCTTTCGAGTGATACTGGTTTTACAAGGTAATCCACCACATCAAGGTCATAACCCTGCAATGCATATTTCTCATAAGCTGTAATTAAAATAAACATCGGTTTCTGGATAACCGCTTTTATGAATTCAAGCCCTGTTAACCCCGGCATTTGTATATCAAGAAAAATGAGATCAACTTTTTCCTGTTGCAAAATCTTCATCGCTTCAATAGGGTTGTTGCAGGATGCTGTAAGTTTCAGAAAAGGTACTTTACTGATGTTGTCTTCCAGCAACTCTAAAGCTAATGGTTCATCATCTATAGCAATGCAATTCAACATTAATGCAAATTTATCTGAAGGGAAACAGTAAACCAACCATCTTTTTTATTAATCAGCAATGCATGGTGTTTATCATATAATAAATTCAACCTGCGGCGTACATTGTTTAAACCAATCCCGGAGCTTTTATCTTTACTTTCATTACTGACATCATTATATTTATTGCTTACAATAAACTGTAATATTCCACCATCCATTTTTAATTCAATATTTATTTGAGCATCGGCGATGATGCCGGTGCCATGTTTGAAAGCATTTTCAACAAATGGGATTAAAAGCATCGGCTCTATTTCACTCCCATTGTCAACATTGTTGAATGAAGTGAAAATTTTCACATTCTTGCCAAAGCGTTGTTGTTGCAGGTCAATATAACTCTGGATGTATTCAATTTCTTTCTCAAGCGGCACTTTTTGTTCATCTGTTTCATACAACATATACCGCATTAATGAAGAAAGTTTGATAAGTGATGGTTCTAATAAATCAGATTTTTTTCTTGCGAGCGCAACCATGTTGTTTAATACATTAAACATGAAATGCGGGCTTACCTGGGAACGCAGGAATAATAACTCGGTTTTTAAATTCTCTGTTTCCTTTTCCTGGGCACGCCTGGCTGTTTGCCTTCGTTCAATTAAAACAATATAAGCCGTACCGCTTGCAAGGATCAGGAGATATGTAAATATGTTATAAATAAAAAAGTTAGCTGCTTTAAATTTCATCCATGTCAGGAACAAATCAAAATACAACCAATGCAATAAATAAATTACAGCTAAAGCTAAAACCTGCAATATGATGAACCACCCAACTCTTTTTGAGCGCAGCACCACAGGCATAAAAACATAAGCATGCACATAAAATAATATGATCCAGATAAGGCTACTGGTGATATAAAAATATATCATGGCCACATCACCGGGTTGTGGCTTATGGTTTTCATGCTTATATGAAGAACGAAGGAAAAAGGGCAGTGTAAACAATATTATCCAACAAACACTATGTATTAAAATAATGGCCCATCTCTTCTGTAAGAAATTAAATTTCATTTCTGCAAAGTTCTAAAGATTCCCGTTTAATAAACCTTTATGGCACCAACTTTGCGACAAAAACAAAATTTATATAGATGAAACTATCGCTCCCGGCAAATATTGAAGCGATTTGAATAGTTAGTTAAAGAGTTTAAAAATTTATTGGTTTTTCAATTTTTTCTGTAACATTGCACCGGAAACAAGCACTACCCCAAAAAAAGATCAACGACTCGCCTGTTTTCTCATTAACCAAAAAAATTTCTTCCAAACATTTTTAAAAAAGAGCGTTTTGAGAAATTAATTATTCCAAAAGGATATTCACATTTATGTACGACATTCTCCAATTAAACGACATGCTGGTGCCTGAGCTACTTGACATTGCTGAGCACCTTGATATTGCTGATGCAAAAAAGTTAGATAAACAAGGGCTTATCTATCGCATCCTTGACAAACAGGCTTTGACACCGGTTGCAGCTGCAAATGGCGCTGAAAAAACCAGGCGTAAACGCATTGTTAAGGCGAGTACTGCCAATACCACTGAGGAAGCTGAAGTAATGACTGAAGCGCCATCAAAAAAAGAAAAGGAAACAAAGGCAGTTTCAAAAGAAAAAATCACGAAAGAGGTTAAACCTAAACGTGCCAGGATAAAAACTAAATCTGCAGAAAGTAATACTGAAGATATTTCCGAAAAACATGAAGAAGATGATATAGCTGCCTTTACTGAAAATGAATACACTGCTGAAGATGAATCCCTAACCAAAATGGGCGCCAACCTGTTGAGCATGCTGGGTGATGATGAACCTATAATTTATCCTGACGAGGTTGATATTGTTGAACCAGCACCGGCCAAACAACAAAGCCGCAAAGAGCCTGCATTTAATGTAGAGTTTGATGGTGTGATTCAGGCTGAAGGTGTCCTTGAAATGATGCCCGATGGTTATGGCTTCCTGCGCAGCAGTGACTATAATTATCTCTCTTCTCCCGATGATATTTACGTTTCTCCTTCACAAATAAAATTATTCGGTTTAAAGACTGGTGATACGGTTTATGGTTCAGTGCGCCCACCGAAAGAAGGTGAAAAATATTTTGCTTTATTGAAAGTGGAAACAATCAATTCTAAAGCGCCTGATGAAGTGAGGGACCGTGTTCCATTTGATTATCTTACCCCACTGTTCCCATATCAAAAACTCAACCTGTTTACTTCACCAACAGATTATTCTACCAGGTTAATTGACCTGTTTACGCCAATTGGAAAAGGACAGCGTGGTTTGATTGTGGCACAACCTAAAACAGGTAAGACTATGTTGTTGAAGGCAGTGGCTAATGCCATTGCTTCCAATCATCCTGAATGTTACCTGATGGTTGTATTAGTGGATGAACGCCCTGAAGAAGTAACCGATATGGAACGCAGTGTAAAAGCAGAAGTTATCGCTTCCACTTTTGATGAACCTGCTGAAAAACATGTAAAGGTTTCCAACATCGCTTTACAAAAAGCAAAACGTTTGGTGGAATGTGGCCATGATGTGGTGATATTGCTGGATAGTATTACACGTCTTGCCCGTGCCCATAACACTGTAGCGCCTGCAAGCGGTAAAGTGTTGAGTGGTGGTGTGGAAGCAAATGCCATGCAAAAGCCAAAACAATTTTTTGGTGCAGCCCGTAAAATTGAAAACGGTGGTTCATTAACCATTTTAGCAACTGCATTGATTGATACAGGTAGTAAAATGGATGAAGTAATTTTTGAAGAATTTAAAGGCACCGGTAACATGGAGTTGCAGCTTGACAGGCGCCTTGCCAACAAACGCATTTATCCGGCTATTGACCTGGTGGCTTCATCCACCCGCCGCGATGATTTATTGCTGGACAGGGAAGTGTTGCAACGCATGAATATTTTACGTGTTTATATAAATGATATGAATGCTGAAGAAGCAATGTCTGAATTATTAAAACGTATGCGGGGCACTAAGAGCAATGAAGAATTCCTCGCCAGCATGAATGGATAATTAATAGCTTATTTTGTAAAAAGGCACTGTTTTTTAATAGTGCCTTTTTATTTCAATTCAGTGCCCAAAAATTTATTATGCAAACGATTGAAAAACAATATTTGAAAAAAAGTTTAAAAGAAAACTTAAAAAAATTTTGCAGCTACAAAAAATAAACACAGTTTTGCCCACTCGAAATTTATTAAGATGAAAATGCAACGCACATATAATGCATGGACAAACAGGAGCAGCATCCCTGTGATGTCAGGATGCAATAATGTGGGGCATAATCACAACTTCAGCTAACGATTATCAACTGTTACTAACTGATTATATGCCCCCGGTACATGGGGGCTTTTTTTTGCCCCGGGTCACAATAACAGATTTCATTTAAAAACTATTAAGAAGATTCAAAATGCAGGCAAAAAAATCAATTGAAAGACGAAAAAATATTTTAGCTCTTATAATTCAATCATTAAAAGGGGTTGAAATGGATTACACGCAAGGCAGCTTGCGGCATGCCATCATTATGCTGGCAATACCCATGATACTTGAGATGGGTATGGAAAGTGTATTTGCGCTTGTTGACCTTTTCTTTGTAGGCCATTTACCTAATGCAGAACATACTTTACAATCAGTAAGTTTAACTGAATCGGTATTATCAATAGTGTATTCAATTGCATTTGGTTTAAGCATGGCAGCTACTGCAATTGTTGCAAGGCGTGTTGGTGAAAAAAATAAAGAAGAAGCTGCACATAGTGCAATACAATCTATCTGGCTCACATTAGGTATTGCAACCGTCATAAGCATTACAGGTTTTATGCTGGCGCCACAGATATTAAAAGCAATGGGCGCTGAAGCAGATACTATTGCACAGGGAAGCACTTATACAAAAATCATGATGGCTTCAACAGTAGTGATAACACTGCTGTTTTTAATCAATGGTATTTTTCGCGGAGCGGGAGATGCATCCATGGCAATGAAAAGTTTGTTCATTGCAAATATGTGCAACATCATTCTTTGCCCTATGCTCATTCGTGGTTTAGGGCCAGTTCCTGCTTTCGGTTTAACCGGAGCTGCCATGGCAACAACAATTGGCAGAAGCATTGGTGTTTGTTACCAGTTATATCATTTGTTTGGTGGTAAATCAAGTATTGACATTCACCGCAGGCATTTCAATATTGATTGGAAAGTGATACGGTCAATGATAAAAATTGCATCACCTGCAACACTACAGTTTATCATCGGCTCCTGCAGTTGGATTGTTTTGGCAAGGTTAGTGGCAGAAACAGGACACAGTGTTACATCTGCAGGTTACCAGACAGCAATCCGTGTTGTTATATTTTTTATCATGCCTGCATGGGGCCTTGCAAATGCAGCAGCAACTTTGGTAGGACAAAACCTTGGTGCACAACAATGGCAAAGGGCTGAAGAAAGTGTGATAAAAACTGCAAAATACAGTGGTATATTCATGGGCCTGGTATCATTGATATTCCTGTTCGGTGCATATCCCATCATAGGATTTTTTACAAATGATGAAGCAGTGAAAGCTATTGCTGTTAAAGCATTACTCATCATGGCTTCAGGTTATGTTTTTTATGGTATAGGTATGGTGATGGCCAATGCATTTAACGGTGCAGGTGATAGCTGGACTCCAACATGGATAAACCTTGCAGGATTCTGGGGTATCCAGATACCACTTGCTTACCTGCTCACATTGTATTTTAATATCGGGCCAACAGGTGTGTTTATTTCCATACCCGTTGCTGAAACATTGATGACTATTATATCCTGGTATTATTTCAAAAAAGGTAAGTGGATGAAAGTAAAAGTCTGAACATTGAATATTTTTTATTTCACCAGGAAAATGATGCCTTGATATTTATCAAAAAATTCTTTTCCATATTTACTCCTGCGTTTTTAAAAATGCAGGAGTATGGAAAGGAAAAAAGTTTAATGCATTTTTGCAGGCAAGAAAAAAGGGGAACAGGAAATGGCATTATTACAAGTGCAGCATATTTCAAAAAAAATTGATGAAAGGATTATTGTTGACGATATAAGTTTTGAGCAAGATGCCCTGCAAAAAATTGCAATAGCCGGAGAGTCAGGCGCAGGTAAGTCCACATTATTAAAAATGTTCAGCGGACATGAGCAACCAACATCAGGTAAAATTTTTTTTGAAGGGAAAAGAATAATTGGCCCGGAAGAAAAATTACTCCCTGGCCATCAGCACATTGGCTATTTATCACAGCATTATGAATTGCTGAATAATTACCGGGTCGAAGAATTGGTTTGGTTTGATAATAAACTGGAAGAAACAGACATAAAACAATTATTGGAAATTTGCAGGATAGGCCATTTGTTGCAACGCAAAACAAATTATTTATCAGGCGGAGAAAAGCAAAGGATTGCATTGTGCCTGCTGCTTACAAAACATCCAAAATTATTAGTGCTGGATGAACCTTTCTCCAACCTTGACCCGAATCATACCAACATATTAAAAGAAGTGCTGAATGAGATTGCAGAACGTTTAAAGATAACCTGCACGCTCACATCGCATGACCCGCATGACACCCTATCATGGGCCGATGAAATTATTGTGATGCGTAATGGTAAAATTATTCAGCAAGGTAAACCACAGGATTTGTATCATAAACCTGTGAATGAATATGTGGCCGGTTTGTTTGGGAAATATAATTTGTTGCCACCATCAACTGCAGCATTGTTTGGTATCCATTCCAATGGTAATTCACTTATGACAAGACCTGAAAATTTCAGGATTTATAAAACAGGCAGTGGTGTCAACGCAACTGTCCAAGCCGTAAATTTTTATGGTGGTCATTATGAAGTAGAAGTGTTGGTGGGTGATACAAAAATTATCACGAGGAGTGACAGCATGGAATGGAATGTGCAGGATAAAATTTTTATAGCATTGCATTAAATTATGTACTAAAAAAAAGAAGGATTATAAGTTTGAAGAATTTGAAATAATAAATCTGGTAATTGCATTTTTATTTTAGAAACATTTTTAAAAAATTTCAAGCTCCCTGTTTTGAAGAACAGGAAATTTCTTTGCCGCTCATAATTTAATTTATGATTTCAAAACACCATCTTGTATATTTTTGTTTGCTATGAACCGCATTGACCGATTATCAGCAATATTGATCCAGTTGCAATCAAGGAGATTGATAAAGGCGCAACAAATTGCGGAAAAATTTTCAATCAGTTTAAGGACAGTTTACCGCGATGTGCATGCATTGCAGGAATCCGGTGTGCCAATTATCGGTGAAGCAGGAACCGGTTATAGTTTAATGGAAGGCTATAAACTTCCGCCAGTGATGTTTAACACAGATGAAGCATCAGCATTATTAACGGCAGCAAAACTGATGCAATCAAAAACTGATAAAAATTCTTCAAAGCATTATGCATCTGCTTTAGACAAAATAAAAGCTGTTTTAAGGATGTCTGAAAAAGATCATATTGCTGATATTGATGAACATGTAATGGTAATACAACACCCGGCTATAAGGTTTGATCAGCCGCAGGAACTTTTTCTTCAACCTATTTTAAAAACTATTTCAGGCAAACTGGTAGCTGAAATAAATTATACAACACCTGAAAAAAATGAAAGGACAACACGCAAGATAGAACCGGTTGGCATTTTTAATCTCGGTGTGCATTGGCACCTTGTTGCGTTTTGCAGGTTGAGAAATGATTACAGGAATTTCAGGACAGACAGGATTGAAAAATTCAACATCACTGATGAAACATTTACCAAAAAGCATCCGCCATTACAAACTTTTATAAATAAAATGTCAACACAACGTGAGGTTACCAAAATTGTGATGGATTTAGAAAAAGATGTTGTAAAATATTTAGGTGAACAAAAATTTTATAGTGGTTTTGTTCATGAAGAAGATAGAGGCAAATTTACACGCATGACTTTTTTATGTGGCTCTTTAACTGGTTTTGCACGTTGGTTCATGATGTTTGGTGATCATGCTACAATTGTTGAACCCGTTGAATTGAATGATATCATTATTTCTATTGCAGAAAATATTGTAAAAAAAATTGAAGAAACTCAAATGCTCCTGACATAGGGTTGACACAAGTGGGTTGTTATTTTGAATGACAAAATAAAACCACTATGACATTCATTGAATTTTTTAAGCAGCAGTTCATCGAAGAAGGCGACACTACACGCAAAATGCTTTCAAGGGTTCCCGATGACAAATTTGATTATGCGCCTCATCCTAAAAGCATGACATTAAAAAGACTGGCAACACATATTGCAGATTTACCGGGATGGTTGCAATTTACTTTTGAAACTGATGAGTTGGATTTTCAACAACCATACGACATGCCTGACATAAACAACGCAAAAGATTTACTTGATTTTTTTGAAAAGCGTTACGAAGATGGTTTATCAGTATTGATAGCAGGCAATGAAGAAAATTTATATAAACAATGGTCGCTCAGGAATGGTGAGCAGATTTATTTTACCAGTCCTAAAATTGACGTTGTGAGGATGTCGCTCAGCCAGCAAATACACCACCGTGCACAGTTAGGTGTTTATTTAAGATTATTGAATATTCCTATCCCGGGTAGTTATGGGCCAAGCGCTGATGAAAACAGTTTTGCGTAATTTGAAATGGATAGTTTTTGTCTTACATTATATACTGCGTGATATTTTTCCCTGCATTTCAAATGCCGGTGATGCATAAAAAAAGCTGGTCACTGACCAGCCTTTTTTGTCGGGTAATTTTTTACTTCATGCCATTTCTTTTTCGAGTGAATGAATATTGCCATAATTGGTTTGCAGTTCTTCACCTGTTAAATCAAAATACAGGTTTTGAAGTTCGTGCAAATACTTAACCGGCTTCAGGTTGTTCAGGTTTTCGTCAAATAAATTAACCCCATCCTCACCAAGTGAACATTTGAAATGATCACATTCAAAAACAGATGCATCAGTTATCCAGCCAAACTGTGTAAAGCCGGAATTCAATAAAACCTGTTTTGTAATGTTGATTGAAATAAGTTGATCGGGGCTAACCCATTTGCCATCTACCTGGACCTGCTTTTTGCTGATCTCAGTTACTCTCCGGATATGATTTTCATCATCGGCATGAAATGACTGAACCTTAAAAAAATTACCAATGCGCAGAGATGGCAGTTTCATAAGATTAAGCTTTAAAAGTGAGTAAATAAATGACACTTTAAAGTTAAGTCAAATTCAATAAAAACGGGCATTCCAGGCATTTTGTGCGAAGAAATTTTTATTAATTGAGATAACCATTTTAAACCAATGCTTCATACAAAATTTCAACAGGGTGCTTAGCTATTTTTCCAGTGCCATCCTTCACCTGGTGGCGGCAACTGGTGCCCGGTGCGGCAATAATTGTATCATCAGCCTGGTTACGGACAGCAGGAAATAAAACAAGCTCACCGATTTTCATTGACAGGTCATAATGTTCTTTTTCATAACCAAAAGAACCAGCCATGCCACAGCAACCCGATGGTATGGTGGATACAACATAATTTTCGGGATAAGATAAAATTTTTACTGTGGGTGATAATGATGATAAAGCTTTCTGGTGGCAATGGCCATGCAGTTTTATATTCTTTTTTTCTTTGGTGAAAACAGCTTTATCAATTTTGCCTTTATCAATTTCTGTTGCAATAAATTCATCAATGGTGAAAACATTTTTTGATAATGCCTTTGCTGCATCAAATAAATCTTCAGCAGCAAGATCAATATATTCATCCCTGAATGAAAGTATTGCAGAAGGTTCAATGCCGATCAGTGGTTTGTCTGCTGTAACAATATCTTTCAGCAGTTCAATATTTTTATTGATGATTTTTTGTGCATCTCGTATCAACCCTTTTGAAAGCCATGTCCTGCTGCTTTCTTCATGTTCAGGGATGATGACTTCATATCCCAATTGCTCAAGCAATAAAACAGCTTTGATGCCAATTTCAGTATCGTTGTAATTGGTAAATTCATCGCAGAACAGATACACTGTTCCTGAAGGAAATTTTTCATCACCGGTTCTTGAGCGTAACCTTTTTTTATACCAGTTTCTCAATGTTATTTTATACACCGGTGGTAACGAACGTTTAGTTGCAAACCCTGATATCCTTTTAATGATGTTACCGGTAATTTTATTTCGTACAACAAAATTGTACAGGCCGGGCATCATAGCAGCCAGTTTTGCAGAGTCAGTGAAATGTGCAATCAGTTTACTCCTGAAGGGTACGCCATTTGCATCATAATAATGCTGCATAAATTCTGCTTTCAGTTTTGCAACATCCACGTTGCTCGGGCATTCTGATTTACAACCTTTGCAACTCAGGCACAAGTCCATCACATCATGTATTTCTTTATGGTCAAAACGGTTTGCTTTATCTGAATGAGTCAGGAACTCACGCAAAATATTTGCCCTTGCCCTTGTTGTATCTTTTTCATTGCGGGTAGCCATGAATGAAGGGCACATGGTGCCACCTGATAAATGTGTTTTCCTGCAATCGCCGCTGCCGTTACATTGTTCAGCGTGTTGCAACACATCCTGGTTGTAAAAACGGTAAAGCGTTTTGAATGCAGGTGCCTGTTTGCCAGGCTCATAACGCAGCATTGTGTTCATGGATGGAGTGTCCACAATTTTATGCGGGTTGAAAATATTCTGCGGGTCCCATGCCTGTTTGATTTCTTTTAAGAGCCGGTAATTTTTTTCACCAATCATCTGCCTGATAAACTCACCACGCAACCTGCCATCACCATGTTCACCACTTAATGAACCGTGATATTTTTTTACCAATGCTGCAATCTCTTCAGCAATGGTCCTGAATAGTTGGTTGCCTTCATTTGTTTTTAAATTGATGATTGGCCTCAAATGAATTTCACCACTTCCTGCATGCGCATAGTGAACAGAATATAATCCATATTTTTTCAGGATTACATTGAACTCAGCAATATAATCAGGCAGGTCATTTACATCTACAGCCGTGTCTTCAATCACTGGAACTGCTTTATCATCCCCGGGTAAATTGCTCAATAAGCCAAGGCCTGCTTTGCGCAGTGTCCATATTTTTTTGGTGTCATCACCAAACAATAAAGGGAAATGATATCCTAATCCTGCAGCCTGCATTTCAGCTACAACCTGTTTAGCAATTGTTTCAATTTCTTCACGCGTATCTTTCTTAAATTCAACTACGAGAATTGCACCAGGGTCGCCTTGCACAAAGAACCTGTTTTTTCTTTGTTCGATATTATCTTTTGTACATTCAAGTATGAAATGGTCAATGAGTTCACTTGCTGTCGGCTGATGCTTCAATGCAATAAGATTTGCCCGCAATGATTCATCAATAGTATTAAAATGAACGCACAACAAACCTGTTTCTTTTGGTGGTAAATCAACAATGTTGAGTTTTATTTCAGTGATAAAAGCCAGTGTGCCTTCAGAGCCTGCAATGAGTTTACAAAAGTTAAAATCAGTTTTACCTGCAGTAAATGGCGCTGTATCAAGTAATACATCCACGGCATAACCGGTGTTCCTTCTTTCAATATTGGGTTTTGGGAATTCTTTTCTTATCTCCTGTTGGTTTTCATAATTGCTCAATAAGCTTCGGATATTTTTATAAATGGAAGCTTCCAAAGTATCACCTTCACATTTAGCATGAAATTCGTCAATGCCCAAAGCGTTAAATGTTGCCTCACTGCCATCGCTCAAGATTGCTTTCACTTCCAGCAAATGTTCCCTGGTGCTGCGGTAAACCACTGAGTTGGAACCGCAGGAATTATTGCCCACCATTCCACCTATCATTGCACGGTTGGCAGTAGATGTTTCTGGCCCGAATAAAAATCCATGCGGTTGAAGAAAAAGATTCAGTTCATCACGTATCACACCTGGTTGTACACGCACCCATTTTTCTTTTGTATTCAGCTCAAGGATTTTTGTAAAATATTTTGATACATCCACGATTATCCCATTGCCCACTACCTGGCCGGCCAGTGATGTACCTGCAGTCCTTGGTATGAGAGAAGTATGTTGCTGTCTTGCAAATGCAACCAGTTTTTTTATATCACCTGTTGATTTGGGGATGGCTACAGCCAATGGCATTTCACGGTATGCAGAGGCATCAGTTGCATATAAAATGCGCATTGTCTTATCTGTATAAAATTCACCATCGAGGGCCGATGCCAGTTGTTGCAGTTGCTCATTCATTATTTTCACCTTTCATTGCAGGTGAGCAAATGTAATTAGTTTGATAAAACATGGTCCACTCAATTTTGCAGGCTTTAAATTGTCATTAACATGAAACGTTTAATCTTTATTCAAAAGCTGCCATCTTTTTTCAACGAAATTATTTCAGGTATAATTTCAAAAATCATTTTGCAATCATTTTTGAAATGCAATAACAACAATCAGCAGATGTTCAATTTAAAACGAATGGCACCTGCAACCGATCAATAAAATAATTTAGGGATGAAAAAAATAATCCCCCTGCTCACAGTTGTGTTATTAATTAATACATGTGCCTCTGCACAATTCAACAAAGGAAATTTTATTATTGGCGGAAGCATGGAGGCGAATTTTGTTACATCAACAGACAGCGGTTATCATAATTACCACTTTGCTGCAAATCCAAGATTTGGCTATTATTTTTACAAAGGTTTTGCAGCAGGTATTGATTTGACAGCAGCATTGAATATGACAGGCACACAGAAGACCAACCAGTTTGGTGGCGGCCCATTTGTGCGTTATCATATTTTACATTACCTGTATGCAGAAGCATCTTATCAATATCTTTTGTTAAGCCATAATGCTGAATCAGAAGAAAAAACAGGTATTTCTTATCCTTATGAAAATAAATATGCTGCAGGCCTCGGTTACATCATCAGGTTAAATAACCATATAGCACTTGAGCCACGCATATTTTATGATGTTTATACTTCACATGGTTCAGGAGTTGCATCAGGGCCCGTGTTTTCAATTGGCTTCAATCATTATTTTTAGTAATTATAAAAATAATAAGTTGCAACAGCAGAATAATTTTATACCGTACAACAGAATTTGTCATCTTTTTACTGTTGAAGCGTAAATTGCGGCAGTGCAACGCATCCAGAATTTTATTAAGGCAACATTTTTCGGTAACTATTTTATTGGCTTTATCGCTATTGCATTATCTATTGAATCCTGTCTTCAATTGCAACTGCCTTTAAATTCATGGATGTATTATGTGATACTTTTTTGCGCTACAGTCTTTTATTACACATTCGCTTACATGGGCCCTTTGTATGGAGGCCCTGCTTCAAACCCGAGAAAATCATGGTATCAGAAACACCATTTGAAAATAGCCTGGAGCCAGCGCATTTTATTATCTGTTGGAATAATTTTCAGTTGTTGGTTCATCTTTAAAAATATTGGTTCCATAAAAAGATTACCCTTCATATTCTGGTTGGAAACTGCTGTTACGCTATTGGCAGGAATTTTATATTACGGCTTGTTGCCCCGTTCTTTTTTTAAATTAAACCTTCGCCATACAGGATGGTTGAAAGCTTTTGTGATTGGGTTTGTGTGGGCATGTTGTGCCAATATTTTATCATTGGTGGTCGTGCAGATTGAAAAAGGCCCATTGGCTTTTGAAACTATTTTATTGCTATGGCTATTTATAAAAAACTGGATGTTTTGTACAGTCAACGCTATTATTTTTGATATAAAAGATTATGCAGATGATTCCAACAAGCAGCTTAAAACTTTTGTTGTAAGGTTTGGTTTGAAAAAAACAATTTTTTATGTGTTGTTGCCCCTCATCATAATTGGTTTGATTTCATTGGTGGCATTTACCACTTTTCGCCATGCAAATATTTTTAATGTTGGTTTTAACCTCATCCCGTTCATTATTTTGCTGATGATAACCTGGAGCATGCAGAAGCCGCATAAACTCCTGTATTATTTAATCGTAATTGATGGGTTGATTTTTTTAAAAGCAATTTGTGGCATTGCCGGCATGCACTTTATAAAAATGTAATAATGGCAAATGATTATAACAACATTGCCGGTGTGTATGATACATTGAGCCGCATCGTTTATCAAAAATCAATTGTGCATGCACAGGCTTCTTTATTGCCATTTATCCAGGCGGGTGATAAAATATTGTTGGTTGGTGGTGGTACAGGTTGGATACTGGAAGAAATTGCAAAGCTGCAGAAAAAAAATACCAGGGTTATTTATGTTGAAAAATCTGCTGCCATGATAAGGCTGGCGAAGAAAAGAAAATTCCCAGGTGTTGATGTTGAATTTATTGAAGCTGCAATTGAAGATTATAACAACACAGAAAAATTTAATGTGGTATTCACTCCTTTCATGTTTGATAATTTCAGGGAAGAAAAAATTGCTGATGTATTTGAAAAACTAAACAGCATGCTGTTGACGGAAGGCTTTTGGTTATATGCAGATTTTATCAATCATCAGCAGGATAAAAAAAGATGGCAGCAGTTTTTACTGAAAACGATGTATCTATTTTTCCGAATCACTACAAAAATTGAAGCACAGGAATTGATAGATATGCGGCCTTATTTTAAAACAGGTTTTGAATTGGTAACACAACAAATGTTTTACCACCAGTTTATCCAGGCAGTTGCATTCAGAAAGAAATAAAATCTCTTATTCTTGTTTGAGAAAAACCAAATCAGGTGATTGAACTGTATCACTTGCATGTTGTGCTTTATCATGCATCCAAAACCTGAAATAACTGGTATCTGTTGTGCTTTGAGAATTGCCGATAGTACATGCAATCAGGTTGGGCGCAAATGCGCCGGCGTAAGTATAAGTAAACTGGAATTCAGCCCTTACATTTTTTGTTGGATGAAAATTTGGTATCGGGAAGCTGTCAATGCCTGAAACCATCGGGCTGCATGCGGCAACTTTTGAAATTCTTTGTACCCATATAGTATCCACTACATCGCCTTCTTTATCAGTACAGGTCAAATTAAATTTTACAACAGCCTGTTGTGGAAACACAGTTGCATTTACACTTTCAAACTTCAGGGTTGGGCTGGTATTATAAACATCTTTAGTGCAGGTCACAAAACCAAGTATTATCAGGACTATTACCGGTATTTTAATCTTCATTGCTTCGTGGTTTAAACCCGTTTGTAAATTGAATGGGTAAATATACAACGGTTATCATTGAAAAAAATTTTGATGAATATGATGCGTGGTAATAAATAACAAAATATTTTCAGGTGGAGAAAGCATTGCGGAAAAATCATTTCTATGCAGGCTTATTTTTTATTCTTCTGCCTTATCAAAATCAAATAGAACTTTATGCTGCGGATTTCATTGTTTTGCACCGGAACAAGAAGATATTTCCAGTATTCATCTGTGTTCAACAACAGGATTTGAACCGGATGTATTTTGTAACAAAATAACCCGATATAGATAAAATTCAATAATGCTCACTGGTTTTGAAAATAAAATATTTAAAACAAATACAGGATTTTACAAACTGGCTGAAGAGATATTTCATTACCAGTATTCCAATAATGCTGTTTATAAATCCTGGAGTGATTTAGTCAAAAAGAATCCAGGTAATATTGAACGGGTTTCACAAATCCCTTTTCTCCCGATTTCATTTTTTAAAAGTCATGTTGTCCTTACCGGTGATGAACAATATGATTTGATTTTTGAAAGCAGCGGCACCACGCAAACCAGCAAGAGCAGGCATTATGTAAAAGATGAGCAGTTGTATGTGCAGAGTTTTACAAAAGGTTTTGAGATGTTTTACGGTGATATAAAAAAATGGTGCATCATTGGTTTGCTACCTTCATACCTGCAGCAAAAAAATTCTTCACTCATAAAAATGGTGGAAGAGTTAACCAGGCTAAGCGGCCATTCTCATAGTGGTTTTTATCTTGATGAATATGAAAAATTATCTGGTGTTTTAAACAACCTGGAACAACAACACCAGTATACTTTACTCATCGGTGTTACTTATGCACTGCTTGATTTTGCTGAACGCTTTCCTATGCAGCTTTCATCAACTATTGTGATGGAAACCGGTGGGATGAAAGGAAGAAGAAAAGAAATTACAAGACAGGAAGTACATGAATTCTTGCAAAGACATTTTGGATTGAAACAGGTGCATTCAGAATATGGGATGACTGAATTATTATCACAGGCTTATTCAAAAGGTGACGGCAGATTTTTTTGCCCACCATGGATGAAGGTGGTGGTGAGGGATGAAGATGACCCATTGCTGGTAATACAAAAAGGCAAGGGGGCATTGAATGTAATTGACCTTGCCAATATTAACAGTTGTAGTTTTATTGCGACCGACGATGTGGGTGAAGTGTTTGAAGACGGTAGTTTTTCAGTATCGGGAAGGTTGGACGGAAGCGATATAAGAGGTTGTAGTTTGATGGTTGTATAAATGCTATTATATTTGCCGCCGCTTGTTCTTTGTTTAATGCCCGGGTGGCGAAATTGGTAGACGCACCGTCTTCAGGTGGCGGCGCCGCGAGGTGTGCTGGTTCGAATCCAGTCCCGGGCACAGAACCCCCTTTTACAGGGGGTTTTTTATTTTAAAGAAATTTCTTTGGGTATTGATGAAACCCTTTAAAATAATCTTGTTATAAATTACAAAACTAAAAAATTATAATAAATATCTTGTCTTTTGTATAAATACCGCACCATAGAAATTTTTTATTCAATATTTCTTTCTTATAAAGAAAAATTATATTAAGTTAGCAAGTTGAAATTTAATAAAGGACAGTTGAGTCCTTTAACTCTAAACTCCAATCTCCCACTGAAATTAAATACGGTGTAAACAGCAGAACTGTCAGTGAAAAAGGCGTTGATGAAAGATGATTTATAGCTGATAAATAAATTGAGATTCCAAGCCTGGAATTTGAATTGTTTGCTCCGTCATTTATGTTAAAACTGATGTAGCTAACCAAATTTATAACCTACAGAAAATGACCCTTTATGAAAAAATTATCCCAGACTCTGCTGGTATTAACAGCAATTTTTTTTATCAGTATTGAAATTATTAATGGTGCAACAAAAACCTGGATAGGCTCAGGTGCCGGAGGCCTTGGCACTGATTTTAATGATGGCATCAATTGGTCTGGAGGTGTTGCTCCGACTCCTGCAGATGATGTTGTAATCCCGGTAAGTTTTGTAGGCATAGTCAATGTAACTAGCGACATTACTGTTCAGTCATTACAAATAAATTTTACGAGTGCAATTGTCGGTGGATTCGTTTTTACAATTAATTCCAGCAATAATTTTTCAGTTACAGGAGATGTAACTGTTAATAATGTTTCAACATTATTTTCAACTTCCCTATTTCAGTTTTTTGTAAATCCATCAGCAACTTTTAACTGCAATAATCTTATCAGTTATTGCGATGTAAATGATGCAAATGCACTGAACTATTTTATTAACCAGGGAAATTTTATAGTTAATGGAGATATTATAATACAAGCTAAAAAAGAATTTTTCTTTTATTCAAAGGCATCTACAAAAACCTACATTGTCAACTATAATGATTTAACCGTTAATGGGAATACCACAACTTCTTTCACTGGTGGCTACAATACATTTTTTGTGGGAGCAGAAGATGGTTCTGTTACAAATTTTAATGGGAATGTTATACTGAGTGGCACAGCTTCGACTGATTCAATTGGCATTGCCGGAAAAGGATTGCTGGGTGTGCGTGCCAACAGCTCAGGCCAGGTTATTTTTCGCGGTGATCTAACTCTTGGAAACTATGTTTATAATGCTAAGATAGGTTCATCATCTTCATCATATACCTTACCAGGCATTTTCATTTTCGACCGTGCCGGTAGTTCGCAAACCATTACAAACAATGCCGCCCAGCTAATTTATTTTCCCGGTTTGCAGGTTGGTATTTCAAACTCACCGGAAGTAATTTTATCCGGATCATCATTAAAAAAAATCAGGATTTATTCAGGAGATATTACAGTAAACAATGCAGGAATTCTTGATTTAACTACCGACAGTTTAAACAGGTATTCACCTGGTGGCAGCCTGATTTTAAATAGCACTGCAACTTTAAAATTAGGCGCTTCAAACGGTGGTCAGACTGGAAGTAATTTTCCAAAAAATTTTTCTATCATTTCACTTAATGCAGCGAGTACTGTTGAATATAATGGTGCAGCACTTAACCAGACAATTTATCCAACAGGTAGCACACCTGGCTTTAGCTATGGAAACATGAAGCTTTCCAATGGAGGAACGAAAACTGTTGGGAGCGCTTGTCCTGCAATTAATGGTACTGTTTATATAACCGGTACAGCAACAATAGTGGATGATGGCAACCATACATTCGGGCAGGATATTACAAATCTTATCCAGGATGGTGGTAGATTCATTTTAAGAGGCTTAGGAACCAAACCTGATATGAAAGGAACATATACTATTTCTGATGGTGTTGTAGAATTTGCTAATACTAACTCAGGTTCACAAACTATTCGAAACAGGAATTATCAGAATATAGAAGTTACCGGTACAAATGTTGGCAACTCAACCGGAAATATAACTTTAAATAGCAATGGAAGTTTTACAGTTAAGACTGGAGGCCTTTTTTACATAAATGATAATTCTATCACCTGTCCTTCAGGTAATGGAAAAGTAGTTGTTGAAAACAATGCAATTTTCAAGACCGGTAATAACCAGGGGTTTTGTGGCTTTACAGCAACTTTTTATAATAACTCTGCTATTCATTCCAACATAACAAATATTACATTGGCAACCGGCTCAACTATTGAATATACCAGGGGTTCAGACCAGGTTTTTTCTGCAAGGAATGATTATTCAAAAGTTACAATAAGCGGTGGAAGTAATAAGATAATGAATGGTGATGTGACTATCAATGGGGTACTCACTAACGAAGCAGGAAATCAATTAGTGTTGAATGATTTTACATTGACTGAAAATAATTCTATCACAGGCGATGGTACTTTGACTGGCTCCCGAAATTCAGGTTTGATATTTGGTGCCAATGCTATTGCTACTGATTTAAAATTTACTGCCAATAATTTTTCTATAACTCCTCCTGATAGTGTGAATAATTATCTCGATACATTGATCCTGCTTTCCAATGCACAGGTTTCATTGGGAGATTCATTGAATATAACAGCAAGTGATGGAACAAAGCCAACACCGGTATCAGATCATTTTGGTAAAACAAGAGGGGTTCTAAGAGTTGATGCAGGTGCCACATTATATTCACAAAGCAAACTCACTTTACGTTCTGATGATTATGGAGATGCTTACCTCGCTGAGTCGTATGGAACAATTCCTGATACTGTGAGGTATGAAAGATTTTTTTATGCTAAGCGTGCATGGCGATTTTTATCAGTTCCATTCAGTAGCTCCAATCAGAGTATCAATGCAGCCTGGCAGGAAGGTAATATTGATGCAACACCTAACAGTTGTCCTGTAAACATTGGTACACCAGGGTATGGCACTGCAATTAATTATGATAATAATGCAAGCATAGGTTATGACTGGCATAACAACAATTATAAAACATCAATTGAAGTTTACAAGGATAATGCGTGGTCACCATTACCATCAGGGCAAGGAACATTATATACAAACATTTGCGATTATCCCGCTTATTGTCTTTTTGTAAGAGGTGATAGAACGATTTGCATGACTAACATTAATCCACCCAACAAAACCACTTTACGATCAAAAGGTATTTTGCATGAGAATGGATTAGTTGCACAAAATGCAACCACTGAAACTTTTAATACTATTGCAACGGCAGATCAATTTGTTTTAATTGGAAATCCTTTCCCGTCACCAGTAAGTTTTACAAGAACAGGTATTTATTCCGGCTTAAACACCAATACATTTTATTTCTTTGATCCGGGCCTTACAGGAAATTATGGAGTGGGTGCTTATATTACTTATAGTGTTGCATTAGGCAATTGGCTTGCAACAGGAAGTGGCGTTTATAAAGGCACTGAACAACCTTTTGTGCAAAGCGGCCAGGCATTCATGATGATGACGGATGGAGTTTCTACAAATCCTTCTGCAACATTTCTTCAGAGTGATAAAGGAGACAATCAGTTTAATGTCAGCGGGCCAAATTCCTTCATACAAAAAGATACTGCAAACAAAAAACCGGCACTGTACATTTACCTACAAAGTGTTACTGATAGCATGGCTGTTGTTGATGCTGTTGGCATTGCAGTGGGTAATCAATTTTCAAAAACAAAGGATGTATTTGATGCACCAAAGCTCTGGAATGAAGGTGAGAACATGGCAATAAAAAATGACACAAATTATTTTATGGTTGATGCAAGGCCTGCACCGAAGCTAACAGATACAGCATTTTTAAAATTGTATTTATACAACACCCGTCAATATGCTTTGAAGATTTTTGCTGTAAAAGCGCCATTTGAAAAACATGGAAATTTGTGGCTTATTGATAGGTATCTTGGCACAAAAACGGTAATAAAACAGGATGATACTTTGTTGTATAATTTTTCACCAAACAGTGATACTAACAGTTACCGGGAAAGATTTTTGATTGTTTACAACCGTTTGCTTGAAACAATACCAGTACCTGTTTCAAAAATCATTGATACAGCGCAAAATGGTGAGATAACAATTACGGCAACAATCAATAAAAAAGAATTGTCAGTTTTTCCCAACCCCGTACAAGATATTATCCGTATTCAAAATATGGATAAGGATGCAGTTTTAAAAATTTTTGATGCAAATGGAAAATTGATACTAACACAAAAACCAGGTAAAACAGATATTGATATACCATTTAAACATTATGCAAATGGAGTTTATCTGCTTACTTCAGAAACACCTGTTGGTGTATTTAAAAAAATAAAATTTATTAAAGAGAAATAACAATAGTAATATGATCATTTTGCAGGAAGAATGATACATTTACTATATACTAAATATTAGCTATTTTCGTTTAGTAATCCGGGTTGCTTTTTTCTTACTCTTGATAAAATAAAGAATGATTATGAGGAAATTTTTTAGAAGAAATTTGTTGTGGATATTCCTCCTGGTATTGAGTTTTTCTTTGAGCTCAAAAGTATTATTTGCCCAGCCAGGCGATCCTGGTGATCCTGGCGATGATCCTGATAAGATTCCACTTGACCCTGGCACTTGGGTGTTAGTGGCAGCTGGTGTAGGATATGGTGTAAAAAAGTGGAAAGATGCAAAGGGAGGAAGCAAAGAAATAGAACAAGATATAACTGATATTAATTTGAAATAAAGAAGATGTTTAATTGTATTAATTAAACCAACTAACTGCCTGAATCTTGAAACAACTATTCATTATTTCATTTTTATCCCTGCTTTCCTGTGGATTTTGTTACTCTCAGTTACATGAGAATGGCTATCCTGTAAAGGAATGGTTTGTCAATGCAGGAGTTGGTCCTATCAACTATACCGGTGATTTATTGGATAAAAGATTTTCTACAAGAGGTATGCAGGTTTGTGGTAGCATTGGGATGACTTACCAACGTACACCGCATGTTTCTTTTAATGCTTCACTCATGGCTGGTAAAGTAAGGGCATCTGATTCAAAAAACGGCCCAAAATGGTTTTACCGCAACCTGAGTTTTCATACATCAATATATGCATTTGAGGTAAATGCACAATATGATCTATATGACATCACCGAATATGATAATAGTTTTGCAGATAAAAACCCACAAAATATTACCCCTTATATTTTTGTTGGTGTGGGTGTTTATCATTTTAATCCTTATGCTTATGACACCACAGGTAAAAAAATATATTTACAGCCTTTGGGAACTGAAGGTCAAAAGACCCCTTATTCATTATGGGGCATGTCAATTCCCTATGGCATTGGAATAAAATATTCATTCAGGGAAGATGGGTTGATGATGCTGAGTGCAGAACTGAGCGTAAGAAAGTTATTTACAGATTATTTAGATGATGTAAGTAAGCATGAATATCCTGATTCAGCATCGTTATTAGCATCCCGTGGACCGGTCGCAGTGGAAATGTCGTATCGGGCTAACGAAATACCCAATTCACCTTATGTAAAGGCTAATGGCTATAGAGGCAATCCATATAAGAAGGATGGGTATTACTCTCTTGTCATAAAATTCGCTTATAAACTCTTTACTCATAAGCCAAAATTCTATTACGGATATTGATTTACCTTATTCAAAATCCATTTCAAAATAATTTTGCCCGGTTTTTGATATCAAAGGGAACGATTTATACACTTATTCGTTCTTAATAGTGTAACCTGTATGCAACAGTTTAAAGTACAACGACTATATTTGTAATTAACTGCCTGAAAAGGGTAAGACCTTTTTGAGAAAACACAAGATGCTCTGAATTTATGTTTCAAAGGTTGACTGTATATAAAATTGCATTTATAAATATTTTTTTTGCAGCATTGCTGATGCTGACCTGGCATAAGCCATTATTGGTTTTTATCATTAAAATAACTGCATTTGTAGCTAATGGTTTTTTCCTGTTTGTTTCATTACACAATATCCACAGGTTTTTACGTAGGAATGATGAAAGGCTTTTTATAGGCAGGAAAAGGACTTTGATTGTTTTTGCCAGTTTATTTTACATGATGTTTGTAACAGGTTCTGTGTTTTTTGATGTAACAACCAGGGAACTCAGTATCTTTTTTGTTTCATGGACATGCCTGGTTTTGCTTACTCATTTTTTTGCAAACCCATTATCTATTTTCCTCCATTCAATATTCAGGAAAAGACGAAGGATTGCAATTGTTGGCTTTGATGATAAAGCCAACAGGCTTGCTGAAAAACTAAAAAGTAAAAACAGCCACTTTATTGAACAATTCGGTAACCAGGATACACCTGGGAAAAATAATCCAACCCATACTTTATCAGGATATATTGATTTTGCCAAGAAAAACCATATTAATGAATTTTACGTTTCTGTTCCTGAAGAAGATAATACTGAAATAACTGTATTAGCTGAAGAAGCAGAAAAACATTGTATCAGGGTAAATTTTATTTCACCACAACATAATCTAAAATCAGGTTTTTACCATGTACATTATATTGGTGGACTTCCAGTTTTAAAGCGTTATCGGGAACCATTGAAAAGGTTCCATAAACAATTTATCAAAAGAAGTTTTGATCTTACAGTCAGTAGCCTCGTCATTATTTTTATTCTTTCATGGCTCATACCGATTGTAAGTTTATTAATCAAGATGGAAAGTAAAGGGCCGGTATTTTTTAAGCAATTGCGTTCAGGCAGGGATAATGGTAAATTCATTTGTTTAAAATTCAGAAGTATGTATTCCAATGATGCTTCTGATTTAATTCAGGCAACTAAAAATGATGCAAGGGTAACCCGGGTTGGTGCATTTTTAAGGAAAACCAGTTTAGATGAATTTCCACAATTTCTAAATGTTTTCATGGGTGACATGAGCATTGTTGGCCCTAGACCACACATGTTGCATCATACAGAACAATATAGCAGCCAGGTCAACCACTATATGGTTAGGTTATATCTGAAGCCAGGATTAACCGGTTGGGCACAGGTGAAAGGTTTCAGGGGTGAAATCAGGAATATTGAATTATTAAAAAGCCGAGTTGACCACGATATCTGGTATATGGAAAACTGGAGCCTGTTGTTAGATATAAAGATCATGTTTATGACCTTTTTCAATATTATTAAAGGCGAAGAAAACGCTTATTAGAAGTTTTTTATACTGAAATTCCTACCACTATCCTTCCTTTCTATTTCAAGGAATTATTGACAAAACCTTCCATTATCTGGTTTACCGAAATAAAATGTTCTGCAAACTTTCTGGCATTAAAGCAAACATCATCATAATTTTTCTTCAATGCATCATTGATGGTATTAAATAATGCAATACTGTCTTCTGCAGGGCAAACAAGGCCAATCTTATTGTCTGTAATTGTGGTATACAACTCTGTGCCATAATTTGCTGTAACAATGCAAAGTCCGCCTACTGATAAAATAGAGTTGAGTTTGGAAGGCATTAAGTTGCCTGCAACATCTGCTTTTTGAATAATTAAATGGACATCAGCCATATTCAGTAATTCATTTAACTCTTCATAAGGCTGTAAAGGTATAAACCTGATATTATCAATCTTTTTCTCAAATGCCTTTTTCTCCAACATATCTTTATAAGGTCCCGAACTGCATATAACAAATTGTACAGGCATTTTCCTTTCATGCAAAAATTTATCTGCAATTTCTATTATCACTTCTATTCCCTGCTTCTCACCGATTGAACCTGAATATAAGATAATAGGAACATTGGAATCTAAACTATATTTTCTTTTTAATGAATCTTTGTCTGCAACAGGATGCAGGGCTTGTGTATCCACCCAGTTCGGAAAAAGATACACAGGCTTGTTAGATTTAGCTTCCAGTTTTTTTGCCATTTCCATAGAAATTGTAGAAATGACATCTGATGCAGAAAGAATGTATTTTTCAATTTTGAAAAGTAATTTAATAGCACTTTTTGATTTGATCATTTTCAGGTTTGCTGCAACATCCACCTGGAGGTCCTGTACATGGTAAATAAGTTTTGCTTTATGTGTCTTCTTATATAGCGCGCCAGCAATACCTGCAAACAAAGGTGGAGAGACACACATAACATAATCAAATTTTTTCCTACTTAATGCAATTAATTTTAAACATACAGTTGTGAAATAAGATAAATCGAGCAGTACCCTTTTTTTTCCTGTAGGGTTGCGTGGTACATAATGCGGGCAACGATATATTGTAATTGAATTTCCGGCAGAGGTCTTATTTATTTCTTTTAAAAACCATTTGTTTTTACCTTTATAAGGTGGTTGTATTTTCCAGAATGGATAATATGGATATGGTGCAATAACAGTGCAATTAAATCCATTATCTGCAAGCCATATCATCATTTCACTATTATATTTCCCGATACCAGTAGGCTCTGGATAATAATTGCCGCTAATTAGCAAAATATTTTTTGGCATTATTTTCAAAACTGCACATGATTAGTGGTGAAATGGATACACAATGATAATTCTTTGTATAAATTAATTAAGCAAATTGGTTTAAACTTCCTTCTGCATAAAATTTTCAAGACCCTGAATTATTAGTTTTGTTTTCAGCTTTTCTTATACGGATTTCCTCTTTCAAAGGTAGTTAGATTAATATTAAAATATGGATAATACAGGCAAATAATATTATAAAGAAAATTATCCTTTATCATTAAACATATATTTTTTCGTAAAGACAAAAACGCCGGAAATTGCAATACATTATATGAGCATTAAACCATACCATTCTAATTGGCTTTTTTATCATCCTTGTAATCATAAAGTATTTGTTTATTTATCCGGCTGAAACATTTTGTTCCATTTACATTAAAAAATTTTGATAAGATAAGTTTCTATTTTATTGGTTATAGTGATTAAAGTATAATGTTCACTTTTCAATCGTTTAAACTTCACTATTAAATTGTATCAAAAGATCCGTGTCATTGCGCTAAAATTGAAAAGGTGATTTCTCTTTTTGTCAAAATGTTGGCACCCTTTTAAAACCATAAAAAAAGCTATTACAAAATCTGCAATAGCCTTTTCTTAAAAAGTAATTTCTGTGGCGGTGAGGGAGGGATTCGAACCCTCGGTACAGTTTAACCCGTACGGCAGTTTAGCAAACTACTGATTTCAGCCACTCATCCACCTCACCGTTCCTTAAAAAGGACGGCAAAAATAAGCGTAAATAGTAAATATCCAAATTGAATAATCTTAAAGCCTTAACATTTTTTCCCGGACAGGCTAATGATGATAGTACATCAGCTTTTTAAAAACCTGGTTAAAATCTTTTTCACCCTCTGATTATTGTTCAATATTGAAAACATGCAACCCATCTGATTTTAAAACATACAAATTATTAAGCTGATGATGCATCTTGATTGCGCCATTTTGCGATGGATTAAATAAAACTGTTTTTTCTGTAAATAACTTAATATTATAAATATGCAAAGTGTCATTGATAAAACCTGAAACTGTATTTTTTTCAATCTCAATATCGTTCCAGTTGGTCAAAGGAAGGCTTTGTTGCAAAGCGCCATAATAATCAAAAATCTTAAAACCTTGTTTTGTATTGTAGAGATAAACATTACCATTGTAATCAATAATTTTTTCAGGCAGGTATGGCTCATCGAAAACACTACGTAGGTCGGGCGTTGATAATAAAATGTTGCCATTATCATCCACCTTTTTCAATTTATTTTCCACTTCATCAAACACCCAGTAATTATTATCATAACTGGTGGCAACAGCCTGTGCCTGCAGTACCCCGCATTTGCGAAGGTCAAGTGTGTGCACGTTTTTGAGGAACCTGTCAAGTACTATAATGGTTGAAAAATCTTTATAATAAACAAGAATTTTTAAAGAGTTGCTTACATCCATGCTTCCGATATCACCCAATATTTTTTGTGCATTGGAAACAGCAGTTGAATCACCTTTTTCATTTATTTTCTTGATTTGATTGCCGGCATTCAACAGGTAAATATTATTGAGGTTGTCCACGTAAAAATCAGTATAACTGCCTTGCACGAATTGTTTTTCTGTAATGGTTTTCACAACATCCGTTTGCGCATGGATATTGTGAAAGCAGAATAATAAAAATGTTATGAAAACTAACCTTCCCATTTTTTCAATTCAACAGTATTTCCATCAAACACTGCATAAGTAAAATAATTTATCCAGTCGCCGAGATTGATATAAACGGCATTATCATGTAGTTTAATATTCAGTGGCAGGTGGCGGTGACCAAAGATGAAATAATCAAAATGTTCTTTTGCCAAAACTTCACGGCAATAGATGACCAGCCATTCATTTTCTTCACCTAAAAACTGTGCATCTGAAGAACCTGTTTTCTGCCTGCTTTTCCTGCTGAAATAATTGGCGATACCCATCCCGAGTGTAGGATGCAATTGCCCAAACAACCATTGGCAAAACTTGTTCCTGAATATTTTTTTGATGAATTTATATCCATGGTCGCCGGGGCCTAAACCATCACCATGTCCAACATAAAATTTCTTATTGTTCCAGTTAAAAGTTTTGGGTTCGAAATATACAGGTATGTTCAATTCAGTTTGAAAATAATCCCGCATCCACATATCATGGTTACCTGCAAACAACATCACTTCAATACCTAAATCAGTAATTTCAGCCAGCTTGCCAAGCAGCCTTACAAAATGTTTTGGAACGACAGTTTTGTATTCATACCAGAAATCAAAAACATCACCACCGATAATGATAACCTGTGCATCGCGCTTGGCAGCATCAAGAAATGCAACAATCTTTTTTTCCCTTATTAAACTGGAAGCAAAATCGGGAGCGCCCAAATGAAAATCGGAGAAGAAATATATTTTTTTACCGGGCTGTAATTCCATCGCCAAATGATTCCTGTAATTTAAACTGGTTGTTTGAAAGTTTAGTCAAGAAAATCTTCCTCATCTTTTTTTGAATGTTTTGCAAAAGCTTTTTCTATTGCGCTGCCAAACATCGGGAATTTGCTCTTGGCAAAATCTTTCACAATTGTTATTGCCTGCCATGCCTGTTTTTCAGTTAAGCCTGCTTCGTTTTGAAGTTTTTCTATAAGTTCCTGCATAAAAGTTTTTATGGCAGCGAAGTTAATTAAAATCAATAGGCGGTCATTAAATTTAAACAGCAGTACACCATATTTCAATATCTTTAAATAATATTACAACGGATTAAGCATTTTTGCATAAACTTACATCAACATGAGTTTTTCCTTCGCGCTTGCCGCATTGCTTTTAAAATATATACGCGATAACTTAAAAACCAAAGTGACAATGCCGGAGTGGGATAAAAAAATCTTACTCGGTATTTATATCAATCTTGGTTTATTAATTGGTTCTGCTTTCCATGGAAAAGTTTCATCAATTGTTTTTGATGTACTTGGCTTTTTAATGCTGGCAGGTCTTATATATTTTATTTATAAAGAAGAAAAACTTAAACAATTCAGGTTTCTCGTAGTGGCCATTTCACCCTATTTGATTGTTACTATTATCAGTTGGTCAATAAAAATCTTCTTCAGAAGTTTTTTCAATGATAATATGAACCTGATTGGTTCTATTGAAATGTTTTCAATCTTATGGGGTGTAGGAGTTTGGCTCGTTACAAAGAAGCAACAGAAAGAATTGTCAAGGGCCAGGGAAAAAGCTTTGGAAGAAGAACAAAACAACAAAGTCATCTCTGCAATGAAAGCACAACTTGAAGTGCAGGTAGCAGAACGTACAGCAGAACTGACCAAACAAAAAGAAGAACTCGAAAACACATTGCATGAATTAAAGTCCACACAGGCGCAACTGATACAAAGTGAGAAGATGGCTTCACTCGGTGAACTCACTGCCGGCATTGCACATGAAATACAAAACCCGTTAAACTTCATCAATAATTTTTCAGAAGTGAATAATGAGTTGATTGAAGAATATAGAACGGAAGGAGCTACCATGAGTGAAGAAGACAAGGAAAGTTTGTTAAACGATATTGTACAGAATAATGAGAAGATTGCATATCATGGTAAACGCGCTGATGCTATTGTAAAAGGCATGTTGCAACATTCGCGAAAAAGCACCGGAGTTAAAGAACCCACTGATATCAATGCTTTGTGTGATGAATATTTACGGTTAGCTTTTCATGGGTTAAGAGCTAAAGACAAAAGCTTTAATGCAAAATTTATTTCAGATTTCGACCCTGAAGTTGGAAAAATAAATGTTGTAGCACAGGATATCGGCAGGGTAATCCTCAATTTAATCAACAATGCATTTTATGCAGTAGGTGAAAAATTAAAACAAAATATTCCCGGTTATGAACCCACTGTTACCATTAAAACAAACAGGCAACCCGCTACAGATGGAAACCGCAGCATGGTCATCATAAGGGTAATTGATAATGGCAATGGCATCCCTAAAAATATTATTGATAAAATATTCCAGCCCTTCTTCACTACAAAACCAACAGGGCAGGGCACAGGATTAGGTTTAAGCCTGAGTTATGAAATTATTACCCAGGGGCATGGCGGCGAATTGAAAGTGGAAACCAAAGAAAACGAAGGCACAACATTTATCATAATGCTTCCTGCTTAAAGACTTGCTTCTTTTATCTTCAAACATTTAATTACATTTAAGTAACATCATTCCAGATGTAGAAAAATTGCATTGCATCATTATTCATTCCCTTAAATAAATAATTGTGTTATTATACAGGCAACAATTAAATTTGACAATGAGATTACTGCTGTATCAAATCTGATAAATCAAGTACTTTGTTTATGCCACAAGCTTCAATATGAAAACACCTGCTTTGATAGTCTTTTTTATTTGTCTTTTGAGTTGCAGTATTTCTGCACAGGATATTGAAGCCCTGAAATTGCAATTATCCCGGGAGAAAAATGATACTTCACGTTGCCGCATATTGAATGATATTGCCACTTATGCTTACTATAATTACGGGTATGACAGTTGCAGGAAATATGGTGAAATAGCATTGCAGCTTGCTGAAAAATTGCTCAGTAGTAATGAATCAAATAACAACCCTGCATATCTTCTTCAATGCAAAAAGCTGAAAGCAAAAGCGCTTGAAAACTGGAGCGGAGCCATAGCCTATCAGAATGCAAATGCTGCAAAAGATAGTTTGATGGCTGCTGTTTCTTTGTGGAAAGAAACAAATGATATCAATGGAAAGGCTTCTGTTTATACGCGGCTTGGTGAACTTTTTATGAACCAAAATGATTTTGAAAACTCGGTGAAATATTTCGACTCCAGTCTTACGGTTTATCAATCACTTCATGACTCTGGGAATATCGCCAATGTATATTTTGAATCTGCACTGACATTAAGGGCGATGGGTAAATATGGTGATGCGATGGAAAATAATCTTAAAGCATTATATATATACCGGGGATTAAAAGACACATTATCTGAATTGCAATGTCTTTTTGCCAACGGTTTCATATTTATGTTTGTTAAAGACTATGATGAAGCGTTGAAGGTGCAGCAATCAGCATTGAAAACGGCTTTGGAATTAAAAGACCCTTCATTAATATCACAGGCATATAATGATTTGGGTGTAACCAATACGAGAAAAGGCAACCTGGATGAAGCATTGAAATTTCATACAAAAGCATTGGAGATTAGAAAACAGGCCAACCTTGTTTCCTACATCAGCAGTTCTTATAGTTATATCGGAACAATACTCGAAGAACAGGGAAAATACAAAGAAGCAATAGCATCCAACCTGGAAGGATTAAACTATGCAAAAACGCAGGGTGATGGCAGATATATCCTTGACCTGTATTATAATATTGCCGTTGAATATTTTAAATTAAAAGATTATAAAAATGCTTTGATTTATTTTGATACAACATTACAAGTGAGTGACCATGGAAACGATGTGTTTATGCGGTCTTCAGCAATGCAGGGCTTTGCAAAAATTTACCTGGCACAAGGTAATACTGCACAAGCACTCCACTGGTTGAAAAAAGCGCTTGCAATTACCATTCCTACCGATTACAGGAACCAAAGAGGAATTTATCAAAGTTTATCTGAAATTTCTGCAAAGACCGGTGATTACAAAAATGCATATCTATACAGCCTGAAATATAAACAGTATGCAGATACAATGGCTAACCAGGAAAAAGCTGCAAAACTCACCAGCCTTGCCAACCAGCTTGACTTTGAAAACAAACGTGCATTGATGAAAGCCAGCCAGGATAAACAACTGGCCATTCAGCAATCACAAATAGATAAACAAAAGTTGATAAAAAATATTTTTATTGCAGGGCTAATCATTGTCATTGGCCTTGCCGTATTATTTTTTATACGGTTCAGAGAAAAGAAAAGGCTCAACCTTGCTTTGGAACAAACTTTAGATAACTTAAAATCAACACAGGCGCAATTGATACAAAGTGAAAAAATGGCAAGCCTTGGTGAACTTACTGCTGGTATTGCACACGAGATTCAAAACCCGCTGAATTTTGTAAATAATTTTTCAGAAGTCAGTGTTGAATTAGTTGATGAATTGAAATCGGAAAGACAAAAGAAAAATGATGAAAGAAATGAAGAAGCGGAAGAAAAAGTTTTGAACGATATACAATCCAACCTTGAAAAAATCCTGCATCATGGCAAGCGTGCTGATGCAATAGTAAAAAGCATGTTGCAGCATTCAAGAAAAAGTTCAGGGCAAAAAGAACCAACAGATATCAATGCTTTGTGTGATGAATATTTACGTTTGAGTTATCATGGATTAAGGGCAAAGGATAAAACGTTCAATGCAAAATATGAAACTGATTTCGACTCATCGGTTGGTAAAATAAATATAGTGGCACAGGATATGGGAAGGGTGATTTTAAATTTAGTCAACAATGCTTTCTATGCAGTCAATGAAAAAAGGAAAGTTATCAATAACGCCCACCTGCCTGATGGAAAAGAATATGAACCTGCTGTAACCATTTCTACAAAGAAAGAAAATAAAACAATTATTATTACAGTCCGGGATAACGGGAGAGGCATACCACAGGATGTAAAAAATAAAATCTTTCAACCATTTTTCACAACCAAACCCACAGGCAGCGGCACAGGATTGGGATTGAGCCTGAGTTATGATATTGTCAAGGTTCATGGAGGAGAAATAAAAGTAGAAAGCCCGCTTACTGATGAAGCAGGCAAACAAAGTGAAGGCACAAAGTTTATAGTGAAGTTACCGGTGTGACAAAAAAATAGAATCACAAAAGAGAAAAGGATTTAGTATCAATGTTTGAAATTCTTATACATATTGAAAAACCAAAGTAGCGAACAGCGAACAGAGAAAACAATCAATATTAAACACGGTTAGTGTTTAGGAATATTTTGAAATAATTATTTAAAAATATAGCCATTCTTAAGATGAGAAAATCATGAATGATTAAAATGAAATCACCTGGAACTTTTGCTGGCAATATTAAAAATGATAACTTTAGAATCCTGCAAAAAACTTTTCATAAACCGGTTATCATGTCATATCAAAGAAGATTGCTTTTTGTAGTCCTGATGCTTTCATGTGTTTTTATAAATAATAAAGTAATTGCCCAGGATAAGCAACTTGATAGCCTTAATGCACTCCTGTTAAAAGCAAAATCAGATACAGATAGGCTCAAAATAAATTTAAGTAAACTATATCTACTATCAAAAGATAACCTTGATACTGCAATACAATTTGCAAAACAACAATTGAAACTGGCTGAAAAGATTCATTATTATAAAGCAATTATAGATTTACATTTCAGCCTCGCCAACAACTATAGCTTTAGAGGAGATTTTGATTCTTCAAAAATGGAAATCGAAAATCTTGAAAAAATTGTTAAGCCTACTGACTCAATAACCATGGCAGGGATATATGGTGCTTATGGGATGATGTATGGTATAAAAGCGGTATATGACACCTCCATACAATACATTGAAAAGGCTATCCCGATAAATACCAGGTTGAACAACCTGGATGAGCTTTATGGTAATTACACAAATATTGCAATAGGTTATACGCAATTAGCCAACTATCCAAAAGCATTGGAGTATCAGCAAAAGGCTTTAAAGATTGAAGAAAAATTTAATGACCCGTCAGATATTGCCAATCTTCTTGTTAACATGGGTATTACTTATGTAAATATTGGAGATTATACAAAAGCCGAGGCCATATATTTAAAAGCTGCGGGGATAGCTTCAAAAAATAAATCTTCAATTATTGAATTATATGCCTATACCAATCTTTCATCACTTTATCAGCGCAAAAGGTCATGGGATAAAGGTTATATATATGCAATGAAAGCAGTAGATATTGCAAAAAAGACCGGGGATGTTGGAATAGAAGGAGCAAGCCTTGCTAAAGCTGCTATTGCATTGACATACCAGGGTAAATATAAAGAAGCTGAAATATTAAGCAGGCAATCTATCATTTTGGCCGATTCATCAGGGCAACCACTCAATATTTTCCAGGCTTATGGTTCAATGGCAGAAATCTTTTACATGCAAAAAAATTACAAGGGAGCAATCCCTTATTTTGAAAAAGCATTTAAGTCGGTAAATGGTGCAACGAATTATGATGAAACAACCGGCGATTATTCCCGGGAATTATCTGAATGTTATGAAAAGACAGGAAATTATTTTAAAGCGCTTTCCTACTTTAAATTATCCGCAGAAATCAAAGATTCAAGCACACGGAAAGACAATGTACGCAAAGCTACTGAGCTTAGTATGAATTATGAGTTTGAAAAAAAGCAACAGGCTGAAAAGGCAGAACAACAAAAAAGAGACGAGGTAACAAAAACAAAGCAAACAGCAATGATAATCGGGCTTGCATTTTTATTGATTGCAGCAATCATCGCATTTAAAGGATACAAAAACAAACAGCATGCAAATACACTTTTAAAGTCTCAAAAAAAACAAATAGAAGATACTTTGACAGAATTGAAAAACACCCAGGCACAACTTATCCAATCAGAAAAAATGGCTTCGTTGGGTGAGCTTACAGCAGGTATTGCGCATGAAATACAAAACCCCTTGAACTTCGTCAACAATTTTTCTGAAGTAAACAAAGAATTGATTGAAGAGTTAAATGCTGAACGTTCAAAGCCAAGCTCCGAGAGAGATGAACAACTCGTAAATGAAATTGTAAATGATATAAAAGATAATGCAGAAAAAATAAATCATCACGGCCAAAGAGCGGCGGACATTGTAAAAGGCATGTTGCAACATTCGCGAAAAAGTACCGGAGTTAAAGAACCTACTGATATCAATGCTTTGTGTGATGAATATTTACGACTGAGCTATCATGGTTTAAGAGCAAAGGATAAAACTTTCAATGCAAAGTTTGAAACGGATTTTGATGATTCACTTCCAAAAATAAATGTAGTGCCGCAAGATATTGGAAGAGTAATCCTGAATTTAATCAACAATGCTTTTTATGCAGTGAATGAAAGGAATAAAAACCCTCTGGGTTTGGAATACACCCCCACAGTCAAGGTAGTCACAAAAAAGCTAAACAACACCATAGAAATTATTGTAAGCGATAATGGCAATGGCATCCCCGACAAAATTAAAGACAAAATCTTTCAACCATTCTTTACCACCAAACCAACAGGGCAGGGAACAGGATTAGGATTGAGTTTGAGCTATGACATTGTAAAGGCGCATGGCGGAGAAATAAAAGTGGAAAGCCCCGTTGCTGATGAAACAGGTAAAGAAAGTGAAGGCACACAGTTTATCGTGAAGATACCTGTTTGATAAGAATAAAATTTTATTGATGATAATTGAATAAAGGTTCTGAAAATCGTAACTAAGAATCTGAAGCAACCTGAAACGAATAGTGTTATTTATTCAATCACGCATCTGTCTTTTATTGATAATAAAGTAATTTGTAACTTGCTGTAAATTATGAAAGCCTTATTATTCCTGCTTGTATTATTTGTTTTCACCAATTCATTTGCACAAAACAAAACTTTAGATAGCTTAAACAATAGCATTGCAAAATCAACATCAGACACCCAGAGAATAAACAGGACAATCGGGAAAATAAACTATCTCTTCAATAATGACCTCGATGCATCACTAAATCTCTGCATCAGCACTTTAAAAGAAGCTGAAAAAATAAACTATATAAAAGGTGTTGCAAATATAAAGGTCAGAATAGCAGGTATTTATTGTTTTAAGGGTGATTACGATAGCGCAAAAGCTAACCTCGATACTGCAGAACTAATCTATAACAAAATAAAAGATTCCTTTGGCTTGTCTGATATGTATAGCATTTATGCAATGATGTATTCCATGCAAAATAAATTTGATTCTGCTATCCCATTTTATGATAAAGCTATCAACCTGGCAAAACTGTCGAACAATCAAAAAGTATTGGGGAGTGCATTGCAAAATGAAGCCATATCTTATATGCAGCAATCAAATTTTCCAAAAGCTTTGGAGAGTTTCCAACAGGCAATGAATGTTCATGAACAGATTCATGATGAAAAAGGACTGGCATATATTTATCTCAATATGGGTATCACTTATGTGAACCTTAATGAATCTGAAAAAGGAGTGGAGCTTTTTCATAAAGCAATTGACCTTGCTAAAAAGTTAAACTTAAAAAATGTTTTGGCATATTCTTATGCCAACCTTGCAACTTCGTACGCCAACTTAAAAAATTATGAGCAGGAATATAATTATTCAATGGAAGCTGCAAAACTGGCAAATCAGATGGGTGATAAAGGCATCGAAGCCAGTTCCTTATCAAGAGGTGCTTCTGCATTAGCAGATATGGGTAAGATGGATGAAGCAGAAAAAATGTGCAGGCGGGCTATAATGATTGCCAATGAATCAAAACAACCCCTTAACATTTTCCAGGCAAATTCAGATATGGGATATATACTGCAGTTACGAAAGAAATACGTTGATGCAATACCTTACCTTGAAAAAAGTGTCAGTTTAGTAACAGAAGCTGACCTGTATAATTCAGATGCGGAAAGAGCCTACTCAAATCTTTCAATTTGTTATGAAAAAACCGGCAATTATGAAAAAGCATTATCCAATTATAAAATTGCATCTAAAATAGCTGATTCTATTAAAAGCAAGGAGAATGTCAAAAAATCAACAGAGCTTAGTTTAAATTATGAGTTCGAAAAAAAGCAACAGGCTGAAAGAGCAGAACAGCAAAAAAAAGATGAGGTAACAAAAACAAAGCAAACGGCAATGATAATCGGGCTTGCATTTTTATTGATTGCAGCAATCATCGCATTTAAAGGATACAAAAACAAACAGCATGCAAATACACTTTTAAAGTCTCAAAAAAAACAAATAGAAGATACTTTGACAGAATTGAAAAACACCCAGGCACAACTTATCCAATCAGAAAAAATGGCTTCGTTGGGTGAGCTTACTGCAGGTATTGCACATGAAATACAAAACCCGTTAAATTTTGTAAATAATTTTTCTGAAATAAATAAAGAGCTGCTTGAAGAATTAAAAGAAGAGGCAGATAAAGGAAATACAGCTGAAGTAAAGAACCTGGCAACAGATGTGATAGCAAACGAAGAAAAAATCCTCCATCATGGCAAACGTGCCGATGCGATTGTAAAAAGTATGTTGCAACATTCAAGAAAAAGCTCAGGACAAAAAGAACCAACAGATATCAATGCTTTGTGTGATGAATATTTACGCCTGAGTTATCATGGCCTGAGGGCAAAAGATAAATCGTTTAATGCAAAATTTGAAACTGATTTTGACCCATCTGTTGGTAGAATAAATATAGTGGCACAGGATATGGGAAGGGTAATCCTGAACCTTGTCAATAATGCTTTCTATTCAGTGAACGAAAAACAAAAACAAAACATACAGGGATATGAGCCTGTTGTAAATTTGAGTACAAGACTGGATAGCGGTGAAAAAGAGAAAGGCAAACATTCTGTTGTGATACAGGTAAAGGATAATGGCAACGGCATTCCAAAAGATATTATTAAAAAAATATTCCAGCCATTTTACACCACCAAACCTACCGGGCTAGGAACAGGATTGGGATTGAGCTTAAGTTATGATATCATTACAAAAGAGCATGGCGGAAAGATAAAAGTTGAAAGCAACGAAAATGAAGGGTGTATATTTACTATTAATTTACCAATCACATAATTCTTAAATGAATAAAAATATCATTTTGTTTAATTTTATATTTATTTGTACCACGCTTTAATATTAGAGACTATGAAAATTCTTGTTGTTGACGATGAATTAGATATCCGGACTTTATTTGAACAACGTTTCAGGAGGGAAATCAGGACTGGTGAAATGGAATTTGCATTTTCTACTTCTGGAGAAGAGGCATTGGAATATATCAATAAACATGAACATGAAGTAGTATTAATTTTATCTGATATTAATATGCCGGGGATGAGCGGCCTGGTATTGCTGGAGAAAATCAAACAACTGTTTGCAACACCGCCACCTATTGTGATGATGATTACTGCCTATGGTGACAGTGAGAATTATAGCAGGGCTATGGAGTTGGGCGCTGATGATTTCCTGACCAAACCGGTTGATTTCGTTGCTTTAAAAGAAAAATTAAAAAATTCGATTCATGCCTAAAATACTGGTAGCTGACGATGAAACGGACCTGGAAGTGCTGATCAAACAAAAGTTTCGTAAACAGATCAGGGAACGGCAGTATGAATTTGTTTTCGCACTGAACGGTAAAGAAGCATTGGATATAATCAAAGACCAGCAGGACATAGACATGCTGTTCAGCGATATCAATATGCCGGAGATGGATGGCCTTACTTTACTCGAAAAAATAAATGAAGCATACCCGATATTAAAAGCAGTAATTGTTTCTGCTTATGGTGATATGGATAATATCAGGAGTGCTATGAATAAAGGTGCATTTGATTTTATCTGCAAACCTGTAAACTTTGAAGACCTGGAAACAACTTTGAATAAAACAATCAAATATGTAAACCAGTTAAAAGAAACAGTGCAGGCAATAAAAGAAAACAACATACTGAAAATGTATGTGGATGAATCAGTGTTGAAATTTATGGAGACAAGAGAATTTGAACACTCACTCACTACGAATGAAAATATTGAAGCCACTGTTGTTTTTATTGATGTATGCAGGTTTACCTCAATTACTGAAACTGAAAAACCGGATGTTGTTGTTGGGCTGCTCAACAATTATTTTGATTTGATGGTAAAAGAAATTATTGCACAGAAAGGCCACGTTGATAAATTTATCGGTGATGCAGTGATGGCTGTTTTCCGTGGTGATTATCATTTAGACCGGGCTATTGAGGCAAGCCTTGCCATACGGAATGCAGTTCAACATTTGCCACCCGAAAAAATAAATTTCGATTTTGTGCCACAAGTTTCTATCGGTGTCAATAGTGGTGAAATGATTTCAGGTAATATTGGCTCTGCTAACCTGAAGCGATTGGATTATACTGTTGTTGGCGATTCTGTCAATACAGCACAACGATTGCAAAGCAAAGCACAACCAGGCCAAATACTCATCTCAGTTGAGTCTTATGAAAAAATAAAAGAGTCATTTAATTGTGCGCCGGTGGGTCAGCTGAATTTGAAAAATAAAAAAGAACCTATTGAGGTGTATGAAGTGTTGAACTAAAATGTAAAGGATAATTATCACGCATGCAATTTGAACAATTAAAAGAATTTATTCTTGAAAAACTACACAACGAATTACCTCATGCTTTGGCTTATCATAGCCCCAGCCACACGAAAGAAGTTCTTAGCCATGCTGTTGAATTAGGAACTGAAGAAGGCCTTTCAGAATATGAACTTTTGCTTTTGCAGACTGCTGCAGTTTTGCATGATACAGGTTTTGTAGAAGGCAATATCAATCACGAAGAAAGGTCATGCAATTTTGCAAAAGAATATTTACCGGGTTTTGATTATACCAATGAAGAAATCAACCAGGTGTGTGAATTAATCATGACCACTAAACTACCGCAATCACCCTACGATAAAATTTCAAAAGTTTTATGTGATGCAGACCTGTATTACCTCGGTACCAATAATTATCAGTTGTATGCAGCAAGGCTGTTTCGTGAAATGAAACATTTTTCACCTGACCTCACTACTGAAAGATGGCAAGAGATTGAAGAAAACTTTTTAGACAACCACGAATATTTTACAAATTCAGCAAAAAACAAACTCAATGCTTTCAAGAAAGTAAACATAAAAAAAGTAAAAGCTGCACATAAAAAAGATAACAAAACACATCGCGATTTTCGATGGAATGATATTTTATTAATGTTGCTTGGTTCTTTTATTTCAGGGTTTGGTTTAAAAAGTTTTTTAATCCCGAACAAATTTTTAGATGGCGGCATCACAGGTATTTCACTTTTAATCTCCAGTGTTTATAGCTGGAATTTTCCATTGGTGTTTACCATACTTAGCATACCAATGGTCTTTCTTGCCATATATATTGTGAACAAAAAGTTTGCAACCAAAACTGCCATCTCAATCATATTCTTCAGCATCTGCACCCATTTTTTTCCTTATCCTGTCATAACACATGAAAAAGTGCTAATCTCACTCTTCGGTGGTTTTTTTGCAGGTATAGGAATGGGATTAAATATCCGCGCTGGTTCTGCATTGGATGGTATTGAAGTGCTGGCAGTTTATACTTTGAAGAGAAGCAGTTTTACCATCAGTGAAATAATTTTAGCTATCAATTCTGTGATATTCGTTATTGCTGCTTTTCATTTTGGAATTGATACTGCCTTATATTCAATCCTTGCTTACTTCGCTGCTTCAAGAACAGTTGATTATGTGGTAGAAGGTGTTGAAGCTTATACAGGTGTCACAATTATTTCCTCCCATAGTGAACGCATTAAAGAAAGGCTTGTTACAGAACTTGGGAAAGGTATAACTATTTATAAAGGCGAACGCGGTTTCTTGCCCGGGAAATATGAAGTACATACTGACGTTGACATCATCTTCACTGTCATTACAAGGCTTGAATTGCGCAGGCTTAAAAATGTTGTATATGCAGAAGACCCCAATGCTTTTGTTTTTGCCAACACCATCAAAGAAACTGCTGGCGGAGTTTTAAAACGTAAAGCCAGCCATTGATATATTTGCGCAAAACATGTAAGTGAGGTTATTCATTTTTTTATCCTTCTTTATTTCTTTTCTTTTATGCAACAATATTGTTCGTGCACAAAACAATGGGTTAGGTGGATGGTATATTGTAAACTTCAACTATTTCTTTAACCAGAAATTAAATCTTTACTCCGAAATAAATGCACGCAGCCAGCATGTGGTAAATGATTTTTATTATCATGAAATAAAAGCAGGTTTAAACTATAACTTAAAATCCAATATATCATTCTTATTGGGTTTTGGGAATTATGAGACTTATACTTCGCCTGGAAATTTTAAGAAACCTGTTACGGCAAATGAATACAGGTTGTGGGAACAATTTAATCTGTCAAACAATATCAGCAGGCTGAAACTTGAACACCGTTACCGCATTGAACAAAGATGGATAAACAGCGAATACCGAAACCGTTTCCGTTACAGGTTTACTGCGTCAGTCCCAATCAACAAACCCACAATCACAGCCAATACTTTTTTTGTTGCTGCTTCGGATGAAGTCTTCTTTACAGATGCCAAACCTTATTTTATCCGCAACAGGTTTTATGGTGGCCTTGGTTACAGGTTTAAAAAAATGTTTACCCTGCAAACAGGGATATTACGGCAATATGATTATAAATCAGGTGATGATTGGGTGGGAAAGAATTATTTATATGCCTCATTTATCATCAATGCTGGCCAACTGTCAAAAACAGGTCATCATGATAATACCAACTGATTTACCTGGTGTTTTAACATCTTCAAAACACTTTGTGTTCAGTTCATATAAACATCGTAAATTCGCGGTCTCAAAAAAAAAATAAAATATAGTTATGGGTACAATTAAAGTTGCAATAAACGGATTTGGCCGCATCGGCCGTCTTGTTTATCGCCAGATTTTTGACATGGATGGCATTGATGTAGTTGCTATCAATGATTTGACAAGCCCCAAAGTGTTGGCACATCTTTTAAAATATGACAGTGCCCAGGGTGGTTTTAAGAAATCAGTTTCTTATTCTGAAAATTCTATTACGGTAGAAGGTAATGAAATTAAAATATATGCACAAAGGGACCCGTCATTGATCCCATGGAATGACCATGATGTGGATGTGGTTTTGGAATGCACAGGTTTCTTTGCTGATAAAACAAAATCTGAAGCCCATCTGAGAGCAGGTGCTAAACGTGTTGTTATTTCTGCACCTGCTACAGGCGACCTTAAAACAATTGTTTTTAATGTAAACCATGATATCATTGATGGTACTGAAACCATTATCAGTTGTGCTTCCTGCACCACCAACTGCCTTGCTCCAATGGCAAAAGTGCTTGATGATAAATTTGGTATAGTAATGGGTTTGATGACTACTGTTCATGCTTACACCAATGATCAGAATACACAGGATGCCCCCCATCCGAAAGGTGACTTGAGAAGGGCAAGAGCTGCAGCACAAAATATTGTGCCCAATAGCACCGGTGCTGCAAAAGCAATTGGCCTTGTAATACCAAGCATAAAAGGAAAATTGGATGGCACTGCTCAACGTGTTCCGACACTTACAGGCTCACTCACTGAATTGACAACAATCCTGAATAAAAAAGTTACTGCCGAAGAAGTGAATGAAGCCATGAAAGAAGCAGCTAATGAAAGCTTTGGTTATAATACAGATGAAATTGTAAGCAGTGATATCATTGGTATGACTTACGGTTCTTTGTTTGATGCCACTCAAACAAAAGTGCTGACCATCGGCGATCAGCAACTGGTGAAAACAGTGAGCTGGTATGATAATGAAATGAGTTATGTAAGCCAGTTGGTAAGGACTGTAAAATATTTTGCAAGCCTGATCAGCAAATAATTAAACCAAAAATATCAGGGAAGTAATTCTTCCTGCAGGTTTGGTTTACTGGGAAAATAAAACCATAACCTGAAATGAAAAAGCTCCAGGCTAAATAACCCGGGGCTTTTTTATGCTTTGCAATTAAAGACTTTAATACGTTATTGTTACTTAACCAATACATCACTAATTTTTAATCTTTCTGATTTACATTTTTCAGGATTATTCTTTTTCTTTTTCTTTAAGTTTCCTGTTCTGCATCAAATAGTAATAAGTATTTTGTTTGTTAAATTCAACAGCATAAGCATTTGCAAATTCAAAACCGTTCTTTGACATAAAGTTTACTGCATCCACAATTGAATTAAAGACAAGTGTATTCCCTTGCTCATCCCTGATAATTGATTCACTGCCTGCATTGAAAAATTTTGTTTCCTGTCCAAAGTCAATATGGATGGTAAGTTTATTACTGAAAGGTCTTGATACCCCGATAATTTGAATATAATCTACATCAATATCCTTGATTGGGGTGCCATTTACTGTTTGTGCATCAACCTTGATGAGACAAAAAACAAGGGAAGCCAGGAAGATAAGTTTTTTCATATAGGTAATTTATTAGTTCATGAAAAAATTGATGAACGCTTTATCAATAATAAAAAAACTCAACTGCACTTTTTCAACAGGTTTGATAATTCCCCGTAAATATTTAATAAATCAGTGCTTTTGATTTACAACCTTTGCTAGCCGATTCTTTTTGGGTTGTGGCGTTCAGTAACGAAATGAATCCTTACAATTTTTTAATGCAAGATTTTCCAAACTAAATTTTATGAGAATGGATAATAAAAATATTCAAGAGGGAAGAAAAAAAATATTGCAGGTTATAGGTTCAATCAAAACAAATACCATGTCTTAAATTTTTTTACTCATCAGCTACAAAACTGTAAGCCACATAATTCCCGTGATGTGAAAATGAAACAGCAATATTTCCCATGCATTTCATAAATGGATAACCTGCTTCAGCTTTTTCTATCATTAATTGTTTATGAGGAAAAATATCTTTCAATTTTTCAAGTAAAAAATTCCTTACTGCTTTTGATTGATTAATGTAACTGTCATCATCAATAAACTTTATTCCCCAGCAAATATTTTTAAAATTATTGCTGTTGTTAGCCACAGTGAAAATCATCTTTTCAGACACTAATGACCGTGTAAAATATCTTTGCCCATCACAACATGATTCACAGCAAAAACAAGTTGTATCATCAAAAGAAACAGCTTCATATTTTTCATCATTCCATGTAAACCGATATCCAGGAACTTCCATTTTCTGAACAACAATTTTTGTCGGAGAAAATAATTTTTCAGGTTGTTGTCTTTTATAAAACTTGAATACAGATTCTTTAATGCTCCATGCCAGCCATGCAAAATTTTCAAACGGCATTTGCCCGGTTACATCTGAATGAAATAAACTGGTTTCAGCCTGCACTAAAAATTTTGAATAAAATTTTTCCTGCCGGGTGTGTAACGGATTAGTTTGTTGCAATGCGATTATATCATTGCCTGTACTTATCATTGTTTTGTTTTCAGCTTTTCCATGATGACATCAATACAGGAATCAATATCATGGATTTTTTCTGCAGAATCAGGGTCAACTTCAATTTCATACCTGTCCTCAGCATCAATGATGATGTCAATCAGGTTGGCTGAATTTATTTTAAGGTCCCTGACAAACTCTGTCTTGCCATTGATAGAGGCAAGAGCTGCTTTATCCATTGTATATGGTACCAGAACTTTTTTTAACTCTTCAAAAATTTCTTCTCTGCTCATTACTTTTTATATTTTGAAAAAATTACACATGCATTCACATCACCAAAACCAAAATTGGCTTTGGCAACAATGTCCAGGTTTTTGTTTATGCTTTTTACAGGCAATGAATTCACACCGGCAATATCGAGAATTTCCGGGACAGGGTCTTCAAGATTAATATTCGGATGTACAAACTGGTGCATAATCTGCAAAATTACAGCTACAATCTCTATTGAACCCGCTGCACTGAGACAATGGCCAATCATTGACTTTAAAGAATTGATAAGTGGAAAATTTTCTCCCCTCCTGTTTAATGCTGTTGACCAGTTTTCTACTTCTGTTTTATCTGCCAGCGTTGCAGTCAGGTGGCCACTGATTAAATCAATATCTTTCGGGTCAATGTTTGAATTATTCACAGCTTCAGTAATACAATGCACAACACCTTCGGCATTGGGTGCAGTCATAGTGCCGGTACCACGCTGTGCTCCTGCATTGGTGGCACCACCCAACATTTCAGCATAGATGGTTGCGTTTCTTGCAAGTGCATAATCCAGGTCTTCCAATACTAAAGCAGCAGCGCCTGAACCTGCAACAAAACCACCTGCTGTTGCACTCATCGGCCTTGAAGCTTTTTCAGGTGAATCATTAAATTTCCTCGACAATATCCGCATAGCATCAAAAGTGCCAAATATAAATGTATCAACGCATTCAGTACTACCTACCAGCATACGTTTTGCAATACCGTTTTTAATATATTCATACCCCATCACAACAGCCTGTGAACCTGTAGCGCATGCAGCTGAGTTGGTAATAACACGGTTGCCCAAACCAAGCAACCCGGTTATGTATGCAGCAGAGCCACTGCTCATGAGTTGCTCAACAACCCTTGAACCGAGTTTACGATTGTGTTTTGCATCAATGGTTGTAATCACATGCTTCATCAATTCTGTATCACAAATGCTATTACCAAAAACACAACCCGTGTCCCTGTGTACCTGGCCATCATTAACTTTATTGCCTGCATCAATCCATGCATCTGCTGCCGCTTTTATTGCATACCCAATATTTTTCACTTTTAAACCATGAAATGCAACTTCAGATATATAATCTTTTAATTGATTCGTATCGAAATCAGGCAAACCACTTACCTGGCTTAGAAAATTCAATTCTTTATAATGCGGAATAAATTTTATTCCTGAAACCCCGTTTTGTAGTGAATGCAGAAATGCAGGAATGCCAACCCCGTTTGGTGAAACAACGCCTAAACCCGTAACTACAACCCGCCTGCTCATAATGCAATTAAGTTTTAATCTATTTTTTAAGTATCCCTGAAAAAAAACCTCTTGCCACCAGCTCATTTTCCACATTCATCATTTCTATATAACATTTTAGCTTATTAAAACGAAAATATTGTTTTTTAGAAACAACTGTAAGTTTTTCACCGGGTAAAACAATTTTCAGAAACGAAACATCAGTTGAAGTAAACAATGGGAATACATTTTCATCAGCATTTGATTTATCACTTTCCTGCAACATGAGATAAATACCAAAACTCACCAAACCAATCTGCGCCATGATTTCTGTGATGATTACTCCTGGCGTAACAGGATTGCCCGGGAAATGGTCTTCATAAAAGAAAGCATCTCTGTGCAAAGTATAATTGCCGGTAATACCATTGCTGTCTAATGCGGTAATCTCATCCACAAAACGAAATGAAGATTTATAAGGAAGCCGGTCTAAAATTTCCTGGTACATTGATACAAATATAAATCAGCGGCAATGTTCACCACCATCCACATGTATTAAAGCGCCATTAATCCACGCAGCTTCATCAGTGCATAAAAGATAAATGACATCGGCTACATCGTTTGTTGTAGTCATCCTGCCTGAAGGGTTAAGAGAGGTTGCATACTCCACCAGTTTTTCACTGCCGGGAATGCGCATCATTGAAGGCGTTTCAGTTATGCCTGCCTGTAACAGGTTTGTTGTCAAACCATATTTTGCAAATTCAACAGCCATATAAGTTACCAGGCTTTTCAGCGATGCTTTAGCAACAGATACTGCTGCATAACCCTCCCAATATTTATTAGCGCCATCGCTTGTGAGGCCGATTATCCTCGCATGTTTGCAAAATAAATTTTCCTGTATGAATAATCTTGCCCAGTCAAGCAAACTGTTGCTCATGGAATAAGTGGTGAGTTGTAAATCTTCTGCTGTTAATAGCTTATCCGGGTTTTCACCTGTCAAGGGTTTTACATTTCCCCTTGCAATTGAATGTAAGAGTAAACGCACACTGTTTTTTTGATGAACCGTCTTTGTAAACTTTTCAATAAATTTTTTTCTACCGGTTTCTTCAAGTGCATTAATATTATAAGACAGGATTTGCACTTTATTTTCACCTGCAATCTTTTCAAATTTCTGCAACAATAATTTTTCAGCTTGCGCAGTTTCGCGATACAACACTGCAATATTCATCCCGTATTGTACCAGCTTTTCAACAGCCGCCAAACCAAAACCACTTGACCCACCGAGTATAACTGACCATAAGCCTTTAAACTGTTGTGATGGTGTTGGCATTTACTACTTTTTTTAAATGAATGATGACAAATCTAATTTGTATTTATAAGGAAAAGAAATAAGGGGCATAAGTTTTAAAATAATTGAAAACCACAGGTTGAATTCTATTCAAATAATGCACAAAAAAGATTTCATTTTTCATAAACAAAAAGGAGATATTATCTTTAACAGAATCCGTAAAACACAAAATCACGACATCATCATTAATAACATAAATTGCGGGCTTAAATTATGAAAGCATTCTTATTGATTTTTTTATGTGGTATAACCGGTTTCAATGCTGTTAATGCCAATAATAATACTTACCGGCCTGCAATTGATAAAGTTGAATTCTACAGGATATTAAAAACAGGTAGCCTTGTGGAAATCAATAATGAAATTGCAACAGTTGAAGCTTCTACATTAAATAATAAAGAAGCTTTTGAAGGCGCATTGCTGATGAAAAAAGCTGGCCTGTTGAAAACCCCCAGGGAGAAACTAAGCAGTTTTAAAAAGGGGGCGAAAATGCTTGAAGCTGTTATAAAAGATAATTCGTCAAATGCTGAATATCGTTTCCTTCGATTGATTATACAGGAACATGCACCAAAAATAACTAAGTACAATAAAGCAATTGATGAAGATGCTGCCTTCATCAAAAAAAATTACAGGCAACTTTCCCCTGAAGTGTTGCAGGCATTGAAAGATTATAGCCAGGGTTCCAAAGTATTAAAACCGCAGGATTTTCAATCATAAGACGCATGAATAAAAAAGTACTCGCAATTTATTTTTCGCAGACAGGACAGTTGGGCCAGATAATAGATAATTTTTGTGCGCCTTTGATTGAGGCTGGTGCAGAAGTGGAAAAAGTACAGGTCCACCTGGAAAATGATTTTGCTTTTCCATGGACAACACCCAGGTTTTTCAGCGTCATGCCAGATTGTGTTTTGGGTACAGTATATAAACTGAAACCTTTTCAATTAAAACAAAATTCTTATGACCTCATAGTCCTTGGTTACCAGCCCTGGTTTTTATCACCAAGTATTCCATTTAATGCTTTGATGCATGATGAGACTTTTTTAAAGGTGATAAAAAACACGCCTGTGATAACAATTACCGGAGTAAGAAATATGTGGGTGAATGCATTTGAGAAAATAAAAATTTTATTGAAAGATGCAGGCGCCAATCATGTGGGCACTGTTGCATTATACGACCGGCATTTAAATCTGGTAAGCATTTTTACTATTTTTCACTGGATGCTGAAAGGGGAAAAAAGCCGTTATCTCGGGTTCTTTCCTTTGCCTGGCGTATCTGATGCAGATATCAGCAACACGAAAAATTTTGGCAAACTGGCATTGCCTTATCTTGTAAAAAGCAACTGGGAAGGTTTGCAGGAAAATTTCATCCGTGTGAAAGCTGTTGACCCGAAATACCATTTGATGTTTATTGAAGGGAAAGCAGGAATTATGTTTAAGATTTGGGCAAATGTCATCAGTAAAAAACAAAATAAAACTTTCTGGCTTGCTGCATTCAAATATTATCTTTTAATTGCGTTGTTTATTGCTGCGCCATTGGTGTGGATAATCAATATGCTTATCTTCAAACCATTTTTATCAAAGCATATTAAAAATAAAAAAGCAGCTTTATTAAAACTGAACTAAACATGGCTTTAAACGAAGTGTATATTAACAATACATCCCTGTATCTCCCCAACGGGCCAGTGAGCAATGATGAGATGGAGGAATACCTTGGATATATTAATGGGAAACCCTCCAAATCAAAAAAAATTGTTTTAAGGAATAATGGCATCCAGACAAGATATTATGCATTGGAAAAAGGTGGCAAGACTACGCATACCAATGCACAGCTAACTGCAAATGCAGTACGCAATTTATTTACTGATAACCCTGCGAGATTAAAGGATGTGGAACTGTTATCCTGTGGTACATCATCACCCGACCAGATGATGCCGTCACATGGTGTGATGGTGCATGGCTGGCTGCCTGAAGCAGAAGCCATTGAAGTGGTTTCACCATCAGGTGTTTGTTGTGCAGGCATGCACGCATTTAAGTATGCCTATATGGCTGTGAAAACAGGAGATAAAAATCTTGCTGTGGCTACAGGCTCTGAAAGATTTTCAGCTTCTTTGCGTGCCAATGTTTTTGAAGAAGAATCTCATAAACTGGCAGAGTTGAACAGGAACCCTTACATCAGTTTTGATAAAGAGTTTTTGCGTTGGATGTTGAGTGATGGTGCATCAGCATTTCTAATGAGCAACCAACCTAACAAAGAAGGGTTGAGTTTGCGTGTTGACTGGGTTGAAGGTGTTTCTTATGCCAATGAAATGGAGACATGCATGTATATGGCCTGCGAAAAACAACCTGATGGCACAGTAAAAAGTTATCTTGAATTTACGCCTGAAGAATTACTCAACAAATCTATATTAAGCATAAAACAGGACATCGGTTTATTAAGCGACAATATCGTACCGTTAGGTGGGAGAAAGATAAAAGAAATATTTGACAGGGAAGGCCTCACTACAGATGATATAGATTATTTCATGCCACACATGTCAAGTGAATTTTTCCGCCCTAAAATTTTTGAAGTCATGAGTATATTAGGAAATAATATTCCTTATGAAAGATGGTTTGTCAACCTCACCAGTTTGGGTAATGTTGGTGCAGCTTCAGCATACTTTATGGTGCATGAATTATTTAAAAGCGGGAAATTGAAAAAGGGAGAAAGAATGTTGTTGCTCGTGCCGGAAAGTTCCCGGTTTTCTTATATGTATGCTTTGCTGACAGCAGTATAGAAATAATGATGGCTTGTAAAAGAATAATTCTTGTGTAATAAAGAACGGCAACCCGGGTGTTGAGTTTAGTTGACAAAAATGATTGAGACATTTTTTAATCAATGATTTTGTACGATGAAAAAAAATGAGGTTCCGCAGGATTTGGGTTCCCTCGGTAAAATAACAAAAGAGGTTTGTTATGTCACTGATGAATCCGGGAAATACACCACCGAGCTGAGCAATGGTTGGGATGTAAAAACAAATGCGCTTGACGTAACCTGGGATGATATTGAACATAAAGTAGCTGCTGCGAAAGAAAAAGTGTTGAAAGAAGAAGCAAGCCCTTTATTATATTTCTTAGAAAAAAATGTAATGAACATCGGAATCTTATCAAGCTATACCGGTTTTTTTAAATGGCAGATTAAACGCCACCTGAAACCTGCCATATTCAAAAAGTTATCTCCCAAAAAACTTGCGAAATATGCTGAAGTGTTTAATGTAACGGTTGATGAATTAAAATCAATGGAGGCGAATGATAAATAATTTTCATCATGAACAGGCAGCACATTGTGAGAGTGGTGTAACCAGGAACCTGTTGAAGAGTATAGGTGTGCAACAAATCACTGAGCCGTTAGCATTTGGTATGGGTTCGGGTTTGTTTTTTGTTTACCTGCCTTTTCTGAAATTCAATAACGGACCTGCCATTGCATTCCGCAATATGCCGGGTATAATTTTTAAACGCACCTGTCATTCATTAGGAATAAAAGTTACGAGGAAAAAATTTTCATCTCCCGAAGCTGCACAGCAAATGCTGGATAAAAAATTAAATGAAGGTGTTGCAGTAGGTTGCCAGGTGGGTGTGTATTATCTCCCTTATTTTCCAAAAGAATATCGTTTTCATTTTAATGCACATAACCTTGTTGTGTTTGGAAAAAAAGATGGCAAGTATGTTATCAGTGACCCCATCATGGAACATGAAACATACATGACACCTTATGAACTGGAGCGGGTGCGTTTTGCAAAAGGCCCTTTGGCTCCAAAAGGGCAATTATATTTTGCTGAACAAAAAAATGTAATCACTGATGATATAATTAAACAGGCAATCCGGAAAGGTATCAAGCGGAATATTTTTGACATGCTGCGTGTGCCGGGCCCTTTAGCCGGCGTCAATGGTATTGCATTTACAGGAAAAAGTATTAAGAAATGGCGCGATAAACTGGGTTTGCATAAAGCAGGTTTATACCTCGCGCAATTAGTGCGCATGCAGGAAGAAATCGGAACCGGTGGCGGTGGCTTCAGGTATATTTATGGAGCTTTTTTGCAGGAAGCTTTTAACTATTTTCCTGAAGATGGATTGATGCGCTTATCAGAACAATTTACAAAGACTGGCGACCTATGGCGTACTGCAGCAGTTCAGGCATCAGGAATTTATAAAGGCAGGATTGGTTCACAGGAAGATTTTAATGTGATGGGCGATTATTTATTGGAAATTTCAGCCATCGAAAAACAGGCATTTAAAGACCTTTCGAAAATAAATTTTCCATCATGAATGCCCCCGCCATAAAAATTGAGCACCTTAGTTTTAGTTATGCTAAACAAGGCGGGAAAATTTTTTCTGATTTTAATTTACTGGTAAATACTGGTGAACGTTTTGGGTTGTTTGGCCCTAATGGCGCCGGTAAAACTACGTTGATGAGTCTGATGACAGGCTTGCTTCCTTTCAATGATGGCAATATTGAAATAGCAGGTTATTCTATCAAAAACAATAATAAAACCGTCAAACAATATTTTGGTTTTGTGCCACAGGATTTTTCTTTTTATGAAGAATTAACTCCCGCAGAAAACCTTGAATTTTTTGGTGCATGGTATGGCATGGATAAAGAAAAAATCAAAGCAAGGTCTGAAGAATTGTTTAATATCCTCCAGCTTGATAAAGTAAAACACAACCAGGTAAAAAAATTTTCAGGTGGAATGAAACGCAAAGTCAACCTAGCAATAGGTGTGCTGCATAATCCCGGAATTTTATTCTTAGATGAACCCACTGTTGGCGTGGATGTGCAGACGCGTTATGAAATTATCAACTACCTGAAATTATTAAACTCAAATGGCACAACATTAATTTATACTTCACATCAATTGAGTGAAGCGGAAGCATTGTGTAATAAAATTGCGCTTATACATCATGGAAAAATCATTGCTTTTGATACCCTGGAAAAATTGCTTGAAGAACATCGGCAGGATGGATTAGAAGGTTTATTTATACATTTAACAGGCAAGCCATTTGATGAAGCATGAAGTTGATTGCCACCATAAAAAAAGATATACTCATCCTTTTACGCGACAGGGTTGGCTTGCTGCTCATGTTTTTAATGCCCTTGTTGCTGGTAGTGATTGTTACAAGTATTCAAAGCTCCACTTTTGATATTGTTGGGAAAAACAGGATAAGCGTTTTAGTCTGTAATAAAGATACAGGCAGGCTCAGTAAAGATTTTGTACATGCACTGGATACATCCGGCATGTTCAATTTATCGTTTATAACTTCTTCTGCCAGCGACAAGCAGATTACTGATGAGATAAGGTCAAAAGATTTTGTTGCAGCAGTTGTTATAGACAATAGTTTTTCCGGACAACTGGCTGCTGCTGCAAAACAAACATCAGGTAAAGCATTACATTCTTTTGGCCTGGAAGGTGATACTACTGCGCCAATGCCGTTAGGTGAAAACACACTCAGCCTTTATTATAATCCTGTAATCCAGCAATCTCTTAAACTATCGGTGAAAGGTGTATTGAATAGTGCAGTGCAAATAATTCAAAGCAGGGAAACATTACAAGACCTTTACTTTTCTATCAATGAAGCGCCAATGCCTGATTCTTTGCAAAATGAAATACTGAAGACAAATTCCAATATTAAAGAAATACAGGTCGGTGCAGGAAATGAGAAAATAATTTTGAATGCATCACAACATAATGTGCCTGCGTGGACCATCTTCGCAATGTTTTTTGTAGTCATGTCTTTGGGCAGCAACATTGTGAAAGAAAAAAACAGTGGCAGTTTTATCAGGTTAAAAACATTGCCGACAAGTTATCTTGTAGCGCTCGTATCCAAACAAATCACTTATCTCGCAGTAACATTTTTGCAGGCATTCATTATTTTTTTTACAGGTATTTATCTTTTCCCAATGATAGGCTTGCCTGCTTTGCACCTGCCACAGGAAATTATTGGTTTAATCATAGTAACATTAGTCTGCGGGTGGTGTGCAGTCAGTTATGCTTTATGTGTTGGAGTATTTGCACAAACACAGGAGCAGGCAAATGGTTTTGGAGCCGTGTCAATTGTCATACTTTCTATATTGGGTGGTTTAATGATTCCTTCCTTTATCATGCCAGATTCATTCAAATCATTGATGGCAATTTCACCATTACATTGGTGCCTGCAGGCTTATTATGGCTTATTCCTTGAAGGAGGTAAATTAAACGATGTTGGTATAAATATTTTATCTTTAATCATTATTACTTTTACTTTCCAGGCAATAGTTTTGCTTGAATTAAAAAGAAAAAAACTTATTTAAAAATAATGGAAACTACAGCTTTAAAAGAAAAACTGAAACAACAGATCATTGAGAGTTTAAACCTTACTGATCTTAAACCTGCGGATATAAAAGATGATGAAGAATTATTTGGTGGCGGCCTTGGTCTTGACTCCATTGATTCACTTGAGTTGATTGTTTTACTGAACCGCGAGTATGGTATCACCATCAAAGACCCGAAAGAAGGAAGGAGGGTATTGGTTGATATTAATACAATGGCCGATTATATAGAGAAAAACCGTACCAGGTAATACTATTTTTTGTGTGAAATTTTTTGCAGGCTCAATGCAATTATTATTGTATTGAGCTTTTTCATTACAACATTTGTACACTCTTGTTTCAACTCATTATTTTCATTTTACTAAGTTTTAACGATAGAGATTGGTTACAATTTTTAAGAAGTTATAATTAATTCTTCGCAGGCTTGCGATTTTCACTTCAATATTAAAAAACAATTTTCCGGATTAAATAATGCCACTGTTTAATAACTGTAGCAAGGCTATTGTTATAAAATTAGACATCGTTAAAAAAATTTAAACCATATTAATCAGCAAACCTGTTTTATGTAATCGCATCCTGCATTGCATCTCATTCATTAACTAAACAATCAACTAATATGAAACGCTATTTTATTTATGTGGCAGCGATTGCCATAACGCTATCAGCATGCAATAAATCATCAGATAAAACAAAAGATATTCAATTGCCTGACGCAACACAGGCTAATCAAATAACTGATGAAAATAAAAAAGAAGAAAGCCCGCATTTAAACGGACAGTTTAACCTTGCTGATTCCACAGATCAACCAACGGTTATAAACCAGGCTTCGCAAATACCCGGAACGTCAGACTGGGATAAAAAAATAATCAAGACTGCAGAGCTGCAATTGGAGCTACAGGATTATGAAAAATTCAACGCTTCAGTACACAACTCGTTAAAACGATATGGCGCATATATCGCAAGTGAAAAGCAACAACAGTCTGATTATAAAATTGAAAATTCATTGACAATAAAAGTTCCTGTTGCACAGTTTGATGACTTTGTCAATTCATTTGCCGGTGATGGAATTAAAGTGGTTGAAAAAGATATTACCGGTGAAGATGTGACGGGTGAATATGTTGACACCAAAGCAAGGCTACAGGCAAAACTGGAAGTACGTGAGAAATATCTGCAACTGTTGAAGCAGGCAAAAAACATGAAGGAAATACTGGATGTGCAAAATGAAATCAACGATATCCAGGAAGAAATTGAAGCAGCAGACGGCAGGATCAATTACCTGAAACATTCTGCAGCTTTCAGCACAATCAATATTGATTATTACCAATACATCAACGGAACAACGCCAGGAAATGAAAAACCGGGTTTCTTTAAAAAGATTTCAAATGCATTTGCAAATGGCACATCGGCATTGAGTGAACTGCTGTTGTTTCTTGTAAGTATCTGGCCATTCCTGTTGGGCATTATTGTTTTTTGGGTTTTCATAAAAAGGTTCAGGCTAAAAAAAGCATAATGGATAATACAAAAGGCTGTTCGAAATGAAACAGCCTTTTGTTTTGAAGTTTGTTGGGAAAATTTATATCACAAAGCCATCTGGCAATATTGCATTCTTCTTCACAACCACGATACCATCTTTAACTGTATATAAAGTATGGTCAACATTTTCAAGATGCGGGCCGCCATTGATCCGTACATCATTGCCTATCCTGCAATTTTTGTCAATGATAGCATTCTTGATATAACACCTGTCACCAATTCCTATTTTGGGTACTCCTTTTTTTGTATTATCGTTCATTTGATCAATGGTTTCGAATGAATCGTTCCCCATGAGATAACTGCTTACAATTGTGCTTCCATGTCCTACTCTTGTTCGGATACCTGCCAGAGTGTTTTCAATACGGCTGGCAAGAATAATACAACCTTCGGCAATCATTGTTTTTTCCAATGTAGTGCCGCTGATTTTTGCAGGAGGTAACATGCGTGCCCTTGAATAAATAGGATTGGCGCTATCGAACAAATTGAATACCGGCATATCTGATGTCAGGGCAAGATTGGCTTCAAAGAATGAATAAATATTTCCTATGTCAGTCCAATAGCCATCATATTGGTAACTGATTACTTTATTTTCAGCAATGGAGTTGGGTATAATTTCTTTGCCAAAATCAGTGGCATCAGGAAATTTATTCAGTAACAGATGGTCCATGAGATTACGGCTGAAGATATAAATACCCATTGATGCAAGATATATTCTACCCTGTTGCTGCATTTCATTTCCAGTATCGCTCACCCATTCATTTAGAACATCAGCTTTAGGTTTTTCGATGAATGAAGTAATATAGTTTTGTTCATCTGTTTTCATGATACCGAATTCAGTAGCTTCCCTTGCAGCAACCGGGATAGTAGCAATTGAAAGATCAGCACCAGCATCAATATGATTTTTGATCATCAATGAAAAATCCATCTGGTACAACTGGTCACCACTAAGTATGAGTACATAATCATAATCATTGTTATGAATATGTCTTAATGATTGGCGCACAGCATCAGCAGTTCCCTGATACCAACCTGGGTTGTCAGGAGTTTGTTCTGCCGCAAGAATATCAACAAAACCTGAACTGAAATTACTGAACAGGTAAGTGTTTTTGATATGCTTGTTTAATGAGGCTGAATTGAATTGGGTTAAAACAAAAATGCGGTTGATATTAGAATTGATACAGTTGCTGATGGGAATATCAACAAGCCTGTACTTACCGGCAATAGGCACTGCAGGTTTTGACCGTGCAGCTGTTAAAGGATATAACCTGGTACCTGCTCCGCCGCCGAGAATTACCGCTACTACTGATTTGGATTCTGTAATCATAAAACACTGTTTATTTCCTGGTTGATAAAAAAATTTATTTGAAGATAGTAATTTAAAATTTCAAACTAAGATAAAGATTCAAATATTGCTGTACAGATTTTTCCCAACTATTATCTATCTGCATCATGTGTTTGCGCATGCGGGCAAGGCCTTCTTTGTCATCATAAAATAACCCTACTGCCCTGCTGACTGCATGTACAATATCACCGATGCTTGCATTGTTGAAACGGATGCCCCAACCTTCCCAATCGCCCATGTCAGTAACGGTATCAATCAAACCACCGGTACTCCTTACCATTGGCACTGTGCCATATTGCATAGCATACATCTGGTTAAGGCCGCAAGGTTCCACCCTGCTTGGCATCAGTAAAAAATCTGCACTGGCATACATGCGGTGGCTAAGCGCTTCATTATATCCAATCATTACATTATAATTTCCGGGGAAACTGTTTGTGAGTTGCTGAAGCTGCCATTGCACGTGCGGGTCACCACTACCCAACACTAAAAAATTTACATTGCCCTGCATCCCATACATTGATGCAATAATTGCATCAGGCAATAAATCTGCAGCCTTTTCACCAACCAGCCTGCCAACAAAAACTATTAGTGGTTTTTCAGGGTTAAGATTAAATTCTTTGCAGAGCGCTTCTTTATTCAGTTGTTTGTTTTCTTCCACATTTTCCACATCAAAATTCTCTGTAATAAATTTATCTGTTGCAGGGTTCCACACATCTGCATCAATGCCGTTTAATATACCTGAGCATTTTCCTTTTTCATATTCAAACAATGCTTCCAACCCGTTTGAATTATACCGCAACTCATTCATATAACTCCAGCTTACGGTAGTTACTTTCCATGCATTCTTTACAGCAGATGCCAGTGGATTAATCACTCCATTCCATTCGAGCAAACCTCCTTTCCATGTATCCCATGAAGGGATGAAACGGCTTTGGTCCCAATTCATCCATCCCTGGTATTGTGCATTATGAATAGTGAGTACTGTAGGTATATCACCAAGATGGTTGTAATCGTAACAATATTTCATCATGAATGGCACAAGCCCAACATGATAATCGTGGCAATGGATAACATCTGGTTTATGCTGCCAATGGCTGAGCCAGTTGATGAAGGCAACCTGGAAAGCAACATAACGTTGAGTGTCGTCTCCGTAACCATAAATATTTTCACGGTCAAGCAGGCCATTGATATCAATCAGGTAGAGATCAAAACCAAGCGTGTTGTTTCTTTCTTTAATTACTGTATAATCAAACCACCAGTCAGCCAGGTTGGTGTGACCTTTAAAATCAACATCCCATTCATGCTGGTATAAAAATTTGGTACGGAACATTGGCATCACCACTTTGGCATAATGCCCCATCCTGGTTTGGTATTTTGGTAAAGCGCCTACCACATCGCCAAGGCCACCGGCCTTTGCCACAGGGTAACATTCAAAACTCAGATGAATTATTTCCATGCGATAGATTAAAAATGAAAAAAAGGATTTTGTAAATTAAGCCCAATATAGTAATAAAGCTTCACTCAATTTTAAAGCAATGTATAAATCTATTCAACTTCTGTAACAATTCAGGAAAAATATTTTCTGAAAAAGTTTTGAATGAAATTTATAAAAGAAGAAGAATTGATGAGCTCAAAACATTTTAAATAAAACGTTTTAAATTTTTAAATAGCAAAAAAAACTGATTACTTTTAAACGCTCTTTCCAAATTATATTAATCACCGATACGCAAGCAATGAGTACAGATATCTTAAAACCAACCGAAGCTATTAAAACCAAATGGTCCCAGTTCAGCATCTTAATTACTGTGTTTTTTTTCTGGGGATTTGTAGCAGCCTCCAATGATATACTTATCCCTGTATTTAAAAATCAGCTTCATTTATCTCAAGTACAATCGCAAATGGTTTCATTTGCGTTTTATGTGGCATATACAGTTGGATCAATAATTTATTTTTTTATTTCAAAAGCAACAGGCGGTGATATATTAAATAAAATTGGTTTCAGAAATGGGATATCCTATGGTTTAGTGATTTCTGCATTAGGTACATTGCTGTTTTATCCTGCCGCACAAACTTCTTCCTTCATTTTAATGATAACTGGTTTATTTATTGTAGGCCTTGGGTTTTCGTTGCAACAAACTGCAGCCAACCCTCTTGCAATTGTTATGGGTGATCCTAAGACCGGAGCACAAAGACTTAGTATGGCTGGAGGTATCAATAATTTAGGTACCACCATCGGGCCTTTGATTGTGAGTTTTGCCATTTTTGGTAGCGCAACATCAAATAGTGCAGGTGTGGCAAGTATTGAAAGTGTAAAGACTCCATATTTAATTTTAGGCGCAGTTTTTATTTTGGTTGCTATTATTTTTCGTTTCTCACCTGTGCCGAATAAAATAGACCTGGAAAAAATGGCTGAACAGGAATCAGACAGTGCAGATAAAGTAAGACATAAAACAAGTGTTTTAAAATATCCGCAGTTGGTAATGGGTATGATTGGCATCTTTGTTTATGTGGGTGTTGAAGTAGCTACAGCTTCCAATCTACCAGCATTTTTGGAAAAAGACCTTTCTATTACAACTGATAAAATCGCTCCTTTTGTTTCATTATATTGGGCCAGCCTGATGATGGGGAGATGGACTGCTTCTATCGGCGCTTTTGATTTAAGTAAAGGCGCTAAACAAGTCTTACAATTCCTGATACCATACATTGCCTTCGGTGTTTTTGTCTTGGTAAATGTTATTGCCGAACATGACATCACTCCTTTTTATTATTATCCGATTGTAATGATAGCAATGATAGCAGGCAGCCTGCTGAGCAGGGGCAATCCTGCAAGGTTGTTGTTGTTGTATTCCTCCTTTGGAATCATTGCTTTGTTTATTGGTATGCTCAGCAGTGGCATGGTGAGCGCTTATGCTTTTATGAGTGTTGGCCTTTTCTGTTCTACTCTATGGCCTTGTATTTTTACACTGGCTATTGCAGGGCTTGGTAAACATACCAATGAAGGTTCAGGCTTCCTCATCATGATGATTATGGGTGGTGGTATCATGAGCCTGATACAGGGTTTCCTCGCAGATCATTACTTAGGTATCCAATGGTCTTATTTAGTGGGTGTATGCTGTTTTGCTTACCTCGCTTTTTATGCAATAAAAGTGAAGAGTGTTCTTAAAGCACAGGGTATTGATTACGATCACCTGGAAAGCAGCGGCGGTCATTAATTTTTGTTTCATTTCAATTTTTGTATTGTGGCTAAATCATTAAAAACAAAAGTTCAGACAACAGTTACAAAAGAAACTGAAGTTGTAAAAACATCACAGGAGCCTTTGGCTATTGGTATTGATATAGGTGGTACAGGTACAAAATTCGGTATCGTTGACCGTGTAGGTAATGTGTTGTTTTCAGGATCAATGTCAACCAAAAAACATTCACAGATTGAAACGTTTATTGATGAGTTATATAAAAAAGTAAGTGAACTTATTGAGAAAGCCGGTGGAACAGGCAGGGTGAAAGGTATTGGTGTAGGAGCGCCTAATGGGAATTATTATACAGGCACTGTGGAATATGCACCTAACCTTCCCTGGAGGGGCATTATCCCACTTGCCAAACTGGTGCAGGATAAATTTCAGTTACCTGTTATTTTAACGAACGACGCCAATGCAGCTGCTGAAGGTGAAATGATTTATGGCGCTGCAAAAGGCATGAAGGATTTCATCATGATTACTCTCGGTACAGGGGTGGGAAGTGGTATTGTTGCAAATGGTAAATTGATTTATGGCCATGATGGTTTTGCAGGAGAACTCGGGCACACTATTGTAATACCAGGAGGGCGTTTGCACCCGGGCACTGGCAAGAAAGGTTCATTGGAAAGTTATGCATCAGCCACTGGTGTAAGATCAACTACATTGGAAATGTTGAATGATACTGATACCCCAAGCACTCTCAGGAAAATTCCTGTGGAAGAATTAGATTCAAAAAGAGTGTATGAAGCTGCAATTGCAGGTGATGAGCTTGCAAAAAAAGTATATGAATTTACAGGGAAGATATTAGGCATTTCTCTTGCCAATGCTGTTATGTTTTCAAGCCCTGAAGCCATTATTCTTTTTGGTGGCCTCACTAAAGCAGGTGAACTGATTTTAAAACCTACCCGCGAAAGCATGGAAGCAAATCTTATCAAAGTATTTCAGAATAAAGTGAAAATACTGGTGAGCCATCTGAAAGAATCAGATGCTGCTATCTTAGGCGCCAGCGCCCTTGCATGGGAAACCCATTAAATGGTATTGTCAAAATTAGTTGAAAATTCAAGCTTCATAATTTACGTGTTAACTAACACCTGTTAACGCTTACATTTGCGCAAAATTTTTTTAATTATGAAGCGATTAATGATGCTTGCTGCTATTGCTATTTCATTGAATATTGGCAATACAGTTACCGCACAATCTACCGGGAAAAATTTCAAGTTTATCAACAAGGCAAATATGGATTTGTCCATTAAACCCGGCGACAATTTCTTTTTGTATGCCAATGGCGCATGGTTGAAGGATAATCCTGTTCCACCTTCAAAAACAAGATGGGGTAGCTTTGATGCACTCGGCCAAACAAGCCTGGACAGATTGAAATTTTTACTGGAAGATGCGGTAAAAAATGATACAAAAAATTCATTGTATCAGAGAGTAGGAGATTTATATGCTGCTGCAATGGATACAGTGACTTTAGAAAAATTAGGTTATACTCCGATAAAATCTATGCTGGACAGCCTGAATGGTTTTACTACACAAGACCAGGTAGTTCATGCAATCGCAGCCTTGCGTACACAAGGCATCGGTGGTTTGTTATATGGTTTTTATGTGGGGCAGGATGATAAAAATGTAAATGAATATATCCCTTCATTAAGCCAGGGTGGCACTTCATTACCAGACCGTGATTATTATTTAAAAAATGATGCCCGCAGCCAGCATATCCGTGCAGAATATGTAAAATATGTAACCGATATGTTTAAACTGGTGGGTGATGATGAGGCCACTGCTTCATGGAAAGCCAACAGTATACTGGCATTGGAAACTGCTTTGGCAAAAGCACAGATGAGCAGGGTGGAAATGCGTGACCCTATTAAAACTTATAACAAATTTTCACTTGAAGATTTTTCCAAATCAACACCAGGTATTGATTGGAAAAATATGTTTGCTGTCATGAAAGTAACAACAGCGGACAGCCTGCTTTGTAATAACCCGACATTTTTTAAAACTATCAATTCATTATTAACCGCTGTGCCGGTAAATGTATGGAAAGCATACCTGCAATGGGCTGTTATAAAAAATAATGCCGCTTATTTAAGCAGTGATTTTGTAAACAGGCAGTTCCAGTTTAACCAGGTTTTGACAGGACAGAAAGAAATCACTCCACGCTGGCAACGCATGAGTCGCCTTGTTGATGGGAGCCTTGGTGAATTACTCGGCCAATTATATGTACAGAAATATTTCACTGAAGAAGCCAAGCAACGTATGCTCGCATTGGTAAAAAATATCCAGGAAACTTTTGGTGAACGCATACAACGCCTGGATTGGATGAGTGACAGCACAAAAAAACAGGCATTGATAAAATTGAATGCTATTGTAAATAAAATAGGATATCCAGATAAATGGGAAACTTATGAAGGTGTGGTGATAACAAAAAATGATTTGATTGGGGATTTGAAAAGCATTGATAACTGGGAATATAATTACATGGTTAACCATATGGGTAAACCGGTTGATAAAACCAAATGGGGTATGACTCCGCCGACTGTCAATGCTTATTATAATCCTGCAAATAATGAAATCGCTTTCCCTGCAGGCATTTTGCAATTCCCATTCTTTGATGAAAATGCTGATGATGCTGTTAACTATGGAGGTATTGCTGCAGTAATAGGCCATGAGTTGACACATGGTTTTGATGATGAAGGCAGGCAGTATGCAGCTGATGGAAATTTAAAAGATTGGTGGACTGCAGCAGATGCAAAGAATTTTACTGAACGTGCAGATAAAGTAGTTGCACAATATGATGCATTTACTGTAAACGATAGCCTGCATGTAAACGGGAAGTTGACCTTGGGTGAAAACCTCGCTGATTTGGGTGGTTTAAATATTGCTTATGAAGCTTTCAAAAAAACACCTGAAGGCAAGAGCGATAAAAAGATTGATGGCTTCACACCAGACCAACGTTTCTTCTTAAGCTGGGCACAGGTATGGAGAAGTAATATTCGCCCGGAATCTGCAGCACAAAGGGTTTTAACCGACCCGCATTCACCAGCAATATATCGTTGCAATGGACCGGTGAGCAATATTGATGCATGGTATGCAGCATTCAATGTGAAACCCGGTGATAAAATGTATAAACCGGAAAATGAAAGAATAAAAGTCTGGTAAGATTTATCTGATTAAGTTTTACATAAAGGCTACCTGTTAATTTGGGTAGCCTTTCTTTTTTTTATGAAGAAATAAATTGAACCATTTCAACAAAAGAATTTGTTGAATTAATTTCTATCAAACAATGAAATTCAAAAAAAGGTTGCACTTTTAAAACGGCATCTTTGTTTTGAAAATGTATTTATCTATTTTAGGACTATGTTAAGGCAATGGATCAACGGTAAGACTTTATTGTTTTTAATAGCAGCGGCAATTGTTACCGGTACTATTTTTTATTCATCATATCTCGCTAAAAAAATTGCTGCAGATGAAAAAAAGAAAGTTGAAATTCTGGTAGAAGCACAACGCACCATTTTAAATACAAACGATGAAATAAGTTTGAATCTCGCTGCAAGGATTTCATCAGAGAATAAAGAAATCCCTATCATTGAAACCAATGAAAATGATAGTATCAATGTGGGCAATTGTGTGAACCTTGATACCGTTAGAATAAAAAATGATCCCAATTATCTTTATAAAAAATTAGCAGAATTTAAAAGCCAGCACGAACCCATCATTCTCACATTATCGGAGAACCCATATACTGCGAACAAATATTATTATGGTGAAAGTGTTTTGCAACAGGAAGTACGTTATTACCCGATTGTGCAACTGATTATAGTTGGGCTTTTTTTGATTGTTACCATTATTGCTCAACGGACATCTTATATCAGCACACAAAACCAGTTGTGGGCTGGCATGGCAAAAGAAACAGCACACCAGTTGGGCACACCTGTTTCAAGCCTGAAAGGTTGGGTTGAAGTTTTAAGGGAAATTCCTGAAAGCAAAAACCTCAGTATTGAAATTGAAAAAGATGTAAACAGGCTGGAATTAATATCTGATCGTTTTGGAAAAATCGGGAGCCACCCGCATCTCGAAGAAAAAAATCTTGTGGAGCAGGTAAACAATATGGTGGACTACATAAAACGAAGGGCAAGTGGTAAAGTAAATATCACAGTCAATACGAATGGCGAACAAAATATACCTGCTATGATTTCGCCACCATTGTTTGACTGGGTGATAGAAAATTTATTGAAAAATGCACTGGACGCAATAGAAGGCAGAGGCAATGTTTCAGTAAATATTAAAGATACTGTATCCCAGGTTTTAATTGATGTAACCGATACAGGCAAAGGCATTTCAAAAAATAACCTGGCCAAAGTTTTTAACCCTGGGTTCTCTACAAAAAAGCGTGGATGGGGTTTAGGATTAACATTGAGTAAAAGAATTATTGAGCAATATCATAAGGGTGAAATTTTTGTAAAACACAGTGAGCAGGGAAAAGGCACAACATTCAGAATTGTATTGAATAAGTAAAATAATTTTCCTCTACATTTGCGGCCTGAGCCCAGGTGGTGAAATTGGTAGACACGCTACTTTGAGGTGGTAGTGCCTTAACCGGCGTGCTGGTTCGAATCCAGTCTTGGGCACTTTATAAAATGAAACAGGTTGTAATAAAATGCAGCCTGTTTTTATTTATATGATACTTATAAAAGTTTTTGAATGAAATTCCTGTTTTAAAAACTTTGTTAGGATGTTTATTATTTAGGATTTTTTAATATGCCTTTGCATTATGCATGCTAAGTTTCCTGAAAATTCAACAAATAATTATTCTTCAACCCCGTTTCATTATTTTTTCTTTTTTGTAACCCTATACAAAGATTCATACTCTATATGTTGTATGAATTGACCGGATAAATTAGTGATGGAATGAATTATGTAATTTATTTCCCAGGAATACTCCTGTTAATTACACTTTTTTATGACAATCATTTCATAATGTAGATGAAATACACTAGTGAGTTTGCTTATAATTTTGCAAATGATAAAAAAGTTTTTATCATGAAAAAGATATTTTTATCCTTTTTTATTATTCTCGCATTGCCAGGCACTGAAATATCCGCATGTCCTATCTGTGGTTGTGGTGTCGGTGGTTTTTATATCGGGTTATTACCTTCTTATAAATCACAATTTATTGGTGTGAGATATTTGTATTCTAATTATGAAACACATTTGAAAGATGATGCTTCAGAATTTTCATTTGATCATTATCACCAGCTTGAAGTGTATGGTGGAGTTACATTAGGTAAATGGCAACTACTTGGTTTTATTCCTTATCATATCAACCATCAGTTAACTGATGATGGAATTATCAACCGCAATGGTCTTGGTGATATTACATTGCTGGCAAATTATAATCTCTGGCAATCAGACAAGCTTACAAAAAATAATACATCAGTGAGCCAGGGGCTTTGGCTGGGCGCAGGTATAAAATTACCGACAGGAAAATATTCAGTTGATTTCAGCGATTCTGTAAATGATGAACTGGATGAATTGTTGGGAGATGTAAATAGCCAGATGGGGACAGGGAGTACCGATATCATTCTGAATGCAATGTATAATATAAGTTTTGGGAAAGCAGGGATTAATTCAACAGCTAATTACAAAATAAACACAACCAATAATAATCATTTCAGATACGGTGACAGGTTTAGCTTCAACAGTTTTGCTTATTATCAATTATCTGCCGGTAAAAAAATTAACCTGGCCCCGAATATTGGTATGTTGTATCAATATACTTCTC
>CAYNTP010000023.1:0-67197 GCA_964400415.1 uncultured Parafilimonas sp.
TAATTTGTAACCTTCCTGTCATATTTTTTGTAACAAAAGTTAAAAGGGATTTTATTAGTATATTTAGGGAAATAATACCATTCGCGGGCATATATTTTGCGGCTGGTATTGCATAAAATGATTGTATGTTATTCGTGACTATTTCCCCGAAACAAGCAGCATTGTACAATTACATGTGTTCAAGGCTAACCCACATGGTAAATAGAATGTCTGCTGCCAGAAAAAAACTGGAACATTTTGCAAATACCAGTTTTGATAAACCGTTAGCCACTTCAGTATATCTTATTGCTTCAGAATCGTTGCAGTGTGAAAATGAAATCCGATCACACATTGATTCGTTGAATTGCTCTTCGTATGAAGAATTGCCTGCTGAAGATGGTGGTAAATATGCCTTAACGAGTTCAAGTAACCTCGATAACGTTTGCGATTTCCTGGAAGATAACTATTTGTGTTCCTATAAAAAATTGCTGGATGATAAAAAATTTGGTAGTTCTATCAGGAACCTGATAAAAAATCATATCAGGATGTTTAATTCCAGTCTAACTCAATTAAGGCTTTTTAACGATGTAAGATATGTGGCGAATTGATGAATTAGGGTAACTGTTTCTACATTATTCATCTTTATTTACCTGGCTTTCAGCTAACAGGTAATTAAAATAATTAAATTTTGCGTTCATTTTTTCAGCTGGCATTGTTTATCACTTTTTATCTCATCAGTAATATTATTAAGGGCACAACAGCATCATAAAATGATGTTTAGAATTTTAATAAAAGACAAATTGGTATTTTTATTATAAAGTTGTGTGATACAGATAAATAAATAATTTGGTTTCTCTTAAACATAGTAACCACAAAAATTCCCCCAAAACAAAAATCCGGGACACTGTCCCGGATTTTTAATATCAGAAGAAGATAATCTTTTATTAATACCTGTACATTTCTGATTTGAAAGGGCCATTCTTAGGAATACCTAAATATTCTGCCTGCGTTGTTGTTAATTCGTCCAGTTCAACACCGATTTTCTTTAAATGCAAGCGTGCCACTTTTTCATCTAAATGTTTTGGCAGCACATACACTTTATTTTCATATTGATCATGATGGTTCCAAAGTTCAATCTGCGCCAATACCTGGTTAGTGAATGAATTACTCATTACAAAACTTGGGTGGCCTGTAGCACAACCGAGATTTACCAAACGTCCTTCTGCCAACAGGATGATATCTTTACCATCAATTGTATAAAGGTCAACCTGTGGTTTTATTTCATTTTTTGTATTACCGTAATTTTCATTCAGCCATGCCACATCAATTTCAATATCAAAGTGACCAATGTTGCAAACGATGGCTTTATCTTTCATCAGTTTAAAATGTTCACCGGTAATCAGGTCTCGACAGCCAGAAGCAGTAACAACAATGTCAGCTTCTTTCACTGCATCAATCATTTTCTTTACTTCATAACCATCCATTGCAGCCTGTAATGCACAGATAGGATCTATTTCCGTAACAATAACCCTGCAACCTGCACCACGTAATGATGCTGCAGAACCTTTACCCACATCACCATAACCACCAACAACAGCTACTTTACCAGCCATCATCACATCAGTTGCACGGCGGATAGCATCTACAAGGCTTTCCTTGCAACCATACTTGTTATCAAATTTTGATTTGGTAACAGAATCATTAACATTGATTGCAGGAATAGGCAAAGTACCTTTTGCCATTCTTTCATATAAGCGGTGGACACCTGTTGTTGTTTCTTCACTCAGGCCTTTGATGTTCTGGATCAGTTCAGGATATTTATCAAGAACAATGTTTGTCAGATCGCCGCCATCATCCAATATCATATTTAATGGACGGTCTGTACTGCCGAAAAATAAAGTCTGTTCAATGCACCAATCAGCTTCTTCTACAGTTTCACCTTTCCATGCAAACACTCCAATGCCTGCAGCAGCAATTGCAGCAGCAGCATGATCCTGTGTTGAGAAAATATTACATGAACTCCACTTTACTTCAGCGCCCAATTCAATCAATGTTTCAATTAAGACTGCAGTTTGAATAGTCATGTGTAAGCATCCTGCAATACGGGCACCTTTCAAAGGTTTGCTCTCACCATATTCAGCGCGGAGAGCCATCAGGCCCGGCATTTCAGCTTCGGCTAATTTTATTTCTTTACGGCCCCATGCTGCCAGTGAAATATCTTTCACTTTATAAGGGAGGCTCAGATCAATGTTTTTTGATATTGTTGACATATTTACAATTTGAGGGGCAAAGGTAGAAATCTGGAATAGAATAATATATATTGATTTATTTTTGGAATGAAATTAACTAATTTAACGTGTTTGCAGAATAATTGTACTGTTTGTTATGGCTAAATCAGTAAAAAAAGAAAAATCCACTACAAGGGGAACTGCACAAAGATTGTCACAAAACCATTACCTGCCGGATGAAAAAGACCTGGCCATCCTGAGATTATTGCAACATAATGCCCGCATAACAGTTAAGGAAATTTCAGATACTATCCATCTCAGTACAACACCGGTACATGAACGCATCAAACGAATGGAAGAAGCAGGCATCATAAAACAATATGCCACATTGGTGGATCATTCAAAAGTGAAGAAAGGATTGATGGTGATCTGTTATGTTTCTTTAAAACAACACAGCAAGAACGCAGGCAGTAAGTTTATCAAAATGATTCAAAACATGCCTGAAGTAATTGAATGTTACAACATCAGCGGCGAATATGATTTTATGCTGAAAGTGATGGCTGAAAACATGGATGCCTATTATGATTTTCATGTCAACAAATTAAGTGTTGATGAAAATGTAGGTCATGTGCAAAGTGTTTTTGTAATGGGAATAATTAAACAAACGCATGTGCTGTTACACTAATTCAATTAAAAATTTTATTTCTCTTTATACATATCCTATACTTCATCTTTAGTAATTAAAAATTTTTTGTTTGTAATGTTTCTATCACAGGGAAATAATAATGTGTTATCATTAAGTTGTGAATTTAATACCGCATAAATGGAGTTGTGGTTTACATTTATGAGAAGGCAAAAGACTGGATATTGACTCTTTTTATTTAACTTTATAAAGTTTAACCTGCAAAAAGCTGCGTATGAAAATAATTTCTTTTGATGTGGAAGAATGGTTCCATATCTTAAATAAAAACGGTATGTCCTCTAAAACCCTAATGGATAAATATCCATCCAGGTTAGAAAATGAAATTCCTAAAGTCCTCGATGTATTAGAAAAGCATGCAATTAAATGCACTTTTTTTTGTGTTGGAATTGTTGCTAAAAAATATCCTGGAATTATTAAAAGGATGCATAATGCTGGACACCAGATCGGGAGCCACAGTTTTTATCATGAGCTGGTAAGTTGTCAAACACAATCTGAGTTTTCTTATGACTTGAAATTATCAATTGATTGCCTTGAACAGATTACTGGTGACAAAATCCATTGTTACAGGGCGCCTGGTTTTTCGGTTTCTACATTGACTCCCTGGTTTTTTGAAACTCTGGTAGAAAATGGAATAGATACTGATAGTTCCATTGTTTTTTCATCCAGTATGCGATATGGCGGTTTTAGAAAGTCAGCTATAAATGAACCATTTTTAATTGATGTGAATGGAGCATTGATAAAAGAATATCCAATACCAACAAAGAATTTCCTGTACAAAAAATTTATTTATAGTGGCGGTGGATATTTCAGGTTTTTCCCATACCAGTTTGTAAAAAAATGGACATTGAGTAAGAACTATGTGATGGCATATTTTCACTACAGGGATTTTTATGGTGACCAGCCTATATTGCCAGGTACAGGAGTAATTGATAAATTTTATCATTATTATGGTATTACAACAGCCTTTTCAAAATTTAAAAAATATCTCAATGACTTTGCATTTAATAATATTTCCAGCTTTGATAAAAAAATAAACTGGAGAAATCAAAGAACCATTTCATTTCAAAGCCTTTTGCAGTAGATAGCAAACATTTGTTTTTTCAATGCGATTATTCCTCATATAAAAATGTTCTAAGGTTATTCGGTATTGCGTAGAATCTTGAATGATTTGGATGCCCTTGTTTGAATTTATTTTTTGAAATCACTTGCATTTCATTAATGAAAAAAGTTTTGCATCATAATATTTTACAGGATATTAGTTATTAAGGAAATAATACCACATCAATAAAATAGTAAAATGGTAGCAATGACTTTTGATTTTTCAATTTAATGGAAAACCCGGGCATAGAAAATTTTTCACAACTTTGCCAACGGCAATGAAAAAATATATAAGGGTCATCTTTGTACTAAATGAAAGGCATTGGGTTAAATCAGAAACGATTGGCTACCTGGTTAAAACCGTTTTTATTACTTGTGTAGTATTTTTTTATTCCACCAATCTTAATGCACAATCACCTATCACCATTGATTATCTGCTTGATCGTATAGCAACTCTGCAAGAGAAACAAAATAGTTTTTTTATTAAAGGTGTCTTCCCTTCTTATATCAATGCGTCAAGAAAATTTAAAACAAAGAAGAAAGACAATACAATTTTTTTTAATGCACTCATTGCTTATACATTAAAAAACAGTTATAATAAATTTAATCAGGAACAGAAAGTTGTTTGCGACAGCATCATTGCAAGGAGCCAACGTGCTTCTTTTTATTTTAAAAATAAAAACAGGAATACTTATAATTTCTGGCGCACCGATACAGCAACAAAATTTCATTATAGCTGGTGGCTCCCATTGATTAATGGCAACAGCGCTTTGCCGGATGATATGGATGATGCTGTCCTTGCCCTGCTGATGAACAATGAAAATAAAGATTCTGCAGAAGCCCTTCACAGATTGATGTTGGCATATATTAATCATACGCCTCCATTAAAGACTTCTTATAAAACGTATAGCTATGACAGCGCTTATTCCACCTGGTTTGGAAAAAAATTCCCTGTAGTTTTTGATGTAAGTGTATTATGTAACGTGCTGGCATTTGTGCAGCTCTATGATTTGCAATGGACCAGAGCTGACAGTGCCTCTTTGCAACATATTTTAAAAACAATTCAAAAAAATGATATTGTAAAACATCCAGCTTTTATTTCTCCTTATTATGCCAATACCTCAATCATTCTTTATCACCTGGCCAGATTAATGGAGATTGATCCGATAGGCGAGTTGGAACAATTAAAACCTGGTTTGGTGGAAACTGCAAACAACAGGCTGAAGTCAACTGATAACCTGCTTGAAAAAATTATCCTGGGTTCTGCATTAAAAAAATGGGGAGAATCAATACCACAATTAAATATCAGCATAAATGATTTTAAGTCAATCGAACAAAATAACCTGCCGTTTTTCATTGGCAATATTCCTTCTTATTTTCACAGGAGCCTGAAGGGAAAATTTATTGACCTTCGTTTGCTCATGTATAATCATTATTGCCCGGCATGGAATGATTGTTTATTGCTGGAATATTTATTGTTATATAATAATTCACCGGATACATCATACAAATGAATATAGAAGCATATAAAGAATTATTGGAAGAATGCAATGCAAAAAAAGTTGTTCTTGTTGCAGTCAGCAAAACAAAACCTGTTGAAGATATTCTTGCATTATACAATCTTGGTCAACGTGATTTTGGAGAGAACTATGTGCAGGAGTTAGTCGAAAAAGAAAGGCTATTGCCAAAAGATATCAGGTGGCATTTTATCGGGCACCTGCAAAGCAATAAGGTGAAAAATATCATCAGTTTTGTGCACATGGTTCATGGAGTTGATAGTTTTAAATTGCTGGGAGAAATTAATAAGCAGGCTCAAAAAGTTAATGTTGTTGCTAAATGCTTATTGCAAATTCATATAGCACAGGAAGAAACAAAATTTGGTTTGGATGAAAAAGAGCTTAAAGATATTTTGAATGAAGTTGCGCCTGATAAAAATGGAATAACTATTAAAAATGTGAACATCGCAGGGTTGATGGGCATGGCAAGTTTTACAGATAACATGGATCAGGTGAGAAAAGAATTTGGTTATCTTAAATCTCTGCAAATGAAATTTGCAACTAAACAATTACCTCTGTCAATTCTTTCTATGGGTATGACCGCTGATTACAAAATTGCAATTGAAGAAGGGAGTAATATGATCCGTGTCGGTAGTTTGATTTATGGGGAAAGGAAACCTAAATAGGTTATAACAAAAGCAATAAATGTTATCAAATAATCTTAATCATGTTTGTTGTTATCATCATACAATGGTTGCGGGCGTGGCGCCTGTCCATCTTTTAATTGTTGGTTAAACAATTTATCAATATGTACCCATTTCCCGTTTTCCCATTTGAAACCTTCATAATCACCATCTGGGATTAATGTATATCTTTTCTGCGGTTCATTGCTTTCACTGATTAAATGTTCAAAAACAATTTCTTTCAGGTCAGGATCATAATTGAGTCGTGCCCTTGCATCTTTTTTATATTCGAGTAAGAAGCGATCAACAGGTTGTAGGGGTTTCAGTTCATCATCTTTATAAACAAAATAATCACCACCGAAAACAGGTTCACCTTTTGAGTTGAAGGTTAATACTTCAATCCATTTGCGGGTTGTGAGTAAATTATTATCATCATAACCTAAAAGCGTATAATATTTTTTGCCTTTATATTCTTTCATGATGATGTTATAATAAATAGCGCCTATCCAGTTTCTATTCGAACGAACAGAATCAGTGGGGTCGCCGGTGAAATCAGATGCATCCAGCAAACCGAATAATTTCAATGAACCATCTTTTGTTTTCATTTGAATAGCGCCTTCCTGCCTGTAATAACTTTCATCCCTCTGCAACTGCCAGGTAAAAATCCTGAAAGAACTATCCGGCGCATATAAGCGGGAAACAGTGAGTATCGAATCAAAGGGATATTCAAAAGAGTAAGGTGTCTTGAGCGCTCTTACCAGTGACTTGATGAAGACACTATCGTAATGAAACCTGGTGCTGGCAAAAGAATCAAATATCATTTTGTGGCTGAAATATTTCAGGCTGTCTTCCTGTTCTTTCAGCATGCGCATGTTTTCAGCGCTGATCTGTGCCTTAGAAGAGATGGTCAGGAAAAATAAAATGACTGCAAATAAAATACGCATGATGACGAAAATACAATCTGTAAACGCAGATGGTAACCTTTATTGTATGTGATTTGAAATTTAGTTTTTTATTAATCAGCAATTGCATGTGCAAATTCAATCAGGCTGTTAAACCTGGCATCAATATGTGCATGCGGATATGCAGTTTCAGGATTGGTAGAAGCAATAAAAACTGCATGTATGCCTGCGTTGCGTGCAAACTGCATATCGCTTAATTTATTTCCTGCCATAATGCTTTTTGAAAAATCAATCTTTGGAAAATCCTTTTGCGCCTGCAAAGCCATACCGGGATTGGGTTTGCGGTTTGGGCTTGCATCATCCAGGTCTGCACAGAAATAAATTTTATCAATACGGCCTTTGTTTTTTTGAATTTTCATCAACATATAATCATGCACTATCTGAAGATCATCCAGCGTCATAAAACCTCTTGCAATTCCTCTTTGGTTTGTAACGACAATAATTAACCCGAATATGCCTGATAAAATTTTTATTGCTTCCAATGCGCCATCTAAAAAAATAAATTCTGATGACTGCATAACATAAGAATCTTTTATTTCTGTATTAATAACACCATCCCTGTCGAGGAAGAGTGTCCAGGATTTATCTATTTTGTAAAAATCAAAATGCAAAACGAAATTTTTTAAATGATTGCGAACTTATGTATAAACTTACAATTCCCTGCCTGCTCTTGCATAATCTTCAGGTATGCCGATGTCAATAAAATATTCGTCTTGAATTAATCCGAACATCTTATGTTGTTTGTAAAATTTTTCGAGATAAACAGTTTCAAAAGAAAATTTTGAAGAGAATGGTTCATTTAAAAAAGATTCCACATTCAACAGGTAAAAGCCACCGTTGATCAACCCTGATTCATAATATTTTTTTTCTTTAAAACTATTGATGCTATTGTCTGCATTCAACTCAATCACACCATACCGATCAAAACTTTTCATCGGTTTCAATGCCAAAGTACAATCTGCATTTTTTTGTCGGTGTAAATTGAGCAGGGCAGGGGCGCTTGCTTTAAATAACGTATCGCCATTTGTGATAAAAATATTTTTCTTATCAGTTAATGTGCATGCTTTCCTGATGGCGCCACCCGTGCCTAAAGGTTCATCTTCGATTGAATACTGAATTGAAAGATTGGGATATTGATGATGTAAATAATCTTCAATTATTTCATGTTTATAACCTAAAGAAAAAATGAAATCAGAAATGCCTTCGTTTTGAAAATAAGAAATCACATAATCTAAAAATGGTTTCCCGTTTACAGGCGCCATGCATTTGGGTAAATCTGAAACAACACTTCTCAACCTTGTGCCCAAACCGCCTGCAAGTATGATGATGCTACTACCGGGTGAAAGTTTTTTCTCAGTTGCGTTGTTGTCAATTGATGTATCCATATTTTAATGTGGATGAAAAATTTTTTTTACTGTTTTGCGCCAAACAATTTTTCTTCCACCAACTGACAAATGATATGGCCTATCAATATGTGGCTTTCCTGTATGCGTGGTGTATCGGTGGATGGCACATTAAAAAGATAATCACTGCTATCTTTCATTTTACCACCTGTTGCACCGGTTAAACCTATTGTAATCATTTTGTTTTTATGTGCTGCCTCAAATGCTTTGCAGATGTTGGAAGAATTACCAGATGTGCTTAAACCCACCAGCACATCACCTTCTTCTCCGATACCATCAATCATGCGGGAATAAATAACATCATAACTGTAATCGTTGGCAACTGCTGTCAGGTATGAAGTGTTACAATGTAAAGCTTCTGAAGGTAAAGCTTTCCTGTCTTTATAAAACCTGCCTGAAAATTCTGCAGCTAAATGTTGTGCATCAGCAGCGCTGCCGCCATTGCCGCAAAACAAAACTTTTTTTCCTGATTGAAATGCCTGTGTGATTACATCAACAACAGTTTCGATTTTTTTAATGAATGATTCATCATTTAATATCTGTTGTTTTGTAGTAATGGAGGCGCTGATAATATTTTTAATTTTTTCTGACATACAATTTTTCTCTGTGTGATGAAAATAATTATTGTGTTGTCCAGGTTGTTAATCCCTGTTTGGTAAACTGGTAAGGTTTGATTTCACCACCAAAACTTTTTAATGTCTCCATCACGTTGTAACGGGTATTTAAAGGACAGTAAAAAGTCATAAAACCACCACCGCCTGCACCACTGATTTTTCCACCGGTGGCGCCTGCTTTTTTTGCGGCCTCATAAATTTCATCAATCATGTTGTTGGAAATATTATGCGCCATTTTTCTTTTTTGCTGAAATCCGAAATCAAGTATTTCACCTATTTCATTCAGGTGGCCGCGCAACAAAGCTTCTTTCATCATGCGTGCCTGTTCTTTCAACTGGTGCATTGCTTCAATTGATTTCTCATTTTTCTGCAGCACATTTTTTTGTTGTTCTTTAATGATGGTTGCAGATTCCCTGCTTGTAGATGTAAAATATAACAACAGGTTATTTTCCAGTTCATGTAAATATTCATTGCGGATGCGCAACGGGTTTACAATTACTTTATCACCTGCATAAAACTCCATAAAATTCACGCCGCCAAATGTTGCAGCATACTGGTCTTGTTTACCACCTGCTAGTTGTAAATCTTTGCGTTCAATTTCATAAGCATAATGTGCAATATCATATTCACCCAAAGGCAGTTTCAGCATTTCTGCAAATGCGCCGATGATTGCCACCATTAAAGTGGATGAAGTGCCAAGGCCACTGCCTGCCGGTGCATCCACATAAGTGGTTAAACAAAAATTTTTATTGGGAATCCCGAAATCTTTTTGGATACGGTTGAATACACCTTTGTGCAAATCCAAAGTGCCGTCAGTTGGTAATACATCAATTGCATCAAAGCTTTGGGTTTCTTTGCGGTCCATTGCCTGCAGCCTGATTCCTTTTTCGTTTGGTTCTATCACAGCATGTGCATAATGTGAAATGGTAGCATTCAAAATAGCACCACCGAATTCATCACTGTATGGTGAAACATCTGTGCCACCACCTGCTAAACCAATGCGCAAAGGCGCCCTGCTACGATATATCATTTGTTCAGTAATAATTTGTTTTAAAATATTCAGCCGGTTATCATTTTTTATAACCTGCCATTTGTTTTATTGTATCAGTTAAAATATTCCAACTGTATTTCTTTTTCTCTTCACGCAAATGTGGCAAAAAATGTGCTTCTCCAAAGTTGTATAAATCTAAAATTTTTTCAGCAATACTGTTTGCATCAGGCTCTGCTACCAACCCCACTTTACCATCAGGCACTAATGCTGGTAAACCACCTACATTGGTAACAAGCATTGGTTTTTCAAAATGATAAGCTAATGGTGTGACACCACTTTGTGTTGCATTCCTGTAAGGTTGTATTACAAAATCAGCAGCACTTAAATAATATTTCACTTCACTGTCGCTGATGAAATTTGTTCTTAGAATGATATTTTGCTGAAGCTGGTATTTTTCAATAATATCATCGTATAATTTTCTGTCTTCATAAAATTCGCCTGCAATCAACAGCTTTGGCAATGGTTGTGAAGTGTTGCTGTTTTTTGATTTTAATAAAGCCATTGCTTCTAATAAAATATCAAGCCCTTTATATTTCCTGATAAAACCAAAGAATAAAATTATCCTATCGCTTTCATTTAATCCAAGATGTTCTCTTGCTGTTGATTTTGGCACTTGTTCGCCAAAATTATCATATAATGGATGTGTTGTTTTTTGAGCGGGTTTATTGGTAAACAATCGTAAATCATTCAACACTTTTTCACTCATCGTTATAAAAGCATCAACAGGTTTTATAAAATAGGAAGTGAACTGTTTGTCGCCGATACGTTTTTCGTGTGGCATCACATTGTCTGCGATGCAAATAATTTTTGTGTGATGATTTTTTTTTGCTCTTCTCAGTATGGTACCAAAACATGGCCCCATAAACGGTAACCAAAAGCGGACAACAATTATGTCAGGTTTTATTTTTTTTAATTCATTACCCACTTTTATCCAGTTGAGCGGGTTGACTGAATTGATACAAACTTTTATTTTTAAATCAGCCGGTGCAGGTTCAGAAGAATATTGTGAAGTGCCGGGAAATAAAAACGATGGGTATTGTAAAGAAAAAGTATAAATGGTTGTATCAAAATTTTGTGATTGAAATTCCCTTGCCAGCCTTTCATCAAAAGAGGCAAGTCCTCCACGTAAAGGGTGTGCCGGTCCAATGATGACAACAGATGCCATTAATTAATTCCGATTTTTCTCTCAATTAAATAATTGTTTCGGTCTGCAGCATTTCGCACTACCAGTTCTGCAAGAAAACCTGTCAGAAATAGTTGCATACCTATTATCATTACTGCGAGTGCAATATAAAATAATGGTTTATTGGTGAGGCCGTATTGCTCATGTGTAAATTTCTGGATGATGAGAAACATGCTGCTCAAAAAACCGAATATAAAAAACAAGGTTCCATAAAGACCGAAAAAGTGCATGGGCCTTTTGCTGAAACGGCCAACAAATGTGAGCGTGGAAAGATCAAGAAAGCCATTGATGAAACGTTCCCATCCAAACTTGGTGACACCATATTTACGTGGTCTATGCTCCACTACTTTCTCACCAATTTTCCTGAAGCCAGCCCATTTAGCCAGCACAGGTATATTGCGGTGCATCTCACCATAGATCTCAATACTTTTTACAACTTTTCTTCTATAAGCTTTGAGGCCGCAGTTAAAATCATGTAATGGAATATGAGAAATAGTTCTTGCTGCTGCATTAAAAATTTTTGAAGGCAGGTTCTTGGTGAGTTTATTATCGTAGCGTTTCTTTTTCCATCCACTAACCATATCAAATCCATCTTCACGGATCATGCGGCGTAGTTCAGGTATCTCATCAGGAGAGTCCTGCATGTCTGCATCCATAGTAATCACCACATCGCCTTTGGCTGCTTTAAAACCTTCATTCAGTGCAGCAGATTTACCATAGTTGCGTTGAAATTTTATGCCTTTGAAATTAGGATTGCCTTCGATAATTTTTTCAATTACTTCCCAACTGTTATCTGTGCTGCCATCATCAATCATGATCACTTCATAAGAATAGTTATTCGTTTGCATCACACGAACAATCCATTCGCTCAATTCAGGGAGCGACTCGTCTTCATTAAATAAAGGAATAACTATAGATAAATCCATTTTTTTATATTGCCTGGTTACCAAATGGGTCTTGTGGTTTTTTCTTTGCTACTGCAGCACCTATTAGTGAACTGACAGCACCCATGATAGCGAATCCAATAATAACACCAACAACTGCAAACATCACAAAATGATCTTTCATCATTGTAAGCCCCTGTTGTATCTGTTCATCAGTTGCTTTACCTTCTGCTTCCATTTTTTCTCTTGTCATTTCAATGCTTTTGTCAATCATATCAGGGAATATAACTTTTATTGCAAGGAGTGTATAAACCAACATAATCACCGTAATAACAGCAGTGGTTTTAAATCCATGTGCAAACAGGTTGCCAAAAGTTACGTTTGCATTTAGTTGATTAGAATAGCTGACACAAGCCCAGATAATTCCGGTCAGGAAGATAGCATATTGGATATAATTCAGATCCGGATGTTTCATGCCGTCTATTAAATAAACTGCAATACCTGTTATAATTAAGATCAACGAAATAATTAAACCTTTGACCTGTGGCGTTGTTACTTTGGTTTCCATAAAATAATTTTAATTGTTTAAAATAAGTTTCCCTTTTGAAATAATACCTGCAACATTTCCCTGTAAAGGGATATCAATGAAAGCAGAATTATAAGAACGGCTTTTTATTTTTTCTTTCTGCAAGATAAAGCCTGATGTGTTAAACAAAGTAAGTGATGCTATCTGATCTTCCATGATAGATGCATTTTCCAGGCCAAATATTTTCCTTGCATTCAATGAAAACAGCTTACTGATATTTTCTGCAGATAAACCAGGTATAGCAGTTTTAACAGCAGCATAAGCAGTTTGCAAACCAATCATTCCCCATTTGGCATTTTGAAATTCGCAGGTCTTATCATCCCATGCTTCAGGCAAATGATGTGAAGCAATACAATCAACATCACCATTTAAAACAGCCTGGCGCAATGCGAGCATATCTTTCCTTGATCTTAATGGTGGGTTTACTTTCAGGTTGGTATTATAAGATTGTACATCTTCATCACAAAAAAATAAATGATAAGGCGTAACAGAACAACTGACATTTATTCCTTTTTGTTTGGCTATCTTAATCAATTGCACCGATCTTTCAGTTGATACTCCAGTGAAATGCAAAATTGATTCAGTGTATTGCGCCAGTTCAATATCCCTCGCAATGATTAATTCTTCAGCAATTGCAGGTATGCCTGGCAAGCCCAACCTTGTAGATATGACACCTTCATTGATGAGGCCTGAAGTATTGATGCTTTTATCCCTTGGCAATTGAATAATAACACCATTAAAAGATTTTACATACTGCAATGCTTTTAAAAATAATCCAGGGTTTTGTACTGGGTTAAGTCCATCAGTAAAAGCAATGGCACCACTTTGTTGCATGTCATACATTTCAGCCAGCTCTTTTCCTTCCTGTTTTTTTGAAATGCCACCTAATGGTCTGATGTCAATTTTTAAATTGGATGATTTTTGTTTTACATATTCTATCTGAGCTTTATTATCAGCAAAAGGAAGTGTGTCAGGTAAAGTGAATAAAGTGGTGAAGCCACCTGCTGCAGCAGCATCGGCACAACTTTCCAAAGTTTCGCGAAACTCATAACCGGGGTCGCAGGCATTGGCAAAAATATCCACCCAGCCAGGTGAGACTGTTATATCATTTCCATTAAAATATTGTGCAGAATCATCTGTGATGTTGTCATCAATTTTTTGAATGATGCCATCAGTGATTAAAATATCTTTCTTGTTTCCGTTGTGTGGAGAATCGGGATCTGCAATGAGAACTTGCTGCAGTATTATTTTCATGTGAAGCGGCAAAATTTGGCAAATATAAACCGATTTTTATTAAAAGGATTTTACATTTGCAGCCCTCGGGCGGTGGCGCAGTCCGGTAGCGTATTTGCATGGGGTGCAAGGGGTCGCTGGTTCGAATCCAGTCCGCCCGACTGAAAGCTTATCAATTCAATTGATGGGCTTTTTTGTTTCCTGTAAGATGTGCATTTTAATTGCACACTTCAATAAAATTTGCCTGCTTTTCTTAAGCAATTTTTCTTATTGTTTTGGGTTGAATTACTGGAATAAAAACTGAACATATAAATATTGTTGCAGGTATATGAATTAAAAATATCCATCAAAATAAAAGATATTTTTGACTTTTATTAAGACAGTATATTACCTTTGGCGCGATACAACAATATGTTGTTAATCAGTTGAGCAGCAGGTTTTTGATTTCAGTGATTTTATGAGGGTGTCAGAAATGATTAATAAATCATCGGGCAAATCTTATTATCTGCTCAAAGCATTTTACGGGTTTGAAAAAATCCAACAAAAATTTCCCAGGCTGTTATATCAACCCAGGCTGGTGATAAAAATAAGACTTGTATTAGACTGGCAGACTGCACTAAAATGCAACCCTGGCAGGCAGTAAAACAGAGATCAGAATATTGTAGTTTCAGTAAATAAATTCCTTGTTGAGTAAATTTACTGGAAGGAGTGGGGAATGACTCTTTATTTTTAAAAAGTTCTTACTTTTAAGATTAAAAGAATAACAGGTATTAATATATTCAATATGAGAAAATATAAAATCCCGCCGTTATTTTTCCTTTCTTTAGTACTGATGTTTACAGGGAAAATTGCCTCGGCCCAAAGTATGAAACCATCTTCTTTTTCATTTAGTAAAGGTGAAGCCTGGTTGTGTATGATGATTATTGTTTCATTGTTGCTTTTAGTGGCAGCAGTTGCACTAAAAAGAAAAGTTTCACAACTAAGAGAAAATGCCAGGAGGAGCTTAGAAAAAACCAATACAGAAATTTTCCATGAATATTCGAGGCATTTCAACAGTACCCAGATTGATAAGCTGTTGAAGATAAAAAATAAAAAGGGGCCGGGTAACACCGGGGCTGCAATAATAGCTTTGATGTTATCATCAATTTTTGTTTTGTTCTCACCTGCAGCAGTGATGGCACAGGCTCCGGTTAAAGCTGATGGTAGTTCTATATTCAGCGAAGGTGGAATCATTATTACTCTGGTGCTGATTTTAATACCTGTGTTGGCTGGCTTTGTTTTATTAATTGTCAAATTGAGGAATGCAGTAAATAAACAAGGTAACAGGCAACGATTGGATGAAGCAGCAAAGCTGGCAACATATCTTGAAAATATGACTGATGAAGAAAGAGCGAACCTGGAAAAGAGAAAGAATGCGCTTAATTATTCACTCACTCATAATGAACTGTCAGGAAATAATCCTGCAGAAGATGAAAGAGGCTTACTTGATATAAGCCCTGAAACAGGATACAATTTAGTAGCACATAAGAAAAAAGCATTACCCCGTCCTAACATAGATCCTGAACTATCTAAAATGGTGTTATGGTATCTTGGCTGTGCAACTTTCTGGTTATTGTTTGGGACAACTATCGGCGAATATCTCGGGATAAAGTTTGTAGCGCCGGATGCAGATCATGTAAGCTGGCTAAGCTTTGGCAGGTTGAGGCCTGTACATACAAATGCTGTTTTCTGGGGATGGGCATCACTCGGTATGATTGGTCTCGGAAATTATATTGTACCGAGGGTAAGCAACACAAAATTATTCAGCATGAAGATGGGCTGGTATGCACTCATCCTGATAAATGCATCAGTGTTGATTGGCTCACTCTGCCTGATGGGTGGTATCAATAATGGTGGTGGTGAATACCGTGAATATATCTGGCCTGTGATGCTGCTCTTTGGCATTGGACTGGCACTGACACTTATCAATTTTCTGAAAACAATTGCGAAGCGCACGACAAAAGAAATTTATATATCCAACTGGTATATGGTTTCTGCGATTATATTCACAATTGTTATTTCACTCACTGCGTATCTTCCTTTCTGGCAGGATGGTTTAGGTGAAACAATCGTACAAGGTTATTATATGCACCAGGGTGTGGGTATGTGGTTTATGTTGTTTACACTTGGTATTGTTTATTATTTCTTACCACAGCAATTGAACAGACCTATCTATTCTTACAGCCTCGGTATTTTAGCATTCTGGACACAGATATTATTTTATACATTGATAGGAAGCCACCATTTTGTATTCAGCGCTATTCCCTGGTGGCTTCAGACAGTAGCCATCGTGGGAAGTATGGGTATGGCAATACCAGTAATTGCAGGTACTACCAATTTCCTGATGACTTTCAAAGGAGGATGGTATAAAGTAAAAGACAGCTATACACTTCCATTTTTCCTGGTTGGTATCATCTTTTACTTTACAGGTTCAATGCAGGGTACTGCAGAAGCATTCAGGTTTACAAACCTGATATGGCATTTCACTGATTTTACAGTGGCACATTCCCATCTTACCATGTATGGCATCATTACCTTTTTTATCTGGGCATGTACTTATGCAGTAGTTCCCCGGCTTACCGGAAAAGAACCTCCACAGATATTGGTCGGGGCCCATTTCTGGATGGCGCTTATCGGCCTGATGTTTTATACAATCCCATTGATGTATGGAAGCACACTGAAAGGTTTGCTATGGCTGAATGGAAAGCCATTTATGGATGGTGTAGTATTGATGATGCCTTATTGGTTATGGAGGGCTATTGGTGGTAGCCTGATGTGGTTGTCACATGTTGTATTTGCTTATAACATTTACCTGATGTATAAAAAAAGTAAAACAGTGGATGTGAGAGAATCAGCTATTGAAAAAATGGAAACAGATAAAGCCACTGAACCGGTACCATCTATTTAATCACATTATTAAGAAATAGAAATGAGTAATTTTTTTGATAATCATGTAAAATTGTTTTCAGCAGCATCGTTAATGTTCATTGGACTTACCGTTTGTGTTGCAATTATACCTGCATTACGCAACCAGGAAAATAATGCACCCCTGCCAAATGCAGAACCACTGAGTGCAGATGCAATAAAAGGTAAAGCATTGTTTGTAGCTAATGGATGCGTTGCCTGTCATACACAACAGGTGCGTAACGTTGACATGGATAAAACCTGGGGTAGCAGGCCAAGTATCGCAGCAGATTATGCAGGTATTACCCGAACAGATTTCTGGCGCAATACAGCAACGCTTATGGGCACTGAACGTACTGGTCCGGATTTGACTAATATTGGTAACCGCCAACCATCAAGAGACTGGAACCTGGTGCATCTTTTCAATCCACGTATTGTTGTGAAAGAATCAGTCATGCCTGCTTATCCATGGATGTTTACTATAAAAAAAGAACCTTCAAAAAATGATGTCATTGTAAATGTCCCAGCTGAATATTTAAATGGTAAAGAAGGAAAAGTCGTTGCAACAAAAGATGCTTTGTACCTGGTAGCTTATCTGCAATCACGCAAGCAAACTAAACTACCAGATGGTACTCCTGCACCTGAGTTTTTATATAAACGTGAAGAGAAGACTGCTGCTGCCGGTGGCAATGCTGCTGCAGCTTCAGCAGCCAATGGCCAGGAACTTTTTGTTACCAATTGCCAGGCTTGTCACCAGGCAAATGGTGAAGGTTTACCGGGTGCATTTCCTCCTTTAAAAGGAAGTTCTGTTGTTACAGGAGATAACCTGGAATTATACGTGGATATTATCATGCATGGTTATGATGCAAGGGCAGAATATGGTGTAATGCCACCTGTTGGCACCAATGCCAACTTCACCGAAAACGAAGTTGCTGCCATCATGAATTATGAACGTACAAGCTGGGGCAATAATGCTAAACAGGTGACTCCTGAAGAAATAAAAAAGATATTGGATATTGTAAAACTTAAACCAGCACCGTAATGAAAAAAATTATTATAGGAATTTTGGTTTTTCTCTCTGCATCTTTTGCTGCAATTGCATGCCCTGTGTGTGAACGAAATCAACCGGCAATTTTAAAAGGGATCACACATGGTTCAGGGCCGGATAGCCAATGGGACTACCTGATTGTAACTATAGCTGTAGTTATTGTACTTTATACATTGTTCTATTCTGTGAAATGGCTGATACGCCCGGGTGAAAAATCTGAAACACATATTAAACGAATGATCTTAAATAACTAATAACATGAGTGATAAAAGCACCATATTCATCTTTATTGATGACGACAACAAACCGGTAGCAGAAGTGTTGTCTCCTGTAAGTTTTGATTTGGATACACGCAAACTCACTGATGGAGAACATGTGCTGAAAATTGTCAGCAAAGACCCAACCGGCAAAGAAGGTATCCGTAAAATACCTTTTACAGTACGCAATGGCCCGGCTATTGACGTTGAAGGAATCTCAGAAAATTCTGTGGTAGATGGGGTGTTGCCTATTATGATCAACGCTTATGGCAAAGGTGACCAGAAGTCATTCCTGATTGGTGGTAGCGAAACGCCACAGAGCATACCCGCATGGGTATGGATGCTGTTAATAGGATTTGCAGGATGGGCTATGTTTTATCTCGTCCGCTATATTTCAATGCCATAATCAACTATTCAATTTATTGATGTAGTTTTTATGGCCTCATAAAATAAATTTTTTATCATGAACAACATTACAGGGCAAAGCATTGTGGGTGAGCTTGTAGCTGAAGATTATCGCACTGCTTCTGTATTTCAATCTTATGGCATTGATTTCTGTTGCAAAGGTGACAGGTCAATCAATGAAGTATGCAGTAATAAAAATATTGAAACATCAACATTGCTGGATAGTTTGCAAAAAGCTGTTCAACAAAAAGACAATCCTGCAACTGATTATAATTCCTGGCCTCTTGATTTGCTTGCTGATTTTATTGAAAAAAAACATCATCGTTATGTAACTGCCAGTATTGAAGAAATAAAACCCTTCTTAAGTAAGCTGGTGCGGGTGCATGGCGGCAATCATCCTGAACTTGCAGAAGTGGAAGAATTGTTTAATATCTCTACAGGTGAATTATCCATGCACATGAAAAAGGAAGAGCTGATTTTATTTCCTTTTATAAGAAAAATGGTAAGGGCAAAAGATGCAGGCGAGAAACTTCCTCCGCCACATTTTGGTACAATCAAAAATCCTATTGCAGTGATGAATAAGGACCATGATGGTGAAGGGGAAAGGTTTGATAAAATTGCCATGCTTACCCATAATTATGAACCACCTGCTGATGGATGTAATACTTACAGGGTTACTCTTTCAATGCTTAAAGAGTTTGAAGAAGACCTCCATCTGCACATTCATTTGGAAAATAATATTCTTTTCCCCAAGTCCATCAAGTTAGAACCTGAAGTGTTGAACTGATTTCTTTCAATAATGAATAGCTGGAATTAGAAAGAAGCGTTATTGCTTTTTCAAAAGGTGTACTAATACCTTTTATTGAAGTTGTTATGATTCCGGCTCCTGAAATTGCTGTTGCCGCCACTGCTGGGAGGCCTGTTTTCTGCTTCCTGCACAGAAATTTTCTTTCCTTTTATACCGGCGCCATTCAAGGTTTCAATAGTTTGCAAGGCTTCCATCCTGTCGGGCATTTCAACAAAACCAAAACCCTTGCTTTTGCCGGTAGCCCTGTCCACTATCAGCTTAGCTGATGTAACTGTACCGTACAATTCAAACATTTCTTTTAAATCAACATCATCAAAATCACCCGGGAAACCTGCAACAAAAAGTTTCATCTGTATTTTTTTTATTTTTAAAATTTTCTAAAACTGGTCCTGCATCGAGGAGAAATTAGCCTGAAAAAAAACTGGTAGAACTATAATAAAATTACTGGCTAACTTTTGTGTTTTATTTTTTTGACTATAAATATTTTGCCCAAATGTAACATTCCTGTGCAAACGAACTCAGAAAAGATTTTAAAGGCTATAAAAATAATTTTTTCAATACTGATAATGTGCCTGTAAATTTTTTAAATTTTCAATCTCAGGTATTTCTTTTCCATGAGGCCTGTAATAAAAATTACAATAAATGATACTACAAATGATCTGGCGATACCTCCTGCACCTTCATTAAAGAAAACCGGATAGTTGATATTGAACAACATCATGAATGAATATAAAAAGTAGGGTATAAGATAGCAGGTTAAAGTGCTGGTTCCTGCCGGTTTAATAATTTTAAACCAGTTCCCTTTACCTTTTGTATCAACAATAAAAATCAGAGCAACAAAAACAAGGATACTGATGCCTGCGCAGATACATGTCCAGGATGGAGTAGCACGTATTTTTGAGATACCTCCTAAAGGCCTTACCAGGAAGCCAAATAGTATCATGAAAATCCCGGCAAGCAATAAGATGGTAAAAAAATGCTTGCTTCCTGTTGACAGGCTTTTCCTGTAAATAGCAGATATAACTACACCACTCATTATTAAAGTAGTTTCAGAACCATTGTTGATGAACCACAGGTAATGTAGAAAACCAGAAACAGGATCAAGTATTGAAGTTTGATTGAGGATGTTGTAAACAATAAAAAATATCAAAGCTGTTATTAAAACAAATATTTTTCCTTTTGAAAAAAGATAAACCAACGAACATGTTAGGTAAGCCCATCCTATTAATCCAAGTATGCCCCACCATTGATGAAGCATCCAAACAATCTGGCCATTTTCTTCACCTTTATAAAATATAGCCAGCACAACTAAAATGATAATACCTGAAATCTGTAATGCACGTTCTTTTGTTTTTGAAAGTGATGGCTGATAATCTAACCAGATGAGGAAGAAAGCCAGTGTTGCCAGTATTTCAAAAATGGGATAAGGTATTAAAGCTTTATCACTGTAATTTTCCAGGTTCACATGAAAGAAACCCATCACTATTAATGCAAGTGAGCGCAATATAATATGTGAAGTAATTTGTTGTTTGCTATCTCCGGATTGCATCCTTTTGTTGAGCGCAAATGGAATGGATAGCCCAACGATAAAAAGGAAAGCAGGAAAAATTGTATCGGCAAAGCCTAATCCATCTGTATTAACGCTCACATGTTTAATCCATCCTGGAATTTTTTCAACACCATCCACGTCATTTACAAAAATCATGAAGAACATAGTGATGGCCCTGAGTACATCAATTGACTGGAGCCTGCGTGGTAGCTGTAACATAAGATGAATTTTGGTTTGTAGAAATGCAAACTGATGCCTACACTTTAATAAAAATTTTCTTCCTGTAAAGAATGATCATTGGTATTGTCATAATTAACACAAAAGTAATTGCACCTGCAAGTGATGCATTGATGGGAGAAAAATGCGGAACAAAAATTGTTTTGTATAAATATTCCTGCAGGTTTACAGTTTCGCCATCAAGGTTTATATGAAACCAGGAAAGTACAGCAATAACAACATCTGCTGCAACGTAGGCGGTAATTGCGTTGGCGCCAAAGGCAACAAATGGCGTAATGTATTTTTTTCGTTCCTGCACATCAATCAGCCAATATGCAATAGCGAGGCCTGCAGTTGCCAGGCCGCCTGTATATAAAACAAAAGAACTTGTCCATAATGATTTGTTGATCGGGAAAAAATTATTCCAGATCATACCGGCCATGACAGAAAATGTTGCCATCACAAACATCCATGCAATTTTGGTGGATTCGTCTTTATCCTTTCTCCTGATCCAGTCGCCAACCATTATACCAAACAGGCAGGTGCCGATTGCAGGAAGTGTACTTAAAATACCTTCTGGGTCATATACCTTACTTCCGCTCCACATGTGCTTTGTGGTTAGGATTGTTGTATCAAGCCATGCAGCCAGGTTGGTAGCAGGCTCCAGGTTGGATGCACCATATCCCGGGACGGGTACAAAACACATCAGCAGATAATAAATGATGAGTATGCTGGTAAACAGGATGAGTTGTTGTTTAAAGTTCGTTTTAATAAAGATGATAACTGAAATAAAAAATACTATTGCAATACGGGGCAATACACCCATGATTCTAAAGTTTTCAAAGTTGAAGGTGAATAAAAAATGTATTGCAACATTGATGATGTAAAGAATTACTGATCGCTTAAATGCTTTTGCAATAATTTTTGAATGTTGTGCCTTATCTTCTTTTTTTGGGCCAATGGCAAGTGTGATAGAAACGCCTACCATAAAAATAAAAAAGGGAAAGATTAAATCTGTTGGTGTGCATCCGTTCCATTTTGAATGTTCCAATGGAGCATATACATGTTCCCAATCCCCGGGATTATTGACAAGGATCATTGCAGCAATGGTGATACCACGAAAAAAGTCGAGTGATAATAATCTTTTTTTTTGTGGCGTCATTGTGATAGCAGTTGTTGCTTGCTTCATTGTATTTTTCTTTTTTGTTAATTATTTTAAGGGATATATCAGGGGGATTAATACCACGCAGGCTATCGCTCATATCTCTTGCAATATTATATTAAAAATTGATTGTTATATTTTTTTTGGATTAACGAATATTGTTACACATAATGCTGATGTATGTAAGATAAAAACTATGTATCATATACATGAAAAAGGACCCTTCCATTAACCTGTCAATAATCGGTCAATGAAAAGGCCCCTTACTTTGTAAAAATTAATAAAAGCTATGAAAGGCTTTTAAAGAACATTACATTTCCATTTTTAAATACATGCAGAACAATTTCATGGCTACCGTTTGATAGTTCCACAAAATAACTGTCCCTGTCTTCAAATTGTGTGTTATACATAATCATATCTGTAGGGTTGGCTTCATTGTCATCATAGTAAATGACTTTTTCAGTTGCGTAGCCCTTGTAATGTTTTCCGATGTAATTACGTGCTGATACCGGCAATTTTTCATACGTTGAAGGACTTATTGTGCCCACCAGATGTGAATCTTCATCATAATATGCTGTCATGGATATGTTATTCATTGTGAAACTGGCTACATCAAAATAGTCTTGCCTGCTCCATGAAACATTGGTGGCTTTAGGAAAATGAGCCTGAAAACGTTCTTGAGATAAAGTACTTACCTCAGTACCCCGTAATTTTCGAAGTGTAATCCTGTCTGATTTAATATCTTCCCTTACTGTTTTCGCATTTGTATTTGTTTGTGCATATATGTTTGTGAATGTAAGGGCCGTGAATGCAGTGGTTAAAAGAATGAATACTTTTTTCATCGTATTATTTTTTATTGATTAAAACTTATGCTTTATGAATTATTTTTTCCTGGTTTTTATATCCCGGAAATCTTAAGTTTAGCATAAAGCATACGATGGATATTTCGTTGAAAACAGGGTTTAAAAATCTTGGTTACTTTATAATTGCTTTAACCCTCAAATAATATTGCCAGAATATATTTAATATTAATAGGTGAAAATTGGACGAGATAAGATTTTTGTTTGTAGGTTTTGTTTTTTGTAAAAAAAGTATTCAGGAAATATTCTATGGTAAAAACTTTTTAAAAAAAAACTACCTCATCTCATGAGGTAGTTTATCAAAAAAATATATAACAACATTTACTCTGCTTCAGTGAGCACAGATTTTGATTTTGATTTCAAAATCTTTGGTGTTGAATCATGAACAGATTTCTTAAACAACATTGCAGACCATACGTGATCAAGTGTTACCTGGTTAACTGCTTCATAATCGCACTCGCACAATGCATCCCAACTGGTACTCCTGTTCAGGTCGCTGGCGATTTTACTGGTAACTTTTGGATATGCAATCCATAACTTGCTATCACAATGCAATGCGGGAAAAACATCTTTTAAAATGTTGGAAAGTTGGTTCCTGTTTACTGCAAATACCAATGCAAAATCAATTTTCCTCGTCCTTAACAACGGGGTCACATTTTTTGCGTAAGATAATTTTGCAAACTGCTTTTCGATGGAGGATGGTAGTCCTTGAATTAATAAATTCTTGTCATCACTTAGATCCAACTTTTCAAACAAACTGTTAGACAACATTCTGTAAACAAAATTTTGTATTAATAAATACGACGGGACTGCAAAGGTAATTAATTTTCGCTTTTTTACAAGTGAAAATTGTAAAAACTACTTTTTTTAACGAAAAACTCTATGATTTTGAATAATTTTTCAAGCTGCAATCGGAATGTTTTATATTTATCCTAACGATTTTTTAAAATATCGAGCCTGTGAAAAAGATACCCTTTGCCCGGCTTCTCGCAGCATTTATTTCAGGTATCATTCTGCAGTGGTATCTGCACCTTGATATATTGATGGCAATTATCCTTGTAGTTATTATCGGCATTTGTTTACTTTTTTTCAGTTGCTTGCCTGATTCAAAAAAATTTATACTGGGTTGGTTAAGGGGTTGCTTAATTCTTGTCTTGTTTGCAGGTGCTGGCATAGCTGTTGCATGGATGCAGAATATTCAGCATAATAAAAACTGGTATGGAAAATTTTATCAACCTGGAGATGTAGTTGTTGCTACCATACGCGAACCCCTTGTTCAGAAAACAAATTCTTATAAAGCATTAGCTGAAATCTCAGTAGTGTCTGAAAATAAACACCTGTTTAAAACAAAAGGCAGAATCATTATATATTTTAAAAAAGATTCTTTGCCGCCACAGCTACAATATGGGATGCAGATTTGTTTTAAAAAGCAAATCCAAACAATACAGAACAACGGCAATCCGGCAGCGTTAGATTATAACCGCTATTGTTTATTTCAAAATATCACAGGTCAAATTTTCCTGGCAGAACAGGATTTTAAAATACTAAAAAGTACAAATGCCAATAAGTTTCAACAACTGCTTTTTGGTATAAGGGATTGGGCATTGCATGTAATGCAAAAAAATATCAGCTCTTCAAAAGAACTTGGCATTGCAGAAGCATTGTTGCTTGGATATAGAAACGACCTTGATAAAGACCTGGTGCAGGCTTACAGTAATACAGGTGTTGTACACATCATAGCAATAAGTGGTTTACATATCGGTGTGATTTATGGTGCGCTTTTATCATTCTTTAGTTTATTCAAAACAAAAAAAATCAGGAAGTGGATTGAGCCCGTGATAATACTCTTGGTTATCTGGATGTTTACTTTCATTGCTGGTGCAGCGCCATCAGTTTTGAGGGCCTCTGTAATGTTTACTTTTCTTTTGTTTGGAAGGATGATGAATAAAAACGGTAATATGTTCAATACACTTGCAGCTTCAGCATTTGTGTTGCTTTTATTCAACCCTTTTTATTTATGGGATGTTGGTTTTCAGCTTTCTTATAGCGCTGTGTTGAGTATTGTGCTTTGTTATAAAAAAATATGCAACCTGTTATATTTTAAAAATAAAATGGTAAGAAAGATATGGCAGCTTTGTGCAATCAGTTTGTCTGCACAGGTTTTTACTTTGCCAATTGTCATTTATCATTTTCATCAACTGCCAACTTTATTTTTATTCAGTAACCTTTTTGCTGTTCCGTTATCTGGAATTATTTTGTTTGAAGAGTTGTTGTTATTCTGTTTTTCATGGTGGCAGATGTTTGCTTCATTAATTGGTAAGGTTACCGGATGGAGTATTGCATTGATGAATGATTTTGTTGAACACATTGATAAATTACCATTTTCTACCTGGGATGGTCTGCACATTTCTATTCTGCAATTAGTTATTCTTACTGTTGCAACCTGTTTGATTTGCGCATGGATATTTAACAGGCAAACAAAATATTTATTAAAAGCATTGTTTTGTTTTTGTTTATTCCTTGTATTCCAGGATGCAGATTTCATTTTTCATCAACAACAACAAAAACTGGTTGTATATCATGTCCCCAAATCATCGGCTATAGATTTTATTTCAGGTAATACTGTAAAATTTGCCGGCGATTCATCTGTTATCACCAATGTTTTTCTCAGGAATTTTAATATAAAACCATCAAGGGTCAAACACAGGGTATATAGCAGTGAAAGTATTTTATTGCCCTGCATTGAAAACAGGATTCTGGATTTTCATTCGAAAAAAATTTTATTGCTGGGTAATTGCAGGATGCCTTTTTATCCTCCAAAAAAAATCCCTTTACATGTTTTAATCCTCTCTGAAAATACAATGTTAAACCCTGAAGAAATCAGTAAAATTTTTGAATGTAATTATGTTGTTGCCGATGGCAGCGTGCCTGCGTGGAAATCCCGGAAATTGAAAAAACAATTTGAGCAGTTACATTTGCGCTTCTTTTCAACTGCACAGGATGGTGCATTCACTTTAAAAATGTAATTCTATTATGCAAAAGAAAATTGCAGGCGCATTGATTTCTGTTTTTTATAAAGACGGTTTAGAACCAATTGTAAAAATTTTAGATAAGCTGGGAATAAAAATTTATACTACCGGTGGTACACAAAAGTTTATTGAAGGCCTTGGTATAAAATGTATCCCTGTAGAATCACTCACTGCTTATCCGTCTATTTTAGGCGGAAGGGTAAAAACATTGCACCCAATTGTATTTGGTGGTATTTTAGGCAGGCGGGATGTGGAGCAGGATATCCATGAAATGGAACAATATAAAATTCCTGAAATAGACCTCGTGATTGTTGACCTCTATCCATTTGAAGAAACTGTTGCACAGTTTGCATCCCCATTATTCAGCGGTGATAACAATACGGTTGAAAAATCAATTATTGAAAAAATTGATATTGGCGGGCCATCAATGATACGTGCTGCTGCAAAAAATTTTAAAGATGTGTTGGTGGTGGCAGCGAAAGAAGATTATCAGCCTTTGGTTGAATTATTAGAATTACAAAATGGTGAAAGCACACTTGAACAACGCAAGCAATATGCAGCAAAAGCTTTTGATGTAGTGATGAATTATGATATTGCCATCAGTAATTATTTTAATCCTCCATTATTTAATCCTTATCACAAAAAACAATCCTTGCGTTATGGTGAAAACCCACACCAGCAGGCTTTGTTTTATGGTGATTTAAATGAAGTGTTTACACAATTGCATGGCAAGGAAATTTCTTACAATAACCTTGTAGATATTGATGCAGCAATTCAATTGATAACTGAATTTCCGAAACCAAGTTCAAATGATGCAGGAAAAAAGATTGACCCTGTTTTTGCAATTATAAAACATACCAATGTTTGTGGTGTAGCACAAAGGCCATCAGTAAAAACAAGCTGGGATGCAGCGCTGCAATGTGACCCCGAAAGTGCTTTTGGTGGAATACTGGTAACCAATAATACCATTGATGCGGAAACTGCTTCAGCTATCAGTGAAATATTTTTTGAAGTGCTGATAGCGCCTGCATTTGATGAAGCTGCATTACAAATTCTGAAATCAAAAAAGAACAGGATATTGTTGCAATTACAACCACAACCTGCAAAATCCCCTGTTCAATATAAATCTATTCTCAATGGAACACTGACACAGGATTTTGATAAAGGCAATTATGCTGACTGGAAAGAAGTGGGTGGAAGAAATACAAGCGATATAGAAAAAGAAGAACTTTCTTTTGCCAATATTATCTGCAAACATTTAAAGAGTAATGCCATTGCACTCACAAAAAATAAACAGTTGATTGGAAAAGGTTGCGGGCAAACAAGCCGTGTGGATGCTTTGCGGCAGGCAATCGAAAAATCAAAACAATTTAAGTTTGACATCAAGGGCGCTGTGTTGGCAAGCGATGCTTTCTTCCCATTCAATGACTCAGTGCAACTGGCACATGAAAATGGGATTGAAGCATTCATTCAGCCCGGGGGCTCTGTGCGTGATAAAGACAGCATTGAATATTGTGTGCAACACCAGCTTGCAATGGTGTTTACAGGATTGCGTCATTTCAGACATTAGTATTTTTGCAGTATGAATAATGAAGTGCATCCTGTAATATTATTTGATGGCGTTTGCAATTTGTGTAACGGCAGTGTGCAATATGTTATCAGTCATGACCCAAAAAAAATTTTCAGGTTTGCATCATTGCAATCACCTTTTGCGCAAAAGATATTAGCTGATTTTGACCTGCCGGTGAATGATTTTAATTCTTTTGTTTTGTTTGAAAATAATACTGTTTATACACGTTCAACTGCTGCATTGAAGGTGGCAAAGAGGCTGAGTGGTTGGATAAAAATTCTATGGATATTTCTTATTGTCCCGAAATTCATCAGGGATGCAGTGTACAATTTTATTGCTAAAAACCGTTATAAATGGTTTGGTAAACGGGAAGCCTGCTGGGTTCCAACACCTGAACTGAAAAGTTTGTTTCTTGATGCTGCTGTTTAAAACATTTGGTTGATTGCAGCAACACAACAATCAAAGTAATTGTCTTTATTTGTTAGATAATATGCTGAGAAAAATACTACCTGTTCTATTATTGTTTGTTGTGTATGCAGCCAAAAGCCAGACTGCATGTACTACATTGGGGCAAAATCCTTCTACAGCTTTTCCTGTGTGTGGTACTGATACATTTAAACAGGCAAGTGTGCCGGCATGTGGTGGAAAAACAATACCTGTTCCCGGTTGTAGCAATGCAGCATATGGCGACCTTAATCCATTCTGGTATCGTTTCACCTGTTATCAATCAGGTACTTTGGGTTTGACGATTACACCTGAAGATTTAAATGATGATTATGATTGGCAGCTTTTTGATATTACAGGCCATGACCCGAAAGATGTTTATACTGATGCTTCAATTTTTGTTGTTGGCAACTGGAGCGGTTCTTATGGCGTAACTGGAACTGCTGCGAATAATACCAACACCGTGAGTTGTGCATCAGACCCTGCAACTGGTGTAACCACATTTAGTAAAATGCCAAACATTACCGCGGGCCATACATACCTTCTGCTGATTAGTCATTTTTCAGGCGATGGGCAAAGCGGCTATGGCCTTTCATTTAAAGGTGGTACAGCAAGTATTACTGATACAACAAAACCGGCTATGCTTACAGCAACTGCAGATTGTGCAGGTCAGGTAATTACTGTTACGCTCAATAAAAAAGTAAAGTGTGCGAGCCTCGCTACAGATGGTACAGATTTTATTCTGTCTCCATCATCTGCCAATGTGGTTTCTGCAGGTAGCCTGAATTGCAGTAACTCTTTTGATATGGATTCGTTTTCAATCACGTTGGATAAACCTTTACCACCGGGTCAATATTCTCTCGTGATACAAAATGGCTCGGACCAGAATTCTTTATTGGATAATTGTGATAATAATATTCCTCCGGGTTCAACAGTTCCATTTACCATAAATCCATTGGCGCCTACACCAATGGATAGTATGACACCTATAGCCTGTTCACCAAATGAAATCAGGCTTGTATTTAGAAAAAAAATGTTGTGCAGCACTGTGGCTTCTGATGGCTCTGATTTTGTAGTTACGGGTAATCCTTCTATAAAGGTTACCGGCGCAATTGCTGATAGTTGTTCCAATGGTTTATCACCAATTATAAAAGTGAAATTGAATAAACCGATTCAGACTGCAGGCAACTTCACAATCACTTTGCAGAAAGGCACAGATGGTAATACTATTCTTGATGAATGTGCGCAGGAAACACCAGCAGGTTCATTCATTGATTTTATTACTTCAGATACTGTTTCTGCAGATTTTGATTACAGTGTGCATTTAGGTTGTGTGTTTGATACTTTGTTTTATTCGCATGATGGAAAAAATGGAGTGAACCAGTGGAACTGGGTTTTTGATACAAATGGTACAAGTGCTGCAGAAGATTCTATTTTTAATTTTAATGATTATGGCAACAAACATATTCAGTTAGCTGTATCCAATGGTGTTTGCACCGATAGCGCTTCTGCTGATATATTGCTGGACAATGAACTTATATCCCGGTTTATAGTATCACCATCCACACAATTGTGCCCTGAAGATGCAGCACAATTTATTGATTCAAGCACCGGAAAAATTATTAGCTGGTTCTGGACTTTTGGTGATGGCACAACAAGCATTTTGCAGTCACCTATGCCCAAACAATATGCAAACCCCTTGACAAGAGATGGTAAGTCATTCCCGGTTTCATTAATTGTACAAAATGATATTGGTTGTTATGATACATCTCAAACAATCATCAAAGTTTTTTATAGTTGCCATATTGCAGTGCCTTCAGCATTTACACCCAATGGTGATGGCTTGAATGATTATTTATATCCATTGAATGCATACAAAGCAAAAAACCTTGTGTTCAGGGTGTATAACCGATGGGGGCAATTGATTTTTGAAACAAAAGATTGGACAAAGAAATGGGATGGGAGAATTAATGGTAACCCGCAGCCTGCAGGCACTTATGTTTGGATGTTGCAGTATTTTGAAGACAATGAAGAAACACCAATCGTATTAAAAGGAACTGTAGTATTAATCAGGTAATATAAAAACAGTTTTTTTATGCACATCATGAAAAAAACCGTATTAATAATACAGCAGGTAGCCTTACAAACCTTATATTTAAACTATGGAACAAGTTATTCTGATAAATGAACTGGATGAGGTAACAGGAGCAATGGAAAAAATGGAAGCACACCGCAAAGGCATACTGCACCGTGCTTTCAGTGTTTTTATCTTTAATAACAAAAATGAAATGTTGTTGCAGCAAAGAGCTTTTCAAAAATATCACAGCGGTGGCTTGTGGACCAATGCCTGTTGCAGCCATCCTAAACCCGGTGAAGAAACAGAAATTGCAGCTGCACGGAGATTAAAAGAAGAGCTTGGTTTTGAAACCCCGCTTGAAAAAGCATTTGAATTTGTTTATTACGCAAATTTTGAAAACGGCCTGACAGAAAATGAATTTGACCATGTATTTGTTGGGTATCACAACGGCGAAATTAATTTTGATAAACATGAAGTAAAGGATGTTTGTTTCCGCTCAATGCAGGAAATAGAATCCAATCTGCAAACTCATCCTTCAAAATTCACTGCCTGGTTTATTATTGCTTTCCCCCTGATAAAAAAATGGCAACTGGAAACAATGGCTGCCGCTGTTGCTTAATGTGATGCAGCAACCTCCCAAAGCAATTGTGATTGGCTCTGGTATTGCAGGTATGGCAACTGCTATTCGACTTGCAGTAAATGGTTTTTCTGTTGATGTTTTTGAAAAAAATAATCATCCGGGTGGTAAGTTGTATAAGATTGAAAAGAACGGTTTTTGTTTTGATACCGGCCCCAGTGTTTTTGTTCAACCTGCAAATATTGAATCACTTTTTGAGTTGGCTGATGAAGATATTCATCAATACTTTGCTTACAGGAAACTTGAAAACGCCTGCCGTTATTTTTATGATGATGGCACTGTGATAAATGCTTTTGCTGAAAGGGAAAAGTTAAAACAGGAGATATTTCAAAAACTGGATGAACCACCACGAAACATAGATGATTACTTAAATGAGGCACAAAAAATTTATGACGACATCGGAAAAATTTTTATCAGCAATTCATTGCATAAAAAAAATGGTTGGCAACTTTCGCCCACATTAAAGGCGATTTCGTCAACACGGTACCGTTACCTTTTTTCAACCTTGCATGATATTAATGAAAAGTTTTTTAAAAACCCTAAACTGGTTCAGTTGTTTGACCGCTTTGCCACATATAGCGGCAGTAACCCCTTCAAGGCACCGGGGATGTTGCAACTTGTCTGTCATCTTGAAATGAACCTGGGCAGTTTTTATCCGCCGGGAGGGATGGTGTCTATTAATAATGCTATGTATAAACTTGCTGTAAAAAAAGGTGTACAGTTTCATTTTAATTCCAGTGTTGAAAAAATTATTGTTGAAAGGAAAAAAGCAACAGGTATTATTGTTGATAAGAAAAAACAAATGGCTGATGTTGTCATAAGTAATATTGATGTGTATTACACATACATGGATTTATTAAAAGATGAAAAATCTGCTGCCGGTATTTTGAAACAGGAGCGAAGCAGCAGCGCATTGGTTTTTTATTGGGGCATCAGTAAATCTTTTCCGCAACTGGAACTGCATAATATTTTTTTTAGTAAAAATTATCAAGAAGAGTTCCGTTATTTATTTGAATTAAAACAACCTTATGATGACCCGACAGTTTATATCAATATCACTTCAAAAATGGAACCCGGGTTGCATGCACCGGGTGGTAAAGAAAACTGGTTTGTGATGGTGAATGTCCCTGCTGATGCGGCCTTCAGCGAAGTATCAACCATCATGAAGTATAAAAAGAAAATCATTACAAGACTTAACAGCACACTGAGAACTGATATTGAACCATTGATTGAAACAGAAGAAATCCTTCATCCAAAAAAAATTGAAACAGATACAGGAAGTTTTGCCGGCGCTTTATATGGAGCAAGTTCCAACAACCGTAATGCTGCATTTTTAAGGCACCCGAATTTTTCAAAAAACATCAGCAGGCTTTATTTTGCGGGCGGGAGTGTGCACCCCGGTGGTGGCATACCTTTATGTTTAAAAAGCGCTGAGATAGCTGCAAGGTTAATTATCAATGACAGTAAAAAATGGAAATTACATGAATAGAAAAACGTTGCTCAATATTGCTTTGTTCATCGCTTTACTTTTTCATGCCTGTGGTATTGCCGGCATACTTTTTACATCATACAAAGATTGGTTTATTCAAAACACACCTGTCCATCTTTTAATCATGTCAGCCCTTCTGATAATTACGCATCCATCTAAAAACAAAAACTTCTATTTATTTATTTTAATTACTATCGTTTCGGGGTTTTGCGTAGAAGCAATCGGTGTGAACACTCAAACTATTTTTGGCAAATATGAATATGGAAATAATTTGGGGTTAAAACTTCTTGGTGTCCCTTTAATCATTGGGTTCAACTGGTTTATAATTATTTACTGCACCGGTATGATAACGCAGGCTTATGAAAATTATATGCTGAAAAAAATTAAGGAACAAGGCCTTGACCTCACTACCAAAATGAAGACACTTTCCTTTTTAGTGGATGCAGCTTTCCTTGCTGCTTTTTTTGATTGGCTGATGGAACCTGTGGCAGTAAAACTTGGTTATTGGAAATGGCAGGACGGGAATGTCCCGGTTTATAATTATGTATGCTGGATTATTATCAGCACATTATTATTATGGGTTTTCAGGATGCTGAATTATGACAAACGAAATAAATTCGCGGTACATTTGCTCATCATTCAGTTGTTATTTTTCCTGGTGTTAAGAACTTTTTTATGAACTGGATTATCTATGTTCTTATTGCTATATCTGCCTTTGTGATGATGGAATGTGTTGCATGGGTTACGCATAAATATTTAATGCATGGTTGGTTTTGGTTTTTACATAAAGACCATCACAGTCATGGTCGTGGCTTTTTTGAAAGGAATGATTTGTTCTTTGTCATCTTTGCCATACCAAGCTGGCTGCTCATCATGTTTGGATGCATGTATAAAAACTGGCCGGTGGTAAGCGCAGGAGCAGGAATTACTTTATATGGTGTAGCGTATTTCATAGTGCATGATATCATCATTCACCAACGTTTTAAATTGTTTACCCGCAGCAATAATTCTTATATCAAAGCTTTGCGGTATGCACACAAAATGCATCATAAACATTTAGGTAAGGAAGATGGTGAATGTTTTGGTTTTTTATTTATCAGCAAAAAATACAGGGATAAAATAAAAAAGGATAAAGCGCTGCAAAAAAATTCAACACCGCATGTTCAACCAGTTGCCCGTTAATAAAATTTTAACCAAATCATTTTATAATTCAATGGGATTGACGACTGCCTGTTTCCCGGTCTAAATAAAAGCTTACAATTTTGCGCCATGAAAAAATTTCTACGCTGGACCGGAATAATACTGCTGATACTTTTTGTTTTACTAAATGCCTTATGTGCCTGGCAGGCTTACATCTTTACCCATTTCTCTGATAAGAGGGTAAAGAAGGAAAATGAAAAAGGTTTCATTGCAAAAAAGCTGGATAGGGTGATAGGGGAAGAACATCCGCGGCAATTGGTGGTTGACTCATTCAGCGTTCCACATCAATCAATAATAATTCTTTCGGACAGTTTAAAGCTGACTGCATGGTATTCAAAACATGGCGCCGATTCTTCAAAGGGAACTGTTGTTATGTTTCATGGGTTTGGCAGCAGCCGTAGTGAAATTATCCCTGAAGCGACAGCGTTTTACAAAATGGGTTATAATGTTTTGCTCACAGATTTCAGGGCGCATGGAAACAGCGAAGGTGATGTGTGTTCAATGGGATATTTTGAATCGCATGATGTGGGGGCAGCATATCATTTTATAAGAAATACAGGTGAAAAAAATATCATTCTTTGGGGTGGTTCTATGGGCGCGGCATCCATAACCAAAGCCATGCATGATGATAATACAATTCAACCTTCAAAAGTTATTTTAGAAAAATGTTTTGGTAAAGTAACTGATGCTGCAGGATCAATGGCCAGGAATAATATGCATGAACCTGCCGGTATTTTTGGTGCTTTGCTTACTTTCTGGGGCTCAGTTGAACAGGGTATTTTCATGTTCAGCATGAAGCCTGAAAAATTTGTTAAGTCAATAACGTGCCCGGTATTGGTGCAATGGGGCAACAAAGACGAAAATGTGTCACGTGATGAGACGGATCAAGTCTTTAACAACCTTTCATCACACAATAAAAAATTAGTTGTTTACCCTGATTGCGGACATGAAAATCTGTTTTTGAAGAATCCTGTACTCTGGAAAACAAGCGTTGGGAATTTCCTCAATACATCATCCAAAAATTAAAAAACACTAAGAATAATTTAATCAATCAGCAGTGTCCTAATGCCCAATAAATAAACAGGAATACAACAATAGTTCCCAAACAACCTCCACCCCATTTATAAGCGCCATAACCTGCAATTAATGCTCTTAACCAATCACGCATAAATTTTATTTTTTACGGAAGGTATTAAATTTTTATGCGTTTTATTGTTATTCCTGTTGAATGGAAAATATCAGTTGTGATTTGAAGAAAACACAATTTTACCGGCACCTTGCCAAGGATTATTATTCCCGGTGTGGATGAAGAAGTATTTCTTATTTTGATTGGTTTGAAAGGAACTTATTGTTCTTTAACTTTAACCACCCTTACCTTCCAGGCATCAGGGCCTTTCTCAAGATATTCCCACCTGAACGGTTCATTACTCTCTGCTTCCATTTGATAATAGAGTGGCTTTGGGTCATGGTCATTGATAAATTCAAATGCTTCACCGGGTTTGATATCTGCAAATGCCTGGTAAAACATTTCATGCCTTTGTGTTGGCGGGAATGGCCTCAGGTCATATTCATTTACTACAGAAAAACCTTCATCACCTAAACCGCTTTTCACTTCTTTCCTGATATGAATAACGTATTCACCGGGCACTTCTTTTTTATAAGACCAATGATGTTGTCCTTCAAATTTGGTTTTAAAAATTTCCTGAATTTCATCAGGGTTATCTTTTGAGATTAACTCCATTGTAGTACCGGCCTCCATCATTCCATACCTGTGAAACACGATTTGCTTCCAGTCTTTTTTATCTGCTTTTCTCAGGTCTAAAAGTGTTGCGATATCAGTAAAGTCCCTTCCCTGTGAAGCTTCTGTACGTGTTACTTTTACTTTCCATTCCCTTCCGCCGCGGTTCAGGTATTCCCAACCCACCACATCGCCATAAATGGATTTGAATTCATAATATAACGGGATAGGGTCGTGGTCATTAATGAAAATAAAACTTTCACCCACCGGAAGTTCTTTGAAAACCTTCAATAATTTTTCATGACGTTTGATTGGCACCAGTACCCGAACATCCATTTCTTCAACTGGTTTTATTTCTGAATCCATTTTGTAAGATTTATTTTTTTAGAACCTGGTTGATTATTGTTTGAGCTTAAGCACTGTTGACTTATTGAAGAGTGCTGATAAAAGTTTTCAACTATCAACGCATTTATTTCCCAATGCACAAACAATACAACCTTTCGTGCCCGCAAAATTCACATATTTGAAAAAATAAAAAAAGTATTACAATACTTTATTACAGTTTTATTACACTGTTTGCGGTAATTTTTATTGTTGGACTGATATTCATTTAAAATAATACTTCTTATTTAAACAGTATTGCAGATGCTACCAGGAGTAGAACGATAGTAAACATAACCTGGTTCATTGAATTTTTTCAACCTGAATTTTTTTTCTGACTTTTCCCAAAACTCACTGTCTTCACTATATGGGATATTTTTATCAAATCCACCCATCGCAATAAAAATTTCTCTTTTGCCAAAAAATGTTGCACCGATATGGCAATCTGATAACCTGATTTTCTCTGAGAGGTTATTTTTATTTTTTACATCCTGTTCGCCGATTATGATAGCGCCTCCTTCAATTAAATCTATATCGGGGTTAGCTTCCATGAACCGGACCCTTTTTTCTATATAGCCTGGCTCATAAGCATCATCGCTGTCAAGAAAAGAAATATATTTTCCTGCTGCGGCTTTGATGCCCACATTTTTTGAGAGTGAAATATTCCTGTTGCTATGCTTCATGTAGCGGATGTTGGTATGAATTTGCATATAACCGTTTACCACTTCAAACGTATTGTCTTCGCTGCCATCATCTACAACGATGAGTTCAGTATGCGGGAATGTTTGTTCTAAAAAAGAGGGGATGCTCCTGCCCAGGTAGGGTGAGCGGTTATACGTTACCATTATCACTGAAACAACCGGGTTTTCCTCCTTGTAAAAGTCCATCATCATTTATTGGAGTTATGGTCTGTTCAACATAACACCTGTTACAATTTAAGTATTAATAAAGTTGTGACAAAATATTCAATAGTTAAAATGCAGGTGTTTCAAATATAAAAAAGATAATTAAGTCTTTTATTATTTTTTCCTCATTGCGATAGCCCTTGAATAACCGATAGTAATGTATGGCAGTAATTTTGCAGCAACTATCGTATTGCTTATGATGCTATATGAAAATTTTAAAAAAATCATGCACTATGGTTTTTACAGATTTAAATAAATGGACCCTGCAGTATCCTTTATTGGAAGATATAATACGGCTTGAACCGGTATCATGGATTAATCCTTACAGGCGAAAAATGCGTGATATTACTTCATTGCCGGTGAATAAAAGGGATATGCGTGATGCTGCATTTCTCTGGAAAAGATTTGCTCCTTACCTGGCCAAAGCTTTCCCCGAATTGGGGAAAACGCAGGGGATTATTGAATCCCCGTTGAAAGAAATTTCAGGTATGAAGGAATTGCTCGATAATGACAGGCAACAACAGATTATGGGCAGGTTATATTTAAAATGTGATAATGAATTACCGGTGGCTGGTTCAATAAAAGCAAGAGGTGGAATATTTGAAGTATTGCATTATGCAGAAGAACTTGCACTTGAAAGTGGTTTGCTGAATATTGATGATAACTATGAAGTGATTGACAGTGATAAGTTCAGGGATTTTTTCGGGCAATATTCAATTGGAGTTGGTTCTACAGGAAATCTTGGGTTGAGCATTGGCATCATCAGTGCGAAACTAGGTTTCAATGTGTCGGTGTATATGTCAGCTGATGCAAAAGAGTGGAAGAAAAATTTATTGCGTTCGAAAGGCGCCAACGTGGTTGAATTTGCAGGAGATTTTGGCGAAGCAATCAATGCAGGCAGGAGGGCTACCATTGCAGACCCGAAGGGGTATTTTGTGGATGATGAAAATTCAAAGTATTTATTTCTTGGGTATAGTGTTGCAGCAATGCGGCTAAAAAAACAATTGGAAAAAATGAAAATACCTGTTGATGATGCGCATCCTTTATTTGTGTATTCACCTTGTGGGGTAGGTGGTTCACCCGGTGGTGTGGCATTTGGTTTAAGACAGGTGTTTGGTGATAATGCACATTGCTTTTTTGTAGAGCCCACTCATTCGCCCTGTGTGCTGATTGGTTTGTTAACCGGGAAAATGCAGAAAGTGAGTGTACATGATTTTGGAATTGATAACCGCACAGAAGCAGACGGGCTTGCAGTAGGAAGGCCTTCTGCATTTGCAACTGCCATCAGCAAGTTGTTGATTAGCGGGATTTATACTGTGGAAGATGATGAACTTTTCAGGATGTTGTTTATGCTTGGCAAGAGTGAAAATATTTTTGTTGAACCATCAGCCACTGCAGGACTGGCTGGCCCACAGGTCATTGCCGGCACTGATTATTTTCAGAAATATCAAATCAACCCATCACAGGTTACACATATCGCCTGGGCAACGGGCGGGGCATTGGTGCCTGAAGAAGAGATGAGAGGTTTTTACCAAAAAGGTGAGTTGCTTTACCAGGTGCCTGTTGCTGTAGCTGGCTGACAAACACCTGGTTTATAATGTTGGTATTGAAGCAGTAACTATTAATTTATTGCTTGCATTTTTTTACCAATAAAGGATTTAGAAAAATATTCCTCTCATTATAAGATGCCGGGTAAACTTTTCTAAAAAAATCTCCCCGGGGCCATTTTGAGATTATGCATTCGCAAATACTATACAGTTACTGCTTCCTTTTTCAGGTGAGAAACATATCCGCCCACATCAGACCGTAATCCAACAGCTAAACGGTTCCAGCTATTTATTGTTACGATTGCAAAAGTCAGTTCCATGATTTCTTTTGGAGAGAAAACTTTTGTAAGCTGGTTATAAACTTCATCCGGAGCTCCTGTTTCCGGGAGTTTTGTTAATGCTTCACACCATGCTAATGCAGCCCTTTCCCTGTCAGAATAAAAAGGGGCTTCGTGCCAGGCAGCTAATACATGCAATCTTTGTTCGTTTTCACCAATGGCTATCGCATCCTTTGTATGCATGTCAAGGCAATAAGCGCATCCATTAATTTGTGATGCCCTTGTCTTTACCAATTCGAGTAGTTTATGTTCAATACTGCTTTTGTTGACAACTCCCTGCAATTCCATCATTGCCTGGTAGCCTTGCGGGAATGTTTTTGATCCGTCTAATCTCATGATTTTTTATTTTAATAATTGTTCACATTTTTCTTTTAAAATTCCTTCAATAATGCTGGGTGGAGCAGGCCAGTTTTTTATATCATCAGCGGTGAGGATAGGATACCTTGAACCGATGCCTCCTTTATCTCCCGTGCGCAAAGCAAAGACCACTTCTCTTATTCCTGTTTGCCTGATTAAATATGAGCACATAAAACAAGGTTCTTTCGTGGTATATAAAATGCAATCACCAAGGTCCTTCTTACCAAGATGCTGAATAGCTTTTATCACTGCAATCATCTCGGCATGTGCCACCGGTTGGGGGATTTCTTTTTCACCTTCAAAACCTTCTGCAATAACATGTTCATCTTTTACTACAACTGAACCAACAGGTGTGCTTCCGTTTGATTTTGCTATCAATCCCAATTCTATACATCGCTTCATATATTGTTCATGCCTGTCTTCCATTATTTTCAAATTTGTCTTTTTAACCGGGCGAAATACTGTTATGCTTTTTTAATACCTGGAGTAATGGCAATGATGATATAATTAAAAATCCTGTTTGCAAATTTAATCATTTTTAACCCGAAGCCTTATTGATGTAATTCATTTGACATAAAAATGAATTGTAGTGAGATGATTTTTCAGACACAATATTTTCATTGAGCTAATAAGGTTTGTTATCTGAGTGGCTCTTTTATTACTAAGGTTTAGTTCAGAGAAAAATTATTCAAACCAACCTTATTTAAACATTTTTCTAACCTTAGTAATAAAACCACTTCGTTAATCTTCCAACCTTATTACATTATTTTTTTTCAATAAACTAATAAGGTTTGTTATCAGTTTGGTCCATTTTTTTCAAAGGATTATTTCAGGAAGTTCATTTTTCAAATCAGGCTTTTTTTCAGTTCATTTATAAGGGCTACTTATTTTACCTGGCAATTCATTTTGTAAATAGCTGATCAGTAAAAAAATCCCATAGGCAAAAAAGAAGACCACCAAAATGATAACGCACAATGAAATGAGCAATTCAGCTGCCTGGTCTATCAGGCCGATGTAATGCAAATTGACATGAGTTGGATTTTGCTTTGTCCTGGAAAAGTAAAACCACAGAATGCGGAGAAATATATAAATGCTGAATCCGATTATTAATACATTTGAGATGACGAATGTCAGATGAGTGATTGGATAATACTCCTTCTTTGGAAAAAATGCGTGCATATTAACAACCGTCCATCCAGGTAGTTTTATCAGGATCCCTATCAGGATAATTGCGGAAAGAAGCTCTACATCCCACCTGAGATATAATATGTCAGGAAGTAACCTTATTTTATGTTGCCTCGGATGCCGCAAAGAAAATTTTGGTGTTCCAGGTTTTATTCTTTTTCCCTCTTTCATATAATATTTTTATCATCATGAAAAAATATCTTAATCGAATGAGGTGCATTATCTCAACTTCCCCGTGGTAATAAACTTTTGAAAAGATATAACCATAACAATTCAATAGTTTATTGCTGATTATAAAATTACATAACTATCCAATTTTGTAGTATACTGAAAATCGCTTACCCTGATTTTTTTGCTTACTCTATTTATTATAAGATCACTCTTTGATGTTCTTTTCTAATGAATTGATAACGGCCATTACCCTTGCTACCAATGCATCACAATAGATTAAATTGAATTCAAAAATTTCTTCGCTGGTATAAGTCTTTTCTATTTCATTTCTTAACATGGTGTGGGCGCGGTTGAGTCTTACTTTTACATTACTCTCACTGATGCCTAAAGTTTCTGCAGTGTCATGAATGCTCATACCATTCAACTCCCTTAACGTAAATACAGTCCTGTAATCTTCAGGTAAATGGAGTATAGCTTCTTCTAAATTATATTTCAGTTCGTTATTGCTCACGAATTCATCTGGTTCTTCCGGTGTAGAAAAAAAAGCAGGAGGGGTATCTTCATAGTTTTCTTCTATTTCATAAACTTCATTTCTGTATTTTGATTGATGTTTCTTATGATAACACTGGTGTACCATTATTCTTGTTATCCAGGTCTTGAATGCTGATCTTTTTTCAAAATCTTTTAAATGGATGTATGCATTTACAAAACTTTCCTGCATTAAATCCTCGGTTACCTGGTGATCAAAACCATAAGACCTGCCTATCTTGTATAAATATTTATCATACCTGCGGACTATTGTTTCATATAAAGAACTTTCACCTTTCAATATCCTGTCAATCACTTCATCAATTCCGGTTTCATCGGAAGTTTCTACAAATGGCATATCATTTCTAATTTTATTGATCTATTGTATGTTTCTCTTTAAAAGATGAAACAATCATGATTGCTTACAAGGTATGAAAAATATAGGATATTGAATGATTTTGTTTGCCTGTTTATATTAATTGTTCATCAATACAAGGCCTTTCATTGTTGGGTGGATGCTGCAGAAATAACTTGTACTGTCATCAAATATTTTTTCAAATGTTTGATGAGGTTCAATTGTATCTGAGTGCCATACTTTATCAGGATACCTTGAAATATCATGTGCAACTATCCCATTATTGATCCATACTATGGTATCACCTTTGTTAATCATTATCGTGTCCGGGTGAAATGTCATTGCCTGTATATAAACAGTGTCTCTTTTATTCTGTTCAGTTTGTACACTGCTATTATTGTTATTGGTTGTACAAGCTGATGCAATCAACGCGATTGCTGCCATGCGGAATATTTTTTTAAAATTTTTCATTGTATTTAAAAATTACCCGGATATATGATATGACACGCTGCAATCAGTTTTCACAACAATCATATCGTGTGCATACCATACTATCCAGGTTAGTTCAAAATCTCCTACCTATCGATCTTAAAATTTAGCTGCCATGTTCTTTGCCATTTCGAGATGTGATTCCAATAAAGGCATCACGCTTTGTAACAAACTTTTTAATTCTGCATTTTGTGCATCAGGTATTAATACAGTTTTTACTGCATTGATAACTGCCTGGTGATATGCCACTTCATTATCAATATAAGCCTTGTTAAATGCACTGCCTTTCTTGCTGTTCAGCATAGTAGTAGTTGTTTTTTCACCATCAAGAAGACTTTGTGTGGTTGCATTTGTTTTAGGTGTTACTTTAAGTTTTGTAGCAAGAGCAACTGCCTGGCTGATGATATTGTTATGGTCTTTGATCATTGTGTTTGCGAACTTGAGGATATCCGCATTCTTTGTTTTCTTCAATGCTATTTTACCATAGTTAACATCAATCTGGTTGGCTGTAACTGCTACAGAAGCTATTTCAGGGTCAGTAAGTTTGCTGCTTGTTTGTGCCATTGTTGAGGGAGCAGATAAGATTAATAAACTGGCAATGCCTCCCATCCATTTGCCTAAGCTTTTAATTGTGTACATCATTTTTAAATGTTTTAATATGAACTAACACTTAATAGAGTACACAGTAAATTGAAAGGTTACAAAAAAATAAATTATTTTTTCTACAGGATGACTCAGAAAATATTTTGTAGAAGCAATCGTAATAACAGGATGAAAAAAAAGTAAGAAGAAGACTGTTGTTAATAAGAGAAAAAATTTTGACTAAATGAGATATAGAGTAAAATTAAAACAACACAACCAGCGACTGAAAAGTTTTCCTGCACAAATAATATTATGCATTTTGTTTTTTATGGTTTTGTATTTTTTGGGTATAGGGTTGTTTAATGGCAGGCAACCGGATAATTGTATTATTCACTTTTATTTTTATCTGACGGAACCTGGCAACCGAGTGGCCCGCAACATCCGAGGTTGGCTACCGCCATCAATAATATGATTGCAGCTAACACTCCAATGATCGGGTCATGAACCCTGAATGCCTGTACAGTTAATAAAATACCCATTGCGAGATAAAGTAATCTCCGGAAACTCCAGCCTGTAAAAATTAATTGCTTAACCCTGTTCATCTTTTGAATTTTTAAATTGATAAAACGTCATTTATAGTTTGCTTTGCAAACCTCTCCAACTCCCTCCGTTAAACACTGCGGTATAACCATTTGATTCCAAAATTTTTTTTGCTGTTCCACTTCTCATCCCTGATGCACAGCAGCATACAATATACTGATTTTTATCTTTCAGTTTTGATAAATTATTGCTTAACTGATCCACAGGAATATTGATTGAGTTTTTAATATGGCCACCTGCGTATTCACCCTTGCTTCTGACGTCAACGATGATGGCACCCTGTTTCATTAATTCACAGTAATCTGTTTTATTACCACTGCCAAATAAATTTTTAATTGCTTCCCACATTGTCCTGTTTTTTTTCTTTTTTAAAAATGTTGAAAAATAGCCCTCCCATCAAACTGCCATACAATGTACTGTTCAGTGGTTTTGATGTGATAAGGCAGGTGCCTGAATTGCACCCGATAAAATAATAATACAGGTAGCCGCCGACAGCACCAATGATGCAGCCCGCTATCAATAGTTTGTATCTGATAAAAATTTTTTTCATGACTACCTGCTGGTATTTTTTTTAAAATGCAAGCCCTGCCACTTCGGCTTCTTCTTTATTGTTAAAAATTGTCTCATTGTTATAACGGACTTCCCAGGTTACCGGCAAAGCTTTCTTCAGCATATTGCTTACGCCGCAATATTTTTCCTGTGAATCAGTAACTGCATTTAGTGCGGCTTCTTTGTTTTCTTCACTGCCATAAAATTCATAGATGATGTGAATTGCAGTATATTCAATAGGAACTTTTTTGCTGATTTCACCCTGCACTTTCATATTGAAATCCTGTGGATTTTTACCGGCTTTTCTTAAGATAGATGCAATATCCATTCCTGTGCAACCTGCGAGTGCAGTAAGAACAAAAGGTTTTGGAATAGGGCCGTTATTTTCACCACCCACTTTCTCTGGGCCATCCATAACGATAGTGTGTCCATTAACCAATGCATTAAACTGCATTTTACCCATCCATTGTACATCAATTTCGTGTGCCATAATTATTTTATTTAAATTTTTTAAAAAGCTATTTTATTGTGAAAAAGATATTTTTTTATCAGAATAGTACCCGTGCTTTTTAAAATCATTTTGCCTTTTGCTTTTCAATGCCCTGTCTATTGATTTTATTAACCTTGTTTCATACTGCAAATTTGCATTGAATAAACCGGTTGTTCTGTTACTTATGTTACACAAGGATAAAAAAAGACAAAAATATCTTTAAATATTTCTTCTCCCTGTTTATTTTTACTGACTATCACTGGTAATATGGATAATGCGATAATTGACTTTTTGAAAAAGCAGACTGTAGCTTCTGTCTGCTGTGTTAACGGGTTAAACGAACCTTATGCATTCAGTTGTTTTTTTGCATTCAATGCAACAGATAAATTGATTTGTTTTAAGTCGGTTGAAACATCATATCATTCTAAAATTATTTTGCAAAACCCTAAAGTTTCGGGTACAATTTTACCCGATAAACTGAATAAACTTGTTTTTAAAGGTGTCCAGTTTACAGGAGAAGTATTATCACAAAACGACCCGATGTGCAAAAACGCACCTGGTATTTATTATTCAAAATTTCCCTACGCAACTGCAATGCATGGTATTGTCTGGACAATCAAGGTTAACAGGTTAAAATTATCCGGCAACCATGTAGGTATTATAAAAAAACTGAGTTGGGAAAGGGTGTAAGCAACATATATAAAACAGGGTAAAAATATCAGGATTTATAAGCAAAAATTTGTTGTAAATTTTTTTGGGTGGTGAATAATAAAAGATAAATTTGTCTTTTATTATCGAAATCGGGAAATTTATTTCATCTATTGAAGACCAAAGCTTGCCGGATGTGATAGTTAGTTGAGATAAAGAATAGAAGCGGAATTTTTTAACTGGAAAATATACAGTATGAAAAGAAGCCTTCACATTTTTATCGTAACAACCCTTCTTCTTCCAGTATCAAACCTGAAAGTTTTTTCCCAATCAAGTGGCGAAGAAACTTTTAAACAGACCTGTGCAGCCTGCCATACCATAGGTAATGGTAAGTTAGTTGGCCCTGATCTTATTAATGTGCAGCAGCGCCATTCTGAAAAATGGATGAAGGATTTTATTAAATCATCTCAATCGGTAATTAAGTCGGGAGATAAATATGCTGATTCACTTTTTAAAGCATTCAACCAGGTGCAGATGCCTGATCATCCTAATCTCTCAGATGAACAATTAAATGGTATCCTTGCTTATATACAAACAACAAGCAATGCGCCAAAAACTGTAACTGCAAGTGCTGCATTGCCAGTAGGGAATGCTGATAGAGGAAGGGATTTATTTGTAGGCAATATCCGCTTTTTGAATCATGGGGCTTCATGTAATTCCTGTCATAATGTAGATATGAAAGGATTTATCAGTGGTGGCGCTTTAGGTAAAGATCTGACCCATGCTGTTACGAGGTTAACAGCACTCGGAGTTGCAGGTGTTGTTTCAGGTTTGCCTTTTCCGCAGATGAGAGAAACTTATTCTTCAAGACCTGTAACACCACAGGAAATTGCTGACCTCACTGCCTTTCTCACATTGGCTGATAAAGAAGCAACAATGAAAACAACCAATCATGTTGGGAATTATTTACTGGTTGGCGGTGTGAGTGGTATCGTCATTGTGCTATTGTTATATTCAATTTTCTGGATTAAGAGAAAGAAGCGGCCTGTGAATTTTACAGTTTTCAAAAGACAAATAAAATCAGCTTAGACATAAGAAGGATCGGTGTGTTCTTTAACAGCTAAAATTAGTTAACCAATAATACTTTAATCATGAGTTGGATCAAGGATATCATTTCACCTAAAACACGCAGGTGGGAAGAGTTTTACCGCAACCGTTTCCAGCACGATCGCATTGTAAGAAGTACGCATGGTGTGAACTGTACCGGCGGTTGTTCATGGCAGATTCATGTAAAAGAAGGGATTGTTGTTTTTGAAACACAGCAATTGGATTATCCTTTGATTGATGATAAAATACCACCTTATGAGCCACGTGGTTGCCAGCGCGGTATATCTTATTCATGGTATTTATATAGTCCCTTAAGAATTAAGTATCCGCTTATCCGTGGTAAACTATTGGATACTTTCAAGGATGAAAAAGATAAAGCAGGTGGTAATCCTGTTCAGGCATGGGAAAATCTTCAGAGGGATAAAATAAAACGCAGCCAATATCAAAACTCAAGAGGCAAGGGTGGTTTCCGAAGGGCATCATGGGATGAAGTGCTGGAAATAATGGCTGCTGCCAATATTTATACTGCAAAAAAATATGGGCCTGACCGTGTGATAGGATTTTCTCCAATACCTGCTATGTCAATGCTAAGCTATGCTTCAGGCGCCAGATTTCTTCAGTTGTTCGGTGGAGTAAACTTAAGCTTCTATGATTGGTATTGTGATTTGCCACCAGCATTCCCGGAGATATGGGGTGAACAAACCGATGTATGCGAAAGTGCCGATTGGTACAATGCAAAGATGATTGCAGACATGGGCACCAACCTGAACATGACCCGGACACCTGATTGTCATTTCTTTGCTGAGTCACGCCACAACGGGACCAAAGCTGTTGTATTCTCACCAGACTTTAGCCAGTTGTGTAAATATGCTGACCAATGGATACCGCTTCATGCAGGCAGCGATGGCGCATTCTGGATGGCTGTTACGCATATCATTCTCAAAGAATATCATCATGAAAAACAAACACCATACTTTATTGATTATGTAAAAAGATATACGGATAGCCCGATGCTGGTTCACCTGGATAAAACCGGAGATGTATATAGAGCAGGAAGAATGGTACGTGCCAATGAAATTTCAAAATGGAAAGATATTGAAAATGGTGACTGGAAATTTTTATCCATTGATGAGAAAAGTGGTGATTATGTAGTGCCAAAAGGCAGTATGGGTTACCGATGGGATAAGAATGGCGGCAAGTGGAATATGAAATATGAATGTGGTGAAACAGATGTAAAATATAATCCGGTGCTTACTTTATTAAATCAAAAAGATGAAGTGCTGCAGGTAGAGTTCACTGAATTTGGACTTGCCAGAAAAACACATCGTGGTGTGCCGGTGAAATGGATGGATACAGTGAATGGTAAAGTGCCGGTTACTACAGTATATGATTTAATGATGGCTCAATATGGAGTGGACAGAGGATTAGGTGGTCAGTATCCTACTGACTATACAGATACAGATGCTGCATATACACCTGCATGGCAGGAAATCTTTACAGGTATTGATTCAAAAACTGTTTTGCAGTTTGCACATGAGTGGGCAGATACAGCCAATATCACAGAAGGGAAATGCATGATATTGGTTGGTGCAGGGGTGAATCATTGGTATCATCAGAATCTTACTTACCGTGCCGGAGCTATGGCATTGATGGTATGCGGATGTGTGGGTAAAAATGGTGGTGGATTAAATCATTATGTGGGCCAGGAAAAATTAGCGCCGGTTGATTCATGGTCATCAATCACATTTGCAAAAGACTGGGTACCCGTATCAAGGCTACAGCAGGCGCCGCTCTGGCATTATATCAACACTTGCCAATATCGTTACGATGGAAAGTATTCAAAGTACAATGCTGTTCCTGACAATAAATGGACCGACAAACATGTAGCAGATACCATATATACTGCTGTAAGAAACGGGTGGATGCCTTTTTATCCGCAGTTTAATGAAAACACATTAGAGCTATCTAAACAAGCAATTGCAAATGGTGCACAAACAGATGATGATATCAAAAAATTTGTGCTTGAAAAATTAAAATCAAAAGAATTAAAATATTCGGTAAGTGATCCTGAAGCGGAAGAAAATTACCCGAGGGTTTGGTATATCTGGAGAGGTAATGCATTGCTTGCAAGTATGAAGGGACATGAATATGCGCTGAAGCATTACCTGGGCACACACAACAACCTGATTGCAACAGATGCAGATGAAAAACCGGAGGAAGTGAAATGGCACGATATAGCGCCTGTTGGAAAAATGGATCTTGTTGTTGATCTGAATTTTCGTATGGATTCATCTGCACTCTATTCAGATATTGTTTTGCCTGCTGCATCGTGGTATGAAAAAGCAGATTTGAACAGTACCGATCTCCATTCATTTATTCACCCGCTTGGGCAGGCAGTTGCACCGGTGTGGGAATCAAAAACAGACTGGGATATTTTTAAACATCTTGCAAAAGCCACCAGTGATATAGCTAAAAAATATTTTTCTGAAGTGCAGAAAGATATTGTTGCCACACCACTATCGCATGATTCAGCAGATGAAATTACTCAACCTGTAATCAGAGACTGGTACAAAGGTGAATGTGAAGCTATCCCGGGTAAGTCAATGCATAAACTTACTGTTGTGGAGAGAGACTATACTCAGATTTATGATAAGTTCATAACACTCGGTGAAGCTATTCGTGAAAAAGGATTAGGTGCTCATGGCAATCATTATATGTGCCAGGAAGAGTATGATGAAATGTGTACATCGCATCATTTTCATCACCACGAATACAAGGGTAAAATACTTCCTTCCATCCAGGAAGATGAATGGGCAGCCAATGCTATATTGCATCTCTCCACACTTACTAATGGTAAACTTACAGCCAAAGCTTATAAATACATGGAGCAGAAAACCGGTCTTGTGCTTTCCGATCTTTCTGAAGGCAGTAAAGATGTAAAAATCCGGTATGCTGATTTGCTGGCTAAGCCACATCGTTACAACACATCACCTGTTTGGTCGGGATTGATGAACAACGGAAGAGCGTATTCAGCCTATACTTATAATGTAGAAAGATTAGTGCCGTGGAGAACACTTACGGGCAGACAGCATTTTTATCTTGACCAGGAATTATATATAGCCTATGGAGAAAATCTGCCAACATTTAAACCTGCTCCCAATCCTGAAGTGTATGGCGACCTGAGGGAAACCTGGAAAAAAGGAAAAGCAAAAGCGCTCAACTATTTAACCCCGCATGGCAAATGGCATATCCATTCTACATATATGGAAAATTTACGAATGCTAACGCTTTCACGCGGTATTGAACCATGCTGGCTGAGTGAAGTGGATGCTGAAGAGTTGGGTATAAAAGATAACGATTGGGTAGAAGTGCACAATGATCATGGTGTATATGTAACGAGGGCAGTTGTGAGTTCAAGAATACCACCTGGAATTTGTATAGTTTATCATGTGCCTGAAAGAACAGTTGGTATTCCAAAATCACAATTAAGAGGTAATAGGAGAGGTGGTGGACATAATAGTGTTACACGCATACATCTTAAACCCAATTATCTCAATGGTGGTTATGGACAATTCTCTTATCATTTTAATTACTGGGGCCCTGTAGCGCCACAAAGAGATACACATGTTATTGTGAAGAAGATGGAAAAATTAGTTTGGTAGAATGAATTGTGAATTGTTAATGGTTAACGGGTGTAAGGATATAAGATGAATGGTAAATCATAAATTATAATTCATACATAACAAATATTAAATTATGGATGTTCGCTCACAAATCGCAATGGTCTTTCATTTAGATAAATGTATTGGTTGCCATACATGCTCGATTGCGTGTAAAAATATCTGGACTGACCGCAAAGGTGCTGAATATATGTGGTGGAATAATGTGGAAACAAAACCAGGCACAGGGTATCCCACTAAATGGGAAGACCAGGAAATTTATAAAGGCGGTTGGGAAAAACGTAATGGGAAAATTCATCTTAAAGGCGCAGGAAAAAGAAGAGGATTAACTAATATTTTTTATAACCCTAATCTTCCGGTGATTGATGATTATTACGAACCATTTACTTATAAATATTTAGACTTAATAGAATCACCCGAAGGAAATGATCAGCCTACTGCACGCCCTGTCTCATTGATAACAGGAAAACCAATAGATATAAAAATGGGGCCTAACTGGGATGATGATTTAAGCGGCACTCCTGATTATGCACGCAATGATCCGAATATGAAAAACATTTCTCCTGAAGAACAGGAAGTGATGTTTCAATTGGAGAAAATGGCATTCTTTTATTTACCGAGAATTTGTAATCACTGCTTAAATCCTGCATGTGTTGCTTCATGCCCTTCAGGAGCAATTTACAAACGCGGTGAAGATGGTATAGTACTCATCAACCAGGAAGTTTGCCGTGCCTGGAGAATGTGCGTTACTGCTTGCCCTTATAAAAAATCATATTTTAACTGGCATACAGGTAAATCAGAAAAATGCATTCTTTGTTATCCCCGAATTGAAGCGGGACTTGCGCCTGCATGCATGCATTCATGCGTGGGAAGGATACGTTATCTCGGTGTATTACTTTATGATGCAGACAGGATTGAAGAAGCAGCAAGCGCTGATGAAAATGATCTCGTTTCAAGTCAATTAAATATTATCCTGGATCCTTTTGATGAAAAAGTTATTAAAGCAGCGAAGGAAAATGGTATTGCTGATTCCACACTTCATGCTGCAAGGTTTTCACCTGTTTACAAGTTTGTAAAACAATGGGGATTAGCATTGCCATTGCATCCTGAATTTCGAACACTGCCTATGCTGTTTTATGTGCCGCCACTACTACCCGTTATGGCAACAGTGAAAAAAGTGGATAATACAGATCAATTGGATAAGATGAATCCTACTGCAAAAAAATGGAATGATGAATGGTTATATGATACCAGCACAAAAGAGTTGTGGGGGTCATTGGATCAGATTCGTTTCCCATTAAAATACATCGCAAGTTTGTTCAGCGCCGGTGATGAAGAAATGATAAAAGATAAATGGAGAAAATTGATGGCTGTTCGAATTCATCGCAGAAGGGTAACAGTAGGTGATGTGAGCAATGTAAAAGCTGAAGAAGCACTGCGGGATGCAGGAATTGATGCTGCTACTGCTGATGCTATTTATGCACTCACTTCTTTGCCCAAATTTGAAGAACGGTTTGTAATTCCTGCTGCGCACCGCGAACAGGCTATTGAAATGATGGACTTCACCGGGGATACAAAAGGTGATACAGGTTTTGGAATCAAATCAAAAGTGAAAAGAGGTATCTAAAAAATCTAGAAGAAAATTATCATTAAAAGTATTTGAATATGGAAAACTCTCCAGGCACAGAAACAAAGACGATTGCAACTCGTTCGATAAGTAATTATGAATTACTCGCCAACCTTTTCATGTATCCTGAACTAAAAGATTACAAAGAAAAAGTAGCAGAAATATTTGAGTATTTAATCAACACAAATTCAGAAGCTGCTGCATCATTAAAACCATTTGCAGAATTTACAAGAGCATCATCAATTATAGAAATACAGGAATTATTTCTACGCTCATTTGATGTGCAGGCCATCACAACTTTAGATATTGGTTTCGTTTTATTTGGGGAAGATTATAAACGCGGAAAATTGCTGGCACACCTTAATGAAGAACATGAAAAAGCAAAGAACTCCTGCCACACAGAACTTGCTGACCACCTGCCCAACCTGTTGCGGCTGCTTTGTAAAATGAACGATGAAGAATTACGAAGCGAGATTGCAGCACTTTTATTGTTGCCTGCTGTGGAGAAAATGATCAGTGAATTTTCAATTGAAAAAATTGAGAAGAAAGATGTTGTTTATAAGAAACATCAGAAAGTAATATTAGAATATTCTCAGAACTACAGAACTATTTATCAATGCTGCCTCATTGCTTTGTACCATGTGCTGAAGAAAGATTTTGTTTGTGAGTGTGATGCTGATAAAACACCTGTTACATCAACAGGATTATCAGATCCAAATAATCCTGCAAGTGGTACTGATGAAAATATTATCAAAGACTTTAGCCTGAATATAGAAACAGAGATGCTTACTGAAAAATAACATGGATATACAATGAATATAAAACAGTAAAACAGATTGCCATGACGTACTTAGATAATTTTATACTGATAGCTCTTCCATATATAGCCCTGGCAGTATTCCTGATTGGTACTATCTACCGATATACCAACAGGAAATTTCAATTTTCCTCTTTGTCATCACAATTCCTTGAAGGACGAAAATTATTTTATGGATCAATACCGTTTCATTGGGGTGTGCTTTTTATTTTTTTAGGGCACCTCATTGCTTTTTCAATTCCGAGGGCAGTGTTAGCATGGAATAGTCAACCGTTGCGCCTGATGATATTGGAGATCACTGCATTCATTTTTGGAATCAGCATGCTTGTTGGCCTTGTCAATCTTTTTATCAGGAGGCTTACAACACCACGTTTGAAACCAGTTACCAACACAATGGATTTTGTAATTTATACTTTACTTATCCTGCAAACATTTGCAGGGCTGTGGATTGCTTATAATTTCAGGTGGGGTTCATCATGGTTTTCAACATTGCTTGCGCCGTATTTATATTCAGTGTTCAGGCTTGACCCTGATATATCTGCAGTATCACTGTTGCCCTGGCCGGTGAAACTGCATATTGCTGGTGCATTTATAATAATTGGTATTATTCCATTTTCAAGGCTTGTACACCTGTTGGTATTACCACTGAATTATTTATGGCGCCCCTATCAGCAAGTGATGTGGTATTGGAATAAAAAGAAAGTACGTAGTAAAGAAACTCCCTGGTCTTTGCAGCGGCCTAAAAATACTTAGTTATGTTGCTGAATATTGTAACAGATGATGAATTGCTTACCAGCCAGATTGTAAAAACTATTTTGCTGGCATTAATAGCAGGCGGCATCATTTACAATTTGTTCAGGCTGATGCGTACAGGTTCAGGAGGAGGCAAGTTTGCCAACTTTTTAATACTTATTTTTTTATTCATCATTATATTATTCGTTTATAAACAATACCGCATTGAAGCAGCATTGCTTAAAACCCCGCTTTATATCCAGGGAACTACAATGGGTTATTGCAATGCTTTTGCAGAAGGACAAGGCATCGAATTTGAATATGAAATAAAAGGTCAGAGGTTCACAGGGTGTAGTACATTTCACCCAATATCAAAAGATAGTATCAAAGTGCCTGGTGGAAAATATTGGGTGCGGTATTCATTAAAATTTCCTGGTGAAGGCAGAATGGATTTTCAAAAACCTGTAAAGCAAAATGAATTAGTCAAATTGTAATTTTTTATAAACAAGATTTAAAGCATAAGAAACTAAATACTATCATGAATAATATTTTTGAAAATAACGGCTATCAAAAAACAGATTATATAAAAAGGTTTGTTGAAAAAGATACCACTTCCGATCCTGTATATTCGCCAATGGATCCGCCTGATGCTTATAAACCACCGGCTATTGATGTAGTTTCTTTTGATGAACTCCATCCGGTCTTGCAGTATTTTATGGAAGAACATAAAACCACATTGACAAAAATTGATGACCTGGAAGCAACACTCATACAAATAAAAAAAGAAGGTATTAATAAAGAAAGAAATAAAAAGCTTGGTGAGTTCTTTGCATTTCTTGATGATAAAATTGTGTTACATAATCTGAAAGAAGAAAGAGTTTTATTTCCGATTATACATGACCGGATGATTGATAATGGCGAACATGGTATCGGGCCTGTTCCTGATACAGCAGTAGATATGCTGGAAAACGATCATATAAAAATGATGGAGCTGGCTACCCTTACTTTTAGCTTGATGGGTATTGCTTCTCGCCTTACTGACCCTGTATCAAATGCTGTTTTGATGGATACTGCAATTGAGCAGGGGTTGGCTTTGGTAGAGTTGTTGCGCCTGCATATTTTCAGGGAAGATAATGTTGTTTTTCCCCTTGCACATAAGTACTTAACTTCGGCTGACTTTAATATCATTACCGGTCAGATGAAGAAGTATTTTTCGGTTCAATTGCCGGTTAAACAGTGATAGATAAAATATAGCAAAATGCTGAACGATCAATTTAACAGGGTGCATGATTACCTGCGGATTTCTTTGACTGATAAATGCAATTTGCGTTGCAGTTATTGCAATCCTATTGATTTACCCAAAGGTCATTTTGCGAATTCCAACAAAATGTCTGTTGATGAGATTGACACTATCGCTGGTGTATTTGCGAAGTTAGGGGTAAAAAAAATCCGCCTCACCGGTGGCGAGCCGCTTGTTAGAAAAGATGCCAAAGAAATTATCTGCCGTCTTTCTAAATATCCTGTTGAACTTGTCATCACAACCAATGGTGTTTTTGTGCATGAGTATATTGACAGCTTCAGGGAAGCAGGTATATGCTCGGTAAATGTGAGCCTTGATTCACTTAAAATGAGAAAAAACCTGGTCATTACAGGAAGGAATGAGTTTGAAAGGGTTTATGAAAATATTCAGCTTTTACTCAAAAATAATTTTCATGTAAAAATCAATACGGTTGTAATTAAGGGTACAAATGAGGATGAAATCCCTGATTTTATTGAATGGACAAAACGGCAACCGGTAGATGTAAGGTTTATTGAATTTATGCCATTCGATGGAAACAGGTGGAGCAATGAAAAAGTTTTTTCACATGATGAGATGTTGAAATTAATTGCCACCAGGTATGAATTTATTTCATTGAAGAATGAAAAACACGATACTGCAAAAAAATATTTTGTACCTGGCCACAAGGGAAGTTTTGCTATCATTAGTACGATGAGCCAGCCTTTTTGCAGTGGCTGCAACCGTATGCGGTTGACGACTGATGGAAAAATGAAAAACTGTTTATTTTCAAATAATGAAGTGGATATTTTAAGTGCATTGCGAAACGGAGAGGATATAGTTCCTTTAATCAAACAATGTGTGTGGGATAAAAAAGAAGCATTGGGCGGACAGTTTACTTCGAAGTATAAAGAAATTGACTCCTCAAAAATTAATAACAGGAGTATGATAAATATTGGTGGCTGATAAAATGAAAGACTATGCGCATATTACTTACCGGCGCCAATGGATATATTGGAATGAGGTTATTGCCCGTGCTTGTGGAAGCGGGGCATGAAGTGACCTGTGTAGTCAGGGACATCAACCGTTTCAAACCGTCGCCTGATTTATTGAACAAAGTAGATATTATTGAGTTTGATTTTCTGCATCCTGAAAATGCAGTACAGCATTTTAATAAGAAGCAATTTGATGCAGCCTACTATCTCATACATTCACTGGGAGATACTTCTACAACACTAAAGGAATATGAATTAAGATCTGCAGGTTGTTTTGTGCTGGTAGCTACTCTTACCCAGGTAAAACAGATAATATACCTGAGTGGCATCAGCAACGAAAAAAAACTTTCAAAACATTTGTCGGCACGCAAAGTGGTGAAAGATGTATTCATGAAATCTGAAATTGCATATACGATTTTAGAAGCAGGAATAATTGTTGGTTCAGGAAGTATATCTTTTGAAATCATCCGCGACCTTACTGAGAAAATACCGGTAATGATTGTACCCCGATGGTTAAATTCAAAATGCCAGCCTATCGCCATACGCAATGTGATTAACTATTTGCATTTGTGCCTCATGAATGAAAAAACCTTTTTCAAAACTTTTGAAATTGGCGGACCTGATGTGTTGTCATATAAACAAATGCTCCTTGACTTTGCTGAAGTAAGAGGGTATAAGCGATATATTATTACGTTGCCGGTTTTGTTCCCGGGGTTATCTGCACACTGGATTTATCTTTCTACATCTGCAAGTTTTGTTATTGCAAAACAATTGGTGCAAAGCATGAAGAATGATGTTGTATGCAAAGAGTCATCCATCCATGACATTATACCACAGGATTTAATTTCTTATAAAGGCGCCATTAAAATGGCCTTTGAAAGAATTGAACAAAACATGGTTGTTTCCAGTTGGACAGATTCTGCATCAAGCAGCCTGCAACACCTTGAAGTGAATCAACATATTGAAGTCCCGGTGAACGGATGTTTTAAAGACAAAAAGTGGACAGAGATAGATAAAGATAAAGTAGAAGAAGTAGCCAATCGTTTTTTTGGAATCGGTGGTGAACATGGATGGTACTATGCGGATATGTTGTGGCAGATACGCGGCATGCTTGATAAATTGTTGGGTGGTGTAGGATTGAGTCGCGGCAGAAGAAGTAAAGTGGATATACAAGCCGGAGATACCATTGATTTCTGGAGGGTAATTTTAGCTGACCACAAAAATTATCGTTTACTGTTATTTGCTGAAATGAAATTACCCGGTGAAGCATGGCTTGAGTTTGCAATTGTGCAGAATGAAAACCGTTGTATTTTAAAACAGACTGCAACATTTCGTCCCAAAGGAATTATGGGACGTAATTACTGGTATTCAATGTTGCCTTTTCATTATTTTATTTTCAGAAATATGCTCAAACGGATTGCAGGGAAAAAATAATATTACATAAATAACAACTGCAGTGATGATAACAGTACAGGAAGCAAAAAAATTAATTCATGAAAATTGCGGCAGTAGTAAGGTTGAAGAAATTCCTTTAATAAATTCATGCGGATTTGTATTGGCAGAAGAAGTGTATGCACCCATTGATACACCACCCTTTGACCAGTCGGCAATGGATGGATATGCATTTTCTTTTGATGACTGGGATAAACATGCTGATTTGAAAGTGACCGGTGAAGTACAGGCAGGTAATTATTTGTTGTTGGAATTAATGCCTAACCAGGCTGTACGAATTTTTACCGGTGCGGCATTGCCGAAGGGGGCTGATACAGTGGTGATGCAGGAAAAAGTTATTTTAAAAGATAATCATATTCATATTGAAGATGATAAAATAATTAAAGGAAGCAATGTGCGATTAAGAGCTTCGCAAACAAAAAAAGATGCTGTTGTATTAAATAAAAACCATTTGCTTACACCTGCTTCAATTTCTTTTCTTGCAGGAATAGGAATTGAAAAAGTGAAAATATTTTCTCCGCCAGCTATCAGCATTATTGTAACCGGAAAAGAATTGATAAAACCCGGACAAGCAATTGAAGAAGGGAAAATTTATGAATCCAATTCGTTTGGGTTGATTGCTGCGTTGGAACAATTGAGCATAACACCGGTTTCTGTTGATATGGTGGATGATGATGAAGAACAGATAAGAAAAATTATCAGCAACCGGTTGCAGTCCGAAATTTTAATATTAACCGGCGGAGTCTCTGTAGGCGATTATGATTTTGTTTCTTCAGCGCTTGAAAAATGTGGTGTAAAAAAAATATTTCACAAAGTAAAACAGAAGCCAGGCAAGCCTTTTTATTTTGGAAAATTTAAGGACACACTTGTGTTCGGTTTACCTGGTAACCCGGCATCGGTGCTTACCTGCTTTTATGAATATGTGGTAAACGCTGTCTCATCATTTACCCAAAAAAAATATTATGAAAAATTAATGTTGCCGTTGGTCAATGGTTACACAAAGAAATCAGGGTTGACTTATTTTCTGAAAGGGATTTCAAATTCGGAAAATGTAATAATCCTGCAACACCAGGAAAGTTATTTGATGGATTCTTATGCACAGGCCAATTGCCTGATTGAACTTGAAGAAGAAAAAGAAAATTTCAAACAGGGTGAAATAGTACCGGTATTAAAATTTATATAAGCACTATTGCTCTCATTAAAACCGAAAATACTTAGATGGATTTTTTTCAAACGCTGTTACATTCCGAAATATTTTTTTATGTCCTGTTATTCATTATTGCAATGTTGTATGCTTCTGTTGGTCATGGCGGAGCAAGTGGTTACCTGGCATTGATGGCATTGTTTTCTTATGCACCCGATACTATGCGGCCAACTGCACTGATATTAAATCTTTTTGTTTCGTTCACTGCATTTCTTCAATATTATCGTGGTGGTTATTTCCGATGGAAGTTATTCTGGCCATTTGCAATTGCATCTATTCCTGCAGCATTTATAGGTGGTATGATAGTGATGGATGCGAAATTGTATAAGATAATATTAGGTATCCTACTGCTGTTTTCTGTTGTGCGGCTTGGAGGAATGAAATTTAAAGAAAGTAAAAATGAGAATCAACAAAGCCTTGTGCTTTCATTAATCATTGGTGGAATCATTGGCATTCTTTCAGGTATGATTGGAATTGGTGGTGGAATTATTTTAAGCCCTGTTATTCTGTTGTTGCATTGGGCAAATATGAAACAAACCGCTGCGGTTTCTGCAATCTTTATTTTTGTCAATTCTGTTGCCGGCCTTGCAGGGCTTTTCACTCACAGTTTTCATTTCAGTCCGGATATGGCATGGATGATTGTGATTGCATTTACAGGTGGCCTCACCGGCTCTTATATCGGTGCAATGAAATTTAAAGGAGAATTTTTACGAAAGGTATTGGCGTTCGTTTTATTGATAGCTTCTATAAAATTATTGTTTACATAAGGATAATTGTAAAACTATTTCACATGAAAAGAATTTGTTTTTCTACATGTATAATTTGGCTCGTTCTGTTGAATGCAAATTGTATTAACAAGAACAAAACAGATGAGAATACTTCAATTCAAAAAGTGCCTGATATGGCAGAAGCATCACATAAACACCTTTCCAATTATGAAGATAGCCTTATATATAAAAGTGTATGAAGGATTTAAATTGAAAATATTTCGCAGATGAAAATTTTATTTTTACGATTGCAATAATAATTATCAGGCATTTTATGCTCACAAAAATTAACAGACAAGACTGCTTAAATAAATATCCTTCATTCCCATTGTGTAATTACGATGTTGAAAAAGACGAAGAGATAATTTCATATCCAAAGGTTTTCAGAAGTTATATATTGACGCTTCATTCAAAATCATTCAGGGGCCATGTAAAGCAATTGGGTGAAGAGTTGTTGAACATGGCAAAATATCTTGGTTATGAAAAACTGATTTTCATGGGTGACACTGAAATTGCCTGGCTACATCAGCAAAACGATTACAGGCCTGTTAAAGAAGCGCAGGAATATTTGATAGAAAATAAAATTGGCAAACGTTTTAACGGCGCTATATCAGTTGATAATACTGAACTAACCCGGTTTGTAAAACATCTATCATGGATGACGCGTTGCAATGCTGCATTACCTTTCATTTATTTCAGTAATAATGACCAGGGCTTCATAGGTAATATTTGTAAATACGGGAACCTTCATCTTGATTTTTTAAATGAAGAGACTGATAAATTATTTCATTCATTTATTGATAAAAGCAGGTTTGTTTTTTTAGATGCTGCAAGTTGTTACAACCGGTTTGGAAAGAGTAACGCTATTGCCGGCAGGACAACTATTGTTTAGCTTCTATTCATGATGGTTTTGTTACTATACATCAATAGAAAAATATTTTGTAACAAAATGATGCTATTCCTGTTTTATTTGCTTCACAGACTTCGCATTGCAAAACCCATATCTGAAGTTTATTTGTATGTTCGTATTTCCTGTAATATAGAATAATTGAATTGTATTTATTGAATGAAAATAATTTTTAACAATGGTTCTTTTTTAAACATATATACTCATTAATATGAAAGAATTAATTGACCTTTCAGAAAAAACAATAACAATTGAAAGGAACGAGTTTCTGAAAGTGAAAGGAAGTATTGACACGAATATATATTATGTAGAAAGCGGGAGTTTGCGGATTTTTATTTTAGATGATTATGAAGAGCAAGTTATCCGGTTTGGTTACAAAGGAAATTTAGTGGTTTCACTGGATTCTTTTCTTACCGGCAAACCTTCTGGTTTATTTATTCAGGCTATAAAAAAGACAATAGTAAGAGTCATCACTAAATCACAGCTAAACGGGTTCCTGGAAAAAGATACCAATAAGGAATTATGGAAAACAATTTTAGAAAACCTGGTGCTTCAACAATTGGAACGTGAAATTGATATTTTGACAAATTCACCTAAAGAAAGATATGAAAGGGTTTTAAAACGGAGCCCGCAACTATTTCAGGAAATTCCAAACAGGCATATTGCAAATTATTTAAGAATGAGAGCTGAAACCTTATCCCGTCTCAAAAAGTATTGACATTAGTCAAGGATTATGAAAATTGCATTTTTGACCTTTGCATCAAATCATAATTTATGCATTCAGAAAAGCTCATACAATTACTTTTAGAGCAAACAAAACAAATCATAAACCAGGCAGAGAAAATCAAAACTTATAGCATGCCTGAACTGACATGGAGAGAAAATCAAACTTCATGGAATGTATTGGAATGCCTGGAACATTTGAATTTGTATGGTAACTTTTACCTGCCACAAATAAAAATGAAAATAAACAATTCCGGTACTCAAACTGACCCTGAATTTAAAAGCGGAATTTTAGGAAGTTATTTTGCAAAGAGCATGTTGCCAAAAGAAAAATTAAATAAAATGAAAACATTTAAGGATAAGAACCCTTTAAATACCAACCTTGATAAATCTGTAATTGATAAATTCATTCAACAACAGATTGTATTGCTGGAATTGCTGAACCAATCAAGAAAAGTGAGTTTGAACAAAGTGAAAATACAGACTTCTATTTCAAGTTTAATCAGGCTGAAATTAGGGGATACTTTTCAGTTTCTTATAAATCATATTTTCAGGCATTTAAAACAAATTGAGAGAATACAGCTTGCAATGAAAAATTCTTAAACTATTGTCTGTTGAGTTATTAATTTTAAATGTCGCTAAAGTGTTTTTGTATATTTGATATTTCAGTTTTTTTAATCGTGATATTATCAGAACGAACCAGAAAAAATATACATACTTCGTCAATATGCCAGGCGTTACTTACATATTTAAATGATCCGTTTAAGTTCCATATTATTTTTTTGCATTTTATCCTTCTTCCAGACTTATGGGCAAAACATGGACTCATCTGTCCTGGTCAAAAGGTTTGATTTACGCTTTCTCTTGATACAAGAAAAAATTGTTGCAGGTAATCTTGTAAAAGTTTATGCATGGATTGATTAATTTGCAGGCGATGGTAAAGCAAATTGACCCCGGAAAAATTAAAGTTGACGATAATTATTTGTTCATCTATTTGTTGTTTGCAAACATCAATGCCGGAAACATTTCTGATAATGCAATAAAATGTTTTTGATATGGAAATTAATGTGCTTGCATTTGGCCAGGTTGTTGATATTACCGGTAAAGGAAGTATGAAAATTAGCGATGTAAAAAATACAGACGAGTTGAATCAACTGCTTGTAAAAACATTTCCGCAATTGCGGACTATAAAATATCTTATTGCCGTCAACAAAAAAATTATCAGGGAAAATACAATACTTGAACATGAAGATACCATTGCTTTGCTGCCACCATTTTCTGGTGGATGATAAACTGTAAAATGAATCAACCAGGTAAATATCAGCGATACGAAAGGCAGCTAATTCTCAAAGAATTCGGAACTGCAGCACAGGATAAATTATCCGGCGCTAAAGTGCTTGTTGTTGGAGCCGGTGGATTGGGTTGCCCTGCACTTCAATATCTGGCTGCAGCTGGTGTTGGAAAAATAGGGATTGTAGATTTTGATAAAGTGGAATTGACTAACCTTCAAAGGCAAACATTGTTTACAGTTGATGATATCGGAAAACCAAAAGCTGTTGTTGCTGCGGAAAGACTAAAACTGTTTAATCCCGGTATTAATTTTTCAGTTTATGCAACAAAACTGGAAACAGCAAATGCACTTGAGATAACCGGTGAATATGATGTTGTGGTTGATGGCTCTGATAATTTTGCCACACGCTATTTGGTGAATGATGCCTGTGTGTTGCTGAACAAACCTTTGGTTTATGGAGCAGTGCTTCGTTTTGAAGGCCAGGTGGGTGTATATAATTTAAAAGAAAATAATGGTGGGCGCAGCACTAACTATCGTGACCTTTTTCCTCAACCGCCTGAAGCAGCTACTGTACCATCCTGTAATGAAGCTGGAGTGTTGGGAATATTGCCCGGTATAATCGGTACAATGCAGGCTGCCGAAGCTATCAAAATTATTACAGGCATCGGTGTGCCTTTGCGCAATACTATTTTATCATATAATATGCTTGGCAACGTATTTTATGAGTGTGCTGTTTCTCCATTAAAAAATATTGAAAGAACTTATCCCAGAACTGTAAAAGAATTTAAAAATTTTGATTACGATTGGTATTGTAATAGTGTTGATTATTCAAATGAAATTACCCCGGAAGAATTTGATTCGCTCAGGAAAAATGAGAAAATAAAAATCATAGATGTACGTGAAAAAGGAGAGTTGCCGGTGATTGATGAATTTGATTGTTTGCAAATCCCTTTGAGCAGTTTCAAGGAAAACATCCCTGGCATTTCAATTAAAGATAAAATTATCCTTATTTGCAAGTCGGGAAAAAGGAGCCTTTCTGCATTGAAATTGCTGAAAGAAAAATCTTCTGATTACAATGCTTATAGTTTAAAAGGCGGAATAGATGCATGGAAAATGAAAATGCATTAATCAGGAATTAAACTATTTTAATTCACAGGGTATGGATGGTAAAAAGAAACATAATGTATTTATTGACGGGCCGGTTAGCCCTGAATTTATAGCAAGTGCTATTGCAAAACATAGCAGTAAAACAAATATCGGGGCCCACAGTATTTTTCTCGGGCAGGTGCGTAATGATAAAGTTGGGGAACATGAAGTAACGGCAATTGAATATACAACCTACAGGGAGATGGCTGATGAAAAATTTTATGAAATCAGGGAAGATGCATTTAAACAGTTCCCGTTAACCTGCATGCATATTTATCATAGCCTTGGTTTGGTAAAAGCGGGGGAGATAAGCTTATTTGTTTTTACATCATCAGTTCATCGCAAGGATGCTATTGATGCCTGTGAATGGATTGTTGAGAGAATAAAAAATGAAGCTCCTGTTTGGGGAAAAGAAATATTGAGCAATGAATCTTCACAATGGAAAGTAAATACCTGAAACGAATATGATTGACATAACAAATAAAATTAAAACCCATCGTATTGCTGTTGCGCAGGCGATTGTGCATGTGGGAAATGAAAAAACCATTGATGCAATCAAGAATAAAACTGTACCAAAAGGCGATGTGCTGGAAGCAAGCCGCATTGCAGGATTGTTTGGCATTAAGCGCACGAGTGATATGATACCTGACTGTCATCCTCTGCCTGTGGAGTTTGCATCACTAAAACATACAATTGAAGGTTTGGATATTATAATTGAAACAGAAGTGCATACTATCTATCGTACCGGTGTTGAGGTAGAAGCCATGCATGGTGCATCTGTTGCCGCGCTTACAATTTATGATATGCTGAAGCCAATTGATAAGGAAATTGAAATCAGGGCTATTAAACTGGTGAAGAAAAAAGGTGGCAAGTCGCAATACAATGAGCAATTGTCAAAGAAACTTTTGGCTGCTGTGATTGTTTGCTCAGATAGCATATCAGCTGGGAAAAAACAGGATTCGGCAGGAAAAACAATAATAAGTAAGCTGGAAAAATTCAACATAGAAATAAAAGATTACAGCATTATTCCTGATGATGAAAAAACGATACAGGAAAAAGTACAGTCTTTGTATGAACAGAAAATTGATATGATTATCCTCACAGGTGGCACAGGTTTATCTGCAAGAGATGTTACACCTGAGGCCATTCGTCCAATGATTGACCGCGAGATTCCCGGCATTGCAGAAGCAGCGAGAAATTACGGGCAGGAACAAACACCATATTCAATGTTGTCGAGGAGTGTTGCGGGTTTGAAAGGAAATACACTCATTCTTGCATTGCCAGGTTCAACCCGTGGAGCAGGTGAAAGTATGGATGCGCTTTTCCCTTACGTTTTGCATTTGTTTAAAATAATGGAACATTCTGCGCATGAATAGTTTTCCATGGTTGCCCATAATTTCAATATGAATAAACAGAATTGCCTTTTAAAAATTCAAATTTTTTAAACGCTTTTTTTGTTGGCGGGAAAGAAACATATCAAAGTTTTCCTGCTTTGTCCCGATAAAATTTTTTCTTCAAATTTTTATAAAGAAGCCTTATAAAATTCTTTCCGGCACATTTATAAATGCTCGTTTGAAACCAAATCGTTGGTGGATTTTTGAATACCGGATTTTTATAAAATTTCTGTTATAATGGCAGAAAGGAAAGTTAAATCCTGTCCAATACGGTGGTTCTTATCAATGTTATTTCTATGGTTCTAATAGGAAATTCAACGCTACAGTGTTACTTTCGCGCAAAATTTTAAAAAAACATTGCATGGAAATCGTAAAAAACATCGTTTGGCACTCAGCCACCATTACCAAAGATGACCGTCACCGGATGAACGGTCATAAATCTGCTATACTCTGGTACACCGGTCTTTCCGGCGCAGGTAAATCAACCCTTGCTAACAAAGTGGAAGAAAAACTTTTTGAAAGAGGTTATCATACTTATGTCCTGGATGGTGATAACATCCGCATGGGATTAAATAAAGGCCTAGGCTTTGATGCTGACTCCCGCAAGGAAAATATCCGCAGGATAGGTGAAGTGGCAAAATTATTTGTTGATGCCGGTGTAATTGTTTCAACTGCTTTCGTATCTCCTTATATTGAAGACCGTGATATGGTGCGCCAGCTTGTGAAAGATGGTGAATTCATCGAAATACATGTTGCTGCTTCGCTTGAAGTATGTGAAGGCCGCGATACAAAAGGTTTGTATAAAAAAGCAAGGGCCGGTGAAATAAAAAACTTTACAGGTATCAGTGACCCTTATGAAGCGCCTTTACATCCTGAATTGACTGTTGATACAGGTAGCCAATCACTTGAAGAAAGTGCACAGGTAGTGCTCAACTATCTTGAAGAAAAAGGTTATATCGAAAAAGCATAATTATCTATTCATTTATAAAAAACATCTTACATGAACCAACCACACGGCGGAACACTGGTAAACAGGATTGCAACCGGCGCCCGCAAACAGGAATTAGAGGCAAAAGCAAAAAATATTTTTCAATTAACAATTGATGACCGGTACGCAGCAGACGTTGAAATGATTGCTATCGGAGCCTTTAGCCCGCTAACCGGATTTATGGGAAAAGCAGACAGCGAGTCTGTAATTGAAAAAATGGAATTATCAAATGGCCTTCCCTGGGGTATTCCTATCTTATTGCCTGCAGGCGACAACTATGATAAAATCAAAACAGGCGAAGAAGTTGCACTGCTTGATAATTCAGGGCACGTACTGGGTGTAATGACTGTTGATGAAAAATTTGAGCTTGACCTGCAAAACCTCGCCCAGAAATGTTTTAAAACAACTGAGGAAAAACATCCTGGTGTTGCAGTATTTTATAAATACGGAAATAAGTTTATTTCAGGTCCGCTGGAAATGATCAACAGGCCTTCGCGCAAAGAAGATATCAAAGAACAATATTATCTCGACCCTGCTGAAACAAGGGCAGAATTTGAAAAACGCAACTGGAAAACAATCGTAGCATTCCAGACACGTAACCCCATTCACCGCGCACATGAATACCTGGTAAAATGTGCACAGGAAATCGTTGATGGCGCTTTGATACATCCATTGGTGGGTGAAACAAAAAGCGATGATATCCCTGCACCGGTGCGTATGAAATGTTATGAAGTGTTGATTGAAAATTATTTTCATCCTGACCATACCATGCTCAGCGTATTGCCGACAGCAATGCGTTATGGTGGGCCAAGGGAAGCTATCAACCACACATTATTGCGTAAAAATTATGGTTGCACACACATGATCATCGGCCGCGACCATGCAGGTGTTGGCGGATATTATGGCACTTATGAAGCGCAACAATTGATGGAAAAAATCGGGCCTAAAATGGGTATGGAAATATTGAAGTTTGAACATACTTTCTGGTGCAACAACACAGAGAGCATGGCAAGCAATAAGACAGCGCCTAAAAATCCTGATATCGTTTCATTAAGTGGAACTAAAGTGAGGGAGATGCTTGCAAATGGACAAAGACCGCCAAAAGAATTCTCAAGGCCTTTGGTTGCAGATATCTTGATTGATTGGGCAACAAAAAAAGCAAAAGCTGAAGCAACAGCTTAATTGATCTTGAAAATAATAAAAAGCCATTCCATTTGGAATGGCTTTTTTAGTTGCTGGCTAAGGTGTAGAAGCTGCTCTTCCTATGCTATTTAAAAATTTTTATATTCTGGTAAATTCGAAAACAACAATGTAGAAAGAAAGGTTAATAGTCAAATCCTACAACTATAAAAGATAAGTCTTAAAAAATAATTGCTCAATACCTTTTAAAAAATATACTTTTTTGCCGCGATATCCATTTTTTAAGAAATTTTTTAAATTTTTTACAAATGTTTGTTAGTAGAATTTTTTTTAAAACTATAATTTAAGATGTAACCCATTTATTTTCAGCTATTTAATTTTTTTTAACATTAAGCAGCTAAATTTATTTTACGACTGTCTTACCAATTGTCCATATTAACATTATATTTGCGGCTTTTTAACTGTTTGTTTATTCTACAATTAAAGCACATTTTAAAAAAGTTCTAAACATGAGAAAATTTCTAAGTCTTCTTAGTCTAGTACTGTTTATTGGCTCTGCTGCGATGGCGCAGAATAAAATAACTGGTACTGTGAAAGATCAAAACGGTGATCCCGTTCCCTTTGCAACGGTCAACGTTAAGGGTACAAATGTGTCTGTTGCTGCCGATGCAGATGCGTTTTTTTCCATCCCTGCAAAAGCTGGTGATGTGTTATCAATTTCGGCTATTGGTGTTGCCAAGACAGATGTTACAGTAAATGGCTCAACTGTAAACGTGGTAGTACAAAGAACCAATTCAGAATTAAGTGAAGTGGTAGTAACTGCCGGTGGTATTGTGAAAAGAAAAAGTGAGATTGGTTCTGCTCAAACTGTACTTTCCGGTAATGCTGTTACAAAAGGTAAATCCATCAATATCGCAGGCGGTTTGGTGGCTAAAGTTGCCGGCTTACAGGTTCAGGGAACTACAAGTGGTGTAAACCCTAATTACAGGATAGTATTAAGGGGTAACCGTTCTTTGACAGGTAATAACGAAGCATTGATTGTATTGGACAATGTGATTGTACCTAATTCAGTGCTTGGTAACCTGAATCCTGAAGACATCCAGTCTTATAACATTCTTCAAGGTGCAAGCGCTGCTGCTCTTTATGGAAGCCAGGCTTCTAACGGCGCTATTATCATCACTACCAAAAAAGGTTCAATTGGACAGACTTCTGTGCGTGTAGCACAAACTGAAACTATTGAGCATGTAGCTTATTTCCCCAAAATGCAGGCTTCTTATGGACAGGGTGGTAG
>CAYNTP010000024.1:0-64328 GCA_964400415.1 uncultured Parafilimonas sp.
TGTAAAAAGATAATGAGCGTTCCAGGTCTGCAACTTTTAGATGCACGTGCCCGATTCTTGTACCTGGAGGAACTTCATAACCCATAACTGAATTTTAAATTGAAATATAAGCAACAATTTTGAAAAATAAATGTCAGGTTTACAATTAAAAAGTTGTACAATATTAATTACCTTGCCACTCCTAAAAAATATAATAATGGATAAGCAAGAAGAATTATGTATCAATACGGTGCGGTTGCTGGCAGCAGATGCAGTGCAAAAAGCAAATTCAGGTCACCCGGGCACACCTATGGCTACGGCTCCTATGGGTCATGTATTGTGGAGCAAAATCATGAAATACAATTCTCAAAATCCTGAATGGCCAAACCGTGACAGGTTTATTTTATCTGCAGGCCATGCCTGTATGTTGCAATATGCTTACCTGTATTTAACCGGTTATGACCTTACATTGGATGATATCAAAAACTTCAGACAGTTGCACAGTAAAACTGCAGGCCACCCTGAATATGGTTTAGCGCCGGGTGTTGAAATCACTACTGGTCCGTTGGGACAAGGTTTTGCAAATGGTGTGGGTATGGCAATTGCTCAGCAATATCTTGCTTCACGCTATAATAAAGAAGACTTCGACATTTTTGATTATAAAATTTATGCTATCTGCAGTGATGGCGATTTAATGGAAGGTGTAAGTTCAGAGGCTGCTTCCATAGCAGGTCATTTAAAACTGGGCAACATCATTTACCTGTATGATAATAACCATATTTCAATTGAAGGTGATACTTCACTTGCTTTTGATGAAGATGTGGCCAAACGTTTTGAAGCTTATGGGTGGCATACTCAATCAGTAGCTGATGGTAATGATATTGAAGCAATCGAAGCTGCTATTGTGAATGCGCAGAATGAAAAAAGCAGGCCTTCAATAATATTGGTAAGGACACATATTGCTTTCGGTTCTCCGAATGCTGTTGATACTGCAGAATCACATGGTGCACCTTTGGGAGATAAAGAATTAAGGGCCACAAAAGAAAACTTAGGCTTTGATCCGGATGCACATTTTGTGGTTGCTGATGAAGTGCTGGATTATTACAGGAAAGCAGGAGCGAAAGGTGTAGCTACTGAAAAGAAATGGAATGAACTCTTTGCTGCATACAAGGAAAAATATCCTGAGCTTGCAAAAGAATATGAACTTTTCAGCAACGGTCAATTGCCTGAAGGATGGAAAGATAAATTGCCTGTTTTCAATGCAGGTGAAAAAGAAGCGACACGTTCTGCTTCAGGTAAAACATTAAATGCAATAGCAGATTATTTTCCTTTATTAATTGGTGGCGCTGCAGACCTTGCACCTTCCACCAATACTTTATTAAAAAAATACCAATCTTTTGAACCCGGAAATCATGGTGGAAGAAATTTCCATTTTGGTATCCGCGAACATGCAATGGGTTCTATCCTCAATGGCATGGCGGTAACAAAAGGCATCACTCCTTATGGTGCAACATTTTTAATTTTCAGTGAATACATGCGGCCTCCGATCCGCCTCGCTGCGATCATGAAAATTAAACCAGTTTTTGTTTATACACATGACAGTATTGGCCTTGGTGAAGATGGAACAACACATCAGCCAATTGAGCAATTAGCATCATTAAGATCTATTCCTAACATCACTGTCATCCGTCCTGCAGATGCTAATGAAACAGCACAGGCATGGCGGGTAGCATTGGAACATAAAGGCGGCCCTGCAGTATTGGTATTATCAAGACAGAAATTACCAATTTTAGACCAGTCAAGATATGCAAGTGCAAGTGGTCTTGAAAAAGGCGCTTATGTGTTATCAGATGCTGAAAATTATTCAGTGATATTGATTGCAACCGGCAGTGAAGTTTCACTTGCATTAAAAGCACAGGAAGCTTTGCAACAGGAAAATATTGCAGCACGTGTGGTGAGTATGCCATCATGGGAGTTGTTTGAAAAACAGGATGAAGCATATAAAGAATCAGTATTGCCTAAAACAAAAAGAAAACGTTTATCAGTTGAAGCCGGTTCATCATTGGGTTGGCATAAATATGTAACTGATGAAGGTGATGTGGTTGCTATTGATAAATATGGTGAATCAGCACCTGGTGATGAAGTGATGAAAGAATATGGTTTTAGTGTTGAAAATGTAGTAGCAAAAGCAAAGGCTTTATTGAAATAAGAATAAAAGTTTATAGACTTAAAAAGGGTTGATGTTACAGTAACATCAACCCTTTTTTATAAAATAAATTTTACAACAAGCCTTGGTTAACCAAGTAAAATTTCTGAGTACAAATATTTTTTAGAGTATTAGTAAAAGCAACCCGGATTCCGAATGATATGTATAAAAGCAATTTTCAAAAATTAATAATGCTAATATTTAAAATCGAACTAAGTACAGAATTTTTTTGTATATAAAATTATACTGGATACATTTGATTAACCATTTGCTGCAACAATAGTTTATACTTAAGAAAAACCGCCACCCTCCTCTCTTTTAATACATATTTTTTAAAGTTTAAAACTATTTGTATGCGTTTCCTATTTAAAATTACACCTGATGCTGCAACATTTAATGCATGTGTAAAAGATGGTACTGCGCCTCAAAAGATGCAAACCATACTTTCAGAAACCAAACCTGAAGCTGCTTATTTTGGTGAGACCGGCGGCAAGAGAACTGTATTCCTCATTGTTAATATGGATGAAGCTTCGCAACTACCACCACTAGCTGAGCCATGGTTTTTAGTATTTAATTCAACAATAGAAATGCACCCTGTAATGTTGGGTGAAGACCTTGCAAAAGGGAACCTGGATGAATTAGGAAGAAAATGGAAATAGACAGGAGTAAGATTTTATTTTTTAATTGATACAAAGCGCTGAATGTGGGATACATTCAGCGCTTTGTAAAGGGATATTATTATCCTTTTTTTATTTCTTTTGCCCAGGTGTCTTTTAAAGTAACAGTCCTGTTGAAAATTAATTTATCTGCTGATGAATTTTTATCTAAAGCAAAATATCCTTTGCGTAAAAACTGGTAGTGCTCACCTGTAACTGCATCTTTTAATGCAGGCTCAGCATATACTTCAGGAATTATTTCCAAAGAATTTTCATTGATATAATCTTTAAAATCACCTGCTTCAGAAGATGGGTCTTCCGATTTAAACAAACGGTCATACAACCTTACTTCAGCATTGATGGAATATGCAGCGCTCACCCAATGTAAAGTGCCTTTCACCTTAATGTTGGAAGTATCATTACCACTTTTACTTTCCGGTATGTATGAACAATTCAGTTGAATGATTTTTCCTTCAGCATCTTTTACCACCTCATCACATTTGATAATGTAAGCGCCTTTCAAACGCACCATCCCACCTGGGAATAAGCGGAAGAATTTCTTTGGTGGCACTTCCATAAAATCATCTTTTTCTATATACAGTTCCCTGCTGAAAGGCACATCACGGAAACCACCATTCACATCTTCAGGATTATCTTCCACACTCACCATTTCATTTTCTTCTGTATAATTGGTGAGCACCACTTTTACAGGGTCAAAAACAACCATACGACGCAAAGCGATTTTATTCAAATCCTCTCTTACACAAAATTCAAGCAGGCTGAGTTCGGTAACATTTTCACGTTTTGCAATACCTGCACGGTCACAAAAATCACGGATTGATTCAGGTGTATATCCTCTTCTTCTCAAACCACTGATTGTAGGCATACGTGGGTCATCCCAACCATCAACATATTTTTCATTCACCAGTTGCAAAAGCTTGCGTTTGCTCATTACGGTATAACTGATATTGCGCCTTGCAAATTCATATTGATGTGATGGATAGATGTCCAGCTTTTCAATAAACCAGTTATATAATTCACGGTGTGGTACAAACTCCAATGTACAAATACTATGGGTGATGTGTTCCAATGAATCGCTCTGGCCGTGTGCAAAATCATACATAGGGTAAATGCACCATTTATCTCCTGTGCGATGGTGGTGTGCATGTTTGATGCGGTACATCACAGGGTCGCGCATCAGCATATTGATATGCGACATATCAATTTTTGCACGCAACACCCTTTCACCATCTTTAAATTTTCCGGCTTTCATGGATTCAAACAATTGAATGTTTTCTTCCACACTCCTGTCGCGGTATTTACTGTTGACACCAGATGTTGTTGGTGTCCCTTTTTCACTGGCTATTGTTTCACTGTCGCTGTCATCCACATAAGCATAACCAAGCCTGATGAGTTTTATGGCAAACAGGTACAGGTCTTCAAAATAATCAGAAGCATACAATTCATTCTTCCATTCAAAGCCCAGCCAGCGCACATCATTTTTAATGCTCTCCACATATTCTGTTTCTTCTGTTGAAGGGTTGGTATCATCAAAACGGAGGTTGGTATATCCTCCATATTTTTTTGATAAACCGAAATTCAAAACAATACTGGCTGCATGCCCCAAATGCAGGTAGCCATTGGGTTCCGGCGGGAAACGTGTAACTATTGAAACATATTTACCTGCCTGCAAATCGTTTTCAATTATCTCTTCTAAAAAGTTTAAAGATTTTTCTTCTGCCATAAGCGGGCAAAGATAAATGTTATACATGCCATGCAATAAAAAGGTGCATTATACCCATTCATAATTCTTTAAAAGAAAAGTTAAACTCTGTTTCAAAATATGGCGAAAAATTAATGTGGACTATTTGTTAATTAACTTGTCTGAATTATAAAGACTGTGTTATTTGCGCTATGCGTTTAAATTGTCCTTACCTGTTTAATTTTTCAATACTTGCAACTGTTGCGGGGATATTTTCTTTCGCATCCTGTGCAGAGCACAGCACACAAATTACAAATATGAGTGAACAAAAAATATCAGCAGCCAATACCGATACAGCAAGTTTTGGTACAGGTTGTTTCTGGTGCACCGAAGCAATTTTTGAAAGGCTGAACGGTGTATTAAAAGTAATCAGTGGCTATAGTGGTGGTAACATTCCCAACCCCACTTATGAAGAAGTATCTACAGGTACAACAGGCCATGCAGAATGTTGCCAGATAATTTATGACCCATCTGTGGTCAGCTATGATGAATTGCTGCATGTATTCTGGAAAACACATGACCCTACTACATTAAACAGGCAGGGAAATGATGTGGGGCCGCAATACCGCAGCGTAATATTCTACCATAACGAAAAACAAAAAGAATTGGCTGAACACTACAAACAGGAATTGAATGACAGCAACGTGTTTAATAAACCTGTAGTAACAGCTATTGAACCTTTTAAGAATTTTTATAAAGCAGAAGATTATCACCAGAATTATTTTGACTATAACCCCGGGCAGATGTATTGCCGTTTGGTTATCTTACCAAAAGTTGAAAAATTTGAAAAGGTCTTTAAGGATAAATTAAAGACTTCTGCCAGGAAAGAAGAAATGGCTAATAACAAAGATTAAGTTTATTAGATTTGCTCATGGCACAAATGCACATTGGTGATGCACTGAAAAACTTCCTTGATAAAAGCAATCTCAAATATGGCTTGAGGGCAGTGCAAATTGAAAGTATATGGGAAGAAATTATGGGTAAGACCATTGCAAGATATACTGATAAAATCCAACTGATAAAAGACACTCTTTATATTTATACTTCTGTTGGTGCATTAAAACAGGAACTGATTTTTCAGAAACCAAAAATTATTCAAAGGGTGAATGAAGCCTTGAAAGAAAATGTGATAAGAGAAGTAATCGTAAAATAATTTTTCATAACAGGTAAGTAAAGAAAAACGCCCTCTCATTGAAGGGCGTTTTTTTGTTCGCATGAGAATTGCTGCTTTTCATCAATTAGCGCCTTTTATTCTACTTTGTTCTTCGCCTGCACTGTTATTAATTCTTCTTTGTTCTGCTTGTTTTCCTTTGCTCAACCTGTATGTAAAACTGATATTCACCACACGGCTCTCCCATTTGTTATGAATGTTGACATCAATATTCTGGTACCTGCTATACCCGTTCCATTGCTGTAAACCTGCAAAATCACGGAAGTTTAATTTAATGATGCCTTTATCTTTCAAGACTTTTTTCGATACAGCAAAGTTCATAGAGCCTTGGCCCAAACCTACTATCGTACCATACACTGCTTTGCTGTTATAATAACCACTCAACTCCATGCTCCATCCTTTTGGTAATGTAAACTGGTTTTGAATGTTTGTGCTGAATGAAGGGCCATGCACTTTAATCAATCCGGTATTGATAAAACCTTCAAAACTGTTGTATGCGCCCTGCATATATGCATTTACCCTCCACCATTTTGTAATTGGAATACCAGCGCTCACACTCAAGGTCAAACTATGCTGGTTCGCAAGATTGGCTTTGGTAACATAAGTGGTATGTGTACTGTCAACCTGTTCCAATTGTTCACTAATCATATCATTGATAATTGCATAACCTAAAGTGGTTGTCACCATGTTTTTATAAGTATGACTCAACTCAATATTGTGGCTGAACTGTGGTTTCAAATAAGGATTGCCCACCTGGTAAGTATATTTATCAAGAAAATAATAGAAAGGATTCATGTCTTCATAATCCGGCCTTTCAATCCTCCTGCCATAATTCAGGCTGAACTGGTTTTTATCATTCATTGCATAGCTCACATAAGCTGTTGGAAAAAGCTGTGTGTAATTGCGTTTAAATGTTTGACCTGTCGTTAACTGGTTACCGGTTGAAACAGTATTTTCCAAACGAAGGCCAACCTGTGCGCTCCATTTTTTATCGAGTTGTTTGCTCACATTGATATATGCAGCATTGATATTTTCTTTATAAACAAAATGATTGCTGCGGCCTGAATCTTCCACCCATTCATTATTCAATAAACTATCGTATTGCGCATTGTTGTCCGTTTCCACATAACTTGATTTAATACCTGCTTCCAGTTTTGTATCATGTTTTAATGGAAGCGAATAATCAACCTTGCCACTATAAATATGTATCATACCTGGCAGGTGGCCACGCAGGGTTTCATCATTTCCAATCTTGGTTGCATTATCATTATAAAAACTGCTTACAAACATCTGGTCTGATAAAGTTTTGTAATAAATATAATCAAGGCTGCCGCTGATTTCCTGGCCTGCAGAATCAAGCTTTGATGTAAAATTGATATTGGCTCCATAGTTGGTCCAATTTTCTTGTATATGACTATTAGTAAATGTTTGTGTTTGCAAATTATTATCAGCATCCATGATGTTGGTAACATTATCATTGCTCTGCTTATCGGGGTTGAAATTTCCATTCACTGAAAAACCAATCGTTGTCTTTTTTGAAACATAATAATCCAGGCCTGTTTTTAAATAATGTGATTGCCTTGAAGACAACATGTTTGCAGTCTGTTCAAACTTTGATTCTATCTCGCCAGTATTATCCCTGAAATTCCTGGTGAGGTCAAGCGTATGGAAACGTTTGTTATAACAATAACTGTAATTAGCAAAAAGATTCACTTTTCCCGTGCGGTAATTCAGGTTGATGCTTTCATTTGTTTTAGGATATTTCCCCATACCTGTTCCAATAGTTACACTTGTATTAAAGCCAACGGTTTTTGATTTTTTTGTTTTGAAATTGATGATGCCCGAATTACCGGCAGCATCATATTTGGCTGATGGTTGTGTCATCAGTTCAATTTGTTCGAGGCTGGATGATGGAAGATTTTTTAAAAAGTTGGCAAGGTCTGTTGCACTGAGATAAGTTGGTTTATCATCAATCATCACAACTACACCTTGTTTACCTTTCAGGCTGATGTTGCCATCTTTATCAATGCTGACGCCCGGTGTTTTTTCCAGCACTTCATAAGCTGACAAACCGGTATTAGCCGGCGAAGCATCAATATTGATAACTATTTTATCAATCTTTTGTTCCATATACTGTTTTTGTGATGTAACAACCACATCCCGTAGCCGGGCTGAACTTACCAGTTGTATGGTTTGAAGGTCGGCCTGCGGATGTTGTTTATCTAACTGAAAAGCGGGGGAATAATAAATGGTGTTTCCCACAAATTGAACTGAAACAAGATAATTTCCTGCATTAATCTTCTGGATGATAAATGAACCTTCTTTCCCTGACACCGATTGTTTGATGGTTGTGGAGTCAGGTTTTAAGAGGCTGATTGTAGCAGATTCTACCGGTTTACCGAAAGCAGTTACTTTTCCTTTCACTGAAAAATTCTGTGCATTAAGCATTGTAAAACAACTACTTAATAAAAATAGTGTAAATAATATCTTTCTCATAGCTATATTTTTAAAGTTCTTTGTACTAATAATTACATGGCAAATGTATGTACCATGTAAAACATAGTACATATTTATACACAAGCGGCAAATTTTAAAATCTGACTGGTATGATAGCTGTACGATTTGGGAAAAGAAAATGTTACAGTAAAAATGAAAACAGGCATTTCATTAAGATGAATGCCTGCCGGAATGATTATTGAATGAGAGTATTACTCTTTCAAAAACTTCTTCGTCACCACTTCTCCATTCATTTCAATTTTCAGTAAATAATTTCCAGGTAGTAATGAAGAGATGTTTAAGTTGTAGGGGCTATTAGCTTTTAGCTGTTGGCTGATAGCTGTAAAGCCGCTGAAACTGATAACTGTAATTCTTGCTTTTGATGATAAACCTTCAATGCGTAAAATATTTTTTGCAGGGTTGGGTGAAATTTTTATTGCGTCATTGTTGGTGATGGCGATTACATTGGAATAACTTACTGCGCCATCAATACTTGTAGTTTGCAAGCGATAATAGTTGGTGCCGGGTAGAGGCGAGAGGTCGCTATAGCTGTTGGCTGTTAGCTGTTGGCTGTTTGCTTTTGTGCTCTTAAAAATAGTAACCCAGTTGACACCGTTGTTACTTCTTTGTACGGCATAACCTCGCAGGTTATTGCAGATAGATGGCGGGCAATCATCCCAGGTAATACCATGTTTATGCAGCCAGCGTTTGATGCGGGTAATAGGAGTCTGTTGTTGGGTTTTATCATCATTGTAGTATTGGGCGAGAGAAGAATAAGAATTAATGTCACTGTTTGTTGTACCTGCCAAAATAATTTTATTGGAATTGGTTAGTATTAAACCTTTTGCAAGGTCAGAACTATTTTCCATCATATTAGTGAATTGTTGGCCGTTAACTGCAAAATTTGAATCAAGATTTCCATTTCCCAGTAAACGGACGAGCATAAATTTGCTCTTTATACTTCCATCAACAGTAAAACCTGTAACAATTAATTTATTGTTTTTATCTATTTTTATTCTGGTTGCTGCTACACCATAAGATAGCTCAGGTTTTGAAATACCTGATTCTCCAAAAGATTCATCAGCGCTTCCATCCGGATTATACCTGGCTATGAGTAAAGTGTTATACAAGAAATTGGATGTATTACCAGCAATGACAATTTTCCCATCAGGTTGTAAGGCTACATCATTTGCATTACTATAATTGTATTCAGTTTCAAATACAGAAACAACCTTGCCATTATTTCCAAATTCATTATCCCTTGATCCATCCTGCATATAACGTATAAGGATTACTTTATTATCATGACTACCCACAGCCACAATTTTTCCGTCAGGTTGTAGTGTTATGGCAGTTCCATAAGCATTGAATGAGGTTTCCAAAACACTGCCATTACTACCAAAGCTTTTATCAGTAGAACCGTCTGGCAAAAAACGCAATAGGATAAAACTGCCATTGCTGGTGCCAAACACCAATATTTTTCCATCGGGTTGCACTATTATTTTCTCCACATGATCTCCTTTTGAATAATCTGCAATTACTCCACCGTTATCACCAAAAGTAGAATCTATATTGCCATCGGTTGTAGTTCGCATAATTACTATATCTGTTTGACGGTTAAACAGGCTTCCTGTTCCCATATTACCAGCAAACAATATTTTATTATCCGGGAGTATGGCAACAGAAGTTCCAATAAAGTTAGTATCATCATCATTGCCCGCTAAACTATCTTGATTTTTACCATAAAAAAATGGCATTGCTATTCCTTTTAAACCAAAGGTTGTATCAATAAGACCATTGACCACAAAACGCATTATTTGCCTGCTTCCAGCACAAATTATTTTGCCGTCTGACTGGAGGGCAGCATCGTTACAATCACTGGAAAAGCCAATCGTATTAAGAATAGAAATTCCATTAATTCCAAAACTGCTGTCCAATGTTCCCGCTTTATGCTGGGCATGAGAATAATTTATAAAAAAAAGAATTAAGGCTGTTAGTGTAATAAGTTGTTTCATAAATTTTTTTTTAATATAGATTATCACTATTGTCCGATAAAAGATGATAACTCTTTGCTTTGCAAGACCTCACCCCCAACCCCCTCTCCAAAAGCGAGGGGGCTTAGAACCCTTAGCGGCAAAGGGTCTCAGCTATTTTGAATAATTTTAGTCGGACAATAATAATAGATTATTTAAAAAATTATTCAGATAGAGGGCAAACATCTTCATCTCTGCAACCACCGGCATCTGTTGTATTACATTCCACTCTTTTATTCTCACATTCAGTAAATTTGGAAACATTTCCATTTGCAACAAGTGAAGTTGAAATGCCCCCTAATATTGCCTGGAAAAATGTTGCTGCCCTTACGGCAATATAATCAAGCGTTTGGTCGGAATTGATAGATCCGGTTCCAAAATCACTTTGGTAAGAACAGGTATCACACTGTTTATCTTTTGAAAGATTAGAAGGATCTGCAGGGCATCCACCACAATCATCATCCAAACCATGAGCCATTTGGCAATCGAGATATAACTCAGTGAAAATAGAATTATTCCGGAGCATCTGGTAAATGATTTGGGAGCCAATGCAAACAAAATCTGCATTTTGCCCATCATTTGTTGGGTTTATATTAAAAGAACTTGGAAGACAACGGCTTTCAATCCTGAATAAGTCACCATAACCGTTTTGATAATCAGTAGGTGAAAAGTAAATACCCTGCCTTTTATAATTGAAAGTCTCATCCTTCATACCATGAAAAGCAATAATTGGTGGCAGGCTATAGCCCTGTTCTGCAAAAAAACTATATGGGTTATTGACATAGGCGACAGGTGTAAGCAGGCTGCCCCAACAATCTAAAATGCCTTTTATTTTCCCGAAATAATCATCCCCAATTGTAGCAGGAGGATCTGCATAATATACACCGGATAAATCTATGGAGCCAAGCAAAGAACTGATGCCTGGAAAGTCCTGGTCTATTTTAGACTGGCCCCCAAAATATTCTACGCTTAATGCAAGGACACTACCCGCACTCATTCCACCCAAAAAAATTTTATCAACATCAATCTGATAAAGATTGCTATTCACACCATCCAATTGCATTTTTAAGATGGAACGAATGGCACCCCTTGCATCCTGCAAGGCCCTGTAAATGGCAAGCCATTGCTGCACACTTGTATAACCTATTCCTGGTGGAAAACCATTGGGCACAACTCTGTAACTTAAATCCGGGATTACACCTACTCTATAATTTACATTAAATACAACAAAGCCCCTGTATGCCAGCTTTCGGCTTAAAGCCCTTATTGCCGGGTTAAGATTTGAACCACATTCACTATATCCTCCGGCATGAAATAAAATCACTGCCGGTAATTTGCAAATATTGTAATTATGATTTTTTGGATACCAAACTCTAATCTTTAAAGGAGTTTGGCCAGGGTCATTAGAACATCCGTTGTAAGGTATTTCCCCGGTACAAGAGTTTTCAATGTAATGAACATCAAAATTATTTACCGTTACACAGTTGCTTCCCGATTTTTTGCAATAAGTCAAATCGGTTGCATCATTAGTTGAGTCAATTATCAAATTCGGTATAGGGATGCTGAGGTCTTTCTGGCAATAATAGCCACAAATGTTGATTAAACCTTGTGCTTTTACCCCCCCCCCAAATAGTTGTAAAAAATAATAGTGCATAAAGTTTTTTCATGGTTGGGTTTTTTAATAGTGTTTGCAAGATAAGAAAAAAAGGAAGAAATGCAATTCACTCTCATCGTCATTTCGACAACAGGAGAAATCTCACTCTTTCACAAACTTCTTCGTTACCACTTCTCCATTCATTTCAATTTTCAATAGCTGTTAGCCTTTGGCTGATAGCCGTAATTCTTGCATTTGATGATACACCATCAATGCGTAAAATATTATTGTGCAAAAACTAAAACTGGAAATAAATAAAATCTGCACCACTGAAAACACCGGTAACAATGAGTAAGACAATAACCAGTAAATAACCTGAGTAACGTATCACAATATTGTTGTTTCTTATCAATTTTATTTTTGGATGGTATTCTTCAAAATATTCAGTACCGAATAAAACAAGCAATGCGAGTATATAATATGCAAATGTTATTGGCGGCTCACCCAAAAACAACCGGCCCGGTTTAAAATGGATGATAGAAGAAAAAATATATTTTGCCTGTTCTATACTCTGCGACCTGAAAAATATTCCCATCAATACAAACAATGTTACTGTAACCACAGTGCGCACCAGGTTTTTTGTAAAGCCAAGTCCTTTATTTATTATTCTTAATACCGGGCTTAAAATAAATTCAACCGCCAATACTAACCCGTTTAATAAACCCCAGATTATAAAAGTCCAACCGGCGCCATGCCACAACCCGCTGATGGCAAAAACAACGAAGAGGTTAAGAATGGTCCTGCCACCACCTTTCCTGCTTCCACCCATTGGAAAATATAAATAATCGCGGAACCATGTGGTGAGTGAAATATGCCAGCGCTGCCATACTTCCTGGATATTTCTTGCAAAAAATGGCCTTTTGAAATTGATCATCAGATTATATCCCATCACTTTGGCTGCACCGATAGCAATATCAGAATAACCGGAAAAATCACAGTAAATCTGAACAATGAAAAAAAATGTAGCAACGGTCAGCGTAATGCCGCTGTGATGCTCTGCATTACCATACACCGCATTCACATACAAAGCAAGTCTGTCTGCAACCACCAGTTTTTTTACAAAACCCCAGAGCATAATTTTCAAACCTTCTGTAACACGGTCATACTCAAAAAATTTTTCTTCATGAAACTGGTGTAAAATATTCTGCGGTCTTTCAATGGGGCCAGCAACCAACTGCGGGTAAAACATTACATATAAAGCATAAATACCAAAATGTTTTTCAGGATGCTGATTGCCTTTATACACTTCAATCGTATAACTCATCGCCTGGAATGTATGAAACGATAAACCTATAGGCAGGATAATATTCAGATAAGGTATCGGGTTTTTATAATCAATCAAACCGAGGATAGCAGTGAGGTTTGAATTGAGGAAGTCGTAATATTTAAAAAAAGCCAACACGCCTATATTGGCAATGAGGCTGCATATCAACCATAATTTTCTTTTCCTTCCTGAACTACCTGCAATAAAAATTCCTGCCCAATAATCTATACCTATTGTAAACGCAAGTATTAAAATATACACCGGGATGAAATACATGTAAAACACACAACTCGCTGCCAACAACAAAGCCCATCGTAATTTCTGCGGGGTATAAAAAAACAGTGTGGTTACGATGATGAAGAAATAAACAAATGCCAGTGAGTTAAATATCATGCAGTTGGTTTTTCAGCTTACCAAAAGTATAATGACAGTTGATTTATTTAATATCCGATCCTTACAGCAGTATTTCCTTTATGCAGATTTTCATACATCAGTTGTAAAGCATTAGGGAGTTTATCGAAACTAACTGTATTGCCTAAAACAGGTTGTATTTTTCCATCAACAACCAGTTGATTAAATTCAACACATTCTTTTGTATCTGCAAAATGTGAACCCTGGAATCTTTTTAACTGAAGCCATAAATACCTCACATCAAAACTGGCGAGGTAGCCTGTGGTACCAGCACAAGTTACCACCATACCTCCCCTGTCGCAAACAAACATTGAAGTTGGTATCGTTACTTCACCCGGATGTTCCAACACAATGCGAGGTAACTTTCCACCTGTCAGTTCTAAAATTTTTTTCAGGAATTTTTTTGCTTTGCCACGCCACATCTCCTGTGTTTCCGGTTTCAGCATATCAGGAGATAAAGCGCCCCAATGATCATAATCAGACCTGTTGATTGTTATCGCGCCAAGGCTTTCACAGTATTGTTTTTTTTCTTCAGAGTTCACTACAGCCACCGGTATCCCGCCATACATTTTTGTTAGTTGTATTGCCATAGTACCAAGTCCCCCGGCGCCACCCCATATTAAAACCACATCACCTGGTTTTATATTATTCGGTTCATATTTTGTCAGCATCCTGTAAACAGTTGCTCCTGATAGCATATACACTGCAGCTGCATCCCAGTTCAGGTGTTTTGGTTTTTGTACACACATAAAATCTTTCACTTTACAAAACTGTGCAAATGAACCCCAGGTTGTTTCATAACCCCAGGCCCTTGCGCTGGGTGCAAACATGGCCAATTCACCTTTCCTGATTACCGGGTCTTGAGAGTCATACCATCCTGCCTGTATCACTACTTCATCACCTACAGAAACACTGGTAACATTTTTACCTGTTTTATAAACTATACCGCTGCAATCACTACCAATAACCTGGTATTCTGTTTCTTTTTCTTTACGCAGCTCCATCACCTGTATCATATCCATCGGGTAGCCTGTTGCTGCCCACACCGAATTATAGTTGAGGCCTGCTGCCATTACAGCAACCAGCACCTCATCATCTCTCAATTCAGGCACTTTTATTTTTTCAATTTCAAAAGCCTTAGAAGGAACATTATATCGTTCCCTTCTTAATGTTTGAGCGTACATGAACTCAGGCACTTCTCCTAATGGTGGTAATGTTCCTATTTCAACAATTTCCATTTGCAGTAGTTTTTATTTTTAAAATTATAGTTTACTAATTGCAGGCAATTATTTTTATTTTTTGGTGACCGGCAGCGGCATTTCATGGCATCATTCATTGCGCCTGTCCGCGGTAGGCAAGCCTGCCTGCAGTAGGCAAGCCTGCCCGCCGAAGGAGGGTCGCAACACTTGTACTGTATCTTTTTATGGCAACTGCAGTTTAAAGATCAAAGTTGCTCTAATTGAATATGCGGCCAACCTATTCATCCAATTCGCTTTAAAATAAATTACCATTCACCCTTTAATATTCCTCTCTTCATCTTTCCAATATGGTTCGCGGATTATCCTCCTTAATATTTTCCCGGTAGGGTTGCGTGGTAGTTCTGTTTTTATTTCAAGACGTTTTGGAATTTTATAATCAGGCATTTTTCCTTTACACCAGTTTTGAAATTCAGAAAGCTCGATAGTACTTTCTTTTAATACAACTACTGCACATACAGCTTCACCAGCTTTTTCATCCGGTATGCCAACTACAGCTGCTTCTTTTACCAGGGGATGTTGCTCTATCACCCTTTCAATTTCTGCAGGAAAAATATTGACCCCCTTTGATACAATTTTATCATTCTTCCTGTCAACTAAAAACAAATATCCCTCATCATCAAAATAACCGATATCCCCTGTATGCAACCACCCATCTTCTCCAAACATATTTTTATTTTCACCTTTTGCATTCCAATAACCAGTAGAAATATTTTCTCCTTTCATTAGAACTTCGCCCGGTGTATTGACAGCAAGCGGATTTCCATCATCATCAACAATTTTTATTTCAATTCCCAATGATGCCTTTCCTGCACTCATCAATAATTTTGTATCATTATTATTTTCAGATAATAGAATTTTTAAATGATCATCAAAACGCAAGGAGCAGCCAACTCCTGTAGATTCAGTCAAACCATAAACCTGTGTGAAATAACAGTTGAATATCTGATATGCTTTTTGTAAGGTATCAGCAGCAACAGGCGAGCCTCCATACTGAATGTGTTTTAAAGCGCTGAAATCATACTTTTCAATACCTTCCACCATGCATACCATCTTAATCATGATAGGCACCAGCAAGGCATTGGTAACTTTTGCTTCAACCATTGTTTTTGCTACAATGTTTGGTTCAAACATACGCACCAGAATATTTGTTGCTCCTGCATAAATACAGGCGAAGAAAGCGCCAAAACCGAAAATAGAATACAATGGACCACATACCAGGTTGCGTGCATCAGGTCCAAATGAAGGCGTATCCCAAGCACATAACTGGTAACAGGAATACATGTTTTTATACGTTATCAAAACACCTTTTGGGTTTCCGGTTGTACCGGATGTATAAAGGATCACACAGGTATCTCCCGGTGTAATTGTTTCCGTAAAATTGATTGTCCCTTCTCCGGGAAGTGTTTCATCAATTTTATGTATTTCAACAGTTGACGGTGGCAGGTTTTCTATCAATTTCGCAAATGCCGCACCGTGAAAAAAATGTTTTATCCCTGCATCGTGCAAAACAAAATTTATTTCCTGGGGCATGGCACGCCAGTTCATGGAAACGGGGATTACTCCCAATAGCATAGCGCCGGAAATAAAGTGAACTGATTGAGATGTATTTAAATCAAGCAAACCAATGCGGTCACCCTTTTTTAAACCCAGTGATTGTAAATAATTTGCAACCGCTACTGAATGTCTGTAATATTCCCTGTAAGTAAACTGGTTGCCTTCAAAAATATATGCAATACGATCCGGGTGTGCAGAAGCTCTATATTGAAGTATTGAAGAAAAAATTGTTTCCATAGCGTTTAATTTTTTAAAAGTTCCAAGCTAATTGTGCACCACCACAAACGGGTAAATTAACACCTGTGATGTAAGCTGCATCCGGCGATGCAAAAAAGCGGATCGCGGCAGCCACATCTTCAGGCTTTCCTGCTCTTTTCATCACATTAAAAGAAGCAAGTTTATCAAACATCTCTTTTGGTATTCTTGTTTCAGTAGCAGGAGTCTGAATAAAACCGGGAGAAACAATATTGGCTGTTATACCATGTTTGCCTTCTTCTGTTGCAATGTTCAGCATCAAAGCTGATAAAGCTGCTTTTTGTGCATTGTAAACAGCCTGACCCGGCAAACCAATTCCGGCAGCAAAAGAAGAAACTCCAATCCATCGGCCAAAATTTTCTGATCGTTGAAACTGTAAAGTCTTTTCGAGTATGGTGAAAATGTGGTCAATATTTGAAGTGAAACCATTTGAAAAATTTTCTTCTTTTAAATTTATAACACGTTTTTTTTCTGATGGGATGTTGATATTGCAAACCACAATATGCGGAAAACTGAAAGCAGTAAGTTGTGAAAATAATTTTTCTTTTCCTCCCTGTAACGAAAGATCTATCGGCCAGAATTGATGACTATCTGAATTTAATTGTTGCTGCAATTGCAGGAGGTTATTTTCATTTCTCGCAACTGCAATTATTGTAGCGCCATCATCAGCAAGTGTTTTACAAATTGCGTGGCCAATACCAACACCTGCGCCAGATACCAATGCTATTTTATTATTTAATTTTTGCAAGAAAAAAATCTTTAGTTTTTAAAATTATGTTGCACGTTATTTTATTTCGATATCATCAAATATGAATACAAATTCTATACTTAAAAAAGACATAGTTATCTTTTATTAAAATTACTTTCATTTTCCTTTTTCAAAGTTCCCCGGTTAAGCTTTTAATAAAAATCAGAGAGTTTCAAAGTCCGGAGTCTTCAATGAAAATTATTTTAATCTTCACAAAGACCCTTCTACTCTGCAGGCACTTTATACAATGCCGCACCACCGGTATATCCTGCACCCGCAGCTGTTATCAATACCAAAGCGCCAGGTTTTAATTTCCCTCTTTCATAGGCTTGGTTTAATGTAACCGGCACTGTGCCTGCAATACAATTTCCTACTCTGTCAATGGATACTTCCATTTTCTCCAAAGGAAGGTTTAATCTTTCTGCAGATTTTTTCATGATATAATAATTAGCCTGGTGGGGAACAAAAACATCAATTTCATCAATACTGACTGAGCAGTTATCACAAACTTCTTTTGACAGTTCACTCATTTTTCCAGCAGCGCTTTCTGCCAGTTCTTTACCAGTCATTTTCATTACTGTGCCATGCAAGTCTGCATCAATTGTTTCATGTGATGCAGGCATAGCGCTACCACCGGCAGGCACATATAATTTATCAATACCACTACCATCAGCCCATAATTGTATATCAAGAAAACCTTCACCCGGTTTACATTTGGTAAGCACAACAGCCCCGGCGCCATCAGCAAAAATGGGAAGGAATATCTGGTCGCTACGACGCACAGACCTTGACTTGAGGTCAGCGCCAATCACCAAAACATATTCCATACCTGTTGCCACCAGTCGGATACCAAAATCAAGTGCATACAAAAAACTTGCACAGGATGCGGTAGTATCACCAACAGGGCAGGTGGCGCCAATCAGTTGTTGCACTTTGCAGGATGCAGCAGTATTTACATAATCTGGTGTTTGGGTACCAAGTATAATCCGGCTTAACTGTGATGCTTTAATGCCAGCTCTTTCTAATGCCTGCTTACCTGCTTCTGCAGCAATATGACTTGTTGCTATACTTTTATCTGCCCAATGCCTTTCTCTTATTCCGGTAACAGCTGCGTGTTTTACCGGATCAAAGTCGAAATCAAATCTATCTTTCAGTTCTTCATTGGTAATAGGTTTGCCTGGCAGATGTGCCCCATACCCTATAATTTTTACGCCCCAATCTTTCATTTATAAAAATTATTTTAAGTTGTTCATAATCCAATTTATTCAATATGACAGAAAGACTCACTATCGTTTTTTTCAAAATTTGAAATAAATGCGTTTGCAAAAATGTTGGTGATATGCAGCAGTTATTTCATTACCCGTTGAGATAATTATGTTTTTAAGATCATACCGCCCCAGGAAATTCCGCCGCCAGCAGCTATCAACATGGTAGTCTGACCTTTTATTAATCGCTTTGTTTTCCTTGCATTGTCTAATGCCAGTAAAACACCTGTTGAACCACAGTTAGCAATTTCTCCAATTATATCAATCGTTTTTTCCATAGGAATACCAGCTGCTTTCGATGCTGCGATAGTTCTTTTTTTATGTACCTGGTGAGTTATTAAACAATCAATATTATCTGCTGTTAACCCAGTCGCTTCATATAAAATTCCTGGTGTTGTTGCCCAGGCTTGTTGCAAAAAATCTTCAGTGCCTTCCACAAAGCTGAGCACATAATTATCATTATCCAATTCCAGTTGATTAGGCGGCATCAAACCTTTTACACCCATATAATCGCTGTATGTGCCATTTGTATTCATATAGGCGGCCAAGATTCCTTTATCGCCAGAAGCTGATCTTGATAATACAATAGCTACACCTGCATCACCTCCTGCATAAGCCATAGTAGAATTCATCCGCAATATCTTGGTGGTGGTTTCACCACAGGCAATCAAAACATTCCTGGCGCCGTTTTGTAAAAGTTGTGCAGCTAATGATATGGAAAAAATATTGGATGCACAACCTGTTTTCATTTCAAATGCAGGCGCCATTAATCCTAGTTTACCCGAGATATAAGGCCCCATTGATGTGGAATATTTTGGTGAAGTGATGGTAACTGCAATTGTAAAATCAATTTCATTTTTAGCAATACCACTATCTCTTATAGCGTTTTCAGCAGCATCTATCATCAGGTCAGCAGAGGTAAGTTCATCGTGAGTGATTACTGAACCAGGTGTATGTGTCCAGAACCTTTTTTTCAATCCAAGTTCTGTTTCATAATAATCAGGGCGAAGTTTTTTTGCGATCATTTTTTCTGCCCAGTTGTCGCCAAAAATCATTTGATGAATATCTTCATTGGTAACCCACCTTCCCTTGTCTGGAAAAGATGTACCACTGCCTGTAATTTCAATATTATATAAATTCTTCAGCGTTAGTCCTGTTGTCATAGATAAAGCAAAGGTTTATTAGAAAATTTTTCAATACGGCTATTGTAAACTTATTTCATTTTGTTGAAAAGAGCAAATAGTAGGAAGAAAAACTGTGTTGAAAAATGATTTATGGATAGCATCTGCAAACAATCATTTACATAGTCTGGCCGGGTTGTTTAGCTGGTATTTATTACAGATTGATGAAATTCAGTTTTGAGCTATATTAAAAAATTGAAAGACGCGCTTTCATAATAATCTGATAAAGCGTGCTTTATTTATTCAATTCTTAGCATTAAAAATAAATAACTGGATATTAGATACTAAAATAAAACAAATTCAATGGTCCATTACTACATCAGAATGGATTTGGCACATAAAAAAAATAGCCGGTTAAAAAAGTTAACTGGCTATTTCTTTTTGAAATAAGAAAATTTATTCGCCTGCTTTCACCAGTCCAAGTTTTGCTTCAAGGCTTAATGTAGCATGAGGCACTGCACGCAGCCTGGCTTTATCTATCAACCGGCCGGTCACACGACAAATACCATAAGTTTTATTTTCAATCCTTATCAATGCTTTTTCAAGATGGTCAATATATGTTATCTGGCGACTGGCCATCTGGCTTAGTTGCTCCCTTTCCATACTGATGCTGCCATCTTCCATTGTCATATAACGGTTTTCACTTTCATCACCACCCATATCATCTTTACGGGTAATCAAACCCTGCAGGTAAGCCAGTTCTTTTTTTGAAGACTCCAATTTACGCAGGATCAATTCTTTAAATTCATTCAATTCGCTATCGCTATAACGAACCAGAGGTTCAGCAGGTTTCACAACCTGTTGTCTTTGCTCCAAAGATTTATAAGAAGGTTCATAAGGAACACTAGTTTTTACACTGATCTTGGGGACCTTTACTTCTTTTACCGGCTCTGGTTTAGCAGCTTTCTTAGGAGCACTACTCACTTTCTCTTCTATCTTTTTTGTTTTTGCCATGGGCTCTACATGTTTTTCTTGTATTTTAACTACTGGCTTAGGAGGTTGTTTAGTAACAACTTGCTTTTTAACTTGAACTGCAGGATGCTTTGCCGGCTTTTCAGCTTTAACGACATGTTTAGCAACAGCCTTTTTTGCAGGAGCGGTTTTATTATTAGACTTAGCCACAGGTTTTGCCGGTTTTGGAGCAGGTTTTTTTGCTTTAACCGGAACTGATTTTTTTGCTGCCTTTTTTGGAGCAGCTTTTTTAGCCGGTGCAATCTTTTTCACTGCCGGCTTCGATGCTTTTTTGACTGGTTTTTTCTGTGGCATAGTACGTTATCCTTTTTTGTTTACGCTCACTTTCAGCTGGTTATCATTTACCTCTATATCAGATCCCCCATTAATTTTAGGAACCCAAATGATATCATCCGCTAAAATTTCGGCGCAAATATAGTTTTTATATGTATTGATAGAGGGTTTCAGTATAGTATTATCCTGAACATTCACAAATATGCGGTCAGTGAGTTCAAAACCCTTGTCTTTCCTGATGTTTTGAACCCTGTTCACAAATTCTCTTGCATCTCCTTCCATCCTCAAAGCATCTGACAATGTAATGTCAAGGGCTACAGTTAGATTACCTTTTGATGCCACACTCCAACCGGGAATATCTTCTGCAATAATTTCAACTTCATTCACTTCCAGCCTCCAATTTTCTACACCCAATGTCAATTCAACAAAACCATTCTTTTCCAGTCCATTTATTTGTGCCTGGGATAGTTTTGAAATAACTGCCGCAGCTTGTTTCATCCCTGCACCAAGTTTAGCCCCCAATATTTTAAAATTGGGTTTTACCTTTTTGCTGATGATATTGTTTTCACTCGTAGCATATTCTATTTCCTTGATATTAACTTCTGCCTTTATCAATTCTTCCACTTTTTCCAATTGTTCTTTCATCTGCAGGTCTAACACCGGTATCAAAGCCTTTTGCAAAGGTTGCCGCACTTTCAGGTTGGTTTTTTTACGAAGTGATAAGATTAATGATGAAATATCCTGTGCCAACTGCATCCTTTCTTCCAATGCTTCATCAATTACTTTTTCATCTGCTACCGGGAAATCTGAATGATGTACAGAGCCGGCATCAATCCTGTTTGTTACAACATTCAGGTTTTTAAATATAGCATCACTGAAAAAAGGTGAAACAGGTGCCATCAAACGCGTAATGGTTTCAAGGCATTCATATAAAGTTTGATAAGCTGATATTTTATCCAATCCAAAATCAATCACACTATTATCATTCGCATTTGCTTTTTGACGGGCAGGTTTCCAAAACCTCCTGCGGCTAAGGCGTACATACCAGTTACTCAAATGTTCGTCAAGGAATTCTTCTATCAAACGGCCTGCAATGGTTGGTTCATAGTCATCCATTGCTTCGTTCACTTTTTTTATTAATGTGTTGAGTGAAGAAAGCACCCAGCGGTCTATCTCCGGCCTTTCTTTTACAGGGATGTATGCTTCATTAAAATTGAATCCATCCACGTTGGCATACAAAACAAAAAACTGGTAGGTGTTATATAAAGTACCAAAGAATTTTCTCTGTACTTCTTTTATGCCATCGAGGTCAAATTTCAAATTATCCCAGGGTGAAGCATTGGTTACCAAATACCATCTTGTTGCATCTGCTCCAAAATCATTTACTGTTTTGAAAGGGTCAATCACATTGCCAAGACGTTTGCTCATCTTCACCCCGTTTTTATCCAACACCAATCCATTGGATATGCAGGCTTTGAATGCTAAACCGGGATATCTGTCATCAGAAACTTCAATATTGTTTTTTTTCAGTTCATCCTGCACTGATTCTTTTACCAATCCTGCAATAGCATGTAAAGTATAAAACCAACCACGCGTCTGGTCAACACCTTCTGCAATACAATCTGCAGGATAATTTTCTGAAAATGTTTCGATATTTTCAAAAGGAAAATGCCATTGTGCATAAGGCATTGCACCACTGTCAAACCAAACATCCACTAAATCAGGTACCCGTTTCATTGGCTGACCGGATGCAGAAACCAATACAATTTCATCAACCAGGGGTTTATGCAAATCAAGGTTTTCATCTGCGAGGAACCTTTCATTCATAGTGCCCAGCACTTCATCTGCTTTCTTTCCCTGTTCTTTCAATTCTTCAACTGAGCCTATACAAATTTCTTCATTGCCATCTTTTGTTCTCCACACAGGAAGTGGTGTTCCCCAAAAACGGCTACGGCTGAGGTTCCAATCAACCATATTTTCCAACCAGTTTCCAAAGCGGCCTTCACCGGTACTTTTCGGTTTCCAAAGGATAGTTTTATTCAATTCCACCATCCTTTCTTTTAATGCAGTGGTTCTGATAAACCAGGCATCAAGCGGATAATATAAAACAGGTTTATCAGTACGCCAGCAATGCGGGTAACTGTGCTCATATTTTTCAACTTTGAAAGCACGGTTTTCTTTTTTCAGTTTTACGCAGATGTCAACATTTACGTCCTGGTAACCCGGTTCGTCTTTATAATCTTTTACATAGCGGTTACTGAATTCACCAAGGCCATCAATAAATTTTCCCTGGCGGTCAACCATTGTCAAAATGCCGATGTCATATTTTTTCCCTACCCTGAAGTCATCGGCACCAAATGCAGGTGCGGTATGCACAATACCTGTTCCATCTTCTGTAGTAACAAAATCACCTAACAATACTTTGAAGGCGTTAGGGTTGTCAGTTTTGTTGGCATCAAACGGCAACAATTGTTCATATACTATTCCTTCAATGTCCTTTCCTTTACATTCAGCTAAAATTTTCCAGGGTAATAAACTGTCTTTACCTGTTGATTCTTTTGAAAGATAATTTTCAAAATCACCATTTTCATTTTCAGCCTTAAAATATTTTCCAACCAATGCTTTGGCAAGGATTACATTAACCGGTTTGTGTGTATATGGATTAAATGTTTTAACCATTACATAATCAATACCCGCTCCAACTGTTAATCCAAGATTGGATGGCAGTGTCCAAGGAGTTGTCGTCCATGCCAAGAAGAAAATTTCAGTTTCGCCGGATGAATTATTTGTCCATGCTTCTTCAGCAATTTTTTTAAGTTGTTGAGAAAATGAGTGCCTGTCGTTTACTGCACCTGTTGCCATTCGGAACATGGCAACACAGGTTGTATCCTTTACATCTTTGTAGCAACCTGGCTGGTTCAGTTCATGCGAACTTAAACCGGTGCCGGCAGCAGGAGAATAAGGTTGTATACTAACATCTTCATAGAGTAAGCCTTTACTGTGTAATTGTTTCAACAGCCACCAAAGAGATTCTATATAATCATTGGTGAAAGTGATATAAGGATGTTCAAGGTCAACCCAATATCCAATCTTCCTTGTTAATTCATCCCATTTATCTTTATAACGAAGCACTGCTTCGCGGCATTTCTTATTATAATCTTCTACCGAAATCTTTTTGCCAATATCTTCTTTGGTGATGCCCAGTTCTTTTTCCACGCCGAGTTCTACAGGCAGGCCATGTGTATCCCAACCGCCTTTGCGTTTTACCTGGAAACCTTTCATGGTTTTATAACGGCAGATAAGGTCTTTGATAGTACGGCCGATAACGTGGTGGATACCCGGCATGCCATTGGCACTCGGAGGGCCTTCATAAAATACGAAAGGAGTATTTCCCTCCCTAAGTGAAATACTTTTCTCAAAAGCTTTTTCTGTTTGCCAGCTTTCGAGAATTTCCTTTTCAATTGCAGGAAGATTTAAACCACTGAATTCCTTGTATTTACCAGCCATAATTAATCCCAAAACTTAAAGAAATAAGTAAAAGTGTGCAAAGGTAGGAATATAGTTTTAAAACTATAGCGCAACCTGCACATGGGAGAAATTAATGACAAAGCCTTTACTTATTTAGCCATCGGTGGCTGATAATCGGGCACTACATTATGTATTGGTTTTATGCTTTTGAGGTAAGTATAGATTGCTGAAAGTTCAGCATCAGTTAAGTTTCTGAAACTGTTGGCCGGCATTGGTGGCATCAGTGGTCTTTCATTGTCGAGGCCTTTAAACTTTGCCTTCCTGATTGCATTAATAAACTGGTCTTTGCTCCATGTGCCGATACCTGTTGAATCGGGTGTAATGTTAGCTCCATAAGAACGTCCCCATGGTCCAATCCATGCTGTAAGGTCATTGGTTGCAGCCAGGCCTTTTGCAACCTGGTCTGGCATGAGTTGTGGCTCCGGTGCTTGTGATGGATGACCGGAAAGCAATAAACTGGAATCATCTACAGGACCCTGAGCAGTCATCTTTTTAGGTGTATGGCAATCACCACAACCCAGTACTGTAACAAGGTGCTGGCCCCATGCCAACTCATTTGCATAGCCTGCATACATAGATTTGTCGTGTGATGAGCTATCAGCAATAGGGGTGCCTGAATCCGAATTGGTACAACGATAACATAGTACGCAAATAATGCATACAGCAACAAAAAGAATTGTCTGATTTTTCATTTTGTAATTTTTGAGTGAGAAGGGAAATCGTTAGAAAAAGGAACAGCTACTTTTCGTACGGCTCAAATCAAACAGAAAGATAAACAGATTTTTTTTCTGAACAAAAAATTTAATGGATAATAATTTGATAAGATTGAAACTAATATTTTGACATAATGGTCTTATTTATTTTAATGGCTTCATCAATAATCAACGAGAGCTAATAATGTTGTACTATTGATTGCTTTTATAAACTCTGATTAAAATTCATAGGATAAATAGATTCAAAGCTCTGGACTATGCCAGTTAATTAAAAAATAATCTTTGACATATCTAACCCACTTTTTTATCAAGGAAGATGGTTTGGCTTAAAATCAGTAAATAATGTCATTTTAATTGAATCTATCATGAACAATTCAGCTAACGTTATGGAATTTTCCATGCCTGATAACCTGTACATTCTTGATTCCCTATAGAGAGAAAATATCATATCGGAATTCAAACAATTTTATACATAATTGCAGTTCAATGACAAATCTGAATGGAAAGGATCAAACCAAAGATGAACAATATATTTTCAGAAAAAGCCAATGAACAAAAACTCATTTTTTATCCATAATAGAAAATATAAAAAACAGGTGGTCATAAAATAACCACCTGTTTTTTAATTATAAATTCTTCAATTAAAATTTCACCAGCAAACCCACTCCAATCAATGACTGCAACTGTAATCTTGGTTCATCTAAGTTTGGCCCGAACTGCCTGATATCATCATCATATATCAATGAAAGGCTGTAAGTAACTGATAGCACTTTTGAGATTTTTGCAGCAAATAAATTCGTCATATACAAATCTATATTCTGCGGGTTGTGTTTATAGTTTGAAAACAAATCAAGTTTGCCTGTATAGGTAACAATCTTCCCCAGGTTTGCAGTGTAACCAATAGATGCAAATGCACCAAACTGGAAATCACTTTTCTTGCCTGCTGCAACACCATACAATGTTGATAATGTTGTATCCCTCACAATTATCCAGCGGGCTGTTGCAGGGGATACAAAAATGGTAAGGTTTTTTACCGGGTGATAATCCAAACCGGGGCTTAGTAAAATATAAGCCGGCGCAAAAAAGTTGGATGTATATGTTTTTGTTGTAGCATCAGGGTAAGTATATCCTTTAAAAAACTGTGTCCTGATGTCAAACAATCCGCTGAGGTTAAGTTTGGGATTGAGTGCATAACCATATTTGGTGAGGTATTCAAAACGGTCGTCATTTTTTCTTGTACCCAGGCTTGTTGTATTGATATAGCCCAGGTAAAAATCAAGGTTATTGTCCCAGCTATGCCTGCCTTTTTTATAGTACGCATAACCATTGATAAAAGTGTTAGCTGAAAATGAAAACTTGTCGCCACCTGCTGCCCAGTTGCTGAGTGAACCCTGCGCAAGGTTCAGGCTGAACAAACCCCCGGTCTTCCAGGTTTTGGGAATGGTATCATTCGGGTCTTTGGTAATGGTTTTTGAAGCATCAGTTTTCAAACTTTGTACTGTGGCATCCTGTGCATTTGCCGAATAACAATAAAGAGCAAGGACTGCAAACATTAATCTTTTCATTCTTTTCATGTGTTGATTTTTTATTTTTTTAATTGACAATACTTGTGCGCCACCTGCATTTGGGACTACTTCCGGTAAATCCTTTCTGCCATATAATCATTGCTTTGGGTATGAATTATTTTTATGGCACATTTCATAGTGTTTGTTTTATTTGGGTGTTATATCAATCATATTGATTTGTTGACCAGCAAAAATATTATTCTGAAATTATATTGGTTCCCTGTAAATTTTTCACTGTTGTTTTTCCATTTATTCAATGACAACTAAAAGTAAAAATATTTTATTCAAACAAACACTTGTTCGTTTCAATAAAAAAAATTAACGCGTTTATATTTCAAACATCATTAATTTTACGCGCTCAAAAAATTATTGGTTCACAATTTTTTATCTTGAACTGAAATTGAAAACATACACAACACATAACAGTCTTCATGTTTCTCACCACACTTTGGTGAGTGTTGTTTTATCCCCCAATCCATTTTGTTTCCGACCGGCACGACGACCGAGAATTTAATCTCTTCTCTCATGCACGTCCCTGCACACAGGTGTAACAAATATTTGTTGCACTGCATCATTTAATTAATATCAATAATCAAACAAAGTGGAACAAAAAATAATAGTACGTATAGCCAATAGTGGCGATTCAGATTTTGCAGCAACCATTGTAAAAGAAATGGAAGAATCTGCCAAAGCACGTGGCACTGGTATTGCCAAACGTAGTGTGGCTTACATCATTGAAAAAATGATTGAAGGCAAAGCAGTCATCGCACTTACACCAGATAATACCTGGGTAGGTTTTTGTTATATTGAAGAATGGAGCAACAAAGAGTTTGTTGCCAACAGTGGCCTCATAGTTTCACCACCTTTCAGGAAAACTGGTGTTGCCAAACAGATTAAACAAAAGATATTCGAACTGTCAAGAAAGAAATATCCCGGTTCAAAAATATTTGGTTTAACCACTGGCCTTGCTGTAATGAAAATCAACAGCGACCTGGGTTACAAGCCGGTTACCTACAGCGAGCTTACACAGGATGAAACCTTTTGGGCAGGTTGTAAAAGTTGCGTCAATTATGACATCCTCATGTCTAAAGGAAGAAAGAATTGTTTATGCACGGCCATGTTGTATGACCCTGCAGACCATGACAGCCCTGAAGAAACAAAAGAAGTCTTTGAAAAAAACAGCAAGATTTACGAACGGTTTATGCGCATCAAACAATACGGTTTTTTAAAAGCCTTCCAGAAAAAAGACAAGAATAAAGCAGTAGCGAAAGAAGAGAAAAGAAAAAAAATATTGGCATACATTTTACCGGTATTTTTCTCATAATAATTTACCCAGTGCCACACCGGGTGAACATTGCTAAGACTTGTTATCCGCAAAACGATTTTGAAAAAAAATAATTACACTCATACAATATGTTATCCACTTCAAACAATCAACAACTTCAATCACCGCAAACTGGTGCAGGCAGCAAAATTGTTTTAGGTTTCTCCGGCGGGTTAGACACAAGTTTTTGTGTGAAATATTTAACCGATGACAAGGACTATGAAGTGCATAGTATTATCATCAACACAGGTGGTTTCAGCGATAGCGAATTAGAAGCGATTAAACGTCATGCTTATAATCTTGGAGTAGCATCGCATACCACAGTCAACGCTGTGAATGATTATTATGAAAGGATAATCAAATACCTTGTTTTCGGAAATGTATTGAAGAATAATACTTACCCTTTAAGTGTAAGTGCAGAAAGGCTGGTGCAGGCTTTACATATTGCAGAGCACGTAAAAAAAATTGGCGCAAAAGCAGTTGCCCATGGCAGCACTGGCGCAGGCAACGACCAGGTGCGTTTTGATATGGTCTTTCACATCATGGTTCCCGATATTCAAATCATCACACCAATCCGGGATTTGAAACTCAGCCGTGAAGATGAAATTGCTTATTTAAAACAGAAAGGTGTTGACATGAATTTTGAAAAAGCAGTTTACTCTATCAACAAAGGTTTATGGGGCACCAGTGTTGGTGGCAGGGAAACACTAAACAGTAAAGGTATCTTACCTGAAGAAGCCTGGCCTACACAAGTAACAAAGCATGGAAATGAAGAAGTGAAATTGCATTTTGAAAAAGGAGAATTAACTGCAGTCAATGATGAAGTGTTTAATCATCCTGCTGAAGCAATTCAATACTTGCAAAAAATATCAGGGCCTTATGGCATAGGCAGGGATATACATGTGGGCGATACAATTATCGGGATAAAAGGCCGTGTGGGTTTTGAAGCAGCAGCGCCGATGATTATCATCAAAGCACACCATGCTTTGGAAAAACATGTACTCACCAAATGGCAGTTGAGTTGGAAAGATACTATTGCAAATTTTTATGGCAACTGGCTGCATGAAGGCCAGATACTTGACCCCGTTATGCGCGACATTGAAGCATTCCTGCTAAGCTCGCAACAAAATGTAACAGGTGATGTTTTTGTGCAACTGATGCCTTATCGTTTTCAGATTGCAGGCATTGAAAGCTGCAATGATTTAATGAACAGTAAGTTTGGAAAATATGGTGAAATGAATACGGGTTTCACCGGCGAAGATGTGCGCGGGTTCAGTAAAATTTTTGGAAACCAGACGGCAATGTATATGAAACTGCATGCCGGGAACGAAGGGAAATGATAAGTGCAATAAGAGATTTACTTTTGAGTGGAAGAAGTTGTTTGAAATTTATTTTATGATACAAGCTTTGGATTTTTATGGCATCAATACTTGCGCTTGCCCGCCGCAGGAGTGCCTGCCCGCCGCAGGAGGGTCGCCCACCATTGTGTGTACAAAATATTTTCATGGCAACTGCAGGCTGCATACTTTAAACTTTTTAATTGATTCAAACAGCCTTTAGGTTTAGATATAAATTATGAACGCAGAAAAATTATATGACAGCAAATCAATAAACGCTACTAATGGAAAATATAAATCCATAAGGGCAGGCATTATCGGTGGCGCTGGTTATACCGGTGGTGAATTAATCCGTTTGCTGATTAATCATCCCGAAACTGAAATTGCATTTATCCATAGTAAAAGCAATGCAGGCAACCCTGTTGCTAAAGTGCACCAGGATTTACTGGGTGAAACCGATTTGAAATTTACCGGCGATAATCATTTCAACGAAATGTTGTTGGGCAATTCATCATCCGGTGTTAAGCATGAAAAAACTGTTTTGTTTTTATGTTTAGGCCATGGTGATTCAAAAAAGTTTTTATCAGAAAATGAAATCGCTGATGATATAAAAGTGATTGACCTGGCTAATGACTTCAGGCTAACACATACAGCACATCATAAAAACCGCAACTTTGTTTATGGCTTACCTGAATTGAATAAAGAAGAAATCAGGTCGGCACGCAACATTGCCAACCCAGGTTGTTTTGCAACAGCTATTCAATTAGGTTTATTGCCTTTGGCAAAAGAAGGATTGCTGGATGATGTTTACACAACAGGTATAACAGGTTCCACCGGTGCAGGCCAATCTCTTTCCGCTACTGCACATTTTAGCTGGCGTGCCAATAACATCCAGGCATATAAAACTTTGACGCATCAGCATCTTGGCGAGTTGATGCAATCATTGACACAACTGCAAAAAAACAATGATATACAGTTGTCTTTTGTTCCCTGGCGCGGCGATTTTACAAGAGGAATTTTTATCAGCTCTACCGTTCACTGTGAGCTTTCATTAGCTGAACTGATTGAGTTATATAAAACTTATTACAGCGGTTCTGCATTTACAATCGTCAGTGATGAACCCATATTTTTAAAACAAGTGGTGAACACCAATAAATGCCTGATACAACTTGAAAAAGTTGGCAGTAAATTGGTAGTACATTCCGCATTGGATAATTTATTAAAAGGTGCATCAGGCCAGGCAGTTCAAAATATGAACATCCTGTTTGGCCTTGATGAAACAACAGGATTAAAATTAAAAGCAAATTATTTTTAGCCATTCAATAAAAAGAATAAGGCGATATAAATTTTACCAGGTATGAATAATTCCGGCAACGAAAAAGAAAACAAACCAGTTTCCGCAACAACAGGAAATGGAATAAAATTATTTGATGTGTACCCGTTGAACGACATCACCATCACCAAAGCGCAAGGCTCTTATGTGTGGGATGAAAATGGTGCACAGTATTTGGATTTTTACGGTGGCCATGCAGTAATCAGCATCGGTCATACTCACCCGCATTGGGTAAAAAGAATTGAAGAGCAGTTGGAAAAAATTGCGTTTTATTCTAACTCTGTTCACATCCCAATTCAACAACAGCTTGCAGATAAACTGGCTGCAGTGAGTGGAAAAAACGGTTACCAGTTGTTTCTTGTGAACAGTGGCGCTGAAGCCAATGAAAATGCTTTAAAACTGGCATCATTTCATACGGGCAGAAAAAAAATTGTTGCATTCAAAAAAGCTTTTCACGGACGCACATCACTTGCTGTGGCTGCAACAGATAATAAAAATATTGTTGCGCCGGTAAATGAAACTTCCAATATTGATTTTCTTCCTTTCAATGATGAAGCAGCACTAAAACAATATTTTCAAACCAATGGTAATACTGTTGCTGCTGTGATTGTTGAAACCATACAGGGTGTTGGCGGTATCAATGTGGCAACTGAAAGTTTCTTGCAGTTGATAAGAAGGTTGTGCGATGCCAATGATGCAATAATGATTGCTGATGAAGTGCAATGTGGTTATGGCAGGAGCGGGAAATTTTTTGCGTTGGACCATGCAGGCATCAATGCAGATATTTATTCGATGGCAAAAGGTATGGGCAACGGTTTTCCTGTTGGCGGCATTTTAATTGCACCATACATCAAACCAAAACATGGTTTGCTGGGTACAACTTTTGGTGGCAACCATCTTGCTTGCGCTGCAGCATTGGCAGTGCTGGAAGTAATTGAAAACGATAACCTCGTTGAGATGAGTAAACAACGTGGCATGTACCTCATCAATAAATTAAAATCAATTGATGGCATTGGCAATGTCCGCGGAAAAGGATTGATGGTTGGTTTTGATGTGCCTGATGAAATCAAAGACCTGCGAAAAAAATTATTGAATGATTATTTCATCTTTACTGGTGAGGCCAAACCCAATGCCATAAGGTTACTGCCTGCATTGAATATTTCACGTAAACAGGTGGATGAATTTTTAGACACTTTGCAGGAAGCAATTGCTGAACTGAAAGCGCCGCCACATGAGGAAGCAAAAGAAATTATCGGGATAAATTCATAGTTACAACATTGAAACAATTTACATCTGTACAAGACTTACAATCGTTCCACGGAACAACTGGTTTGAGTGATGCAATCAATACGCTCGTTGAAGATGCATTAAAATATAAAGCCAATCCTTTAATAGATAAAAACCTCGGTGCAGGTAAGCGCATCGGTTTATTATTTTTAAACCCGAGCTTACGCACAAGATTAAGCACTCAGGTGGCTGCTGCAAATCTTGGTATGGATGCTATTGTTTTTAATGTGGACAAAGAAGGCTGGGTATTGGAGTTTGAAGAAGGCGCTATCATGAGTGGCAACACAGTAGAACACATCAAAGATGCAGCGCCTGTGCTTGGCAGTTATTTTGATATTCTCTGCATCAGGACTTTCCCTTCATTAAAAAACAGGGAAGATGATTACAGTGAATTATACATTACACAGTTTATAAAATATTGTGGTGTGCCGGTGATAAGTTTGGAGAGTGCAACACTGCATCCGTTGCAAAGCCTGACCGATATCATCACGATTGTAGAGCAACAACATCAGTTACCATCTTTTAAAAATGGAAACAAAAGCAAGATTGTTTTGACATGGGCGCCTCATGTAAAACCTTTGCCACAATGTGTTGCCAACAGTTTTGCTCAATGGATTAATGCCTGGGATAGCGCTGAATTTATCATCACACATCCGCAGGATTATGAATTGAAAGAAGAGTTTACAAAAGGCGCAGTTATCACATATGACCAGGATGAGGCATTGAAGGATGCGGATTTTGTGTATGTAAAAAACTGGAGCACTTATAATGATTATGGTAAGATTTATGAAAATGACCCGAAGTGGATGCTGACTGAAGAAAAATTAAAAATTACCAATCATGCAAAAGTGATGCATTGCCTTCCTGTAAGAAGAAATGTTGAACTCAGTGATGAAGTGTTGGACAGTGCCAATAGTATTGTTACACAACAGGCAGCTAACCGTGTCTGGGCTGCACAGGCAGTTATCAGCAGGATTTTAAAATCATCAGCTATTCATTAAAAAAATTTTTCAACGTTGCATATTTTTTATGAGAATAAATTACAATGAAAATTTTTTTTATGCCCCGTTGAATGATGAAAACAATTCACCTGAATTTGAGAATGTGAGCAGGCAAAAATTATTCGTGATAAAAGTAGGCGGCAATATTATTGATGACAATGATAAGCTGTCTTCATTCCTTCAAGCTTTCTCAGGAATATTTGTAACAAAAAGTTCAACTGCTCAAAGTAACAAAGCAGTATTGGTGCATGGTGGTGGGAAGATTGCAACAGATACCGGAAATAAACTTGGTATCACATCAAAATATATAAACGGCAGGCGGGTTACTGATGATGCAACTATTGATTTGGTAACGATGGTGTATGGTGGGTTGGTGAATAAAAAAATTGTTGCTCAACTGCAATCACTTCGTTGTAATGCTATTGGTTTAACCGGCGCGGATGCAAATATTATTCCTGCAAAAAAACGGCCACCCAAAAAAATAATCAACAGCGATGGTTTGGAAGAGATAATTGATTTTGGATGGGTAGGAGATATTGAACAATCACAGTTGCAAGCTGGCAACCTGGAAAAAATTATTGCTTCAGGGTTTGTTCCTGTGCTGGCGCCACTCACACATGATGGGGCAGGTCATATTTTAAACACCAATGCAGATACCATTGCAGCTATCACTGCTATTGCGCTTTCAAAATGGTATGATGTAAGGTTGATATATTGTTTTGAAAAAAAGGGCGTGTTGGAAAATGTTGCGGATGATAATTCTGTTATCCCACTCATCACAAAAGAAAAATACAACCGGTTAATCAGTGAAAAAAAATTATTCGAAGGCATCCTTCCAAAAATAGAAAATGCATTTGCTGCCATTGACGCAGGTGTGCAGGAAGTATTGATTGGCGATGCAGCTGATTTAATTCAAAACACATCTGCCAACACAAAGGGAACTTTGATAACAGCTTAAACAAAACAACTTTTGAACAATAACGAAAAATATAATGCTGCAATTGATACGCAAATAAGTGATGATGTTTTTGAAGAAGCCATCAGCTTATTGCAACAATTAATTTCTATTCCTTCATTTTCAAAGGAAGAAAATAAAACTGCAGATGTGATTGAACAGTTTCTTCAATCAAAGAATATTTCTACCAACAGGTTGCTGAATAATGTTTGGGCCACCAATAAATATTTTGATGGCAACAAACCAACCATACTCCTCAATTCACATCACGATACAGTTAAGCCCAACAAACAATATACAAAAGACCCGTTTCAATCATTAATTGAAAACGGAAAATTGTATGGCCTCGGCAGCAATGATGCTGGTGGTTGCCTGGTATCATTGATATCAGCATTTATTCATTTTTATCATCAGCAAAACCTACCTTACAATCTTGTGGTTGCTGCAACGGCAGAAGAAGAAATCAGTGGCAATAATGGAATTGAGTTGTTGCTTAACAATGATGATTTTAAAAATTTACAGGGCGATGATTCATTTAAAGGATGGTGTGCAATTGTAGGCGAACCAACTTTAATGAATATGGCAGTTGCAGAAAAAGGTTTACTGGTATTGGATTGTGTTGCACAGGGCAAAGCAGGACATGCAGCAAGGGAAGAAGGTGAGAATGCTATTTATAAAGCAATAAAGGATATTGAATGGCTGCACAATTTTAAGTTTGAAAAAATATCATCATTGCTTGGCCCCAACAAGATGAGTGTTACTATCATCAATGCGGGTTCGCAACACAATGTGGTGCCTGCAGAATGTAAATTTACTGTTGACATCCGTGTAAATGAGTTGTATGATTTTGAAGAAGTGATTCAAATCATTCAACAAAATATCGGTTCCGTTATTTCACCAAGGAGTTTGCGGTTAAGGTCAACAGGCATTGCTTTAAATCATCCTTTGGTAAAAGCAGGAATTGAGTTGGGCAAAACCTATTATGGCTCACCCACCACAAGTGATAAAGCGCTGATGTCTTTTCCTGCATTAAAAATGGGACCGGGCGATAGCGCCAGGAGCCACAGCGCTGATGAGTTTATTTTTGTTGATGAAATAAAAAACGGTATTGAAGGATATGTTCAGTTGTTGAAAAAAGTAATGGTGTAGAGAAATAAAAAAATATTCTTCAACCTGTAATCAGAAAATATTTTGATATGAAGCTCTGGCAAAAAAATAATAATGACCCGCTCGAAGAAGAAGGACAGGTAGAAAAATTCACTGTAGGCAATGACAGGGAATTTGATTTGCTGCTGGCTCCTTTTGATGTGTTGGGAAATATTGCGCATGCAAAAATGCTGGCGACAATCGGGTTGCTGACTGCTGAAGAAAGTACATCATTGGTGAATGAATTAAAAACAATTTACCAGACAACACAGCCCAATAACCTTACTGGAAATGAAAGTGGATTTTCTATCCGGCCTGATGTTGAAGATGTCCATTCACAGATAGAATTTTTATTAACTGAAAAATTAGGTGATGCCGGCAGGAAAATACATGCAGCCCGCAGTCGTAATGACCAGGTGCTGGTTGATTTGAAATTATTTTTAAGGAGTGAGATTGAACAACTCGTTTATGCGGTTCAATCATTTTTTGAAATATTGATTGAAAAAAGTGAACAACATAAAGATGATTTGTTGCCCGGCTATACCCATCTGCAACTGGCAATGCCATCATCATTTGGTTTGTGGTTTGGTGCTTATGCAGAAAGCCTCGTGGATGATGTCAATGTTTTAAAAGCTGCTTATGATGTTGTCAATAAAAATCCTTTGGGTTCAGCAGCAGGTTATGGTTCTTCATTTCCTGTCAACCGCAGTTTGACAACAGCATTGTTAGGTTTTGAAGACCTGCATTACAACGTAGTTTATGCACAGATGAGCCGTGGAAAAACAGAACGCATTGTTGCCTCAGCATTGGCAAATATTGCTGATACTCTGGCTAAACTTTCAATGGATGTTTGTTTATACATCAACCAGAATTTTGGTTTCATTTCATTTCCTTCAACATTAACAACAGGCAGCAGCATCATGCCGCATAAAAAAAATCCTGATGTTTTTGAATTGATACGTTCACATTGCAACCAGGTAAAATCTTTGCCGAATGAAATAATGATGATGACCACCAACCTGCCTTCCGGTTATCACCGCGATTTACAATTGTTGAAAGAACATTTATTCCCTGCATTTACCACATTGAAAGATTGCCTCTCCATCGCATCACTGATGTTGAATAATATTGAAGTGAAAAAAGATATCCTTTCTGATGAAAAATATAAATACCTCTTTACAGTTGATGCAGTGAATGAGTTAGTGATGAAAGGTGTGCCGTTCAGGGAAGCTTATAAAATTATCGGGAAGCAGGTGGATGATGGAAGTTTTACTCCACCTGCACGCAACAATACTGCCCGTCAACATCATGAAGGCAGCATTGAAAATTTAATGAATGAAAACATTGTTGCGAATATGAATTTGGCGATTAAAAATTTTCATTTTGAAAAATACCAGGCTGCCATCAATAAGCTGCTTTCATAAAAAAGGCTGCCCAAAAATTGAACAGCCTTTTAGTACAATATGAAAAAATTACTGCACGATGAGTTTTGTTGTGAGCACACCATTATCAGTTACCATTTTTATAAAATACACTCCCCTGGATAAATTGGAAGTACTTACCGGTAGTGTATGATATCCCTGTTGCATTGTTCCTTGCTTTAAATCTTTAATAGTATTACCTTTTGCATCAACCATGCTGATGTTTATATATCCTGTTTTTGCTAAATTATATTCAATCGTTGCTTGAGCCGGAGCAGGGTTAGGATAAACACTCACTTTATTGATAGATGAAGACAATTTGTTTTCAGCTATGATCATATCACCTTCACCCTGATCATCAGAAGGAGCGAAACTAAATGAATATGGATTGGAGCTAATGCCATTGGCAACAACTACAACCGAATATGAACCATGAGGCAAACCTTTAGGTGGTGTAACTAAAACTGTGTCATTCAAATTGCCACGCATCACACCTGTACTGTTCCAGTTATATGTCCTTGCATAATAAACATTACCAGCAACAGTAATACGCACAATCGGGTAGTTGGTATTCATCTGCCAGTCATCACCATAAGTGGCGCCTTCAGATATACCATTAAATAAATGACCTGTAAAACGGAAAACACCTTTGCCTGCTTTTTGAATTTTTGTAATGGTTGGTTTTCCTGAAGCCAATGGCGATCCATCAGGTGTGTAAACATAATATTGGTTGGAGCCTTGCACACCAAATAAAACCTGGCCGTTGGGTAAATCAATCATGTTGGTCTGATAAACAGAAACAGGTGTTGTTAATCCTCCACCAGGCGCATTAACACGTGTGAATGAATTCGTGATGTAGTCATATTCATAGTAAGATGTTGGAGATGGAAAATGATTAGATGCAGTTGGTATCGGTGAAACAGCACAGAGTACTTTTCCATTCACCATCATGGCTGCAGGTGCATCAGGCGTCCCCTGGCCATTTGGAAAATCTGCTGCGGCAGCCCATGAGCCCGGCGCTGTTGAACCACTGGGTGTATAAATTGCATTGTGGCCTAATGACCCCAGGAAGAAAGCACGGCCATCAGGTAATAATACACCACCACCTGTTTCAAGTCCATACGGATCATACAATGATACAGGCACATTGGCATCAGCTATCCATTGATTTAATGCAGGAATAAATCTTTCTGACTTTTTTGTATTTCTATCAACAAATAAAATGCTGTTATCCTGGAGCTTCACCCATACTGATTCATTATGTATCCCTACACAAGTTGGGCCAGTAGTATATAAATTTGTTGCAGGATTATAAATCTTTGTGATCTTCAGATTGCCTGATACAAGCGCCTGTATCACTGTTCCGTTTTCAAGGATTTCAGAATTAGCATCGCTAACAAAACTTCCAATAACACCATTGCTGGTCCAGGTGTTCGTCAATGGGTTATACGTTTCTCCTGCTGAACCACCTGTTCCATATTCACCGCCGGCCACATACACACGCCCATCTTTCAAAACCTGTGATGAATAATAAAGTCTTGTTTTACTCATGGGTGCAATTGATGTCCAGGTGCCATTGGCATAACTTCCATTGATATCTGGTGTCAATTTGTTATAAGTGTTTCCATAACCATCGGTGCCTCCGGCAGATGATTTGCATAATACGGTACCATCAGAAAGCAGGATCATTCCACCTAAGTTGGGATTGGGGGAAGCATTGGTTAATGGCGACCATGTGCCCTGGCTGAATGCCTGCATAGCAAGAAAAATAAAACACAGAAAAGTTAGCATTACCGGTAAACTTTTTTGCAGCAGTGGTTGAAATCTGTAAGGATGTTTTCGTAAATCTGGTTTCATAAATGAAAAGTTTATTGTGAAGAAATGATTCTCTAAATATAATATTTTTTACAAATTATCAATAAAATATTTTTCCGGCTTTCGGGAAATATCATATAGCAAGCTGTTAATTTCCTGCTGAAGAAAAATTATAAATTGTGTGCACGGGATTTTTTTATTAATATTGTTGCGATGCTATTAAAAATTGTTGTATTCAATCAAAGCCCTGAAATAGTTTCTAAACAATACAAAATCTTTTTATGCTAAAAAGTTTTCCGGGTGAAAGATGGAAAGAAGTTCAATTCGATTTTGACTTCAGCAATAATTACCGTTTGCAGGTTTCAAATTTTGGGAGGCTCAGGAGCTTCAACAGGGATTCCGATGGTGATATACTGAAAGGCTCAACAATTAATGGATACCACATTATCCGCTTAAAGTTTTTTACACCAAGGGACCCCAAAAGCGAAGCGAAGTTAAACAACTTAAAAAAACAGGCTGATAAGTTGTCTGCAAAACTTAAACAACAAATTGCCGCCAAAGAAAACAAGAAAACGATTAAGGAAACATCTGCACAACTTGCATCTTTAAAAAGTGACATGCACCGTAAGTTTATGGATGATGTTAAAGGCAGGACTATTCACTATCACGCATTGGTGCACAGGCTGGTGGCTGAATATTTTTTATTGAAGCATAAACCTGAACAAACCGTAGTGGCCCATCTTGATTATAAAAAACTCAACAATCGTGCTGACAACCTGAAGTGGATGTCACCCGAAGAAAATTATAAACATCAGCAAAAAAGCCCTTTTGTGATTAAGGAAAAAAAGGACCGCAAACAAAATGTGCGCCCCAATCCGAAAGTTGCAAAACTCACAATTGAGAAAGTGAAGCAACTGAAAAAAATGTTGAACCAGGGTAAATCAGTAAAAAGCCTGGTAAAACAATTTAAGGTAAGCGATATGCAGGTTTACAGGATAAAACGCGGTGAAAACTGGAGCCACGTGAAAGCTGCTGATTAATATCTTACGCCAGCTTCAATTCTTACAGGCAGTTTATTTTCAGGCGGCGGTATCGGGCAATTATATCCTTCAGTATAAGCACAATAAGGATGATATGCTTTGTTGAAATTTATCTGTATGTGGTCACTGTGTGGTATGTTGATGTCAATATAACGCCCGCCTTCATAAGTTTCCACACCATTGGTGGCATCAGTAAACGGAATGAATAAATAATCTTTATACTCTTCTGTTTTGATGAGGTCCTGCGATTGATATACATTCAGTTTATACTCTTTACCATCAATCGTAAAATATACTTCTGCAAATTTGATATAGGTTTTACGCACCCCGCCGGATGTATTCATCTTAAAAGGTTTTTCATCAGGTGTTCTTACAAATTTTGCATCCACCACATACTTTTCATTGAAAGGAAAAAAATGGATACCTTTAAAATCTTTTTTTGCCGAAGCGCTCAAAGGTGAAGTATTTGGGTTTTCATATTCTGTTCTCAATTCACCCTGGAAACGTTTTGTATCATTGGCGGCTGCAGTATCTGTTTGAGCAGAACAACTCGCACTCAAACATAAAAAGATAAAAACAACAAAATAATTTTTCATAACTATCATACAAAATTAAGTTCATTTCATGATGATGAATTGTTATCATTTATTTTTAAACAAACAGGCCACCTTCAAAAAAAAGACTGCACACTTTAATATGCAGTCTCTTTACAATAAATATTGAATGTACCCTTTAAAATTTATTCTTCCACATCATACTTTCAACTGGCCTGTCAGGTTGTTGACTGTATTTGGCATTTTTCTTTTGATTATATTTTACTTCAATCTCACCATCCACCGGAAAGTAAATCAGCTGCCCCACCGGCATGCCTTTATACACTTTCACCGGTTGCTTTACAGAAATTTCCAAAGTCCAGTGCCCGCAAAAACCCACATCACCTTTGCCGGCAGTCGCATGTATGTCAATGCCCAACCTGCCTGTTGAACTTTTACCTTCAAGAAAAGGAACATGTGCATGCGTCTCGGTATATTCTTCAGTAACGCCGAGGTAAAAAATGTGCGGGTACAAAACAAAACCTTCATCCGGTATTTCAAAATGCTCAATCTCATTATGCTTTTTTGCATCCAGGATATGTTCGCGGTAAGTAGCCAGCCATTTGCCCAAATGCACATCATAACTGTTACTGCCCAGGCAATCCCTGTTGTATGGCTGCAGTTTAATCGTACCTTTTTCTATTTCTTCTAAAATACGTTTGTCAGAAAGAATCATTTTATAAATTTTTTTAGTTGGGGCTGTCAGCTTTTGAATTGCTATTGAGCTGTGGTCCGGGCTATCGCTTTTACTCCGCCGCAAAGCCTTTGCACAAAACCATCAGCGGGGTAACCGCTCTATCCCGCAGCCTTTCAGCAAAAGAAACCCTGTTCAGCAATAATCCAAAATATTTTTTTGCAGGTTGAATGTGGAATGCACATTTTAATAACTGTATTTAAAAAAATGTAGCAAAGTATTATCATAAGCCAGGTTGTAATTACCATCCCGGATAAATATTGCAGGTATTTACTGGGATAATAGTTCTCATATTATTATCCAGGCTTGATTGCTGTTGTTATTTCTTTTCATTGAAAGCAATACAATATTATTTTCTGTAACAGGAAAAGAATTGTATAAAGCCTTTTTGGCTAAATGAAAATATACTAACGGTCATGTATTGACGAACGGAATAACGCAATTATATTTCTTGTTCAACCTGTCTCTTTGTAAAATAACTTATTTCGTTATTTAACTCTCAAATCATTCTTTTGCTTTCCAATGAACAACCTTATTATTTACCGGCTTCAAAGATTTTAAATAAGCGTAAATAGCTTTCAAGTCTGTGCTGTCCATACCTGCATACATTGTCCAGGGCATAACAGTTTGCGGGTCCCCTGTTTTTAATTGCACAGGATGATAATTAGTGTCTGCATATTCTTTAAACTTTCTGAGAAATGAAGCTTCACTCCAATCGCCAATACCTGTTTCTTTATCTGGTGTGATATTAGCTGAATAGCATTTGGAACCATCAGGGAAACCAAATTCAAAACCACCTGCAAATGGTTCACCAACAATTTTTCCTTTTTCCTGTTTTGTATGACATACACCACAACCACTTGCATTTACCATATATGCTCCATAAGCAATCTGGTCAGAAACTGATGGCTTTTTTCCCGGAGTAGCTTTATGTGGTAAAGTGTTTAAAATAAAATTCATTGGAAATGCAGGTTCTGAAACTGGCGGTTCATTAGTTTGTGGCTGTAGCGTTCTGATGTAAGCAATGATATCATTAATATCTTCAGGGTCCATTTTTCCATAATTATCCCAGGGCATAATATTAAAAATAGCTTTGCCATCTTTAGTAACACCGGTTGTTATGGCGCGGAAAATTTCGCCATCAGTCCAGGAACTTAAATGCGAGGAACTGATATTTCGTGCATAGAAATTTCCGGGGAAACCCATTTCCTGCGAGAATGCTTCTCCACCTTTCCCTGAAGTACCCGGCACTAACGGGCCACTCCATAAACTGTAATCGCGTTTGCTGTGGCAATCCACACATAGTGTTACATGATTGGCAAGATATTCACCATGTTGGATGCGCTCAGGTGTTGAGACAACATGCATATCAGGTGCATCACCCACATTTGGTAATGCCTTTTTTACATAAATCAATAACCCTGCAATTGCAATTATTATTAAACCCAAAATAATACCGGTGATCTTCAGAAATTTTCTCATAGCAAAGTTTTAATAGTAATAATAATTAAAGATAAATTTTATATTGAACTATATGTTCATTCAATAAAATACAGAAACGCCTATTTTGCAAAACAAAAAAATATATGGCACAATATGGTCGCACCTGGTGGGGAGAACAATGGTTGAAAGCGCTGGACAGGATTGATTTTTCCAACAGGCTTCCGCGGGGAAGGAGCTATGCCAACAAGGGTATGGTGGCTTCAGTAAATATAAATGAGAACATGATTCTGGCAAAAGTAAACGGGAGCAGGCCCAAACCTTATGATGTTACTTTAATAGTGCCGCCATTTTTCGATGAAGAGAAAAATGTATTTATAGAAAAAATTAAAAAGAATCCGCTTGTTATTTCACAACTCCTCAACCGTCAATTGCCGAATGAACTTTTGGAGATTGCTGAAAAAAACAATATCAAAATTTTTCCGCAAAGCTGGCAGGATATTAAATTAAATTGCTCCTGCCCTGACTGGGCTGTGCCTTGTAAACATATAGCAGCAGTAATCTATAAAATCGCAAATGAAATAGATCAGAACCCTTTTTTAGTTTTCAACCTTCATCGTTTTGATCTTGTCAATGAACTGTCTGCACACCGGTTGCAATTGCAGGAACTGCAGGTAGAAAATATTTTCTCCATCAGGGATTGTATAGAGTCAAAAAATATAAAGCCAAAGGCAAATAATAAAAAACCTGAAACACCGGATTATTCATTGATAGAAAATCTGCTCACTACTTTACCACTTTTATTTACAGCCAACCCGCTTTTTTATGATGGAGATTTTAAAGCAGTTATTCATAATCATTATAAGCGCCACGCACGGTATGAACAGGATTATTTATTTCTATTAAAAAAAGAAAAACCTTTTTTATCCAATGACTACCGTTACTATGATTACAGGATAATAGCTTTTGAAAATGGAGATTTCAATCTCATTGCAATAGACAGTGATGAAAATATTTACCCGGTAAAGAAAAATGATTTGCTGGTATTGCTCGCACAAACGGAAAGTAAACACCTCGACAACTACAAGGCATCTTTTGTGCTGCTGTACCGGGCATTCCGTTTTTGCAATATACTGGCAGAACGCGGGGCTTTGCTACCAAGATTGTTTAAAGCCGGAAATGAAAATTATCGCATCCAATGGATCCCTGCTTTAATTAATGCCAGTGTAAAAAAAGTTTTTAATGATTTACTGCAATGGTATCCTGATAATTTAATTCAAATAAGTAATCCCGACGCTGATATAAAAAAGAAGCATTCAAAAACAAATCAATTTTTATTGCATGCAAAGGACGAAGAAGCCTTAATACTGTTATGCAGTTTTTTTGCAAATGCATCTGTGCGGGCTTTCTACAATAATGTTTGGCGTAGCAATAAATCTTCTAACAAAGATGGATGGAAAATAAATGAACTGTTTTTTGATGATACCGCTCACCGCTTTGAAAGCTTTTCTGAAAAAGAGATTCCCAATACCATACAACTTTGGCTCAATCGTTTTTATATCAGTAAAAAAGATTTCTCACCCGTATTGCAGGTAACAGAAACGGAAAATAATAATGGCTTTGAAGTAGATGTGCTCATCAAAGATAATAAAGCGCCGATGCAGCCTGTGGAAGGTTTATCTGCATTTATGAAAAAAGGAAGTGAGAAACAATTCGCAGCACTTAAAGACCTGCAACTACTCACACAATACCTGCCTGATCTGAATGCTATTATTGCTTCACAGGGAAAACAAAAATTACATTATACTTCTCAAACATTTGCTGAAGTTCTTACAGGTATTTTACCAGCCATCAGGTTGTTTGGTATCCAAACTTTATTACCCAAAAGCCTGCAACACCTGTTGAAACCACAGGTTTCAGTATCGCTTAAAGCAAAGACATCAAACAAACAATATTTTTCATTAACTGATTTGCTGGATTATGACTGGAAAGTATCAGTAGGCGACAGTTTTATTACCCCTGAAGAATTTATGAAGCTGGCTAAACAATCTTCCGGGCTGGTTAAAATTCGTGACCAATATATCATGATGAACCGGGAGGAAATAGAAAAAGTTATAAAGAAATTGGCACAACCTTCGGCACCCAAAGCATTTGCTTTGTTACAGGCAGCGTTGAGTGGAGATTACGATGGGGCGCCGGTAATGATAGATAAAAACCTCCGCAAAAAAATCAATGATATTCTAAAATCGGATGCTACTACTCTGCCTTTGCAATTGAATGCACAACTTCGTAAATACCAGGAACGTGGTTTTAGCTGGCTTTATAAAAATGCACAATTAGGCCTTGGCTCATTGCTTGCTGATGATATGGGTCTTGGTAAAACGCTACAGGTGATTACAGCATTGCAAAAATTTAAAGAAGAAGGGGCATTAAAAAATAAACCTGCTTTAGTTATTGCGCCAACTACTTTATTAAGCAATTGGAAAGCGGAAATAGAACGCTTCGCACCATCACTCAGCACTATGATTTTTCACGGTACTGGACGCAAAGCAGAGTTCAAAGGTGCTGATGTAATCATCACAACTTATGGTATTTCCAGAACTGAAAATGAAAAACTATCAAAACAAACCTGGTATGCCTTGGTGATAGACGAAGCGCAGAATATTAAGAATGCTGAAACCGCACAAACCAAAGCGGTAAAGAAAATAAAAGCTGATATTAAAATTGCTATGAGCGGTACGCCGGTTGAAAACAGGTTACAGGAATACTGGAGCATATTTGATTTTGCTAATCCCGGTTATCTTGGAAATGTAAATTGGTTTAATGAAGAATATGCCAGACCTATTGAGATCAACCAGGACAAAAAGCGCTTAGAGAAATTTACAAAAATAACTGCGCCGTTTATTTTGCGAAGAGTGAAAACAGACAAATCTATTATCAGCGACCTGCCAGATAAAATTGAAAACAATCAATTCTGCAATCTCACCAAAGAACAGGCGGCTTTATATAAAAGCATTACACAAGACCTGATGCAGGAAGTAGAAGAAGCAGAAGGTATAAACCGTCGTGGTATTATTTTAAAACTGCTTACCATTTTAAAACAAGTATGTAATCATCCATTACAATATTTAAAAAACAGTGATGATATAAGACCTGAGCAGTCAGGCAAAATGATGCTCTTGCTCCAGTTACTCGAAACGATTTATGAAAACGGTGAGAAAGTGCTGATCTTTTCTCAATATAAAGAAATGGGAAGTTTGTTGCGCAGTGTGATATATGAACATTTCGGAAAAAAATCATTGCAACTGCATGGCGGCAATACACGAAAAGAAAGAGATGAAATGGTGCGCTCTTTCCAGAACAATCCATTGAGTGATACTTTTATTCTGAGTTTGAAAGCAGGCGGCACAGGACTTAATCTTACTGCAGGCAACCATGTTATCCATTACGACCTCTGGTGGAACCCAGCAGTGGAAGCACAGGCAACAGACAGGGCTTTTCGTATCGGGCAACAAAAAAATGTAATGGTGCATCGTATGATCACCAAAGGAACACTTGAAGAAAAAATAGATGATATGTTGAGAAGCAAAAAACAATTAGCCAATATGACCGTTGCTAATGGTGAAAAATGGATTGGCGAATTAAGCGATCAGGATCTCAGGCAGTTGGTAACATTAGGTTGATAAAAACAAGTGGATTTTTTATTGCAGTATGTACTATTTGTGATTGCTAATGATAATTAGTTCATCACTATTTTTTTATATTATTTCAGGACAAACTTTATATTATGTATTACGAGTTATCAAAAAGAAAATTGCAAGGCAATGCATTGACAAAGGATTACATATTGCCTATACTGAAGCTTTAGAAGAAGCGGTTTTTGTAATCAGCGATTGGCATAGTGAAAAATTAAATACACGAGATGCTTATATGAAGTTGTATAATGTAATCAAGGAGCATGATTATGCTATTTCCAGGCGATATAATAGTTTAAGCGGTTCAAGATGGCTGGGTGTGGTAGCCCAGTTATTTGCTGAGAAAAAAATAACGGAAGATGATATCAGTGATTTTTCAGAAGAGACAAGAAATGTGATCTATATGTGGGCCAGGTAATTAGTTTGTACTTTGGAATTTGAATATCATACAAAGCCTGACCCATCAATTTTCACCATGAAGATGAACATCAACAAATCACCTGTTATAAAAATAAATTTGAATTACACTTCTTCTGCAGCTAATCTTTTCTGCTGGCGTTTTCTTTCTTCTTCATCCAAAATCACTTTACGCATACGGATGAAGTTGGGCGTTACTTCAATACACTCATCAAACTGGATATACTCCATACATTCTTCCAGTGTCATCAAAGTTTTAGGTGCAATATTCGTTGCAGCATCACTGCCACTGGCGCGCATGTTGGTGAGTTTCTTTCCTTCATTCGGATTGATAACCAAATCACCGGGCTTGCTGTTTTCACCAACAATCATCCCTTTATAAACATTCTCACCGGGATCAACAAAAAAGAAACCGCGGTCTTGTAATTTATCCAAAGAATATGCTGTAGTAGTGCCTGCATCTTTTGAAATCAGCACACCATTATTTCTTCCGGGTATCGTGCCTTTCCATGCTTTATATTCACTAAAGCGGTGAGCCATCACTGCTTCACCTGCTGTAGATGTAAGCATTTGAGTACGCAGGCCAATCAAGCCACGTGATGGTATTTCAAATTCAAGGTGCTGCATATCACCTTTGGTTTCCATCACATGCATTTCACCTTTGCGGCGGGTAACCAGGTCAATTACTTTGCTGGCAAATTCCTGGGGCACATCCACAACAAGTGTTTCATAAGGTTCTGTTTTTTTACCATCAATTTCTTTGATGATAACTTTCGGCTGGCCTACAGTTAATTCATATCCTTCACGGCGCATTGTTTCAATTAAAATACCAAGATGAAGGATGCCACGGCCATACACTAAAAAGCTATCTCCATTATCAGTTTCTTCAACTTTTAATGCAAGGTTTTTTTCTGTTTCTTTAAACAGCCTGTCGCGGATATGACGTGATGTAACAAACTTTCCATCCTTACCATAAAATGGAGAATTGTTGATGCTGAACATCATGTTCATCGTTGGTTCATCCACGCTGATTACTGGTAAGGCTTCAGGGTTTTCTGCATCAGCAATGGTATCACCGATATTAAAATCTTCAAGGCCAACAACAGCACAAAGGTCACCGGCCAACACTTCAGCAACTTTTTTCTTACCCATTCCTTCAAATACATACAGCTCACGCACTTTTGCTTTTCTTGTAGTGCCATCTGTTTGCATCAATGAAATCTGTTGGTTTTCTTTTATAGTACCGCGGGTAACTTTCCCAATTGCAATCCTTCCTAAAAATGATGAATAATCCAGTGAGGTTATCTGCAATTGCAGGCTGCCTTCACTAACCTGTGGTTCAGGTACAAATTTTAAAATACCATCGAGCAATGGTGTGATATCTTCAGAAGGTGTCAATGAATCATTGAACCAACCTTGTTTACCACTACCATAATATGTTGGAAAATTTAATTGTTCTTCGGTAGCATCCAGGTTAAAAAATAATTCAAAAATTGCATCATGCACTTCATCAGGGCGGCAATTAGGTTTGTCAACTTTATTAATTACAACAATCGGGTGGAGATTTAACTGTAATGCTTTCTGTAACACGAAACGCGTTTGAGGCATCGGGCCTTCAAAAGCATCTACGAGCAGGAGCACACCATCAGCCATTTTCAACACGCGTTCTACTTCACCACCAAAGTCAGCGTGGCCGGGTGTATCAATCACATTTATTTTTACACCTTTATAATTTACTGCTGCATTTTTAGAAAAAATAGTGATACCACGTTCACGCTCCAGGTCATTGCTATCCATGATCAATTCACCTGTTTCCTGGTTGTCACGGAAAACCTTGGTAGCTCGTAAAATATTGTCAACGAGGGTGGTTTTACCATGGTCAACGTGTGCAATAATAGCAATGTTCCTTATCTCCATTTTCAAAAATTGAGGCGCAAAGGTACTACAATCCTGCCGTGTGGCAAAAGCTGATTTGTTACTGTAATGTTGTTTCTGAAAATTGAATAAAAAATGCTTTAAATAAAGCATTATCAATACGTTTTCCCTGAAAACACATTCAACAAATATAAAAATAAAGCCGATCTGTTAGTGTGATGTTATTTATCTCATGCTCATTAATCTTCAATAGAGAATACTATCCAACAGTTAAAAAATGAATTGATTTGAGATGCGCATTATAAATTAAAAAACACAAATAAGATGTGTGATAAGCGCATATTAAAAACAAATAAATAATTTAAAAATTAATAACATGAAAAAGATTTCAATAGCGTTATTCGCTTTATTAATTACAATTGGTAGCATTTCTGCCCAAAAAGTAGTAGTAAGACCGGTTGCTCCTGTTGTCACTCCACATATCATATATTATTATTACCCACGTCCATACCTTGGCCCATATTATTATGGTGGTTTAGGATTGGGTTATCGTTGGATGTATAATTATCCTCCATATTATTACAGGCACCACATGACAAAACTGGAACAACAAATCCAAAATATCGAAGATGATTACAGCGATCGCATTAGTTCTGTGAGGTCAGATAATAGTTTAAGTGGTCATGAACGGAGGCAAAAAATCCGTGCTTTGAGACAGGAAAGAGACCAGGCGATTGATGATCTAAAGAGTAATTATTACAAGCAATACGAGAATTAAACTGAAAGCCCCTTTTAAAGGGGCTTTTTTTTAGTGACATCAGCAGGTACAAAATAATTTTGTTGGTTCAGTTGATCTGTAAATGCGAAATGAAAAGCTAATCATTATTTTTCCCCCGGAACTGTTGTTCATCGGTTCCGATTCATTCATTCATTTAACCTGTTTATTGTAATGCTTTATGAGGCTAACGTATCATGGATTGGCGCAATAAACTATTCCTGTACTTTCACAAAAAAGATTTATACCAGCAATAAAAAAAATGGCAAAATGTTTATAGTGTTACACATGAAGTAATTGCTGGAAAGTAAAATCAGTGTTGCGCATTTCTATTTCGTTTTTACCTGAATCTTCCTGGGCTTCTCTTGCATAAGAAAACATTTGCTGTTCATAATCTTCAATAGCAGACTGAATGGTATCAAATTTTTCATTGGTAAGGTTGGCAGATAAAATTAAAGCGTCCATTAACCCGATGTTTACCCCTTGTCCTGCAAATGGAGGCATTAAGTGAGCTGCATCTCCAATAAGTGTTATAGGCAATGGCCGGTTGTTTTTCCAGGGTTTGTCTAATGGCAATTTTCTTGTTGTAAGACCAACGAAAAAAGATGTTGATCCGATTAATTGCCTGTAAGCTTCACTCCAACCTGAAAGCCTGTCTAAAAGAAACTTTGTAATGCTTCCGCAATCTTGAAAATCCAATTCAATTTCATTTTCCCATGCTGCAGGTTTTTCGAAGATTATACCATAAGATAAAGCGCCATTATTGAATGGATTAGCAACTAATAAATTACCCTGGTGTGCGGTCATTAACCTGTTGCCATTGCATAAGCTAAAAAACTCCGGGCAATTTTTTTCAGGCTGATAAATATCACCCTGGATAATAAATGTGCCAGTTTCTTCCACTTCACTATCCGTAACAAAGCCCCTTATTTTTGACATCCCGCCATTTGCAACAATAACAAAATCTGCAGTCGCGTCAGTCTTGTTTTCAAAATGCAAAAGCCATTTACAATTTTGTTTTTCCAGACCAATAATTTTTCTGTCCCAAACAACTGTATCTGTATTCAGGCTGTCAATTATCATAGATCTCAAAACATTTCTGTTGATTTCAGGGTTATCAAATTTGTTTTGTGGTGTTGGGTTTCTTGTAGCCAGGATATTTCCTTTTTCATCTGCAAAGTTTACACCCATAGGCAATGACAGATCATAATACGCCTTTAACAATCCTGCTTTATTCATGGCTTCTTGCCCGGTTCCCTTATGCAGATCAAGTGTGCCACCCCATATCCTTGCCTGCGGGTCTTTGTCCCTTTCATAAACAGTTACATCTATGCCTTCTTGTTGCAAAAGTTTTGCCATTGTCAATCCAACCGGCCCGGCGCCAACAATGACAACTTTTTTATTTATTAGTAGATGGGTTTTCATATTTGTATATTTTATTGCAATTCTTTGAATAAAAAAATAACTATACTGTATTTGCGAATACAATAGTATTTTGTTGTTACAAATGGCATTATACTGTGCTAAAAATTAATCAGTCGCCTAAGTTAAGAGATATATCAGGAAAGCATCCCTGATTAGTTTATGAATTCAAACTGCAAATATTAATGTATGCGACTATTATACCATTCATTAGTTAACAGATAAAATGATTAAAGTGCAAGTTGTATCAATGTAATTTACTGGCTTTCCGGCTATACATAGTTTATCAAAACTATGATCACAAAAATGATCGCAATTAAAATTACAAGGCCCACAAGTCCAATCCAGACTGCCCGCCATACCGAATAGGTTTGACCTCCCGATTCGATATGAGATTTAATAGCAGCCCCTTGAAATTTTTGAACAAGCCATTGAGTAATCGCAGTATAAATTAAAGGGATAATATAGTTTGGAACTTTATCAATATCGGGAACTAAAAATATGCCCCCAAAAATTATAACAGTTGCCATTATTGTAATCAACCATGTTCTCGTCACTTTTTCAGTTTGCCCAAGCTGTTTAAAATTTTCTGCTGTCAAATAGCCTGCAACCAATGGCCCGCCAAGAAATGTTCCTGTAGCAATTGACCTGTCTTTGTAAAGTTTAAAACCGGGTTCAGGCGTTAATAAATTTTCTTCCATTTTAGTTTAGTTTAAATTACACAGATAGTAAGTATTTGGTATAAATTCTTTTTCTTAACTATATCGAACTTGCAAAGATGCAACACAATAAATCCAGCAAGTAGGTTTTGCATTAAAGGTAATTAGAAAATCATTAGCCGATATATTATTATTAAAATCATCCGGCATTAAAAATTGAATCAAACATTTTATAGGAAATATCTTCAGTCTATTCAGCAGGATATTAAAATTTAACCTTGCGATAATTTATTATAACAAATACATAGTTGACTACCGGTAGGGTTGATCACTTTTTTTTAAAATTATTCAAAAAAATTAGTGTAGTTAAATAACTACGCATATATTTGTAGTCAAATATCTACATAATGAATTTAAGACGGGATGTTTTCCAGGCAATAGCCGACCCCACAAGAAGGGCAATACTGATGTTGGTAGCGACACAATCATTAACTGCCGGCGCAATTGCCGCTAACTTTCACACAGCAAGGCCAACAGTTTCCAAACACCTGCAAATTCTTACAGAATGTGAACTACTCAAACAGGAGCAGAACGGAAGGGAAATGTATTATCACTTAAATGCAAAAAAAATGAAAGTAGTTGCTGATTTTATTGAACCATTCCGCAAAATGTGGGATGACAGGTTTAATAAACTGGAAGCATTAATGAAATCGAAAATGAAGGGACGAAAAAAATAATTATTACACAATAAAATAAAATTATATGGAACGTAAAACTATTGTGAATGCCGAAGAAGGTAAACAGGAAATCATCATCACAAGAGAATTTGATTTGCCTCTCGAACTTCTTTTTCAAGCTTATGATGATCCTGAGCTTTTTGAACAATGGATGGGAACAAAAGTGCTGAAAATGGAAAACAAAAAACATGGCTCATACTCTTTTGAAACATCACACAATGGCAATGTTGTCTTCCGTGCCAACGGAACTATACATGAATTTATTCCGAACCAAAAAATTACAAGAACATTTGAAATGGAGAATACACCATTTCCTGTTCAACTTGAATTTTTAGAGTTTGAAAAATTGACCAATGATACCAGTAAACTCACCATGCAAATCCTGTTTAAATCTGTAGAATTCAGGAACCAACTTTTACAAATGCCATTTGCAAAGGGTATCAACATGGCACATAACAGGCTACAGGAAATCGTAATCAAACTAAAATAAATAATCATGAAAAAAAGAAACAAAATCATTTACTGGATAGCAACTATCTGGCTGGCATCAGCAATGATTGCAAGTGGTATCCAGCAAATTTTCACTATTGGCGGCTTTGTTGAAATAATGGCAAGATTAGAGTTCCCGGTTTATTTTTCTATAATAATTGGTATCTGGAAATTGCTGGGAGTAACTGCATTATTAATTCCCGGAAGGCCATTTTTAAAAGAATGGGCTTATGCAGGTTTTTTCTTTGTTTTATCAGGTGCAGTTATTGCACACTTAGCTGTTGGTGATAAGGCAATAGAATTATTTGCACCCGCTTTTTTATTAGTACTTACGATTTTTTCCTGGTATTTCAGGCCAGTGGACAGGAAGATGATCTTTAGAAACATTGGTTCATAAATTAAAAACCACTTCTAGAAATGAATAAAATAAAAGTTGAAGAAGGTGTGGTGCATACTGTGCCCGATGATTTAAAAAAAGTTTTACTGGCTAACCAGGTACTATTGGAGAAATGGAATAGCCTGACACCGCTTGCCCGCAATGAATGGATATGCTGGACAACAATCGTTAAGCAGGATGATACAAGAATAGAACATATAAAAAGATTGAGTGAAGATATTACTGAAGGAAAGAAGCGTCCTTGTTGCTGGCCGGGATGCCCGCATCGCAGACCGAATGCACAAAAATGGTTTAAGTGAAAATTTAAAAATGCAATAAATAATAATTTCTAAAACCTTGCTGGAATATTTTGAAATCAACTTTATCCTAAATTGACTAAAACTAATTTTAATAAAGCTTAGCATTGATGACATTCATCAATCATTCGAATTTGATGAAAACATCAACTTGAATTTTGGATTATTTTGTTGCTTACGAAGAATAACTTTTTTAGATTTAGATTGAATTGAACAAATAATGGAAAATTCAATAGTATGTTTCAAATGTTAGGTATTATGAAATTGAAGTGTGATACAATATCCAAACTTTGCTGCTATTTCAGCACGTGAGTGAATGTTGAGTTTGTTATAAATATTTTTTGTATGGCTGAAGAGTGTTTGCATGCTGATATTACACTCCTCTGCAATCATTTTATATGACTTCCCTGCAATTAATAATTGAAGAATTTCTATTTCTCTTTTTGTGAGGTTGTAATGATCTAATTCTTTTTGTTTTGTTGTATCCTTCCTGGTAAAGTAGTCAAGCATTTTCCTTGCCACTCTTCCATTCATAATGCTTTCTCCACGATATACTGCTTCGATCGCTTCAATAATTTTTTCGGGAGGATCTTTTTTCAGGAGGTAGCCATTGGCGCCTGCTTTAATTGCGCTGAATATTTTTTCATCATCTTCAAAAACTGTCAGCATAAAAACTCCGGCAGTAATTTTTTTATCACGAAGAAACCGCACACCTTCTATTCCATTGATTCCGGGCAAATCAATATCAAGAATAATTACATCGGCAGATACCTGGCAAAGCTGTTCAATATTTTTCAGGTTTTCAGCAGTATAAACCAGCAGCAGGTTTGTTTTGCTGCCAATCAATGCCTGCAAAGCTTTCATATAAGAAAGATTATCTTCTATTAATGCTACCCTGATCATAATTGTAAAAATAGCCGATCCTGATTTATTAAAAATCCCATATTTCTGTCAGGCCAAAGGCAGTAGAATAGTTGTTTTACAGCCTTCACCTGTTGCCGTTTTTATTGTGAGTTGCCAATGCATTTTGTAAACCCGTTGCCTGATTATATTCATGCCATTCCTGTGTGATGGAACCTGTGGTTCTTCAAAACCTTTACCATCATCTGTCAACATTACCTGCAATAAACTTTTATAAACTGTAAATTCAATCTTTAATATTTTACATCCGGAATGTTTCACTGAATTGTTCAGAAGTTCTTTCAAAACAAGGAACAATTGATGTTTTGTTTCTGCATCTAATTTCTGCGAACGTAAAGGCTCGCTATCTCTTACATCAAGCAAAATATTTTTTGCTGCGGCAAGAGGTTCTATATAAAACATCAAACGCTGAATTACGCTTCCAAGGGTATCATATTTCGGATTTATTTTCCAAACCAGGTCATCCAGTTTACTGACTACTTCATTTACATTGGCAGCGATAGCATCAAGGTATGCTTCTTTTTCTTTTTCAGATTTTGCAAGGTTGCTGTAAATATTTATACTGCTGAGTGTGGAACCAATTTCATCATGAAGATCTGAAGAAATGCGTTGGCGCTCATATTGTACTGCCATTTGTTTCTCCAAAAAAAGTTTTTGTTTACGTAGCTGGTATCCATAAATAAAACGAATAACAAAAAATAATAAAACTAAAAACACAACAGATAAGAAAAATATGAACCACCCGGTTTTCCACCAGGCTGTCCTGATTGCAAAAGGGAATGATGCTTCAGTTCCCCATACACCATCACTGTTCAGCGCACTAACTTTAAATGTATAATGTCCCGGAGGCAGGTTACCGTATGAAACTGTTGACTGGTTTGTCAAAGCATTTGCGTATTTATCAAAACCTTCTAATTGATACCGGTATTTTATATTTTCAGGTTGATTGGTGGTTGTACCTTCAAAATCAAAACTAATGTTGTTGTTATAATGACCCAGGCATAAATTACCAGGAAGATGGCTCCACCTGCTAATTGAATCAAATTGATACTTCATTAATCTTGTTCCATCTTTCAATTGTACAATGGAATCTTTATTTTGTACCAGGCTGTTCCAGTTTATCATTTGGCCTGATATCATTACAGATGTAATTACTGTATGAATTGGATTAGTATCTGCAATCTCTTTTGATGGATTAAAAAAGGTTACACCTTTATTTGTTGCTGACCAGACGGTATTATTTTTTGTTTCAAGAATTGCCTGCTTACTACCACCTATGCCGAGATAACCATCTTCATAACGATAGTTTTTAAAAAATACATCTTCTTCTAATTGTTTGCCTTCCTGAACCCTTTTTCTTAGTAATATATTTTTGTGTGGAGTTAATTTGCTTAAACCAAATCGTGTACTAAACCAGGTGTTACCGAGGTGGTCCTGTAAAATTCCTATCACATCATTATTGACAAGGCCTGAATTTTCTGTCAATGAAACAAGATGTTTTTTATCATAACTGAATAAACCATTTGAAGCCCCAATCCATAAATTGCCAGTACTATCTTCAATGACTGTATTCACAGGTGTGTCAGTCATTTTACTCAACATGTAAAAATTTTTGTTTTCATAACGGTATAATCCATTTGATGTACAGATTAAAATATATCCATCGCTTGATTGACAGATTAAGTTTACCGCTATTACTTTTTTATCTCCATATAAAAAATTTACAAACTTGCTTCCATCATATTTTGAAACTCCTTTCTCAGTTCCGAACCAAAGATTTCCATCTTTGTCTATAAAAATATCATTAACATCATCATTGACCAGCCCGTCTTTTTCTGTTAGCCAAATAAAAAATTTTCCATTATACTTAGCCACTCCTTTATAAGTTGCAAACCAAAAATTTCCTTTCTTGTCCTGGGTTATACTCCTGATGTCATTAGCAGGGAGCCCATCACTATCAGAAAAAGTTTTGAGGGTATAACCATCATACTTGGTTACACCACCTCTCCATGAACCAAACCAAAGATTTCCTGTGTAGTCGTTATATAAACTGAAAATAAAATTTTTTGGCAATCCTTCTGAGGCGGTTAAATGATTGAATGAATTTGGTATGTATTTCAATAACCCGCCACCACCAGTACCTATCCAGATATTACCTGGTGCATCCTGCATCAATGAATAAATATTAGAATTACTCAAACCATCTTCTTCTTTAAAATTTTTAAATGAAGTGCCATCAAATTCTGACAACCCATTGTGTGTACCTATCCAGATATGCCCATCACGTGATTGCAGCAGTGAAAAAACATCATTGTCTGTTAACCCTTCTGCTGTTGAATACCTGTAAAATGCATTTTTTTCCAGGCATAACAATCCTCCTCCATAGGTGCCCAACCAAAGCTTCCCATTTTTGTCTTGCAGCATTGATATGGTATTGTTATACCTGGTTTCTGGAAATATATAATTGGTAAAAGAAGACCCATCATATTTTGAAATTCCCTCACAGGTTCCCAACCAAAGATTCCCTGATTTATCTTTCAAAATACAATTCACTGAATCATCAACCAATCCTTGTTTGTGAGAAAAATTTTCAAAGTATTGCCCGTTGAATTTTGAAACTCCACCACCATAAGTCGCTATCCATATATTACCATTATCATCTTCTGTGAGACCTACAACTGCATTATTGTTTAGCCCGTTTTTTTCAGTATAATTTGTAAATGAATAACCATCATACATAGATAATCCTTTCTTTAAAGTACCAAACCATATATTCCCTTTCCTGTCTTGTAAAATACTTCTGACATCATTATCAATAAGCCCTTCACTGGTTGTAAAGTTGGTAAAACTATGTCCATCATATTTGCTGACTCCACCCGATGTGCAAATCCAGATGTTTCCTTCTTTATCGTTGAGCAGGCAGGTAACTATCCCGCTTTTAAGCCCTTGCATTTTATCAAACAATGCAAATGATGATGGGTCGGGGATACCAAAAGTCATTTCTTTTGCAATAAATGGTTCCGGCTCATTCAAAAAAACATGATTGCCTGATGCTGGAATTTTTTCAGGCAGTAAAAATTTTCCTTTTCCCGGTTGTAAAAAACTAAAAGAATTGAAAAGAACAATTTTTGGTAATGATGCAGGTTGTATATGATTATGAAGTAGGATTGTTTTGGGCTTACCCGCAATCACTTTTTTTAAAGAAGATTCTTTTACAGGAATTACAACACTGTCCACTTTGGTAACAAAAAAATCAGCCATCTCTTTTTTTATTGGTAACTTATTAGCATGGTATTGATGTTGCACTTCTTTACATGAAATTATCACAGTAAGGAATATAGGTAATAGTAGTTTCCCGCTTAAACTTAATGGCAGGGTACGGTTAGCCACAGCTTTGCTTTTGATAAATTTAATTCCTTCATATCAAACATGGAAATGAAATTTTTGAAACCATTCCCGGTAATAAATTTTTTACTGGCATTATATTTTGAATTGCAAGGACTTCCATAAAAATCAATGCTGAAAAAATTATGATGAAACTGCAACTGCATAAGAATGATTTTTTTAAATAGTACTAATAAAACCAGGGGTACAGCTTGTAATTGAGGCTGGGATTAATTATTGACACAGTTATATCTTCTACCAGAAATCTGGTATTTAAAACCAGGAAATCACAGATAGCTGCTATTTTTTAAATGACAGACAGTAATATTTTTGCTCCTTAATTGCTACAATTTTGAAAGAGACTGAACTAATTTGAAAGAGACCATGAGCTAATCAGATTGAAACTTTTAAAACCTCCAACATCCCTTGAATATAGAATCGGAATAAAATAATGAATTTGATTTTTCAAACTTTAGTTGTGCTGAAACACTAAACTGATTTATTGTTCAACGTTGAGAATGTCTGTATAGTAATTAAAGCACAAAAAAAATTATGATGAAAACTATATCCGTGCTCCATAATCTACATTTTGATATTATTAAATTAAATGAAAACACTTACACAACAATTTTTTAAAAATTAAACCTAAATTTTATGAGAAAGATTAAACACTTGTTTCAAACATTCCTAATGGGAATTGTTATAACAATTTCTCTTGCTGCAAATGCAACAGATGCCAATGTTACTGTCCAGGTTTGGCAAAGCGATGGGACAACAGCTCTTTCAGGGGTTGCTGTAACCTACAAAAAAGTTTATAGTTATAATTTTGGGTACACTGATGCTAACGGGCAAGTTTCAAAAACACTTGCAACGGATACTTACGATTTTACGGTTGCATATAAAGGTTCTTCAAACACCAGAACTGTAACAGTAAGTGGTGATATGACAATTGTATTTTACACTACTACTGTGTCAGTGAATGTTTCATCTTGCACCGGAACAAATATTCAAAATGTGGAAATAACTTATTATAATACTCAATACGGATATTTTCTTGGTAGTGGTAATACTGACAATTCAGGTAATGAATCAGGACAATTATTTCCCGGAACATTTGATTTCAAAGCAAAATATAATGGGACTTCAGCAACTCAAACAGCTGTAACTGTACCAGGAGATGGCGCAACATCTAATCAAAGTTCCTCACTCGTTTTTCATCCTACAACAGTTACTGATTATAATACTGGAAGTACATATACTGTACCACCATATTCTTATTTTGCTTATGGAACAAGATATATGTTTCCTGGTACTTATCAATTCAATTTTGGCGCATATAGTACCAACATCGTTATCTCAGGTTGCACAAAAAGCTTCACAGCAAACATTCTTGTTTTGAAAGATCATAATGGCAATCCGCTTGCTGGTGGTCATGGTCGTGGTGGTTTTGGTAATAATTATGGAACCTGGTATGCCGGTGGTAGTAGCGGTGCAGCAACAGATGCAAATGGTGTTTTGATTGATATTGTTTCAACAAATTCTCAACCAACTACCATGTCTTATGAAATGAAATATAATAACACTACAACAGTACTTAAACAGGATGTATCACAGCCCAATGGCAATGTGTTTAATTTTCAAACAATCGAATTACGCCTGAGGCTTGAAAAATGTAGTGATAATACAGGCCTGAGTGGAGGTTCTGCACGTTGGGGATTTGGGGCTACATTTAGTACTTATTATTTCCCGAGCCCTAATTCAACAAATGCAAATGGTGAAGAAGCTGCAGAGTGGTTCCCGGGTACTTACTCTTTTGAAATGAATTATCAAAGTACATCTAATGTAAAATCCAGCGTAACTATTCCTAACGCCAATACAGTTCTTACATGGCAAACAACAAATCTTACTTTAAGCTGGCCTTATGATATTGCTTATGGTGGTACAGGAGACCTCCGTTACTTTAATAAACCAAGTATGGATTTATTACCGGGTACAGTTAATTTCAATTTCAGGAGCCCGAATGGCAGTAACTATACACCAATTACCATCAGTGGTTGCACTATGTCGCTCACTGCTGGAAATGTAAGGTTAATCAATTCAACAGGTGGACCAATCAGTGGTGGCAGTGTTGATGGTTACCAGGGCGGATGGTCTAATTATGGAACAACAGATGCAAATGGTAATTTACTTGTATTAGGTAAAAATCCAACGTCATTAGCCATGACTTATGTTGGTGGCCGTCAGCAAATGAATGGAATTAATTTCAGTGTTACGCCTGTTGTTGTTTTCCAGACAAAAGCTGTCACGATGGAGCTCACAGATCATAACGGTAACTATACTTTGGAAGCAGACAATAATTCACTTTCATATTATGCAGCTGGTTGGAAAACGTTTGGTTCCGGAAGTACTAGTGGAGGAAAGGAAACAATGGAGATGCTACCGGTAACTTATAGTTTCGCCATGACTTATAAAGGAGGAAGACAACAAATCAGCAATCAGAATGTCGGCACAACGCCTGTTGTTACATTCCAGACAATTGTTGTTACAATGGAGCTCAAAGATCATAATGGTGGCTATACTTTAGAGGCAGATAATAATTCACTTTCATATTATGCCGGTGGATGGAAAACATTCGGTTCAGGAAACACAAGTGGTGGACAAGCAACAATGGAAATGCTACCGGTGACTTATAGTTTCGCTTTAACTTATGGTGGAGGAAGACAACAAATCAGCAACCAGAATGTCAACATAAATCCACTTGTTGCATTCCAGACTAATTTAGCCAACATGTATCTGCTCGATAATAATTCCACTCCAATATCAGGAGGTTCTGCAACATATTATGCAGGTGGTTGGAAAAATGTAGGAACAACTGATGTAAATGGTTTGGCTACTATTGAACTTTTACCTGTTAGCTATTCTTTCAAAATGGCATATAATGGAAAATCAAATCAGCAGAATAATATTTTAGTTCCGTCAGACATATACTTTATTTATGATGGTTCATCTATTACTTATAGTGCAACTCCACCGAATAATTTCAGCAATTCAAATTTTGATATCAATAGTGCAAAAGCAAACCAGGTTGTTACCAAAGGAGTTAATATATTCCCGAATCCGGCAAGCGACCAGGTTAAGATAACTTTTGGCAGCGATGAATCATTGTCTTCTGAAATTAAAATAATTAATCTTTCAGGAAGAGTAATAATGAGAAAGCCAATTTCAGTTGTAAAAGGACAGAACACTTACATCATCAATGTAGGTAACCTTTCAAATGGTACCTATTCATTTATGATTGGAAATATAAAAGACAATAAAAACAAAATTGTTGTGATGCATTAATTTCAGCAATCCGGTTTCTCGAAAAGGCGTCTCAATTTATTGAGGCGCTTTTTCTTTTAAAAAATTCTTACAGGAAATAACAAATTCGAAATTTTTAAAATTTTTCTAAGGGGAGAATAATGCATATTGTATTGTTTTCATCTCCAGCCATATCAATATAAAACTGTTGATTAAAAAGAACGAATTTTTTTGCCTTCATCATTGTTTCCTCTTATACAGGCCAATGGAAAAAATCATATCTAATATATACTGTCTATGTACAAAAATTGTTTAAGTGAAATTTGCAATCTTTAAATTTGAAATTCTAAAAATTGTTATTGAAAATTTTTGACAACTCACTTGAATCACATGCGGCAAAAATTAAACTTGATAACGCTTGGTGTTGACGACTTTCAGAAATCATTGGACTTTTATGAAAAAGGCCTTGGCTGGAAAAAGTCTGATAAAAGTATGGATGGTTTAGCATTGTTTAACCTCGGTGGAATTATCCTCGCTTTGCATCCGCGACAGGAGCTCGCTGATGATGCTACATTGACATATCAGCCGACAACATTTTCCGGGCTTACAATTTCACACAACACAAAATCTGAAAAAGAAGTGGATGATATTTTAAAACTGGTTGAAGGCCTTGGTGCAACAATTGTAAAACCTGCACAGAAAGTTTATTGGGGCGGTTACAGTGGTTACTTCAAAGACCTGGATGGTTATTTGTTTGAAGTAGCTTATAATCCTTTTTGGGAGCTTGATGAAAATGATAATTTAAAATTGTAAAAAAAACAGCATTAAAAATTATTTGCAATGAAACAAAAGCATACTATAAAAACACTTCTGTTGACAGGTTTTCTTTTTGCATCACTCAATCTATTTTCTCAATCTGACACATCAATCGTTATGTTTAAAAACTTTTCTTCCGTTGGTACGCCGAAAGGATATTCCCATGCAGCAATAATTGATTTAGGCAATTCTCAAATGGTTATTCTATCTGGCCAGGTTCCATTTGATAATAATGGAAACCTTGTTGGAAAAAATGATTTGGGAAAACAAACCGAGCAGGTATTCCTGAACATAAAAAATATTTTATCTGAATTGAATGGGAGCATGGACAACCTGGTTAAAATCGGGATATACCTGAAAGATGTTTCTCAGATACAGGCATTCAGGAATGCAAGAGATAAATTTATCAATTTAAAAACACCACCCACAAGTACATTGGTCGAAGTAAATAAATTATTCAGGGATGATGTATTATTAGAAGTGGAAGCAACAGCAATTATTCCAAAAAAATAAGACGAAAAAATTTATTCCGCATCATCATAAATTGTAACTGATGCAGTCATATTGATTACAATGTTTTGAAAATATTTTTCCAAAAAGTTAACCAGGAAATTTTTCACCGGAAAACTCTGCACAGCAATCTATCACTATTGTTTCTTAATTGCTTTGAAAGTTCCGTTTGGCTGAATGGATAGCATTTCTATAACATCTCCCTTGTCATTCCTGTTGAATTGTACACTAAACCCTTTAATATTCTTTAAAGAAAATTTATCCTTATCAGTTGGAGTAAGTTCATATTCAGGCTGGCCGGTTACAAACATGTATAAAGTGTTTCCACCTTTGGTATAAATCTTAAGGTTAACACCACTGATTTCGTAATCACCCACATAAGCCTGCAAACTTTCTTTTGAAATTCCTATTGCCTTTACTGTGCGTGTAAATACAATTGGTTTAACAGTAGGCTCCAGGTTGATGGAAGCGCTTTCAATATCACCCTGGAGATTAGTATGAAACTGCATTTTTGAAGATGCATCTGATGTATCAATACCATCTTTCGGGTCAACAAAAAATGCTGTAAACACATCATAATGATAATGGCGCAACCATAATAATTTTGTTCCGGCAGAAACAAACAATGAATCATTTTTCAGGGTTACATCGAAAATACCATAACCGGGATTTGAATAACTGCCTTCATAACTTTTAAGTTCATGTGAAGGCTTAGTGTTTAATTTCTGATTGGACACAATACTTTTCTGCGCTTCTTTTTGTTTGATTGCTGCTGAGTCAGCATTGCGTTTTAGTTCAGATTGCCAGTCGTGGTATTTCAATCCAAGCATCCTGTCTGCAATAATATTGCGGACGATTGAAGGTACAGGTGAACCATTCTGGTTGGCCAATACTACAATACCAATACTATCAGAAGGAAAGAAACAGGTGTTGGCGCTAAAGCCATCAATATTTCCACCATGGTTCACACGGTAATGACCACGATAGGAATCAATAAACCAACCAAAACCATAATTACTCAAAAAAATATCTGGTTCTTCTTTTGAAGGCAAGCCTTCATCTATCACCATTTGTGAACCCATTGCCTGTGTGGTATATGATGCAGGAATAATTTCTTTACCATTATATTTTCCGCCATGTATCCATGTTACCAACCATTTTGCCATATCATTTACACTGCTGTTGATACTTCCTGCAGGTGACATCGCAGCAATATCATAATAATCCATTTTCTTTATAATGCTGTCATGTATCACATCATAACCGAAAGCTGCATCGCTACTTTTTTCCCATTCTGCAAGAGTTGCATCAGAAGAATCCATACCAAGAGGCTGAAAAATTTTTTGCCTGATATTATCTTCCCAACTTTTGCCGGTTAATTTTTCTGCCACCATCCCCTGCAGCATAAACATAAAATTATTGTATTGCCATTTTTGTCTCAGTTCAGCAGATGGTTCAAGGTACTGTATGCGGTGCATCAGCGTATCCATCGAATTTGTTTGAAACAAATACCATGAATAATCATGTCGTGGCAAACCTGTCCGGTGGCACATCATGTCACGCAGTGTAACATGGTCGTTGAGTTCGTCATTATAAAATTTCAGTTCAGGTAAATAATTACGCACAGGTTTATCCAGGTCAACTTTACCGTCTTTATTTAACATGCCAATCAAAGAAGCAGTAAAAGCTTTCGTGCATGAACCAATTGCAAATAATGTATTCGGTGTAACGGGGATTTTGTTTTCGTAATCGCGGTAACCAAACCCTTTTGCATAAACCACTTTATTTTTTTCAACAACAGCCACAGCAAAACCTGCTGCATGCCATTCTTTCAAAACCCTTGCAAATGCCGTATCAAGATTTGCGAAGCGTTTATCTTCTGTGGAATTCTTTTTTTGTGCAAAAGATGTAATTGACAAAAAGCATAAAAACAGTACAGCAATATTTTTCATAGCAATTTTTTTCATGATAAAACTTGATGGCATTGATTTCATTTATAAAAAAATAATTTGGGAAAGAATCCGGATTCCGGCTTTTAATAAATAAACTGAACAAATAAAAATAATAAGTGAAAAAGGATTTTCAAAATTTATACCTGCATTTTATTTTGTTAAAAGATGATACGAAAAATTTTTTATTCAACATAATAACTTACACCATTAAAAAATTTGCGGAGCTTAAATGATTGATAGGTTTTGTATTGTTGAAGCCTTTACTCTTTGCGGCGAAAAAACAGAATAATCACCGCAAAAATGCGGTGAATTCCATACACAAATATTTCCAACTATACTATGAAAGTTTATA
>CAYNTP010000025.1:0-59320 GCA_964400415.1 uncultured Parafilimonas sp.
TCAATTTTTAATTCGTAATTTTTAACCTGCCTGCCGGCAAGGCAGGTTCGTAATTCTTCAATGAGTTCATTGCTTACTTCAGAAAAATTATTTACAAAGTTCAACGGGTTTTGAATTTCGTGGGCAATACCCGCAGTAAGTTCACCAAGCGATGCCATTTTTTCAGATTGGATGAGTTGCTTTTGGGTTGACTGCAATTCATTCAATGTACTGTCCACTTGTTTCTTTGCTGCTTCTAATTTATTGAAGTCTTCGTAGCGGGCATAGGCAGTAGAAAAAGCATCAGCGACTGATTGCGTTATATCAATTTCATCATCACCAAGCTTACTTGAATTGCCAACATACAACATACCCTGTAAAAAAGGGACAAAGTGTAAATAAAATCCACCGTGTGGTACACCTGAGAGATATTGATCAGCTGATGCAATGGCATGTTGTTGCAATAATGCATTCGCAAAGTCAATGAAATCCGGGTCGTTCCAATGGTCTGTGTACTTCTGATTCTTTCTCCAGTTTTGCGGTATCAGTTTTATCTTGCCCGGAGTATCGTATGGAATATGAATAGCTGCGATTGCTTTTCCGTCTGGAGTTGAAAGAAAAGTATGAATCAGTTCTTTTTCATCATCCATAATAAAAACACCACATCGAATAAAAGGAATTCCGAGTATGGTAAGTTCATTCCAGATTAATGGAATAATTCTTTCAAGGTCACTTACAGTACGCATGGCTGCTATATCTGCACGGATACGGTCGAGTGCTGCCTGTTTCACTGCTTCTTTAGCTGCAGCTTCTGCTTTTTGTAAATCAAGGAAGCGGGTGTAGGCCTGCTCAAAAACTTCTGCAAACCTCTTGAGTATGCTAATTTGTTCGGGAGTGAGTGGATTATCAAGGAAATTATTGACTGTAATCAAAGAATCTTTTTGAAATGACGTCCAATGCGCATAGCTCTTACTTTCCTTGAGTGCCTTTTTAATTTCATCGGGCAATTGTTTAAAATCTGAATGTACAAATGCCCAATCAAACCATGAATTTTTTTCTGCAAACGAATATTTCTTATATAAGAAATCTTCCCCATTATGTTTAGCATTTAGTACATCTGCAAAAACAGGGTGGTCATTATACGGAATTTTGTACGACTCAACTGCCTCTCCATTTGCAGACCATTGTGAATAAATTTTTGAAGAGTCATCGAATATACCAATGTGAGCGGCTCCTCCTTCCATTACAAAATCAAGTTGTTTGAATTGCTCAAATACTACTTTTACGATTACTTTTAAGTCCTCACTTTTCTGCATGGACATTGTACTTGCTCTCACCCGCTCTAATGCTAATTGAATTTGCGATTCCCTTGTCTGCGCTTCTGCTTTTTGCAGATCAAGAAAACGGGTATAGGTTTGTTCAAATACTTTTCCAAAACGAATGAATATCTGCGTTTCAGCAAATGGTTTTGTAGTAATGACTAACAAATAACCTTGTTGAAATGATACTGCATGATTTTTTTGCCACGTCGGCATCGGTACCCCCGCATCAAGCAATTGCTGAAGCCCTTGTTTGAATGCAGGAACTTCCATCAGAGTTTCATAATATTTTTTTATTCTTTCTCCTTCAAAAACTTCCTCATAAAGCGGTATATGGTTTTTCCATGCTTCATACATATTTTGTTCCGCAGGTTCAATGGTATAGGGAAAAGAAAATACGCCGATACTTGTCCATTTCTGAACAATGTCACTATCCTTGTCACATATCGCAAAAGCAACACCTTGTAGTTCTGCACCAAGATGCCTCAACTGTTCAAATAAAAGATCAGCAGTAGGATTTAATTCAGAACTTTTTTGCATCGCCATGGTTCTAGCACGAACTCTTTCTAATGCTGCTTCAATTTGTGCTTCTCTTGCCTGCGCTTCTGCTTTTTGCAGATCGAGAAAACGGGTATAGGTTTGTTGAAATACTTTTCCAAATCGCATCAGCACTGCATTCTCTTCTTCAGTATAATCCGTGCCTGAGAAATTTTCAATGTACAAACCAATACTCTCCAGCAATACACCTGAACCAGCAAGGCCTGCGCAAGTAAGATAATAATTTATTGTTTCCTGCGGTATGCCGGGAATGAGATTGAAAAGATCCCGGTAGAATTTATTTTTCTCTTCAAAATTCAGATGGTAAAAAAAGAAATCCTCTCCCTTATCTTTTGCATCCCTGATAGCATTATTGGGTGGGCAGTCAAACCATGGGAAAATTACTTCTGAAGGCGCCAGGTGTTCATCGGCCAACCAGATATGCAGATCATCCCTTGTTTTATAATCAATCAAAAAACCGGCATGTTCCACATGAATGTTTAGGTGAGCGAGTTGTTCATACACTAAGTTAATTACATCTTTCAGCTCTTCACTTTTTTGCATTCCCATTGAACGGCTTCTCACTTTTTCCAATGCAGCTTCAATTTGCGCTTCTCTTGCCTGTGCTTCAGCTTTTTGCAGATCATTAAAACGGGTATAACTCAGGTCAAACACTTTTCCAAAACGATGCAATATTTCAAACTTATCTTCAGACAGCGGTTCTGTTGCCACTATTTCCAGTGCTCCGAAATTGTTGAAGGAAGCAGAAAAAATTACTTGCTCTGGTTGCGTCAATGCTTTCTTAAATGGAGTTGGCAGGCCGGGAATTTCTTTGAAAAATGCTTTCTCAAAATCTTTTTTTGGTTTACCTGTCAGATCAAAATTCCATTTACGGTTCCTTGCTTTCCATGCGTGAATTATGGATTTGAAAAAATCATGGTAAAACGGAGTAATGTTATAAGGCTTTGATGGTTTTTTCAATTCAGCGCTTGAGATCCATACAGTGTTGATTTCATTTGACTGGTCATGAATCCAGATAATGCTGCTGGTCAATGGAAAACCCAATGCTGTCAGTTCTTTAAACAGCACCGCAACTAAATCGGCGAGTTCACCGGAATGTTGCATCGCCATTGCCTTTGCACGCACTCTTTCCAATCCAATTTCGATCTGTGCTTCTCTTGCCTGTGCTTCGGCTTTTTGCAAATCGTGAAAACGGGTATAGGTTTGATCAAAAACTTTTGCAAAACGTTCTAACAGTTTTAATGCTTCTTCAGAAGGAGTAGCACCGGAAGATATACCCATCATTCCTCCTGAAAAGAACACAACATTAACATGCCATTCTTGTTTGCGTACTGTATCTGATTCATCCCAGTTTTTTTTGCCAACCACTTTATTTCTCCAGCGATTAAAGTCCTGTAACTTTTTTCCTTTGACCGTAATCGAAAAGTTTTTTTGTTTTGCCAGAAATGCTTCCGCCACCTTCTGCATGACAAAAGTTTCCTTATATAATTCCATCTTAAATGAGCGGTCAATCTTTTCTCCCTTTAACGTCAAAAACATTTCCCCATTTTTTGCTTCCTCATCAAAAAGGCAAATAGAAACCTGTGCTGTTGTTGCTCCCAGGGATTTAAACTGCTGAAATAATACTAATGTTGTTTCCTTTAGCTCCTCACTTTTCTGCATCGCCATTGTTCTTGCCCTTACCCTTTCCAAGGCTAATTGTATTTGTGCTTCTCTTGCCTGTGCTTCTGCCTTTTGCAGATCAAGGAAGCGGGTATAGGTTTGTTCAAAAACTTTTGCGAAGCGTTTGAAAATTTCATAAAATTCAGGAACAGGATGCAACGTGATGAAAAGTAAATTTCCCTTAGAAAAATTAAATGCATTATGCACCTGTCTCTCAGGAGTTGCTACACTTGCTGCTTCTGATTTTTTAAATGCTTCATCCAATAGTGGAAAGGATCTGAGATACATGTAATGATTCTTCATTTCCTTACCGGTGAAATCATGAATTATAAAATCTTCTTTCTTTTTCCATGATTCATATTGTTGCCGATGCCACTCAATTTCTTTAGCTGGCATTCTGAATGGCGGATTAATTGAACCATCTGCATTACACATCCAGGATATGAGTTCACTGTCATTGTTTTCCCAAACTGTAAAACCACTGCTGTAAGTTTCAATACCTAATGATTTTACCTGTTGAAAAAGTAAAGTTGCAACTTCTCCAAGTTCATCGCTTTTTTGCATTGCCATTGTTCTTGCACGAACCCTTTCAAGCGCTAATTGTATTTGTGATTCTCTTGTTTGTGCTTCAGCTTTTTTCAAGTCTGAAAAGCGGCGGTATGCCAGTCCAAATACATCTGCAAACCTTCGCAGTAATGCACGGGAGTTTTCTTCCGGCGGATTCATAGTAACCATTACCAATGAGCCGCCGGTAAAATCTGATACAGACCAATAAGCGCTGATATCCCGGGACTTTTTATTTTTAATTGTTGGAGATAAAAATGCGTATGCTTTTGGATCAACCTGCTTTAATGCTTCAAAAAAATTTTTGGCTTTTGCTACATCATTTATTAATACATAATCTTTTTTACCATCACGATAATGTTGAAAATTCTCTTCCAGAATTTTAATGCCTTTAATTTTAAATTTTGATTCTGATTCAATGATCTTGCCTGTATTATCAGGTGAACGAAGCGCAGCCCAGGCTTCAAACTGGCCAGATGATTCACTCCATAAATGAATTGCGCAGGTTTCCAGTTCTTTTTGTCCAAGCAGGTGAAGCTGGTTTCTCATTTCTTTAGCTACTTCTTTTAATTCATCAGAAGTGCGCATAGCCATCGCCCTGCTTCTTACCCTTTCCAATGCTGCTTCAATTTTCAGTTCATGATTTTTTTCTTCCAGTTCAATGGTGCGTCTTTTAACCGCTTCTTTTAACCTGATATTCTCTGCTTTGATCTTATCGGTATTTACCGGTTCCCCTTCAGCCGTTCTTACATCCGGTATGGATACATGTTCTTCAATAATCCTCCAGCCTTTAATTGTTTTGACGAATAAAGTGGAGATGCGGCCTGGCCCATAAAAAGTCCATACTGAATCTATCAATACAAAAAAATCACATTCTTCACTTACCAGTAGCTGAGCGCCAACAGGCATAACAGTGATCTTCCTGTTTCTCATATCTGCTTTGCCTGCCACCTGTGCTGCTGTTGACTTGCAGTATTTAATTGTTTCCTTTTTATTTTTAAAAAACTCTCCCATTCCCGAGCCGATCATTTGTACATCGTCATGCAACCAGTAGGACATGGTTTTCACATCACCTTTTAAATAGGCATCCCAATATGCATGGTAAGCCTTCATGATTTCTGATTCTAATTTTTTAGTCAGTTTCATATTATAAATTTTGCAGCATTGAAGGCGATGGCTCCTTTACATCCGGGAGCTTCAATACTTTATACCAGTAATTTTATTTTTGGAGAAATCTATCTATTTAAGGCACATTTCTCCAAATATTTATTTATTTATTCCTGCAAAAAAAGTTTGTCCATTGTTAGTTCGTTATAAATTTCATCAGCATAATATTTATTTTTTACAGCAGGGTAAGTAGTAAGCAACGTGGTGAATGTTGCTTTTTTTGTCTGGCTCACCTGTTTGAAAATTGTTTTTTTCAACTTTAACTGCGCTGCATATTTTTTGGTGATAATAAAATTGCTGTCTGTGAATTTTGCCTCGCACAGGTTAATGGTATTATCGGCACGGTCTATAATCATATCAATCTGTGCCCCGGGTAATTCTTTATTGCCTTTAAACACCCAGGAGTTTATCATTGTATAAACACCTTGAATGCCCAGTGCTTTTTTTATCTGTTGAATATGCATCACACAAATATTTTCAAATGCGTAACCACTCCATGCTTTATAACTGTTGCCTGTACTGAGTTGTTTCCATGAGCCGCTGCCTGTAACTTTATTAGGCTTAATAAATTTCAGGTAAAAAAGCGAATAAAGATCGGTAAGTTTATACACCGACTCTTTTTTTTTGTTGATATAAGGGTCAAACACAGAAATAAAATCACAGTCAATCAGTTCTTCCAATGCCCTGGACAAACTGCCCTCACTGAGTTTTGTCTTTGCTGCCAATACCTGCCTTAGTAAGCCCTGTGGGTGAGCAGCCAGTACCGAAATAATCAGCACATGGTGATCTGCATTTTTAAAAAGGGAATGATATAATTGAGGATACTCGTTGTGTAATAATCCTTTTTTTGAAAAACAAATTTCATCTATCAGTTGCATTGAGCTTTTACCTTTTGATGCCTGGTTTAAATAAAATGGTATGCCGCCCATGGCCATGTACAATTCCAGCAACTGGTAATGCGGCAGGTTGATACTTTTTGATTTCAGAAAAAGCTCTGTTTCATAAAGAGTGAAAGGCAGGAGCCTCATGCGATGCGTAACCCGGTTGTGCAAACCACCCCTTGCATTGATCAGTTTCTTTTTTATCCATGATGATGTGGAGCCACAGGCAACCAGCAAAATGTTTTTCATTTTAGACAGATGCTGGTTCCAGAAAAATTCAAGTGCCGGGATGAATTCTGACCTGGCTGTATCTAACCAGGGCATTTCATCAATGAATACAACATGTTTGTTTTTTTTCTTTGGTAGTGATTTGAGAATAGAAGCGAGACAATTAAAAGCATCATGCCAGTTTGCCGGTGGTGGCATTTTTCGTTTGAGCTTTTTTCGTTTCAATAGCTCTGCATAAAAATTGGCAAGTTGTTGTTCACGGTTTCCATGATGGGTGCCGGTGATATCAAATACTATATGACGGCTGAGGTGCTGCCGGATCAAAAACGTTTTACCAATCCGCCTTCTTCCATACACTACGAGAAATTCTGCCTGTTGTGAAACAAGCAACTGATCCAGTTTGCCTGTTTCATCGCTTCTGCCAATCAGTGCAATATTGTTTTTCATAATTTTATATTTGGAGAAATCTGTATAAAAATAACACATTTCTCCAATTATGTTTTTTAAAAACTATGAAGATAAGCGGCTACACCGAAAATAAAACCATTAGCAGCAGGATATGTCAGCATGGTAACACAACAATAAATTCCGAACCATTTTGTTCCTTCGACTCCACTTTTATTTCTCCTCCATGTGCCTTCACAATATCATAGCTCAAACTCAATCCCAGTCCTGTTCCTTGTCCTGTTGGTTTCGTTGTAAAGAATGGTTGAAAGATTTTATCTTTTATTTTTTCTGGAATGCCGTTACCATTATCAGCAATAATTATTTCAACTTTGTCATTTATTTTTCTTGTCTTTATTTTAGCTGTTGGCTGATAGCTGTTAGCTGATAGCTTTTTTTTCTCGTTTATTGCATAAAAAGCATTATTGATTAAATTCAAAATCACCCTTCCAATATCTTGTGGTACTACATTTATTTTAGGAATAGTGTTATCAAAATCTGTTTTTATTTCACAATTAAAATTCTTGTCTTTAGCACGCATTCCATGATAGGCTAATCGCAAATATTCATCACAGAGTTTATTGATATCAGTGAGTTCTTTTTGCCCTGTACTTTTTTGTGAATGTTGAAGCATCCCTTTCACAATCGCATCGGCGCGTTTGCCATGATGGTTTATTTTTTGAAGATTTTGTTCAATATCATTCAACAACTCTTTAATTTCAGGATCATTAATTTTTAATTCGTAATTTTTAACCTGCCTGCCGGCAAGGCAGTTTCGTAATTCTTCAATGAGTTCATTACTTACTTCAGAAAAATTGTTGACGAAGTTCAAAGGGTTTTGAATTTCATGTGCAATGCCTGCAGTAAGTTCACCAAGCGAAGCCATCTTTTCTGATTGTATGAGTTGTGCCTGGGTTGATTTTAATTCTGATAATGTGCTTTCAACTTTTTCTTTTTCTTTTTTTAACTCAGCAGTTCGTTGTGCCACTTTTGTCTCCAATATCTTTTTTTCTTTATGAACAGATGATATGCGCCACCGGATAATTAAGCTGATAACTGAAATAAATAATATAGCATACAAAATATAAGCCCACCATGTACGCCACCATGGTGATAAAACTTCAAAACTATAAATGGCTTCACTGCTTAAATGTTTATAAATATTTTTTGCCCTTACATGAAACTGGTAATTGCCTTCAGGCAAATTGGTATAATCTTTTTTTGATTCTGAAGTCCATGCAGACCATCCTTTATCAAAACCTTCGAGGTAATATTGGTATTCATTGGCTGTTGGATTATCATAGCTGGTAGCTGCATAAGTAAAACGCAATGAATTTTGTTTGTACAATAAAGTAGTATTATCATTTGTTCCATCAGCAGGCAACCCATCATACATAACAGAGTCGTTGCCAATAAGGATTACACTTCGTATCAATGTGGGAAAGTCTGTATTGGTATTACTGGGTTTGCGGTTATCATAGTGTATCAACTCATTTGAACCAGCGAACCAAACAGCATCGTTTTCTTCATCATCAAACATGGAATAATATTGCTGCGGCTCTACACGGAGAAAGGAAACAGAATCTATTGTATATCCACCGGCTTTACCTGGTATTGCCCGATAAATTATATTATTACAATCAAACCATACATTACCTGCTTTATCTTCTTCTATTAACTCACCATCATGGTTAAAGTTTATAATGTTTGTATCAACAGCAAACCTGTCATTTGATGGATTGTACTTAAAAACTTTCCCTATTGCATAAGCATATAATTGTTTTGCAATGATGGTTGTATGAATCATATTCTGATTTGGTAAACCTTGTGTTGTATCATAATGTTTAACCTGGGGGTTATGTATTTTATTATTGGTGTTTGATTCGGGAAAAATAATTCTTACCAGGTATGGATTATATTTTGCCGTTAACCATAAACTGCCATCAGTTGTTTCATTAATAAGATAGATATATTCATTAACACCCGGGATATTTCCTTCATCTTTCCATGTGTTGTTTATGCGATTGTAATAAATTGATGCAATGCCACCATAGCGCAATCCCAAAAATATTCGGTTGCTGTCTAAAGCCGAACGATGCATGCAAACCACATCCTGTTTAAAAGGCATTAAGAAAGTTGCTTTATGATCACGGATTGCATATATACCAACTTCCGTACCTACCAGCAATGTTTTTGCTTCAGGTACAGTAAGTAAGCACCAAGTCCAATTATGTATCCCATGCACAGGTGTAAATTCAGGGTGTTGAATATTGGTTGTAATATTATTTTTCTGTAAGTATGATACTCCTACTTCAGTAGCTAAATAAACCTGGTTTTGAAATTTTTCTATATTGTATCCAACGCCATTTAAACCATTTGTTTCATCATAACTTGATAATGGTGATATGATTTCAGCCCTGCTTATACCATTGTTGGATACAATCCAGAGAGCACCCTGTTTGTCAACATTCACATTATAAATTATATCAGCCTTCAAACCTGAAGCATTGTTTAATATCTGAATAATTTTACCTCCATCTGCCGGGTTAATAACTATTACTCCGCCACCCTGTGTTGCAATTGCGATAGTTCCATCTTTTAATGCAACTGCATTATAAATATCATAATGCTTTAGAAGAATTGCTACAGCGCCAGTTAAGAGTCTGCATTCTTTACCATCATATATATAAAGCTGCCGGTCATCTGAGCCGATCAGTATTTTTTGACTGCCTGCAGTATCATTGTATGGAACTATAAAACGGAATCCGTTTTCTATTTTGTCACTACCCGGTAAAGAAATAAGAGAATCATTTTTAATTTCAATCAAACCTTTTTTTGTGATAGCAGTATAAACATGATTATTAACTATAGCCAGTCCGCCAAATCTTACATCAGTTGTCCAGGTATGCATGCAATTATTGCAAAGAGTGTCAGCATTACTGTTTTTATTTTTTGAAAAAGTGTAACGGAATATGTGTGTTTTTGTTTGGAAAAAAACATGCGAAGCATTGATGCAGGTTCTCCAAACATCAGTAAAATCACGGTCTTTAGGCTGAAGATATCTGGTAAGTGAAACATACTTCCTGCTGAACGGATTTTTTAAACCGCTATTTTTCTGCAGTTCATTTACAGGTAAAAAATAACCAATCTCACCTTTGCCACCAATGTAAATATTATTGTCCGCACCAATAGCCAATGATCTTGCAAAACTATTTTCTCCAAAGTCAAGCAACCGCCAGCTAACACCATCATATTCTAACAGTCCATCACTATTGGCAAAATACATAATACCCCTGCTGTCTTGTGCTATATCCCAATTTTGTGCATTCCCATTAAAATCTTTGGGCAGCCAATTCATAATAAAAGGATTGCCCGCTAAACCTGTTTGCGAACTTACGATTTGCGGATAGGTGCAAACAAAAAAAAGGAGCATACAAAAACTGTTACGCTTCATATTTTTTATTTTGTTTCAATCATGTTTTGGCAGGATTTTCCGGATTATGTGATGAGCAGTTATCCTAAAGGCAAGTTAACAATAAAAATGGTCCCATCGTTTCCTGTAGAAATTACTTTTATCTCCCCTTCATGTGCCTTCACAATATCATAGCTCAAACTTAATCCCAGTCCGGTTCCTGAGCCTGTTGGTTTTGTTGTAAAGAATGGCTGAAAGATTTTGTCCTTGATTTGTTCTGGAATACCATTGCCATTGTCAGCAACAATTATTTCTACTTTATCATTTATTCTTCGGGTTGTTATTTTAGCTGTTGGCTGATAGCCGTTAGCTGATAGCTTTTTTTTCTCATTAACAGCATAAAAAGCATTGTTGATTAAGTTCAGAATCACTCTTCCGATATCCTGCGGTACAATATTTATTTTTCCAATACTCTCATCAAAATCTGTTTTCATTTCACAATTAAAATTCTTGTCTTTTGCACGCAAACCATGATAAGCTAATCGTAAATATTCATCACATAAAGCATTAATGTCTGTCGGTTCTTTCTGTCCGGTGCTGCTGCGACTGTGCTGCAACATGCCTTTTACAATATCCGCTGCTCTTTGCCCGTGGTGGTTTATTTTTTCTTCATTTTCTTTTATATCGTTCAAAATTTCATTCTCAAGTTTTTCATCTCTCTCAGCATTGGGCTTTAGGCGTTCCGCATTCAGCTCTTCAATCAACTCTTTATTCACTTCAGAAAAATTGTTGACAAAATTCAACGGATTTTGTATTTCATGCGCAATACCGGCAGTAAGCTCACCGAGGCTTGCCATCTTTTCGGATTGAATGAGTTGTGCCTGTGTGGATTTAAGTTCAAGCAAAGTATTTTCAATGGTTTGTTTTTGCTGCTGCAAAACAACATTGGCTTTTTGCTTTTGCCTGTTATTTCTATAAAATATAAAGGCAAGCGCTGATAACAAAATTAACCCCAGAACTAAAGCGATTGTTCTTATTTTATTAGCATTGGCTTCAGCTTCCTGTGCAGTTTTTTCGAGTTTCAATTGTTCTTCAAAATAAATGTTTTGAAACTGTGTCAGCTTTTCGATCCCGTTTGCATTTAAGCTATCGCTTATTGTTTTTGAAAGATTGAGATATATATATGCACTGTCGGAATTTCCAAATATTTTCCATGTATCAGCTACAAGATTAGCTGAACGGCTTATTTCATTTGCTGAATTTAGTATCTCTGATTGCTGAAAAGCCAGAGTTGCGTAATATCTCAGTGAATCTGCCTGGTGCAAGCTTTTGTATAATGTAGCAAGCTCCATAAGGCTCAAAACTTCGGTTGATTTATTTTTTTGTTCCCTGCTTTCCCTCAAAGATTGCCAAAAATAAAACCGGGCTGAATCCGGCATATTTCTTTTTTGAAAAACATCCGCTATATGAACTAATATTAGTCCGTTATACAATTTCCAGCCGGTGAGGTTTGCATATTGCAGCGCCTTGTTGTCATAAATAAGTGCGGAATCAAGTTTATTATCTACTCCATAAATATACCCGATGTTCATAGTACCTTGCACCAAAGCCATCGCCTGTTTGCTGCCAAGCGATTCAAAAATGCGGATCTCTTCTTTATATTGCTCAATTGCTTTTTTTGAATTTCCACCATACAGGTATATATTCCCAAGCTGATGAATGGTATATCCCACCTGGCTAAGCCTGTATTTATGAGGATCGGTAAATTCATAATCTTTAGGTATATAAACATTATTTTCATTTTTTCTGTCTTTCACTAATTCCAAAGCTTCATTTGCTAATTTGAAACTGAGGGGGAGATTGCCATCTTTCATAGCAACGAAAGATTGGTACTCCGTTAAAAAATGTGCTACCCAAAGCGGTTGGTTGATTTTCTTTGCAATACTTATTCCCTGGTCTGCAAAAAACAAACAACTGTCTCGGTTACTTTCACCATAATAAGAGGCAAGGTTGAATAGAACAACCATTTTCGCCGTATCACCTGGTGCATTTTTTAACGCTGATGTAAGGCTGTCTAAATTGGTGAATTGACGTTGTGCTTTTGCAAAACAGGGTAATAATACAAGCAGTGATAATTTAAATAAAAATTTCATCCTGTATATTAAAGAGTTCCAGGTCCTGGACATTTTATAAAGTAACTGCAATATTGGAGTTGAGTGGCGCAAGTATGCTGCATACTTGTACCAACTTCTTACAAATGTATTTTTTATCATAAGTAAACTTATCCTTCTTTAAAAAAGTTTTTTACCATCTTGATTTTTTTGTTTCGGTTATTTTATTTCAACAAAAAAATCTATTGTTTGTCTGTACAGTTCTAAAACACTATTATGTTTTCTATCATCCAATTTTAGATCCATTACTAATTGATACTTCAAAGCCATTCAACATTTATGAGCAGGGCAAAAGAATTATAAACTCAGTTCCCTCATTTTCTTTCGATATTACTTTTATCTCTCCTCCATGCGCCTTCACAATGTCATAGCTCAAACTCAAGCCCAGCCCGGTTCCCTGCCCTGTTGGCTTGGTTGTGAAAAATGGTTGAAAGATTTTGTCTTTGATTGTTGATGGGATGCCATTACCATTATCAGCAACAATTATTTCTACTTTATCATTTATTCTTCGGGTTGTTATTTTAGCTGTTGGCTGATAGCCGTTAGCTGATAGCTTTTTTTTCTCATTTACTGCATAAAATGCATTGTTGATTAAATTCAAAATCACTCTTCCGATATCCTGTGGTACGATATTTATTTTTCCAATACTCTCATCAAAATCTGTTTTCATTTCTGAATTAAATGATTTGTCTTTTGCTCTCATTCCATGATATGCTAATCTCAAATATTCATCACACAATGCATTGATATCCGTCAATTCTTTTTGTCCGGTACTGCTACGGCTATGCTGCAGCATCCCTTTTACAATATCTGCTGCTCTTTGACCATGATGATTTATTTTTTCAAGGTTTTGTCCAATGTCATTCAACAACTCTTTAACCTCGGGGTCTTCAATTTTTAATTCGTAATTTTTAATTTTTAATTCCTCTATTAATTCATTGCTTACTTCAGAAAAATTATTTACAAAGTTCAACGGGTTTTGAATCTCATGTGCAATGCCTGCAGTGAGTTCACCCAGCGACGCCATTTTTTCGGATTGGATTAATTGAGACTGGGTCGATTTTAATTCTTCCAATGTTTTTCTTAAATCATGAGTCTGCCGGTCAACTTCTTTTTGCAGCACTTGCTGTTGCTGAATAGCCTGTTCCTTTTTTTCTTCAGAAAGTTGGATCACTCTCTCTGCATTTCCCCTCACTTCTTCGAGGATTTCTTTAAACCGTAATGAAACATATATTAGGAACGAAAAAGGTAAAGTGAGTACCCAAAAGGTTGAAAAAAAATAATAGAAGGAACTGGACGGTGTGCCATAATTTTCTATTACTAAGTATGCGATACCCAATATAAATGTTGACAGAAGGCCTATCACTATTGCCCATTGCGCACCATTCAAGGTTGACCATGAAGAGAAGATATAATAAAGAATCACAACAAGGATCCCTGAAACCAGGAGTATAACCAAAATAATTTCAATACCTGGTGTTGTGAATGATGAAACTATCATGCACAGAGAAGTAATAATCAAATAGATTATTAAGCCTTTTGTTATATGTCTTTTAAATGCATTCGCAAGAATCAAAATCGTTAAAATGCTTATCGAAGGAATAAGTAAATTAATTAAAAGCCGGTACCACCATATTTCACTAAAAGTGATAGTCATAGAACTTTCCTGAATATAAATGCAAAACCTGAAAAGCCCATATATCGTAGAAAGAATAGCTATAAAAAGTATGTTTTTCTCATTGCGATTCAGAAAATATATCAACCAGAAGAGAATGCTTAAGACAGCAATTGTGGTTATCCAAATAATGTTATATGAAACAGATTTTTTAACTTTTGTAAGATTAAAAGATATGTCGTTTACCCTGCTTGTAATTGAGATTAATGATTGTATTCCTCCAAAAGACGACTTTAATTTGTGTGGAGGATATGGAGAAACATAATCAAGAAAGTGTACTGCGAGAATATAAGTGCCACCATGTTTAAAATCAACAGGTACAGGTGGAATATAACCATCAAATTCATGATATGGCTTTCCATTGATACCGGTATTCCCCTGTGAAAAAATTAATTTTCCGTTTAAGTAAAAATCGGCTGCCGCCCAGGAACTTCCCTGTAAGGCTAATGTATCATTTGTAAATCCACTGTCAATTTTTAACTTAATCCTGAACCAACCTTCTACTCTACCGGTTTTATCAGCATATTTTTCAGTTAATTGAGTTGGTTTTAATTTTTTCCAGCCTGAAGTATTTACCTGTTCTTTGGCCCAGTTTGTATCATTCCCTTGCCTGAAAACCCACCCATCTATGTTTGATAGGGTTAAATTTTTTCCTGACTTAACATACATTGTAGAAGTTATCACCACTGCCGAATCCTGTGCCAGTACTGATATGGGGACTAATGCGAATAGAAATAATTTTATCAGGAGTTTCATATTGCTATTGTATTGGTAATTGTATAATAAACTACGTTCCTTCAGCTTCTTTACCTGCCTCGCCGGCAGGCAGGCTTTCCATTTTTATCTCATCTCCATGAGCATTTACAATATCATAACTCAAACTCAATCTATATTCAGTTCCCAACCACAATTAGATTTTTTCATTATGGTTCATTAAAAAATATTTCCACCCCATACAAAATCTTCAAATCCATTGCCGGGAACGAAACGGCTTATCAGTGTTTGCTTTTTAATTCCAATAGCTGATGCTCTTTGAGCCAATACCTGTTGATCCTGTTGGATAGCTGTCTCCATTACTTCAATTGCAGTTTTACCATTGAAAGTAAAATCATTTTCCTGTCCGGTCTTTTTCTGGTAAAATTTACGTTTATCTGATTAGTTATTACTATTTGAAAATGGTTTTTACAAATAATATTACCATTTGTCAAATCATACTATTGTTTACAAAACCAAAAGAAAGATAAATAAATTTCCTACTCTTACCTTTTCCTCGGCTCAGCCTTTGTGTCTTCTTTATTTACTCTACCCAATCGGATGAACGGATTTCGCAGATTTTATTTTTCCCGTATCCTATTTTCATGTTATTCAAATACTCGCTTTACACTCTTTAAAGTACATCCAATTGATTCCATGGTTTTATTATTATTCCATTGCTTCTTTTTTGCAGTTGTTTTCCGCCATATATAATACATTTCTCCACTTTACCTTTACTTAGTCCGGAAACGTATTCAATGCCTTTAAAAAAATCATTGGAGATTGTTTCCCCTGACTTCAATTCAAAAGCTGATAATTTTCCTGCCTTATCAATGAGCACATCCACTTCATTGCCTGTTTTATCACGCCAGTAATAAAGGTTATCTTTTTCTCCGGCATTAAAACGTTCTTTCAGCAATTCAGAAATAATCAGGTTTTCAAACAAAAATCCCCTGGCGGGGTGTGTGATCAATTCTTTAACCGTACTGATCCCTAATAACGAACATGCCACACCCGAATCATAAAAATATAATTTTGGTGTTTTCATAATCCGTTTGTTGAAACTGGAAAAATAAGGTTTCAGCAAATAGATAATATAGCTGCTCTGTAATACGCTGATCCATGCTGCCACTGTTTTCTGATCAATTCCACAATCATTGGCAATAGCAGACATGTTAAGCACCTGACCGGTACGGCCTGCACATAAGCGCAACAATTTTGTAAACATTGAAAGGTTACTGATATTCTTTAGCTGTCTCACATCCCGCTCTATGTAGGTTGCAATATACCCCGCATACCAATCATTAGGATTCATTCTTTTTGCAATCACTTCCGGGTATCCCCCTGATAAAAGATGCCAATGATAGTCGGGCCTCATTTTTTTGCTTTCCTTTAGTTCATGCAGCGAAAGGGGTAACAACTGTAAATAAGCAATTCTGCCTGATAAAGTTTGAGTAACATTTTCCTGCAGCAGAAAATTGTTTGAGCCTGTGAGAATAAATAAACCTTTCTTTTTTGTTTCATCCAGTATTTGTTGCAGGTAGGAAAACAGGTGAGGCGCCCTTTGCACCTCATCGAGGATTGCGCCATTTTTATATTGCGATAAAAAGCCGCGTGGATCAGTTGTAGCAAATTCCATGATATCAGGGTTTTCCAATGATACATAAGGTTTCTGTGGAAATGTAGTCCTGCAAAGAGTTGTTTTCCCGCTTTGACGTGGGCCAATCACGGCAACACTTCGAAAAGTTTTAGCCAGATTTATCAATTTAACTGCTGCAGCTCGGCTTATCATTTCCTAAAGATAAATCAATTTTGGACAAATTCGGAATCTGATTCCGTATTTGTCTGAATGTATTAGCTGAATCAGGATGGCAATTGAACCACAAACTCCGTCCCTTCACCTTCCTTCGTTTCCACTTTTATCTCTCCTCCATGTGCTTTTACAATATCATAGCTTAAACTTAATCCTAATCCTGTTCCCTGCCCTGTTGGTTTTGTTGTGAAGAAGGGTTGAAATATTTTGTCTTTGATTGTTGAAGGAATGCCGTTGCCATTGTCAGAAACAATTATTTCAACTTTGTCGTTTAATTTTCTTGTCTTAATTTCTGCTAATGGCTGATAGCTATTAGCTGATAGCTTTTTTTTCTCATTTACTGCATAAAAAGCATTGTTGATTAAATTCAAAATCACTCTTCCGATATCCTGTGGTACGATTTTTATTTTTCCAATACTCTCATCAAAATCTGTTTTCATTTCTGCATTAAATGATTTGTCTTTTGCTCTCATTCCATGATAAGCCAATCGCAAATATTCATCACACAAAGCATTGATATCCGTCAATTCTTTTTGCCCGGTACTGCTACGGCTGTGCTGCAGCATCCCTTTTACAATATCTGCTGCTCTTTGACCATGATGATTTATTTTTTCAAGGTTTTGTCCAATGTCATTCAACAACTCTTTAACCTCGGGGTCTTCAATTTTTAATTCGTAATTTTTAATTCGTAATTCTTCAATGAGTTCATTGCTTACTTCAGAAAAATTATTTACAAAGTTCAACGGGTTTTGTATTTCATGTGCAATACCGGCAGTAAGCTCACCAAGTGATGCCATTTTTTCGGATTGAATTAATTGCTTTTGAGCAGCCTGTAATTCAGTCAATGTATCTTCCGCTTTTTTTCTTGCTGCTTTTATTTCTATCAAATCCTGTTCAGCTTGTAATGCATGAGCTTCAGCAATCTTTAAATCATTAAAGCGGGTGTAAGTAAGATTAAACACATAAGCAAAACGTTCCAGTAATTGCATCGTTTCTGCAGGTTGTTCATCAGGTGATGCCATGCCAATAAAACCCTGGGAGAAATATGCAATGTATTGTAATCTTCTTTTTTGTGTCAGCCCACCTTTAAATGGAACATGGATACTGCTGAGATAATGAAAATATTCCTGCAATTCATCATCATGCATATCAATGATTAAAGATTTTTCATGTAGCTTCCAACCATCCAGCATCTTTTTGAAAGAAGGATTATTGTTCAGGTTGTCGGCATAAGCCATTGTTATTTTGCTACCATCTTCATCAGTTATCCAGAATTCGGCATTTCCGATATCGTCTTTCATAATGTTTATGTAAAGCCTGTTGGGTTCAATTCCGAGTAACGATAATTGCTGGAACAATGAAGCTGCAGTTTCAACCAACTCATCAGATTTTTGCATGGCAAGTGTACGGCTGCGGACCCTTTCCAATGCTGTTTCTATCCTTGCTTCTTTTGCATTTGATTCAGCTTGCTTCAGGTCATTGAACCGGGTGTATGTTAAGTCAAAAACTTTTGCGAAGCGAAGAAGAATGCTGAAGGCTTCATCAGTTAATGGTTCAAGGCTACCGGTACTCAAGCAACCAAAATTGTTGAATGATGCAGTGATATGAGTGGCCTTGATGGACTTCATCCGGTTGATGATAAAATCAGGCAACATTGAAAGTTCTGTTTCACTGAAAATATATTCTTCCCATTTTTTCTTAGTGTCTCCTTCAAGAATATAATCCCATTTTTCCAACCTTTGTTTCCATGCATTGAGATAAGCAACCTGAAGTTCGTTGTTATTATTTTTTACAAAAAAACCATTTTGCCCTGCCTGGTCATCCTGGCTTGCCATCCACCATGTAGTATTACCATCTTTGTCAAAGATCATAATGGAACATCGTTCAAATACTATATCCAGTTTTATGAGTTCTGCATACACTGTATTAATAAGCAGGTTGAGTTCTTCCGAATGTTGCATTGCCATACTTCTTGAACGAACTCTTTCCAATGCTGCTTCAATTTTTGCTTCTCTTGCCTGCGATTCTGCAGTTGTAAAATCAACATACCTTTTGTATGCCAGATCAAATACATTGCGAAAACGTTTCAGGATAACAAGCTGTTCATCATTTATTTTTTTAAAAGTTGATAACCCAACAGAGCCTGCACCGATAGAATAGAAATAATAATAGATTGCATCAACACTATCAAACCTGGGATCATCTTCTTCGCCATTCTCCTTTCTGAAAGCGCGTAATTCATCCAGCGTTTTTCCGGAATATATCATTTCAGTAAATGTTTCACCCGATTGCTTTGCATGATTAATCAGGTTGTCAACAATAGGGTGGGAGTTGTATTTGAACTTAGTAATAGTTTTGCCTGAAAGCTCTGAGTAATCATAATTCAAAATAAATTGTTTAGCATCATCATGAAGATTAATCATTGTATTTCTTAAATCATCAAATGATAATTTCTGAAGTTCATGAAACATGGTGTCGCAGATGCTTAATAAATCATCAGGTTTGCTCATGCCCATCGCAACTGTTCTTACCCTTTCCAGTGCTGCTTCAATTTCCAGTTCTCTGTTTTGCTCTTCAACCGCTTTTCTTTTTTGCTCCAATTCTGCAATGGTTTCTTCCAATAAAATTCCTGTTGTGCGTTTTACTTTTTCAGTACGGTCTAATTTGAATGCAGCAATTTCCAATTCTTTGTCAGCGTTTTTCAATGATTGGATAATGCTGTCTTTCTCTTCTGCAGTTAACTGATTATTTTGATTGAGAAAGTTGATGATATTTTGCAGATGTTGGTTCATTTAAATTGAATTTATTTTTTGCATAAGCAAAATTTATTTTTCTTTTAAAGCTACTACACAAGCAGTCAGATTGTGCATTTCCAGATCACCTCCTGTAGCTCTTGCCAGTTCTGCATTGCTGAACATGCCCACCATCGGTACATTCCATACTTTCTGCACACCTTCTATCTCTTCTGTAATCAACGGTCCCAATGTAATATACCTGCCGGCACAACTAAACAAAATCAACGCATCGGCTTCGGGCATTTCATTTTCCTTTAATTCCTCGCAGCCTTTTATTACTTTTTCTATCACGTCAAAATCGGGTGGTAAAGAGAATCGGACTTTAGAGCCCTGTGGTACTGCACCACTGCAATAAAAAGAATGGTCATTCCAGTCAATCAACAAACCGGGACGCATCACCGGGTCTCCATTTTCCCGCTGCAATTGTAAAGGAAGGTTGGCAGCGACTTCTATTGAAAAATCACTTTGCTCTTTGATGACAAGCCCGCCATACTTTGCTGTGAGGTCAAGTACTGGCACATCATCTACTGTATAAACATGATTGCCTTCACTTTTGGTAACTGTTCTTACAGTGCCCACCGCATGCCAGCCGCAGGTAGCTTTGCCTTTTATCATTATTTTGTCTTCATCCAGCACCAATGCAACCACACCTTTTTTCGTTTCCATATCATTTATAAAAACAGTTTGCTCGGTAAAAGTAAAATCATCACCTGCCATGCAGCCAAAAATATTTACATCATTGCCCACTGCATCTGCAATGCCACGGAGGAGTTGCTCAGCATCAGTTTGTATATGGCTTGCTGCAAGCAGGAATGCAGGACGACTGAATTTTTGTAAGGCTTCCTTTGCCAGATTATTTGCAGTTTCCCGATAATTGTTTTCAGGATATTCTGCGGTAAGGATGCTGAAATGATCAGGGTTGATGTCAAGCAATAAAATGGAAGCAGCATCCAGGTCAACATTTTCATCAATAAAATTTCCATTGCTGGTGGCGCCAAAAATTTTAATACCTGCATCAGAAAAAATTTTTTGCAACCCGGTCCTGTCTTGTTTCATTGAGACCATAATGATGGCCAGTGTAGGTTTGAAGTCTTCATTGAAACATTCCTGCAATGCTGACTGTATTTCTTCTGAAGATTTTCCTATGATTGATTTTGCGTTCACTTTATATAATTGATAATTGTGAATGGTGAATTGATAATGGTTGCATTTTCTTTTATTTCATCTTATTGGAAGATAGCCTTACATCAGAAAGTCTTCTATATTTTGATTATTGATGAATGCATAATTATGTTTTGGATAATTTGAACTAAATGTTTTACTCAGTCTTGGTTTAATCTTTTCGCTCCAGGTTATTTGATAGGTGTCAAGTATCTTTTCTTTTTGGATGATTAAATCCACTTCCTGCTGGTCATGTGTGCGCCAAAAGAAAAATTTTCCATGCAGTTTTTTATACTCATTGATTTTATACATTTCACTTACTACAAAATTCTCCCACAGGGCGCCTTTATCAGTACGGTTTTCTATGATAGAAAAATCGCCCTTAAGAGAATTGATAATACCATTATCAAAAAAATAAATCTTTCTCCCTTTCTTTAATTCTTTGGTGAGGTTGGTGCTAAATGCCGGTAATCTGAAAATAACATAACATTGCTCCAATAACTGAATGTATTTTTCTACTGTTTCATTATTTAATTGTAATTGTTTACTGAGTTGATTATAATTGATTTCACTACCCACAAAAGCTGCGAGCATTTTCAACAGGTTAATTAATTTTTCCGGTTTCTGTAATCCCTGGTACATCAAAATATCTTTGTACAAAAAACTTTCTGATAAAAGTTTCAACCTTTCTTTTTCTTCACCCGGATGTGTTACCACTTCAGGATAATAGCCAAATACAAGTCGGTGTGGTATCATTCTTTTTTCTTCAATGAGTCCATGATGTTCTGCCATCTCTGAAAAGCTTAACGGGAATAAATGAAACTCCCATTTTCTACCTGTGAGTGGCTCATTGGTTTTGTTTTTTATTTCAAATGCGGATGAGCCTGTTGCAATCACCTGGACATCCTTGATTGAATCGGTTATTAATTTCAGTTTTCTTCCTATACCTGTTATTTGTTGGGCTTCATCAATGATGATGATTTTGTTTTTTCCGAAATAACTTTTCAGCCTGGTTGACGTTGCTTTTTCTATCATCATTTTAATATCAGGTTCATCGGCATTTAGCCACAAAGTATCTTTCCTGTTTTCTGTAATCATTTTCAATAATGTTGTTTTCCCCGTTTGCCTGCCTCCTAAAACAATTATCGCTTTTTGCTTGTGAAACTTTGACTGAATGTTTTTCTGTAAGTGCCGGTAAATCATAATATTTTCTGTTACATCCGTAAATATACCGCTATATTTTCTGTTTTACTATAAAATATACCGAAATGAATTGATTATTGATAATGGTTAATTGATAATGGTTAATTGATAATGGTTAATGGTTAATGGTTAATTGTGTTTTCTAAGTTTGGATGCTTTAATAATGGATGTCAATAGCTTCCTGATTTCTGTAACATCATTAAAAATTTGATCGTATTGTTGCTTATCTAAATATCCTGACTGGTATAAAAGATCAACCCAATATTCTGTTTCATTGGCTTCTTTTTGCGCTATTGCCAACTTGTGAATGAAGTCCGGTTTACTTTCTGCCTGTTCAGCTTCCCTGACCATTGCACCAATAGCAGTTCCACTCCGCAATACCTGTTTACTAAGAATATATTCTTTCTTTTCTGTCTGCAGGTATTGATACAGTTTTATCACACGAAGTGCGAAAGCAAAACTTTTGGTTTTTATTACATTTTCCTTCATGTCATTAATTGTTAATTGATAATTGTGAATGGTGAATTGACAATGGTTAATTGATAATGGTTAATGGTTGTTTGAGAATTGATAATGGTTATTGTTATACTTCATTCATAATTAACAATTAACCATTCACAATTACTAATTAGTTTTTTTCTTTCAACGCTACCCAGCTCACCGTGGTGCCATGATATTCACAGCGGCCTTCATCTAATTTTCCAAATTCACCTAATGAGAAAAAACCAATCATGGGTTTGTTCCATGTAGCAGCCAATCCTTCAATTTCAGTGGAGATCATCGGTCCAAATGTGCCTAACCTGCCCACGCAGGAAAATACCATCATCGCATCTGCATCAGGCATCTTCTTTTCCTTCATGCTGATTGTGCTTTCCACTACTTTATCTATCACATCAAAATCTGGTGGTAATGAAAAACGAAATACATCTCCTTCTTTTACTTCACCACCTATCATGATTGATTTATCATTTGTATTCCAGAATAAAACCGGCTTCATGATTACTGAACCGCTAGCCCTTAGAAACTGCAACGGATATCCCAGGTCCGATGGGAGCAATCCATTTCCCTGGTTAGATGGTGTGATGAGTTCGTTTCCCAGGAATCTTTGTATGACATTCATTGCAGGTTCATCATCAATGGTAAATACCCAGGTGCCATTACATTTAGTAATTTTTTTCTCGGTGCCGACAGGTTTCCATCCGGAAACGGCTAAGCCGTTAATTTCTATCTTGTCTTGGTCAATTACGAGGGCAAGTATCCCTCTCGTACTGGTTTCATTTTTTGTAAATAAAATGCCGGAAAAATCTGCCGGGTTACCCGCCACACCACCCATGATAGTGGCTTCTTTACCTGCGGCATCCGTCAATCCATTAATCAATTCATCGCCCGACATTCTGAAATCTGCAGATGAGATAATGAACCCCGGATTCTTAAAAGCCTGCACACCTGCTTCACCCACCTGGTGCGCTGCGTCATAAGCTGAATCTTCATCATAATCTTTTAGCACAATACGAAAATTATCAGTTGATATATCCATTAACAAAACAACTATATCATCATCCTCCATTCCGTGCTCGGTAAATTTTTGCGAGGTACTGACACCGAATATTTCAATATTGTTTGTGTTGAAAACGGAACGTAGCGAATCAGCATTTTCAATATTTGTTAAGAATATGATGGCAAGTGATGGTTTGAAATCATTTTCCATATATTGCTTTAATGCCTGTTGAATTTCTTCCGGTGATTTTCCTTTGATTGTTTTTGCGTTCACTATATTTAATTGATAATTGTTAATGGTGAATGGTTAATTGATAATGATTAATTGGTTTATAACGAGTAAATAAAAAAGGTATTTTGATGATAGTTTTGTTATTCCACAATTGATGGAATCAATTTTTTATATCTCATACGCTTTAGTATCAGATAGAAAATAATTACAAATAAAATTCCGGCAAGGCCTTCGGCAGATAACATGTACCTGCTATTAAATTTATCGTGAATCCAGCCATCGAATTTGGTCATATAAACTACAGGTAAATTTCCCAAAGAAGAAATCAAAGAATATTTTGTAACTGCATTTCTTTTACCAATTACAAAATAGATGATAGCTGTAAAAGCAGCATACATCATACCCGTAGCAAATGCATACATAAGTACCACGAAAATATACACTGATGGCTTCAATGGCATTATTGCCAATAATAAAACCAATAATGCGCTTATACTTCCGATACCTAAAAAAGCAATCCAAACGCCACGCTTATCAGCAATAAAGCCACCGGCTACACTTCCCACTGCACTTATACCTCCGCTTAATATACCTGTAACAAGCACAACAGTATCTGCATTGGTGTTCCAATCATTAGCAACAGCCGACCATAAATTAGTCATAGCGCCACTGCCAATTGGTGTCGTCAGCAGGATAATTACAAACAATGCAACCGGCAATTTTGCCAGGGATAAAATTTCTTTACCCATTAACTTTAATTCCTGTGCTATTGTTTTCTCTTTATTGTGTGGGATGTCTTTGATTAAAAGGATCACTAATGCAAATAATATACAAGCTACACACAAAACAATACCGGATAAAATGATACTATAATGAATAGCAAGCCATAAACCAGCACCGCCCCCGATGCCTACACCTCCCAGAGAACCTGCCTGAAACCAGCCCGAAGCCTCTCCTTTACTTTTGTCTCTTATACTCAAAGCCATAAAACCATTTACGGGTAAAAAAGTTAATGTGGCAGCCACCTGTGATATAAATACAATTATGGAAAGAAATGTTGCTTCCTTTTGCGTAAATGGTATGAAACAAAGTAAAAGAAGTGTAGTAATGGTTAGTAGTAAACCCAGCCAAAACCATTTTCGTAAACTAAGAGTTAAATCCACTACAGGTCCCCACAAAAAACGCCATAACATTGCCGACAGGCCAATGGCAACTATACCTGCGGTAATGGATACAGGAAAGCCATTTTTTGAAAGTAAAAAAGGTAATGTTACCGTAACAAAACCCTGGCTGATTCCTGAAGGCATCATTAGAAAAAAAATATAAAATGGTTTTGTGAATTTCTGTGGCTGCATGTTTCACTTATTTATCAGTTTATTTATGATGCTGTCTTCAACAGGAGCTTTCAACTTTATTACTTCATTCATCTGATCATTGGGTACAGTAGCAGATAAAATATATTGAGCTACTTTCCATTCATCACCTTGTTTCACCAACACGCCGGAGCCACGGCAAATTTTCATTTGTGTATTCAGCAGTTCATCAAACCAGGCAGTACTTCCCGTTTTATCAAAATAAATATGTCTTTCAAGAGATGTGAAACTCCAGGCTCTTCCCCTGTCAAAAAATGGTTTTGCCCAAATCATAAATGCTTTTTTATCCCAGCGTTCAGTAGCATCCGTTCCTGTGAAAACGGCATTGTCTGTATAAAAATTAAAGTAGGTATTAAAATCGGCTTTGGCTGCTGCTGCGTTGAAAGCATCAAGCATGGTATTGATTTGTGCTTTTGCTTTCGTTGTATCAAAATTGGTTTGTGCTATATTTTGTCCATTCAGTTTATGAAAAAAAGTCACTAACATCATAACCAGTATGATTGTATGTTTTGTTGTCCTGATGATAATAGATTTTGTTTTCATAATATTTATTTTTCTTTTAAAGCTACCCAGCAACAAGCGCCGGAATAAAGTTCCTGCTTTCCGTTTTTCATTCTGCCATATTCTCCATAAGTGAAAAAACCAGCCATTGGTGCATTCCATAATTCAGCCAGTCCATTGTTTTCTGCGGTTACCAACGGACCCAACACCGGTGGACGGCCCGCACAGGAAAAAATTAATAGTGCATCTGCTTCAAGGCCCTTATCATTTTTTAATTGAGTTGCTTCTCGCAATATTTCATCTACAATATCAAAATCAGGAGGCATGGAAAACCAGAATTTTGTTCCTTCCGGCATTTCCATATCCAGCACCAATGCATTTTCTTTATGGTCAATTTTCAAAGGAGACCGCAACACCATTTCGCCACCCCGTTCTCTTTCTGTAATAAACGGATAAGTGAAACCCAATTCTTCAAAAACATTAAAATCTTTTTCAGCCTTTTTTTCATCCTTACCAAGATATTTCAGATACATTTCAACCGCAGGTTTTTCATCAATAGCATATAATTTGTTGCCAATACTTTTTGTTACTGTCCGGGCAATGCCCATCGGCTTCCATCCTGTGATGGCCATACCTGAAAGAGAAATTTTGTCTGCATCCAGAACTAATGCAATGATGCCATTATCTGTTTCTTTGCCCCGGGTAAAAACATACGTACCTGTAAAAGTCATATCATCTCCTGCCATCCCCCCAAAGAAAATTCTATCAGTTCCAATGACATTTTCAATGTGTCTAACCATTGCCTCCCCTGAAAAATAGTCACCATTCACATTCATACCAGTACTGCAAACAATCAGGGAAGGATTGTTGAATTGCTGCAATGCATTCTTTCCTAAATGTGCAGCAGTTTCTTCAATACTTCTGTCAACCATTTCCTCAAACAAAATGGAATAAAAATCCTTTGATACATCGAGCAGTAAAATAACTGCTTCCCCCTCAGATTGATAATCGTTAATAAATTCCCCGCAAGATGTGGCACCAAGAATATCAATATTGTGTTGGGTTAATATATCAACAATGGCATTCCTGTTTTGCCGGATTGATATGAAAACAATTGCTACTGTTGGTGTAAAGCCATCAATCATTATTTGTTGTAATGTTGATTGAATTTCTTCCGGTGATTTTCCTTTGATGGATTTTGCATGCATAATTTTTTGAATTTTTTTTTTCATTTGATTCAATCATAAAATTGAAACAAATATTTTTCATCATTTTTTAATTTTAGGCTGATAGCATTCATTTGATTTTATCAAAAAAGAGAATGTGCCTTATTCATGTCATTCACATTTAACATCAGAAGGGGAAAATCCAAAATGTGATTTGAAAACTCTTGAAAAATAACCCGGGTCTTCAAATCCTACTTCCCATGAAATTTCAGATATGTTGCCACTGTTTTTTTTCAACATCTCCAATGCTCTTTGCATCCTTATGGAACGGATAAATTTCTGTGGTGACTGATCAATGATTGCTTTTAGTTTGCGGTTGAGTTGGGATACACTCATGTTCATTGCACTTCCCAGTTCGGTCACTGAAAATTTTGCATCACTAATATGATCTTCTACAATGGATAAAAGTGTTTTCATAAACTCACGGTCCATTGAAGTTACTGTTATTTCACTCGGTTTTACCACAAGTTTATCACTAAATTTCGCCCTCAGTTTTTTCCTGAGTTCTATCAGGTTTTTTATACGGATATTCAGTTCCTGTGAATTGAAGGGTTTTGTCAGGTAAGCATCAGCGCCAGTTGAAAGGCCGGTCATTTTATCAATATCTTCTGCTTTTGCTGTTAATAAAATAACCGGGATATGGCTGGTTAAATTATCAGTTTTTAATTTTTCACATAATTCAAAACCATCCATTCCGGGCATCATAACATCACTGACCACTAAGTCAGGGATATGTGCCCTTGCCAATTCCAAACCCTCTTGACCATTACTTGCTTCTGCAACAGCATAAGTGTTTTCTATTTTTCGCCTGATGTATTTTCTTACATCAGCATAATCATCAACTATTAAAATTAAATCTTTGCCTTTCGTTCCTGTTTCTTGTCCATCTTCAACATGTTCATCAATAATTGTTACAGGTGTAACTATCTTCTGTGTTTGTAAGCCAGCAGTTGTTTTTTCAGAAATGATCCTGTTGTTAAAAGGCAGATAACAATAGAAAGTTGTACCCTTTCCTGTTTCACTTGTTACAGTTGCTTCACCCTGCAGCAGGTCAACTAATTCTTTTAATAATGCTAATCCCACACCACTGCCTTCATAATGCCTTTCATCAGAATCATCTGCCTGGTAGAACCTGTCAAAAATATAAGACAGCTTTTCTTTTGGAATACCGATGCCTGAATCTTTTACTGATAATTCGAGGTAACCATTTTTCTTTTCTGATGATTTCATTCCAACAGTTATCCTGCCATTTTCACCAGTGAATTTAAAAGCATTCGACAATAAATTATTTATGATCTTTTCGATCATATCTTCATCAAAATAAAATTTGGTTTCTCCATCATCCAGCATTTTTCTCAATGCAGGATCAACAATGATTTTAAGGTCAATATTTTTTCTTTCTGCTAAAGAAGAAAAAGAATGTACTACCTGTTCAACAAATGGAATGATGTCTTCCCTCGTCATGTTGATCCTGTATCTTTTTGCATCCAGTTTTGAAAGGTCAAGCAGTTGGTTGATCAATTGCAATAGCCTCACAGAATTTCGATGGACTTCAGGTAATATTTTTTTGAATTGTTCTGCATCGCCTGTTTTCAGAAGGTCTTCAACAGGCCCCATAATCAAAGTGAGTGGCGTCCTGAACTCATGAGAGATATTGGCAAAGAACCTGGATTTCAAATGGTCAAGCTCTTTTAATTTATGCGATTCCATTTGCTCCACTTTCAGTTTATTTCTCAATAAAATCCCCCTGAGTTCATATTTGCGTAAATAATAGAGGAGTGCAATGGCAATACAAATGTAGAGCAGGTAAGCCCACCATGTTCTCCACCAGGGTGGCATGATAACAAGGTTTAAAGAGATGCCTTGTTCATTCCATGCACCATTCAGGTTCCCTGCTTTTACGCGTAGTGTGTAATTTCCAGGTTCAAGGTTGCTGAATGTAATCAGCCTGTTGCTACCTAATTGTATCCAGTCTTTGTTGGAAGGTTCAAGTTTATATGCATATTGTTTTTTTTCAGGTTCTGAAAAATCCAATGCAGCTACTTTAAAGCTGATGATATTATCACTATAGGGTAATACAATTTTTTTTGTTTCAGTGATGGAATATTTCAATGGTGAATTCTTGTCATCAACAGATACCGGATGGTTGAAAATACTGAAACCAGTAAATGCCAGTTGAGGAAATTGATTATCTCCTTTGATGCTACCGGGTGTGAATACATTAAAACCATTGATGCCACCGAAAAAAAGTTCGCCTGAATTGTTTTTATAAAATGCACCTGAATTGAATTCGTTGCTTTGTAACCCTGCATTGATATCATAATTGGTAAAACTTTTTGATGATGGGTTAAACATGGAAATACCTTTATTTGTACTCATCCATAAATTACCATTTTCATCGGACAGAATCCCGTAAATAAAATTATTAGGCAGCCCATTTTTTTCAGTGTAATGAATAAACTTTTTTGTACGCAGGTCCAACTGGTTCAGTCCGCCACCTGCAGTTGCTATCCAGAGATATTCAGATGGTTTTTTCGGATCAGGTAAAACAGCCCTCACTGCAGTAAAACTCAAACTGTTTGGGTTTGATGAGTTGGTAACATACCGTGTAAACTTTTTTTCAGTTGTATCAAAATACAATAATCCTTCTCCGGTTCCTATCCAGAAATTTCCATCAGGTGCCTGGTAGATATCGCCATAGGTGGGTTCAGTAAATCCATTGACAGGATTATTATTGAAAAAATACTTCTTAAATGTTTTAAGCCTGGTATTAAAAAAACTAAATGAGTAAGGTGTCAGGCACCACAGATTTTTTTTACTGTCAATATAAATTTTGAAAATACGGCCATCCCCGTTTCCATTTTTTTGTATTTCTGTAAAAAATTTTTTCTTTGAATGGTTTTTAAAATTGTATAAGTATAAACCTGAGTTGGCAGCAATCCAGCAATTGTCACTATCAGCTGCTGCCATACTGAAAATAGTATTTGATTCTAAAGGGTTGTTACCAAGATTGATCTGCTCCATCTGGCGGGTTGATTTATCAGCCATCATCAGGGAACTTTGAGTACCTATGAATAAATAATTTTTTGTATCAAGGAATGAACGGACACTCAGGTTTTCAGTTCTTATTTTTCCATCTGCAGTATGATAATCAGGCATGGGAAAAAGTGTTGCGTGTGTATCATATTCACTTAACCCGGATCCGCTGGTACCGAACCAAAGTGAACCGGAACGATCTTTATAAACGCAAAGAATGCTCCCGGATAAAACACTTTTGCTATACAAAGGGTCGTGGCTGAAATATTGAAAGGTGAGGTCCTTAGTATTAATAACTGCGGGACCTGCGATCATGCCCATCCAGAGGGAATTTGTTATTACTTGTTTTCCTGAGAAACTATTTTTACAAACAGACCTGATATTACCTGTAACAAGTCCCGGCATCAATGGGTCAAATAAAAAAAGCTTTTTCTCATTTCGGTCGAATAAAAGCAAACCTCCGGGTGCAGCCATCCATATCCTTCCTTGTGGGTCTTCAATAAATCTTACACCACCAAATTTTATTTCACTTACCGGAATTGGTTCGGCGCCAGACAAGCTAAACTGAATCCCATGTGGAATAATCTTTTTACCGGTACTTAATAATTGAAATGTTGGAACTGAAAACTTCAATTCCATACCATCTGGTTTTGCGTATTGAAAAAGAGTTTTAGTTGTTGAAGCCCAGATGCCACCTTCTTTGTCTGCAAAAACATCTATGACAAGGTTGCTAATTAAAGAAGTTGTATCCCCTGGTATGTTGAAATAATGAATGACGGTATCAGGTCTGTTGGAATGATTTGTTTTTTTAAAAACCAATTTAAAAATCCCGTTCCCATAAGTGCCAACCCAAAGATTTCCAGAAGGGTCTTCAGTGATAGCATTAATATTTCCCTTGTTGATATTATTTTCAAGATAGTGAGTGAAAATATTTTTCCTGCTGTCGTAGAGATCAAGGCTACCATTCATAGTTCCAACCCAAAGCCTTCCTTTTTTATCAGTAAACAATTCAGAAATTACATTATCTGCAATTGAAACCGGATCAAAAGGATCGTGATGAAAAATTTTGAATTCATAACCATCAAAGCGGTTAAGGCCATCTTTGGTGCCAAACCACATGAAACCTGTTGTATCCTGGGTTATGCTGTAAATCAGGCTTTGCGATAAACCGTTATTGATTGTGAAGTTGGAAAAGTGCGGGTTGATAATTTGTTGTGCATTTGCAGGAATAGTAAAAAGAAATATTAACCACAAAAAAGAATTCTTTGGTATTTGTAAAAGATACAGCCGGATTAATTTTTCAAATCTCATGAATAAATAACAGGTTACAGAGCAGTTAATAATTTCTTCAACTGTTTTATGAGCCTTGAAATGTATCCAAACTTACAACTTTTATCAGTAGAATAATTTTAAAGAGTGAATAGTAGCTTACTGGATTATAAAAACTTTGAAATATTTTTTAAGGATTACTTACTATTTTTTCAACCTTACATGGGGAAAGTTGAAATCATTTTCGTTATTACCTGGAGAAATGTTAGTTAGAGTTATTCATCCTTAAAATGAAGTAAAATTAAAGTCAGTACAAGAAAATCAAGTATCCTTTCTGCTGCAGCTAATCCATTCCATGTAGTACTTTGCCACATGGCAAACCATTCGCCACCGATTACTTCAAACCCGATAAACCATGTAACAATGCCAACAATTATTCCTGCCACTGCCCAATTTTTAGCAGCATGAAACGCAGCACCATCTTTCTTTAAATTCCTGAACATTTTCCAGCTTCCTTTGATGCAGCAAAATGTCATGAATGCTTCTAGTATGATAATAAAAATATAACCGGCATGAAAAATAAAAGTTGAATGGATGCTCCTGTAATGAAGGTGGCTATCAGGAAATGTTGTATCCATTTTCATTACATGCTCTACAAAAAAATAATTGGAATAATAATCGGTTATATTTCCTAATACCACCAATAATGAAAATAAACTGATGCCGGCTACTGAAATTATTTTTGCTAAACGGAGCAGTGTTGAAGTCGGATACATACAATTAGTTTTTCATTTGGTGCCACACAAATGCTGCAACAAAACCAACGATTACATAAATAACCAGTCTGATGATCCTTTGTTTTGTTTTTTCAGTCATAGTTTATATACTTTCCAATTCTTCAATTATGTTTTAGTGGTATTTGTTCTTATATATTTTTTTGTTGAAACAATTTTATTATCACTTGCAATTCTATGTATTGCCTGTTATTAAATTTAGTTTATTCAAAATGATATTTCTTTTTAAAATAATTGATCAGGTTTATCTGAATCTCGAGTAACTGTTTCAATTGCACCTGTTGCCCGTTTGTTACCTTATCATATAAAAGCAATTGGTTAAAATATTTATTCAGCAGAACCTTGTCATTTGAAAAAAGGACAGTAGCATGAACACTATCTTCAAAAATATATTGGATCCCCTGGCGCTGCTCCGGTTGAAACATCTGGGCATTAGCCTTAAAATTTACAAGAGAAGTATAAATGTTCCTGAGATTATCCTGTGCATCCTGGAATGCAGTCTCCTGGAAATTTACCAGCTTTTCAAATTCACTTTGATACCTGGTGATGCTGTCTGCATCTTCTTTTTTTAATAAGCGGAAACCACCTGAATTGTAGAGCTGGTTTAAAGTGCGCTCTGTAATACGGAATGGAAAATTGGTAGTGGAGTTCTGAAAAAGTTTTATCATACAGGATGATGACTTTGGATTCCTGGTAACAGCATCATAACACTCTGCTATATTACTAAGCCCATTTATTTTTATTTCATCTTTATTTATATATGTAGCAATTCTTGCAGTGTCTGTTTTCAAATCCTCATAAAATGAAAGGATGTATTCTTTTTGCATCCTGCTTTCAACAATGCTTTCACGGATATTTTCTGCAATGAAACCAAGAGATACTGCAAGAAATATCATGATGAATTCAAAAAAATATTCTTTGAAACTTTTCTTTTCTACATGTGGGTGATGATGTACTTCCATTGTTGGTTTATTTGTTTATTTTAATTTTATAATCAATAACCTTATTTCATTTTTCAATTGACCTTAGTAGAAAAAAATCAATCAGAGTTTACAAACCTTATTACTTAATTTTTTAGCTGCTTTCATTTTTTTAATAAGGTAATAAGGTTTTGTTCACGATCTATATTTATTTCTACTAAGGTTTTAAAGCCATGTATTACCGCAAGAAATATCATGATGAATTCAAAGAAATATTCTTTGATTCCTTTTCCTGCCTGTCCGGCAGACAGGTTTTCAACATGTGGGTGGTGATGTACTTCCATAACTTATTATATTAATTAACTATTCCAATTATGCAATCCGGTTTTTTATCTCTTATCAAAATGTATTCATAAATCAGTGGTCTTTTATTTTTTTAAAATAAAATCATCAAAATTATTTTTATGAATAATTTTATAGGTGGCGGCAGGATAATTTTCCCTCCATGCTTTTGGCGCTTTGAGTTTTTTTGATGGCTCAGTAAATTTGAATTCATATCCGAACAATTTGCCGTTACGTTCTTCCACCCAGTCAATTTCCTGCTGGTCATGTGTACGCCAGAAATAATTATTTACAGACATAGAATGGTAATGTTGCAATTTCAGCCTTTCGCTTGCCATATAATTTTCCCATAATGCTCCTTTATCATTCCTCATATTCAGTGACTGAAAATTTACAATCACTGCATTTCGTACACCATTGTCATAGAAATACCAGCGTTTCGTTTTTACAATCTCCTTTCGCAGGTTACGGCTGAATCCCTGCACTTTGAAAACCACAAATACTTTTGTAAGCAAATCCAGGTACCGCTCCACTGTATTCTTGCTCATTTGCAAATTTCGTCCTAATTCTTCCAGGGATACTTCTTTGCCTGTTTGCCAGGCTATCAGCTTCAGCAAATCAATGATCTTATCAGGGCTGCGCAGATTTTCCATCACTAAAATATCCTTGTATAAATATGAGCTTACCAGTTCATAGAGGTATTCTCTTTTTTGCTTTAATGTTTTCAGGTGCAGCAGTTCGGGATAACAGCCATAAATGAGTTTATTCTCCAAATGTTGGTGCATTTCAATTTTATTTTCCAACTGGTTATATTCCAATTGTGCCAGTGGAAAAAGCATAAATTCTTTTTTACGCCCTGTAAGCGGCTCACCTAATTTATTTTTCAGGTCGAATACGGAAGACCCCGTTACAATTATACGAATGTTTTTCAGCTCATCTACCATCAGTTTTAATATCAATCCGATTTCAGGAATTTTTTGTGCTTCGTCAATAATGAAGTATTTATATCCGGCGACAAGTGATTTATAATTTGCCACATTCCGGTTTCGCAATTGCTGCTGCACAATAATATCTTCCCCATTCAGCAACAGGCATTTTTCTTTTCCCCATTTTGAAATAAGCTGACGGATTAAAAATGTTTTACCGGTTCGCCGTGCGCCTGTTATCAGCGATACTTTGCCTGGAACTGCCGTTGCCTGTACTTTCTTAAAAATATATCGCTGTAATTCCATAGCCGTTGTTTTTATTCAAAGATAAAAAATATCGTCAATAAACTGACGGAATTTATATTATTTCCGTCAGTAAAGGATTAATTAAAAATTGTAGTTCAGGCCCGGAAAAATATTTTTTGAAACTGTTTCCTGTGTGCCCGGCAGTAGGTTTTCTGTGTGTGGGTGATGATGGACTTCCATTGTTGGTTTATTTGTTCATTCTAATTAATAATCAAAAACCTTATTTTATTTTTCAATTGACCTTAGTAGAAAAATTCAATCAAGATGTTCTAACCTTATTACCTGATTTTTAAGATGCATTCATTTGTTCAATGATGTAATAAAGTTTGTTTAGAATCTGTTTTCATTTCTACTAAGTTTTAAAATTCATATTTACCGCAAGAAAAATCATGATGAACTCAAAAAAATATTCTTTAAAACTTTTCCCTGCCTGTCCGGCAGACATGTTTTCTACATGTGGGTGATGATGTACTTCCATTGTTGGTTTATTTGTTTATTTTAATTTTATAATCAATAACCTTATTTCATTTTTCAATTGACCTTAGTAGAAAAAAATCAATCAGAATTTACAAACCTTATTACCTGATTTTTTAGATGCATTCATTTGTTCAATATGGTAATAAAGTTTGTTTAGAATCTGTATTTATTTCTACTAAGGTTTTTAAAACCCATCACTTCCACAAGAAATATTATAATAATTTCAAAAAAATATTCTTTGAAACCTTTTCCTGCCTGTCTGGCAAACTGGTTTTCTACATATGAGTGATGATGAGCTTCCATTATTAAACTTAATTTGTTTTTATTGCAGTAAAAAAAATTGAAAAGGGAATAGCATAACCTATGAAAAAGTTTTCAGGTTTATGATAATAGATTTTCAAAAATTATATTGTCATAGTATCGGTTCACCAGATTTTATAATTTGATAATTTTTGTTTCTTTCACTTTATTTCCTGCATCCATTTTTTTATCAATGGGGACAGCAATGCTATCAGCAGTGCAATAAAAGCTGTACCTAAAACAATTTTCAGAAATATATTACTGAAATATGGCATTATGGTTACCGGGTCTGTAATACCATTCGGTACGGTCATAAAAGTTCCCAGTTTTCCTGCAAGATATTCTCCGAAAGAAATAGATAAATACATCAACCCCATTACCGTACTGGCAATTGCTACAGGAGAAAGTTTTGATGCCAGAGAAAAAGAAACAGGACCTAAACATATTTCGCCAATTTCCAGGAACAGGTAAGCCACTACGAGCATGATAACCGGTATCATTCCTGTTGACCGGTTATAATAACAACTGGACCACAACACAAGCAAACAAAAGGATACGCCCAAAAAAGCAATAATATATTTTGAGGTACTTCCCGGGCTTCTATTTTTTTTGTGTAACCATTGCCATGTTTTAATTGAAAGGGGGGTAAGTATTACCAACCATGCACCGGGAGCAAAGTTGTTAATTGACAAACCCGAAACTTTTATTCCGGCAATACTCAGATTTACATTATTCAATACAAAAAGATTCAGAGATCCGGCACATTGTTCGTAGCATGCCCAAAATAAAGAACCTATCAAGAACATAATCATGGCAGCCCATAATTTTTTTTGTTCCCCTTTAGTAAACCGAAATGACAGAATCAGGATATAAATAAATGCTCCTATGATCAAAGGAAGCATAATGAAATTCATGATCTCCGGATATTCCAGTAATAAGACAACCAATGCTACCACCAATAAACTAAAGAGATAAATAATTGTTTCGCGGCTGAGTAATTTTAAAAAAAATTTCTCCTGTAATTTTTTTGCATCAGGCGGTGCGCCATGCGATTTGTTGATACCAAGGATAAATTGTGTCTGACCTATTATCATAAAAAAGCATGCAGCTCCAAATCCAAGGTGCCAGTTTATGTTTTGTCCCAGGTAACCACAAATTAATCCACCCAATGCTGCACCAATGTTGACGAACATGTAATAGATAGAGTAACCATCATCTTTTTTTCTTGTATTGGTGTTGCTGTAAAAGCTTCCTACCAAACTACTGCTGGTACTTGCCCTGAAACCTGAACCGGTAGCTACCAGCGCAAGTCCGGCAAAAAAAGGTTGTTGCAATGGAATAGCGAGTGTAAGGTGTCCTGCTATTTGCAGATAATTTCCCCAGATAATGGATTTGCGGGCGCCCAAATATTTATCAGAAACAACGCCTCCAAAAAAATTGAATCCCCACACTAAAGCTGCGTAGGTGGCCAGTACAGCGTAGCCCATAGGTTGACCCAGCTTTAGTTGCGTTACGATATAAGCTATCAGTAATGCCTTCATCCCGTAAAATGAAAACAAGTCCCACATAGTAGAAAATGCAATTGTGTATAATTGCCTGGGATGTTTTTTGTTTTCCTGCCCGATGGCGGGAGAGTCTGTTAGAGCTATTGCATCTTCCATGTGTTGTTGTTGTTTTGTTACCGTTTTTTTAATTCAGTATGTAAGTTGTGATGTATATCTACTCATTAAGGTTTTGAAAAATTTTACTTGTCAGATATTTATTCCAATTATCAATTCAAGGGCACAGAGTATTGTAATGATGATGAGTAAAGGCATGATGAATTTAAACCATGTCTTCAAACTGATATTGACCATAGCAAGAGATGGAAGCACCAGGCCTGTTGGAACTAAAAAAGACATGATGCTCATGCCCGACATATAAGCGTTCACAATTTCTCTTCCCGGAATATTTACCAGTATTGCCAATGCACCGATGATGGGCATTGTCAGCACTGCCATGCCTGATGACGATTGTATGAAAATAGAAAAGATCATATAAAACAACAGTATGAATAGAATAAAAATAACGGGGTTCATCCCGCTTACAAGATGGGCTGCATAAAAAAGAATAGAGTCGCTGATGTGGCCTTCGTTCAATACAATGGTAACACCTCTTGCAACACCGATGATAAATGCTACTGCTAATAAATTTTCAGCGCCCTTGATAAATTCTTTTATAAATGTTTTTTCATTGATACGTCCTATGATTGCAATCAAAATAGATGAACCGAGAAACAGTGCAGACATTTCCTTCATCCACCAATCTAAAAAAACTACTCCTCCGATCATGCTTAAAAACGTAGCGATGTAAATGAACAAAAGCAGTTTTGTTTTTAAATTCAGAGTTGGTGTTTCAACAGTTTCATTCAGTTGAATATTGTATGGAGGAACAACTGTCCCATCATATTTCAAAACTAATGATGCAGTGGGGTCTTTTTTTATTTTTGATGCATATCTTAAAATATATGCTATCAAGATTGCGGTAAGAACAGCCCATAAAATCAAACGTTCAACCAAGCCATCCATCCAGTTGATGCCAGATGAGTTGGAAGCAATGACTACCTGGAAAGGATTGGTAAATCCTGAAACTGTTCCGATTGATGTTCCTCCAAAAATGATGGCAAAAGGAACGAGCAGATCATAACCTGCACTTACAAACAACGGAACAAGTATCGGGTAAAAAACAAGGGCTTCCTCGCCCATGCCATAACTGCCGGCGAGAAAGGAAAATATTGCAGTAAGTATCCCGATCAATAATGGTTCACGTCCTTTCATCGAATGACCCAGCCAGGAAATTCCTTTAGTCATAGCGCCTGTTTCATTAAACACATACATGAATCCTCCAATAATAAGAGTGAACAAAATGATATCAATACTGTCGTAAATTCCTTTTATCGGTGCTTCAAGTATGGCAACAAATCCTTGTGGATTTCTTTTTAATGGAGTATAAGTTCCGGGAATAGAAACCGGCTTCCGGATATCGCCAATAATGAATTTTTCAATCTTGATTTGAATACCTAAACTGTCTAAAGTTTTTTGTGAAAGAGGTAGTGTTGTATTTCCAATGTTGTTAGTTACCAAAAAAGAATTTCCATCCGTTGAAAGTTTTGCATATTCACCTGCAGGTAAAATCCAGGTGCAGATAGCTGCGAGTATAATGACGATCATTAAAATGGGTATCGGCCCGGGTAGTGATTTTTTTTTGTTTGGCATAGCAGTATCGGGTATTTATTTTTTATGATAGAAACCTTAAAGTTGAAGCACATTGCCGGGCTCACGTGTACATAATGAAATCTTCAAAGCTTGGATTCATTTGGCTTAACGGATTACTTGCATCTTTTCATTTATTTTCTATTCAACATTATATTGTTTCCGCACGTATGCAATTATGTTTACAGCAGCATCTTTTAGTTTTTTTGTCATCGCGCAGTAACTCTGTAATAACAGCTTTCATAGTCTCTATTTTCACGGCAATCTCATCAAAATCATTTTGCGTTATGTTGTGAATCTTATTATCAATTAAATTACTCAGCCCTCAATTTTACAAGTTATTTATTACTGATATTTTCGCGAATGCTTTCAGCAATAAGGCCCATCATTATCGCAAGGTAATTCAAGATGAATTCCAAAAAATATTCTTTGAATTTTTTCCTGCCTGTCCGGCAGGCAGGTTTTCGACATGTGGGTGGTGATGGACTTCCATTGTTGGTTTATTTGTTTATTTTAATTTTATAATCAATAACCTTATTTCATTTTTCAATTGACCTTAGTAGAAAAAAATCAATCAGAGTTTACAAACCTTATTACTTAATTTTTTAGCTGCTTTCATTTTTTTAATAAGGTAATAAGGTTTTGTTCACGATCTATATTTATTTCTACTAAGGTTTTAAAGCCATGTATTACCGCAAGAAATATCATCAAGAATTCCAAAAAATATTCTTTGAATTTTTTCCCTGCCTGTCCGGAAGACAGGTTTTCTATATGTGGATAATGCATGACGTACTTCCATAAAAATTATTTTATCAACCCCAACTGTTTCATGAATTCATAATTATCAAAAAAGTCCTGTTCTTCTGCAATCTTACCACCTCGCATTTTCACAAGCGTTGCGCCTTCCACAGCTACATCTTTACCCGTCGCCGGTATGCCAAAGAATGTTCCTGTATGCTACCCTGGAACCTCCAGTGTTTTACTAATTTATCTCCCTGCCCGAAAACATCAATGATGGTAAATTTAATATTGGAAAAGCCTGTGAGATAATTTGCATAATAAGCCCTTGCACTATCAATGCCAACTATATCAGGATGTGCATGCATCTCCACATCTTTGGTGAAAATGGAATCATTAAACATATCAAGCCTGCCATGATTAATAATTTCATCCCAGGTATGAGAATACATTTTGATGTTGGCTGCAACTGAATCAACAGGTGCTGTTGCAGGCGTTTGATTGTTTGTTGTACAAGCTGCAAAGAATAATGACATTGCAATCATAAGCTTCGTTAATTGGATTGATTGTTTCATAGTTGTTTGTTTAGCTAATTAAAATTGAATGTACAAATAAAAAAATGCCAGCATGTTGATGTTGGCATTTTGGTTAGTGATTTATTTTTTATCAGCTACAAATTGATTGTTCTCCACATCTTTTAAAAAAGCGATGAGATGGGTGAAATAATTTTGCTGGTCGTCATACATGCTCAGATGGCTGCCATTGGGGCACAGGTAAGTGCGGCTATTGGGAATGAGCTTTCCTTCTTTTTTCATATCATCAGGGTTCATCTCATCATACATTCCACCCAAAACCAATGTGGGCACTTTGATATTGGGCAACCTGTCCCACATTTCCCAGTTTTTAAAATTACCTGTAACATGAAATTCATCTACACCCTGCATCTGATTATAAATAGTATGATTGGCTTTTTTAAATGCGACTAATATTGGAGCAGGCCAGTTTTCAAAGGGGATGCGGCAAAGTACTTTTGTATATAATTTTGTCATCAATATATTTTGATATTCCGGTGAGTCATACATTTTCAACTTATCCAATGAATCAAGCGTTTTAATTTCTGCAGCAGATAAATATTTAGTTTTTAAACCTGCAGTATAGCTCACATAACTTTTTATTCCCGCAGTCATATTGGATAATACAGCCGCTTTTACATGGCTTTGATATTTTTGAAGGTATTCCATTGCCAGCATACCACCCCAGGATTGGCCAAGTAAATAAAAGTTATCCAACCCAAGTCCTTTTCTTACCTGTTCCACTTCTTCTACATAGCGCGGAATATTCCAGAGTGAAGTGTCTGCAGGCACATCAGAATTACCACATCCTAACTGATCATAATAATAAAATTCTATTCCTTCTTTTGGTAAAAAATCTTCAAAGCATTCCAGGTAATCATGCGAAAAGCCAGGACCGCCATGCAGCAACAAAACTTTTATTTTTCCATCACCCACTTTTTTTGTCCAAACCTGGTATTTACCATCAACGGTTATCATTTTTGTTCCACCTGTTTTTATGATATTCGTTTGTGTGGAATCAGTTGTGGATGATGCAACATTATTTGTTGCAGGCTGATTGCATGCGTACATAAAAAGCATGCAACTGATGTAACAGATTTTTTTCTTCATTAAATATGAAATTTAGTATTGTTTAATAATCGGATACAATGATGTCAGAATTTTTCAATGGAAGAAATAACGTTTATATTGTTTACTTTTTCATCTCCTTCGTTTAAATATTTTCAGGATTCATTTTTTCACTTTCTTCAGCAACACTGAATTTTATTTTCCTGTTTTGATAAATTGATTTAATAAAATAACATAGGGATGCAAGCGCCAAAAAAATGAGCGCTGCTTTCATTTCGTCTGGTTTTGAATGAGCAAGAAACCAACCTATTACTACCAGTGTTAATATCGGGATGGTGATACCACCAGGTAAAGTAAAAGAAGCAGGATATTTTTTATCGCTATTCAACCTGAATCTGATAACTGCCAATGCAACACCTGCATACATAAGTAACATAGATATAGAAGCAAGAACAATAAGTTGTTTAAAACCTCCTGTAACAGCCAGGGAACATCCTAAAAGCACAAGTGTGATAGTGGACCAGTAGGGTGTGCTATATTTTGGATGAAGCTTTGACAAATAGCCGGGCAGTAATCTATCTGTTGCTCCTGCAAAAAATATTCTTGAATAAACAAAGATGCCGGAGAATAAACTTCCGATAATAGATACAAGCCCTGCAAAAAGTAATACTCTTGAACCCCATGTTCCTGCAAGATTACCTGCAACTGCAGCAAGAGGAGCTTTTTGTGTGTTTAAATTTGTGCCTAATGTGCTTTGTGCTGTTACCTGGATTAAAGAATAAAACAAGATAACCACAATGACTCCAATCAGTAAACCTATTGGCGCTGTACGTTTGGGGTTCTTCATTTCCCCGCTTACATTCAAGGCTGTTTCCCCACCGAGAAAAGCAAAGAAAAGCAACAATGAAGCATTCCCTAATGTTTTTACATCCGGCAACCCCTGCCAGTGCAGGTTTTGTGTATTGATGTTTAACAGGCCTATGACAACCATAATTAATAGTGGCAATATTTTTAAAACAGTTGTAGTTCTTGCTACTTTCATTCCCTGCTTTACGCCTACAATATTTCCATAGGTTAATAAACCAAAACAAATAATAAAGAAAATGACCCTGTAGAAAAAATTATTAAAAAAAGGAAACGGAACTGAAAGCATATCCGCAATGCCATTTAAAAGAGATGCAATCATTAACACTCCGGTAAAAGCAAACAAAATATTTGCAATGAAACCCACAAAAGGGCCAAATGCTTTTTCGATATAAGTATATGCCCCACCGGATGTAGTGATTCGGCTGCCTGCTTCTGCAAAACAAAGTACTACCAGCATATACATAAACCCACAAATGATGTAAGCAAGAATACTTGCATTGCCGAGGATTCCGGCTACCAATGCCGGGAGTAAAAAAATACCACTGCCGATAGTAATATTAATAACGTTAGTTGCTACATCTATGATTCCTAATTCTCTTTTTAACCCTTCGCTTTGTTGTTCTTTCATTATTATTTTATTGAATAAACTGTTACTATCTTATCAGTTATTAGAATGCAATTGAAAAAAAGTATGATTGATGCAGCCAGAATTTTAGCAGACTGAAATTTACTGCTCATTTTTTACTTTGAAAAATCAAAATTTATTTTTCACCTCACACATTTACTTTTTCATTTGAGAAACCGGTGGCTGAGGTTGTGGTACGACATTATGAATTGGTTTGGTAGATTGTAAATAAGCAAACACAGCTTTTAATTCATCATCAGTCAACTGGCCAACATTGCGCCAGGGCATTGGCGGTAACAGGTCCCTGCCACCGGGTGCTCCATCAAATTTACCTAAACGAAAAACACGTGCAAACTGTTCTTCTGTCCATCTTCCGATACCTGTTGTAGAATCTGAAGTGATGTTTGCGGCAAAAGAAATACCCCATGGGCCAACAAAAGAAGTAAAAGTGGGACTGATAACTGCAAGCCCTTTGCTTTCTATTTCTTTACGATTGATGTCGGGTACAGGCAACTGTGACGGGTGGCCTGATAATTCCAGGTCCATATTATCTTCCGGGCCTTTAGGTCCCATTTTTTTAGGTGTATGACAATCGTTACAACCGCCTGTAATAACAAGGTGTTTTCCCCATGCTACCTGGCTTTCAAAACCACCATAGGCAGGTGTTGCTGCCTGGGCCTGGTTAGAATTATCTTTTGCGATTTCTGAATTGTCTTTTTTGTTGTTGGTTGCAATCTGAAAAAAATAAAATGCAATTCAGTAGAATTATAGAAAAGCAAATTGAAAAATTTCTCATAATTGTAGTTTTAATATTTGATAAATTTTATTTCAGATAAATTTTCAGACACAATGATTCAATGTTTCTTTTGCTGAAATGAATGCAATACCCAAATCATTTTTTGCCAATGAACTGTCATACACATTTACAGGTTGATGTATTGGTGGATGATTGTTCAACATCAGTGATATATCAGAAACCCTGTAACTCTCATTGGCTATTAAATAATTTTTTCCATGAATGCCATAAGTATTAGCTGATTGAAATACAGCTTCAGCAACATCTCTTACATCCACCATAGAAAACATGGCGTCAGTGGAGAAAAGCATTTCAATAAAAGGGTTTGCAGCAATTTTATTTTTGATTAAATATTGCATGCCTGGTGAAGTAGAATCTTTCCTGTTTGATAAAGAATTACCCACAACCCATGTTGGTGAGATAGAATTGATTTCAAAAGGCAATCCAGGATTTTCACTGATGAATTTTCTGACTTCCTGGTCTGCCATGAATTTTGCAAGCCCATAAGGATGATCACTTTCATTCATGAATGGTGTATCCTGTTCAGTAAAAATATGATCAGCAGGGTAGGAGGCTGGATTTAATGGAAATGAAGTATTCCATGCAGCAATGGAAGCAATGATTACCGCTTTTTTTAACCTGTCTGTAATTGAAATTGCCTTTAAAAAATTTCTTGTTCCATACACTGTTGGTTCAACCAGTTCTTTCTGCGGATCAATAACATCCAGTTGAAATGGTGTGCCACCATGCACAAGTATATCACAGTCTTTTACAAATGAAATTAGCGCTTCTGTATCCATTACATCAAGCTGAAGAAGCTCAAGGTTTACCGCATTTTCAAGCGACAACAAATGCTCATACTTATTTTTATTTTGAATATCTGTTGTTGATACTTTAACATGGTAGCCTTCTTCTAAAAATATTTTTGTAATATAACTGCCAATAAAACCGGCCCCACCAATTATTCCTGCTGTTTGCATATTTTTTTTCGTGATAGCAAATTGAATAATGTTTCTGTTTGTTGTTTTTTTAATTTTATATGGCATTTTACATAGGAGAACTTAAATCTTTTCGATACTTTACAACAAATGATTCAAATGATTTTTGTGTTGCATTAAACTTTTGTATCCATGCTTTATAATCTTCATTTGGAAACGCTTTTTTAAACATTTTTGACCAGTCATCATCAGGGCCTGGTTCAAGTGATTCCCATCCTTTTAATAATGGAATCACCACCATTGCCTGGCTGCCTTTTCCAAACAATCTTGATTGAATCAGGTAATAATTTTTTGAATTATTTTTCTGATTCATTTCTTTTATTTTTTTCACACCTGCATAAAAATCATCTTCTTTCCCAGGTACAATATCAATCAGATAAATAGTAGTCAAATCGGAATTTAATTCAGATAAATCAGCAGGTAAGTAACTGTCATTGCTCATTTCATAAAAATTGCGGGGAGCTGTATTGCTTATATAATTTGCCACATTCTGATCCCAGTCTGCAGCGTGGTCTTTTTCAAATGCTGCTTTTGCTGTTGCGCTTACATCGCTCCATGAATAAAAGTTTCGGTAGACAAAAGCATAATCGCCGGTTCTGTCACCAGTGATTACTTCATACACATCAATCGGATCTTTGCCATTGTGAAAAGTTTGGTTGTGGTGTGCCAATCCTTTTTCTACATTATCCCTCTGACCCTGGAGAGGGTGTAGAAAAATTTCAATATTCTTGTTTTTCTGCCCCGCCATAGGTTGTGCGTTCAGCAGAAATGGCATTATAAATGTTGCCAGTAAAAGAATCCTTTTCATTGTTTTAAATTTTGAATTTATCCCTACTCATAAGGCTTTTCGGAAACGCCCTGCAGTTGCATGCTGCAGAAATATTTAATCATTGGTTAGTCAAACAATTTGTAAGATGAAAAAGGTATTTAATAAATAATCAGTGTAGTTTTCTTGTGTATTCTTCGAGGCCGATAATTTTTCCATCTTTCATTTTTATGTCATTGATAACATCAATCGAATCTTTTGTGCCATTCATTTTTTCTGAATACTGGGTGTACCATATTGTTACGTACTCATCTTTTTTATCTTTAGAGATAACAGATTCCCAATCTTCCATTTTTATCACAACACCCTTTGTCATTTTATCAGGTGATATAATTGATCTCAGGCTGTCATTTGAAACCTTTCTGTCAAGGCCGTCAAAACGCACACGAACAGTATCGGCAAAGTATTTCATACATTCATCCATATTCCTGTTTTCCCAGGCTTTAAGTGCGCTCAATGCATTGTAAGTATTTTGCTGGCTACCCATATCCCAGTTATCAGGGCGATCAATTGTGTATGGATAATCCATTTTCTGAGTTGTTGCAGTGGCTGCTGCATTTGAAGTGTCATTGTTAGATTCAGTTTTTGCGTTGCTTCCGTTATTGCAAGAGATAAATAACACTCCCGCTAAAAACAAGAGCAAAAATTGTTTTGATAAATTTTTCATTGTTTTTGTTTTAGTTTTCCTACTCATAAGGCTTTTCGGAAACGCCCCTGTAATCAATACCCTTACAGGAAGGTTTTATAAGAAATCGTTGAGCTTTATTTTTTGTGACCTGAATTTTTTCTGCTGATTAGATTTGATGATATAAACCTAATCAATCAAAATATTGAGGTCAACCATTTCAGGACGAATGTGGCGGATTATTGTCCGTAAGCCTTAAACAATTGAACGGGAAAAAATTCTGATCATTTCCTCACGTTCATTTGATCAATTTATGCATATAGATTATAAGTAGTCAAACTGAAATAATTATTATAGAATTCTATTTTGGAAAATGATTTGTTTGTTGAATTATTACCGGGTTTAATTCAACTGATTCAAATGCATTGAAGAGTATTCCTGTTTTTCAACCGGGACTAAAAAATAATTAAATGAATTGGGGTAAAAGATTTTTTAGAAAAGATTTCAGGATAAATTTCAAGCAACTTTATTCATTTTAAAATCAAAGAAAATACGGGTGCCATTGATTGCTTCTTCATGCATCCTGCCATTTAATTGTTTGGTAAGAAGTGAAATTAATTGTGTACCGAAACCTGTTCCTTTTGTATGCCCTGATTTTCCAATTCCGTCATCTGATACTTCAAGGTGAAGCATGTTGTTGGTTTGTTTTTCAAGTTTGATTTTTACATGGCCTATCTGCCCTTGCGGAAATGCATATTTCAATGTATTGGTGATAAGTTCATTTACTATTAACCCAAGTGGAACTGCTGTATCAATGTCAACATCAATTTTTTCCATGGCCAATTCAATTTTAACCTTATTCTCAGCGCTGAATGAGTCTAAAATATTTTCACCGAGGTTTAAAAAATATTCTTTCATCTCAATTGATCCCGGATTTTTTCCGGAGTACAATTTCTGGTGAACAATGCCGATGGAACGCACCCTGTTCTGGCTTTCACGCATTGCGTTTTTTGTGTTGAGGTCATCAGACTGTGCGGATTGTAATGCCAGTAAACTGCTCACTACTTCTAAATTGTTTTTCACGCGATGATGAATTTCTTTCAGCAGCAATTCATTCTCTTTGTTTTTTATAGCCAGCAGCCTGCTTCTTTTTACTCTTATCCTGTATGTAAATATTCCAAAGATGATAAACACTGCGAGTAATGCAAGTAAGCCTGCACCCATCCATTGTATTTTTTCTTTTTGAACAATTTCTTTTTGCTGTGCAACAATTGTAGCTTCCTTCTTTTTAGTTTCATATTGTGTGAGCATTTCGGCCATTGCTTCATTGCTTTTGACAGATGCAATACTATCACGGATGATCAGCGCTTTCTTTTGAAAAGCCAAAGCAGATTTATAATCTCCGAGATGTTCATAAATATTACTCACATGAAGATAGTTTTCCGTGATATTGGAGAGATCATTGTTGCCTTCCTGCAACTTCACTGTTTCAAGTTGAAATGGCAATGCTTCTTTGTAATTACCCATTAAAAGATTGATTTCACCAATGTTGGCAATAGCAACAGCAATTGCATTTGGATAATTTGTTTTTTTAGCAAGAGCAAGGCAGTTTTCATATTCTGTAAGCGCTTCTTTATACCGGCCAAGCCGCTTTAATGCATTGCCCTTATTATTGATAAAATCTGAAAGTGAAATTTCGTTAAAATTCAATGCCACAGCAAGTTTCAGCGCTTTATCAAAATAGTAATATGAGCTTTTGAAATTACCTGCAGCCATCTTTACGTTGCCAGCAGTAGTAAGCGCATATACCATTTCATTTTCAAGATGGTTTGTTGCGCAAATATCAATTGCCTTCTGAGCATAATTCATTGCTTCATCCGGTTTCCCACTTCCTGATAAATCATCCGATATGCGTTCATATGCGCCGGCCATGCCAGGTTTATCTCCTAAAGATTCCATTAATCCCGATGCTTTAATATTTGCTGCAAGCGCTTTATCCAATTCACCTTTTTTCTTATAAACCCATGCTATTTTAAATAAAGTAGTAGCCTGTCCTCTTTTATCTCCATTTGCAATATATCCCTTCATTGCCTTGCTAAAGAAAAATGATGCTGAGTCAAGGTGGAGCAGGTTGGCATGCATCCTCCCTTCCATTTCATAAAAAACAGGTTGCCTTTTTTTATCGCCAATCTTTTCTGCCAATGTAACACCACGTCTTGAATAAACCAATGCTTTTTCCATGTCAGTACCAAAGGCAATATCTGACAGTTGTTTCAGCACATTAAGTTTTATTGAATCTGATGTTGATGTTGCAAAAATATTTTCAAGGCTGTCATAATTGTTGGATTGACAATAAGCCTGGTGTGTTAATAATAAAAATATCAACAGGATAATTTTCATAAGTTATGTTTACTGAAACAATAAATTGTTTCAATGATAAAATTAAATAGTTTGTAACCTTTGAAGTAAATTTTCTTTCAGCCCTGCACTCATTGGTATTGATTTACCAGCAATCACAACATAACAATCTCCTACCTCTTCAATCTGTGTGATATTAATGATATAGGAACGATGTATCCTTACAAAAACATTTTCAGGAAGTTTTTCTTCAATTGTCTTCAGAGTGATTGATAAAAGGAATTCTTTATAGGGTGAAAAAATCCTGCTGTAATTTCTGTCTGCTTCTATATACAATACATCGGTCAGCATAATTTTTATCATCTTCTCCTTGCCCTTCACAAAAATGCGGTCATCGAGAATGTAATGATTTGCATCATGATTTTGTGATGCAACCTGCTGTACAATCTGACTATCCACCGTCCTGCATATTGCTAATTCAATTGCTCTTTGCAGGTCAAGTTGTTTAAAAGGTTTTGAAATGAAACCTGCAGGCCTTGTAGTCTTGGCCCGGTTAAATGTAGTATCATCACTGTTGGCAGTAAGATAAATGATAGGTACTTTGGAAAAAGATTGAATCTGGGATGCTGTTTCAATACCATCCATTTTTCCTTTCAGGTTGATATCGAGTAAAATTATATCCACATCATTTTCATGTACATGCTGAATGGCTTCTTCACCCCTTGGTAAAATCCCATCAACAACGTAGCCGAGATTGGTCAGGAGCAAAGAAATTTTTGCAGCAATAATCATTTCATCCTCTACCACTAATATCTTAATGTGATTTTCCATTTTGTTTACCATTATAAACGATAGGGAGCAGGTAGTATGAGCACGGTTAATTTATATGTAAATGTAGGAGGATTATATATCAAAAAAATCTTAATGAAAAAGTATTTTGTAGCCTTTAAATAGAAATGACAATCTACAGGTAGCAGTACAGAATATTTTTTGATTCTTGCAGTAAATAAATGAAGCCTGAATACTGAAGCTTTTATTCATTTCATCAGGATGATAAAGCACAATGATAATATTGGAATTTGTACAATAATCATAAGGTGTAACACATGTACACGCCTGGATTATTTTTTGTAATTATTATGAGGTTTAAACCTGTGTAATCTTTTTTAGTTTTTTTATCCAGTTGCTGCAAAGCAATAGAATAATAAAGGCAATAAAAGCAATGGAAGCATCAACGAATGACCACCATAATGGTATATCACGTTCCCTTTCCCATCCCAAAGCCATGAATACACTGAGTGCAGATGCTATTGCACCCCAACGAACGACCCACTCATTTTTAATCGGGTCTTTCAAAGGGCCAAGAAATGCTATAGCTATCAGTAAATGTGCAAATGCAAGCCAGTCAAATCCATAACGCATGAAAGGATAATTTTTGCTGGTCTCTTTAATGCCTTTATTGACATAAGTCCACCAATCGCGAAGAAAAGGTGGGAGCGCATCAGGGTTGGATAATAGGATATTCAATTCCTTGCGTAGTGGAATAGCGGAAATACCATTCAGCAACAAACCGATAATTGTAAGAATGATGACAATTTTTATTTTGCGACGGAGCCCTGCTTCTTCGCTTCCAATATTTGACATAAGAGAAAATTTTGTGATTGAAGTTACAATATCTTGCAAAAACATACAACATACTTTATACTATAAAGTACGCTCGGTTTGTATATCATTATTTGCATCATTTATATTTTGACGTGCCGGTCATACCCGCCAATCTCATATCATACTAAAAAAATAGCCAGGAGTTTTTAAAATGATTTTAAAAGTATGACTGATATGTAATGTTGTCTTCAGATTCAATTTTTTTGCAACTTCAAAATATTCAATAAAATCTTATAAACTTATGCCAAATGATTATGAATAGTGATTGTATTTGTATGACACCTTTTGTGTGGAATTTTATATTAACATTGCTAAAAAATAAAAATGCAGCAATTGTAAAAATGCTCCATCTATTTCACATTGATATATGTAAAAGTAATAGGGCATAAATGATAAAAGCTTCTATTTTATAGAAGCTTTTATTGCGGACCGGACGGGACTCGAACCTAATCCAAAATACCTTTATTAATCAATAAGTTATAAACAATTCAAAATTGCTACTCTACGAATTACTCACTAAGTTTGATTTAATACAGTAATTGCAAATCATTAAAACAAAAATAATAAATTTTGCTGTAAAATAGTGGAACCAAATTAATCTAAATTAAATGAATCTCGCAAGGTTTTTTATATCGGCGGAACATCCGTATTCAACGCCAAAAGAGTATGATAATTCATGAGGTTGGCGACATCGGGAAATCAATTTCTCAAAACTGCAATAATTTTTTTAACAATTTTAAGGCAATGAATAACATCATCACTCTTTACAACAATCCGTTGTCCTGCCTTATAGGAACTATCTCGAGAATCTACCACATATTTTGAATCAACTATTCCTTCGGTATGTGCCAATAAATGTCTCTTTTGGAAAAAAACTCTCAGGTCATGCAATTCAGAAGAAGTAACCCAATCTGAATATGTTTTATCAATTGCCTGCAACCAAAGTGCCGCACCCGCTTCAAGATTTTGAAAAGCATTTCGCCGAACCTTTATTCCTGTTTCTCTTTTCAGGAACGCTGCTTCATTGTATCGTTGAAAAGCAACAACACAATCATTCAAACCTGTTTCTATTAATGACCGACACGTAATTTCGGCGGCATCTTTACCAACAGATTTAACTAATGCTTCCTTAACTATGTTGAGATTGTTAATCTTTGATTCAATTTTTTTTATTGCATTCGCAAATGTTTCTTCAATAGAGTTATGTCCACAGCAAGGGCAAAAAAATGCACTTCCTATGACAGCATAACGCGCATTACATTTCTGGCACTGGATTTTTAATTCCATTTCCTCCTTCGAAAGTAATGGAAGGATATAGTCAGGCCCGTGGCTTCCTGTAAATCTCAAGGACATTTTAAAGAATGAATGGTCTTGTTGCTCCGCATTAAAATTTGCAGTATCTTCATGTAATGCATTATTAATGCGAGCAATAATATGTCTTCGAATTTTCCGTTGTCCCTGATTTTTTTGTTCGGTGGTAAACCATGACTTGGAATTTGCTTCATGCCTGCACATGGGGCAGAAAACTTTTTCATTATCAAAAAGTGCTGACCAATCTTCATCATGAACTTTGAATTGAAACATACACTTTTCATCTGGACATTCTTTATCAATATATCCATCCTTATCAGGATGAATAGGAATAGAAAAATGTTTCACTCCTTCTAATTCTTGGAGTTCCTGCAGTATTTTTTCAAACATACTTAACGCATTAATATATCAAATTTACAAAAAGATATAAGTTCTATAAAACGTGGTGTAAATTTGAAAAAATGGGGAAAAACAAGAAATCTATATCGTGTTACATGTGTAGCCAGATTGCTACTTCAAAGGAGCATGTGCCCCCGGTTTGTTTATTTCCGGAAGAGAAAGACATCAAGACTTCTATTTTTAGGAATAACCTAATCACGGTTCCATCGTGTGAGCTGCACAATTCAAAAAAATCTAAGGATGATGAATTTTTAATGGCTTGCCTCGCCGGAATAGTTGGCAATAATGTAATTGGGTTTTTTCATAACGTAACTAAAGTGAAGAGAGCTCTGGCCCGACAAGGTGAAGATTTTGTTCATATATTAATAAGAGACTCTAAAGAAGAAGTAATTAAAAATATAAAAGGAGATATCTTCCCAGTTTTAGTAGCAAGCCTGATTTTGATAGATTGCGCTACTGCTTTCTGCACATAGCCTATGGATTATATTATCATAAGTTCGACAAAGCCTTCAAGGCTGAGTGTCAGATTCTAATGGACTTCCTCACTTATGATAACGAAGCATTTGAAAAGTATAAATTACTATGCAGAAAGCGGTTTGAAATGGAACCAAATAAATCAAAAGCAGAAGGTGCAAATCCCCAGATCTTTCGGTATGAATTTCTTGAACCAGATGAATTTGGGTTAATTGCTTTACGAATTACTTTTTATGAAGGGACAAATGTGTTTATTGCATTTCAGGGTGTTAATGCAAAAAAGCCTTTCAATCTTGTTACCGAACTAATCAATTCAGGTATCAAAACAATTGTCTCATTTAAAGATGGACATGAGTTTGAATTTAATTAATGATAATTTTTTTTGTCAATTTTAAAAATCCATGAATTGAACAATGAGTGATTTAACCGATTTTCAAAAGAAATACCTCGCCAGTCTCCATGAAGAAGAAAAAGAAGAACTTGCCAATCATGCTGATCAAATAAATTCCTTTAAGGAGTTCATGTCCAAAAAAGGAGTCATTCTGACTAACGATAATTTTAAATACCAACAGACAGTTGGTATAATCGCAACTTATCCCGATATAATAAGCCATTTACACTTTAGCTTACATGCCGACAAGGAGGGATTATTTGTTTTTAATAATCTTCTTCAAAATTTTGAAAGACGATCCTTTGTTAATGGCTATTTATATGGAAACAACTTTATGCTAATGGCTCATTCATATTTCAGGAGAGGGTTACATGACATCAATAACTATGCACCAAGATTTGTAGAGTTCTTTTGGAACCTTGACGATTCAAAGATTGAGAAATATATTTCCTTAGACCCAAACAGAGTCCGCATTAATGTGGATAATAAAACTTGTATTGAACTTGACACCTGGTTTGGTGCGAAATTTAACCAAAATATTCAAGAAGTAACTAATGGCATCGTGAAAGTAAAGCCACCTGCGGATCTAAGGGAATCGCTTGTTTCCTTTTTTTTCAGAGATGCTTATTCGCTGGATATAAAATGGACAATAAAAGAAAATATTAAGAGCTTTCAGGCAGAAGAATTTAAAACCGAGGCCATAAAAATAACAAAGAATGGCATGGAATATTATCCGGTAAGATATGTTCATGCGGAATATGATATTGACAAGGGTTATTTCAGGCATTTTGACGGGGCTATTCATTTTTACACTGAAGCTGAATATTACGCCAGGCGTGACGCTGATTTCAATTATAATTCAAAAGAACCCACTCATATCAAAACATTATCACAGAAGCTTTTTAAGATGAACGGTATTGTTACTGTTGATACATGGATTCAATTCACCAGCCATTTCCTCACCGGTAATCCTCTTATTTTCGAATACTTCGAGGGCAAATACCCAAAACATATTACCGACATGATCCAAAAGTTCAGGCAAAGCATTCAGGATAAGTAGACAGGTTTTCAGAGGTGTTGATGTATATAATACATGTAAAGAACTTTTAGGTTTAACGAGAATGAATTGTAACACAGCGGAATTACCAGCGGTCAGCCAGTAACATTCTTCTTCTCGAGAAATATTGGAGAGATCATTTCTGAACTGGGTGATGGTAACCGAATACCTACAGAATTTAAATATTTTATGTAAAATAAAATAACACGAAAATTCTTGTTATTAACTGTATTATTGGATGCTAAAATATGCTAAAATATCAGCAAGCGAAACGAATTGCTTGTTTAGTTCAATTATTTTCAAAATAAAAAATCTCTGATATTCTAAAAGGATAGCTAATTCCCTTTTGTTTAAAGGCAACTGAATATAGTTGTGTAAATACTTGTCTCTAATTTCATAGTGCTTTCTAATCAGCCCAACAAGAGTTACAGTGTCTTTATTGGAAAATAGCTTCGGAATAATCTTTTGCTTAAGAATTGTTTCTCCCTTTGCTTGTGATGAATTTTTGGCGACACAGAAACTCTCAAATAATGAAATTGATTTTACAGTTTTTTCGTAATTATTGTGAGTAGAAATTATTGTAGAAAGCTGCTTAATTAAATCAATAGTAATAAAATAAAGTTCAGTCTCTTTTTTATCCTTAATAAACTGGGAAAACGTGTCTAACCCCACCGCTTTCGCATTTTTAATAAAGTCATTTGTTAATTGAACAGGAACGTTACCACTTAAGTTTTTTATTTGGATAATTGAATCTTTAATGTCGCCATTTGGCAATTGTAAAAATTGAGTCGAACTACCGTGATTAAATCTATAATCTATTTCAAACATTTGAATTAATTTCTCTGTCGAATAGTAACAACAGAACAACTTTAATACATCAACAGCTAATTCGGCTTCCCGAAATGCGATTTCATTAGCTCTCTCTAAAACTCCTTTAATCTTTACAAAAGCTGTGATTGCCCCGAAGAAGTTATCGTATATACTTTTAAACTCCTCAAAGGTTCTTTCAGGATTTGATTCTTTGGCGTTTGCATATAAATCTGCAATTTCGTTTTCACTAAAGAATGTAAATTCAACATTGCCTACTGTAATTTTGTCTTTAATGGCAAGTGCTTTTATTTGGAAGTAGAAATGATATTCTTTCGTTAGAGAATCGATTTTGTCTTTTAAGAACGGCAAAAAATTTGAGCAAGCCTGTTGATTCTTGTAAACGTCTAAAAGCCACTCAAAAGAACAGTCAAGAAGTGTTTTAAAGTTACATTTTTGAAAGAATGGAATGCTATTGTAGATTTTCAGGATAAAATCTTTTAATTCTGAATATTGATCAGTGTCTAAGCCCACAAGTTTGCCATTCACATCTTTGAACTTTCGTTTTGTTAGATACGTGTCTTCGTCAAATTCTTCAAATCCAAAATTGCTTACTTGACCCAAATCAATTATTTTGCCAAACCCTTTTAATTCTGGCATCTCCTTTTTTGGAATTTCTCCTTTTTTAATTTCTTTTTCAATGAGTCTTTCAACAAATCTAAAGGCTTCTACGTCAAATTCATTTGTCATAATTCATGAGGCTGGGTAATTCAATAACCTGTATTTCCATTTTATTCCTTACATATTCATAATACATTTTGCGGGCAAGAAAGATTGACCACAGGATGGTCATGAAAGGTCATTCTTAGTCGTTTTTTATTGTAGTTAAAGCAAACTTTAGTCCTTCAAGTTCGCCCCGCATTCTTATTCTTTCTCCAGGCGTGTCGTTATCAATTTCCAACAGGCGTTTTTCAATAGATAAAATCCGGTTCGTTAATTTTTCTATTGCTACGTTATTATCCTTCTGCCAATCGCTAATACTGGGCAATGTCAGTTTTCCTCCATTCACAACTTCTTCAAATTGTCCGAACAAAGATCTAAGGTTAGAAGAAAGGTTTTCATAATCATGCAGGTAATGGAATAATACCCTTAAAAATAAATGAAATTTACCCTGATTGATTATATTACTTGCCTTCCTAAAATGCCTTACATTTTTACCAAACTGAACGCTGCAATCAATAGTCAAAGTAATAATTTTATCAGCATTATAAAAATCAATGGATAAACCAAGTCTTCGCACGGGTTCGGCAGAGAACCATACCATACCCGTAGTAGCCATATTCTTTTTTTTTATCAAATAGAATTCGCCTGAACTTATGTCGATCTCATGGTAACAACGTAATAGCTGGTGGTAATTTTGGTAAAATTCATCTTTAGAAATTCTTTTTATAATAGTGTATTCATCTGTTTTAAATTCTCCCTCAAAGACCTGGTTGCCATTCTTGCCAACCTTGATACTCAAGTTCTTTTTTTGATCAACGGGTAATGAGAACGCTACCATCAAATCCCTTGAAAGCCTTATCAAACCGGAATCGTCATTTGATCTTGTTGTTTCAATATAGAAGTGTTCCATTTAAAATAGGAATATCAGATGAATCATTAATCAAAATATAATTATTAGCACGTCCTGTCTAACGAAAGTATATAATAAAACAGATTCTTACATTTTTCAGTATTTTAGAACTGTAAGAAAAACCATCTTTAAGTTTGATTCTCAATAACAAGCATTTACAATTTATTCTTTCGATACTCATAGTACATTTCACAGGCAATAAAGGTGGCAACTAGATGGGTCATGAGAGGGCCATAATTTTCTATCCATATTAGAGGATAAAATCTGTATTATGCAATTGACATAACGCTTAACCTAAGAACTTTCAAATTTCACAGGCTTTCAATTAATTGAGTGATATAACAGCCGTATTTAAGCCCATTGCAAGCCCTTTAAGCCCTTTATAAGCCGTTTGCAGGAAGGGTGTATTTTGTACCCTTTCCTGTTCTACCAACCTTTTGAATGAGTTTTCGACTTACCAAATTCGACAGATCTGTTGTTGCCACCGCTTTGCTAATCTTATTAATATCCTGATATATGGCATTCGTAATTTCTCCGTTCTCTTTTATATACAATATAGCTCTTGTCTGCCTATCACTTAAATTGAATGATTTTAAATACTCCTCTGTATAAATATCCTTTAAAAAAGAAACAGAAATACCACCCTGTTCTTCTGCAAATATAGGTTCAGGCATCCTATATTCTTTACACGCATTCATGATTATATCTATTCCCCTTCCCCATGATTCAATATAACCAGCCATAAAGAATACATCTGCAATTAGCCGGTTCCGTGGTTGAGAACTGTGTTTTTCTTTCAGCAGATCAACCGTGAGGGAACTGGGCAACTCACCAGGATTCCAAATTATTAGACGATCATCATAAACGCTTAAAAAAATGGTTGTGCCCGAATAATCTTTATGGATAATGGCATTTAAAATAGCCTCCCGCAATGCTGCTTCAGGATATTCAAGTCCTTCAATTCGTTGCAAGCCTTTATAAAAAATAGGACGGGTCAAATATTTGGTATCGAGTATTTCAATAATCTTATCTGGCATATCCAAAATATTGCCCTCAACGACATCCTGAAACTTTAAATCGCTATCCGATTTTCCAAAACGACCGATTTTAAAGTAGGCTGCAGGGGCATATTTCTTAGGACGTTTGCCAAATAATAACACAGCAGCTATTAGCAATTCTCCATTTTCATTAATCAGATCAAGATTTTTTAAGAAGGTTAAGGTATCGGTAGTAACTACGCTTCCAGAAATGCGTTGTTTAGTAGCAGCCTTTTGTACAAAGGATTTTATTACTTCCTGGTCAATATCATCCAAATTTGCTCCCGGTACTGGTTGCCGTTCCCATGATAGCCCCATTTTATTTAGCAGAAAGTTCTGCAATGGCACTCCTTTTAACTCCTGCTTTGTACTACCGCTTCGATAATGATAAACCCCGTGATAAGCTATCGGAACATTGCTAACCGGTACAATGATTTCAATGTAATACATCCCTTCATGTACATGCAGATTTACATCCACCACTATCCCTAAATGATTCACTGCTTTATTAGGTATATCATCCATCAATCTCTTGTAGTCGTCAACTCCTGCAATTTCACCATAATCGTTAACTCCTATAAATATTTTTCCACCCTGAGCATTGGCAAAACCACATATCCATTTTAGATACTCATCTCTCCACGACAGCTTGTATTCAACGTTTTGTGTTTCCGCTTTGTCCATCTCACCAATCAATTTCTTCAAGGCAAAATTATTCATAATACTTCTGCGTATCCTATATAAAATATATGCAGGATGCAAGAAAAAGCAAGCATTAAAAATGATTAAAAGCTGCAACAATAACATAATAATCAGTGCCGCAGCCTATCGCACAAAACGGATTACCGGGAATGAAATGGACAGGAACCGGCTTTGGGTAAGTGGCTGCACCGCTTCTCCGCGCAACGGCTTTCCGCCTACGGGGAAAGGAATGCCGCTGCGATGCTTTGGAAGATAAAGGATATTATCGAGTTGTTTTCTACTCCTTCGCATATAGTCAATTGTAGGTCGACTGTTATGTTCAAGACAGCTATATTGCTGGAAAACTTCGTTGTTTCCATTGTTTAATATTTTTTTGATTAGATAATTTCTATACAGCCTCGTATAGTTTTGCTTCCGTGTCATGTCATTTAAAAAACCATCCCCACAGCCCCCACAGCATCAGGGATGAAGCTGCCCACTTCAATACCCATTCAATAGAAAGCGTAATCAATCCCACAAAATAGTTATTGAAATGCTGCAGGCCGCCTAAGCCTCTGCGGTTGAATTGTCGCATACCGACAAAAAGCCTTATCGCTGAACCGATAAAAAACATAGTTGGGTAAGACATGGCTTGTAATAGTTTGATAATTGTTTCCATCGCATTTGCATTTTATGGGTTAAATAATAGGTCAATGGCTAACATAAACTTGCGATTGCTATGCTTTCGCGTAGCGGTGTATAAAGTCATGCAATGCACCATATACAACGCGGTATAGCCATCAAACAACTGGTCAGCAAACAGACGACTCTGCGTATGCAATCTCTTTCCATACTTATCTATTTTGCTCCTAACTTCTTCTACAAAGGACAGCCAGGCTTCAACTGTGAGTAATCCGTTTTCCCTTTGGTTCCATGTTAACTGTTCATCTTTCTGTATGGTAATGCACATATTGTTTGTGTATCTCAATAAGGCAGGTATTTCCTGGGGAAACAGTTCATGCAGTAACCTCGCTTTTTCTACGTTTACTAAATTCTCTAAAGGTTTCATAGCCTGATTTTTTAAGTGGATAATAAGGACAGGCAGAAATGTCTGCCTGTCCTTTTGGTGTCAGTTCAACATAAACACACCAGCACCATCCTTTGCAAACTGGCTGCACAATTCAAATGCTTTCTGTGCTTTGGCCTGCGCTGTACCACCCATTACAATGGATTGCAGTTTGTTTTCATCATCTTTGTAATTGCGTACATTCTGATAGTAGCCTGTTACCGCATTGTATGCGCCGAACACTGTTCCTTTGGTTGAAATCATCTGTTGGGTATCTGCTATCATTCCGTAGGCAAAGGCATCTTCCACTGTATTTTTGAACACGGTTGACAGTTCATCATCTGCACCTTTTTTAAGTGCATCCAATGTTTCCTTATTAGGACAAAGCGCCAATTGAATAAGTTTTTTTACATCTTCATCGCATATATGCACCTTTGCCCATTGGTTAAATATTTGCTCCAGTTGAGTGCTTAACTGATTAGCCAGTCCCATTACTTTATGGGCATTTTCCAAACGCTGTTTTGCTCCTGATGTATGGCGAATGCGCACTACATTAGTCATATTGCTCAAGGCAGCATTAAGCGTGTTTTGGCAGACAACACGCACGGGTGTAAAGGCTGCGGTAATACTTCCTGTACCATCATGTGACGTTGTCAGGAAAATGTATTTTTCGGTAACATCATCGCCATTGCCCACACGGATATAATCAGGAAGTTTAGCTGTGATAAATATGCGTTCCCCGTTGCCTAATGCTCCTGCGGTTTCATATAGTATCCCATCACCACCACCTACAATCGCATCGAAAAAAGCAAAAGCATCTTTGTTCTGAACGATTTGATAATCCTTGCCAACTACCCCAAAAACCATGTTGGTATCTGTACGCATGGTTGCGAAGTTGTCAGCCAGTAGAATGTTACCGCCTTCATTTATTTCGCCATCGTTGCTTATGTTTACTCCTTTGCCATGAGTATATAAAGGGGATTTGATAACTTCGAAATCAAGACCTGCATATTTGATGGCCTCGGCGCTGGTAGGGTATTGCTCTACTATCTGTCCCAAATTGTGCCATGCTTTCTGTTGTACGCTAAAGA